>NZ_JAFLRF010000025.1:0-51018 GCF_017315705.1 Trinickia mobilis | reverse complement strand
GATGCCTCCCGCCGGGCCGCCCCAAGGGAGGCATCCGCCCCCTCGGGGGGCAGCGAACGATAGTGAGCGTGGGGGTAGTTCATGACGCCTCCTTTCGGTGCGTGGCGCCTTTCTTATTCGTTGATTGGCGGGTTCAGTATAGGCAGGCAAAAAACCGCCGCAACAGAGGAAAACCACTTAGCGATGGTGGCTTTGCTCGTTTGTCGTGCGGTGCAGGCAGACGCAAAGGTTGTCCCCGCGGTGGCAAAAAAATCGAAGAAATTGACGAAACTTTGATGCTCGATGTGGACCAATAGAGGGTCGCGCGGTGCGCGGAATTTCACGCGCCGCGCGACCCGAATTGGAGTGGCCACCGATGAATTCGCCCGTCAGACGCTCGCTCGAAATCGACTTCTTCCGGGGACTCGTGCTGATCGTCATCGCCATCGATCACATCCCCGGCAGCGTGCTCTCGCACGTCATGCTGCACAGCTACGCGTATTGCGACGCGGCCGAGGTGTTCGTGTTTCTCGGCGGCTACGCGTCGGCGGCGGCGTACACCGGCATCGAGGCTCATCGCGGCAAACCTGCGGCGAACCGGCGCTTTCTCCGGCGCGCATGGGAGATCTACCGCGCGTATCTGCTCACCGCGTTGCTGATCCTGCTATCCGGCGCCGCGTTGACGCGGTTGCGCGTCGATTCGCCGTTTCTCGCCGACACCGGATGGGCGCGCTTCCTGCACCATCCGCTAGGCCTGCTGGCAGATGTCGCGCTGCTCAAGCAGCAGCCGTATCTGTCGGCCGTGTTGCCGATGTATGTGTGCTTTGCGTTGAGCGTGCCGGCGATCGTGCCGCTCGCCGAGCGCACGCCGTCCACGGTGTTGTTCGCGAGCCTCGCGTTGTGGTTCTGCGGCCCGTGGCTCGCGGGCGCGTTGCCGGCCCCGGCCGACGGCGGCTGGGCGTTCAATCCGGTCGCCTGGCAATTGATGTTCGTGTTCGGCGTGCTGTGCCGCGTGCATCCGGCGTCGAACGCGTTTCAGGCGTCGCGCACCGGACAGTGGCTCACCGCGCTCGCGCTCGTCGTCGCGCTCACGCTGGCATTCATCAAGCTGTTCGTCGATACGCAGCCCGCGCCGGGCTACATGAAGCAGAACCTCGCGAGCCTGAGGATCGTCAGTTTCGTCGCGGTGGCTTGGCTTGCCGCGCAAGCCGTCCGCCTGCAATGGGTGCGTACGCTCGCGGAGCGCCTGCCGGGCGTCGTCATGGCGGGCAGGCAAGGGGTCGTGTGCTTTGTCGGCGGGGCGGTGGTGTCGATTGCCGTGGATGCCGCGACGCGGCTCGCGCATGGGCTCGCGCTGTGGCCGTTCCGGCTGCTCGGCGATATCGCCGCGATCGGCCTGCTGTTGGCGCTCGCAAAGCTCGCACACGACCGGAAAGCGCCGCGCGCCCGGTCGGCGCCGCTGCGGCCGGCTGCGGTGCCGGCGCGTGCCGTGGGCGATGAGCGAAGCGGCCGGGGCGAACGCTGACGAGCCGGCAGAAGCGCTCCTGACTCGCTGACGAAGCGCGGGCTACATCAGCTTGGCGTCGCGCGTTTCCCGCATGCAAAGCACGCCGACGAGGCTCAGCGCGGCGGCGGCGGAAACGTACGCGCCGACCCAGGCGAGTCCGCCGTGTGCGGCGAGCAACTGCGCGATATAAGGCGCGACGGAGGCGCCCAAAATCCCGCCGAGGTTATACGCGACGCCCGCTCCGGTATAACGCACGTGGGTCGGGAACAGCTCCGGCAGGAGCGCACCCATCGGCGCGAACGTGATGCCCATCAAGAAGAGTTCGATCGTCAGGAACAGCGCGACGAGCGGCATCGACCCACTGCCGAGCAGCGGCGCCATCGCGAATCCCGACAGAATCGCGGCGGCGATGCCGGCGATCAGCACCGGCTTGCGGCCGTAGCGGTCGCTGGCCCAGGCGGAGAGCGGCGTCGCGAGCGCCATGAAGACCACCGCGAAGCAGAGCATGCCGAGAAAGCTCTGGCGCGAGAAGTGCAGCGTCGACACGCCGTACGACAGCGAGAACACCGTCGAGATATAGAAGAGCGTGTAGCAGACGACCATCGCGAACGCGCCGAGCAGGGTCGGCCGCCAGTGATGCGCGACGAGCGAAGCGAGCGGCACCCGCACGCGCTCCCGCCGCTCGACGGCCGCCTTGAACGCGGGCGTCTCGGCGATCTTGAGCCGCACGTAGAGCCCGAGCGCGACGAGCACCGCGCTCACGAGGAACGGCACGCGCCAGCCCCAGCTGCGGAATTGCGCGTCGGAGAGCGTGAGCGCGAGGCCGAAGAAGAGCCCGTTCGACGCGAGAAAACCGACCGACGGCCCCAGTTGCGGAAACATCCCGAACCAGCCGCGCCTGCCGGCGGGCGCGTTTTCGGTCGCGAGCAGCGCCGCACCGCCCCATTCGCCGCCCAGTCCGATGCCCTGGCCGAAGCGCAGGATGCACAGCAGGATCGGCGCGAGGCTGCCGATCGCGTCATAGCCCGGCACGACGCCGATCAGCGTCGTCGAAATGCCCATCACGAGCAGCGACGCGACGAGCGTCGATTTGCGGCCGATGCGGTCGCCGAAGTGGCCAAACAGGAACGAGCCGATCGGCCGCGCGACGAACGCAATGCCGAACGTGACGAACGCGGAGAGCGCCTGCGCGGTGGCCGAACCGTGCGGGAAGAACACGGGGCCGATAACGAGCGCGGCGGCCGTCGCATAGACGTAGAAGTCGTAGAACTCGATCGCGGTGCCGATGAAGCTCGCGAAGATGATGCGCGAGCGGCTGGTTTGGGCGGCGGCGTCGGGCGCCGACGCCGCGGCGCGCGATGACGGCGACGATGACATGGGGGTCTCCATTGTCGTGACGCAAGCATCTGGCTGCCGCTTGCTTTTGCCGGGGTTGCGGCGAAGGCAAGCGGCAGCCGTTTGCGTTTGCTGCTGAGCGTCTGTTGTTCGAATTGGGCGAATTCGATACTACCGCGATGCAGCGAGGGCGGCGACCGTACTCGCCGGCGCGCGGCCGGTTAGGCGAGCGCCGTCGTACGCGCTTGCGTCGACGCAGCGCGTCTCAATCGATCGTTTGCGCCTGCGGCGACGCGAGCTCGCGCAACTGGAACTTGCCGTTGTCGTTGAAGAGCCAGTCTTCGAACAGCTCCAACTGCCCGCGGCCGTTGAGCAGTTTCGTCGGCGGCTGCGGCAGCGGCGACGCGCGGCGCAGCGCGGCGAGCGCGGTGCTCTCGGCTTCGTCGTCGCCGTTGGTCCGGAACACCGCCGACTGGAGAACGCGTCCGTCGCGGTCGATGGTGAACGAGACGACGACGAGCGAGCGCAGCATCGCCTGCGGCGTCCCTTGCAGCACATACGACGGATTGCGCTCGGCGATGCGCTGCGCGACCGCGGTGCGGTACTGATCGAGCGTTGCGCTGTTGACCGCGGCCGGCGGCGGCAGCGCGGCTGCTGCTGGCTGTCCTGGAGGCGTAAGCGTGAACGAGCATCCGGATGCGACAAGCGCGGCACCGAGCGCGGCAATGCACCAGGCGCCGCGCGTGCGTGCGGGGCGAGAGCGAGAGAGTTCGGAGATCATGGTCCTCTGCCGTTCTTGTTGAGGGCGTGATTGAAGGGTAGTCAATCGCGCAGCCGGCCGCATCGGCATTCGCTCTCATTGCGTGCGCGCGCGAACCGGAGCGGTACCGCTATTCGTCGATCGGTTAACTCCAGACGCGCCTCGAGCGCTTTTTTTTTGTCGATCAGGCGGCTTGAATCTTCCCGCGATGTTGCCCAAACGCGTCACGCGACGGACGTGCGTTCCTTGTCGAGATGAGCGAAGAGGCCGTCCCAAAGCGCGAGCCGTTCGTCGATCGCCGCGAGTCCGGCTTCGAGTGCGCGGGTCTGTTGCGAGAGATCGCTGCCGGCCGCCTCGCGAATCATCGCGCGTGCCGCCGGCCCGTGCTCGCCGGAATCGACTTCGATGTGGCGATCGAGGTAGTAGGCGAGGAGCGGAGTCGACGCGCGGTCGATCCGCCATTGATCGAGCAGTGCGCGGAACATGTCGGGAATGACGTTTTCGCGGCCATAGAAGAAGTTGCCGAGCACCTGATGCGTCTCGCCGTTCACGCAGGCGGACAGGGTGGCCTCGACGAAGCGCCGCACGGGCGCAGGCGCATCGACCGCCGCGAGCGCTGCCGCTACCGTGAAGCCCGAGCGCAGCAGCGAGACCATGTGCTCGATGCGCTCGGTCGACGCGCCGACGTCGCGCATCGCGTGCAGGTACAGGTCGAAGTGGCTCATGTAGCCGAGCGGCGTCTCGTCGGATTCCTCGCCGAGCACGATCTCGTTGATGAGACGCGCGGCGGCGGCGCTGCGGGGCGCGCTCCACGGCACGGCGACCGTTGTGAGATCGGCTTGCAGGCGTTTGACGAGTGACATGAAATCCCACACCGCGAACACGTGCCATTCCATGAACGTGCGCAATTCCTCGATGTCCCGAATGGCGCCGAATACCGGATGACGCGCGAGTTTTTTGTGCTGTTCTTTGATTCTCGATTCAAGCAAATCAAGCTGATTCATGGTTCTCCCCGATGGCCAAAAGCGCGGACCGAAACGGCGATGCACTCGACAGAGGGACGCCGTGATGCGCCATGCGTTTTTAGCGGCTAAGCGGCATAGAGAAAACCTGACCGCATTGACAGGTTGCAGACTTGTCTCTCGAAAAGGTATCGGGTGGCGCAGCGGCGGGCGTCCGCGTATCGCGCGGTGGTGCAATTGTTAAATGTGCGATTCGGGCGTTTTTCCCGGGCTGTAATTTGTATTGCTAAAGCGTGATGCTCATCCCGGCGATTTCGAAACCTAGCTGGCTTGCGACAGGAGCGATGCAAACAGCTCCGACAGTTCCGTCGCGCCGAAACGCCTTTCGCCGACGCCGTCTTCAACGTCGATCCGACCCGCGTTAAATACGTCGTACAGATCGGTGATCAGTTGCGCGTGGTTTGCACTGAGTCCGCTGCGCAGCAAGGTGGAGGTCCATTCGCTGCGCGGCAGTTCACGCGCGACAACTTCGCTGCCACTCACTTCACCCAGCGTACGGGCGACATCGAGCGCACTGACGCGCCGTGGTCCCTCGATGCTGACAACGCGCGGCGTCTCGTGGCGCGCATCGTCGAGCAGGAGTTCGGCGGCGAGTCGTCCCACGTCGTGCGCCGCGACGGTCGGAAAGCATCGGGTCAGCGGGTGATGCAAGCTTGGCAGCACGCCTGTTGCCAGTGCGACCGGCAGCACGCGCGCCCAGTTCTCCATATGTTCGGCGGAGCGCAGCAGCGTCAGAGTCGTCTTAGCCGGCTTCAACTGCGCTTCAAGATGGTGAAAGAGCAGCGTGATTCCCGTGCCGTGCTCCAGTTCCGCGCCATAGTCGGATAGCGCGAGTACCCGAGGCGGCGGATTCGCGCGCAATGCCGCGGCGGCGACTTCGATCATTTGGCGCATCGTTTCGCGAGGCTGGGTGTCGCCATTTGGCACCGGACAGAGGATTTGTACCGCGCGCGCGCCGTCTATCGCTTTGGCCACCGAAGCGGGGGCTGTCAGGTCGGCCAGCGCGATCTCGCAGCCGATTTCCGCAAGACTTTCAGCTTGTCGATCGTTGCGCACCACTGCGCGCACGGCGTGGCCTGCCTTTCGAAGGGTTGCAGCGGTGACGCGTCCTGCATTGCCTGTTGCTCCGAATATCACGAACACGTTGGACTCCTTGGTGGCCCGGGTCGGTCTGGTTTTCGTAAGGATAGGGGCAGGCGGCTTGCCGGGTGCGCAGACAACGATAGTCGTGAGCAGATCCGGATGACTTTCTTTTGTGCCGCCATAAGGGACGTGTGGCGGGACGTGTGGCGGGACGCGTGGCGTCAAGCGGATTGCCTAAAAGCGTTGCACAATGCGGGCATTTCCGACGACGTCCGTGAGGGGATGGAATGAACGCCAAGACGCCCGTTCAGTTGCCGCATTCCGGTTCCCGCATCAGCCTGCGCTCCAGCGCCAGCCTCGGCTGGAAAGGCTTCGGTGCTGAACTGATGCGCGTCTCAGCCGGCATGCACCGGATTCCCGCGCAGAAGCATCATCGGATCGGCGTGCACGTCGGTACCCCCGTCAAGGCGCGCTGCATGTGCGACGAACGTCGCTACGCGCGCGTCCAGGCGCACGGTGATGCCGACGTCATACCGGCCGGACTCGATGGTCAATGGATCGACGAGTCCGCCTGCACGATTTTCAGTATCTGGATAGGCGAGCTGTTCGCGCGCACGACATTCGAGCAATTGCATCGGAAGCCGAGTCAGCCGCAGATTCGCGCGCAACTCCAGATGCGCGACCCGCGCTTTCAACACCTGGCGTGGGCGTTGCGCGCGGAACTCGAGGCCGACGACGCGTCCGATCCGTTGTATGCGGAAAGCCTTTGCACGGCGATGATCGTGCGGTTGATCGACGGTGTGTCGGCGCTTGATGACCGACGCCGTACGCTTGCACCGAAACTGGCGGCGCGGGTGATCGAGTTCATCGAGAGCAACCTTGAACAACGCCTTACGCTGACCGAACTGGCCGCATTGGCCGAACTGAGCGTGCCGTATTTCAAGGTGCTGTTTCGCGAGACGCTTGGCGTGCCGGTACATCAATACGTGGTGCAGCGCCGCGTCGAGCGCGCCAAGATATTGTTGCTGCAGGGCAGGCTCAGTGTCAGCCAGGTTGCACTGGAAGCAGGCTTCGCGCATCAAAGCCACCTGGCGCACTGGATGAAGCGACTCCTCGGGGTCGCGCCTCGCGAGGTCGCGAAGACAAGCGCGCATGCGTTGCGTAGCGTCGACCCAACGGCGGCCGAGGCTGCCGGCATCGACGGCGGTCTTGCCCGATAAGATCTTTGCGCTTGAGCCCGTGGCGGGCTCTATGGCGGGTGTAGAAATGAAAAACGGGCCGAAAGGCCCGTTCTTGCTTGCTATCTGGCGGAGGGCGTGGGATTCGAACCCACGAAGGCCGTAAAGCCTTGCCGGTTTTCAAGACCGGTGCATTCAACCGCTCTGCCAGCCCTCCGAGGGCCGCCATTGTAACGCGAAACAGCGCGCAGGCCTCCGCAGCGCGCCTTTATTCTCCCTTGCCCTTCAGGAAGAGCGCCTGCAGATCGTTGAGGAAGCGCTGTCCAAGCGCTGTCGGCGCAATCTTTTCGTAGTCGCGCGTGATGAGCCCGCGCCGCTCCGCATCCTGCAGCGCCGGCTCGATCGACGTCATCGGCAGCCCGGTGCGCTCGATGAAGCGATGCACCGGAAAACCTTCGACAAGCCGCAGCGCGTTCAGCATGAACTCGAACGGCAAATCGTGCACGCCGACTTCATGCTCCTCCTGAACCGGCGTGCCGGCGCGCGCCTCTTCGATGAAGGTGGCCGGATGCTTGTAGCGGGCCTGCCGCACGATCCGGTTCGGAAACGACAGCTTCGTATGCGCGCCCGCGCCGATCCCGAGGTAATCGCCGAAGCGCCAGTAGTTGAGGTTGTGCTTGCACTGCCGGTGCAGCTTCGCGTACGCCGAGACCTCGTAGCGCTCATAGCCCGCCGACGCGGTGCGCTCGTGAATCCAGTCGTGCATGTCAGCCGAGGCGTCGTCGTCCGGCAGCGCGGGCGGGAACTTCGCGAACAGCGTGTTCGGCTCGAGCGTCAGGTGATACAGCGACAGGTGCGGCGGCGCGAACGACAACGCCGTTTCGATATCGGCGCGGCATTCGTCGAGCGTTTGCTGCGGCAGCGCGAACATCAGGTCGAGGTTGAAGTTGTCGAAATGCTTGGCGGCGATTTCGACGGCATGGTGCGCCTGCGAAGTATCGTGGATGCGGCCCAGCGCCTTCAGATGCGCCTCGTTGAAGCTCTGGATGCCCACCGACAGCCGATTCACGCCGCTCGCGCCGAACTGCGCGAATTTCTCGGCTTCGAACGTGCCCGGGTTGGCCTCGAGCGTGATCTCGGCATCGGCGTCGAGCGGCAGCAGCGCGCGCACGTCCGACAGCAGCCGGTCGAGCCCGCGCGCGGTCAGCAAGCTCGGCGTGCCTCCGCCGATGAACACCGTATGCACCTGCCGTCCCCAAACGAGCGGCAGCGCCTGCTCGAGATCGGCGCGCAGCGCGTCGAGATACTCGTCTTCGGGAAAGCGCTCGCCTTTCCACTCGTGCGAGTTGAAATCGCAATATGGGCACTTGCGCACGCACCACGGGAAATGCACGTACAGCGCGAGAGGCGGCAGCGACGTCAGGCGGAGGCTGCCCGGTGCGACGAACGCCTTGATTACGCCGGCGCCGGTCGATTGAGCGCTCACTTTTCCTCCGACAGCCGCGCCAGCAGCGCGCGCAAGGCGATCGCGCGGTGGCTGCACGAGTTCTTCACGGCAGGGTCGAGTTCGGCGGCGCTCGCGTTCAGCCTGGGGATGAAGAAGTACGGGTCGTAGCCGAAGCCGTTCGCGCCGCGCGGCGCATCGAGGATTTCGCCGTGCCAGCGGCCTTCGGCGATCAGCGGCTCGGGGTCGTCGGCGTGCCGCACGAGCGCGAGCACGCAGTAGTAGTAGGCGCGGCGATCGGCTTCCTCCTGCAACTGCTCGACGAGGCGCGCGTTGTTCGCCGCGTCGCTCTTTTCGCCGCCGGCAAGCTGAGCGTAGCGCGCCGAATAGACCCCGGGCGCGCCGCGCAACGCGCGCACGCACAGGCCGGAATCGTCGGCGAGCGCGGGCAGGCCGGTCGATTTCGCGGCGTGGCGTGCTTTCGCCAGCGCGTTTTCGACGAACGTCGGATGCGGCTCTTCGGCCTCCGATACGGCCAGCTCGCCTTGAGCGACCAGCTCGATGCCGGCCGCGCTCGCGAGCGCCGCGAATTCGCGCAGCTTCCCGGCGTTGTTCGACGCGAGGACGACGCGTTTGAGCGGCGCATTCACGCCAGCCGCGGGCACGAATGCGTCCGCTTGCGTGTGCAGTTGATCACTCACTTTGGTTCTCCAGCGCTTCCTTCTGTTTCTGGATCAACTGCGTAATACCGCTTTGCGCGAGATCGAGCAGTTTGTTCATCTCGTCGCGCGAAAACGGTACGCCCTCGGCCGTGCCCTGAATTTCGACGAAGCCGCCGTCGCCCGTCATCACGACGTTCATGTCGGTGTCGCACTGTGAATCTTCGTCGTAGTCGAGATCGAGCACGGGCGTGCCTTCGTAGACGCCGACCGAAATCGCCGCCACGTAGTCGGTGATCGGCGACTTCTCGATGCGGCCTGCTGCGAGCAGCTTCGCGACCGCATCATGCGCGGCGACGAACGCGCCGGTGATGCTCGCCGTGCGCGTGCCGCCGTCGGCCTGGATCACGTCGCAGTCGATGTGCAAGGTGCGCGGGCCGAGCTTCTCGAGATCGAACACCGAGCGCAGCGCGCGCCCGATCAGGCGCTGGATTTCCTGTGTGCGTCCCGTCTGCTTGCCGCGCGCGGCTTCGCGGTCGCTGCGCGTGTGCGTCGCGCGCGGCAGCATGCCGTATTCGGCGGTGAGCCATCCTTGACCGCGGTCGCGCAGGAATTCGGGCACGCGCTCGGCGATGCTCGCCGTGCAGATCACTTTCGTGTCGCCGAATTCGACGAGCACCGAGCCTTCCGCATGCTTCGTGTAGTGTCGCGTGATGCGTACGTTGCGCAAGGCGTCGGCGCGTCGCCCGCCGGGGCGCTGGATGGTGTCGGACATAGGTCGGGAGATGGGGAGGGGAAACCGTGATTTTACCGCTGATCGAATTGCGCCGATGCCGCGCCAAAGCGTCCTGTTGCGAGGATGCGCGGCGGCGCCGGTCCCGGCATGCACGCGCGTCCGTGCACGGTGCGCAACGCCGATTTGCGCGCGCCGGGCTGGACCAAGCGCGGTCGGTAAAAATGGGATAATGCGCGTTCAACGCCTTGCGCCTCGTACGCGCCGGGCGTCTCCAACCAAACAGCCGGCGACGGCCCAGCTCAAGTGCCCCCAGACCTGTCGCTACGCGACAGCCCCCCGAGGGGGCGATCCCCCGATCCCCCAAGGGGACTTCCTGCGGGGCGGAAAACTTGGGGCGGCCCGGCGTTTTCTTCAGAGAGACGAACGATGATCTACAGCATGACAGGCTACGCGAGCGCAACGCGCGAACTCGCGGCCGCGGCAGGCACCGGCGGCGTGAGCGTCTCGGTTGAGCTGCGCACGGTGAATTCGCGCTTCCTCGACCTCAATTTCCGCATGCCCGAAGACGTGCGCGCGTGCGAGCCGACGCTGCGCGAAATGCTGATGAACAAGCTCTCGCGCGGCAAGGTCGACATTCGCATCAACCTGCAGCGCAGCGAGCAGGCGACGACGGCCGGCTCGCTCAATCGCGCCGCGCTCGAACAACTCGCCGCGCTCGAGCGCGCGGTGCTCGAATCGTTTCCCGACGCCGAGCGCATGCGTACCGGCGAAATCCTGCGCTGGCCGGGCGTGCTCGCCGAGAGCGGCGTGTCGCCGGAAGATCTGCGCGACGCGGTGCTCGCGTGCGGCAAGCAGGCGATTCACGATCTGATCGACGTGCGTGCGCGCGAGGGCGCGCAGCTCGCCGCGATGCTGCTCAACAACGTCACCGAGATGGAATCGATCGTGCAGCGCATTACGCCGCTCGTGCCGGAGCTGATCGCCAAGCACCAGCAGAAGATCGTCGAGCGCCTGCAGGAAGCGCTCGGCATCGCGGCGCCCGATACCGCGGCGACGATCGTGTCGCGCGAGGAGATCGCCGAGCGTATTCGTCAGGAAGTGACGATGTACGGCATTCGCATCGATATCGCCGAGGAGCTGTCGCGCCTTTCCGCGCATTTGAATGAAACGCGCCACGTCATCGAGAAGGGCGGCAAGGTCGGCAAGCGGCTCGACTTCATGATGCAGGAGCTGAACCGCGAAGCGAACACGCTGGGTTCGAAGGCGGCGGCGAAGGAACTCGCCGATTCATCGATGACGTTGAAGCTTCTGATCGAACAGATGCGCGAACAAGTACAGAACCTGGAGTAACCACGCTCATGACCGACCACACCCATCAACCTCAAGAACCGCACGAAGCGAACGCGGGCGGCGGCGCGCGCAAGGCGCCGCGCAATCCGTATGCCGGCGTTTATCCCGGCAACCTGTTCATGGTCGTCGCGCCCTCGGGCGCCGGCAAGTCGACGCTCGTGAACGCGCTGCTCGCGAAAGACCCGGCGATCCGCCTGTCGATTTCATACACGACGCGCAAGCCGCGCCCCGGCGAGCAGGGCGGCCAGCACTACCATTTCACGACCGTCGACGATTTCCTCGCGCGCCATGCGCAAGGCGAGTTTCTCGAAAGTGCGGAAGTGCACGGCAACTACTATGCGACGTCGCGCGTCTGGATCGAAGAGCAGATGAAAAGCGGCCATGACGTGCTGCTCGAAATCGACTGGCAAGGCGCGCAGCAGGTGAAGAAGCAGTTCCGCAACGCGGTCGAGATTTTCATTCTGCCGCCGTCGCTCGAAGCGCTCGAAGTGCGCTTGAAAAAGCGCGGCCAGGACGAGCCGAATGTGATCACGCGGCGCCTGCTTGCCGCGGGCAGCGAGATCGCGCACGCGTCGGAAGCCGAGTATGTGCTGATCAACGAGCACTTCGATCAGGCGCTCGCAGAGCTGCAATGCCTCGTCGACGCGACACGTCTGCGCTTCGGCTCGCAATACGCGCGGCACGCGGCGCTTTTCGTCGAGCTCGGCATCCACTTGCCCCACGCCGACTGAGGGCGGGTGCTTGCGCACATAAGGTAGAATAAGCAACATACTGAGAAGGAATTTCCGAACATGGCTCGCATTACCGTCGAAGACTGTCTGAAACAAATCCCGAACCGTTTCGAGCTGGCGCTCGCCGCCACGTATCGCGCGCGCCAACTCGCGCAAGGCCATACGCCGAAGATCGAAAGCCGCGACAAACCCACCGTCGTGGCACTGCGCGAAATCGCGGCCGGCCAGATCGGTCTCGAGATGCTCAAGAAGGTCCCGGTATAACGCACGGCTTGCTTTGGCAGCCATGTGGAACCTAAGCGCAGCCCGGCAACATAACCGATACGGAGGCGAATATGAGCATTACCCCATCGTCCGCCTCCGCAGACACGGACCACGAAGCTGACGCGCCATCGGCTGCGCGCAAATACATCGATGCGGTCCTCGAACAATCGTTTCGCCATTTGTTCGGGCCGACCGCGACGCCAGAGCAGCCTCGCAAGCACGATGTCGTATCGATTGCGAAGCTCACGGCGGCACTCTCCGGCTACCTGAGCCCGGAGGAGATCAAAGAGGCCAAGGCGGCGTTCCATTTCAGCGACGAAGCCCACCTCGGCCAATATCGCCAAAGCGGCGAGCCCTACATCACTCATCCTGTCGCCGTCGCGGAAATCTGCGCCGGCTGGAAGCTCGACGACCAGTCGATCATGGCGGCGCTGTTGCACGACGTCATGGAAGACCAGGGCGTGACCAAGGCCGAGCTCGCGGAGCGGTTCGGCGCAAAGGTGGCGGAACTGGTCGACGGTTTGTCGAAACTCGACAAGATGGAGTTTCGCAATCGCGAAGAAGCGCAGGCGGAAAACTTCCGCAAGATGCTGCTCGCGATGGCGCGCGACGTGCGCGTGATTCTCGTGAAGCTGGCCGACCGCCTCCACAACATGCGCACGCTCGGCGCGGTGCCGCCCGAGAAGCGCCGCCGCGTGGCGCGCGAAACGCTCGACATCTACGCGCCGATCGCGCACCGGCTCGGGCTGAACAATACCTATCGCGAGCTGCAAGACCTGAGCTTCGCGAACTTCAATCCGTACCGCTACGCCACGCTCGAAAAGGCCGTGAAGGCCGCGCGTGGCAACCGGCGCGAAGTGGTCGGGAAGATTCTCGAATCGGTCCAACGCGCAATTGCGGACGCGCAAATCGAAGCCGAAGTCACCGGCCGCGAGAAGACGATCTTCAGCATCTACAAGAAGATGCGCGACAAGCAGTTGTCGTTCTCGCAGGTGCTCGACGTGTACGGGTTCCGCGTGGTCGTCGACAGCGCGCTCGAATGCTATACCTGCATCGGCGCGCTGCATGCGCTCTACAAGCCGGTGCCGGGCAAGTTCAAGGATTACATTGCGATTCCGAAGGTCAACGGATATCAGTCGTTGCATACGACGCTCGTCGGCCCGTTTGGCGCACCGATCGAATTCCAGGTTCGCACGCGCAAGATGCATGAAATCGCGGAGGCGGGCGTTGCCGCGCACTGGCTGTACAAGAACGGCGGCGCGGATTTGAACGACGTTCAGAAGCGCGCACATCAATGGCTCAAATCGCTGCTCGACATTCAAAGCGAAGCGGGCGATTCGAGCGAATTCCTCGAGCACGTCAAGATCGATCTCTTCCCAGATGCGGTCTACGTGTTCACGCCGAAGTCGAAGATCATGGCGTTGCCGCGCGGCGCGACTGCACTCGACTTCGCGTACTCGATCCACAGCGACCTCGGCAACCAGTGCGTCGCGGTGAAGATCAACAACGAGCTGTTGCCGCTGCGCACGGAGTTGAAGAGCGGCGACATCGTCGAAGTCATTACGGCACCGTACTCGAAGCCGAATCCCGCGTGGCTTGGCTTCGTGCGCACCGGCAAGGCGCGATCCGCGATCCGGCATTATCTGAAGACGATGCGCCTGAACGAGTCGGTGCAATTGGGCGAGCGGCTCGTCGACCAGAGCCTCAAAGGCTATGGTTTCTCGCTCGCCGATGTCGAGCCGGAAGTCTGGGAGAAGCTCGTTCAGTGGACGGGCAACAAGAACCGCCAGGAAATCTTCGCGGACATCGGGCTCGGCCGGCGCGTCGCCGCCGTGATGGCCAAGCGCATCGAGGTGCTGATGAGCGGCCGGGACGGCGACGACGAGCATCCGCGTGCCGAACATGCGGGCGCGGGTCACCACGCGCCTCCTGTCGTCATCACGGGGACCGAGGGCATGTCGGTGCAGTTGTCGGCGTGCTGCCGCCCGATTCCTGGCGACGACATCATGGGCTATATCGGCATCGGCTTAGGTATGGCAATACACACGACCGATTGCCGCGTTGCTCAGAGGATCCATCGTCGCGATCCGGGCCGTTGGATCGACGTGGCGTGGGCGCCGCAGCCGGGACGACTGTTCGATGTGGCCGTGAAGGTGCTCGTGAAGAACACCAAGGGCGTGTTCGCGCGCGTGGCGGCCGACATCACCTCCGCCGACGCCAATATCGTCCACATCGCCATGGATGAGGATCTGTCGCAGGAGTCGACGATTCTGCGCTTCGTGATTCAGGTCAGCGATCGCGTCCACCTGGCGAACGTGATGCGCCGTGTGCGCACGAATCCGGATGTGATGCGTATCGCGCGCGAACGTCCGAGCGAAGAGGGGCACCACCGTCACGATGGCGGGATGCGGATCGATCGCGAGCGGGCCGACTACTAGCGTGCTTTTCCGGGTGCCGTCGAGGGGCCCGGAGCGCGGGCTTCGCGGCGGCGCAGCTCAGCGCCCCGGCGTCAAAAAACAAAAAAACGCAGCAGAAAAGACAAAAGGCCTTCCGAACGGAAGGCCTTTCAACATGGGTGGCGCGGCTGGCAGGATTCGAACCCACGACCCCTTGGTTCGTAGCCAAGTACTCTATCCAACTGAGCTACAGCCGCACGCAAAACGATACTTCGGTGAAACAAAAGAGCCTTCGCAGGAAGGCTCTTGAAAAGAGTGGCGCGGCTGGCAGGATTCGAACCCACGACCCCTTGGTTCGTAGCCAAGTACTCTATCCAACTGAGCTACAGCCGCACGCAGGAGTGGGATTATAGCAAAGTCGCGAGAAAAGGGAAGCCATCAGCGCTTTTTTCTCCTGTCGTGCCTTTCGCGTGTAACCTTGATGCTTGTACGTCCGTTGCGGTCTGCATCATGAACAAAGCCTTTGTCAAAGAGTCGAGCGACGACGCTGACGACGATCTCGACGTCGCACAGCCGGAGATGCCGGCCGGCGCGAAGAACTACATCACGCCCGTGGGGCACAAGCGCCTGCGCGATGAACTGCTGCATCTGATCGATGTCGAGCGGCCCGAGGTGGTGCGCCTGGTGTCGTGGGCAGCATCGAATGGGGATCGCTCCGAGAATGGCGATTACATCTATGGTAAACGTCGGCTGCGCGAAATCGATCGGCGCATACGGTTTCTGACGAAGCGTCTCGATCTCGCTGAAGTGGTCGACAGCAGCAAGCAGGAGAGCATCGATCAGGTGTTTTTCGGTGCGACAGTCGAATATGCGACGGCGGATGGCGAGTCGCATACGGTCACGATCGTCGGTGTCGACGAGGTCGACCTCGATCAAGGGCACGTCAGCTGGATTTCGCCCATTGCGCGGGCGCTGTTGAAATCCCGGGTCGGCGATGCGGTGACGCTGCATACGCCGGCCGGGCCCCAACTCATCGACGTGCTCGACGTGCGCTATCCGTCGGCGTAGCCGGTAGTCGAATAAGGCTTCTGGCGTCGCTCGGGCCGGCGGCCTGAACGACGCCACGATCAGGCCCTTAGGTCCGTATCAGCCGGCGTCCGGCCGTGCCTCCACTAGGACGAGCAGCGCCTGGACCTGATTGAGGACGCTGCTGCACTTCGACACCAGATACTTCGAGTAGCGAGCCTGTTGCGGCGGGAAATTGGACGGGAGGTAGATCCAGCCGTCGCCGCTGAGCTGGATCCACAAGTTGGCTTCCTTCCAGAACGGCGCGCGGGGCGGCTGCCGGCCAGCGGGGGCTTTTCAGCAGACAAAAAAAAGGCGCCGCAAGCGGCGCCTTCAATACTGCAGTGAAGCTTATGCAGCTTAGAAGCGGTGACGCAGGCCAGCCGTCACAGCAACTTGGTTGCTGGTCGTCGATGCACCGCCACCGCTGGTGGTGTTGTTGATCATCGCGCCAATCGTTTCGCCGTTCAGGCCTTGATTGTTCATCACGTGTTGGTATTCGCCCTGCAGGTACACGTCCGTCCGCTTGGACAGGGAGTAGTCGGCGAGCAGGTTGAATTGGCCCCACTTCGGCATCGAGCCCGACCCGAAGTTGGCTTGCGTGTACGTGTACGCGCTTGCGAGGCTCAGTGCCGGCGTCAGAGCGTAGCGGCCGTTCAATTCGAAGTTCTGGAAGTGGACGCTGTTGCCGAAGAAGTTGACGGTCTGCCCACCCGCCGTGCTGGAATTGATGCCCGAACCTTGGGTCAGGTTCGTTTGCGTGTACACGAAGCCGACCGTAGCCGGTCCGAACGCATAGTTCGCGCCCGCGCCCCAGGTTTGTTGACGGCCAGCGAGCAACGTGTTGTCGAGGCTGACTGCCCCGGACGCGTTCACTGCGGCCAAGCCTGCAGCGGCCGTGTTGCCGCCAAAGTTGTTGTTCAATTGCAGGTACCCCGCCCCAACGTTCAAGCCGCCGTAGGTATACGAAGCGCCGGCGCTGATGACTCGATTGTTCGAGAATTGACCTGCGGTGTTCGAGAACCCGTACAACGCACCGAACTTGAGGCCGGCATAGTTTACGCTCGTGAACTTCACCGAGTTGTTCACGCGGAACGTGTTGTTCAAGTTGTCATTGTCGAACGGGTGGGCGAAGTAGGTGCCACCAAACTGAGTGCCGGTCAGCGCCAGCGGGCCGACATAATCGACCACGCTGTCATATTGACGGCCGAGGGTCACCGAGCCGAACTGGTCGCTCGCCAAGCCGACGAACGCCTGGCGGCCGAATTCACGGCCGCCTTGGCCGAGCGTGCCATTGCCGATGGTGAAGCCGTTTTCCAACGTAAAGATAGCCTTCAGACCGCCGCCGAGGTCTTCGGAACCACGCAGGCCCCACCGGCTGCTGTTGATCGCGCCATTCGTTTGTTGCCAGTTGCTGTGGCCGTGTTGGTTGTTCGTGTACGTGATGCCCGCGTCGATCAGGCCGTACAGCGTGACGCTGCTTTGTGCGTGAGCGGCGGTTGCAAAAACGCCCGACAGGGCAGCGACGAGAAGAGTCTTTTTCATCTTTGTGAGCTCCGGAATAGGAGAGCGGGCTTTCTAACCCAGTCTTGAAGGAAACTTGTGTCACGCAGCCGTGCTGCGAGAAGAACCGCATGACCGCGCGCCGGTATGCAAGGACAGCCATCACCAGACAGGGCAGAGTGTAAATAGTCCGTTGTTCGCGGTGCGATTTCGAATTTCGCAATAATCTATTCGGAATATCGCAATGATGGGGTTAGTCCGGAGATGCCTTGATACTCAAGGGTCTTCGGCATGCCTGCTGGGGCTTGACGGGGTAGTCAACCGCGTGGTGTTGTGTTTTTATGACAGGAGATGCGGCGCAAAAACAACAGTTTTCGAGGTGTCTCGATCGATTGTTGATGCTCTTGAAATAGATGTTTGCGTCGCCTACCGATAATCACGCGGTATCACATCGATATAATTGGGTCTCTGCTTTCCCAAGCAGACTTTTTCGTTGACGGAAAAAGATCTCCAAACCTTTGTCGGCGCGACCTTCCAGTCGCGCTTTTTTTTGCCCCTAATATTAGTGAGTCCGGCGATGCGCGCGGCGTACTCCCGTTGAAGCCGCCCCTTCGAAAGCCGGCGTTACCGTCGTCGTCCAATCCTCCATTACATAGTGTCGCGCGTCCATCGGTGAAGAGAGTAGATTTTGCCAATGGTCGCCGTGCCACGCAGGGTCGAAATCCAATACCGATGCCTGACGCTTGGATGCCGCCTCAACGCACGCTTCTGCTGCGTGGTGTGGGCGGGTAAACCACGAGACCAGGCGCTTCAAGTCAGTCATCAGCATGGCAATCTCCAGATGCAAACCAGCTAC
Organism: Trinickia mobilis; assembly: GCF_017315705.1. Classification (GTDB taxonomy): domain Bacteria; phylum Pseudomonadota; class Gammaproteobacteria; order Burkholderiales; family Burkholderiaceae; genus Trinickia_A; species Trinickia_A mobilis. The sequence continues at coordinate 33,150 of NZ_JAFLRF010000025.1, read as the reverse complement.
TTGCATCATGATGTGACAGCTTTACTGCAACAACCCGTAAAAACACTTACCAAAGACATACTTCGTTACGATTGCGGTATCTTCTCCCGCTTGGTCCGGCACCGTTTGACGTGTCCAAGTAATATCGCCATGCAATTGTTGGACAAAGGTTATTCGTGAGATTATGCAGAACGGATAATCATCATCAGCAGGCACGTAATGCGCTAAGCATTGCCAAAAAAATAACTTGACTGTCGCTGATTGTTGCCTTTATAAAAGCGAGGCTCGATTTGGCAATCACTGTGCTGTGGCAATTTGGCCGCTGCGCGACCTGGTCGGGTTTTGATATTTTTTAGCTGTGGGCTTGGCCCGTTTTATTAAAATTTCGAGGGAAACTGCATTATGGAAACCGGTATCGTCAAATGGTTTAACGATGCTAAGGGCTTTGGTTTCATCACACCCGATGGGGGTGGCGATGATCTGTTTGCGCATTTTTCGGAAATTCGCGCGGAAGGCTTCAAATCGCTGAAAGAGAACCAGCGGGTTTCGTTTGTAACGAAGCCCGGCCCCAAGGGCAAGCAGGCAGCGAATATCCAGCCGCTCTGATTGCCGCGTCGCTCGCCTTCGACTAGGCTAAGCCCCTGTATGGGGGCTTTTTTTGATTGCAGTTGCGTTCGTCGATGTGGCTCGGAGGCGGACGGCGCGGGCCAGGCAACGCCATTGCCGTTGTTGATGGAATCTTTTTCGGATATGTTGCCGCAGAGGTTCCGCAGTGCTCGTGCAAGCAAATAATCAATCTAACAGAATAGATATAACGTTAGCAGTTTGGAATGCGGTAATTATTTTTTTGTCAGATATATTGAATTTCGTCGCGAAGAGTCAATATATCGCTAAATTCGGAAATAAAATCGGGGCTGCTTTTTCAATCGGCCGGTTGCAACATCGTTTTATCATCGGATGGTTTTGCGTCGTTATTCCAGGCGATGGCCACAACCGAGCAACAAATTCCCCAGCGTCGGCGTCGGTCGGGCATCGGCTGGTGCATACTTCGTTAACCGACGCATCCAACGCTCTTCTCCATGCCCGATCCGCTTCTGCTGAACCCTGCTATCGACACGCCTATCGCTTTCGTCGACCTCGAGACCACGGGCGGTTCGACTTCGGAGCACCGGATCACCGAGATCGGCGTCGTCGAGGCGGGTCCGCAGGGCGTGTCCCGCTGGAGCACGCTGGTCGACCCGCAACAGCCGATCCCGCCATTCATCCAGCAGCTCACCGGCATTACCGATCACATGGTGCGCGGGGCGCCCACTTTCGACCAAATCGCACACGAGCTATTCGAGCGGCTAGACGGCAAGCTGTTCGTTGCGCACAACGCGAGTTTCGATCGTGGCTTTTTGCACGGCGAGTTCCAGCGCGCGGGAGTAGGGTTCAATCCCGATGTGCTGTGTACCGTGCGCCTGTCGCGTGCGCTGTATCCGGCCGAAAAACGCCATGGCCTCGATGCGCTTGTCGAGCGTCACGCGCTCGTGCCGTCGGCAAGGCACCGCGCGCTCGCCGACGCGGATCTGCTGTGGCAGTTCTGGCAGCGGCTGCACGGACTGATTCCAGTCGACGTGCTCCGCGAGCAGATCGAGCGCACGACGCGCCGCTTCCGGCTCGCCGGCGATATTACGGAAGACGTGCTTGACGCTGCACCCGGGGGCTGCGGCGTCTATGCGTTCTACGGCGAAGCGGATGTCCCGCTGTACGTGGGGCGCAGCGTCCGCCTGCGCCAGCGTGTGCGCTCGCATTTGTCCGGCGAGCGCCGTTCCGCAAAAGAGACGCGGCTCGCCCAGCAAATCCGGCGAGTCGAGTGGCGCGAGACCGGCGGCGAACTCGGCGCATTGCTCACCGAGGCGCAGTGGATCGCTGCGCTGCGGCCGCTCCATAACCGGGTACTGCGCGTGAGCCGTAGCGATCCCGTCGACGCGCCGTGGCCGTTCGAGGGCGCGATTGTCTTCGAAGAGCGCGAAGATGGCGCGTCTCGGGCTGCGATTCATGTGGTCGACCGCTGGCGTTATCTCGGCTGCGTGGCGTCCTTGGCGGAAGCGGCGACGCTTGCCGCGGGCAGTGCGGCGAGCGATTTCGAATTGTCGACCTATCGAATTCTGCAGACGCATCTCGCACGCGGACTGCGCGTCAGCCCACTTGGCGACCGTGTTGCCACGACCGCCTGACGGACCCACGGCTTAACTCACGGCTTAACCCACGGCTCCCACGCCGCCTACCGAGCACACGTGCCCGAGCGCGGTCATAAGCGCGCTCGAACCGGTCGCGCCGTAGCGCGTCAGCGCCTTCCAGTTCGCGATGCTGCGCGCCACTCGAGACGGGCAGTCTGGCGCATCGCGTATGCTCTGCACTCGCGCGAGTCCGGCGAGCATCGACTTCGTGAGCTGGTCGAGTTGGGGGCGCGTGCTCGTTGCGAGATCGGGTGGCGTGCCTTCTGGCGGACGCGTCGCGCGCCAGCCATCGAAGAGTGCGTTCTGCACCTGTTTGCTTGCGTCGATCTGATCTTGAAAGAATGCGCGTGCGAATGCGGGATCGACGCCTGCCGCCGGCGCGCGCTTCTCGACGTCCGCGAGCAACGCCGCTTCGCGAGGCGCGTCGGTGATCGGCTTATGGTTGGCCCACTTCCAGCGAGCGACCGGCTCGGCCAGCGCGAGACGTTGCGAGGCTAGTGCGACGAGATTGGTGAGCGCCGTGTCGTCGCCGTCGGCGGCGGCAGGGCGGGGCGCGAAGCCGGCAAAAATTGCGCATACGAGCGCGGCAATGGCGCCGACGCGAAGCGAAAGTGTCATGGATGGTGAGGCAATGAGTGGCCCGCGATGACAGGTCAGGCGATGGGCCGGGAACGAAACGACAGAGAATAGACGATGCGCGTCAACCGCGCTCGGGAGTGGATTCAACGAACGGACGCGCTTGGACGTGTCACGCCGTTCAAAGGTGAAGTTGCGCAAACGCAAGGCAAGGCGCGCGCAGCGGCGATAAGACGTCCACAAGCCGCGCCGCCGCGGACCTTGTGGGCGACGCCCGGCGCGACGGCGCTCGGCGTGGCGACGCCCGAGGCAAATGTCACACCAAGGCGCAGTGGAGTGCGCGGTTGTGCAATTACTTCGGATCGCACGATTTGCGTTGTTCGTCGAGGAACGCGCGAACGTGCTCAGGCAGTTCGGCACCCAGAAATTCAACGCCCACCGGTTCCGGATCCGGGCTCATCACCTTGTCGGGTGTCGGAACTTTCATCGGTTTGGCATCCATGATGTTTCTCCTAGTAGAACCAATTATCTGACGCGGTTCTTGCCTTGCACCAGCCTGGAAACGTTTCACCGCTGCTTTGTTGCTTTAACGGCACACACCCGCTCTTCTTCAAGATGGATCAATAAAATGAATAGTTCCCATCAATCGTCTTGCATTTTGTTAACGATTTGAGTGGCGCTTGGTATACTGCGATCGCTTAAATCTCATCAATGCAACGCCTTCCATCTTCGGGCAGCGCCTTGCCTGCGTCGCGCAACCTCGCGCCCTTCCTGAAACCACGCTGATCTAGTTGTACCGCCGTCCGTATGCCGCTCGTCGCGAGCCGGCATGGGCACTCGTGCCGCCGTCCGTCCGCTCGCGCGCCGATCTTGCATCGACCGGCGCCGGATGCGTTCGCACCCTGGCTAACCCGATCACATGTTTCAGACTCTCATGCGCATCGCTACCGCTGCGCGATCGCCTCATCGATGTCTTTGCATCGCGCGCACGATCGCGTTCACCATCCAACCCGCTTTGGCGGATCACACCGTTCCCGGGTCTCAAGCTGCATCTCAAGCCGATTCCAAGTTAACGACTCAATCCGCCGAATCGTTGACCCCGAGGCACACATTGCAGACCATCGGCGTGACGGCCGCGCATCCTGCATTCGCTCTGAATACGCGGGGCGTGGTCGAACGGATTCAGCGCGAGCAGTTCGACACGCACAACGTCGTCACCACCGAAGACGCGCTGAAATACGCGCCAAACCTGATGGTGCGCAAGCGTTTCTCGGGCGGCCGCAACGCGCCGTTTGCCGGGCGCGACTTCAACGAACTGCAAAGCGCGCGCGGCTCGTCTATCCCGACGGTCTGCTACTGTCGAACCTGCTCGGCTCGAACTCCGTGCCGGTGACGGGCGCGGCCGCCGATAGCGGGCCGAATGGCCAGCCGCGCGTGATCGTCTGCGCGCGGCCGGCGACCCACGCGGGCGTGTCCGACAGGCCGATGTAGCGGAACTTGCCGGCCCGCACGGCATCGTCCATCGCGCGCATCACTTCGTCGGCGGGCGTCATCCGGTTAGTCCCTGAGCCAGAACACGCGCAAGTAGCTCGCCGACGACTTCGAAGCGGCACGATCGATCGCGTACAGCTTGTGGCGCGCGGCGTCGATCGCGACGCCGCGCGCACCCTGAAAGTCGTCCGCGAGCACGCCGACCGTGCCGTCCGGCGCGATCTTGCAGAGGCCGTCCTTGTTGCATTTCGTATAGAGCGTGCCGCTCGCATCGACGGCCAGCAGGTCGGGACTCTCGACGTGCGCGAACGTAGCGGCGGATGGGAGCGGTTGCGGCGCATTCAGCAATTGATCGAGGTTCGCCTCGACGATGCGATCGTTGGCCTGGTCCGAGACGAACACGGTGCCGCCGAATACCGCGACGCCGACGGGCTTGCCGAGACCCGTCAGCAGATCGCGCTCGAGGGCGGTGTGCGTCGCCGCGTCGTAGGTCAAGAGGCTCAGGCCGCCTTGCGGCGGGCTCGCGCCGTGTTTGACGAACCATGTCGACAGCAGCTCGCCTTCGCCGGCGGATACGAGCCCCAGTCTGCGCCGCGCAGGATCAGGGCCGCCTAGCGCAGCGAGCGCGCCACGGCCGGTGATCGCAAAGACCGCGCTTGCGGTGCCGTACCCGAAGCGCTCGGCGAACAGCACACCCGAGCGGGAGAACGTCAACTGGCTCAGCGCATTCGGCTGGCCTGCGACGACGGGAATCGCCGCGTAAGGCGTGAACGTCACGCCGTCCGCCGAGCTCAACACGGTATTGGTGCGATCGTCGGTGATGAACACGGCGCCGTCCGAGGGACGCACGGCGACGCCGTTCGAGTGGGCGTCCAGTGCGATGCGCTGCGGCGCGGCGAGGCCGAACGCGATGCCTTGCGGCGAAACGCCGAACGAGTGTGCGCCGCTGCAAGCACCTAGCGCGCCGACGACGCAAATCACGCTCACTGAGCGGATGGCCCGGCCCGCCATTCGGGAAACGCTCTGCAACCCACACATGTTTTCTCCTTTGAATCCGCACCCTATGCCGGTTCGTACATAGAGTAGATGTTCGCCGAGGGATGGGTGAGAGATGCGCCTGTCGATACTGTTGTGTCCACGTGGTCGGGAAGCGAGAGGCCGCGACTTTTCCAGTCAGGTTCGGAGACACAAATGAACTACCCCCACGCTCACTTACGTTCGCTGGCTTGCCGGAGGCGGGGATCGCGCCGGGTACGCGTTGGGAAGACGTCCCCGGCGACTGGATCTGCCCCGATTGCGCGACGGGCAAGCACGACTTCGAAATGCACGTGGTGAGCTCATGACGGCGGCAGCGAAACATGTCGACGATCGCGAACCGATCGTCATCGTCGGCACCGGCATCGCCGGCTATACGGTCGCGCGGGAGTTGCGCAAGCTGGACGGCGAAGCGCCGCTCGTCCTGGTCACGCAGGACGACGGCAGCTTCTATTCGAAGCCGATGCTTTCGAATGCGCTCGCGATGAAGAAACATCCATCGGCGCTCGCGACGTTCGACGCCGCTCAGATGCGTGCGCAATTGAACGCGGACATTCGCGTCCATCGACGCGTCGAACGTCTCTCTCCGAACGAGCGCGAGATCGTGGTGAACGGCGAGCCGCTGCGCTATCGCAAGCTCGTGCTCGCGACGGGCGCGGACCCTCGGCGCCTGCGCATCGAGGGGAGCGGGGCCGGCGACATCCTGTCGATCAACGACCTCGGCGGCTACGCGACGTTCCGGCAGGCGCTCGAGCGCTGCCAGGCGGTGGCGATTCTCGGCGCCGGATTGATCGGCTGCGAGTTCGCGAACGATTTGTCGGCGGCGGGCTATGCCGTCTCGTTGATCGATCCTGCAAGCACGCCGCTTGCCCGCTTGCTGCCCGAAGCGCTCGGCACCGTGTTCGCGAATGCGCTCGATGCGAGCGGGGTTCGCTTGCATTTGGCGCGCAGCGCGGCGTCGGTCGATCGCTTGCAGGCCGGCTATCGCCTCACGTTCGCCGACGGCGGACATCTCGACGCGGACCTCGTGGTATCGGCGGTCGGTCTCGTGCCGCGCACGGCGTTGGCGGCCCAGGCTGGGCTCGCAATCGGGCAGGGCGTCTGCACGGATGCGTGGTGCCGCACCAGCGCTGCCGATATCTACGCGCTGGGCGACTGCGCCGAGATCGAGGGCAAGGTCCAGCCTTACGTGCTGCCGATCATGCATGCGGCGCGCGCGCTTGCGCGCACGTTGCACGGCGAGCCGACGCGCGTCGCTTTCCCGGTGATGCCGGTCACGGTGAAGACGCCGGCGACGCCCGCCGTGGTGGTGTCGCCGGAGCGCGCCGGCGAATGGCGCATCGAGGATATGACGGGGGCGCCGCCCCATGCCGCGCGGGCGATCTGCCGCCACGCCGAAGACGAGCGGACCATCGGCTTCGCTTTGCTGGGTGCCGCTATCGAAGGCAAGGCCGCGCTGATTCAGGCGATGACGCCGGCGAGAGGGCAGTAAATCGCGGGCATGAGAACAACGGACAACAAAGAACGCGCTTCAATCTGACCGGCCACGTTTGACGCACGATCGGCGGTGCGGAGGTCCTGTCTTCTCGATGCACATCCGGTTGCCGCAGCAAAAAGCCCAGTCACTTGGACTGGGCTTTTTGCTTGATTCTGTTGGTGCCGGAAAGAGGAATCGAACCCCCGACCTTCGCATTACGAATGCGCTGCTCTACCGTCTGAGCTATTCCGGCATCAGAGAAACGCGATTATAGACGCGCTTTTAGCCGGTTGGCAAGCCGATCGTCAAATTATTCATTCGGCATGGTAGCGGGTCACGCGGTCGACCTCGTTCTTCGAGCCGAGGAACACCGCGACACGCTCGTGCAGGCTCTTCGGCTGAATCTCCAGGATGCGCTGCTTGCCGTTGGTGGCGGCGCCGCCGGCTTGTTCGACGATGAACGCCATCGGGTTCGCTTCGTACATCAGGCGCAGCTTGCCGGGCTTGTCCGGCGTGCGCTTGTCGGCCGGATACATGAAGACGCCGCCGCGGTTCAGGATGCGGTGCACGTCGGCGACCATCGACGCGATCCAGCGCATGTTGAAGTCTGCCTGGCGCGGGCCTTCCTTGCCGGCGTTCAACTCGCCGATGTATTTCTGCACTGGCGGGTACCAATGGCGCGCGTTCGACGCGTTGATCGCGTATTCGCGCGTGTCGACGGGAATGCGCAGATCGGCGTGCGTGAGCACCCACGAGCCGAGTTCGCGGTCGAGCGTGAAGCAGTTCACGCCGTTGCCAGTGGTGAGCACGAGAACGGATTGCGGGCCGTACACCGCATAGCCGGCCGCGACCTGCTGCGTGCCGGGCTGCAGGAACGACTGCTCGGTCGCCTGCTGGCCGTCCGGGCAGCGCAGCACCGAGAAGATCGTGCCGATCGATACGTTGACGTCGATGTTCGACGAGCCGTCGAGCGGGTCGAACACCAGCAGATATTCGCCGCGCGGATAGTTGGCCGGGATCGGGAAAACGTGTTCCATTTCTTCCGACGCCATCGCCGCGAGATTGCCGCCCCATTCGTTCGCGTCGAGCAGAATTTCGTTGGAGAGAATGTCGAGTTTCTTCTGCACCTCGCCCTGGATGTTCTCGCTGCCGGCCGAGCCGAGCGCGTCGCCAAGCGCACCCTTGCTGACGTGATAGCTGATGCTCTTGCATGCACGCGCGACGACTTCGATCAAAAGGCGCAGATCGGCGGGCAGGTTGTTCGTCTCGCGCTGTTGCTCGATCAGGTACTTCGTGAGGGTGGTACGTCGCTGCAGTGACATTGCTGTACTCCGGTATGGCAGGGGAATGCCCTGATTTTACCCGCCGGCTTATGGCCGTCTGGTGTCTTTTTGCGCCCGGGCGAACGATGCCCGTCGTCCGGATGGCCGTCCGCTGACGGGAGGCGAAAAAAACCGGCACCGAAGTGCCGGTTTCGGCCCGATGGGGCGGCGTCAGCGCGGTGCCCGGAGAAGCAGGCCGGCCGCCGGCGCAGCACCGCAACGGACTGATCCGGAGCGCCGCGCATATCGCAGGACGCTCACACCAGCGCCTTCTCAACGATCTCGCGCACATCGCGCGATTTCGCCTGCGCGGCCACTTGCTCGAGCGCTGCGCGCATCTTCTCGCGCAGCACCGGCGTATAGCGCCGCCACAATTCGAGCGCGCGTGCAAGGCGTGCCGCGACCTGCGGATTCAGCGCGTCGAGCGCGATCACCTGCTCGGCCCAGAACGCGTAGCCGGAGCCATCTTCCGCGTGGAATTGCGCCGGGTTCGCCGAGCAAAAGCTGAAGATCAGCGAGCGCGCCCGGTTTGGGTTCTTGAGGTTGAACGCGGGGTGCGTCATCAGCTTGCGCACGACGTCGATGATCGGCCGCGACTCGGTGCCGCGCTGCGTTGCTTGCAGCGCGAACCACTTGTCGATCACGAGCGGCTCCTTCTCGAAGCGGCGATAGAAATCGGCGAGGGCGCTTTCGGCCGCCGGCGTATCCTTCGACGTCGACGCCGCGAGCAGCGCCGACAACGCAGCTGCGCGGTCGGTCATGTTGTTCGCTTCCGCGTATTGCGCTGTAGCAAGCTTGACGGCGTCGGCCGGATCGTCGAGCTCGGCAAGGTAGGCGAGCGCAAGGTTCTTGAGGCCGCGATGGCCTGCGGCTTCCGGCGTCGGCGCGTAGGCGCCGGGCGTGCGGTGCCGGTCGTAGATCGCGAGCCATGGTTCGCGCAGTGCCGCGGCGAGGCGCTTGCGCACGAACTGACGCGCGCGATGCACGGCGGCCGGGTTCGACTCGGACATCTGCTCGGCAAGGTACGCTTCGGACGGCAGCATCAGCGCCAGCTCGCGGAAGGCCGGCGACAGCGTCTCGTCGTTCAGCACGCGCGCGAACGCGGCCACGACCGAGTCGTCGAGCCGCAGCGGCGCGTTTTCCGCGGCACGTGCGGCGAGCGCCAGCAGCTCGCGCGTCGCGAGCCGCTGGCCCGCCTCCCAGCGGTTGAACGGGTCGCTGTCGTGGGCGAGCAGGAACGCGAGTTCGTCGGCCGTGTAGTCGTATTCGGCGACCACCGGTGCCGAGAAATTGCGCAGCAGCGACGGCAGCGGCGCTTCACGGACGTCGACGAACGTGAAGGTCTGCTCGGTCTCGGTGAACTCGAGCACGCGCGTCGTACCGGAAGCCGCGCTTTCGCCTTCGAGACGCAGCGGCAGATCGGCGCCGTCGCGGCCGATCAGTCCGATCGCGAACGGGATCAGGAGCGGGCCCTCTTGCGTTTCGCGCGCAGCCGGCGCGGCGTCGCCGTAGCCTTGCTTCAGCGTGAGGGTGTAGCGCTGGCGGTCGGCGTCATAGGCTGTTTGCACCGTGACGCGAGGCGTGCCCGCCTGGCTGTACCAGCGCTCGAACTGGGCGAGGTCGCGGCCGTTCGCATCGGCGAGCGCGAGGCGGAAGTCGTCGCAGGTGACGGCCTGGCCGTCGTGCCGCTTGAAGTACAGGTCCATGCCGCGCCGAAAGCCGTCGCGGCCGAAGAGCGTCTGATACATCCGCACGACTTCCGCGCCTTTTTCGTAGACGGTCATCGTGTAGAAGTTGTTGATCTCGACGTAGCGCTCAGGACGCACCGGATGCGCCATCGGGCCCGAATCCTCGGCGAACTGCATCTGGCGCAGCACGCGCACGTCTTCGATGCGCTTGACCGCGCGCGCGGCTTCGTGAGTCGCGCCGCCGGCCATATCGGCCGAGAACTCCTGATCGCGGAACACAGTCAGGCCTTCTTTGAGGCTCAGCTGGAACCAATCGCGGCAGGTGACGCGGTTGCCCGTCCAGTTATGGAAGTACTCGTGGCCGACCACCGCCTCGATGTTCGCGAAGTCGGTATCGGTCGCCGTTTCCGGATTCGCGAGCACGTACTTCGTATTGAAGATGTTGAGGCCTTTGTTCTCCATCGCGCCCATGTTGAAGTCGCTCACGGCGACGATCATGAAGCGGTCCAGGTCGAGCTCGAGGCCGAAGCGTTCCTCGTCCCAGCGGATCGAATGGATCAGCGACTCCATCGCGTGGCGCGTCTTGTCGAGATCGTGCGGCTCGACCCACACCTGCAGCAGCTTTTCCTTGCCCGACACGCTCTTGATGCGCTCCTCGAGCGCGACGAGCCGCCCGGCGACGAGCGCGAACAGGTAGCTGGGCTTCTTGAACGGGTCTTCCCACTTTGCGAAGTGGCGGCCGTCCGGCAGCTCGCCTTCTTCGATCAGGTTGCCGTTGGAGAGCAGCACCGGGTAGGCGGCCTTGTCGGCGCGCAGCGTGACCGTGTAGGGGGTCATCACGTCGGGGCGGTCGAGGAAATACGTGATGCGGCGGAAGCCCTCGGCTTCGCACTGCGTGAAGAAGTTGTCGCTCGACACATAGAGGCCCGAGAGCGTCGTGTTCTCGGCGGGCGCGCAGGCGCTGACGATGGTCAGCTCGAACGCGTCGGGCACGTCGTCGAGCGTGAGCCCGTGCTCGTGCGCGCGGGCGGCCGCGTGCGTGATGCCGTTCACGGCGACCGAGACGAGTTCGAGCTGCTCGCCCATCAATTCGAGGCGCGCCGCGGCGGAGGCGTTGGGGTTGCGCTTTACGCGCATCGTGTTCTTGACGACCGTGCGCGCGGGCGCGAGGTCGAATTCGAGCGCGACGGAATCAATCAGGAAAGCAGGAGGCGCGTAGTCGGCACGGTTGATGACAGCGGGGGTAGCGGTATCGGTCATGGCTTTCGAATGAAAAAACCGGAAGAATCGGCTCGCGCCTGCTGGAACGAGAGCGGCGGGCGAGGCTGCCGGGCCATTGTACAAAGCCTGTGGCCGGTTGTGAGGGGCGAACTTTTTGTGCCCGGCTTTAGTCGGCGTATCATCGGGCCGCCCGCGCACGGTGCCAGGGCGACGAAAGCAAGACAAGGATGACCATGAAGCTCGACCAGTTCAAGCGCCGCGCAAGGCTGCTCCTGGCGGCGTTTGCCGCACTGCTCTCCGGCTGCACGACCTACGTGACGACGCAGGTCACGGCCTTCTCCGATTGGGGCAATACCAGCGACGCCACGCGCACCTATGCGTTCGCGCGCTCGCCCTCGCAGGAAAACAGCCTGGAGCAATCCACCTACGAACAGTACGTCGCCAACGAGCTGGCGACGCTCTCGTTCAAGCAGGCGCCGGCCACCGCGGCGCGCTATTGGGTCGGCCTGACCTATTCGATCAAGAGCGACATGGCGACGGTGTCGCAGCCGGTCTACTACGCGCCGCCCGTTTGGGGCCCTTTCTGGCGGCCGATCGATCCGTGGGGTCCCTGGGGCCCGTATCCGTCGGGCTACGTGACGCAGAGCTTCCCGGTCTTCACGCATACGCTCGGCATCCGCATCACCGAGCGTGCGACGGGCAAGGAGGTCTACAACGTGACGGCGCGCAACGCGAACGACGACCCGTCGCTCGTGACGTCGATGCCGTACCTCGTGCGCAGCGCGCTGACCGATTTTCCCGCCGGCAACGGCGCGGTGCGTACCGTGAAGATCGCCGTGGACAAGAACGGCGGCGCATCGAATGAAGTCGCGGTGCCGGCCCCGGCAAGCGCGCCGGGCGCCGCGCCTAAAGCGGCGCAATAGCAACCGGCCGCAGTGCGTAGCACAAGGGCTGCGGCACCCCGAGCCGCGGCCCTTTCCTCAGACGCCGACGCCAAATAGCGCGAGCGCTCCCAGCACGACGAACATCACCGCCGCGATGCCGTGCACGACCTTGGTCGGCAGCCGGTGCGCAAAGCGGTCGCCGAGCAGGATGGCCGGCACGTTGGCGATCATCATCCCAAGCGTCGTGCCTGCGACGACCCCGAAGAAATCATGAAAGCGCGCGGCGAGCGCGACGGTCGCGATCTGCGTCTTGTCGCCCATTTCCGCGAGAAAGAATGTGACGACGGTCGTGCCGAACACGCCGAGATGGGTGCGGTTGTTGTCCGCCTCGCCCTCGTCGAGCGTGTCCGGCACGAGAATCCAGAGCCCCATGCCGAGGAACGAGGCGGCGAGCGCCCAGCGCATGACAGTGGGCGTGAGGATCGAGCCGAGCCACGTGCCGAGCGCGCCGGCGCCTGCGTGGTTGATGAGCGTGGCGGCGAGCACGCCGAGAATGATCGGCAGGGGCTTGCGATAGCGCGCCGCGAGGACGAGCGACAGCAATTGGGTCTTGTCGCCGATTTCGGCGAGTGCGACCGCGCCGGTCGAGATCAGAAAGGCTTGTTCCACTTGTTGATTTTTTCCGGGGCCGAGATGTGTGCGAGCGCGACGATCCACGACAGCACCGGGCCCTAAAGCGGCGCGTGTGGATCATCGGTCTCGCCAGGCCCGAAAGGCTGCGTCTGCCATGGCCGGTCAGGCCAAGTTTGTTGACAGACGCCCCCGCCGGATCACGCGTTGCACGCAATGTCGATGAAGCTTGGATTGCGAGTGTCGTGCGGCGGGGCGGCTACTCCCCAATGAGGGCCGGAGTATAGCACAGGGTTTTGCGTAGCGGCCGGCTCGGCGCTCGCGTCTCGGGCCGCCGGTATTTGCAGTGCGGCGTAATCTTGTGATGGCGGAATTGTAATGGCAGGCTGTGCCGGATGTAGCGAGCCGTTGCCGGCAAACGTCGCGGACGAGGGATGGCCTTCGAGACCGCGGGAACCGATCACCCACGAATACTTTTGAAACCACGAAGAACGCAATGATCAACGCCAATTCGCAACCAGCGGCTGTCGATGTCGACGTCGCGATCATCGGCGCAGGGCCGTCCGGCGCCGTGGCTGCCGCGCTCTTGAAAAAGGCCGGCCATTCGGTGCTGGTGCTCGAGCGGCAGCATTTCCCGCGCTTTTCGATCGGCGAGAGCCTGCTGCCGCAGAGCATGGCCTATCTCGAAGAAGCGGACATGCTGCAAGCCGTCGTCGAGGCCGGCTTTCAGTACAAGAATGGCGCGCACTTCGTGCACGGCGACAAGACGTCGTCGTTCGATTTCCGCGACAAGCACACGCCAGGCTGGGGGACGACCTATCAGGTCGAGCGCGCGGCGTTCGACGACATCCTGATCCGCCGCGCCGCCCAGCAAGGCGCGGAGGTGCGCTTCGGCCACACGGTGCAGGCGCTCGAAACGGGCGATGCGCCGGTGCTCGAAGTCCAGGACGAAGCGGGCAGCGCGTATGCGGTCCAGGCGCGCTTCGTGCTCGACGCGAGCGGTTTCGGCCGCGTGCTCCCGCGTCTGCTCGCTCTCGAGTCGCCGACGCGAATGCCGACGCGCGCCGCGATCTTCACGCATGTGCGCGACGGCCTGCCCGCGGGCAGCACCGATCGCGACAAGATCTGCATCGCGGTGCATCCCGCGCGGCGCGATGTCTGGTACTGGATGATTCCGCTTGCGCAAGGGCGCGCTTCGGTGGGGTGCGTGGCGGAAGCGTCGTTTTTCGACGTGCAGGAGGCAGAGCGCGAAGCGCAGCTGCGCGCGCTGATCCGTGCGGAGCCGACGCTTGGCGCGCTGATCGGCGATGCGCCGTTCCTGATGCCGGTGCGGCACATCGGCGGTTACGCGGCGAACGTCGAGCGCCTGTACGGCCCGGGCTACGCGCTGCTCGGCAATGCGGGCGAGTTTCTCGATCCGGTGTTCTCGTCGGGGGTGACGATCGCGCTGCGTTCCGCGCATCTGGCCGTGGAAACGCTCAAGCGCCAGTTGCGCGGCGAGACGGTGGATTGGCTTGCCGGCTACGACCGGCCGCTGCGCCGCGGGATCGACACGTTCCGCGCGTTCGTCGACCGCTGGTACACGGGCGAGCTGCAGGACATCATCTTCTATCCTGATCAGTCGCCGTCGATTCGCCGGATGATCAGCGCCGTGCTCGCGGGCTACGCGTGGGACGAGACGAACCCGTTCGTCGCCGATCCGGTGCGCCGGCTCAAGGCGCTGCACGAGGTTTGCACGACCCTGTAAGCGCGGCGTTCGACGCTTGAACGTCGGCGTTAAAAAGACGGCGCTGCGTGCTCGAAGCGCCGTTTGTCGCTGACCGGCCCCCGGTCCGCGATCGAACTTTGCTCGCGGACGGTTAGGCAGACGTCATGCCGCCGCCGCTTGCGCCGCGAACCGCTCGCGCTTCGCATCGCGCTGATGCGCGCGTTGTCCCGCTGTATAGGTTTCGAAGATGGCGCGGTCGTCGCCGAGCAATGCGAACGCGAACAGCAGCTCTTCGAGCGACTGCCCGCGCGACGTGCGGCGCTTGAGGAGCGGCGTCGCGGCCGGATCGAGCACGATGAAGTCCGCTTCCGATTGCGGCGCGAGCGTACCGATCTTGTCGCCCAGATTCAGCGCCTGCGCGGCGCCCGCCGTCGCGAGCCAGAACATGCGCGTCGCCGTCAGGTGAAAGCCGGAGAGACGCGCGACCTTGTGCGCTTCGTTCATGGTCTGCAGCATCGAGAACGAGGTGCCGCCGCCGACATCCGTTGCGAGCGCGATCGGCACGCCCGCTTCGTCGGCTTTTTCGAAGTCGAAGAGGCCGCTGCCGAGGAAGAAGTTCGACGTCGGGCAGTGCGAGGCGACCGTGTTCGTCTGAGCCATCCGCTTGCGGTCTTCGGCGTCGAGGTAGATACAGTGGCCGTACACCGCCCGCGAACGCAGGAGGCCGTAGTGATCGTAGATGTCGAGATAGCTGCGGTGCCCCGGGAACAGCTCGGCCACCCACTTCACTTCGTCGACGTTCTCGGCCACATGGCTCTGGATGAACACGTCCTTGTGCTCGCGTGCAAGCACGCCGCACGCTTCGAGCTGCGCTTCAGTCGAGGTCGGTGCGAAGCGCGGCGTGAGCGCGTAGAGCTGGCGTCCGCGATTGTGCCAGCGGCCGATCAGCTCGGCGCTGTCGTCGTAGCCCGATTGCGCGGTGTCGCGCAGGAACTCGGGGCAGTTGCGGTCCATCAACACCTTGCCCGCGATCATCCGCATGTTGCGCGCTTCGCTCGCCGTGAAGAGCGCGTCCGCCGAGCCCTTGTGCACCGTGCAGTAGACGAGCGCGGTGGTCGTGCCCGACGCGAGCAGCTCGTCGCAGAAGAAGCTCGCGGTGTCCGCCGCGTACTCGGGATCGGCGAAGCGGCGCTCGGTCGGGAACGTGTACGTTTCGAGCCACGGCAAGAGGCCCGGTGCCGGAGACGCGATCATGTCCGTCTGCGGATAGTGAATATGCGTGTCGATGAAGCCCGGCACGATCACCTTGTCGCGCAGATCCTGCACTTGGGTGTCCGGTGCGATCTGGCCGCCGAGTGCCGAATAGGCACCCGCGGCAACCACGCGGCCGTCTTCGACGATCAGCACGCCGTCTTCGTCGAACACGGCGCCGTCGGCCGAGCGCGCCGGGTCGCCCTTGAAGGTCAGCAGTTGCGCACGGTAGGCGGTGCGCTTTGCGCGGGTATCACGTTGTGCAGTTTGACTCATGACTAGTACGTCTCTTGCGAAAATAGGGGTGGAACGTCAGGGGGCGGCATGCGGTTGCCCGCTATGCCAGTAAGCGTCGAGCTTCGCGACGAATGCGCCGCGCTCGGCCTCGGTGATGAACGACGCTTCGAAGCTGTTCTTCACGATCGTGTAGACGTCGCCGTCGGAGAGCTGCAGCGCGTCGATCGTCGCGAGGAAGTTTTGGTTGATGTAGCCGCCGAAGTAGGCGGGGTCGTCGGAGTTGACGGTCACGGCCACGCCGCGATCGAGCAGGCCCTTCAGCGTGTGCTGGGTCAGATCGTCGAACACGCACAGCTTGAGGTTCGACAGCGGGCAGACGGTGAGCGCGACGCGCGTATCGGCGAGGCGCGTGACGAGCGCCGGGTCTTCGATGCTGCGCACGCCGTGGTCGACGCGGTCCACTTTCAGCAGATCGAGCGCTTCGTAGATGTACGAGGGCGGCCCTTCCTCGCCCGCGTGCGCGACGAGCTTGAGCCCTTTCGCCCGCGCCTTCGCGAATACGCGCTCGAATTTCGACGGCGGATGGCCGCGCTCGGACGAATCGAGACCCACGCCAATGAGCCGGTGCGGGTAGGTGTCGAAGAGCGGGAGGGCGGCGTCGAAGGTGGCGAGCGCATCGTCTTCGGACAGATGGCGCAGGAAGCACAGGATCAGCTTGCTCGTCATGCCGCGCGGCTCCGCCTCGGCGAGCGCACGCTCGATGCCGGCCACCACCGTTTCGATCGCGACGCCGCGTTCGGTGTGCGTCTGCGGATCGAAGAAGATCTCGGCGTGCACGACGTTGTCGGCGAGCGCGCGCTCGACGTACGCCGCGGTCATGTCGTAGAAGTCCTGCTCGGTCAAGAGCACGCTCGCGCCCGCGTAGTAGATGTCGAGGAACGATTGGAGATCGGTGAACGCGTAGGCGGCCCGCAGCGCGTCGATCGAGTCGTACGCGAGCGTCACATTGTTGCGTTGAGCGAGCTTGAAGATCAGCTCCGGCTCCAACGAGCCTTCGATATGGATGTGCAATTCGGCCTTCGGTGCGCCAGCGGCTTTGTCGGCAAGGGTTGGGGTCATGGTCGGTCGGTCTTCCAAGGGGCTTTTTTTCAAGGCGTGGCGGACGGGTTGCGCGCCGGATGCTTGGGGCTTGGCGCGGTCTGCGTCCTTTTCAAACACCGCTCGCAGCATGGCGAGCGTTCGCTTCGACGGCCTGCAGCAACTGCGCCGCCGTGGACACCGCGATGATCTCCGGCGACTTGTCGACGATCCCTCCGACGCCGATCGGGCAGTGCATGCGCGCAATCTGCGCCGGGTCGATGCCGCGCGCGGCGAGCCGATGCTCGAACTGCTTGCGCTTCGTGTGCGAGCCGATCATGCCGAAGAACGCGAAATCGTGGCGCCGCAGGATGCGCTCGGCAAGCTCGAGATCGCGCGCGTGGTTGTGCGTCATGACGATGAAATACGTGTGCGGGGCGGCACGGTCGATGGCCTCGTCGGGCGCGTCGTTGGCGTCGATCGTCACGTTCAGGATGCCGTCCAGCGCTTCGGGCGGCGGGAACTGTGCGTCGCGCTCGTCGACCCACTGCACGTGGCACGGCAGCGTGGCGAGCACGCGCACGAGCGCGGCACCCACGTGGCCCGCGCCGAACAGCACGACGGCGAAGTCACGCGGTGCGATGGTTTCGGTCAGCAGCGCAGTGCTTTCGTCGAAGCCGGTGCCGTCCCACAGCAGGCAGTCGGGGCCGTCTACGCCGGGCTCCGGGTCCGACAGCATCACGTCATCCGGCGCGGGGCCGAATGATACGCTGCGCACGGTCGATTGGCCCGCGAGCACGCGCTTGGCGAGCGTCGTCACCCAGCCGAGGTCGCCCACGTCGAGGCGTTCGAACGCGATCACGACCGCGCCGCCGCAGCATTGGCCGAGGCTCGGGCCGAGCGCGAAGCGCTCGAGACGGCGCGCGCGCTGCGTGCGCATGCCGTCCTTGAGCACCTGGCGCGCGACTTCGATCGCGCGCCATTCGAGGTGTCCGCCGCCGATCGTATGGCACGCCGAATCGCGCGTGACGATCATCTTCGTGCCGGCTTCGCGCGGCGCCGAACCCTCGACGCGCGCAACCGTCACGAGCACGGCGGCGTCGCCGTGCGCGAGCAGGTGTTGCAGATCGGGCAGCCAAGGTTGCATCCGGTCGCTCCAGGCGGTGCCTCCCGCGAATTCAAGCGTGCGGGGGGCGGTTGATCGGGGCGCCTCGCCGCGCATGGGCGGCGAGGCGTGAGGCGTCGTGAAGTCACGCCGTTGCCGGGGCAGCGGCCGATGACGGCGAGGCGGACGCGCGCTGGGCTTGCAGCGCATCGAGCGCGTCGAGGATCGCCTCGGGCGTCGCCGGCGCGCGCAAGGGCGGTGCGCTTTTCACGTCCGGCACGGCGGCCGCGATCGCATCGCGGATCGCGAGAAACACCGAGAACGGCAGCAACAGCGGCGGCTCGCCGACTGCCTTCGAGCGAAACACCGTGGGCTCCGCGTTCTCGTTGCGATAGAGGCGCGCATGGAACGCGGCGGGCGTGTCGCTGACGGCGGGAATCTTGTACGTCGACGGCGCGTGCGTCATCAACCGGCCGTCGCGGTTCCACCAGAGTTCCTCGGTCGTGAGCCAGCCCATGCCTTGAATGAAGCCGCCTTCGACCTGGCCGATATCGATGGCCGGGTTGATCGACTGGCCCGCGTCGTGCAGCAGGTCGGCGCGCACGAGCTTCCATTCGCCCGTGAGCGTGTCGACGATCACTTCCGACACGGCCGCGCCGTACGCGAAGTAGTAGAACGGGTGGCCCGTCAGCGTCTTGGCGTCCCAGTGCACTTTCGGCGTCGCGTAGAAGCCGTCGGACCACAACTGGATGCGCGCGAGATAGGCCGCGTTGACGAGCTGCTCGAACGGCATCGCGCCGCCGTTGCCGATCACGCTGCCTTGTTCGAAGCGCACGTCTTGCGCGTTGCCGCCGAGCTGTTGCGCGGCGAGCGCCGCGAGCCGCTCGCGGATCGCGCGCGCGGCCGCTTCGGCGGCCTTGCCGTTCAGGTCGCTGCCGGTCGACGCCGCGGTGGCCGACGTGTTCGCGACCTTCGACGTATCGGTCGCCGAGACGCGCACGCGCGAAAGCGCGAGCCCGAACTCGTTCGCGACGACCTGCGCGACCTTCGTATTGAGCCCCTGTCCCATCTCGGTGCCGCCGTGATTGACGAGCACCGAGCCGTCCTTGTAGACGTGCACGAGCGCGCCCGCCTGGTTCAGGAACGGCACGTTGAACGAGATGCCGAACTTGACCGGCGTGATCGCGATGCCGCGCTTGAGCACCGGGCTCTTCGCGTTGAAGGCGGCAAGCGCCGCGCGGCGCGCGCGGTAGTCGCTCGATGCGAGCAGGTCCTCGGTGAGCGGCACGAGGATGTTGTCCTCGACGCGCTGCCCATACGGCGTCAGGTCGCGCTCGCCGATGCCGTAGTAATTCGCCAGCCGCACGTCGAGCGGATCGAGCTCGAGCTCGCGCGCGATGTCGTCCATCAGCACTTCCATCACGAGCGCGCCTTGCGGGCCGCCGAAGCCGCGGAACGCGGTGTTCGATTGCGTGTTGGTCTTGCACGCGAGCGCGAGGATCTCGACGTCGGACAGGTAGTACGCGTTGTCGAAATGGCACACGGCGCGTGTCGCGACGGCGCCCGACAAGTCCGCCGAATAGCCGGCGCGCAGCGCGATCTCGACGCGCGCGCCGAGAATGCGCCCGCGCTCGTCGAAGCCCGCTTCGTATTGATAGAGTGCGTCGTGCCGCTTGCCGGTGATCATGAAGTCGTCGTCGCGGTCGGCGCGCAGCTTGACCGGGCGATGCAGTAGCTGCGCCGCGAGCGCGGCGGCGCACGCGAACAGCGCCGATTGCGATTCCTTGCCGCCGAAGCCGCCGCCCATGCGCCGGCATTCGCAGACGACGTTATGCGTCGGCCAGCCGAGCATGTGCGCGACGACCTGCTGCATTTCGCTCGGATGCTGCGTCGAACTGTAGACGAGCATGCCGTCCAGCTCCTTGGGCACCGCGTAGGCGACCTGCCCTTCGAGATAGAACTGCTCCTGCCCGCCGACTTCGAACGTGCGCGCAACGCGGTGCGGCGCCGACGCGATCTTGGCGTCCGGCGTGCCGCGCGTCAGGTGCAAAGGGGGCAGCACGTATTGCTTTTGCGCCTTCGCCTCGGCCACCGACAGCACCGGTTCGAGCGGCTCGTAGCGCACGACTTCGTCGCTCTTGGCAAGCGACGCCGCGCGCCGCGCGAGTTCGTGCGTTTGCGCGACCACGGCGAAGACCGGCTGGCCGAGATAGAGCACGGTGCCGTCGGCGAGGATCGGGTCGTCGTGCAGCACGGGGCCGCAGTTGTTTTCGCCGGGGATGTCGGCGGCGGTCAGCACCGCGATCACGCCCGGCGCGTCGCGCACGGCCGTCAGATCGAGCGAGACGACGCGCGCATGCGCGTGGCGCGACAAACCGAGCGCCATGTGCAGCGTGCCGACCAGTTCCGGAATGTCGTCGGTATAGACCGCTTCGCCGCTGACGTGCAGCGTGGCCGATTCATGCGGCAAAGACGTACCGATTGCGACTGCATCGGGCGTGCTGCCGCGCAGATTGCCTATGAAAGCATCGGATTGCTTGTTCATTGCGGTCTCCTGTCGACCCGAGTTGGCGCTTCAGCGCTTACTCGGGTCCCATGCTTCGCGGTCGACCCGAGTTGGCGCTTCAGCGCTTACTCTGATCCCATGCAAGGCTCGCGCCCGCGGCGAACGCATCGGCGTCTTCGAAAGCGAACGCGTTCACGTCGGCGAGCGCAAGCGGCGCTTCGCAGCGCGTTTCCAGATAGAAGCGCCACAGCACGTTGCGCGCGGCCTTCATCCGGTACGCGCTCGACGCGCGCATATCGGTGAGCGGCTGGTAGTCGGACGCGAGGGCGTCCATGGCGCGGCGCGCGGCCGTTTCGTCCCATGCCGAGCCGTTGAGAGCGGCCTCGGCGTGCTCCGCGCGCTTGGGCGTCGCAGCCATGCCGCCGAACGCGATGCGCGCCTCGGTGATCCGTCGGTCCGTCACGTGAAGCGCAAAGGCGGCACAGACGGCCGAGATGTCCTGGTCGTAGCGCTTCGCTACCTTGTAGGTGCGAAAGCGCAGATCGGGCGCGGGGCGCGGCACGCGGATCGCGGCGACGAATTCGCCGGGTTCGAGCGCGGTCTTCTGATAGCCGAGGTAGAACGCGTCGAGCGGCAGCGTGCGCGTGTCGGCGCCGTGGCGCAGCACGACTTGCGCGTTCAACGCGATCAGCGCGGGCATTGAATCGCCGATCGGCGAGCCGTTCGCCACGTTGCCGCCGAGCGTGCCCGCATTGCGGATCGGCAGCGAGGCGAAGCGCGTCCACAGCTCGGCGAGTTCGGGATAGTCGGCGGCGAGGGCCGCATACGCGTCTTCGAGCGAGGCCGCCGCGCCGATCGTGAGCGTCATGCCGTCGCACTTGATCGCCTTCAATTCGGCGACGTTGCCGATGAACAGGATGTCGCCGAGATCGCGGAATTGCTTCGTTACCCACAAGCCGACGTCCGTGCTGCCCGCGAGGACGCGCGCGCGAGGATGCTGCGCGCGCAGCTTGGCGAACGCGTCGAGCGTGGCCGGCGCCCAGAACGAGGACGTGCCGAATTCGGCGCCGCGCGTGTCCGCAGCGGTGTAGGTGAACGTATCGCCGCGCTGGATCGATTGCAGCGCGCGCGCGATTGCCTCGCGATCGAACGCCGCGCGCGGGTACTGCGGATAGTCGAACATCTTCTGCGCGGCATCGACGATCGGCCGGTAGCCGGTGCAGCGGCACAGGTTGCCGGAGAGGGCGGCGTTGATTTCGTCGCGTGTCGGCAGTCCGCTCGACGCGGGCTGGTTCTCGTAGAGCGCCCACATCGACATGACGAAGCCCGGCGTGCAAAAGCCGCATTGCGAGCCGTGGCAATCGACGAGCGCCTGTTGCACCGGATGAAGCGCGCCGTCGGCGGCACGCAAGTCCTCGACGGTGAACAGTGCGCGGCCGTCGAGCGTCGGCAGGAACTGAATGCAGGCATTGACCGCTTTCAGCGCCAGAGCGCCGCCCGCGTCGAGCTCGCCGACGACGACCGTGCACGCGCCGCAATCGCCTTCGGCGCAGCCTTCCTTGGTGCCGGTGCAATGGAGGTCTTCGCGCAGATGCTGCAGCACGGTGCGCGTCGCGGGCACGCCGGAGACTTCGCGGACGGCGCCGCGATGATAGAAGCGGATGGGATGCGTTGTCATAGCCAATCCAGAGACATTGCGGATCAGGCGCGCGTTACGCATGGCCGAGAGCCCTCTGGCCTCGCGCACGTAGATCGCCATCCATGGTTGCAAGATAGCACCGTCCATCTCAGGACAATATTCCGCGATGGTGATGCGGGCTATCAGCCGCCGCCCATGACAGCTTTGCGACGCGGTGCGCGCGCCGTGGCGGCAATCCGGCGCACATCGCGGACGGCCGCGCGGGGCAAGGCTTGCGCCGGATCGCGCAAGGAAGGCCGGCCAGCGGCGGCGCGCGCGCGGAGACAAACTAGGTGTTTACACGCAGACCGGGGCCGGATCCTGCCTTCAAGCACGGCTCGGCGAGATTGCCGGGCACGCCCCCGGCGAGCACTACAGCGCGCGGCGGGCCCGATGGCGCCACAAGCTCGCGACGACCGGCACGAAGATCGCCACAAACGCGATCAGGGCCCAGCCCGGCAGCAGGATGCCGAAAATCGGCGGATACACCGTTTCGCACAGGCCCCCGACCTTGAACACGGCGGGCAGCCAATGCGCGGGCGGCAGGCTGTCGACGACCGGCTGCAGCGCGTCGAAGCCGCAGCTGAAGCCGGGGTTCAACTGGATGTACACGTGGCGCACGGCCGCCGCGATGCCGGCCGCGGCGGTGATGGCAATGAGCGTCTCGAGCACGGCGACCCCGCGCCAGCCTTTCATCGTCGCGCCGAAGAACGCGAAGAACGCGACCAGCGCGAAGAAATAACGCTGGATGATGCACAGCGTGCAGGGATCTTCGTTCTTGACGAACTGCATGTAGAGCGCGCCGGCCAGGAGGCCCAGGCAGACGAGGCCCAGCAGGACTAGGAGGCGGCGCTCGCGGCGCAGCAACGTGGTGTTGTCGTTCATGAGAGAAAAATTGATTTCGAAATGGGTAGAACCGGGTGATTTTAGTGCGCTTTTCGAACACGCAATTCTTGCATCAACACCACCTCGGCAATTCGACTCCGCGCCGCGCACAGGCGGCGTGTTTGTCAGATGCCGCGCCGCTCAGCGAATCGGGTTCAACACCCGTTCCACCGCGAGGCCGATGCCGAGCAGGGCGTCGTCCGCATGCGGCGCGGCGGCGAGCATGAGCCCGACCGGCGCGTCGCCGCGCGCATGGCACGGCACCGACAGCGCGCACGCGTCGAGCACGTTGAACACGCTCGGATTGCGCAGGACGAGCGCATTGATGCGCGCGAACGTCTCGTCGTCGTGTTCGAGGTCGGCGAGGCGCGGCGGAGCGATCGGCACCGTCGGCGCGACGATCGCGTCGAAGCGCTGCCATAGCGCGTGCCGGGCGGCGTCGAAGAGCGCGGTGCGCTCGGCCAGCAGGTCGAGATAGTCGGCGGCCGTGGCGGTTTCGCCTTTCAGGATCCGGGCGAGCACGCGCGGATCGTAGATGTCGCGGTGCTTCTCGATCAGCGGCCGATGCCACGCGTACGCTTGCATCGACGAAAAGCCGATGCCGTTGATTTCCTGCCAGCGGTCGAGCGGCGCGAAGCGCACCTCGGAGACGATCGCCCCGGCTGCTTCGAGATGCTTGAGCGCGGTATCGACGGCCGCAGCCACAGCAGGCTCGACATCGTCCGTCACGTAGTGGCTCAGCACGCCGAGGCGCACGCCTTCCAGCGGGCGGCGCGCGGGCACGCGCGGTTCGAGCCCGGCGAGCAGGCGGTCGACGAGCGCGCAGCACGCGACCGATACGCCGATCGGGCCGAACGAATCGAGCGTACTCGAGAGGGGCACGCCGCCTTGCTTCGGAATGCGGCTGGCCGTCGGCTTGAAGCCCGCCAGGCCGCACATCGCGGCGGGGATGCGGAGCGAGCCGCCCGTGTCGGTGCCGAGCGCGACCGCGGCCATGCCGTCGGCAACCGATGCCGCCGCGCCCGACGACGAGCCGCCCGCCACCCGCGCATCGCCCGGAACGTCGCGGCGGTACGGCGAGAGCGGCGTGCCGTAGTGCGGATTGAGGCCGAGCCCGGAGAACGCAAACTCGCTCATGTTCGTGCGCCCGACGATCACCGCGCCCGCGCGCTTGAGCCGGGCGACCGCGATGGCGTCGGCGCCGGCCGGGGCGGCGCCGGCCAGCGCGCGCGAACCGGCGCGCGTGACCTGGCCTTCGATGTCGAACAGATCCTTGACCGACACCGGGATGCCCGCGAGCGGCGAGAGTACGGTGCCGGCGGCGCGCAGGCGGTCGTGCGCGTCCGCGGCGGCGCGGGCGCTGTCGGCGTCGACCTCGATGAATACGGTCGAGCCTTGGCCCGACGGTTCGGCGATTCTGTCGAGCGCCGCGTCGACGAGCGTGCGGCTCGTCGTTTTGCCCGCGGCGAGATCGGCGGCGAGTTGAGCGAGCGGGGCAAACGGGGTGAAGTCGGCTGACATGGCGATGAGATTGGGGCGGTTGGGATCCGTACGCAGCGCGGCGCGGTTGCGGCGAAACGCGCGCTTGCGTGCGCCGGCATGTGCTGGGTCGTCTCGAAAGTCGGGTGGGCGGATGTCGCTGGCATTGTAGAGCAAGGCTTCGCGGCGGGGCGGCCCGGGTGCGCAGGGAGCGCGCGTTTGCGGCCGCCGCGCTCACTAGCGGATAATGGGACACTCTCCACCGTTCGCGTGCCAGGCGCGCCTGCCCTAAAGCCATGAGCGAAAACACGCCGCCCAACGCCGGTAGCCCCGGCTCTGCATCCGCTTCAACCGGTCAATCCCAGGCTTCGAATCCCGCCCCGCAGCGCGCCGCGCATGAGGCTGCGGCACAGGAGGTGCCGGATCACGCGGCAGCCGCACTGGCGGAGGAGCCGGCGCCCGCCGAACAACCCGAGGCGGCGCCGCCAAGCGCCACGCGTCAAGGCACGCCGCCGCCCGGCTTCGGCGCGCCACCGGATTTCGATACGCCGCGCCCGCCGCCCCCAGGCTCGGTGCCTGCCGCGCCGCCCGCCTACCTGAGGCAAACCGATTCGGCGTGGTCGGTGCTGGGCCGCACGGTCGCGGCGCGCGCCCGGCGGCTCTTCGACCGGGCCGGCCAGCGCATCACGCAACGCACGCTGCGCATCGGCGTATCGGCGCGCATCTTCCACCCGGAGCCCGGCGCGAAGGGCCTGCGCGGCAAGACGCTGCAGTATCTGGAGGAGTCGATCGCCCACTGGGTCATGTCGCGCGACGTGCTCGTCTTCATGATTCCGACGGTCGGCCATCAAGGAATGCTGCATCCGAGCAACATCCGCTTGCGCGACTACGCGAAGCATCTGGACGGCCTGCTGCTGCAAGGCGGCGCCGACGTCTCGCCGCAGTCTTACGCGGAGACCTCGAGCCGCCCCGAATGGCCCGGCGACCGCGTGCGCGACATGTACGAGCTCGAGCTGCTGCACGAATTCGTCGAGTCCGGCAAGCCGGTGCTGGGCGTCTGCCGCGGCTGCCAGCTCATCAACGTCGCGTTTGGCGGCTCGCTCTATCAGGACATCGCGACCGATGTGCCGACGGCCGGCGTCCACGTCAACGAGCACTACGACCAGCACCGCCATGCCGTCCGCTTCCCCAGCGGCTCGACGCTCGCCAGCATGTTCCCCGGCCGGAGCGAAGCGGTGGTCAATTCGATTCACCACCAGGCCGTGAAGACGCTGGGCCGCGACTTGAATATCGAGGCGGTGTCGTCGTCGGACGGGATCATCGAGGCTGTTCGCTACCGGCGCGCGCCGTTCGTGGTGGGCGTGCAGTGGCACCCCGAGTTCCATCGCGCGGGCGGTCCGGAACTGCTCGACTGCACGCCGCTGCTCGACACGTTCCTGCGCGTCGCGCGGGAAACACGCTTCTAGGCGCGGTTCTGGCTGGCCTTGTCGAGCGGCCGTTTCTGTCGCTCGATAAGGCCACCGCCGCAAAAAAACGGCTCGACGTTTGGTCGAGCCGTTTTGCCTTTGACGCTCTGCGTTACATGCCGAACTGGTTCGGCGAATCGGTGATGCGCCGATGCGTGACGTGGTTGACCCAGGTCGTATCCTTTGCGTAGCCGGGGAGACCGGCGGCATGGCGGCCAGGGGCGGCTGCGGGCCTCGCTGCGGCGACTGCCGTGCTTTCTGAGTCCGGCTCGGCGGGAGCGGCGGGTTGCGACGTCTCTTGCTGCGCGGCCGATGCATCTGCGACCGATTGGCCCGCGGCGCGCTCCGCTTGTTGGTCGGCGTAGATAGGTGCCGTGGGCGGGAGCGTCGCAGGGAGCGGCGGACGGCGGACCACTGTTTCTGGCCGCACCGCCGGTTCCGCGCGATGCCGTGGCATCGGGGCGTGTTCGTCCGTGTGGGTGCTCGGTTGCGGAAGCGGCTCCAGCGGAGCTGCCGAGGCCAGTTCAGTGGCGGGCTTGTCCTTCGCTGCCATGGTTGCCGGCGCGCCGGCAGCTGTCGAGATCTGGACCGCGGGCTCGGCGGGCTCGATGGGACCTTCCGTCGATCCGCGCGAGGCATCGCCGCCGCGGGCAGCGTACCGCTCCGTGGGGCTTGGCGGTAGGTGGCTGAGCACGATCCATGAGAGCACCGCCGCGCCGGCCAGCGCGCAAGCAGCGCCGATCTTGCGCTCCCGCGGCGTCGAACGGATGGCGGTCGCGATCGGCCGGACCGGAGGCGCCGGAGAAATGGGGGCGGCTTTGGGCGCCGTGGAGACGGGTTCGGCAGACGGCGCCGGGGCGGGCGTTGGCTTTTCCGCCGTCCGCTGAGCGTCCGGCTTGGCTGTCTGCCACCGCCGGTTCACGCAGAAGGTTTCCAGAACCGCCGCATAAAGCGTGGGAAAGTCGGCTCGAAAATCGACTTGCGGCAGCGAGAATCGCCATTCGCTGCCAAACGACGGAGTGGGATCGCCCAGGGGACGCATTCTCGGCAACGCGAGCGCGCCTCGAATGACCGCGCGAGGTAAGGTCGTCATCGGATGTGTTGACAGCGGTGGCATACAACGATATCGGGATGCGGCACTTTCGAGACGGGCGCTCGCAAACGCCTGCACAGAGAGTTCCGCGATGTGCAGCCGATGATGCTCGTTCACTGTCCGTCTGACGATCAGACTTGTCCTAAAAAGCCTGAATTGGTTTTAGTAACGGAGCGGGAGTCGGGGGCAATCAAAGCGCCGCATGATCCAACGCATACCGTCCTTTTTTACGGGCGTTTAAGAGGGGCAGCGCGCATTGTGCCGATCCGGCTTAGCTCAACCGGTACGCATAGCGCAGCGCGGTCACATCGATGCCGCCCATGTGGTCCGGTTCCCTGCCCGCAGGCTTCCAGCCCTGGCGCTCGTAGAACGCGATCGCGGCCGTATTGCCTTCGAGCACATACAGATGGATCTGCGATTCGCCGCACGCACGCGCCCAATCCTGCGCCGCGCCGATCAGCAGCTTGCCGATGCCGATCCGCTGGCGCTGCGGCAACGCATGAAGGTTGTCGAGGAGCGCGCCCCAGGCCGACCCGATCGGCCGCTCGACGCAAACGAACCCCACTGCCTCGCCCGCCAACTCGGCGATCAGGACGAGCCGCCGGCCGTCGTCGGGCGCGTTCATCCGCTCGTGCCAAAACGCGGCGCGCTCGTTGGCGACCTGGTCGTCCAGGAATTCGTCGGGCAGGATGCCCCGGTAAGTCGCCTGCCAGCTTGCCGCGTGAATGGCAGCAAGGAGGCCCGCATCGGCGGGACTCGCGTGACGCAACGTGATAGGCGCGGGGAGTGTCATCGAAAGCGATGGAAAAATCGTATTGCGGCCAGTTTACTGCCTGGCCGCGGCTCGCTGTCAGCGAGCCGAATGGGTAAATACGCGAAGATGCCGTCGGACGTGCGGACCGCCGGCTTTTCGCTCGCGTACCGCCTGGCGACGACCATCGGCGGTTTCACGCCGGCGTCGATGCATGCGGCTCGCGCCGCGCGTCAAGCGCCGCGCACTTCGCGCGCGACAGCCTCGATCACCTCTTCCCAAGCCCCCGGTGTGCGCTGCCGCACGAGACGCGCGCTCGGATACCACGGGCTTCGGTCGCTATCGACGAACCATCGCCAGTCCGCGGCGAGCGGCAGCATCAGCCACAGCGGCTTGCCGAGCGCCCCGGCGAGGTGGGCAATCGACGTATCGATCGACACCACCGCGTCGAGCCGGTCGACGATGGCGGCCGTGTCGGCGAAATCGCCGATGTGCTCGTCGAAGCGATGAATCGACACGGCGCGCGGGTGCGTGTCCAGAGCGCGGCGCTCGTCGGCGCTCAAGTCGGGCTGCAGCACGATCCAGTCGATGCCTTCGAGCGCGAAGAGCGGGTCGAGCGCGGCCAGCGGGATCGCGCGGTTCTCCCGCGCCTGAATGCGGCCCGACCAGGCGAGGCCGATCTTGCGCTTCGCATGGCCGCCGAGCGAGCCGCGCCAGCGGCGTTGATAGTCCCTCGGCACGTCGAGGTACCGGGCGCGCGCGGGGAGCGTGTCGGCGGTTATGCCGAGCGCGAACGGCAAGCTGAGGAGCGGACAGCGCAGGTGCGCGAGCGGCCGCGGCGCGCCGCGC
The DNA here is from genome assembly GCF_017315705.1 of Trinickia mobilis. Taxonomy (GTDB): domain Bacteria; phylum Pseudomonadota; class Gammaproteobacteria; order Burkholderiales; family Burkholderiaceae; genus Trinickia_A; species Trinickia_A mobilis. The sequence goes on along the minus strand of NZ_JAFLRF010000025.1, from coordinate 4,540 downwards.
GCAACCATCTTGATCCGCCACTTTTCCGCGAGCGGCGCCACGAGCGGCAGCAATTCGGGCTGCACTTCCAGCACGACGAGCGCCGCGCGCTCGCGCACGAGCGGCATGAAGCGGATGAATTGCAGCGTGTCGCCGAAGCCCTGTTCGGCTTCCACGAGCAATGTTTCTTGATCCAGGGGCTCGCCTTGCCAGCGCGGCAGCGGCGTTGCGGCGCCGGACGTGTGGGCGAGCGCCTTCAGCCGCCATTCGTATTCGGGCAAGCCGCGCGTGAAATCGCCGAGCGTGAGCAGCGTGAGCGCGCGGTTCATATGCGCGGACGCGAGATCCGGACGCAGCCGCAACGCCTGGTCGAACGCGCGCAGCGCAGCGGTGTGCGCGCCGAGCGCATGGTGCGCGGTGCCGAGATTGAGCCACGCGAGGCAGAAGGTCGGATCGAGGCCGACCGCAAGCTCGAAGCGCTGCGCCGCCTCGGCGTGCCGCCCCAGCGCGGCGAGCGCGTTGCCGAGCCCGAACAGGGCCGGCGAAAACGGCGCGTGCAGCGCGAGCGCGGCCTCGAATGCCGCAACCGCTTCTTCGTGCCGGCCGATCGCATCGAGCGTGTTGCCGAGATTGAAGTGCGCGGCGACAAAGCGCGGCTCGGCGGCGGTCGCCGCGCGAAATTGCGCGAGCGCCTCGTCGGCCCGGGCGAGCGCCGCGAGCGACATCCCGAGATTGTTGTGCGCGCCCGCATGCCGCGGGCGCAGCTCGAGCGCGCGCGAAAACGCGTCGATCGCCTCGTCGTGGCGCCCGAGCGCATGCAAGGCGTTGCCGAGGTTGTTGAAGGTCGACGCGTCGCCGGGCTTGAAGCGCAGCGACTTTTCGAACGCGAACAGCGCGTCTTCGTGACGGCCGGCGGCCGCGTACGCATTGCCGAGGTTGTAGTGGGCAAGCGCAAATTCCGGCGCGAGCGTGAGCGCGTTGCGAAAACGCTCGATCGCGCCGTCGAGCTGGCCGAGCGCCTTCAGCGCGTTGCCAAGGTTCAGTTGCAGGGCGGCGTCGTGCGGACGCAAGTCGACCGCGCGGCGCACCAGTTCGGCCGCCTCGGCGTGCTTCCCTTGCTGATGGCGCAGCACGCCTAACAGGTGCAGCGCGTCGACGTGGGCCGGATCGGCGTCGAGCGCCGCGCGGTAATCGCGCTCGGCGTCGGCGAGCCGGCCTGCGCCGTGGGCCGCGTAGGCACGGTCAAAAAGGGGTTCCATGACGGGCAGATGCGGACAGGCAAACGCCGCATTCTCCCACACTCGCCGGGACGCCCCCGCTTTCGGACGAAGGCCCGCGTGGTCTATAACAAGGGAACGGTCGTCCCTCCGATGTCGCGACGACGCCTTGATCCTGCGGTACCGTGGCTGAAGCGCTCGAACCTTCCACGACTCGACCATGACGGCACCCCCTTCGCACGACCCCGCGCATGACCACGATCACGGCGGCGGCAGCCACGATCGTCAGGCGCATTCGCACGGCGGCCACGATCACGGCGCAGGCGGCGGACATCACCACCATCATCACCACGCGCCCGCGCCGGGTCACGGACGCGCGTTCGCGATCGCGGTCGCGCTGAACCTCGCGATCGTCGTCGCGCAGGTCGTCTTCGGCGTGCTCGCGCACTCGACTGCGCTCTTCGCCGACGCCGGCCACAATCTGTCCGACGTGCTCGGCCTCCTGCTCGCCTGGTGCGCGATCTGGCTGGCGAAGCGCCGTCCGTCGGCGCGCTTTACGTTCGGCTACGGCAGCTCGTCGATTCTCGCCTCGCTCGCCAATGCCGCGCTGCTGCTGTTCGCGAGCGGCGCGATCGTCGCGGAGGCGATTCAGCGGCTGCTGAATCCGGCGCCGGTCGCGGGCTTCGACGTGTTTGTCGTGGCGGCCATCGGCATCGTCGTCAACGGTTTCTCGGCGTGGCTCTTCATGCGCGGCGACCAGGACGACCTGAACATCCGCGGCGCGTTCCTGCATATGGCCGCAGACGCGGCGATCTCGGCCGCGGTGGCCGCGAGCGGTCTCGTGATCCTCGCGACCGGCCTTACGTGGATCGACCCGGTCATGAGCCTCCTGGTCGTCGCGGTGGTCGTCTACGGCACCTGGGGGTTGCTGCGCGATTCCGTGCACATGGCGCTCGCCGCAGTGCCTCCCGGCGTCGATACGCAGCGCATCCAGCGCTACCTCGCGGCGCAGCCGGGCGTCGCCGGCGTGCACGATCTGCACGTCTGGGCGCTGTCGACCACGGAGAGCGCGCTTTCCGCGCACCTCGTGATGCCGGCGGGCCACCCGGGCGATTCGGTGCTCGACGGCATCGTGCGGACGCTGCGCGAGCAGTACGCGATGCATCATGCGACGCTGCAGGTCGATCTCGGCACGAGCGAGCATCATTGCTCGCTCGATCACCGGGACTATTGAGGGCACGGAGCGCTGTAATCCGGGCGTCCGCTACGGGCCGTCCCCCACGGGGACTTCCTGCGCCCCGAAGGAAGTGGCCTTGGGACGCGGGGGGGGTGTGCCTCAAGCGGGGAGGGCGGCGTACACTGGCTGGATGTTGCCCGTTGGAGGACACGCATGAGCGCCGACGTCCACCCGAACGCGCATCCAGTGCTGATCGTCGGCGCGGGTCCGACTGGGCTTGCCGCCGCGATGAGCCTGGCGCGGGCGCGCATTCCCGTGCGGTTGATCGACAAGTCGCCGCAGCCGTCGCCGTTTTCGCGCGCGATCGGCATCCAGGCGCGCACGCTCGAATTGCTGGAGCAGCACCGGATCGTCGAGCCGTTTCTCGAACTCGGCCATCGCGCACGGGCCGCCAATCTCTATTCGAACGGACACCGGCTTGCGCGGCTCGATTTCGATCCGCTGCAGACGCGCTATCCGTACCTTCTGTTTCTCGATCAGAGCGTCACCGAGCGGCTATTGGCCGAGCACCTGGCGACGCTCGGCGTGACGGTCGAGCGCGGTGTCGAGCTGACGGGGATGACGCCGGGTGCGTCGCGGGTCGAGGCCGTGCTGTCGCATGCCGATGGCCGCAGCGAGATCGCGCACGCGGCGTATCTGATCGGCGCCGACGGCGCGCACAGCACGGTGCGGCATCTGCTCAGCGTGGGTTTTGCGGGCAAGACGTTCGAGCAGACGTTCTTGCTCGCGGATCTGCAGGCCGTATCCGATTGCTCCGACGACGAGTTTCATATTTTCGCGTCGGGCGAGGGGCTCGTCGGGCTGTTTCCGTTGGGCGGCGGGCGTCATCGTCTGATCGCGGACAACCCGCCGTCGCTGGCCGCAGTTGTCGCCGGCACGACGGCGGAAGCGAACGCCGCGGCAACCCATCAGGCGATCGCATCGCCGGCGGCTGCGCCGTCGCTCGACGAATGCCGGCAGATTGCCGCGCGGCGCGTGCATGGCCGGCTCGATCTCGATACGCTCGCGTGGTCGTCGTATTTCCACGTGAACAGCCGGATGGCCGAACGGTTGCGCGCGCAACGGGTTTTCCTCGCGGGCGATTCGGCCCACGTCCATAGCCCCGCCGGCGCGCAAGGGATGAACACGGGGATTCAGGAGGCGTTCAATCTAGGCTGGAAGCTCGCGCGGCTGATGTCGGGCGGCGCACCCGATCAGTTGCTCGACACGTATCAGGCCGAGCGTCTTCCGATCGAGCGCGACGTGCTGCGCCAAACGAGCTTCATGATGCAGATGGCCGAAGCCGAACACGGTCCGCTCAAATTGCTGCGCGACCGCGTGATGCCGGTGCTCGCCACGCTCGGGCCGCTGCGCGATGCGGCGCGGCTCACGGTCAGCGAGTTGTCGGTGCAATACCGGCGCAGTGCGCTCTCGCTCGAACGCGTGCTCGACGGCGGGCCGCGCGCGGGTGAGCGGGCGCCTGATGCGTTGGTTCATGTGGTCGACGGTCCGCTCGGGCGTGCGCCAGGCATTGGCCGCATCTTCGATTTGCACGACCCGGGGTTCTTTTCGCTGTTCCTGTTGGTTGCGGCGGAGCAGGACGGCGACACGCCGTTCGACGCGCCGGCGCGCGCCGCGCCCGCGCTCGACGCCGAACTCGCCCGGCTGGCTCAGGATCTCGAACGCGCGCTGCCGGGCGCGGTGCGCATCTGGCACGTGTCCGAAACGCCCCGCGACGGCGCGCCCTCGCTTAGCGAGTCGTATGGACGCACGCGGCCGGCGTTCTATCTCGTGCGGCCGGACGGTTATATTTGCGCGCGCGGCCGGCCGGCGTCGGACGGCAACGCGCTCTTGCGCCACTGCGAAATGTGGTTCGGGCGGACGCGAGAGCACGGCTAGGGCGGGCTTGTCCGGCGCACGTTTTTTTCGTTCCCGCTTTGGCGTTGCTTCAGTCGAACCCCATCAAACCGCAGCAGCCGGCGTCAGCGCGTCGCGCGATTTCGTCAGCGCCTCCCTGACGATCGGCGCCATCGACGCAGCCGCGTCCGGCTCATCGAGCGCCGCGAGGATCGCACGCCGCATGCGCGGCTCCCAGAAACGGCGAATGTGATCGGCGACGCCGGCGAGC
>NZ_JAFLRF010000024.1:80811-85963 GCF_017315705.1 Trinickia mobilis | reverse complement strand
AACCGGGTCAACGGCCAGCTCGGGTATCCGCTCGGACCGACGCGCCCGCCTAAACTCCCGAGGTTGGAGCCGGGCGACGCGAACGTCGATGGGAACCCACCGATACCCGCTCCCGGCGACTTCGATATGGACGACTTCGAACGCGACTTCAATCGCTACCAGCCCGACTTCGACATAGACGACTTCGAACGCGACTTCAATCGCTACCAGCCGCAAGAACAAGCCGTAGAGCCTCCCGGCGGCCAGGACCGCCCGAGTAATCTTACCGCCGAACAAACGGAGATGATGAAAAAATATCTTTCGAAGTTTTATACAGCTCCGGAACTAGAAAAAAAATACAACTTTAAACATCACTCAATAAAAGCAACAAAAAACAAAATTAAAAAAAACTCCGCGCAATATCCAGGCTTCATTGAAAATAACAATCCTTATCTATATGCACACGGAAACTACGGCCATCTCAACAGGGAAATGCTATATAGGGAATTCAAAAATAGCGACTCGTCGATTTCCGCTCTCTCAAAAAAATACAAGACAGACGAAAATATCATACAGGAAATATTGAACGACCAGGAACGGCTTCACGAGCACGGGTCTGCCGATGTCGATATTATTGACCTCACATCGCCCGACCCAGGACCTGCACGCCTTTCCGATCGAGATATCGAAATAGCAAAGAAATATATTTCAAAAATGTACACCGCGAAAGAGCTCGCCGCCAAATATCGCATCCCACGTTCAATGGTGAGTCAATTTAGAAACCATATCATTAGCAATCCAGACCTGTATCCCGAGATCGTAACAAAGCCTGCCCCATGGCTCGTATCAACTCGAAACTACAGCCAAATAAACAGGGCGCGACTACTTTCCGAATCGAATAGGGGATTCTCGTCAAAACAGCTTTCCGAGCAATATGGCATCGACGAAAAAATAATAAATGAAGCCTTGGACAAAGCGCGACGAGAAAAAAATGACGCCCCGGACAACGCACGGCGGAACGATCCTAGAATTATCGCGCATCAGGGAAAAGTGCTTCGCACCGAGAATCGGGAAAGAACGCTTGCGGACCTTTCCATGGAAACCAGGGAAGTGATTCTTCAAGAGGGCAGAAACGGATGGAGTCGCCAGCAACTCGCTCGACGACATCAAATACCGGAGAGCATCATCGATGACCTCGCTGCTGATGACGACGTAAATCCAGGGCGATATGGCTACCCTGCCTCGCTTATCTCGCGGAACGACAGAATAGATATTTACAACATTGCCCAAGACGGTGAGGAGGGCGTAAGACACGCGAGCGAAGAATACGGGCTGACCGAGAATTCCGTCAGACGGATCGTCGAGCACGTCAGAAGACACGCGCCCAACGGAGACGCATCCAATTTGCCGATGGATCTTGACTGACTTGAACGCCCCATGCGGCGCGGCGAAGCCGAACGCTGACCGGCGGAACGGGAAACGGGTGCGATGGAACCGCTGATCGACGCGCACGCGCCGCCGTTCGCCGAGTTCCTGCACACGCCGATCTTGCGCGCGCCTTCGGTGAGCGCCGTGCCATGAGCGACAAACCCCTTCCGCCGACCCTCAAGCGCATACACGACGCGCGCCTGGAAGGCCAGGTGCCGCACAGCCGCGACGCACTCAGTCTGGTCACCCTCGCGCTCGTGTTCGAAGCCGTATTCGCCGTCGCCGGATACGGCCGCGACCGCTTCGCCGCCGTGCTTGGCGCCGCCCTCTTACACGCCGCCAACCCCGCGCCGGGCACCGCGTTCGCCCTGATTGGCCAAGACGCAATCGCGCTGTTCATGATGTTCAGCGGCACGATCCTCGGTGTCGCCGTGCTGGCCGTGCTGGCGGCGACGTGGAGCACCGTCGGCTTCGTCTATGCGCCCAAAGCGTTCGAACAAGGCATCAAGCGCCTCAATCCCGCGAAGTATTTCCAGAACCTTTTTTCGTCGAAAACCCTCGCCGAACTGGCGATGTCGTTCGTGAAATTCGGCGTCATCGGGGCGGTGGTCGCGGTGTGCGTGCTGCACGCGCTGCCGCAGCTACCCTTGCTTGCGATCGCGACCCCGGATTCCGCCTTCGACGCGATGCTTTCGCTGACCCGCAGCACCGTGCGGGCCGCGCTTGCGGCGATGCTGCTGCCCACCGCCATCGACGTATTGCTCAAGCGCGTGCTGCAACTTCGCTCGCTGCGGATGGGCCATGACGAGGTGCGCCGCGAATACAAGGACACCCAGGGCGATCCGCAGATCAAGTCCGCCCGGCGCGGCCTCGCCATGCAGTGGGCCGCCGAGGACGAACAGTCGAAGCGCCTGAACGCGAACGCAGTCATCGCGAACCCGGAACACTTCGCGGTGGCGCTGCGCTTCGTGGAACACGACACGCCGGTGCCGCTCGTCGTCTGCCGGGGCGCCGACGAGGCTGCCCTCGAATTGCAGATGAAGGCGCGCCGCGATGGGATTCCGGTCATCCGGTTTCCGCGGCTCGCCCGTGCGCTGCACGCTCACGGCGTCGACCACGACCCGATTCCCCCCGATACCTATGCGGCGGTCGCCCTCGTTTATCACTTGATCGAAACGATGGAAGAAACAGCGGGAGACGATCTGGATCTATCCGACCTGGACGACGAGGGCGTCTTCCCCGATGACAGCGAGCCCGCCTGATCGACACTGGCTTCGATTCGCGGAACCCGCGCGGCCAGGCGTGCCACTCATCAGCAACTCGGCTGCGGCCCGGCTTGGCAAGCTTCGCTCGGGAAACGATCCATGAAACTACCGGTATTGAGCATCGGCGCGCTGTTGGCGAGCCAATCATTTCATCCTGACGCGCCGACGCGGACCGAGGATCGCCTGCGGCCATCGAACGAGACGGACGAATCCCCGGGCGCACCAGCGGGTCAGGTCGAGCCTGACGACACAGCCCGGCCGTTCTTCAGCCATGCCGAGCCAGGCCCCGGCGACGAGGCGGTTGCCGCGCTCAATGCGGACCTGCCGTTCGACGAATTCGTCCGGCGGACGGCGCCGCACTCGACGGCCTGGGCGCGCGTGCGCGAGAACAATGCAAAACACGCGATGGCGCAAGCGCTGCCGATGCCGTCGCAGGCCGCGCGGCCACGACAACAGCGCGTCAAGCGGCAGGAGCGCTCGACGTCCGCACCGAACGCGACGGTCCGAGGCTACACGCTTGCTGACTGGACCGGCTTGGACCAGCCGCAAAAAGTCGAGCGCGCGATGATCGAGCTACTGATGCGCGAGAAAGGGCTCGCCGAACCGGCGGCCGCCGCGCGGCTGAAGCATCTGCGTCAACCGCTGACCGATGTGCTGGCCAACGAGGCCAACCTGCGCGAAGCGCAATCGCAAGGCAACCACCTGCTTCGCGTCGATCGTCTGCTGAAGATCGAGATGCAGTTGCGGGAATTCCTTGCCTTCCACCGCGAGCCAACTCACGCGCAAGTGTCGGCGCAAGCGTCGGCGCTGTTCGCGCGAGACTCGCTCCCCCCGGTGCAGGTCAGCGACATCTACGTTTACGCGCTGCAGGAATCCCTCACGAGCTGGGTCGATCTCGCCAAAACCCGGATGTCCCAGCGTCGCCCCCTGGAGTTGCTCGCGGCCGTGCTGCACCGGCATGGGCAAACGCTGCCCGCCGACTTCTATGACGGCGCCGCGCTCAAGGATCCCTGGCACCTGCGGCTAATAGACGAAGCTAGTCTGCTGTACAACCAGATGTATCACGGTGACATGCTCGCCGGAATCGACGGCGGGTCAGATGGAAAGATGCATCTCTGCGAGCAATTCCTTCGCGCGGTGTCTTCCGACCGAGCAGAGCAGAAACGACTCGATGCGCTGCTCGCCTCGGCCGGCAACCGGGCCGATATCCATTTCGACGGCTTCGCGGTGCGCAACGCGTTCAACCTGAATTTCGACGATCTGGCCAAGCGAGCATCGCTGTATCGCGCTCCGGCATTGGCCGAACTCAGCGCAACGCAAAGAGCCGCGCTGCTGAAAGAGAAGTTCGCGGCCGTCGGAGAGAGCGAGCAATACCGTATCGGTACCCCCCAGCATTCGCTGGCCAGCACGGTGATCCGCGTGCTCGAGCATCAAGGCCAGCCCGTGCCGAAGCGCTTCGACAGCGATCGCGCCCTCCTTGAACAGTTCCAGAAAATAGAGAAAGACTGGGCTGAGAAGCGTCACTATCCGATCCATCCGCGACTGTTGTTCGCGCTTCATCTGGCGCATTCGCGCGGCGCGGAGATCGCCGGGAAAGATTGGAAAGCGCGTGCCTGGGCAAAGCCCGATCTGCCTGAAGCCAAGAAGCTCCTGCAAAGGCATTTGCCGGAAGTGGCGATCCCTACCGACCCCGAAGAGCGACAGGAATTGCTGCTGGGATGGTTCAAGGACAAGAAGATGCGATTCAAGGACATCGCTCTCGGCACCTCCACCACCCGTTCCGCGAACTTGGCGGCGCAAGCGGATAAGTGGACCGTGATCTTCGCGGGACATGAAGTGATCGAAGGAGAGGACTGGCGGGCGAAAACCCGCGCGCTGCTGCGCTATGCCGGCGAAGCATTGCGCGCGTCGTATGGCAGCCCCCCCCGGTTCGATCGCCGAGCGGCCGCCACCGCCATCCTGCACGCCCATGGGGTGAGCGACGCCGACCTGCAAAAACAGTTCACATACACCATCGCCGACGGTGGGCTGTTATCGCAACATCCGATCCCGGGACGCGGCACGCTGGTTGACGAATTTCTGCAGCGAGCAGCCTTTGGCGGCCTCGCTCGCTCCCGGACGCAAACGCTTCCCGGCGGCAACACAATCGATGCCCGGCAGGAACTCAAACCGTTCGAGGAGCGTTTCAACCAGGGGCTGCTTAAAGACCCCTGGGTGCGCGCCACCGCCCGAGAAAATCTCCGCAAGCGCCAAGCCCCGTTGACCGTTCCGAACATCGACGCGGAGGCAAAGCAAATCGCCGACCGCTATCAGGTTCCGATAGAGCCAAGCGAGTTCTCCTGGGACACCCTGATCGATTTCATCCCGGTGATCGGCCCCCTCTACGACATCGAGGAAGGCATTCGCCATCAGGATGCGACGCGTGCGATTCTCGGCACCCTCTTTCTTGGCCTGGACGCGCTCTTCATCGGCTTCAGCGG
>NZ_JAFLRF010000024.1:78391-80573 GCF_017315705.1 Trinickia mobilis | reverse complement strand
GCGCTGCCCGACGCCCAGGTGCCCGCCGAGCACCGCGCGCTGGCCGCTCGCGTTCGCGACGGCGAAAGCCATGTCCGCTGGAACGACCATCCGCTCGTGCATCTGCGCAACGAAGACCGCATCGTCCCCGTCGAGCATCGCGGCGGCTCGTACCACGAGATCGACTGGCTCACCGGCAAGCAGCGGCACGGCGTCCCGCTCATCGACCGCGATCGCGACACAGGCAAGTTTTATTCGCGGCTGGTCGGCCTGAAGGGCGGCATGCGCGCCGATGAGATCGAAGTGATGAACGTCAAGCTGTCGGAACGCTTCACGGTGCAAACCACCGAGCCGCTGCTGGCGCGCGCCGCCGATATCGACGAGCGCCCGTTTGCGGACCTGTTCGATCGGCACTTCACCATCTCGGTGCTCGACGAGGCCACCCGCTTCGATGCGCGCGCCTTCTTCGGCACGCTCTACCAGGACAGCCCCACCTTCAGAAGCCTGTTCAACCACGCGGCGGACAGCAGTGCAGAGACCGCCGCGCCCGCCGTATGGAAGATCATGGTCGGATCGTACAAACGCGCCATCACGAAATTCGCGCAATCCGTCATCGAAATCCCCCCCGACGACGTGCTGTCCGCGGAGCGTTATATCGGCAATGGCGTCGACTACAAACCGGCGCAACGCGAGCAAGCCTATCTGCACGAGATGGTTCACGCGTTGACCAAGGAACGGGATCCGGCAAGTACTCGCGCGCTGCGCAACCGGGGGCCGATCGTCTATCTCACCGACAAGATCCTGAGCGAAGCCGGCTACGATTTTCCGCAGCAGGTGATGTATAGCCGGCCGCCCAGGGACGCCGCGCTGCTAAAAGCATTGCGGCCGCACGAGCGGCCTGGCTACAACTGGGAAACGGTAGCCCGCGCGATGGAGGTGGAAAACCGCTACCTCGACGGCATCGCCGATGCTCAGGCGGGAGCCGTGAGACAGACCCGCATATTGGGCGAAGCGGTTGAAAACCGTCTCACGGTCAAGGAAGTCGACGCGATGCACGAGGAATTGGCCTCGTCGACGCAACGGCCGGACGACCTTCCTTATTTTGGGGATCGTTTCGAAGCCGGGTTCGAATCCGCGGTCGATACGCAGGGGCACATCCTTCGATCGAAGGGGGTTCTTGGCGACATCGAGTTGTTTTACGGCCGGCTCCATGCGAGGAGCAAGCTGTTTCGCCGTTTGTTCGATGCGTTTGATGGCGCGCGTGCGCCGGGCGTGGGTCAAGCCAAATGGAAATTCGTGCTGCCGCCGGAGGGCGCCGCGGGCGATCCCGTGGCCGCGCGATTCGCGCATGGCGTCGACGAAACGGCCAAGACGGTTCATTTGTCCGGCGCCCCGGCCTATTACCTGAGCAATGAGGGCATCGCCAGGATCGAGCGCTGCCGCGAGCTGACCGAGGCGATGGTGCAGATTCTTACGCGGCGTGGCGGTGTGGCCGAAGACCTGGCTCATCGGAACCGAGGCGCGGTTGTCTGGCTGGCCGATCGAATTCTGCAGGAAGCCGGTTATCCGTATCCGAAGCGCATCGCTTACGCCACGGCGGCTCAGTCGGACACCGTTGCGCAAGAACAGTTGGCCTTGTACGAAACCGTTGTGCGGCGCGCGGCCAGCGCGGAGGACCGTCATCTCGACAGCTTGCATCCGAAGCGGCACAGGCAAGTCCTTGCATGCCTCGGTTGCCGGCCACGCGCGCATTCCTAGGCGGCGAAACCTGTGCGGCGTGTCGCGGCACGGGTAACGGTTAGCGCTCCTTCTCACGTGTCGCAGGACGCAGCGCAGCGCCGGCAAATGCCGCAATCCCGGAGACAAAAAGGCGATCCATGAAACTGTCCTCATTGACCATCGGCGCGTTGTTGTTCAGCCGGCATTTCCATTCCACCGTCGCGAAGTGGGTCGAAGACCTCCCGCCGCACCCGGATGAGATGGGCTCCGCGCTCAACGAGAACTTGCCGTTCGACGATTTCGTCCAGCAAACGACGCCCAATTCGAGCGCCTGGACACGGGTGCGTGAAAACAACGCAAAACACGCGATGTCGCGCGCGACGCCCACGCCCATCGCCGCCACCCACGCGCCAATCGGCACCACCACCACCGCCGCCCCCGCCGACTGGATCAACTTGCGCCAATGGCAAAAGACCGAGCGCGT
>NZ_JAFLRF010000024.1:75885-78381 GCF_017315705.1 Trinickia mobilis | reverse complement strand
GGGCTCGCCGAACCGGCGGCCGCCGCGCGGCTGAAGCATCTGCGTCAACCGCTGACCGATGTGCTGGCCAACGAGGACAACCTGCGCGAAGCGCAATCGCAAGACGCGCACTCGCTTCGCATCGACCGCATCCTGCACATCGAGATGTCTGTGGGGGAACTGCTGGCCTTTTTCCCTGAGTCGAGCCACGCGCAAGCGTCGGCGCGCGCGGCGGAATTGTTCGCCCGAGAATCGCTCCCCGCGGCCCCTGTCAACGACGTCTACCTTTATGCCCTGCAATATTCCCTGGCGAGCTGGATCGATCCGGACAAAATCAACATGCGTTCGCGCCGGCCGCTGGAAGCGCTGGCGGCCGTGCTGCATCGGCATCGGCAAACGCTGCCCGCCGACTTCTATCACGGCGTCAAGCTCACAGACCCAACGCACCTGCGGCTGGTGGACGAAGCGGCCCTGCTGTTCAACCACATCCAATATGGCGACATGCGCTTCGGTCTCCTCAATGGGCCAGACATACCAGCGCGTCTTCGCAATCCATTCCTTAGGATGATCTCCTCCGACCTGGAAAAGCAGAGGCAACTCGATGCGCTGCTCGCCTTGGCCGGCAACCAGACCGATATCCATTTCGACGGCTTCGCGGTGCGCAACGCGTTCAACCTGAATTTCGACGATCTGGCCAAGCGGCCGGCGCTGTATCGCGCTCCGGCATTGGCCGAACTCAGCGCAGCGCAAAGAACCGCGCTGCTGAAAGAGAAGTTCGCGGCCATCGGAGAGAGCGCTCAATACCGTATCGGTACCCCCCAACATTCGCTGGCCAGCACGGCGATCCGCGTGCTCGAGCATCAAGGCCAGCCCGTGCCGAAGCGCTTCGACAGCGATCGCGCCCTCCTTGAACAGTTCCAGAAAATAGAGAAAGACTGGGCTGAGAAGCGTCACTATCCGATCCATCCGCGACTGTTGTTCGCGCTTCATCTGGCGCATTCGCGCGGCGCGGAGATCGCCGGGAAAGATTGGAAAGCGCGTGCCTGGGCAAAGGCCGATCTGTCGACGATCTGGCCACTCTTGCTCACGAAATTGCCACGAACACTGATCCCGACGGATCCGGCGCAACAACAGAAAATGGCGCAAGAGTTTTTTCGGGGAAAACAGGCCCAGCTCAGGGATATTGCCACGGGCAAAATCCGCGCTTCCGAGCAAGAGACAGTGCGAGCCCATACATGGACCGTGATCTTCGCGGGACATGAAGTGATCGAAGGAGAGGACTGGCGGGCGAAAACCCGCGCGCTGCTGCGCTATGCCGGCGAAGCATTGCGCGCGTCGTATGGCACCCCCCCCCGGTTCGATCGCCGAGCGGCCGCCGCCGACATCCTGCGCACCCATGGCTTGAGCGACGCCGACTTGCAGCGAACATACGTGTATAGCATCATCGATTACGGAGATGGAGGTTTGATAACCCAGATTGAAAGACGCGGCACTCCGGTGGACGAGTTTTTGCAGCGAGCGGCCTTTGGCGGCCTCGCTTCCTCCCGGACGCAAACGCTTCCCGGCGGCAACAAAATCAATACCCGGCAGGAACTCAAACCGTACGAGGAGCGATTCAACCAGGGACTGCATCAAGACCCCTGGGTACGCGCCACCGCCCGAGAAAACCTCCGCAAGCGCCAAGCCCCGTTGACCGTTCCGAACATCGACGCGGCGGCAAAGCAAATCGCCGAGCGCTATCAGGTTCCGATAGAGCCAAGCGATTTCTCCTGGGACACCCTGATCGATTTCATCCCGGTGATCGGCCCGCTCTACGATATCGAGGAAGGCATTCGCCATCAGGATGCGACGCGCGCGATTCTCGGCACCTTCTTTCTTGGCCTGGACGCGCTTTTCGTCGGCTTCAGCGACGAAGCCGTCGAAGAAGGTCTGGAGATCGGCCTTACGACGGCCGCGCGATTGCCGGCCGGCGAGCGCGTCACGATGAACAGCGCCCGCGCAGTCATCGACGAGTTGGACATACCGCTGGAAGACCTCGTCGCCGATCCCGCCGCCATCGTCGCCGATCACGACCCGTTCGATCTCGCGCTGCCCGACGCCCAGGTGCCCGCCGAGCACCGCGCGCTGGCCGCTCGCGTTCGCGACGGCGAAAGCCATGTCCACTGGGGCAACCATCCGCTCGTGCATCTGCGCAACGAAGACCGCATCGTCCCCGTCGCGCATCGCGGCGGCTCGTACCACGAGATCGACTGGCTCACCGGCAAGCGGCGGCACGGCGTCCCGCTCATCGACCGCGATCGCGACACAGGAAAGTTTTATTCGCGGCTGGTCGGCCTGAAGGGCGGCATGCGCGCCGATGAGATCGAAGTGATGAACGTCAAGTTGTCCGAACGCTTCACGGTGCAAACCACCGAGCCGCTGCTGGCGCGCGCCGCCGATATCGACGAGCGCCCGTTTGCGGAACTGTTCGATCGGCACTTCACCATCTCGGTGCTCGACGCGGCCACCCGCTTCGAC
>NZ_JAFLRF010000024.1:2503-75689 GCF_017315705.1 Trinickia mobilis | reverse complement strand
GCGCCATCACGAAATTCGCGCAATCCGTCATCGAAATCCCCCCCGACGACGTGCTGTCCGCGGAGCGTTATATCGGTAGCAGCGTCGAGTACAAGCCAGTGCAACGCGAGCAAATCTATCTGCATGAGATGGTTCACGCCTTAACCAAGGAAGGGGATCCAGTCAGTACTCGCGCGCTGCGCAACCGGGGGCCGATCGTCTATCTCACCGACAAGATCCTGAGCGAAGCCGGCTACGATTTTCCGCAGCAGGTGATGTATAGCCGTCCGCCCACCGACGCCTCGCTGCCGAAAACATTGCCGCCGCATGAACGGCCTGGCTACGACTGGGAGACGGTAGCCCGCGCGATGGAGGTGGAAAACCGCTACCTCGACGGCATCGCCGATGCTCAGGCGGGAGCCGTGAGACAGACCCGCATATTGGGTGAAGCGGTTGAAAACCGTCTCACGGTCAAGGAAGTCGACGCGATGCATGGGGAATTGGCCTCGTCGACGCAACGACCGGGCGAAGTTCCTTATTTTGGGGATCGTTTCGAAGCCGGGTTCAAATCCGCGGTCGATACGCAGGGGCGCAGCCCTCGATCGAAGGAGGTTCTTGGCCACATCGATTTTTTTTACGGCGAGCTCTATAGGAATAGCAAGCTGTTTCGCCGTTTGTTCGATGCGTTTGCCGGCGCGCGTGCGCCGGGCGAGGGTCAAGCCAAATGGAAATTCGTGCTGCCGCCGGAGGGCGCCGCGGGCGATCCCGTGGCCGCGCGATTCGCGCACGGCGTCGACGAAACGGCCAGGACGGTTCATTTGTCCGGCGCCCCGGCTTATTACCTGAGCAATGAGGGCATCGCCAAGATCGAGCGCTGCCGCGAGCTGACCGAGGCGATGGTGCAGATTCTTACGCGGCGTGGCGGTGTGGCCGAAGACCTGGCTCATCGGAACCGAGGCGCGGTTGTCTGGCTGGCCGATCGAATTCTGCAGGAAGCCGGTTATCCGTATCCGAAGCGCATCGCTTACGCCACGGCGGCTCAGTCGGACACCGTTGCGCAAGAACAGTTGGCCTTGTACGAAACCGTTGCGCGGCGTGCGGCCAGCGCGGAGGACCGCCATCTCGACAGCTTGCATCCGAAGCGGAACAGGCAAGTCCTTGCATGCCTCGGTTGCCGGCCACGCACGCATTCTTAGGCGGCGGAACCCGTGCGGCGCGTCGCGGCACTTATCACGATTACCGATCCTTCTCGCGTGTCGCAGGTCGCAGCCCGGATGCAGGCGCGCAGCGCCGGCAAATGCCGCAATCCCGGAGACAAAAAGGTGATCCATGAAGCTGTCTGCACTATCGCTTCGTCAGGTCTTCGTCGAGACCACCCCGCTCGCCGACCCTACCGGCGAGATGAGCGCCCTGCTCGACGAAGGTCAGGTCTTCGACGGGACCACGCCGCTCGCTGACCCTACCGGCGAGATGAGCGCCCTGCTCAACGAAGACCTGCCATGGGACGAATACATCCAGCAAACAAAACCCGACTCGCCTTTCCGCGCATGGTTTCGCGAAAACCACGCGAAACCCGCGCCGGGCGTCATCGCGGACCCCACGCAAATGGCGCAAACACCCCAACGCGCGGGACGTCCGCCTCGTTACGTGGCCAATGTCATCTATGGGCAAATGGCCGGCATGGCTTCGGTATGCAAACCCGGCGAGCGCTCCCGAGGTATGACAATCGCCCAAGACAGCCTGCCCGAATGGCAACAGAGCGGCAATTGGCTGCGCGCCGTCGAGTCGCTGCTGACGCGTCCGGCCCAAGCCATCGTCGAAACCCACCTATTTACGCATTGCGGCCCGATCGCACCGCAATTGCGCGATCAGATCGCACGCATCGCCCAGACGGTCGACATGCTGGCCGGCTTTCTTCCGCCGTTCGCCGTGCCGCAACTCGCGGGCCAGGTCGCGGGCCGTCTCGCGGATGCGGTCGAGAACAAGCCGCTGGATGCCGATGCGGAATTGAAAGGTCTGCTGTCGTTCGGGTTCAGCCGCGGTGATCTTCCCAGCGTGCGTCGATCCGGCAACACATTGACCGTCGGCAGCGTGAAGTACATGGACTTCGGCGGCACACGCTACGCGGTGCGGCACGAGTCTGCGGAGCGGATGGAGGCCTACGACCCCGCGCGGCCGGACGACCCGGGCGTGTGGCTCGACAAGCCGGCGAGCGGATCCCCGCAGCCCGTCATCCCCGAGCATTACGCGGCCGAGCCGCGCAATAAACCGGGGCCACCTGATCAAAACGGGATCAGCACCGCACAGCTCGACACCTTCATCACGTATCGCAATCGCCATTACCCAGTCAGTCACGACCCGGCGTTCCATACCTGGCGAATCGAGCCGCCGCCCGACATGCCGGGCGCTTACCGGATTCCAGTCGAATACGATCGCGTTGCGAAGACATGGTCGCCGCGCTCGCTCGAAGCGGACCTCACGCTGTCGGTGTCTATCGACTTTCCTACGACAGGCCCCGCCGGCCGCTTCGAGGTCAAAAACACCGCCGTGCCAGACGCGCCGCGCGACGCTGTCCTGCCCGAGCTGAACGAAGTGCTGGGTGTCGTGCAGTGGGGCCGTGCGGCGCACGGGTTTTCATTCGACAAGCCATACCGGCAACGTTACGACACCGCGTCCGACGCACTGTCCGGCGCGCAGAGAAAAGCGGTGCACCGGTTCGTCGCCGCCGACCCGTTGCTCGGCAAACCGCTGGATATGAACAACGAAAAGGCCATCTTCAACTCGCGCGACGCTACCTTCAATAAACGGTCGGCGCTCGATCAACTGCGCCGCTATGTCGACCTGAGCGACGCGTTGTACGAGATTCCAGCCGAGCCTGCCGATGGCAAGCCGCTCATCGCCGTCGGCGAACCTGGGTTGCTCGATGCGTTCAAGGCCGGCGACATCGTGACGAATGGCGAGATGCCGTTGTCGGCGACAGCCGACGGCAAGCATGCGAGGCGCGTCCTCGCCGATCAGGTCACGACCGGCGCGCGCGCGAAAAATGATGCGCGGCTGCTTTTCGTGGTGCATGGGCGCTCGGCGCGTCCCATTGCCGGTGCCCTCGCCGCCGGCGCGCGCGACGAAAGCGGCCGGGTCTTCGCGGCGGGCACGCGATTCCGTATCGAGTCGATCACGCGGGCGACGCCGCGCAAGCTCGAAGCGAGCGCGCCACCACCGGCCTCGCGCATGATGTGGCACCCGCAGCAGAAACAGCCCCTGCCTCCGATCGACTCCGGCGTGGTCGTCGTGCGCCTGCAAGAGATGTTGCCGTACGACGGCCCGGCGCCTGTCGTGGATGCGAAAAACATGCGCACCGGCGCCGCCGGGCGGGTGCTGCGGCCCGACCTCGAAGAAGAGCGGCTTGCGGCGGCGCTGCTTGGCGCAGGGGCCGAGACCGACGGGCGCGGCATGCACACGATTCCCGACGGCGGCAAGTTCGCGAAGGTCGACGGCAATTGGCAACGGGTGCGCCACTCAAGGAGCCGGAACCGCTGGGAACTGACCGACCCGCGGCGGCCGCATGAACCCGGCATGCCGATCGTGCGCGACGGACAACGCGCCGGCTGGCGCTCGGCGATTGCGCCGCAGTGGGCGGTAGCGCCGCGCGAGCCGCTTTCCGAGAAGGGGACGGACGGTCTTCAGTCGGGAGCCGACGGCCAGAAATACATCGCGCTGTACGGCCGTCACTATCCGGTGCACTACGATGCCCAGGGCAAAACATGGCGCATCGACGACCACACATATCGCACCGAGCCAAGAAACGAATACCTGATCCAGAATGCCGCCGGCGTGCCGGTGCGCTTCGACAAGACCGCCGATCGATGGGATGTCCGGCGCGATGCCTATGAACCGTTCAAATTGAAGGCCGCCGGACGAGATTCGCCCCCGCCCGGCATCGTCTCCGGTCTGGATGCTGTCAAGGCCCGCACCGGCATCGTGCCGGAACACTTGCCCATACTTCAGCAGGTGGCCGAAGAGACCAACCAGATCATCGCGTTTCGCCCGATCGAACGACAGGCCACGCAGCTCATCGCCGAGGCTTATCCCACCAAGAATTTCCACATCAAAGGCAAGAGTTCGAACTGGGGACCGATGAATGGATTCATTGCGGTCGATCAGACGTTCAGCAAACTCAACGGCCGCCCGGATGCAATCGAGAATTTCAACGAAAAGGTGCGCGAGAGTCTGGCTGCGCCCGCGAATCAGCCCGATGCGCCGCCGCATGCGGTGGCAGGACAGTTGTCGATCAGCCGGGAACGCATTGACTATCTGAGGGCGGAAGGATTGATCACGTTGCAACAGGAAAAGGACGGCCGTCTCACCATTTCCGCTCGGGGCCACGATGGAAATGACTATACATTCACGGCCATCCCGGACAAGGGCATGTACAGGATCGAACATGACGGCAAGCCATTGGACGTCCTATGCGACCCCGCCACCGGAAAAGCGATCACCGCCGACTACGACCTGTTGCTGGTGGCGCCGCACATCAGCAACTACGGCCCGCCAGACAGGCTGCCGGTTCCCGATACGTCGCATGACGAATTCAAGGCGCGCATGGAAAGCTACGGTTTGTTCAAGCGCGGGGGCGTCGATGCGCTGCCCGAACCGCTGCGCACGTACTATAAGGACCCAGCGGAGTTCTACAACGCCGAGCACGAGCACGAAGGCAACGCGTCCAAACGTGTGATGGATCTGATCAAGAGGCTCAACAAGGCGCTTGGCCGTACGTGGCGGCAACGGGATGAGGAACAGGAAGGGCCGGAACCACGGCCGCAAAGAGGGCCGGCAGTGGTCCACCACAACATGGACGCCACCAGCCCGGCGACAGACCCGCAGGCCAACTATCCGGCCACCTTCTTCCTTCCGATCGAGATGGGCGGCCTGGACAAAGTGGTGCTGGTCGAGAACGAGAAAGCCTTGGCTCACCTGATTCAAGTGGCCAAGAACCATCATTACCAGGTGCCGCTCAACCCCAAGTGGGAAGACGACGTGCGCGTCATCACCCCTAGCACGCTTGGCAACGCCAAAAGGAAACTTTCCGGCGAGGGTGAAACCGAGCGGAAAAGTTGGCGCACCGCGATGAAAATTCCCGACCGCGAATGACTTGAACCTATGACAAGGATGACCACTCATGGCTTCAGAATCCGATCTGTTCCGAGTATTCAACCCAAGACTGCGGCAGCGCCTCACGGCAATGAACACCGCCACTCGGGCGCTGCGCGAAATGGGCTATCGCATCGTCGACCAACAGTTGACAGCGACGCCCGGCGACCGTCCCATCATCCAGATCGATCGCGCCGCCCAGCAGTCGATCAGCCCTCTGTTGGATCTCACGACAGATCGACAGTGGCGCAATGAAAGCGGCAAAAAGCGCGGCTTCGTCGCGTTCATGAACGTAACGGTCACGTGGGAACCTGCCTGAAAACACCCATCAGAAAGTCCAACAACACCATTACGGCTGCGCCCGGCCACGCACGCAATCCCAGGCCAGCGGCCGGCATAAACGACGAAAGGTGGCTAAGTGTTATCCCGTGCGCCGGACGCCTGCGCAGACGGGCTTTGCGCCGCCTGATTGGCCGCTCCTCCGGACATGTCGCTTAACGCTTGACAGGGCAACTGGCGAAATATCGACAATACGATGGCGTCCATAGCATCCCGCTCGACGAGAAAGGCGGCACCGCCGAATTTAGCGGCCCGCGATGCGATGTCATTGGCCCCGGTGCAAGCTGCCGGCGCAAACCACCGGCGCGCCAGCAAGCGAGCGCCGGCTGCCTCACGTCAGGCTCGGCCGAAGCCCCCGCCGCCCGGCGTCTCGATCACGAACACGTCGCCAGGCTGGACGGTCGCCGTGTGCGTCGCCGCGAACGTCTCGACACTGCCGTCGGCGCGCTCGATCCAGTTGCGGCCGGGCGCGGCGTCGGCGCCGCCCCGCAGCCCGAACGGCGGCACGCGCCGGTGGCCGGCGAGGATGTTCGCTGTCATCGCGCGCACGAAGCGGATCCGCCGCACCGCACCGTCTCCGCCCCGGAACTCGCCGGCGCCGCCGCTGCCCCGGCGGATCGCGTGCTGCTCGACCAGCACCGGGAAACGCCATTCGATCACTTCCGGATCGGTCATCCGCGAGTTGGTCATGTGCGTCTGCACAGCCGCCGTCCCGTGATAGCCGGAGCCCGCGCCCGAGCCGCCCGCGATCGTCTCGTAATACTGGTGGCGCTCGTCGCCGAACGTGAAGTTGTTCATCGTCCCCTGCGACGCTGCCATCACGCCGAGCGCGCCGTACAGCGCGTCGGTGACGGTCTGCGAGACTTCGACGTTGCCCGCGACGACAGCCGCCGGATACACCGGGCTCAGCATCGAACCCTCCGGGATCCGGATATCGATCGGCTTGAGCACACCCTCGTTCATCGGAATGTCGTCGTCGAGCAACGTGCGGAACACATACAGCACGGCGGCCTTGCAGACGGAGCGCGGCGCATTGAAGTTCGTCGGCCGCTGTTCGCTCGTCCCGGTGAAATCGACAATCGCGCTGCGCGCCGCAGGGTCGATCGTCACGCGCACCTTCACGATCGCGCCGTCGTCCATTTCGTACGCGAACTCGCCGTCGGCGAGCTCGCCGATCGCGCGCCGCACGGCCTCTTCCGCACTGTCCTGCACGTGCTGCATGTAGGCGAGCACCACCTCTGCGCCGTAGCGGTCGGCCGCGCGCAGCAACTCGCTCGCGCCCGTCTCGCAGGCGGCGATCTGCGCGATCAGGTCGGCGATGTTCTGGTCGACGTTTCGGCTCGGATACGGTCCCGCGGAGAACAGCGCCCGCACCTTCTGTTCGAGGAATACTCCGCCGTGAACGATCTGCTCGTTATCGAGCAATACGCCCTCCTCGAAGATCGTCGTGCTGTTCGGCGGCATCGAGCCGGGCGTGATCCCGCCGACATCGCCGTGATGGCCTCGCGCGGCGACATAGAACAGCAGCCTCGCGCCGCTGCGATCGAACACCGGCGTGACGACCGTGATGTCCGGGAGGTGCGTGCCGCCGTTGTACGGCACGTTCAGCATGAACACGTCGCCCGCCTTCAGCGTTTGCGCATGCTGCGCGATCACCGCATGCACGCTGTCGCTCATCGAGCCCAGGTGAACCGGAATATGCGGCGCGTTCGCGATCAGGTTGCCGGCGTGGTCGAAGATCGCGCACGAGAAGTCCAGCCGTTCCTTCATGTTGACCGAGTACGACGTTTTCTCGAGCGTCGTGCCCATCTGCTGCGCGATCGACATGAACAGGTTGTTGAAGATTTCCAGGCGTACCGGATGCTGCTTCGTCATGATCGCGGCGCCCGCGTCCTTGACGGCTTCCTCGGCACGAGACAAGAGCAGCGTCCGGTCGTTGAGCACCGTCGCCCGCCAGCCGGGTTCGAGCACGATCGTCGAGATGTCCTCGCTGATCAGCGCGGGACCGTATAGCGTCTGGCCGATGTGGAGATCCCGGCGCGCATACAGCGCGACCATCCGCGCCTGGCCGTCGCGATAGACGCGCACGCGCTCGACCTGTTCATGCGCGGCCGCCGTCGAGCGCGGCACGTCGATTTCGGCCGACGCCGGTTGCGACATCGTGCCGATCGCCTCGACCGCGATCGATTCGATGACGACCGGCTTGCCCTCCATGACGAAGCCAAAGCGCTGCTGATGACGCTCGTCGAATCCCGAGCGCATCGCCGCGGCCGAGCCGTACGGCACGTCGAGCACCGAGTCGGTATCGCGGTATTTGAGGCGCGCCGTGCGCTCGGTACGCACCCGTTCGCGGGGCACGCGCTGCTGGAGGATGTCGCGCTGCGCCTCGTCCGTGAGCACCGCATAGCGCGCGTCGAGCGCGGCGGCGGCCGCATCGTCGAGCTCGGCCTCGACCGCCGACTCGCGCATCGCGCGCAGGTCGGCGAGGCCCATCCCGAACGCCGACAGCACGCCGGCAAGCGGATGCAGCACGATGCGCCGCATCCCAAGCGCTTCGGCGACCTGGCACGCGTGCTGACCACCGGCGCCGCCGAATGCGCACACGGTGTACTCGGCGACGTCGTAGCCGCGTTCGACCGAGATCGTCTTGATCGCCTGCGCCATGTTGTCGACCGCGACCGCCAGGAAGCCTTCGGCGATCTCCTCGGGCGACATCCGCTGGCCGGTCTGCTTGTGCACGTCGCCGGCCATCGCGTCGAACTTCGCGCGCACGATCTCGACGTCGAGCGGCAAGTCGCCGCCGGGCCCGAAGACGTGCGGGAAGCGGGCGGGCTGCACCCGCCCGAGCATCACGTTGCAGTCGGTGACGGTCAGCGGGCCGCCGTTGCGATAGCAGGCCGGCCCGGGATGCGCACCCGCCGATTCGGGGCCGACCTTGAAGCGGCCGCTCTCGAAGCTGCAGACCGACCCGCCCCCTGCCGCGACCGTGTGGATATGCATCATCGGCGCACGCACGCGCACCCCTGCCACCTGGGTTTCGAACACGCGCTCGTAAGCGCCGTCGTAGTGCGTGACGTCGGTCGACGTGCCGCCCATGTCGAAGCCGATCACCTTGCTGATGCCGATCGCCTCGCAGGTCTTCACCGCACCGACGATACCGCCCGCCGGCCCGGACAGGATCGCGTCCTTGCCCTGGAAGCGGTCCGCATCCGTCAGTCCGCCGCTCGATTGCATGAACATCAACCGCACCGCGCCGGTCTCGCTCGACACGCGGCCCACGTAGTCGCGCAGCACCGGCGACAGATACGCGTCGACGACGGTCGTGTCGCCGCGCCCGACGATTTTCATCAGAGGGCTGACCTCGTGGCTCAGCGAGATTTGCGTGAAGCCGATCTCGGCGGCCACGCGCGCGAGCCGCTGCTCGTGCGCCGGATAGCGGTAGCCGTGCATCAGCACGATCGCGATCGACGTGATGCCGTCGGCGAACGCCTGCGCGAGCGCCGTGCGTGCGGTGTCCACGTCGAGCGGCTGCAGCACGTTGCCCTGCGCGTCGACGCGTTCGTCGATCTCGACGACGCGCTCGTACAGCAGTTCGGACAGCGCGATGTGCCGCGCGAAGATGTCCGGGCGTTCCTGATAGCCGATGCGCAACTGGTCCGCAAACCCGCGCGTGATGGCGAGCAGCGTGCGCGCGCCGCGGCGCTCGAGCAGCGCGTTGGTCGCGACCGTCGTGCCCATCTTCACGACCTCGATGCGGTCCTGCG
Source organism: Trinickia mobilis (assembly GCF_017315705.1). Taxonomy (GTDB): domain Bacteria; phylum Pseudomonadota; class Gammaproteobacteria; order Burkholderiales; family Burkholderiaceae; genus Trinickia_A; species Trinickia_A mobilis. The sequence goes on along the minus strand of NZ_JAFLRF010000024.1, from coordinate 66,459 downwards.
GCAGCGGCGTGCCGGCATCGATGCCGAGCAGGTCGCGCATGCCCTGGACGACGGCATCCGGATAACGTGCGGGGTTGTCGGACAGCAGCTTGTGCGTGACGAGGCGGCCGTCCGGGCGGCGTCCGACGATGTCGGTGAAGGTGCCGCCGCGGTCGACCCAGAATTGCCAGGATCGGGCGGCGTGGTCGGCATGCGTGTCGTGGGTCATACGGAATGCTCCTGCTGGATGGTGGGATGCGGCTGGCTGGTCTGTGCCAGCGTCGCGGACCCGAGTCACGGGCCCTTGCGTGGTCTCGCCCCAGGCGCTGCGAGAGCGAGAGCGGCGATTCTCCGCACCGCGAAATCCAGCGTCCAACTAGAAAACTTGGCCCTCGGCCATAGCAAAATCCGATGAGCTGCAAACGCCCGCCGCGCGGCGCTTTCGCGGCCGCGGGTTGGCCGGTCCGGCGGGAGGTATACGGGATAGTCCTAATGAAACGCAGCCTGGATGAAGCGCCGCGGAATCCATACTACGGCCCGGCCTCGGCGCCATAGCGCCGAGCCACGCGCTGCGCGACCCGCACGATCCGCTCCGGCCATTCGATGCCCGCGCCGACGTGCCACGCGGCAACAATCGGCATCGGCGGCGGCAGCGGCAAGCCGTCAAGCACGTACAGGCGCTGCTGGGCGAGCAGGTCGCGCACCAGGAGCGGCGGCATCACGCCAACACCGAAACCGTTGCGCACGAGCCGCGTCATCGCGGCGACCGAGTTGACGCAGCTGATGCCGCTCGTCTCGATGCCGTGTTGCTGAAGCAGCCGAACCACATCCTGATGCGGACGGGAATGCCGCGAAAACGTCACGAGCCGCTGCTTGCCCAGATGGTCGAACGCATCGAGACCCGGCGCACGGCACTGCGCTGCGATCCAGCACATCGGATACCGCGCCAGTTCGACGCTGCAGACCGATTCGCTGCGCAACAAGTCGGTGTGGAACGCGACATCGAGAAAACCCTTGAGCAACTGCTCGCCGAGATTCAACGCGGTGTCGGCGGTGACCTCGACTTCGAGGTTCGGATACACGCTCGTCAGCTCGGAAATGAAATCGACGAACCAGGTATGGACGACCGTATCCATGGCGCCGACCCGCATTTTCCCGACGGCGAGATTGTCGGTCTGCAGGCTCGCGCGCAACGCGGCGACCGTGTCGACGACGAGTTCGGCGTGGCCGAGGATGCGTGCGCCCTCGGCGGAGAGGGCGACGCCCTTCGTATCGCGTACGAAGAGTTTCGCGCCGAGCTCGGCTTCGAGCGCGGCGATCCGGCTCGACACGGAGGCCTGCGTCGCGCACAGTTTGTCGGCCGCAAGGCTGAAGCTCTTGAGCCGTGCGACCCAGAGAAACGTTTCGAGAAACCGCAGATTCATCGCATCGATCCAGAAGTTCGTTCTACTGGCGGACGATCTTAAACGATCGTGGCCTGGATGATGCACCGCGGAACCCCGGACGCCCCGAAGGAAGCGCCCTTAGGATGTTCCGCTTCGCTTACCAACGATATCTGCAGCCCGCCTGGCCGTACACGTTTTGCCGGTATGCGGAGCCTACGCTGTGCGAATAGGTCCCGTTCGCGTACAGCTCGGACTGCTTGCCGGACTGGACGGTCACGCCAAGGCCGAACTGATACCACGTCCGCCCGGGGCTCGAGCCGATAACCGTTCCGCCGACCGTCGTCTGCCCCGGCGAGAGGAAGTCATGCAACAGGTCCGCCGTGAAGTACGGCGTGGCGGCGCTGGTGTGCGACTCGTTCTGCATGTCGGCGCTAAGCAGCCTGAACCCGAGCCGCCCGCGCAGCGCCTGCGTGCGGGTACCCGAAATGTCCGATATGCCGTCGCCGAATCCCTGCAGATTCAGATACTGGTACATCAGCTGAGCTTGCGGTTCGATTGCGACGCGCGTAGCCGCCAGCTGAAACGGCTTGCCGATTTCCTGCGAAACCGCCGCCCCGAAGCCATGCTGGCTCGCCCCGACACCATTGCTGTCGCTGTAGCGATTGCGGTAGTGCGTCAACTGGGCCACGCTGTCGAAGTACGTGCCGTCTTTCAAATACCGGGTCCAATAGCCGCCGACGCTCTGCGCCTGGGTTTCGGCCGATCCCGTGGAAGTCGCTCGAGCAGCCATGCTGCGCAGACGGTCGGCAAAGTCCGCCGACGACGAGCCGATCGTCACGGTGGCGCCCGCGTGCGTGCTGCCCCCGTCCCGCGGCTCGGCAAACGTCCAGTCCTTGCCGAACTGCGCGAAAAACGTCGCGCTGCTGCCGGAAAACCGATCCGTCGCCTGCATCTCGAGGTTCTGCCCGCCAACCCGGCCCCAGATGCCATTGCGGGTGCCGCTCGCGGGCTGCACGGCACCCGGCACGTCGCCGACGCGCTGCATCAGCGTGCCGAGCGTCGAAAAGCCGTATTCGACGTTCAAGAGCGGCATGACCGAATAGCCGGCGACGCCAGGGCGGTAGGCCGGCGGCGGCGCTGAGCGGCCTTGCACCTCCTGCCCCGGCTCCTGCGCCTGCGCCTGCCCCTGCCCCTGCCCCTGCCCCTGCCCCTGCCCCTGCTCTTGCTCCTGCGCCTGCTCTTGCTCGTGCGCCGGATCCCGATCTTCGAGCGTCGAACGCAGATACCAGTTGCCGTCCTCGGCAGCGCTCCCCGTTCCGTTCTTGTAAAGCGTGTACTCGTAGGCACCCGCGCTCAGCGGGCCAAGTTGCGCGAACGTGCCGTTCGATGCGCCGTCGACTTTCACGACCATGATCCCGTTGCCGGTCGTCTGCGCGCCCAGACCGCCGGCGTTGTTGATCCGAATGCCGGTCGTTCCGGACGTGTTGCCCTGAACCTCGAGGCGATCCGTGACTGACGAGGAATCGCCCAACACCGTATTCATGACGATCGCGCCGCCATGGCCTACGTAATCGCCGGACAACTTCATCACGGTGCCCGGCACGCTGCCCATCCGGATCGAACCCGCGTTGCGCAGCCCGGACACCGTCTGGCTGAAGCCGTTCAGGTCGAGGACCGCCGCATGGTCGACAGTGAAGACCGACGCCGGGCTGAAAGCGCCGGCCGCGCCTGCTCGCAGCGTCCCGGCCGCCACCGTGGTTTCGCCGCTCCACGTATTCGCAGCCGCCAACGTGAGCGTGCCCGCGCCCGCCTTGGTGAACGAGCCGGAACCCGTGATCGATGGATCGAGCACTGCGTCGAAGCCGCTCGTATCGACGGTGCCGCCTGCCGCGCCGAGCATGATCGGCGACGCGGTGCCGAGCGGCGCGGCGGCGCCGTAGCGCAACGTGCCGCCATCCAGTGTCAGCTCGGACAGCGCTGACGGGCCGGTCATCGTCCAAACCGAGGCCCCGTGGAGCGACAGGTTCGCGGTGCTGCCCGCCTGCGTGAACGCCGCGCCGCTCAACTGCGAACGGTCGGCTGTCAGATTGAGCGCCGCGGGTGCGCCATTTGCATCGCTCGCGACGACGAACAGGTTGCCGCTGCCCCCCGCCAGCTTCGATTGCAACACGGTGGCGTTCAGCGTCGTGCCCGCCACGCGGATACCCTCTCCATTTGCCGCGGTGAGCGTGCTGTTGGAGATCGCCGCCGTGCTGGGTCCGCTATCGTAGGCGGTTGCGGAAAGCGCAGGCGCCCCGGCCCCCAGCGTAAGCACCTGGCTGTCGGCGATCCGGATTGCGCTGCCCCCGCGCACTTCGGCGCCGGCGGCCCCCGCCCCGGTCGTCGTGACGCTGACGCCAGTTGCATTGAGCTCGGCCCCGGAGGTCGTTCCGTTCATCAAGCCAGCCGAGAACAGACCGCCGGCGCCCGCGCCAGCCGTGCTCACGGAGCCGCCCTTGAGATTCACCGTACCGCCCAGTTGCGCCGCCGCGCCGCGGCTGCCGTCGCCCGTCGTGATAACCGCCACGTCGTTCGCATTCAGAATCGCGTTGCCGGCAGACAGCAGGCCGTGCGCCTGTTTGCCGGCGGTCGTGACCGAGCCGCCGGAGATGTCCAGCACACTCGCGGCGCTGCCGTCCGGACCGACCGTGCCGGCCGCCCGATCGACGGCCGCACCGTGAGCGCTGCGGCCGCTCGTCACGATGGACACCTGGTCGAGCATCATGCCGGTTCCGGCAAGCGTGTAGGCCCCGATCGCACTTTGCCCGGACGTAGCGACGACGGTGCCGCTGGCCGTCAGCGTCGAGCCGGAACCGATCGCATACAGCCCGAATGCATAAGCACCCGAGGTCCGGATCGAGCCGCCCGTCAGCGAGACGAGACTGTCGTTGTTGGCCTGGGCGCCTGCTGCCCAGCTGCCCGAGGTTTCGATGATCGTGTCGTTGGCGCGGATCTCGGCATTCTTCAAGAAGGCGAACAGGCCGTTCGCCTGATCCGCGGCGGTCGCGACCGCTCCGCCGTCGAGGCTGACGGAACCGCCTTGGGTCGCGTAGACGCCGCCCAGCGAACCCGGGCCCGCCGCGATCCGCGTCGACTCGCCGGCCGCGCTACTCCCGGTGACGATGCGGCTGCCCGCTCCGTCGACATACAGGCCATATCCGTTCACGGCATTCACCGAGCCGCCCTGGAGCGTGACCGCGCCGCCGGACTCGGCACGTATGCCACTCGCGTTGGGTGCCGTGGTCGAAATGCCGATATCCGTTGCCACGATCGAGCTGTCGGCGCCCTCCGCCACAAGACCATGGGCCAACCGGCCCGACGTGCCGATCGTCCCGTTGCCGAAGGTGATGGCCCCGCCCGCCATCGCGTATCCGCCATAGGCAAAGTCTCCGCCGATCGTTAGCGCAATGCCGTTTGCAGACACCGAACTGCCGCCGCCGCTCGCGGAGACGCCGTGGCCAAGCGTGCCGCTGGTGACGGCGCGCAGGCCTGCGCCCAGATCGACTGTCCCGCCGGAGTCGGCCACGACGGCTATGCCGTCGACATCGCGGCTTCCCCCGCTGTGCATCGAAATATCGGCCGAACCGGTGATCGTGCCGCCGTTGCGCGCCCACACCCCGTAACCGCCCGGACCGTCGACGCCGCGCACGACGATCGGGGTAGCGGCATCGACGCTGATGGACACGCCGTCCGCCACGACCTGCTGCGCCTGCGCCGACGCACCGTTCATGAGATGGACCGCGAGCAACACTGCCGCCGCCGGCGTCAAGTTCCGCTCCGCGCCACCCTCGAATTCATTTCGCATTCCCAATATTCCAGAATAAATTTTCGGATTCCTGTGTGCGCTACACGCAGGATTAGCCCCTCGTGGCATGCCATTCTCCAAACGACGCCGCCCCTCGCACAATCGGACAATTCCTAAATTAGCCTGTGTAGGCGAAACTTCGCCTTCCCAACGGCGGATGAGCGTGGACGGGAGGTTTTCGCTGCATTTCCACGAGATGGTGAGCCTGGAGTGAAGCGAGACCCGCAAGGGGTTGACTGCCCGTGGGCGGCAGGCTAGGGAAAGTGGTTGATCATCTATGGATGATCATCAAGTTGAACGAAACAGGAGTCCGCACGGTTGAACAGGTGCGCGCCATTCTCGATGGCACCGAGACGCTGGAATTTGTCCCCGCTTCGAATGCGCCCGCGCGCTGCGCATGGATGCGCTTGCGGGCGCAGCCGCGGCATCGACGATGTCGCGTGCGCCCTGGTTGGGATCGGATAGAAGGAGGCGGCCGGCATACTGCGGCCGCCTCGCCAGGAACGAGGCGTGGATTGCGCTCATTCCCATACGGGGCCCCGCCGCTTCCCGCGGCGGGTACGATGCCCCGGCTACAGCAGTGACGCCTTACTCGGCAGTCCAGGCATCAGTCCATGCACGCCCCTTGCCCGGTTCATAGGCTTCAGGAGCCTGGCCACACCAGCCCGAGGCCGGGAAGGCCTTGCACTCGCAGGCGCGGCCGTTGTGCTGAACGATCTCGCCGCCCTTGTAGGCCTTGCCCGCCTGGTACGACTAGAGGTCGCCCGCAGCCCCCTTCTTGACGGTGAACTTGTACTTGAGCGACTTGGTGGTCTTACCGTCCGAAACCGAAAGGGTGATCGGGAACACCGAGTCCTGCGAGACCGCCTTAGGCGTCAGCATGACGGTCACCGCCTTGTTCGTACCGCTGTTCATCGTGAACTCGGCGGCGTCGAACTTCCACTCGTACGACAGCTTGTCGCCATCGGCATCGCTGGACATCGCGGCCGACAGCATGAACATTTCGCCTGCCTTGGCTTCGCGCGGGCCGTCGATCACCGGCTTCGGCGCGTTATTGGCACCGCCGGACTGCGAACCCTTGACGGTGACCGTGTGATTGGCTTTCGCGCTCGCCTTGCCGTCGTCGACCGTAACGGTGAACGTGTACGACTTCGCTTCGTTCGACTTCGGCGCGGTGAAGGAAATGGTCGGGCCGTTCTTGGTCGCAGTGATGCCGGCCGGGACGGTCCAGCCGAAGGTCAGCGTGTCGCCGTCCGGATCGGTCGAGTCGCTGGCGGACAGGGTGACCGCGGCACTGGAGTCAACCTCTGCCGGGCCGCTGATCTTGGCGACAGGCGGCTGGTTGCTGCCCGGCAGGTGACCACCGCCGTTGTCGCTGCCAGGATCGGTCGCGTCGATGGCAAAGTTGTACTCCTTGCCATTGCCGAAGATGTCGTTCCCATCGGCCGCCTTAACGGGAGTGATCTGCCCGTCAGTGCCCATCTTGCCGATCTTGACCCTTTGCGACTTTGCGTTTACGTCCTTGGCCAGGGCATAGATCCATTCGGAGGCAGCGGTCTTGCCGGCGTCAATGGTGATGCTGTGCTTTTCCAGATCGCTGCCGCGCGTCTTGTCGAAGACACGCAGCGACAAGACAGTTCCGACGTCCTTCTTACCACCACGGATATCGCCGATGTCTTTCCATGGCGACGAAGTGCCCGTCACCTCCACGTCGGCGCAGGCGTAGAACGCCTCCGGGCTGTCACTGCGCTGCCAGACGTTATAGACAATCCGCTTACCCGTCATGCCCGCCGGAATCTTGACCGGCATATTCGTCGAGGATTCGGCGCCTTGCTTGCCAACCTCGCCGATCAGTTGCAGATCGTTCCACTGAAGCGGACGGCTGAAATCGTAGCTATCCTTGGTAATGTAGCTCTTGAAATATGCAGTCGCATGCGGAGCGGTTTGCTTGTACTTGAACGTAACATTGCCGTTCGCATCTGGGGTGATGACCGTGCGCTTCCACTCCGTAGTCATATTCAGTGCCGCCCAGGCGCCGCCCTTGCCGCCTGCACAGAGTGTCCCATCGGGAACCACGCCGGTATGGTCGCCTCCAGCTGAACTTTGAAGATTGCTTCGCCACTCATATTTTTGGGTGCCAAACTTTTCGCATCCTTTACTATCAGACCCCCCGTAGCAGACGTATTCCCGGCTCGGCGGGAATTCCAGCGTCCCGTGTGCCGACGCGGCACCAGGGGCCAGCAGCATCGCAGCCGCCGCGAGTTGCGTGAGCGCGAGGCCGGGGGCCACGATTTTCGCGAGCTTCTTCGGAGAGGTTTTCAAATCAGCCATCAAACGTGTCCTTGCAAATGTAAATTGGATCGTGCGTTGGAGGGCACACCCGGCAGCGCGCCACATAAGACGGCGCCTCGCAACGAAAAATGACAGGAACTGCCACAACGGATATCCGGGCAAGCAGTCCGGTGTTGGTGTCCACCGTTAGCCGCCTAGTTGACGGATGAGGCGTATTCTTTCAGCGCAGCAATCGCTGGCAAATAATCCTCAATGCAATCTGAAAGGCGGCGGCCTCAAATCTGAAGTGCAACACGTCGCCATCCGGTGATGTCCCGTGAATGGCAAAAGTCACGCGAATTCAAGGCTCAGGTGATCGCGGCGTGCCAAGGGCCAGGCGTGTCGATTGCGGCGATCGCGTTGCGTCACCGGCTCAACGCGAACTTGCGTGAAGCGAGATCCGCAAGGGGTCGACTGCCGGTGAGCGGCAGGCTATGGAAAGGGGTTGATCATCTACGGATGATCAACAAGTTGAACGAAACAAGAGTCCGCACGGTTGAACACGTGCGCGCCATACTCGATGGCACCGAGACGCCGGAATGGGTCCCCGCTCCGACCGCTCCCGGCCGTTTGTCTAAAAAAGACGGGGAGCCGGCAAAGCCGTCATATGCGGGGGATTAGGAAACGCTTGCGAAGGGGGCGTGCCGTTTGCGCCTGCGGGCAAACGGTCCCGTACGAGCCACGCGCCGGGCGGCCGATTCGGGAGCGAAAAGCGACAATAACGGCGCGAATGCGGTCCAGCGATCAGTTGATGGAAAGATCGCGATGCCGTTTAAAACCCGCGCGAAAGCACCGCCAGTCCCACCGTCACGACCCCGAGCACCAGATTGATGATGACGAGGCGCCGCACCGTGCCGACGGCGCGCGCGCCGTCGGGCCATTTCTGCGCCTGCACGGCGCGGCGGATGCGCGGAAACACGGCAAAGCGCAGGTGCCCGAAGATCAGCATCATCAGGATGCCGAGCGCCGCCATCGCGTGCAGCGGCCACACCGCATGGGCGCCGCCGAACTGCATCAGGAGGAAGCCGCCCGAGAGCAGGATCACGAGCACCGAGCCCGCCACCCAGTTGAAGAAGCGCGCGAACACCGCTTCGAGGAGCGGCAAGCGCAGTTGCGGCGACAAGTCGGAGAGCGCCGGGCGCAGGCAGAAATTCGCGAACACCATGCCGCCCACCCACACGGCCACGCCGAGCAAGTGCAGGAACAACGCGACATCGATGGCTTTGGACATGGTGAGCCTTCCTTTCAGTTCTTCGATTTATTGGACTACGGGGGTATGCGGGACGATTTGCGAACAGTCTGGACCGCTGCGTCGAGGGCGTTCGACCGCTCGCGCGGCGCACAGTTCATTGTGCGCCGCGCTGATGTCACGAATGCCTCACGACGGCATCACGCGATCATCACGCCAGCACCGGACGCAGCCCGCCGACCTTGAGCTTCGTATCCGGCGCGCGCCCCTTGCGGGCGCGCTTGCCGACGTGCGGTTCGAGCGCCGCGCCCGCGAGCCGTTCTTCCTGCGCCTTGCCGCCGCGCCCCGTGCCGACCAGCACGACACCCGCGCCGTTGATCGCGAGGGCCTGCACGAGCTTTTCGTCCGCGTCGAGCGCCATCAGCGTGACGCCGCGTCCGCCGCCCGAGAGCGTCTTCATCTCGTCGACGCCGAACACGAGCAGGCGGCCGCCGCTCGACAGGCAGACCACCTGCTGCGCATTCGGCAGCATCGGCATCGGCGCGAGCGGCGCGGCGCCTTCGTCGATCGTCATGAACGACTTGCCCGCCTTCACGCGGCTCACCATGTCGCCGACCTTCGCGATGAAGCCGAAGCCGTTGCTCGATGCGAGCAACAAAGCCTGCTCCGCCGGCGCCGCGTAGTAGTGCATGAGGTGCGTGCCCGATTCGAGCTCGATCAGCGACGTGACCGGCACGCCGTCGCCGCGTCCGCCCGGCAGCGTCGCGACCGCGACCGAATAGACGCGCCCCTTGCTGCCCCACGCGATCAGCGTATCGGGCGTGCGGCACTGGAACGCCGCGTAGAGGCCGTCGCCGTCCTTGAACGTGAAGCCGGCCGGATCGAGCCCGTGGCCCTTGAGCGCGCGCACCCAGCCCCGCTGCGAGACGACGACCGTCACCGGCTCGTCGACGACCTTCGCCTCGAACGTCGCACGCCTTTCCTGCTGGATCAAGGTGCGGCGCTCGTCGCCGTATTGCTTCGCGTCGGCTTCGATTTCCTTGATGAGCTGGCGCTTCATCGCCGATTCGCTGCCGAGCAGCTCTTCGAGCTTCGCCTTCTCGGTGCGCAACGCTTCGAGCTCCTGCTCGATCTTGATCTTCTCGAGCCGCGCCAATTGACGCAGCCGAATGTCGAGGATGTCGTCCGCCTGCCGCTCGGAAAGGCCGAACGCCGACATCAACGCGGCCTTCGGCTCGTCCGCTTCGCGGATGATGCGGATCACCTCGTCGATGTTCAGGAAGACGATCATCCGCCCTTCGAGGATATGGATGCGATCGTCGACCTTGCCCAAGCGATGCTGCGTGCGGCGCGTGACCGTCGCGAGGCGGAAGCCCACCCACTCGTGCAGGATCTCGACGAGCCCCTTCTGGCGCGGCCGGCCATCGGCGCCGATCATCACGAGGTTCAGCGACGTGTTCGATTCGAGGCTCGTGTGCGCGAGCAGCGAGTTGACGAACTCGGTCTGGTCGATGGTGCGCGACTTCGGCTCGAACACGATCCGCACCGGCGCGTCCTTGCCCGATTCGTCGCGCACGGCGTCGACGAGCGCGAGCAGCGTCTGCTTCATCTGCAGTTGCTCGGGCGTCAGCGTCTTCTTGCCGAGCTTGACCTTCGGATTGGTCAATTCCTCGATTTCTTCGAGGACCTTCTGGCACGACGCGTTCGGCGGCAGCTCGGTGATGACGAGCTGCCACTGGCCGCGCGCGAGGTCTTCGATCTTCCAGCGCGCGCGCACCTTGAGGCTGCCGCGCCCGGTTTCGTAGGCCGCCGAGATTTCCGCTTCGCTCGAAATGATCTGGCCGCCGCCCGGGAAGTCGGGCCCCGGCATGAGCTGCATCAGCTCGGCGTGCGTGAGCTTGCTCGGATGGCGGATCATCGCCACCGCCGCCGCGGCCACTTCGCGCAGGTTATGCGAGGGGATTTCCGTCGCCAAGCCGACCGCGATCCCGGACGCGCCGTTCAACAGCAGGAACGGCAGGCGCGCGGGCAAGAGCTTCGGCTCTTCGAACGAGCCGTCGTAGTTCGGCATGAAATCGACCGTGCCCTGGTCGATCTCGTCGAGCAGCAGCTTCGCGATCGGCGTCAGGCGCGCTTCGGTGTAGCGCATCGCCGCCGCGCCGTCGCCGTCGCGCGAGCCGAAGTTGCCCTGGCCGTCGATGAGCGGATAGCGCATCGAGAAGTCCTGCGCGAGACGCACGAGCGCGTCGTAGGCCGACTGGTCGCCGTGCGGGTGGTACTTGCCGAGCACGTCGCCCACGACGCGCGCCGACTTCACCGGCTTCGCATCGGCGGCGAGGCCCATCTCGTTCATCGCGAAGAGAATGCGGCGCTGCACCGGCTTCTGGCCGTCGCAGACGTCGGGCAAGGCGCGGCCCTTGACCACGCTCACCGCGTAGTCGAGATAGGCGCGCTCGGCGTAGTTGCCGAGCGTCAGGGAATCGCTGTCCGGCACGGCCGGCGCGGCGAAGAGATCGTCTTGTTGATCCATCGAAATTCGTGTCCGTGTTCAGGTGGGGCGCTTCGGCGAAAGCCGCGGCGCTGACAAACCGCGTCGCTCAGATATCCGCTTCCACCTCGTTACCCTTCTCTTCGAGCCAGCTGCGGCGCGACGCCGCTTCGCCCTTGCCCATCAGCATCGTCATCCGCGAAACGGTGGCATCGTAGTCGAGCTCGCCGAGCGCGACCGGCATCAGGCGGCGCGTGTCGGGGTTCATCGTCGTGTCCCACAGCTGCTCGGCGCTCATTTCGCCGAGACCCTTGAAGCGGCTGATCGTCCATTGCGTGTCGCGCACGCCGTCCTTGCGCAGCTTGTCGAGGATCGCTTCGAGCTCGCCTTCGTCGAGCGCATAGAGCTTCTGCGCGGGCTTCTTGCCGCGCGCGGGCGCATCGACGCGAAAGAGCGGCGGCCGCGCGACGCACACATGGCCGCGCTCGATCAGCTGCGGGAAGTGCTTGAAGAACAGCGTGAGCAGCAAGACCTGGATATGCGCGCCGTCGACGTCCGCGTCCGAGAGAATGCAGATCTTGCCGTAGCGCAGGTTCGAAAGGTCGATGGTGTCGTCGGGACTGTGCGGATCGACGCCGATCGCCACCGAGATGTCGTGCACTTCGTTGTTCGCGAAGAGCCGGTCGCGCTCGGTCTCCCACGTATTGAGCACCTTGCCGCGCAGCGGCAGGATCGCCTGGTATTCCTTGTCGCGGCCCATCTTCGCGGAGCCGCCCGCCGAGTCGCCCTCGACGAGGAACAGCTCGTTGCGCACGATGTCGGTCGATTCGCAGTCGGTGAGCTTGCCGGGCAGCACGGCCACGCCCGAGCTCTTGCGCTTCTCGACCTTCTGGCCCGCGCGCGTGCGCGCCTGCGCCTGCTTGATGACGAGATCGGCGAGCCTCTTGCCGTGCTCGACGTGCTGGTTCAGCCACAGCTCCAGCGCGGGACGCGCGAACGCCGACACGAGCTTCACCGCGTCGCGGCTGTTCAAGCGCTCCTTGATCTGCCCTTGGAACTGCGGATCGAGCACCTTCGCCGACAGCACGAACGACACGCGCGTGAACACGTCTTCGGCGAGCAGCTTCACGCCCTTCGGCTGCAGGTTGTGCAGCTCGACGAAGCTCTTCACCGCCTGAAAGAGACCGTCGCGCAAGCCCGCTTCATGCGTGCCGCCCGCGGGCGTCGGAATCAGGTTCACGTACGACTCGCGCGTGAGCGGCCCTTCTTCGCTCCACGCGACGACCCACGCCGCGCCCTCGCCCTCGGCGAAGGTGTCTTCGTTCGAGCGCGAGTTTTCCGCGTAGCGCTCGCCTTCGAAGAGCGGAATCAGGAGGTCGCTGCCGGCCATGCCTTCGAGCAGGTAGCCGCGCAGGCCGTCTTCGTATTTCCAGCTTAGGCGCTCGCCGGTTTTTTCGTTGACGAGCACGACTTCGACGCCCGGCAGCAGCACCGCCTTCGAGCGCAACAGACGCTGCAGCTCGGCGAGCGGCAGATTCGGCGAATCGAAGTATTTGGGATTGGCCCACGCGGTAACGCGCGTGCCGGATTTCTTGTCGGTGCGGGCCGCGGCGCGCGTCTCGAGCGGCTTCACGACATCGCCGTTCGCAAAGCCGATCTCGGCGACTTTGCCGTCGCGCCAGACCGTGACGTCGAGCCGCGTGGAAAGCGCGTTCGTCACCGACACGCCGACGCCGTGCAACCCGCCCGAGAACGTGTAGGCGCCGCCCGCGGCCTTGTCGAACTTGCCGCCCGCATGGAGCCGCGTGAAAACGATTTCGACGACCGGCACGCCTTCGTCGGGATGCAGGCCGAACGGGATGCCGCGGCCGTCGTCTTCGACCGACACGGCGTGGTCGGCATGCAGCGTCACCGTGATCTGCCGGCCGTAGCCGCCGAGGGCTTCGTCGGAGGCGTTGTCGATGACTTCCTGAATGATGTGCAGCGGATTCTCGGTGCGCGTGTACATGCCGGGCCGCTGCTTGACCGGCTCCAGGCCCTTGAGGACCTTGATCGACGCTTCGCTGTAGGCAGCGCTTGGCTTTTTCGTGGACATGACTTCTCTTGGGGTCCGTCGGTTCGGTTTGTCCACAGGCTGTGTGGACATCTGCGTGGACAATCCGTTGAAAGTTCAAAAAAGGCGAATCGGATCAACGGGATGGCGGGCGTGCGCTGGAAATGGGCGCGCAGACGGTTCTTGCGCGCTCGACCGGCAGGCGTGGGACGCGCCGCCACCCGCGCACAGTCCGATCGCACGAGTCGCGGCGTATTTTACTGGTTTCGGGTCGGGGGGCAATTTGCCGAACAGCCGGACTGGCCTTACAGATGGAAGGTTCGGCGGCCTTTGCGGCGCAACGCGCTCATGGCCGGCCCTGCCCGCCGCGGCCGCCGGAGAGCGCTTCGAGCGACTGCCCGAGCGCATCGAGCTCGGCGCCGAACCCGCTCCAATCGCCGGCCTTCAGCCGCTCGAGCGCGCGATGGTAGTGGGCGAGCGCATCGCGCGCCTGTGCGTCGGCCGCGCCTGACACGGCGCCCGACGCACCGGCGGGCGACGCCGCCGCGGCCGGCGCCGTCTCCTTGAACAAGGCCGCCAGCGCCTCGCTCAAGGTCTCCTCCATCACGACCCGGTCGCCATAAGCGGCAATCACGCGCTTGAGCTCCGGCAATTGGCCCGAGGCCGCGCGCAAGTAAAGCGGCGACACGTAGAGGATCGAGTTCTCGATCGGCACGACGAGCAGATGCCCGCGGATCACGCGCGAGCCCATCTGGTTCCACAGCGAGATCTGCTGCGAGATCTCGGTGTTCTGCTGGATGCGCGCCTCGATCTGGAACGGCCCGAACACGAGCTTTTCCTTCGGGAAGCTGTAGACGACGAGCTTGCCGTACTCGGGCGGATCGCAACGCGCCGCGAGCCACGCGATCATGTTCTCGCGCTGGCTCGGCACCATCGGCAGCATCAGCACGAATTCGGCCTTCGATTCACCGGGCAGCCGCATGATCGTGTAGTACGGCGTCATCGGCGCGCCGGCGGCCGCATTGCCGTCGTCGATGCCGGCCAGCTCGCGCGGGAACTGCCACAGGTCCTCGCGGTTGTAGAACACCTCCGGCGCGTCCATGTGATACGCGCGATAAAGCTGCGCCTGGATCAGGAACAAGTCTTCCGGGTAGCGGATGTGCTGCTGCAGGTCCGGCGGCATCGCGCCGAGCGGCTTGAAGAGGCTCGGGAAGATGCGCCGGTACGTGCGCAGGATCGCGTCGGCGGGATCGCTGACGTAGAAATCGACCGTGCCGTCGTACGCGTCGATCACCACCTTGACCGAATTGCGGATGGTGTTCGAGCCGTCGGCGAGGCCGGGTTTCGCATACGGGAACCAGCGGCTCGTCGTGTACGCATCTTGAATCCAGTACAGGCGCCCTCCGCTTGCGACGATGTAGGGATCGTGGTCGAGCGCGAGAAACGGCGCGATCGTCAGCACCCGGTCCTGGATGTTGCGGTGGAGCAGAATCCGGCTCTCGTTCGTGATGTAGCCGGTCAACAGGATGTTCGGATCGTCGAGCTGCCACGCAAAGAGCGTGCGCCGCGCGACGCCGCCGATCGCGACGCCGTCGCGCCCGCTATAGCGCGTGTAGACGTTGTCCTTGCCCTTCGGGTAATCGAATTCGGGCGTGCTGCCCTTCACGATCACATAGTCCTGCCCGCCCTGGCCGAAGTAGAGCCGCGGCTCGCGAATGAGCGGCCCGCCCGTGGCGACGGGCGGAATGTCCTGCAGATAGAGCGAGGGCAATCCTTCGGCGGACTTCTCCGTCACCGGCGACATCACGACGCCGTTGCCGTGCGTAAACAGCAGATGCAGGTTCACCCAGGTCTGCGCGTTCGCGGCCAAGAGCGTCGGGTCCAGCTCGCGCGCGGACAGCATCACCTGCCGGTAGCCCGAATCGAGCCGGTAACGGTCGATGTCCACCGAGAAGAACTTGTAGTACGTGCGGATCTCCTGCAATTGGGCGTAGGTGCTCATGAGCGGCTGCACGTCCCAGAGGCGGATGTTGTCGATGGTCGCGCGATTGGCGTCGAGCGACGCGAGGCTGAGCCCCTCCTCGGCCGGAAACGGCTTGACCTCGATCTTCGACAAGCCGTAAGCCTCCCGCGTCAGCGCGATGTTGTGCGCGATATAGGGTGTTTCGAGCTGCAGCTCGCTCGGCTTCACGTAGAAGCGCTCGAAGAGCGCCGGGTAGACGATCGCGAGCGCAAACGAACTGCCGAACAGCGCCACCGCCGAGGCGGCGGGAATCCGCCAGCCGCGCCGGTGCATGTTGATCCACGACGCAACGGCCGCTGCCGCGGCGATTCCGATCAGCAGCCACAGCACCGGCAGTTCGACGTGGATGTCGGTATAGCTCGCCCCGGCCACGACGCCGTTGTCGCGATACAGCAGCAGATAGCGGTCGAGCACGTAGGACCACGCCTTCAGCGCGAAGAACCCGCCGAGCAGCGCCGAGGCGTGCGCCGCGGCGGCAGGCGAGAGCCAGCGCGGCGCCGGCCCGAACTCGATGTCTCCCCGCACCGCATAAACGGCGCCCGCAACGGCCGTGCAGGCCAACAGCAGTTGCAGCAGCCAGTTCTTGAGCGTGATGAAGACCGGCAGCGAGAACAGATAGAGGCTGATGTCCTCGCCGAAGATCGGATCGCGCGCGCCATAGGGCACCTGGTGAAGAAAGCGCAGCGCGATGTCCCAATTCGACACTTTGCTCGCGGCAATGAAAAGCCCGATCAGCACGGCTGCGCCGGCAATGCCCATGCGCCACGGAACGCGCGGCGCGATCCGGCTCGCCAGTTCGGTGAGGTCGGGCGGCGCGTCCTCGGACGCGCCGATCACCTGCATGGCACCGACGGGGCTCGCATAGCGATGCGCAACCAAGCCCGACGCCGCGACCGCCGCAGCCGATGCCGCGAACACGGCGGCAAAGACGAGGAGCTTCGCCCAGAAGACCGTCCAGAACACGCTGCCATAGCCGATCGAGCCGAACCACAGCCAATCGACCAGAATGCCGGTAATGCGCCCGATCACAATCAGACACGCGACCGCCGCCGCAACGACGATAACGTTGCGTGTCGCGCGTGCGCCCGGCTTCGCTTTCGTCCGCATCGACCGTGCTCCTTTGGCGTGCCGGGAATTCGTGCTGCGCATCGAGCCTGCTACGCAGTCGCGCCCCTTCGGGCTTCAATCCCTCACGCCTCCCGCCGGCCCGCGGCCGGTTCGCTAGCCATACACATCGACGACATGACCGGGCGAAGCTGCCGCAAGGGCCAAGCGCCACCCTAACTAGTCGAGTTATAACTCAGCAGCATATAGGACTGGTCCGAAATCCGATTCTCATGCTTTTGACTACATCATTCGAACTCGGATACAGAGTCACAAAACCCTTTCTTCGCCCGCCGCGTCGATCAGGTGAGGTCTTTTCATACACCTTCGACAATCCGACATCGTGAACGTCCATAGCGCGCCCACGTAGCTGCAAATTCGCCGGCCTGCCCCTCATGTTCTCCACTTCGACAGCGGAATTCCGCGGTGTGAGGCGCGAGCTCCACGCTCAAACATTCGAATTCCATGGTGTGAGGCTCGCGCTTCGCCTTCAAACAGTCGAACTCCGAGGTTTGAGGCTCGCATTCCACTCTCAAAGCGTGGAAAACTCCACGGTGTGAGGCCCACGTTCCGCCCTCAGACATCCAAAGTCCTCGGTTTGAGGCTGACGTTCCGCCCTCAACGAGTCGAAGTCGTCGGTTTGAGGCTGACGTTCCGCCCTCAAAAAGTCGAAGTCCTCGGTTTGAGGCTGACGTTCCGCCCTCAAAGAGTCGAAGTCGTCGGTTTGAGGCTCGCATTCCGCCTTCAAACATTCGTGACCTGCCCCCGGGTTTAGGACGAAGTACGCCGCAGCCTACGGCTGACACCGGTCCGCCGCCGTGGCGGGCCGCGCGGCGGCAAGGTCGAAATCCGCCTCCTGCAGCCCGGCCGGGCTCAGCGAAACCCAGTGCAGGCGCGAGTCCGAGCGCACGAGCCCGAGGCTCCCCATGTACCACCACTTGATCGGCGAAGGCTGCGTCGCCGCGAGTTCGATCGACGACGCGCTCATCTGCAATTCGAGCAGACGCCCGTCCTGCGAAGGCGTAAAAGCCCGCTCGCCGATCACGGCGATGCCGGCTTCGCGCACCGTCGACGGCATGCAGGCAAGCGTCGCCACGGGCGCGCCGTCTTCGTCGATCAATTGCGCGAAGCCGTGTCCGCTCGCGTCGCTCGCGGCGACGACGAAGCGGTCGAGCGCAGGCACATAAGCCGCCGCATACGTGTAGTACTGCAGGTGAGGCGCGATCACGCGCGTCTCGCCCAACGTGCCGTCGACCGGGTCGAACGCCGCCACCTTCAGTTGCGCGTAGGTCTGCCCGTTCACGTATTGCTGCCAGACGAGCAGCGCCCGCTTGGGCGAGCCCGCAATCATCGGCCACCACTCGCGCACGTACGGCGCGACGGGGACGAAGTTCCGAAGCGTGCCGTTAGCGTCGTAGGTCTTCACGTAGACGCCGCGGCCGGTGCCGAGATTGTCGACGCCGCCGCCGTCGACCCAGTCGTCCGAATAGAAGACGACGAAGCGCGAGCCGACCGCCGCCGCGTGTCCCGAGTGGCCGCCGGCCTTGACGTCGATCGGATACGGACGCACCGGGCCGAGCAGGCGCGAGTAGACGCCGTAGCGCTGGCTCACTTCGTCCGGCGTGTTCCAGCCGTCTTCGAACGTCACCATGATGTTGCCGGCGCTGCTCTGCGCGATCGATACCGGCTCCTGCGCCTCGGGCCGGCGGATGAACACGCGCGGCTTCGAGAGCTTGGCCATTTCTGGCGTCCAGTGCGCGACGTAGACGTCGTGTGTCCAGTTGCCGTCGCGCCCTGCCCCGCGCGGCGGCAAGCCGGAGCTGCTGAAAAACACATAGGTGCCGCCATGCCCGTCGGACGCCGCGCCGATGCCGTGCATGTAGGCGCGCAAATCGCCGTGCGGCACGCGCAGGCGCGAGTCGGCGCGCGGCACGCGGGCGTGCGCGTGGGCGTGGGCGGCGGTCCCCGCCGCAGCGGCTGCGGCGGCCGTCGCTACGGAGACCGCCGCCACGCAGGCTGCGGCGAGGGCGGAGGCAACGAGCAGTCTGCGCATGGCGTGCCTCATTCGACCGTCACCGATTTCGCGAGATTGCGCGGCTTGTCGACATCGGTGCCGCGCGCGCAGGCCGTGTGATACGCGAGCAACTGCAGCGGCACGACGTGCAGGATCGGCGAGAGCTTGCCGTAGTGCTCGGGCATGCGGATCACGTGCACGTGATCGCTGCTCGCGATCTGCGAATCGGCGTCGGCGAACACGTACAGCTCGCCGCCGCGCGCGCGCACTTCCTGCATGTTCGACTTGAGCTTTTCGAGCAGCGCGTCGTTCGGCGCGATCGTGACGACCGGCATGTCGCCCGTGACGAGCGCGAGCGGCCCGTGCTTGAGTTCGCCCGCGGGATACGCCTCGGCATGCACGTACGAAATCTCCTTGAGCTTCAGCGCCCCTTCGAGCGCGATCGGATAGTGCAGCCCGCGGCCGAGGAACAGCGCGTGGTCCTTGCGCGCGAACGCATCGGCCCACGCGATGATCTGCGGCTCGAGCGCGAGCACGCTGTTGAGCGCGGCGGGCAGGTGGTGCAGCTGGTCGAGGTACTCGGCCTCCCGCGTCGTGGACAGGCGAGCGCGCACCTTGCCGAGCGTCAACGCGAGCAGGAACAGCGCGACGAGCTGGGCCGTGAACGCCTTGGTCGACGCGACGCCGATTTCCGGCCCCGCGCTCGTCTGGTATTGCAGCATCGTCTGCCGCATGAGCGAGCTGTGCGCGACGTTGCACACCGCGAGCGAATACTTGTGCCCGAGGTGCTGCGCGTGCTTGAGGGCGGCGAGCGTATCGGCCGTCTCGCCCGATTGCGAAATGCCGAGGAACAGCGTCTTGCGGTTCAGCACGCTGTCGCGGTAGCGATACTCGCTCGCGACTTCGACCTGCGTCGGCAGGCCCGCAATCGATTCGAGCCAGTATTTCGCGGTCAGCCCCGAGTAGTAGCTCGTGCCGCACGCGAGGATATGGAGCGAATCGATCGCGTAGAACACGCGCTCGGCGTTCGGGCCGAACAGGTCCGGCACGATCTTGCGGATGTTTTCGGTCGCGTCGGCGATCACGCCCGGCTGCTCGAAGATTTCCTTTTGCATGTAGTGCCGGTAGGGGCCGAGATCGGACGCGTTGCTGCTTGCCGGCAGCGCGCGGCGCTCGCGCTCGACGCTGCGGCCATCGCGATCGAAGAGGTGCGCGTCGTCGGCCGTGAGCACGGCCATGTCGCCCTCTTCGAGGTAGATGAACTGCCCGGCCGTGCCGGCGAGCGCCATCGTATCGGAGGCGAGATAGTGGCCGTCGCGGCCGAAACCGACCACGAGCGGCGAGCCTGCGCGCGCGCCGATCACGCGGGGCGGCTCATTCTTCGCGAAAACCGCGATTGCATAAGCGCCGCGCAGCCGCCGCAGCGCGCATTGCACGGCTGCGACGAGGTCGCCCGTTGCGCTTTGCGCGCGCGTGTAGTGAATGAGGTGCGCGATGACTTCCGTATCGGTATCCGATTCGAACACATAGCCAAGCTCCTTCAGCTCATCGCGCAAGGTTTCGTGGTTCTCGATGATGCCGTTGTGCACGAGCGCGATCTCCCCGCACGAGAAGATCGGGTGCGCGTTGTCCGTGACCGGCGCGCCGTGCGTGGCCCAGCGCGTGTGCGCGATGCCGATGGTGCCCGCCAAGCCCTCCTGCCCGATTCGCTCGGCCAGATCCGCGACGCGCTCGACGCTGCGCACGCGCCGCGGCTCGCCATGCTGCAGGACCGCGACGCCGCACGAATCGTAGCCGCGGTATTCGAGGCGCCTCAGGCCCTCGGTCAGCACCGACATGACGTCGCATTCCGCCACTGCTCCCACAATTCCGCACATGATGCGTTCCTCCCCGTAACGTGATTTTTAGGCTGCTTCGGCTTGCTTGACGTGTTCTGACATCGACATGACGTGCGAGATGAAACCGTCGTCGTCGTGATAGGCGACCATGCAGCGTGCCGCGCCGTCGCCGAGTTCCTGATGGAAGAACGCGACGGGCGGCGCCATGTCGGGCACGCGCTCCTGGCGCACCGGGTTCAGGTGGCGCTCGATTCGGCGAAAGAGCGTCCAGAGCGAAAGCGTCCAGGCCATCGCGCCGATGCCGAGGATGCTCGGCAGGAACGCTTGCAGCGACAGTTCCTCGGGGCTCGCATGCGCCAGGCACCCGTTGACGTACCACGCGCCGAACAGCCACATGCCCAGCACGACCGCAGGCCGTATCACGCGATACCACGCGACGTAGCGCACGGCCTGCGCGTGGCTGCATTCGGTTTCGAACTGCTGCACCGATTGTTTCGATACATCGATGATCGGGTAATCCATGACAGTTGCCTCCTGGTTAGGAAAGTTGCCGATGCGGACCTGCATCGAGTGGACTGCGGTGTTGCGCTTGATCGTCGCTGGCGGCGGCGCTTGCCATTCCGTCTGCGGGCAGAGGCGCCGCGGCGAGCGCGGCCGCGGCCGGGCCGCTCGCGCGAATGCCGCGATCGGGGCTGACCCAGCGCGCCCGCTTGCCGCGCCGCTGGCGCAGCACGCTAGGCAGCGCGATGACGGCCGCGATCATGCTGATGGCCCAGAAGGCGATCGGGTACCAGACGGTGTCGATGAAGTAGCGCAAGAGCCGCGCGTCGTAATGGCGGTCGAGCAGGCAGCCGATGAAGATCTGCAGGCAGCAGGTCGCGAACAGGAACACGCCGGCCCCGCGCGGCACCATCGCGAAGCGCCACGCCTCGGGCAGCGAGAAGAGCGCGGTGGCGGCCATCAGCACGATCGTGAGCAGCATGCAGTACGCCCACACGATGCTGACGGCGTACTCGATGAAGATCGGCCACATCAGCACCTGGCGCCGCCGCACGATCGCGCTCGCGTACTTGAAGAGCACCTGAATGCCGCCCTTCGCCCAGCGCAGCCGCTGCTTGTAGAGGCCGCGGAAGGTCTCGGGCATCAGGATCCAGCTCAAGGCGCGCGGCTCGAAATGAATCAGCCAGTCGTTGACCTGGAGCTTCCAGCTGATGTCGATGTCCTCGGTCAGCATGTCGGAGCTCCAGTAGCCGACTTCGCGCAGCGCCTTCCTGCGGAACATCGACACCACGCCCGACACGGTGAGGATGCGTCCGTACATCTGCTGCGTGCGCTTGATGAGCCCGACGATCGACGAGAACTCGCCGACCTGCATCCGCCCGAGCAGCGAGGTGCGCGTGCGGATGCGCGGGTTGCCCGTCACCGCGCCCACCTTCGGGTCCTTGAGGAAATGCGGCAGCATCCAGCGGATCGCTTCCGCGTCGAGCAGCGAGTCGCCGTCGATGCACATCAGGAACTCGGCGTCGGTGAGCATCGCGGCCGTGGTGAGCCCGATCGCCTTGCCTTCGTTCTGATTCTGGTGAATCACGACGAGCTTCGGATAGACGTCGACGAGCGCGTTCAGGATCTCGCCCGTCTCGTCGCGGCTGCCGTCGTTGACCGCGATGATCGAGTAGTTCGGATAGTCGAGCTGGTCGAGGCACGCGATCACTTCGCGCACGTTGTCGGCCTCGTTGTAGCACGGCACCACGACGGCGACTTTCGGGTATTCGCCGAGCATGTCGCCCGCTCTCAGGTGGGCTTCGCGGCGCTCGATCAGAAAGTAATGCAGCAGGCCGCCGATCATCCACAGGTACGCCATCAGAAGCGGGTAGTAGAAGACGAAATTCGAGATCACGCCCAGTACGTTTTTCATGGTTTCCTCGTCGCGTTTTTTTCGCTGTCGTTTTCGGGGTGCGCCGGGCCATCAGACCGGCATGCCCGGCTTCAGCCGTACGGAATCCTGAATCGACATCACGTCGCGCAGCGCGACCGTGTCCGGGCGGTTGTCGAGAAAGTCGTCGGTCGCGTAGCCGAGATGCACCACGCCCGCCGTGTTCAAGCGCTTCATCTGCGCGCGCAGCGTTTCGGTCGCGACCGGCTGCGCGCTGCCGTCCGCGCGGCGCTCGACGGTCTGCAGCTCGAAGACGGTTTTCTTCGCCGCGCCGGCATGCTCGAGCACCTGCTGCGACAGCGCGTCGAGCCAGGCGTCGGTGGTGCGCTCGCCCGCCGGGCCCGGGTGAGCGCCAAGCGCGACGAAGTCGTAGTTCGCGATGAAGGCGTCGAGGTTCTGCGCGAACTTGCGCTCCGCGTTCGCATCGAGCGCCGCGACGGCCGGCACGCTCCTCACCGTCAGCACGTTGCCGCCGCCCTGGTACGCGCGCACCCGTTCGGCGAGTGCCTTCGTGAAGGCGACGAGATGCGCGGTCTTCGCGCGCGACCAGCGCTGCAGCAGCGCGTCGGAGGCGTGGATCTGGCCGATGTCGGCGGGCAGTCCCCAGGTCGCGTATTCGGAGAGCGCCGCTTCGCTCGCATCCTCGTATTCGCCCAACGTCGCGTCCGCGCCGAACACGACGCCGTTGAAGCTCGCGTAGCGCGTGAGGTCGTCGTAAATGTCGCCGATTACGTCGCGCGCGTCGGCGTCGAACGGCGAGAGGCGCGGCAGGCCCGCCGCGTCGAAACTCGCACGGAAACCGGTATCGCTCGCCGGGTCGGCGCCCTGCCACGTCTGCACCACGTGTGCCGCCGCCGGATGCCCGGCCGGCAACGCGAACGACAGCAGCGGCAGGCGCGCATACACCTGCACGCCCGCGCGCGTGATCAGTTGCCACGCGGTGCGGTTGAACAAGTCGGCGCGCATCGGCATGTGCCGGTTCGGGAAGTAGAGCGCCTGCGCGAAGCCGGTGCCGCTCGGGTCCGAATACGCCTGCAGGTAGACCGACTTCGGTTCGAGGTCCTTGATGCGGTCGAGCAGCCGTCCGAGCTTTTCCTCGCTCTTGGCGGGATCGGGGTCGTACACGTCGTCGAGCGCGACATCGACGACGCGCTCCACCGGATCGTGCTCGCCGCGATACGCGCGCGCCGTGCGGAACTGGCCGATCATCGTGCCGACGTCCCAGTCGTACGAAACCAGCAAGCGGCGAATCTTCGTGAGCGGCACGTCGGGCGTGTTCGGGCCGTCGTCGAGCGTGAAGTGCACCTGCATGCCGAGCGACTGCGACGCCTGGATCAACGCCGCGTTGTACATGCCGTACGGCCACACGGCGGAGCGCACTTTCACGCCCGTGCGCTGCTGGATCAGGTCGGCGCTGCGGCCGAGGTCCGCATGGATGCGCGCGCGGTATTCGTCGTCGGTCTCGTAGCGCTTCAGGCTCGCGTCGTAGAGATGCGCGCTCGCGGCCGGCAATTGGTTCCCCTGCGGATTCGCGATCGCGCCGTGATGCATGTCGTGCGTGTGCGACGCGATTTCGACGAGACCGGAATCCGCCATCTCGCGCAGGTTGTCCCAGCTCATGAAGTAGCCGGGCGGCATCAGCGACCTGAGGCTGATCCGGATCGGCTGCCCCGCCGGCGTTTCGGTCCAGCGCGTGACGACGCCGATCATCGCCGGATAGCCGTACGCCTTGAGCAGCGGAAACGCCTTCGCGTACTGGCTCGTGTACGCATCGTCGAAACTGAGCAGCACCGCGCGCGGCGGCAGGCGCGGCCCGCCGTTGCGCGACGCGACGATCTGGTCGACGCTCACGGGATGGAAGTCCTTCGCCTTCAGCCACGCGAAGATCGTGTTCAGCGTCGCCGTGCTGATCGCGCAGGTGTCGGCCACCGACCCGATGTCGGCCATGAGGTCGTCGCGAACGTCGTGGATCGCGAGCACGCGGAACGTGAGGCCGTCGTCCTTGTCCGGCGGCGGCAGCAGGTCGAGCGCGGTGCCGGCATGAGCGACGGGCGCCGCGGACATCGCGGCGGCAAAAGCGAGGAAGCGGCGGCGAGTGAGCTTGTCCATGATGGTGGGGGTGACCGGTTAGAGCGGAACGTTGAGGTTGAGATAGATGAGCTTGCTGATGTCGCGGCTGTGGTCGAAGCGCTGGCTCGCGACGCCCACGCCATAGGCGAGCGACGCATGCGGGCCGAGCTGCCAGGCCTGCTCGAGCCGCACTTCCCAGAGCAGGCTGTTGCCGATGTCGGTCTGGCGGTAGCCGCCGACCGTCGCGTACACGCGCTGGCTGAACGACTTGTCGACGTTGCGCCACGGCGTCCACTGGAACATCGTCGTGAGCTGGGCGGTCATGTCGCGGTGCGGGTTGAAGTACGCGGTATTCGCGAGCGTGTTGCCGTTCGTATCGAGATCGACCCACATCGAGATTTCGTACTTCGGCGTGTTCAAGAGCCGCTCGTACCACGTGCCGTTCCACTGCTGATGCAGGTTCGTGTCGCTGTAGCGCGACACGCCGTAGCCGAGATCGAAGTAGCGGTAGTCGTCGAACTGATAGCGCGCATCGGCGCTCGCGGTGCGGCCCGTGACGCCCGCCTGGTACGCCTTCCACGGCAGCGAGTTGTCGTTGGTGTCGATGCCGGTCGAAAACTTCCAGTGGTCGTTCGGCTGGAACGCGACAGTGCCTGCCACGCCCGTGTAGCCTTGCGGTCCGGTCGAGTGGTCGACTTCGGCCGCGGCGTCCCACCCGTAGTAGCGGAAATCGCCGCCGACGCCGTTGCGCACGCGGCTCACGCGGCCGCCGTCGCCGGTGTCGGCGCGGCCGCTGAACTGGTGGGCGAAGACGCGCCAGTAGTCGGCGATCGGCTGCGAGTAGAGCTGCGTGTCGACGCCCCAGTCGTTGTCGGCGAGCGTCGAGTTGCCTTTCTGGCCGTTGCCTTCGACGATCAGCTGCGGGCTCCGGTACGCCGCGAAATCGCGCTGGAAATTCTTGACCGTGTTGCTGTCGGGGAAGCGCTCGGCGAACTCGGCGTTGATCGCGGCCGCGCGGTCGTATTGATTGAGCTCGATCTCGGTCTTGCCGAGCCCGGCGAGCGTTTCGATATCGCCGGGGTGGTCGACGAGCGTGTCCTGGTAGAGCTTCTCGGCTTGGTGCGGACGTTCCTGCACGAGCGCGGCGTCCGAGCGCGCGCTGATCAGCGACGGGTCGAACGGGGCATCGTGGCGCAAATCGTCCAGCGCGGCGATGCCTTCCTTCGTGCGGTTCGTGTAGAGCAGGTATTGCGCTTCGAGCTTCTTCACACGGCTGTAGTCTTCGCTCACCTCCTCGGGGTCGTCGGACAGGTCGGCGTAGACCGGCGTCGTCTTCTTGATCGACTGCAGGAACGCCTTCGCGTCGTCGAAACGGCCCTGGTCGAGGTACGAGAAGAACAGCCCTTCGTCGATGTCGATGCGCTTCAAGGCATGCGGTTCGGTCGACCGCTTGATCGGATCGAGCGGCGTCTTCAGCGCGAGTTCGTAAGCGCGCGCGGCTTGCTTCGGACTGTCGAGGTACGTATAGGCCTCGCCCGCCGCCGCGTGCGTGCGCGCCGGGAGCGGCTCGTTCACGCGCAGCAGTGCCTCGTATTGCGCAATCGCGTCCGTCATGCGCCCGAGGCCTTGCAGCGCTTCGACACGCTCGGCCTGCACGGAGCGGCGCACGTCGGCGTAGTCGCCGCCATTGGGAATGCGCGCGAGGAATGCGTCGATATGCTTGAGCGCCGCCTCGGTTTGCGCGAGGCGGTCGGCTTCGTCGGAGGCGAGCGCCTGCTGGCGGCCCCAACGCACTTCGTCGGCGACGACGAGCGCTTCGATTTGCATCAGGTCCTTGACCGCGAACGCGTCGGGACGCGTTTTCGCCTGCTCGAGCGCGAGCTGCGGCGACCCTGCGCCGGCCAGCTCGAACACCCGCTGCCGGTACTGATCGCGCTCGGTGAGCACCACGCCTGCCGTGACCTTGCCCGACGAAGCGGGCGGAATAACGGGGTCGGCCGCGCAGTAATCGCGCGCCAGGAGCACAACCAACAAGGCCGTCGCCTTGAGTGCGGTGTGCGCGTTGCGTCTCGTGCCTCGTGTGCGTTTGGCTTTCATGGGTCCTCGCGTGTTGGGCGCAACTTGTCCAGACAAAGCGAGTCCCCGGCGCCGAACGAAAAGCTTTCGTGGCGTCCAACCAAGAAATGACTACGGGAAATCGCTTGTCCGGCACTCAGCCGTGTTGATCGACGGTCTGCGCTCCGATCGAGCGCCATACGAACGCCCTGCGAGCGCGCCGCCGTTTATTGCCGCGACGCAGTAAGCGAGGTCCGTACCAACCCCTCGGCTGACCATTTGGCGCAATGATCCGGTGGAAACCGGCACCCCGCACCGCAGCAGAAATCAGCAAAAACGTTGCGGCGCTGAAACGGGGGCTGCGGCGAATCGTCGAGGCGCTTATCCGCCTTTCGGCAGAAAATGTTCGAAACCGCGCGGTTCGAGAAAGAACACCCTCGGGGGAAACGATAATGGCGAGGCGTCGTCGATCATTTTGGGGTCGAAAGCGAGTCGAATAGTTCTTATTGGAATTTCCGCTCGACGATGTCGCAACGATGGGCTGAAACCGCTCGGAAATCGCCCCCGGAGTCAGCAGGTGTAGCGCGTGAGAGCGCTCAGCGCACGCAAATACCTCACGCTATTGCTGCCGCTTGGTGGGGTGGCCCGCAGACTGGATTAATGCGGCAATGCAGCGTGGAATGAGGCGATGTCGCCCGAAAAAGGGGCGAAGACCATCGGAAGCGGTGTTCGCGATGTTGTGTCAGACGTATGTCGAGTTGCCCGCAGCAGATCGATGCGGGTTTCTATTTAGTTGCAGCCACGAACTCAATGCTTGGCGACGGAGCGTCTGCGCCGTCGCTTGAATTCGGAGCGCTAACGAAGACTATGCGATCGTGCCGTTCGGTATCGCACAGTGCGAAGCATCGAGCATCGATGCATCGTGCCCGTCCGCCCGCACTTGCGCCTCTCTACTTGCGCTTGGCCTCCAGCTCCTCCCAGCGCTCGAGCGCGGCGAGCAGGTGGTCGTCGATCGCGGCGTAGCGCTCGGTGAGCCGCGCCCCTTCCTGCGGGTCCTTCGCGAAAATCGACCCGTCTTCCAGTTGCGCGCCGATCGTCTTTTGTTCGGCCTCGAGCGCCGCGATCTTCCCGGGCAGCGCCTCGAGCTCGCGCTGCTCCTTGAACGACAGCTTGACCGTGCGCTGCGCATTGCGGCCCGCGGCGCTTTCCTTCGGAGCGGCGTCTTTGGGCGCCTCTTTCGCTGCGTCCTTCGCCGCCGCCTGCTCCGCGATCTGCTGCGAGCGCTCGCTTTGCACCTGCCAGTCGGTGAAGCCGCCGACATACTCGCGCCAGTTCCCCGCCCCTTCCGACGCGATCACCGACGTCACGACATTGTCGAGAAACGCGCGGTCGTGGCTCACGAGCAGCACCGTGCCTTCGTAGTCGGTCAGCAGTTCTTCGAGCAGTTCGAGGGTGGGAATGTCGAGGTCGTTGGTCGGCTCGTCGAGCACGAGCACGTTAGCGGGCCGCGCGAAGAGGCGCGCGAGCAAGAGCCGGTTGCGCTCGCCGCCCGACAGCGACTTCACGGGCGAGCGCGCCCGTTCCGGTGCGAACAGGAAGTCGCCCAGGTAGCTCATCACGTGCTTTTTCGTGCCGTTGACTTCGACCCAGTCGCTGCCCGGGCTGATCGTATCAGCGAGGCTTTTTTCCTGATCGAGCTGCGAGCGCATCTGATCGAAGTACGCGACCTGCGGGTTCGTGCCGACGCGCACGGTCCCTTCGTCCGGCGCCAATGCGCCCAGGATCAGCTTGAGGAGCGTCGTCTTGCCCGCGCCGTTCGGGCCGACGAAGCCGATCTTGTCGCCGCGCATGACCGTCGTCGAAAACCGGTTGACGACCGTGCGCACGCCGTAGCGCTTCGTCACGTCGGTCAGCTCGGCGACGATCTTGCCGGACCTCTCGCCCTGCCCGACGTCGAGCTTCACGTTGCCCTGCACGCTGCGCCGCTCGGCCTGCTCGCGGCGCATCTGCACGAGCCGCGCGATGCGTCCGACGCTGCGCGTGCGGCGCGCCTCGACGCCCTTGCGAATCCACACTTCTTCCTGCGCGAGCAGCTTGTCGAACTTGTCGTTCTCGACGCGCTCGACTTCCAGTTGCTGCGCCTTGCGCGTCTGGTACGCGGAGAAATTGCCCGGGTACGAGAGCAGCCGGCCCCGGTCGAGTTCGACGATACGCGTCGCCACGCGGTCGAGGAACGCGCGGTCGTGCGTGATGAAGAAAAGCCCGGCACGTTGCGCCGCCAGCAGCTCTTCGAGCCAGCGGATGCCGTCGAAATCGAGGTGGTTGGTCGGCTCGTCGAGCAAGAGCACGTCCGGCTGCACGACGAGGGCGCGAGCCAGCGCGACGCGCTTTTGCATCCCGCCGGACAGCGCGCCGACGCGCGCCTCGCCGTCGAGCCCGATTTGCGCGAGCGTCGTCGAGACGCGCGTGCGCCAGTTCCAGGCGTCGGTTGCGTCGAGCGACGATTGCAGCGCATTCATGCGCGCGAGCAGCGCATCGTGCTCGGCCCCTTCGGGCGTTTCGGCGAGCCGATGGGCGACGGCGTCGTATTCGTCGAGATGCGCGCGCGCATCGACGAGGCCGGCCGCGACCGTGTCGAACACCGACACGTCCGCGTCGAACTCGGGCTCTTGCGGCACATAGACGGTCGACAGCTCCTGCTGCCGCGTGACGAGGCCGTCATCGGGCTTCGTGAGGCCCGCGACGATCTTCAAGAGCGATGATTTGCCTGCGCCATTGCGGCCGATCAGGCCGACGCGCTCGCCGGCTTCGAGCGAGAAATCGGCGTGATCGAGCAACGCAACGTGACCGAACGCGAGCTGCGCGCCGGTGATGGAATAAAGCGACATGGGAAGAGCGGCTTTAGGAGAAAACCAAAACGCTCATTGTACCGGTCGCACGGCGCGCGGCCGCCTCGCTTACTTCACATGAACCGTGATGGTCTGGCTCATTTCCGGGCCATACGAGCGATGTGCGCCGTCGGAAAATTGCATCGTCAGCGTGTGGTCGCCCGGCGGCAAGCTCACGTCCGTCTCGGTCTGCCCGTTGCCGTAATGGATGTGCGTCTCGTCGGTGGGGACGACGGTCCCTTTGGGCACCGGTCCGCCGTCGATGATCAGATGATGGTGGCCCGTGCCTTCCGTCATCGTGCCGGCCGGCGCGACCGTCATGCCGTCGACCCCGAACACGACATGCACCGGGTTGCTCACGGTCACGCCATCCTTCGGCGCGACGAAGAACACGCGCGAGTCGGCTCGCGCCCCGGCCGACGCCGCGAGCAGCCCCGCGAACACTGCGCTTGTGATCCACTTGTTTTTGTCCATCGTTTTCTCCTGGAGGAACCAAGCCGGGTGGACAGCATACACTGGGCTTGCGAAATGGAATGGCTCAGCCAAGACGGTGGTTTTGCGGGCGAGCGCCGCGACGGCTGCGCTCGCGGGACGCCTCGCGAAATCCGTTAAAATCGCGCGTTTCGCTCGACGTCCTCACGAAGGGCCAGAGCGTTCCAATGCATTCATTTGAAAGAGAACTCCGTGAGCGAAGTGATCGAATACAAGAGCTGGGTCTGCCTGATTTGCGGTTGGGTCTATAACGAACAAGACGGCCTGCCCGACGAAGGCATCGCGCCGGGCACACGCTTTTCCGACATCCCCGACGACTGGCGCTGTCCGCTTTGCGATGTGGGCAAGGCGGAATTTGCGGCGGTCGAGTTCTGAGTGCCCCCAGACCTGTCGCGGCCCCGCGGCCGCTTGGAGTTGAAGGGATTTGCTATACTCTGCGCTCGCTGCCTGAGCCCGACGCTCCGGCATTGCGAATCCGCGGAGCAAGACTAAGCTGCAGTTGATCGCACTGCGCTCAGTCGCTAAAACGGTCCTCTCCCTGTAGTTCAATGGATAGAACAAGTGCCTCCTAAGCGCTAGATACAGGTTCGATTCCTGTCAGGGGGACCAAACAAGCTCCGCAGCCCCCAGTTTCCTGAGCAGCCCCGCGTGTCTCACCACCGCGGGGTTTTTTGCTTTTGTCCCCGTTCCCCGGCGCAGCGCTGGCACGCAGCGGCACGTGACGGAAAAGCCGGAACATGGTCAGACAGTCAAACCTGCCATGTTCCCGCCATCTGGAAGCCAGTAACCTCCGGACACAATTGCCATCGAACTCCGCTACCCGATTTCCTTTCTTAGGAGATAGATGGGAGCGAAATCATGTTGAGGCTCATCACAATTTTCGGGTTGGTTTCCGCCCTCGCGGGCTGCGTCACGGAGGCTCCCGGCTACGGCTATCCCGATTACGGTTACTACCCCGACGGCTACTACGGCTACTACGGCTACGGCCCCGAGTACGAGCCCGGGTTTGCGTACGGCGGCATCGGCATCGTCGGCGGCTGTTGCGGCTCCTTCCACCACCACGATCACGACCACGACCACGATCACGGCATGGGCGGCGGCTTTCACACTCACGGCGGCGGCTGGGGTGGCCATGGCGGCGACCATGGCGGAGTCTGGACGAGCGGCGGCTGGGGCGGCCACGGCGGCGGCCACGGCGGCGGCGGACACGGCGGCTCAAGCCGCTAGCCCATTACAAGCGCGCCCGCGTCCCGGCGGGCGCGCCAAGCAGCCCATCACGAACCCTCGGCGCATGCGCGCCTCGCAACCTGACGAAGCGTAGCAGCATCCCCGTGCTAGCATCTGCCGACGCACGGAGAACCCGCATGGACGTTGCACTGGTCCGCCGTTTCGAAACCGAATTTGCGCCCCGCATCGTGGAGACGATCAGCGGGCTTTTCGACGCGCAAGTGCGCGCGAAAATCATCGCGTCGGAGGGCGTTGGCCGCCCGACGCGACTCCGGCTATTCGGGGAAATGAACGAGCCTCTGAGGCGCTTCCCTCACCCGCTCAACGTCGACCTGACGTGGGACGACGACGAAATCGAAAACCTGCTGACGAACCCCGAGGGACGCTTGCGCTTTCAGCGCTACCTCAACGCGATTCCTCGCAAGCTGCGGAATTGGCAGGACGCGCGTTCGATCGATTTCGCGACGCGCACCCAGAATGAACCGTCGATTCTGATCGGCGGCCTCGACTTCGGCGCATAAGAGGCCAACTTAAAGGCCAGCTTAAGCCGCCACGCACGCGCAGAACGGCGCGCCGTGATGGTCTCAATGCCGCCGGTGCATCCAATGCGGATGATGCGCACCGAGCCAACGGCGCAAGTCGTTCAATGGGTGTTCGGTCTGATACCGCGTCGCAGCAAGAAAGGCGGCGCACACGAAGACAACGAGCGCCAGCATGAAATCGATGGATGAATCAGGCATTGCAGTCTCCCTGATCTGACGGCGGCTTTCTCGATTTTACGAGCGTTGCCGCCGCCAGGCGATCTATTTTGCAGGCCGCGCCACGCTTACGAAGCGCGTCCGTAATACAAATTCTGCGGGTGGCGCGCTTCGGCGAAGAAGAACCACCGCTCGGCGACGAGCCCCGCATACTGGATCACGAACGCCGCGCCGAGCAGGCCGATCGACGATGCCACCGATGACGCCGCCGCCGCCCCCAGCGCCGTCAAAAGGAACGGCACCGCAAACGCCCCGAGCAGAAACGCCCACTTGACCGTCTGCACCGTGCTCGCCGTCTGGCCGTGGAAGAACTCACGCGTGTTGAACGATTGAGCCGTAAAACCGCGCGACTTCTGCACGACGTTCGGCCCCTTGATGCCGGTCGCGCTTTGCAGTGTCGACTTCGGACGCAGCCGCGCATTGCGCATGAGCGACGCGACCCGGCTCGCGCAGCCCGCCAGCGTCAGCACGCACGCGCACGGCGCGAGGGCGCCGACGAGCGGGGGCGCGAGCCACGCGGCACACGCCGCTGCCAGCGTGAATCCCGATGCGCAGCCGAGCAGCACGAAGTTGACGGTCGTGAGCGGCGTCGCCCACTCCTGCAAAAAGCGCAGGCACGCGTAGATCATCGACGTGCAGACGAAGAGCACCGCGCCTGCCAGCACGCCGAGAATGCCGATCGCGAGCGCCAAGGGCGAGCCGAGCCAATGCGCGACGCCATACGCGAACGCGCAAGCGAGAAACGCGGGCAGCGCGAGACATTCGCGCGACAGCCACGACGTCCGCCACATCGCGATCGCACGCCACGCGCGTTCCGGATGCCCGAGATGGAAGAACGATGCGAGCAAGCCCAGCGCGCCGAGCACGACCGAGAGCGCCGCGCCCGCGACATAAAAATGCTGCGACGTCATCGCACTCGCCGCCGTCCAGCCGAGCCGCCCGGCGACTTCCACGCCGACTAACGCGATCAACAGCCCCTGCGCCGCGCCGCACAGCGTCGTCAGGAACACCACCGAAAATGCAGGTCTCATCTACGTCACTCCCAA
This sequence comes from Trinickia mobilis, assembly GCF_017315705.1. Taxonomy (GTDB): domain Bacteria; phylum Pseudomonadota; class Gammaproteobacteria; order Burkholderiales; family Burkholderiaceae; genus Trinickia_A; species Trinickia_A mobilis. The sequence continues at coordinate 33,742 of NZ_JAFLRF010000024.1, read as the reverse complement.
CCTCTATTGACCAGCCGCCATCACACGCGTCGCCGCCGCGGCCAGATGCAATTGCCCTCGTTCGAGCTGCGCGTCGATCGACGCATCCTGCTCATCCTGCATATCGCTCGCCGATTTGCACGAGCACGATCCGCCGCCGCACGACGTCGACTCGGTCTTCTGTCTCGGCAAGTAGTGATTCGACGGCCGCGTGTCCCACTCGGGCATCAACTGATAACCGCCGCGCTCGCGGATCGCCTTCGACACGACCGACTCCGGATCGTGGATGTCGCCGAAGAGCCGCGCCGAAGTCGGACACGCGAGCACGCACGCGGGCTTGCGGTCGCGCTCGGGCAGCGCCTCGTTGTTGATGCGGTCGGCGCACAGCGTGCACTTCGTCATCTCGCGGCGCTCCTCGTCGATCTCGCGCGCGCCGTACGGGCACGCCCACGAGCAGTACTTGCAGCCGATGCAGCGGTCGTAATCGACGAGCACGAGCCCGTCCTCCTTGCGCTTGTAGCTCGCGCCGGTCGGGCAAACGGGCACGCACGGCGGGTCTTCGCAGTGCAGGCACGACTTCGGAAAATGAATCGTGTCGGTTAGCGGAAACTCGCCGGTTTCGTAGGTCTGGACGCGGTTGAAGAACGTCCCCGACGGATCTTCGTCGTACGGCCGGAAATCCGCGAGACTGCCCGCCTCGCCCGACGTGTTCCATTCCTTGCAGCTCGTCACGCACGCGTGGCATCCCACGCACACGTTCAAGTCGATCACGAGGGCCATTTGAGTCATGATGCGTCCCCCTGCTTGGCAGGCTTCACCGCCCGCATCAAGCGCTTGGCAAATTCGCCGCGTCCCGCGAAGTACGACTGCACGACGCGCTCTACGACGTTCGCGCCCGTCGAGCCCGGCAGCGCCGTCATCGGTGCGAATTGCGGCAGCGTGTGGTCGGCGTCGGCCTCGGCCGGATAGACGCGCACGCGCACGTCGTACCATGCCGCCTGCCCCGTGACCGGATCGGAATTCGACATCCTCGCCCCGGCTGCCGCGTCCGTCGCTTGATCGGGCAGTTCGTCCGTAATCAAGTGATTCAACAGAAAGCCGCGCTTCGATTCGTTCGCGTCGGGACCGAGGTTCCACGCGCCCGCCGCCTTGCCGATCGCGTTCCAGGTCCACACCGTGCCGGGCTCGACCGCTTCGCTATAGCGCGCCATGCAGCGCACCTTGCCCCACTGCGATTCGACGTAGATCCAGCCGCCGTCCTCGATGCCGTTCTCCTGCGCCATGCGCGGATTCATGAACAGGTAGTTCTCGCCGTGGATCTGCCGCAGCCACGCGTTTTGCGAATCCCACGAGTGGTACATCGCCATCGGCCGCTGCGTGATCGCGGCAAGCGGATAGCGATCCGTGTCGGTCGCTGCGTTTTCGAGCGGCGGATACCAGAACGGCAGCGGATCGAAATAGCGCTGGATGCGCGCACGCAAGTGATCGGGCGGCTGGCGGCCTTCCGTCTTGCCAAGCGCTGCGAGCCGGAATTTCTGCAGCACGTCCGAGTAGAGCTGGATCACGATCGGCTCGCCGAACTTGCGAAAGCCATGCTCGACCGCGAACTTCAAGTACGGCCCGTTGCAGTTGCGCATGTACTGCATCGTTTCAGGCAGCGTGAAATGGAACACGCAATTGTTCTTCGCGTACTGCTCCCACTGGTTCGGATTCGGCTCGCCGACGAGCGCCTTGTCGCCGTCCTTGCCGCGCCAGCCGGTGAGGAAGCCGATGCCCGAATCGGGCGCGGTCTGAAAGTTGACGACGAAGTCCGGATAGTCGCGAAATTTGCGCCCGCCACCGGCCGTCGTGAACGCAGGGAGCTTCAGCCGGCTCGCGAGTTCGATCAGCACTTCCTGGAACGGCTTGCATTCGCCCGTCGGCGGCACGACCGGCACGCGCACCGAATCGACGGGGCCGTCGAATTCGGAGATCGGCCGATCGAGCAACGACATCGCGTCATAGCGCTCGAGGTAGGTCGTATCCGGCAGGATCAGATCGGCGAACGCGGTCATCTCGGACTGGAACGCATCGCAGACCACGATGAACGGAATCTTGTGCTCGCCGTTCGCTTGCTTGTCGGTGAGCATCTTGCGGACCTCGACCGTATTCATCGACGAGTTCCACGCCATGTTCGCCATGAAGATGAAAAGCGTGTCGATCGGGTAAGGGTCGCCGCGCCACGCGTTCGTGATGACGCTGTGCATGAGCCCGTGGACCGCGAGCGGGTACTCCCACGAGAACGCCTTGTCGATGCGGCCGGGGCGGCCGGCGTCGTCGATGAAGAGATCCTCGGGCGCGGCGGGCCAGCCGAGCGGGCCGGTCGAAAGCGGTGTGTCCGGCTTGACCATGTCCGGATGGTTCGGCGGTTTCGCCGACGGCGGCACCGCACGAGGATACGGCGATTTGTGCCGGAACCCGCCGGGCCGGTCGATCGTGCCCATGATCGACATCAGGATCGACAGCGCGCGGATCGACTGGAAGCCGTTCGAATGCGCGGCGAGCCCGCGCATCGCGTGGAACGCGATCGGATTGCCGGTGACGGTGTCGTGCGTTTCGCCCCACGCGTCGGTCCATTGGATCGGCAGCGTGATCTTGTGGTCGCGGGCGGTGTCGGCCATCTCCTTCGCGAGGCGGCGGATCGTGCCGGCGGGAATGCCGGTGATCTCGGCCGCCCACTCGGGCGTGCACTCGGCCACTTGCTCGCGCAACAACGCGAACGACGGCACGACCGGCGTGCCGTCGGCAAGCGCATAGCGGCCGTCGAGCGCGGGCGCGACACCGGGCGCGTGATGCACCACTGCGCGCTCGGCCGCCGGGTCCCACCACATGCGATTCTGCGGAAAGAGCGGATTGCCGACGGGCGTCTCGGGGTCCTGCACGAAGAGGCCGAATGTGTTGCGCTCGGCGTCCATGTCGAGCAGTTCGGCGGCGTTGGTGTAGCGCGTGACGAACTCGCGGTCATACGACTCGGTCTCGATCAGCTCGCGGATCAGCGCCATGAAGAGCGCGCCGTCGGTGCCGGGACGGATCGGCACCCATTCGTCCGCGATCGCGGCGTAGCCCGTGCGTACGGGGTTGATCGCGATGAAGCGCCCGCCCGCGCGCTTGAATTTCGAAAGCGCGATCTTGAGCGGGTTCGAGTGATGGTCTTCCGCGGTGCCGATCATGAAGAACAGCTTCGCGCGGTCGAGGTCGGGGCCGCCGAACTCCCAGAACGAGCCGCCCATCGTGTAGATCATCCCGGCCGCCATGTTGACCGAGCAGAAGCCCCCGTGCGCCGCGTAGTTGGGCGTGCCGAACTGCTTCGCGAAGAGGCCGGTGAGCGCCTGCATCTGATCGCGGCCGGTGAAGAGCGCGAATTTTTTCGGATCGGTGGCCCGCAGATGGGCGAGGCGCTTTTCGAGGGTCTCGAATGCCACCTCCCACGAGACCGGTTCGAACTGCGCCGTGCCGCGCTCGGCGCCGGGCTTGCGCCTCAACGGTTGCGTGAGGCGCGCGGGCGAGTACTGCTTCATGATCCCCGACGAGCCCTTCGCGCAGATCACGCCTTGATTGAGCGGATGCTCCGGATTGCCGTCGATGTAGCGCACTTCGCCATCGCGAAGATGCACGCGGATTCCGCAGCGGCACGCGCACATGTAGCACGTCGTGGTCTTGACCTCGAGCTTTTCGTTCTGCGTTCGGGCTCGGTGTTCCATCTGACCTCCTTCTAGCGCCGTACCGCGCTTCGCCAGACGGAGCAACGGTATAAGCATATGAGCGAATCTTATTAGGCCATTCGGCAAAAGAAAAATCACTATTTCAAATTCAAATCATCGGCTGAGGCGATAGTTTGGGAACCGTAAGCCGACCCGCCAGCGTCTGCGAGCGTTCCCGCGCGCTGACATAATTGGCGCCTTCCTCTGTCCATTTGAAGGAGCCGCTCGTGAGCGATCCGACCACTTCCTCCCGCGCCGCCGTCCGGCGCGTCGCGTTTCTCGGCCTGGGCGTGATGGGCTATCCGATGGCCGGGCATCTCGCCCGTGCCGGTCTCGACGTGACCGTCTACAACCGCACTGCCGCGAAAGCCGGCCAATGGGTGGCCGAATTCGGCGGCGCAGCTGCCCGTACGCCGCGCGAAGCCGCGAGCGGCGCCGATCTCGTGCTCGCCTGCGTCGGCAACGACAACGACCTTCGAAGCGTCACCCTCGGCGACGACGGCGCATTTGCGGGCATGGCGCAAGGCACGGTGTTCACCGACCACACGACGGCCTCGGCCAACGTCGCGCGCGAACTGTCGGCGCTGGCGCAAGCGCGCGGCATCGCCTTCATCGACGCCCCGGTATCGGGCGGCGAAGCCGGCGCGAAGAACGGCAAGCTCACGATCATGTGCGGCAGCGACGATGCCGCCGCGTTCGAGCGCGTCGCCGCGACGCTTGCGCACTACGCGGTCGCCGTGACGCTGCTCGGGCCCGCGGGCGCGGGCCAGCTCACGAAGATGGTCAACCAGATCGCCGTGGCGGGCGTCGTTCAGGGTCTCGCCGAAGCGATCCGTTTCGGCGAATGCGCGGGCCTCGACATGACGCGCGTGCTCGACGTGATCGGCAAAGGCGCGGCCACGAGCTGGCAGATGGAAAACCGCGGCAAGACGATGATCGAAGGCCAGTTCGATTTCGGCTTCGCGGTCGACTGGATGAGGAAGGACCTCGGCATCTGTCTCGACGAAGCGAAGCGCAATGGCGCGCCGCTGCCCGTCACGGCACTCATCGATCAGTTCTATGGCGACGTGCAGGCACTCGGCGGAAACCGGCTCGATACGTCCAGCTTGATCTGGCGGCTGCGCAAGCTGGGCGGTTGAGCGCGAGACCGCGCCTGCCTCGAAGCTGCGCGCGCGGCGCCGCTTTCATTTCCACCACCGCAGCGGCCGCCGCAACGGGTGCCGCTCGAGCGGCACCGCCGGCCCCGCCGCATTCAACACGCCGCCGATGGCGCCGGGGAGCGCGACGCCCGCCTCCTCTTCGCGCGCTTCGTCGGCATCGACGGTCTTGCTCGTATCGATGAAGAGCGCCGCGACGAGCCCGACCGCCAGCAGCCCCGCCGAGATCGTGAACGGCACGTTGTAGCTGCCGGTCCGCTCGATCAGGTAGCCGAACACGACCGGCGACAGCATCCCGGCGACGCCGAAGCCCGTGTTCATCATCCCGCCCGCGGTGCCCGCGTACTTGCCGGCGATGTCGAGCGGCAGCGTCCACAGCACGGGGTTGGTGATTTCGAGGAAGAAGAACGATGCCGACAGAAACACCACGGCCATGATCGGATCGGCGGCGGAAACCATCGGCAGCAAAAACGCGAGCGACCCGCCGAGGCCGGTCACGAGCACCACGCAGCGCGCGAAGCGCAGCTTGCCGGTGGCCTTGAAGATCTTGTCCGAGACGACGCCGCCCAGCGTGTCGCCGATCACGCCCGCGAGCAGCGGCAGCGCGGTAAAGAGTGCGAGTTGCTTCAGATCGAAGCCGCGCGACTCCTTCAGGTACGACGGCAGCCAGGTCAGGTACACCCACAGCATCCAGCCATAGCAGAAGTCGACGAAGGTCACGAGCCACATGCGGCGCACGAGCTTGCGCCACGGCGTCGCGGTGTGCTTCGCGCGGTCGCAGTCACCTTTGCGATAACCGATCTCGGCCGTTTCCTCGGGCGTGCAGCGGCGATTCTGCTCGGGCGAGTTCGTAAACACGCAGAGATAGAGCACGGTCCATGCGAGGCTCGCGACGCCGAGCAGCAGGAACGCGTCGCGCCAGCCGCCCACGGCGACCACCGCGAGCACGAGCGGCGGCGTCACCGCGCCGCCCAAGCGCGCGAAGCTGTGCGTGATGCCCTGCGCAAAGCCGCGCTCGGCCACCGGCATCCAGTAGGTGAACGCGCGCGTGGCGGTCGGGAACGCGCCGCCTTCGCCGATGCCGAGTGCGAAACGCAGCGCGACGAGCATCGTCACGCTGCCGGCGAAGCCCGTCGCGAACGTCGCGGCGCCCCAGATCACCGAGAGCACGGTGAGCACGAGCTTCGGCCCGAACTTGTCCGACAGCCAGCCGCCGACGATCTGCATCACCGCGTACGGATACGCGAACGCGGAGAACACGAGGCCGAGCTCGACCGACGTGAGACCCATCTCGTGCCGGATCAGCGGACCGGCCACCGCGATGTTGACGCGGTCGATGTACGTGATGAAATACATCAGGCACATGACGCCGAGGATGATGTGGCGCGTCTTCACGCGCCGCGGACTGCGCGGATGGGTCTGCATTTGCATGGTGTCTCCTGTTTCGACGTCTTCGATGACGTTCGTTGCCTGCGTCTGCCGTGTATCAGTACCGCATCAATCGCGGATCAGGTCTGCAGCAGCTTGAGCCGCTGCACCTTCCCCGACGGCCCGCGCGGCAGGTCGTCGACGAAACGGAACTCCTTCGGCGTCTTGTAGCGGCCGAGCTCGCGCAGGCAGTGCGCGCGCAGCTCGTCGATATCGAGCGGGCGGGAACGGTCGCGCGGCACGACGAAGGCGACGATCTCCTGGCCGTACGCCGCGTCCGGCACCCCGACCGCCGCCGCCTCCAGCACGCCGGGATGTTTGAGCAGCGCCTCGTCGATCTCGCGCGGCGCGATGTTTTCGCCGCCCTTGATGATCAGTTCCTTCGCACGGCCGTTGATGTAGAAGTAGCCGTCGGCGTCGCGGTAGCCGAGGTCGCCGGTGCGCAGCCACCCGTCGGCGGTGAACGCGGCGCGCGTTTCTTCGGGACGCTTGTAGTAGCCGCGCATCACCTGCTCGCCGCGCAGCACGATCTCTCCGCACGCGTGGGCCGCGCACTCGCTGCCGTTCAGGTCGATCACCTTCGCCTCGCATCCGGCCGGCAGGCCGATGCTGCCGATGCGCCGCCGCGACGGGTCGTACGGATTACTGAACGCGGGTGCGGCGGTCTCGGTGAGGCCCATGGTTTCGATGAGACCGATGCCGAAGCGCGCCTCGAACGCGCGGTGATGCTCGGCGGGCAGCGCAGCCGACGCGCTGCGGCAGAACCTGAGCGAGCGCAGATCGGACGCGCCCTCCTCGCCGCCGTTGAGCAGATACGCGACGATCGTCGGCACCACGTTGATCCACGTGCAGCCGTGGCGCGCGGCGTCGCGCCAGAACGTGCGCGCCGAAAAGCGCGGCGCCATCACGACCGAGCCGCCGTGATAGAGCGGCGCGAGGAGCGTCACGACGAGGCCGTTGATGTGATAGAGCGGCAGCGAGGCGAGGACGCGGTCGCCGGCGGTGAGGCGGTGCTCGGCCGTGATGTTGCGCGCGTTCGCGAGCAGGTTGCGGTGCGTGAGCAGCACGCCCTTGGGCGCGCCGGTCGTGCCGGACGTGTACATGAGCAGCGCGACGTCGGCAGCGGCCGGCTCGGCGGCGCGATCGAGCGGCAGAGCGCGGCATGCGCCATCGCGCTCCGCCGGCGCGAACACCGGCAGCGCCTCGGCGTCGGCCTGCGTCTCGATCAGCGCGATCTCGCGCGCGACCCCTTCCGCACGCAACTGCGCGAGTGCGTTCGCCGCGGCCTCGCGCGTGTCGGGCGCGACGAAGATCGCGCGCGTATCCGAATGCTCGACGATATAGCGCAACTGCGACGGCTGGCACAGCAGGTTCAGCGGATTCGCGACGAGCCCGCTGTACATGGCCGCGAGCAACAGGCGCGCGGTCTGGATGCCGTTGCCCATGAAGACCGAGACGGCGTCGCCGGGGCGCAGTCCCGCGGCGTGGAACTGCGCTTCGAGCGCGCGGCAGTGTTCGCGCAGCTCGCCGAACGTGAGCGCGGCGGCAGGCGCGCGCGTCTCAGTCCCGTCCTCGACGCTTGCGCCGCCGTCGTCGCGGCACGCGAGCAGGAACGGCTTCGCGGGACACTGTGCGGCGCGCTCGTCGATCAGCTCGCGGACCGTGGCGGCCGCGCCGGCCGCAGGGGTCGCTGCAACCGGGGTGGCGATCGGGGTGACGGTCGTGCTCATTTGCCGAACCTCGCGAAGAAATCGCCGAGCAGGTCGTCGAGCTCGGGCACGCGCTCCTCGATCGGATACGCGACGCGCGTGACGTTCAGGTAATGGCGGAAGTTCAGGTTCGACGAAAAGCTGTTGCGCCCCCAGGTGCCGCAGCCCATCGACAGCGAAAACGGCAAGCCGTTGTCGAAGTTGCCGCCGGTGGCGAGGCAATGCGCTTGATTGACGATCACGCGCGCGACCGGCAGCGTCATGCCGAGCCGCACGGCTTGATCGGGATCGGCCGAATGCAGTCCGACCGAATGCCCCGCGCCCATGTAAGCGTAGATTTCGCGGACGATGCTGCACGCGCTGTCGAAGTCGCTCGCGCGATACACGGTCAGCACCGGCGCGAGCTTTTCGCCGGAGAACGGGTAGTCGGCGCCGCACCCCGCTTCGGTCACCATCAGGAATGCGGGCGTTTTTTCGGCGATCGCGCCGAGCCCCGCAATGCGCGCGATCTCCTCGGCCGACTTCGCCGTGCAGTGAGCCGACAACTTGCCGCCCTGCCACATCGCCGCTTGCAGCCGCGCCTTTTGCGCGCCGTCGAGCAGCACGCCGCCGTTTTCGGCAAGCGCGCGCAGCATCGGCTCGTACACGGCGTCCTCGATCACGACGCTGTTCTCGGACGAGCAGCTTGTCGCGTTATCGAACGTCTTGGAGATCGCGATCTTGCGCGCCGCGTCATCGAGGTTCGCCGACGCCGCGACGATCGACGCCACGTTGCCCGCCCCCACGCCGAACGCGGGCGTGCCGCTCGCGTAGGCCATCCGCACGTTGGCCTGCGAGCCGGTCGCGACGACGAGATCCGCCTGCCGCATCAGCTCGGCGGTGGCCTCCTTGCTGATCGGCGCGGGCAGCATCTGGACGAGATCGGCGGAGAGTCCGGCCTTGGCAAGCTGCTCATGAACGAATTCGAGCAGCAGCGCACAGGCCGAATACCCCTTCGGCGACGGCGCGACGATCACCGCGTTGCCGCATTTGAGCGCGTTGACGATCTTGTTGGCGGGCGTCGCGGCGGGGTTCGTCGACGGCGTGACCGCGGCGACCACCCCTGCCGCGCGCGCGATCTCGACGATGCCGTTTTCGCTGTCGCGTGCGATCACGCCCGTGGTCTTTTGCCCGCGCAGATCGCGCAGGAGGCCAAGCGTCTTGCGATAGTTCTTGCGGAACTTGTCGTCGGCATTGCCGAGGCCCGTGTCGCGCACCGCAAGCTCCGCGAGCCGGCGGTTGCGGCCGGGCTCCATGATGGCCCACGCGGCCGCCGCGGCAGCCGTATCGAGCGCGTCTTGCCCCGCGCCTTCGAACCTGCGCTGCGCCGCACGCGAGCGCGCGACGAGCGCCGTCACGATGTCCTGCGCCGCCGCGGCCGGTTCCCCCTCCACGCTTGCGTGGCGATCTCTGGTGTTCATCTGTTTTGCTCCGCTAAAGAAGACTGACGTTGAAGAGAATCTAGTGAAGCGCACGCGGCTGCGTGTCCCGTTTTTCGAAGGTTCGCTCGCTGGGTGCGCGCCAGAATCGGAAAGTTCGTTTTTCGGGACTTTTCATAGTCCCGAAAAATGCGTTTTCCGATGCAGAATCGAATCTCGGTGAACTACGAGGGGAAGCAGGTATGTCGACGTCGAATCAATCGAACGCGGCCGCAGTGCGCGCCTTTCGCGTGCTGGAAACGCTCGCCGGAGCGCAGCGCCCGCTCGCATTGACGGAACTCGTGCAGGCGCTAGGGCTGCCGAAGCAGACCGTGCACCGCATCCTCGTGCAATTGATGGATGCGTGGCTCATCACGCGCGGGGCGGGCGACCGTCTCTACGAATGCTCGCCGCGCGTGCGCGCGCTCGCGGTCAACGTGCTGATGCACGCCGGGCCCGCGGCTGCGCGCCATGCGCTCTTGGAGCAGCTGGTCGAGAAAATCGGCGAAACCTGCAATCTGACGATGCTCTCGGGCAACGACGTCGTCTATGTCGACCGCGTGGAGACGGAATGGCCGCTGCGCATGCATCTGCAGCCCGGCTCGCACGTGCCGCTGCACTGCTCGGCAAGCGGCAAGCTGCTGCTCAGCTTTCTGCCGAAGGACCGGCGCGAGCGGATGATCGAGACCCTGCCGCTGCGCGCGTACTCGGAGCGAACGATCACCGATCGCGACGTGCTACGCCGCGAGCTCGCGGTCACGCGCCGGCGCCTGCTGTCGATCAACGATCAGGAGCACCTGCAAGGGCTCATCGCGATCGCGGTGCCGGTGATGCTCGGACGCAATCGCGCGTGCGCGGCGATCGCGGTGCAGGCGCCAGTCGGGCGCCTGTCGCTCGACGACCTGCTCGCGTTCGAGCCGGATTTGCGCCACGCGGCCGAGGAAACGGCGAAGACGTTCGCCGCGTGACGCGCCGGCCGCGGTTGAGCACAACGCCCAGACGTAGTCCTTGTACTTCGCGAGCTTGCGCACCGGCATCGACCCCGTAAATTTGGAACAAAACGTTCTGCTTATTGTTTTTTCGTAGTCTACGAGGACGGCTCGAAAACCGCAAACAATTTATCGGTACATTTTATTGACAAAAATAAAAACCTTAACCATAGTTCACGCCATGGACACGCTGCACACATCGTCGATTCCACGCGAAGAGCCCGATGCTAATGCGGTTCCTGCCACTTCGCGCAGCACTTCCGGGCATTCTGAAAAATGGAATGCATTGGAACGGAATTTCGCGAGCACAGGCCAGGTAGCTGCAGCGGCAAGCCTTGGCGGGGCCGCCCGGTGCAATGTCGTCGATCCATTTTTCGGAACGGCAGACATGAACAAGGCGGACACTCCGACGCTGCGCGCCTTCGCGTTGCTCGAACATCTCGTCAATGCGGCAGGCCCCGTGTCGCTCGCGGATATCGCGCAGGACTCCTCGCGGACCTCGGCGAGACCTGCAATCTGACGATGCTGCACGACACCGAAGTGCTGTATCTGGACCGCATGGAAGCGCCGTGGCCGCTGCGGCTCGACCTGAAGCCGGGCTCGCACGTGCCCGCGCATTGCAGCGCGAGCGGCAAGCTGCTGCTCGCCATGCTGCCGCACGAGCAGCGCACGCCGCTCGTGCGTGCGATGAAGCTCGAGCGCTTCACGGCGAACACGATCACCGACCCCGAGTTGCTCGAGGCCGAGCTCGACCGCACCGCGCACAAACGCATCGCGATCGACAACGAAGAGTTTGTGGCCGGCATCGCCTGCGTGGCGCCGCCGCTGATGGACGCGAACGGCACTTGCATCGCGGCGATCGCGATTCATGCGCCGGTGGCGCGCACGCCGCTGTCGCGTGCGCTGGAATTCGTTCCGCGCCTGCAGGAAGCGGCGCAGGAACTGGCGACGACGTTCTAGGGTCTGTTCGCGCTTTTTTAGCGCGAGAAAGCGCCCTGGCGTCCCAAGCGGGAACCGAGATGGCCCACGACTACCGATATCTGAATCAGCTGATCGAGGAAGCGGCGCGTTGCGCGCACGCCGTGCTCGCCGTCATCTATCCGTGCGAGATCCACGCGCTGCACGCGAGCCTCGAAGTGGCCGAGCGCAAACTCGCGCAGATCGTGCTCGTGGGGCCGAAGGCGCGGATCGCGCAGATAGCGGAAGAAGGCGGCCTCGACCTCGCGCACGCCGAGATCGTCGACACGCCCGACGATCCGGCCGCCGCCGCGCACGCGGCGGCGGCGCTCGTCGCGGCGGGCCGTGCCGATATGCTGATGAAGGGGAGCCTCCATACCGACGCGCTGATGAGCGTGCTCGTGAGCCGCGAGGCCGGCCTGCGCACCGCGCGGCGCATCTCGCATGCGTTCGTATTCGACATGCCCGATGTCGACCATCCGCTGATGATGACCGACTGCGTCGTCAATATCGAACCGGACCTGCTCGTGAAGCGCGACATCGTGCAGAACGCGATCGATCTCGCGCACGCGATCGGCATCGGGCATCCGCGCGTGGGAATTCTGTCGGCGACCGAATCGGTGAACCCGGCGATACGCGGCACCGTCGATGCGGCCGCGCTCTGCAAGATGGCCGATCGCGGCCAGATCACCGGCGGCGAACTCGACGGGCCGCTCGCGTTCGACAACGCCATCTCCGCGGAATCGGCGCGCATCAAGAAGATCGCGTCGCCGGTCGCGGGCAGCCCCGATATCCTGCTCGTACCGAATCTCGAAACCGGCAACACGCTCTACAAGTCCTTCGTCTACCTCGGACACGCGCAGTGCGCGGGGCTCGTGCTCGGCACGCAGGTGCCGGTCGTGCTCACGAGCCGGGCGGATTCGGAGTTTTCGCGGCTGGCGTCGGTGGCGCTCGGCGTGCTCGCCGTGCGCAAGCCGCAAGCGGTGGCGGCCTGAGGCAGGCCGCGCTCGAATCAACGCGAAATCAGGGCTTCTCGTCGCGCAGGTAGTACCAGTGATACAGCATCCGCTGCCCGAGCCGCCGGAACGGCGCGAACAGATGCCCAGGCAGCGGCGAGGCGAAGATCGGCAGTTCCTGCCGCGCGCCCTTGCCCGCAATCCTTTCAGCCATCCGGCGCCCCGCCTGCGCCGAATACGACACGCCGTTGCCGCCATAGCCGAGCGCGTAGTAGACCGTCTCTTTCGGGTCCGGCTGGAACACGCGCGGCATCATGTCGTGGCTCACGTCGACCCAGCCCCACCACGAGTAATCGATCGCAATGCCCTCGAGCGCCGGAAACTTGCGCTGCAAGCCGTTCACGAGCAGTTCGAAATGCCGCGGATTCGGCGCGTCGCGCCCCGTGATCGCGCTGCGGCTGCCGATCTGCACACGGTTGTCCGGCAAGCGCCGGTAATAGAAGCGCAGCGTGCGCGTATCGGTCAGCACTTGCGTCGTGCGGAAGTTGCACGCGGCCAGCTCGGCTTCGGTGAGCGGCCGCGTCACCATCGAGTTCGAGAGGATCGGCATGACGCGGCTCGTGAGCGACGGATGCAGCCCCGGCGCCGTATAGGCGCCTGTCGCGATGCCGACCGCGCGGGCGCGCACCGTGCCGCCCGGCGTGCGCAGATGATGAACGCCGTCGACGGTCTGCCAGCCGACCACGGGGCTGCCGGGGTGCACGCTGGCGCCCGCCTCGCGTGCGAGGCGCACATAGCCATAGGCGAGCTTCAGCGGATGGACGCCGATGCCCTCCGGCTCATGCAGCGCGCCGGCCGCCTCCGCATCGTTGACGTACTCGCGGCGCAAGGTGTCCGCATCGACGATTTGCGACGGATAACCGAACACGTCCTTCCAGACCTTCGCTTCGGCGGCCAGGTGCTCCATGATGCGCGGCCGGTGCGCAATCAGGAAGTGGCCGCCCGGCTGCGGGTCGCAGTCGATGCTCGCGACGAGCGACTTGAACGTGTCGAAGCCCTCGCGGATCTCGTCGTGCATTTTCAGCGCGACGTCCTTGCCCCAGCGCTCGACCCATTGCGAGCGCGTCAAGCGCCCCGACGCGTTCTGCCCCTGCCCGCCGTTGCGGCTGCTGCAGCCCCAGCTCACGCGGTTCGCCTCCAGCACGACCGCACGGATGCCGTGTTCGCGCGCGAGAAAGAGCGCCGTCGCAAGCCCCGTGTAGCCGCCGCCGATGATCGCGACGTCGACGTCCATGTCCTGCGTCACCGGGCCGTCGTCGGGCGGCGGCGCGCCGGCGCTCGCCGCCCAGTAGGTCGGCGCGTATTGCTTGCCTTGGCCCGGGCCGTTCGCCACGAGCGGATCGTAGGTCGGGTCGTAGCGGGTGTCGCCGGCCGGCGAGCGGGCGAACGTGCTTGTCCGTTCCAGATGGATCGCCCCGTGTTTCATGATGCCTCCCCAAGCCGCGGACGCTCCTTGCGAAACGCCCGTTTCACCGCGATCAGGCCGTCGCGAAACTCGAACAGGTCGCACCCTTCGGCCTCGATGCGCCAGCCCTCGCGGTGCGTGCCCGTAAACACCCACTCGGATACGCCGCGCGCGCCCGCGACGTAATGCCGGCCTTGACTCCAGCGCGCGTCGGGAAAGGTTGCGAAGACGGCTTCGAACGCGGCGCGCACCGCCTCGCGGCCGGCAAAGCGCGTGCCGTGGACCTCGGGTCCCGCAGCCGCGTCGAACACGCAGTCTTCGGTCATGAAGCGCATCAGCGCATCGGCGTCGTGGCGATTGAAGGCGTCGGAAAACGCGGCGAGCGTATCGGCGGTGACCCCGGCGGCTTCGTCTAGCGTGTTTGTCATGATGCCTCCCGCTGGGCCGCCCCGAGGGGCGTAGCAGGGAATTCGCGGAGCACCGCTCCGCGCCTGCGCAGCCGGCCGGCTTCGCAAAGCCGGCCGTGGACGGCATCGGCCCCCTCGGGGGGCGCTTTGCATGGGACCGGAGTAAGCGCTAAAGCGCTAACTCCGGTCGACAGCGAACGTATGTGAGCGTGGGGGTCGTTCATCTCTGTCTCCTCGTTGCTGATCGGCGCGACGCGTGAGGCAGCAAAGGCATGGCTGCGCTCGCGCGTCGACTCTGATTGACACGTTAGATAACGCGAGGAGTCTTCGGTAGTTCCAGAGGGCGGGATTCGCTTGGGCCAGCGGCGCATGGGCCCGGCCGCCCGGCATTCAGGACGCGGGCCGCTGCGCGCGCACGAGTTCGGCAAGCACGCGCACGCCGGCCTCGATTTTCTCGAGCTTGATCGACGAGTAGCCCATGCGGAAGCAGTTGCGGCGCTCCTCGCCCGCGATGAAGAACACATCGCCGGGCTCGATCAGCACGCCGTGCGCCTGGGCGTCGGCTGCAAGCAGCGTCGCGTCGAGCCAGGCGGGCCCTTCGACCCAGCACGATGCGCCGCCCATGATCGGCACGTAGCGCACTTCGGGCAGGTGCGCGTCGAGCGCGGCCGCGAGCGCGCGGGCGCGCTCCTTGTACGCATGCGCGAGCCGCCGCAGCAGCGCGTCGTAGTGCCCGAGCGACAGGAAGCTCGCAAACGCGCGCTGAATGTAGGCCGCCGGATGCCGGATCATGAGCCGCCGCAGCGCGCGCAGTTCCTGCACGAGTTCGCGCGGCCCGACGACATAGCCGAGCCGCAGGCCCGGCGCGAAAGTCTTCGAGAGGCTGCCGATGTAGATCACGCGGTCCGCTTCGTCGAGGCTCTTCAAGGCCGGCGTCGGCGTGCCCGAGAAGTTGTTCTCGCTCTCGTAGTCGTCCTCGATCAGCACGAAATCGTGCGCCTGCGCGAGCGCGAGCAGCGCATGGCGCCGCGCGAGCGGCATCGTCGCGGTGGTCGGGCATTGATGGCTCGGCGTCACGTACACGTAGTCGCATTGCGCGAGCACGCCGGCATCCTCTTCGGCACGCACGCCGCCCGCATCGACCGCCAGCGGCACGAGCCGCGCACGGCGCTGCGCGAATGCGTTGCGCGCGTCGGGATAGCCGGGGTTCTCGAAGCCGATCGCCGTGCGCTCGTTCGCGAGCAAATCGGCGACGAGGTACAGCGCCTGCTGCGCGCCGATCGTCACGACGAGTTCGTCCGGCATCGCGAACACGCCGCGCCGCGGCAGCACGCGGGTGCGGATCTGCTGGATCAGCGAATCGTCGTCGCCGCCGATCAGATCGGGCGCCCAGTTGCGGATCTCCAGCACCGATAGCGCCTTCATGCAGCACTCGCGCCAGTCGTTGGTCGGAAAGAGGTCCTGGTCGAACTGCCCGTAGATGAACGGATATTCGTAGTTCTGCCAATTCGCCGGCTTCACGATGTTGCGCTGCGACGATGGCCGCCGTGCAATGCGCGCGCCCCAATCGGGCACCGCGCGCCGCGCGCGCTCCTCGATCGCCGCGACGCCGCCTTCCTCGCGCGGCGCGGCGAACGTGCTCTGCCCCTCCAGCATCGCCGGATTCACGAAGTGCCCGCTGCGCTCGCGCGAGGTCAGATAGCCCTCCTCGACGAGCTGCTGGTACGCGAGCACGACCGTATTGCGCGCGACGCTCAGCTGATCGGCAAGCTCGCGGCTCGACGGCAGCGCGGCATCCGGCGGCAATTGGCCATCGAGAATCGCGGCCACCAGCATCTGCCGGATCTGGCCTTGCAGGCTCATGTTCGTGCCGGACGTGCGCTGGAAACGCTGCGCCCACAACGCCGACGAGACCCTGCTTGCCATGCGCTATCTCCTTGATTCTCCCTGGCTGGAACCGCCCCGGCACCCGCGGATGTGGACTCAGCGATCGGCCGCGTCTGGCACTAACCCACGGCATTTTTTAATGACGATACTCGAATCACACCGGCCTGCGCGACTGGTACATGCCCGTCGTATGCGCCCAGAGCCGGCCCTTGTAAACCATCGCGCGCCCCACGAGAGGAGACCTGCCATGACCCGTTTCGCCCACCCCCAACCCGCATGCTGGCGCCGCCTTGCGCTGTCGATCGGCGCCCTGGCCGCGCTGTTCGGCGTGCTGGCCTCGCTCGTGCTGCGCCCGGCCTACGCGGACGACAAGGAAGTGACGATCGCCTACCAGCAGATCGTCGACCCGTGGGTCGTCGCCATTGCCAACGGCTCGATCGAAAAGGCCACCGGATACAAAATCAATTGGCGGCAATTCGAATCGGGCGCCAAGGTCGCGACCGCGATGGCGTCCGGCGACGTGAAGATCGGCGTGATCGGCTCGAGCCCGCTCGCGGCCGCGGTGAGCCAGGGCGTCGATCTGCAGCTCTTCTGGATTCTCGACAACATCAACCAGGCCGAAGCGATGGTGGTGCGCAACGGTTCGGGCATCGCCAAGCCGGCTGACCTCAAGGGCAAGACCCTCGGCGTGCCGTTCGTCTCCACGACGCACTACCACACGATGTTCGCGCTCCAGCACTGGGGCATCAATCCGTCAGACGTAAAGATCCTCAACATGCAGCCGAACCAGATCGTGGCAGCGTGGGAGCGCGGCGACATCGACGCGGCCTACGTGTGGGATCCGGCACTCGCCGAACTCAAGAAGACGGGCAAGGTGCTGATCACCTCGGGCGAGCTGTCGAAGCTCGGCAAGCCGACCTTCGACGGCATTGCGGTCGACCGCAAATGGGGCGAGGATCATAGGGACTTCATGGCGAAATTCGTGAAGGCGATCGCCGATGCCGACGCGCAATACCGCAGTGCACCCGCGCAATGGAACGCGAGCTCGCCGCAGGCGGCCGCGATCGCGAAGATGATCGGCGGCTCGCCCTCCGACGTGCCGGGGTCGCTCGCGCTGTACGCGTTCCCGACGCTCTCGGAGCAGGCCTCGGCGCAATGGCTCGGCGGCGGCCAAACGAGCCGCGCCGCGTTCGCGCTCAAGGACACGTCGACCTTCCTGAAGGACCAGAAGCAGATCGGCGCGGTCTTGCCCGACTATGCGAAATTCGTAACCCCGGCTTATGCCGAGGCCGCCATGAATCTCAAGTGAGCGCACCGCCGCCGTTCAACGAGGAGGCAACCAGATGGAAAGCATGACCGTCAAGGACGTGAGCGTGATGTTCCCGGGCCGTCGCGCCGGGGAAGCGGTACACGCGCTCGACAACATCAACCTGCAGATCGACCAGGGAGACTTCGTCGTGGCGCTGGGCGCATCCGGCTGCGGGAAGACCACGCTGCTCTCGCTGATGGCCGGCTTCATCGCGCCGACCCAGGGCGAGCTGCTGCTCGGCGGCGAGCCGATCGCCGGGCCCGGCGCCGATCGCGGCGTCGTGTTCCAGAAGCACGCGCTGCTGCCGTGGCTCAACGTGATCGACAACGCTCAGTTCGGCCTCAAGCTGCAAGGCGTGCCGCGCGCGGAACGCCGCGCGATCGCCGAGCGCAATCTCGCGCTCGTCGGCCTGCAGGATTTTCACCGGCACATGATCTACCAGCTCTCGGGCGGCATGCAGCAGCGCGTCGGCATCGCCCGCGCGCTGACTTGCGACCCCGCCATGCTCCTGATGGACGAGCCGATGGCCGCGCTCGATGCGCTCACGCGCGAGACGATCCAGGAGCTGTTGCTCGACGTGTGGAAGAAGACCAACAAGATGTTCTTCTTCATCACGCACAGCGTCGAGGAAGCCCTGTTCCTCGCGAGCCGCCTGATCGTGATGTCGCCGCGCCCGGGACGGATCACGCACACGTACGAGCTCGACTTCAACCAGCGTTTTCTCGCGACCCGCGATGCGCGGGCCGTCAAGTCGAGTCCCGATTTCATCGCGATGCGCGAGCGCGTGCTCAGCATCATCTACGGCGACGAGCGCATGCACGACGCCGATAAAGAGGTGGCGCATGTTTAGTTCGAAACTGAGTCAATGGGGCCACGCGGCACTGCATCACGGCGCAACAGTCGAATCCGGCACGGAGGTGAGGCCGCCGCGCAAGCCGGGCCGCCGGCCGCCCATCCTGGCGAAAAAGCCGGTCAAGGCCGGCGACGCGTTCGGCGCGCCCGGCCAGGGCAGCAGCGCCGCGACGAGCCTCGTGACGGTCGCGGTCATCCTCGGCCTGTGGTTCGCCGCGACCAACCTGCACTGGATCAAGCCGCTCTTCCTGCCGTCGCCCCAGGCGGTGTACGCGAAGTTCATCTCGGTCGCCACCGACGGCTTCGCGAACTCCACGCTCGCGCAGCACACCGCGGTGAGCCTGATGCGCGTGTTCGGCGCATTCGCGCTCGCCTGCGCGACCGCGATTCCGATCGGCGTGCTGATGGGAGTCTCGCGCTTCATGCGCGGCATCTTCGATCCGCCGATCGAGTTCTACCGGCCGCTGCCGCCGCTCGCCTACCTGCCGCTCATCATCATCTGGTTCGGCATCGGCGAGTTCTCGAAGATCTTCCTGATCTATCTCGCGATCTTCGCGCCGCTCGCGATCGCCGCGCGCGCCGGGGTGCGCTCGGTCTCGATGGAGCAGATCCACGCCGCGTACTCGATGGGCGCGACGCGCACGCAGGTGATCTTCCACGTGATCCTGAAGTCGGCGCTGCCGGAGATCTTCACGGGCATGCGCATCGGCATCGGCGTCGGCTGGACGACACTCGTCGCGGCCGAGATGGTCGCCTCGACGAGCGGCCTCGGCTTCATGGTGCTCAACGGCGCCGAGTTTCTCGCAAGCGACGTCGTGATCATGGGCATCATCGTGATCGGCTTCTTCGCGCTGTGCTTCGACATGTTGATGCGCTACGTCGAGAAGATCCTCGTGCCGTGGAAGGGGAAGGTTTGAGCCCTCGCCGGATCAGCCCGCTCCGCCGGCGGCGGGCTGAAACGCGATGACGGCCATCCCGGACAGCGTCAGCGCGACGCCGGCCCAGTCCCACGGCGTCGGGCGGATGCCGTCGACGGCCCACAGCCACAGCACCGCCACCGCGATATAAACGCCTCCGTAAGCCGCATACGTGCGCCCCGCCGCTTGCGGATGCAGCGTCAGCAGCCACGCGAACGCGGCAAGGCTCATCGCCGCGGGCACCAAGAGCCATGCACTCGCGCCTTCGCGAAGCCAGCGGTACGGCAGATAGCAGCCGAGTATTTCGGCGACGGCGGTGAGCACAAACAGCGGGATCGTGCTCATCGAACACCCCTCAGAATCGTTGCGTGATTGCGTAGCCGGGCGAACCGGGCAGTGACCACAGGCGTCATCAAGCGCTCCCTCCTCCCTCGAATCGAACGGGCCTAATGGTAGAGCAAGGCCTGCGTTGCCGCGACGACCGGTGCTACACTCGATTCGCTCACCGGCGCGTTCGCCAGGCCCGTCACGATGTGTCACACAGCGTGTCATATTCCGTCTCCCCCCAAGCGCGCGTCGACCTCATCTCGAACCCCTGTTTAAAGGAGGCATCCCATGGCAGATTTCAGAATCTGGTCCGACGACTTTCCCGCCAACGGCTTCATGACGAAAGCGCAGGAAATGAACGACAAGACGTTCGGCGTCGACGGCGAGGGCGGCAACACCTCTCCGGCGCTGCAGTGGGAATCGCCGCCGGAAGGCACGGAAAGCTTCGCGCTCACGATCCACGATCCGGATGCGCCGACAGGCAGCGGCTTCTGGCATTGGGTGGTGGTCAATCTCCCGGCGGACGTGCGCTCGCTGCCGCGCAACGCGGGCAGCGCGGACGGCAGCCTCTTGCCGGCCGGCGCGCTGCAGGTGCGCAATGATTACGGCACGCCGGGCTTCGGCGGCGCGGCGCCCCCGCGCGGCGACCGGACGCATCGCTACATCTACCGTCTGCACGCGCTGAAGGTCGCGAATTTGCCGATTACGGCCGAAACGACCAACGCGGTGGCGCGCTTCATGACGCATCTGAACGAAATCGACTCGACGACCTACATCGGTCTTTACGAACTCAAATAAGCACGGCAAGCGCGATGCGGCGGGCTGCGCGGCAAAACGCGAGACCCGCCGCATCGGCTTCGCCGGCTCAACCCGCTCAACCCGTTCGACCCGCTACACCAGCGGCCGACTCGCTTAAAAGCGGACTGTAAGCGCACCGCGCTCGCCGGCCTTAGTTGCACGCACAACGATTCTGCGGCACGCTCGCAAAAGCCGCCGCCGGGCATCCGGCGCTTTCTTTCACTTCCCAAACCCTCCGTCAAGATGGACCACGAACAAGGTCTGCCCCTGCCGCAACGCTATGGGGCCATCGTCGTCGTTGCCCTCGGCATCACGCTTGCGGTGCTCGACAGCGCCATCGCCAACGTCGCGCTTCCGACCATCGCGCGCAACCTGCACGCAAGCGACGCTGCCTCGATCTGGGTCGTCAACGCCTACCAGCTGTCGATCACGATCTCACTGCTGCCGCTCGCCTCGCTCGGCGACCGCATCGGCTACCGGCGCGTGTACACCGCGGGGCTCGTGCTGTTCACCGTCGCCTCGCTCGGCTGCGCGCTCTCCGGGTCGCTCACCATGCTCGCGATTGCGCGCGTGATTCAAGGCTTCGGCGCGGCGGGCATCATGAGCGTCAACACCGCGCTCGTGCGCATGATCTATCCGCGCGCGCAGCTCGGGCGCGGCATCGCGATCAACGCGATGGTGGTGGCGGTGTCGTCGGCGGTGGGGCCGACGGTGGCCTCGGCGGTGCTGTCGGTCGCCACCTGGCCGTGGCTCTTCGCGATCAACGTGCCGATCGGCGTCGCGGCGATGCTGGGCGCCGTCAAGGCGCTGCCGACCAATCCCGGCCACAAGTCACCCTACGACTACCTGAGTGCGGTCATGAACGCGTTCGTGTTCGGGCTCGTGATCTTCGCGATCGACGGCCTCGGTCACGGCGAAAATGCGAGCTACGCGGCCGCGCAGCTGCTCTCGGCAGCGGTCATCGGCTACTTCTTCGTGCGCCGGCAACTGACGCAGGCCGCGCCGCTCCTGCCCGTCGATCTCTTGAAGATCCCGGTGTTCGCACTCTCGATCTGCACGTCGATCTGTTCGTTCTGCGCGCAGATGCTCGCATTCGTGTCGTTGCCGTTCCTGTTTCAGAACACGCTCGGGCTTTCGCAGGTGCAAACGGGGCTGCTGATCACGCCCTGGCCGTTCGCGATCGTTTTCGCGGCGCCGCTCTCGGGCGTGCTGTCGGACCGCTATTCGTCCGGACTCCTCGGCGGGGTCGGGCTCGTCGCGCTGACCGCGGGGCTCCTCCTGCTCGCCGCGCTCGGCCCGCATCCCGCGCCGATCGACATCGCCTGGCGCATGGCGCTATGCGGCGCCGGCTTCGGCATCTTTCAATCGCCGAACAACCGGACGCTGCTGTCGTCGGCGCCGCGCGAGCGCAGCGGCGGCGCAAGCGGCATGCTCGGCACCGCGCGCCTCACGGGGCAAACGCTCGGCGCCGCGCTGGTCGCGCTGATCTTCGGCATCGCGCCGGTCGGCGGGCCGACAGTGTCGCTCTATGTGGGCGCGGCGTTTGCCGCGGTGGCAGCGGTAGTGAGCACGCTGCGTGTGATGCAACCGCACGTCGCTTAGGCATGTCGCTTAGGCATGTCGCTTAGGCACGTCGCTTAGTCACGTGTCCGCCGAATGCGGGCACGGCGCACCGCGACAGACACGTCGTGCACCGTGTCCCACATACCCATACCGCGAGCCTCTTTTTTCTCCGCAAAAACCCGCACTTCCCGCACTCGCCCGCTGCGCGCCAGTCTAAGGTTGTGCCCTCGTCACGCGACGTTGCGGCGCGGCGCCGGGCCTCTACGCATAGTTTTTTTAACGATGCCAAGGAGGAAACATGTACTACCCCCACGCTCACTATCGTTCGCTGTCGACCGGAGTTAGCGCTTTAGCGCTTACTCCGGTCCCATGCAAAGCTCCCCCCAAGGGGGCCGATGCCTCCCTTGGGGCGGCCCGGCGCCCCGAAGGAAGTCCCCTTGGGGGACGGGAGGCATCATGTCACTAATCGTCGCTGGACGCTTCACCACCTTCCCCGCTGCCGAAGCCGCTGCACAGCAGTTGTTCACTCGCGGCTTCGTCGAAGAAGACGTCAATCTGTTTTTCGTGAATCCGCGCGGGCAGCATGCGCGAAAATCGTCCGAACATCCGACGGCCGCCATGCTGCACGGCACCAAGGGCCCGAGCCGCGGCGCCACGATCGGCGCGGTGGCGGGCGCGATCGTCGGCGTCGCGATCTTCATGACGATCTCGACGTCGCTCTTGATCGCGGTGATCGCCGCGGGCGTCGGCGCGTACGTCGGGTCGATGATCGGCGCGGCGCTGCACGACAGGGCGAGCACCGCCCCGCCGCTCCACGACTCGGTTGCGCATGCCGTGCACCACGAATTGCGCGATTCCGGCGTGCTCGTCGCCGTGCACGTCTGCCCGGAAAACCAGCTCGAAGCCGCGACGGTGTTGCGCGAAGCCGGCGGCATGGCGATCGAGCGCGCGACGGGACGCTGGCAGCAAGGCCGCTGGTCCGACTTCGATCCGACCAGGACGCCGACGCCGATAGCCGAAATGGACCAGCGCGAAGCGTAGCGGCGGGCGGCTTCGGCATGCGCGCGGAACGCTTCGGCGCTCGGCGCGCGTCAGCCCCGTCGCTGGCACAGCCTATGCGTGTAAGCACATCCGCCCCCGACGCGCGTCTCGCGTCGTCACGATTGTGGAGGTCCCCATGTCGACAGACGTTATTGCGGTGCTGAACGATCTCACGGAGACGTCGAAAGACGGTGAACGCGAATTTCACAAAGCCGCCGAAGCCACGCACGATCAGCAGCTCAAGCTGCTGTTCTCGAGCCGCGCGAACGACTGCACGCGGGCCGCGCGCGAATTGCAGGACCTCGTGCGGGGGATGGGCGGCAAGCCGGAGAACCATGGGTCGATGGGCGGCGCGCTGCATCGCGGCTGGTTCGGCGTGAAGACGATCGTCTCCGGACACAGCGATCAAGCCATCCTCAACGAATGCGAGCGCGGCGAGGACATGGCGGAGCACCACTACCGGATGGCGCTCGATGCGGAGCTGCCGGCCGACGTCAGGCAAGTCGTCGAACGGCAGTATCAGGGCGTGCGGCAAAACCACGACCGCATTCGCGCACTGCGCACCGACCATGGCGGGATGAAGCCGTAACGCTCGACTGCCGTCGAGCGCATTCTCGACGAGGCGGCCGCTCCGATTCGAGCGGCCGCTTTTCTTAAGTCCATTCGCCGCACATTTGCCGGGCGCGTTGTAAAAAGTGCGCTTCTCACGCGTTTGCTGAAATCCAAAGTCCCTGCCCATCAGCGGTTGCGCAAACTGGTACGGTCATTGCAGGACAGGAGCGAACCTTGCTACCGACGGGACGCCCACGATGCCGCCTATTCTCGAACTCAATCACAAGCAGCACGTCGCGCTGACACCGCGCCTGCAACAATCGGTGCGCCTCTTGCAGTTGTCTTCGCTCGAATTCGAGCGCGAACTGCGGCAAGCGCTCGACACGAATCCGTTCCTCGAAATCGACGAACCCTCGACGGAAGACGCCGAGCCCGCCGCCGACGCCGACACGGCGTTCCACCCCGCGTACGAAGCCGAGGCAACGGCGGCGGCGCAGGCCACGGCGCAATCGCCGCCTGACGTCGCCGACGCCGCGAGCGCCGGCTCATTGGACGAACACGCGGACCCGCATGCGGACGAACCCGTGGGCGAGTTCGCCAACGACTGGTCGACGCGCGCCGGCGCGCGGCACAACGGCGACGCGGACGACGTCGACCCCGGCACCTGGGCGCATTCGCAGCCGACGATGCACGAGCAGCTGCATAGCCTCTTGAACGTGTATCCGTTGAACGACCGCGACCGCGTCGCCGCGCAGATCATCATCGAAGCGCTCGACGACGACGGCTATCTGCGCGATCCGCTGACCGAACTCACCGAGGTCTGCGAAGCCGAACCTCCGCTGACCGAAGACGAGCTGCGCGTCGCGCTGCGGCTCGTGCAGACGCTCGACAAGCCGGGCGTCGGCGCCCGCTCGCTGTCCGAGTGCCTGAGCCTGGAACTGCAGGCCCTGCCCGAGGACACGCCGGGCCGCGCACTCGCCCTGGAAATCGCGGAACACCACCTCGAACGCCTCGCGCGCCGCGAGCACGCCGAGCTGCAAAAGCAGACCGGCTGCACGGCCGACGCGCTGCGCGTCGCGTGCACGCTCGTGCGGCGGCTCGACCCGAAGCCCGGCGAAGCGTACGTGCATCCCGCCGACAACTACGTCGTGCCGGACGTGATCGTGCGCCAGGTGAAGCACCAGTGGCTCGTCGCGATCAATCCGGCCGTGCTGCCGCGCGCGCGCATTCACCGCCTGTACGCCGAGATGTTCGCGCAGGCGACCGGTACGAACGCTTCGCCGCTCGGACAGCAGCTGCAGGAAGCGCGCTGGCTGCTGCGCAACGCCGAGCAGCGCTTCACGACGATCCAGCGCGTCGCGGAGTGCATCGTCGCGCATCAGAAGGCGTTCTTCGACTACGGCGAAATTGCGCTGAAGCCGCTCGTGCTGCGCGAGGTGGCCGACGAGCTCGGCCTGCACGAATCGACGGTCTCGCGCGCGTCGAGCAACAAGTACATGGCGACGCCGCGCGGCATCTTCGAGTTCCGGCACTTCTTCCCGCGCAAGCTCGCGACCGAAACCGGCGGGCGCTGCTCGGCCGCGGCGGTGCGTGCGCTGATCAAGGAGCTGATCGCGCAAGAGGACGCGCGCGATCCGCTGTCGGACGTCAGCCTCGCGAAGCTGCTCGCGCAGGAAGGCATGATCGTCGCGCGGCGCACGGTCGCGAAGTATCGGAATCTGATGAAGGTGCCGCCTGCGCAGCTGCGGCAGCGTTAGTCTGCAGTTAGTCAGCCGTTATGCGGCGATAGAACCGCAGGCAAAGAGCGGGGGCGCTGCCCGAAAGCGGCGCCCCCTTTCAAATCGAATCGCCGAAGCGCGGACCCGGAGCGAGTCCGCCCGCCACCGAGTCAAGCTCAAGCGGCGATATTCGCGAACTTCACCGCGTTGCGCGTCACCGTCGCCGCCGTCGCGACGCGCCCGAGATCGGCCAGGAACGCATCGCGCCACTTCGACAAATCCATCTCGCGCAACGGCGCCATCATGTCCGCGTGACGCGCCTGGCGCTCCTCGAGCGGCATCGACAGCGCCCGTTCGAGCGCCTCGGCCGTTTGCGAGAGATCGAACGGATTCACCACGAGCGCGCCCGGCAATTGCTCCGCCGCCCCCGCGAATTGCGACAGCACCAGGACGCCCGGGTCGGCCGGATCCTGCGACGCCACGTACTCCTTCGCAACGAGATTCATGCCGTCGCGCAGCGGCGTCACGTAGCCGACCTGCGACATCCTGAAGAGCGCCATCAGCAGATTGCGCTCGTACTTGCGGTTCAGGTATTGGATCGGCGTCCAGTCGAGCTGCGCGAAGCGGCCGTTGATGCGCCCCGCCTCGCCTTCGAGGTTCTGCCGGATGCGCTGATAGGTCTGCACGTCCGAGCGCGTCGGCGGCGCGATCTGCACGAGCGACACACGTCCATGCCAGCCCGGCGCATTGAGCAGGAACCGCTCGAACGCCTGGAAGCGCTCGACGAGACCCTTCGAGTAATCGAGCCGGTCGACGCTCATGATGAGCCGCCGGCCCCGCATCGCATCGCGCAGCACCTTCACAGGCTTGCGGTCCGAGAACTGTTCCGCGGCCTTGGCGATCGCATCGGGATAGATGCCGATCGGATAGGCAGCGACCTTGAACATATGGCCATGCGCGTGGACCATGCCGCCCTCGCTCACATGGCCGAACTGCCCGCGTTCGACGTAGTCGACGAACGACTGCCGGTCCGACTCGGTCTGGAAACCGATCACGTCGTAGCTGCACATGCTCTTCACGAGCTCTTCATGAGGCGGCACCGTGCGCAGCATCTCCGGAACCGGAAACGGAATGTGCAGGAAGAAGCCGATCGGATTGGCGACGTTCAGCTCGCGCAGGCACTTGGCAAACGGCAGCAAGTGATAGTCGTGGACCCAGATGATGTCGTCGGGCAAGAGCAGCGCCTTCAACTGCTTCGCGAGCATGGCGTTGACGCGCAGATAGCCCGCGTATTCCTGCCGGTCGTAGCGCGACAGGTCGGTGCGATAGTGGAACGCCGGCCAGAGCGTCGCGTTCGAGAAGCCGCGATAGTACTGATCGTAGTCGCGGCGCGAGAGCCCGACCGTCGCGTATGTCACGTTGCCTTGTTTTTCGACGACGGGTTCGCCCGCCTCGCCGACGATCTCGCCGCTCCATCCGAACCAGACCCCACCGGTTTCCTTCAGCGCATCGAGAACGCCAATGGCCAAACCTCCTGCGGCGGGACGACCCTCCTGCGTCGGCGCAACGCGGTTCGATACCACGATTAGTCTGCTCATTACGGCTTTACCTCTTCGGTTGTCATGGCATGAAGGAAGCTTTCACTTCGTTCGATGGAAAGCCTACGCAAGCCCCGTGCCTCACGTCTCTGAGCCGGTCGAAAAAGTTGTATGAAAATGCAACGCGCGAAGGCGGGCCGCACGGCGCCGCGCGGCGTCATGCGGAAATATAGGCTTCGAAAACCAGGCTGCAAAAAAACTTAGGCGTCCTGCTCGGAACCGAGGTCACGCTGATAATCGAGGCCTTCCTGGCGCACCCCGCCCTGGTTGTGATCCCCGTCTGGCGGTGCATTGGGTGCCGGCCGGTTCTGCGAGGCGGGATCGTGGGATGGCTGCGGCGGCGCGCTGCCGCCCGAACTGCTGCGCATTTCGCGCTTCTGAGCATGGCGCGCGGAGCGCCGCAAGGCTGGGTGTCTCATGTGATGCCTCCAACGAAAGGAAGCCGAGCGCCCCAAGCGGGGGATATCAACAAGTTAGTCTAGACGCTTGCGGCAAGTTCGTGAGGTAACAATTGCGCGATATTTGTAACCTGTACATTGCGGCGCGCGGCGGCGAAGCCTCGCCCGGGGGATCGCCGATCGGCGGCGCGGGCGGCTCGGGCGGATCTTCCGGATGCGGCGGCTCCGGCTCGGGCGTGTGCAGGCGCAAAGCATCGAATTCAAACGCACGCATTGCAATCTCCTCGGTTAGTCGCTGGGCGGCCGCATGGCGATCGCCGCATGGCCACCCGGCCGCCTTCGACTTCTCTGCTTACAGCGATGCACCCGGCGTACCCGCCTCGCCTTCTGCAGCCGATGCCTCGCCGGCCTCTCCCGATGTCGCCTTGTTCGCGTCGTCGCCGTATTCGACGAGCCGGTTGTAGAGCGTCTTCAAGCTGATGCCGAGAATCTCCGCCGCGCGCGTCTTCACGCCGCCGCACTGCCCGAGCGTCGCGAGAATCAGTTGCCGGTCCGCTTCCGCGAGCGACGTGCCGAACGGAATCGTGACCGAGGTGCCCGTCGACGGCTTCGACAGCGATATCTGCAGCGGCACCGTCGCCGTGCTGTCGGAACCGGGGCTCGCCATGATGTACGCGCGCTGCACGTAGTTCTTCAGCTCGCGCACGTTCCCCGGCCACGGATACGACGTCATCATCTCCCTCACGGCCGAGGGAAAGTGCTTCTTCGTGCCGTGGCGGTCATTGAGTTCGTCGAGGAAGGCCTGCGCGAGCAAGCCGACATCGCTGCCGCGATCGCGCAGCGGCGGCAGGCTGATCGGAAACACGTTGAGCCGGTGATAGAGATCGAGACGCAGCTTGCCTTCGAGCACGGCCTCTTCCGGGTCGCGGTTGGTCGCGGCGATCACGCGCACGTCGGTCTCGATCTCCTTGGTCGTGCCCACGCGCATGAAGCAGCCGGTTTCGAGCACGCGCAACAGCTTGACCTGCAGCTCGGCCGGCATCTCGGTGATTTCGTCGAGAAAGAGCGTGCCGCCGTTCGCGCGCTCGAAATAGCCCTTGTGCTGGCGGTCCGCGCCGGTGAACGAGCCGCGCTCGTGGCCGAACATTTCCGATTCGATCAGGTTCGGCGAGATCGCGCCGCAATTGACCGCGAGGAACGCGTGCTTGCGGCGCAGGCTCAGCTCGTGCAGCGTCTGCGCGGCGACCTCCTTGCCGGTGCCCGATTCGCCGACGAGCAGCACCGACGCCGCCGTCGGCGCGACGCGGCCGATCTGGTCGTAGACCTCCTGTATCGCAGGGGAGTTGCCGAACATCAGGCCGAAGCGCCCCATCCTGCGCAGCTCGCCGCGCAGCGTGCCGATCTGCGCCTTCAGGTCGCCCGGGCGCGGCAGACGATCGAGAATCGCCTTCACACGCTGCAGGTTGACCGGCTTGACGAGGTAGTCGGCGGCGCCCATCTTGAGCGCGCTGACCGCGGACTCGACCGTCGCGTGGCCGGTAATGACGATGATCTCGACGCCCGAGCGCGGATCGAGGTCCTCGAACAGATCGACGCCGCTGCCGTCCGGCAGCTTCAGATCGGTGAACACGACATCCGGCGTCTGCCGCACGAGCTGGATGCGGGCTTCGCGCAGGTCGCCCGCGGTAGCCGTCGTCAGACCGTCCGCGCCGATGATCTCCGCGAGCGCATCGCGGGTGTTCGGGTCGTCGTCGACAATCAGAACATGGGGCATAGTGGGTCGAATGCTGTCTGCAGGTTTATCTTCACAACAATGCGCGCGGCGAGTACCGCTTTTGAGCGCCATTGTTGCATGTCTACGCCAAATGCACCGATATGAAACATTTTGCGCGCAGCACGGCGCGCCGCCGCGCACGCGGAGCAGGGCTCAAGCCTTGCCGTTCAGCCGTGCGGGAAATGCCAGACGCCGGGCTCGCTGCCGCCGTCTGCCGTGCCGTTTGCCTGCCGGGACTTTTCCGGTTTCGGGGACACCGGCAAAGGCGCCGTCTGGGTCGACGCCGCCACCGCGCCGCCTTCGTTTTCCCAGCGGCTCAGGTCCTGCACGAGGCGCGTTTGCGAGGCGCGGTGCTTCTGCGACCAGTGCCACGCGAGCATGCCGCCCACGGCGACGAGCGCACCGAAAATGCCGATTCTGGGGCGAGCCATAGGAGTCCCCCTGATCTGTTTTTGCGGATACATGGACCATGGATGTCCAAGCGAGGCAGGCGCGCCGCATTCATCGGACAAGACCATCGAGGCGTTTCATCGTTTTCACAGCATAGCGGCCCGGCCCAGGCGAAAACCGCAAGAGGACCGATTCAGCCGATATTCCGGCCGCCGCGAAGCCCCCTTCCCGCCCCATCTCGAAATCGGAGTGCTGCGGCCGCGATGAGTTCCGAAAAAATTGCAATCTCGACAAGCAGCACGTTTCATGCCTGCATAAATTACATAGCGCGCCGCGCCGCGCATGGTTAAATAACCATTTTGCGATGGCAGATTGAGATCGAGACGATGCGTTCACCCTTGCTCTGAGCGCCCTTTGAAACTCGGACTCACCTCTGCGGGACTACTCTCATGGCGGCTTCAAGCGATCTCGACACCACGGGGGAGACGCCCGGCGACAGCGGCGCGCAACCTGCCGAGAAGCGCGCGGCGCGCAAGACGTCAGGCCTCGAGTGCTACGGCAGCCTTTACGGCTCGTCGCCAGCCATGCTGGAACTCTATGAGCAGATCGAACGCGTTGCGGCCACCGACGCCACGGCGCTGATCGTCGGCGAATCCGGCACGGGCAAGGAACTGATCGCGCGCACAATCCACGAGCGCAGCGCGCGCAAGGATGCGCCGTTCGTCGCGGTGAATTGCGGCGCGATCCCCGACAACCTGATCGAAGCGGAACTGTTCGGCCACGAGCGCGGCAGCTTTACCGGCGCCGTGCAGGGCCGCGCGGGCTACTTCGAGCACGCGAACGGCGGCACGTTGTTTCTCGACGAAGTGACCGAGATGGCGCCGATCCGGCAGGTGAAGCTGTTGCGCGCGCTCGAGACGGGCACGTTCTATCGCGTCGGCAGCACCGACGAATTGCAAAGCGACGTGCGCGTGATCGCCGCAACCAATCGCGATCCGCTGGCCGCCGTGAAGGAAAACGGCTTGCGCGAAGACTTGATGTATCGGCTCGCCGTGTTTCCGTTGCGCGCCCCGCCCTTGCGCGAACGCGAAGGCGACCGCGAACTGCTCGCCCAGCATTTTCTCGACGAGATGAACGCGCAGGAAAACACGAGCAAGGTCTTCAGCAAGCGCGCGCTGGATACGCTGCGCACGTACTCGTGGCCGGGCAACGTACGCGAGATGAAGAACGCCGTTTATCGCGCGTTCATTCTCGCGGAGAAGACGATCGAGATCGAACATCCGCGGCTCGCGTCGCGCGCGAAGAAGGCCGTGACGCAGGGCGACGCGATGAGCATCTGGGTCGGCACGCCGCTCGCCGACGCGCAAAAGCAGATCATCCTCGGCACGCTGAAGTTTTGCGGCGGCGATAAGCGGCGTGCAGCCAAGGCGCTCGGCGTGAGTCTCAAGACGTTGTACAACCGCCTCGGTTCGTACGAGAACGAAGAAGACACCCCTGCCGGCGACGAATAGCGTACAAGAATGTCCCGCGAGGCATGCCGTCAAACTGGACCGCGTGCAAGCCCCGGCCCCGTTTGCCATCAGGACTCCACGTCTTCGAGACTGAAGATTTCGGTCTGGTCGTTGTACGAGAAGATCTCGCCGTAACGGCCCCAGTTGATGACCGCGTCGAGCGTCTCTTCGGCGGCCTGGTCCGACAGGAAGTCTTCCAGCTCCTGCTCGAAACGCACGCGCGGCGCGCGATGCCCCGGACGCTCGTTGAGCACCTTCTTGATCCGCGCGGCGAGCGGCACGTGCCGCAGCAGATGCTCGGCGAACATCATCTTGCGCTCCTGCGTGCCGAACTCGGCGAACACGCGCGCCGGCGGCGTG
>NZ_JAFLRF010000024.1:0-2493 GCF_017315705.1 Trinickia mobilis | reverse complement strand
ACTTCGGCGATCGGAAAGAGATCGTCCACTTCGAGATGCAGCGAGCGCGCGATTTCCGGCATGTCCGCACGGCCGTGGTACGGCGCCGCGGCCAACGTTTCGATCAGGCCGGCCATCAGGTTGGTCGACACCTCCGGCAGCCAGCTCCCCGGTTCGAGCCCCTTCTTGGCCGTTTCGTCGGTGCGGCGCGCGGTCATCTTCGCGTAGATATCGTCGACGAGACGGCGGAACGCCGGGTCCAGACGATTGCGCGGGTGCTTGAACGGCACCTGGATCTCGGCGATCACCTTGCCCGGGTTCGACGACAGCACCAGGATCCGGTCGCACATGAACACCGCTTCTTCGATGTTGTGCGTGACGATCAGCACCGACTTGATCGGCAGACGGCCTTGCGTCCACAAGTCGAGCAAGTCGGTGCGCAGCGTTTCGGCGGTCAGCACGTCGAGCGCGGAGAACGGCTCGTCCATCAAGAGCAGCGTCGGGTCGACGACGAGCGCGCGCGCAAAGCCTACGCGCTGGCGCATGCCGCCCGACAGCTCGCGCGGATAAGCGTTTTCGAAGCCGTCGAGACCGATCAGGTCGATTGCGGCCAACGCGCGCTCGCGCCGCTCGCGCGCGCCGACGCCCTGCGCTTCCAGCCCCGCTTCCACGTTCTGCAGCACCGTGAGCCACGGAAACAGCGCGAACGTCTGGAACACCATCGCGACGCCTTCGGCCGGGCCTTCGAGCGGCTTGCCGAGGTAATCGACGTGGCCGCCGGTCGGCTGAATCAGGCCGGCGATGATGCGCAGCAGCGTCGACTTGCCCGAGCCCGAGCGGCCCAGCATCCCGACGATCTCGCCTTCGCGCAGCGTCAGGTTCACGTCGTCGAGCACCAGCAGCTCGCCTTGTGCCTTGTCGAAGCCCCGGCACACGTCCTTGACGTTCAGGATCTCGCGGCCGGCGCCATGGGAAACGGCCGGCGCCTGCACCGGCGTAGCAGCTACAGCAGCTTTAGGATTTTGCATCGCGCGTTACTCTTGGTTTCGCTAACTAACGTGTCAGACGAGGTGTCGGACGAGGTGTCGGACGAGCCGGATCAGTCGAGCCGCAGCTTGGACTCGGCGTAGGTGTACATCGGACGCCACAACGTGCGGTTGAACAGCGTGACAAACAGGGACATCACCGCGATGCCCAGGATGATCTTCGGGAAGTCGCCCGCGGCCGTGGTCTGCGCGATGTAGGCGCCAAGGCCGTGCGCCGCGACCTTGGTGTCGCCCCATTGGACGAACTCCGAGACGATGCTCGCGTTCCATGCTCCGCCCGAGGCCGTAATCGCGCCCGTCACGTAGTACGGGAAAATGCCGGGCAACATCGCTTGACGCCACCATTGCCAGCCGCGGATGCGGAAGTTGGTGGCCGCTTCCTTGTAGTCGTTCGGATAGGCCGTCGCGCCGGCAATCACGTTGAACAGGATATACCACTGCGTGCCGAGCACGATCAGCGGCGACAGCCAGATATCCGGGTTCAGGTGAAAGCGCACGATTACGATCACGAACACCGGGAACAGCAGGTTCGCCGGGAACGCGGCGAGGAACTGCGCGAGCGGCTGGATCTTCTCGGCGAGCGCCGGACGCAGTCCGATCAGCACGCCGAGCGGCACCCAGATCACCGATGCGATCGCGATCAGCAAGAGCACGCGCAGGAGCGTAATGAGCCCAAGCCCGAACACGTGCCCGACTTCGCCCATCGTGACACCCGTGCTCACATACGCGACCACGCGATAGACCACGTACGCGGTGCCCAGCACCACGACGACGCCCCAGATGATGTCGCCGACGCGCGACGGCGCCTTCTCGAGCCGGGGCATCGGGAAGCGCGCACCGCTCATCGACGGCAGCCGGAACGGCAAACGCGCCGTGCGCGCCAGCATCCAGCCGGCCGGCACGAGCAACTGATGAATGAGCCGCGTGCGGCGCACCACGTCGAGCAGCCACGATTCCGGCGCGTTGCCCGAACTGGTGGTCTCCATGCGGAACTTGTCGGCCCACGCGACGAGCGGGCGGAACAGCAACTGGTCGTAGGCGAGGATCACGATCGTCATCGCCAGAATCACCCAGCCGATCGCGGTGAGGTTCTTGTCCGAGATCGCCTGCGCGAGATACGCGCCGATGCCGGGCAGCGTGATCGTGTTGTTGCCGACAGTGATCGCTTCCGATGCCACGACGAAGAACCACCCGCCCGACATCGACATCATCATGTTCCAGATCAGCCCCGGCATCGAGAACGGCACATCGAGCTTCCAGAAGCGCTGCCAGCCGGTCAGATGAAAGCCGCGCGAGACTTCGTCCAGGTCGCGCGGCACGGTGCGCAGCGACTGGTAGAAGCTGAACGTCATGTTCCAGGCCTGGCTCGTGAAGATCGCGAAGATCGCCGCACATTCGGCGCCGGCCACGCGCGTCGGGAACAGCGCGATGAAGAACGTGACCGTGAACGAGATATAGCCGAGCACCG
>NZ_JAFLRF010000023.1:87501-98461 GCF_017315705.1 Trinickia mobilis | reverse complement strand
GCCGCCGCCACCATCCCTTGCGCGAGACCCGGTGCGCAATGAAGCCGCACCCGCCCCGCCGGCGAGACGCTGGCGCCGCGGGCCTCGTCGGTCGCCGAATCGATGTCGGCAAGTATTGCCTTAGCGCGCTCGTAAAAGCGCCCTCCGGCCTCGGTGACAGAGAGGTGTCGCGTCGTGCGCTGCAGCACGACGGTCTGCAACTGTTGCTCGAGCGCCGTGACTGCACGCGAAACCTGCGCAGCCGTCACATTGTTCTCTTTCGCGACGGCGGTGAAGGAACCGGTTTCGACGACGCGGATGAATATCCGCATATTGCTGACAATATCTGTCATTCCGTTCCCGCACGATGAGAGCACTCATTTTTCTCCGGAGCGCTGGCTCGGAGCCAACCTTGCTCAATGTGCTGCCGCATCCTGGTGCAGTCTGACATCAAGCGTGGCGGCAGCGTCAAACGTCTTATGCCGGCCTGGAATGGATGTTATGTGCTTGGAGGGTCTTCTGCCAGCGTGGCGCCGCGCGCATCATCTGCATACCACGAACTTCCCGTTTGGAGAAGATCGAGAGCACTTTCCCGCCGTAAACTGAAGTGATACTCGGCGTTGCCAGGACCGCCGCCTGGCCCGTGCCCTCGGTGCATCGACATCTTTTGGAGGTCTCGCAACATGACCAGCACAACCGCAAGAAAGCCTGATGAGCGTGCGATCCCCTATCAGTTGCCTCAACCTCCTGACATGTCACCCGACATCGTGCATTTGGGCATATTCGACAAATGGCTGGAAGACGATAACCTTTGGGTGCCCATGACACCGGCTGTGTCGTTCAAACCGCTGCTTCTCAGCGCCAGCCAAGGCTACTACGTCAATCTTCTCAGAGTGCGCCAGTCCGGCGTGCTCTCGCGCCACCGCCATACCGGGCCTGTGCACGCGATCGTTCTGAGAGGCAGATGGTATTACCTCGAGCACGACTGGGTTGCGGAGCAGGGCGGATACGCATACGAGCCGGCAGGTGAGACGCACACCTTGTACGTGCCCGAGGAGGTAAAAGAGATGATCACGTGGTTCCACGTCACCGGCGGGTATACCTACGTCGATCCTCAGGGCACAGCAGTGGGATTTGAAGACGTGTTCACGAAAATCGAAGCCGCTCACAGACATTACGAAGAGATCGGCCTCGGTGCTGACTACGTAAAGCAGTTCATTCGCTAAGACGATTCGTTACGTGCGAGTTTCGGATGCTACGAAAGTACGCACGAACATGCGCCAAATGCGCGTCGGCGACCGGGCACCTCGGTCGCTCGGCACCACGGCTCGCAACGGAGGATTTTCACAATGGAACGACGAACTGTTGACGTGGCTGGCGTACCGGTCAGCTACCTGAGCGCCGGTGACCCGGCAGGATCCGTCTTGTTGATGCTGCACGGCACCTATTGGAGCCGCGTATGGCAGCCGGTGCTCGACGAGCTGGCCGCCGCCGGCTTACGCCCCATCGCGGTGGATTTCCCCGGATCTGGCCGCTCGGGTGGCGAGCTGACGGTTGCGGACGCCTCGATTCCCGCGTTGGCGGATTGGCTGCCGCGCTTCCTGGATGCGCTCGGCATCGCGGGACCGGTGGGCGTCGCAGGGCACGACATTGGCGGGGGCATTGCGCAGCAGGTGCTGGTCGATGGGAAGATAGAGGTCAGCAAGCTCGCGCTCGTCAATGCAGTGATGTTTGATTCGTGGCCAGTGCCCGGTGTTGCCCGGTTCCGCGATCCGGCGGTGGCCGCTGCGACGACGACGGAGGATATCCTTGCTGCCCGTCGCAAGTCAGTCCTCACGGCGCTGGCCAGGCCGGCAACGGAAAGCGAAGTGGCCGAGTATCTCGAACCCTGGACGGACCCGCGCGTTGCCCGGTCGTGGCTTGCCTTTGCCGGCGCCGCGGACAATCGTTACACGATGGAGCTGTTGCCGCGTCTTCGCGCGTCGCAGACGCCAAAGCTGCTCGTCTGGGGCGAAGACGACGGCTTCCAGCTCATCGAGCACGCGGAGCGCTTCGTCAAAGAGATCCCGAACACGCAGCTTGTCCGGATTCCCAAGGCGGGCCACATTCCCATGGAAAATGACGCTGTCGCAGTCGCTCGTGCGTTGGCTGGGTTCTTCGTCTGACGCAGAGCAGCAGGCAGGGGCGGTTGTCGCTTGCCGGTCCTTTCCCAGCTCGCGGATGGGGCTCATGCAGCGTTCGGTGAGGTACTGCCAGCTCGGCGTCCGGTCAATTGCGTGCGTGTTTCGAAAGCGAGGCGGCGAGCTCTCGTGTTACTCCAAGGGGCTTGGTGAGAAGCCCTTCCACCGTATCTAGTGAAGTCGGCCCGCTGCAGACTGGCAGGGCTAATTCAGTCTGTTCGGACATAGGAGAACGTCATGCAAACGAATCCGGAAAACTATTTCTCTGCCTACCGCAACCTGAAGATGACACGGGATGAGGACGGCGTGCTGGTCGTGCAATTCCATAGCGATGGCGGCCCGCTCACTTTCACGGCGGAGGCCCACACGGACGTTGTCGATGCCTTCTACCGGATTGCTCAGGATCGGGCGAACAAGATCGTTATCCTCACGGGTGCAGGCGGCGACTTCATGACCGGGGTTGACTGGGCGTCTTTCAAGGACGTCTCCGATCCCGACGTTTGGAGCCAGATCCATGACGAAGGCGTTCAGGTCCTGGAAAACATCGCCAATATACGCGTGCCAGTCATCGCGGCCATCGAGGGACGTGCCCATATCCACTCGGAATATATTCTTCTGTCCAACGTCATCGTGGCAGCAGAAGGCGCCACCTTCCATGACATGGGCCACTATGCTGCGGGTGTCGTGCCTGGCGACGGCATCTTTACCACCTGGAGCTATCGAGCGGGAGCGGGACGGGCGGAAGCTTTCCTGCTCAACGCGCAGCCGATTACGGCGGCTGTCGCACGCGAGTGGGGAGTGGTTGCTGAGGTCGTGCCAAACGGCCAGGCGCTTGGCCGCGCACAGGAATTGGCGAGGCAGTATTTGAAAGCGCCCGAAGTGGCACGCCGCAACACGCGCGTACACTTTATTTGGCCCTTGAAGCAACGCATCGTGCAGGAAGTTGGCTATGGGTTGTCGCTCGAAGGCGCCTCCGCAGCCGCCCTTGTGAAAGCAATGCAGACGAGGAGCTGACCGCTACGAGCGGCTCCTCCCGATTTGCGGAAATCCGGGAAGGCGAGTGCGTTGTCGGGCATCGTTGTGGCGCGCATGCTCAGGCACTGAACGTTCAGCTCTGCGGGATGTATGACCGCAGAGGGTCGCTTTGGGTCTCTTTGATGGAGCGGCGCGGGCAGAGATAGCGGGATTGTCGCGATGTATTGAGCTCAGCTACCCAATACCGAGGCACCCCGTGCAACATACGCCTGCAGCAAATGGTGGGCAATGGCGAACGGCTTGGGCGTCGACAGTCCGCTTGGATGCGTTCCCGCGAGCATCGCCGCGACTTCCAAGCGCGAGAACCAGCGGGCGTCTTCGAGTTCTGCCGTGTCAACGACGATCTCCGTAACGTTTGCCTGCGCGAAGCAGCCGATCATCAGCGACGACGGAAACGGCCACGGCTGCGAGGCGTAGTAGACGACCTGCGTGCACGTCACGCGGGCTTCCTCGAACACCTCGCGACGCACCGCGTCTTCCGCGGTCTCGCCCGGCTCGACAAAACCTGCAAGCGCCGAGTACATCCCTTGGGCGAATTGGCGTTGGCGTCCGAGTAGACACCGTTCGCCATCGATCGCCAACATAATCACGACTGGGTCCACCCGCGGAAAGTGGCGTGCGCCACAGGCATCGCAGACGCGATGCCAGCCGGCCGCCGAAGCGCGGCTGGCGGAGCCGCAGTTGGCGCAAAAACCGTGGCGTCGGTGCCAGTCGAGCATAGACTTCGCCTGGCCCAAGATTCCGAGCACCCCAGGGTCGACGAGGCCCTGCAGCGCGATCGAGCGCAGGTCGATGCGATCCAGGACCATGCCTTGTGATTGGCCTTCTTGTTCGAGATCGAGCGTGAAGCCGAGCGCGAAGCGTCCGCTGCCGTCGCGCTCCTGCCCGAGGAAGACGCTTTGGACTGGATGCCCGAAAGCAGTCGCTTCGCTTGCGAGGAACCACGCGTCGTGCCCGTTGCCACGCCTGAGCAAGGGGACGTCGACATCGAAGATGAGAAAGCGAGCGGCCGGGTCATCGCGGAGACGCTCGATGAAGGTGTGATCGTCCCGCTTTTCGGAGCGGCGGTCGAGCGGGTTGTAGTTAAAGCCAATGGACGCAGAAGAGGTAGTCATCACGAACACGGATATGCGAGCGGAGACGGCTCGCAAGTATGACACGACATCTTGGCAAGTGTCGCGAGCCCGAAGGCCGCTCTCAGTGAAGATGGTACTGCCGTGACGCGCGGTCAACTCCGCATGCCAGGGTTGACAGCGTGCGGCTGCTGATAGATCATGCACCAGTGCATATGCATATCTGAAGACGGACTGACTCATCTGAACATTCGATCGGCCCGCATCGTACAGTGTCTCTCGTTCGAATTCGGGAGCACAGGGAGCATCTACTTTGAACAAACTGTTTGATCTCACAGGGAAAGTCGCCGTCGTGACGGCGTCGACCAAGGGCATGGGCTTGGCGATCGCGCGCGCCATTGGCTCGGCTGGAGCGAAGCTCGTCATCTCTGGGCGCAGCCAGGAAACGGCCGACGCAGCCGCTGCTCGGCTGCGCAAAGAAGACGGAATCGAAGTGATGGCATTCGCGTGCGACATCACGGATCCCGAGAGTGTGCAGCGCTTCGCGCTCGGCGCCTTCGGTCGCATCGATGCACTCGTGCTCAATGCGGCGGGTAACCCGCCCGTCGGCTCGATGCTCGGCCAGACGGTCCAGCAATTCGACGAGATCATGGCCCACGGGGTGCGCGGAAACCTGGCGCTCGCCTGGGCACTCGCTCCGCAGATGATCGAGCGCAAGAACGGCTCGATCGTCTTCATGTCGAGCCGCGCAGCGAAGCGCGGCACGGGCATGCTCGGCTTGTATGGGATGTCGAAGGCGGCGCTCGACCAGCTCGTGCGCAACCTTGCACTCGAGCTCGGGCCATCAAACATCAACGTCAACTCCATCAACCCGGGCGCGGTGCGCACCGACTTTTCCCGCGCGCTTTGGGAGAACCCGGAGCGCGAGAAGATGACCGTATCGACGATTCCAATGGGGCGCATTGCCGAGCCTGAGGACGTGGCGGGCCTTGCACTCTTGCTCGTCTCCGCGGCCGGGCATTACATCAATGGCCAGAACATCAGTGTAGATGGTGGCGCGACGGCTTGAGTCCTTCCGACGTCGTGGTACGAGCGCATATCTGGAGGGGCATCAACGGGCATGTCATTGACCTTCACCCCCCTCCCAAGCACGCCTAGCGCTCCCGGCGGCCGATGAACCCTCGCTTGGTCGCACCTGCGGTCCGGCGCTCCAGTTGCTATGCTAGTCACCATCGACCAGCACGGGAGCAAGTTTGGCCAACCCGGATTTTCTCGATAGCGACCAAAAGACCGCGCACGTTGTCGCTGCGCAAGCGAGCCCGTGCGACGAGCTGGTCATCCACACGCAGCCCACCGCTGTCGACCGCCCGTGCCGGCGCAAGCGTCTTGCGCTCGCCGCGACGATCCTCGGCTCGAGCATGGCATTCATCGACGGCTCCGTCGTCAATGTCGCGCTGCCTGCCATACAGAGCGAGCTCGGCGCGAGCGTCGAGGCGATGCAGTGGATCGTCAACGCCTACCTGCTCTTTCTCGGGTCCCTCGTGCTGGTGGGCGGATCGATGGGTGACAAGCTTGGCCGCCGCACGGTGTTCATCGCGGGCATCGGGGTCTTCACGCTGGCGTCGGCCGCCTGCGGGCTCGCGCCGAACGCGGGTGCGTTGATCGCCGCGCGCGCGGTGCAGGGCATTGGCGCGGCGCTCTTGGTACCCAGCAGCCTCGCGATCATCGGCGCCGTATTCGAAGGCGAAGCGCGCGGACGGGCAATCGGCACCTGGGCGGGCGTCGGCGCGATCACGTCGGCGGTGGGACCGGTGGCGGGCGGCTCGCTCGTCGACGCGTTGTCGTGGCGCGCGATCTTCTTCCTCAACGTCCCGCTTGCAGCGGTGACGATTGCGCTCGCGATTTCGTCGGTGCCGAACAGCCACAAGCTCGATGCGCCTCAACAGTTGGACTGGCCCGGCGCGCTGAGCGTGGCAGCGGGGCTCGCCGCACTCACCTATGGCCTGACCCAGGCGTCGGCGCGCGGCTTCGCGCATCCGCTCGTACTGTGCGCGATCGGCGCCGGCGTGCTCGTGCTGGCCGCATTCGTGATGATCGAAGCGAACAGCCGTCACCCCATGATGCCGCTCGACGTGTTCCGCTCGCGCGATTTCACCGGCGCCAACCTTGTCACGCTGCTGCTCTACTTCGGTCTGGGCGGCACACTGTTCTTCCTGCCGTTCACGCTGATCCGCGCACATGGCTACACGGCAACCGAGGCGGGCGCGGCGCTGCTGCCGGTGCCGGTCATCATCGGCTTGCTGTCGCGCTTCACCGGCGGCCTGACGAGCCGCTTCGGTTCGCGGGTCCTGTTGAGCGCTGGCCCGGGCGTCGCCGGAATCGGGTTCGCGATGCTGGCCTTGCCGTTCGTGCGCGGCAGCTATTGGGCCGGATTCTTCCCTGCGCTCGCCGTGCTCGGGCTCGGCATGACGATCACCGTCGCGCCACTCACGACGACCGTGATGGGCTCGGTGCCGGGCGACCGCGCAGGCGTCGCATCCGGCATCAACAACGCGGTTGCACGCGTGGCGAGCCTGCTGGCGATTGCGGTGCTCGGCATCGTGTTCGTGTGGTCGCACCATGCGGCGCTGTCGGCGCGGCTCGATGAACTGCACGTTCCTCAGGACGCGCGCCAGACCGGGCAGTTGCTGGAGCCGGACGCGCAAGCCGGGGCGGCAGCCGGCGATGCCCATACGCCGCCCCAGACACCCGTGGCGCTGGCGGAAGCCGACGCCATCGCTGACGCGCTGCGCGCCGTCGCGCTGGTGTCCGCCGCGTGTGCGTTCGCAGGAGCGGGTCTCGCAGTGGCGACCATCCAGCCCCGCAAGTGATGTGCTTCGCGTCGCAGAACGGCCAGGTTTGTACGACGCGTGCCCGCATGCCCCTGTGGCGCACGCCCATGCTCATGGTCGAGGGCAGGCATCCTACGAACCTAAACAATACCGGTCATAGAGGCGTTCAAATTGCCTTCCCGAAAGCGGCCGATCGCATATGAACCGGAGTATCGGTTTTAGATCAAGACCCTCGTTTGCCACTTCGTTGCCACGCATCGACCTTGAGACATTTTCGACGACCGCTTTCCTGATGCTCATCGGATGTGTCTGGGTAAAAAAATCGGGCCACGTTCGCCCGTCCCGTACGCGGAGTTAGTACATGCCCGCTTAATTTGCCAACCGTGCGAAAAACGGAGCCATCGGGTGCTGTCTCCCGCTCAAGTGTTGCGAGTTTGAAACAAAACTGCGCGCGATTAGTCAAGCGCGCCACCGCAACACCATCATAAACACCCACCCACTCTGTCTTGGCACGCGTTCTGCTCTCACACCCCACGCCTGCGAACGTACGCACGTTCGTTCGATAAACAAGAACGAGGTTAAAGGGTCCGAGATGACAAAAAAAACGGGAAGGCGTGGGGCGTGGCCGCGCCCGACTCCGACGCCAGCGAGGTGGCTTGTTTGCCGTTTTCGGTGCCACGCCCTGGTTATGGGAATGAGCCTGGCACTCGGTACATTCGCGGGCCACGCCAGCGCCCAATCGATCGCGCCGGGAACGCCTCCGGCAACGCAGCCGACAACACCATCCTCCGCTTCGAACATCAAGCCCAAGGACATCGTCGATGGCGCACCGTTGTCGCCATCGAGCGCGCCATCCGGCAATGGCAGTGGATCAGCAAGCGTGCCCCCTTCTCCCGAAGTTGGCGACAAGCGTGCGCTGCAGGAATCGCTCGCCGGCATCGTTACCGACCAGGTGGTGACGCTCATCGGCCAGAACTTCTACGGGTACTTCGTTGCGGCCTGGCGCGAGTTGCCTCTTGCGAGTCGATACAACATCTCGATCCACGAAAAGCCCTCCGCTAGATGGGGAAGCCTTGTGTGGGTTGAGTTCGAGCACCGGCGTCTATTCGAGGCATTTCTATCGCCGACCCGAAGCAACATCAAGCTGGCCGCAGAGCGCGCTGCGAACGTGGCGTATCAGAACATGGTGCGAACGGATATTGAACGGCTTTTGTTCCGGGATCAGGATCTAGGCCCCGACGAAATGTGAGGAGACCGAAAATGAAGAAGCAACCTTCGCTTAGCGGTGCCGTGGCCCTAGCATGCATATTTCAAGTCAGCATGTGCCACGCGACCGGATTGATCTACACACCCGTCAACCCTACGTTCGGCGGGGATCCAAATAACGGGCCCTTTCTGCTCTCGACGGCCAATGCGGTGAATACGCACACGGCGCCGGCAACGAGCGGCCTCGACGGCATCAGCGCGCAATCGCCGTTGCAACAGTTCAACTCGGAACTCGAGCAGGCGATCCTGTCGCGGATCGCGTCGTCGGCGACCGCATCGATCATCGGCCCGAACGGCACGCTTCAGCCGGGAACCATCACGACAGGACAGTTCACGGTCTCGGTCACGAATCTTGGCAACGGTTCTTTGCAGGTGACGACGACCGACACGTCTACCGGACAAAGCACTAGCTTCCAGGTGGGCCAATGAGCCGATTCGCCAACAACAAAGGCCGCATCGCCACAACACTCGCGATCGCGGCGCTGCTTTGCCTGACGGGGTGCGCGGCGCCTGTCCCGGTGTTCGACAACGCGACGCTGACGCCTACCACGCAACTCACGCGTGATCTGCTTCGATTGCCGCCGCCGAAAGGCAAGGTCGTGACGGCGGTATACGGGTTC
The DNA here is from genome assembly GCF_017315705.1 of Trinickia mobilis. Taxonomy (GTDB): domain Bacteria; phylum Pseudomonadota; class Gammaproteobacteria; order Burkholderiales; family Burkholderiaceae; genus Trinickia_A; species Trinickia_A mobilis. The sequence continues at coordinate 89,477 of NZ_JAFLRF010000023.1, read as the reverse complement.
CGCGATCAAACCGGGCAATACAAGCCGTCGCCCGACAGCTCGTTTTCGTCCGAGGTGACGCAGGGCGCCGCGTCGATGCTGGTCGATGCGCTGCGCGAATCAGGGTGGTTCATGCCGGTCGAGCGCGAGAATCTCCAGGATCTGCTCACGGAGCGCAAGATCGTCAGGGCACTCGAAACACCTGCCGACAAGGCTAAACCGGTGGAGGCGATCGGCGCGCTGACGCCCGCTAACGTCATCATCGAAGGCGGCATTGTCGCTTACGACACCAATCTGCGCACCGGTGGATTAGGCGTGAACTACCTTGGCATCGGCGGCGCCACGCAATATCGGGTCGATCAGGTCACGATCGCACTCAGGGCGGTCGATATCCGTAACGGCCAAATTCTCAACAGCGTGTCGACCACCAAGACGGTTTACTCGTACGAGTTGACGGCGGGCGTGTTCAAGTTCGTTGGCTACCAGAATCTGCTCCAGGTCGACGCTGGCTTGACTTACACAGAGCCACAGCAGCTGTGTGTGCGCGAAGCCATCGAGGCAGCGGTGATGCATCTGATCGTCCAGGGCATAAGCGCGGGCACGTGGAGCCTCAAAGATGCAAAAGACTGGAACAACCCTGTGATTCAGAACTACGCACGTGAGGACACTGCATATCTGAAGCAGGTTGCGCTTCCTGCCGTGCCCGTAGACATCGCGAAGACGCCCAACGGCGGCGGGTAGCCGCGACGCTTGCAACGCGCGTCCAGCACTATCGATTCTCAAGGAGATCCCTATGCCCAAACCACCCGAAACGGGTCGGGCACGTCGTTTGTCGTGCCTGTGCATGGCCATTTCCGCCGCGCTGCTGTGGCCCCACATGGGACACGCAGCCGGGGCGGCGCCACCTTCTGATCTCGGTCCGGACGAGCCGGCCTTCGTCGACGGCGGGCAAACGGCGGGTATCACGCAGTACGGGACATCACAGCGGGCAACGATCAATCAGAGTGGATCGGCGAACGTTGCGTGGACGTTCCAGTCGGTTGCCAACAACGCCGTTGCGGTGACGCAGGCCGGTTTGCAAAATACGGCGGCTCTCAACCAGAGCGGCAACGGCAATCAGGCATCGCTCTATCAGCAAGGTTCTCGCAATGCGCTGACAGCCAATCAGTTCGGCAACGGCAATTCATCTTCGATGACCCAGGCCGGGTCGGCGAACACCGCAATGGTTAAGCAGGTGGGCAACGGGGACTCGGTCCAATTGCGGCAGAGCGGCGTGCATCAATCGATTGCCATTCAGCAGGTCGGCAGCGGAATGCATGCAACGGTCGTTCAGCACTAGCAGTGTCAGCACCCATTCAGGCATGGCCGTTCGCCGAACCGGCAATGGCAGTGCAGCAAGCATCGCCCAGCATCAGGGCCGGCTGGCGTCGTTCTCTGTCTAGGCCCTTTTACTCTTGGAGTCCACCATGAAACGGAAGGCAATTGTTATCGCGGCAAGCTTGTTGGCCGCCGGTTATTCACAGGCGTATGCACAGTCGAATAACGAGCAAGCCACCATCAATCAGTACGACGCCGCGCAATCGGCTACGGTCAACCAGACCAGCGGCCAGAATGACGTCGTGTACATTGAACAGCACGACAACGCCAACAGCGCTTCGGTTGCGCAGACGAACACCAACGGCAACAACGTGAGTGTTTATCAGAACGGTGTGCAAAACGGCTCCACGGTCGCTCAAACCAATGAGACAGCGGACACAGACAGCGTGACCCAGTGGGGCATCTCGAACGGCGCAAACCTTCAGCAACAAGGCGGTGCCTATAACGCGGTGACCGTTTATCAGAACGGCATCTCAAACGGTGCCTCAGTCGCTCAAACCGCTGAGACGCGGGACACCGACAACGTGACCCAGAGCGGTGTCGCGAACACCGCCAGCCTTCAGCAACAGTACGGTAGCTATAACAACGTGACTGTTTCTCAGTCCGGCGTGCAAAACGGC
>NZ_JAFLRF010000023.1:0-87491 GCF_017315705.1 Trinickia mobilis | reverse complement strand
CAGAGCGGTGTCGCGAACAGCGCCAGCCTTCAGCAACAGAGCGGTGTGTCCAACAACGTGACCGTTTCTCAGTCCGGCGTGCAAAACGGCGCCTCGGTCGCTCAAACCTATGAGACGGCCGACACCGACAACGTAACCCAGAACGGTGTCGCGAACAGCGCCAGCCTTCAGCAACAGTACGGTGGCTTCAACAACGTGAGTGTTACCCAAACCGGTGTGCAAAACCTTGCAGGAGTTGCGCAATACGCCGCGACCGGGAACATGGACACCGTGACCCAGACCGGTGCGCAAAACACTGCGGGAATCACACAAAACTTTGAGGCCTCGGACGCCAACCTGGTGACCCAGAACAGCAACAATACCGGCGCCCCCAATAACACCGCAACCGTGCTTCAGCAGAACGGCGGCTCGAACACGGTTAATGTCAGTCAGGACGACACGGCGGCAAATGTCGGCAACGGTGCCTATGTCGAGCAGGAAGCTGCGTTTTACTCCACTGCGGACGTGAACCAAAGCGGCGGCGGGAACTACGCCCAGACCTATCAAGCCGGCTACTACGACGGCCTGAATGTTGCGCAAAATGGGACGTATAACCAGGCGTATGTGACCCAGGTGGGCAACGCCAACAAAGCGACGGTCAACCAGAACGGCACCGGAAACTACGCAAGCATTGCTCAGCACTAAGTGGTCGCAGCGATGGCGGCCGGCGAGTCCGGCCGTCATCGCATGACAGGCGGAAGCCTTTTTGTCCGGAAGGAGGTCGTGGTGATAGCTGATGTCAATATTCACGTTTGGTTCGACGTGGACACGAATCAGAACTCGAGTTACGTCGTCCCGTACGTCAGGTCGGAGCGCGACGCACGGCTCCAGTATGACTTGAAGATCCTGAACAGCGGCAAGGCGGGAACGTCGAGCATCTCGCAAGGGGGCGCGATAAGCGTGTCAACTGGACAGCCAAAAGCCATCTCGTCTGTCCGTGTGACTCCGCAGACCGGGGGTCACTGCGAAGTCGACCTCACCCTCCGTGAGGGCGACGAGCAGGTGGGGCAATATACTTTTGATTGCGGCGCGAAGAAGTAAAATTTCAGCGATTGGAAATCGTCTGTCAAGCGGTACAACCATGAACCAGGCGATACGCCTGACCGGCAATTCGAGCATTCATACAACACCGTCAGGCGCGCTTTTTGGCCGCCGCAAATCTGCCACTCGCGCATGACCGGAAGGGGTCGACATGCGATGAACGCGAGTGGCGGAGATCGGCCGGGGAGTTGCCTCCTGGGATCGCCGCGCGAATGTCTGATTACGACGATCTGGTGGTCCTCGCGTCCACGTGACGACCCGACAATTGCACGGAGACAGCGTACCGACTGCGTGTGCGGTTTCGTGGCATCATCGTGTGCACCTTCCACACCACTGCAGGAGCGCACGCAATGGCGACTTATATTGTTTTCACACGAGAAAGCACGCAGGATCAGGGCGAACTCGATACTTACCTAAGCAAGGTCGGCGGGACCTTCAAAGGTCACCCGATCAAGATTCTCGCCGCCTACGGACCGCAGCAGGTGCTCGAGGGCGAAGCGCCGGAGGGTGTCGTGGTCGTGGAGTTTCCGTCCACGGCGGCCGCGCGTGCGTGGTATGACAGCCCGGCGTATCAGGAGGTCGCGCAGCACCGCTTCAAGGGAGCGCGCTACCGCGCGGTTCTCGTCGAAGGCGTGTGACGATATTCGGCAACGATCGGGCGCGTCGCGGCGCCCCGGCGTTCCGCGGCCGACGTACCGCCCGTCCGGCGCGTGCGCCGGACGGCCGTGCGCCGAGGATTTGTAACGAACGATCGAAGGGCAAGCGCGCAAAAAGCAGTTCTGCGAGCTGCTAGGCCATGCCGGGTCAGCTGTCCGACAACACAGGTTGTTCCAACACCGCCCCGTCCGGCGATATCTCGCCAACGGCGCGCTTACCCGTCTCGCGCAATGCCTGGGCGGGTACGCAGAGCAGCACGGCCAAACCCGCAAGCGCCAGCAAAGCGGCCAAAAAATAGAGCCCGCTGGTAAAGCTGCCGGTGGTGGTCTTCGCCCAGGCCATGACGGCCGGACTGACGAAGCCGCCGAGCAGCGCAAGGCTGTTGATCAGGGCGATACCACCGGCTGCCGCGGTACCGGACAGGTAGGAGGTTAGCAGCGCAAAAAACAGCGGCATGCCGGTGAAGATCGTCGCGGTGGCGATCGCGAAGGCAACCAGCGCCAGCGTCAGGTTGCCGGCAGTCGCCGCGATCATGACCAAGGCCGCACCGCCGATGAAGGCGCAACCCGCCAGGTGCCAGCGCCGCTCCATCTTCACGTCGGAATGACGGCTGATGAAGATCATGCCCAGTGCACCGATACCGTAGGGAATCGTGGAGTACAGACCGACGTCGAATACATCCTTAACGCCGGCATTCTTGATAATGGTCGGCAGCCAGAAGCTGACCGCGTATATGCCACAGATAATGGCGAAATACACGAACGCAAGCAGGTAAACGCGCGGATCCTTAAGTGCGTCACCAAACGTATGGCGGCGATCCGCTCCGTTCAGTCCGCGCTCGCTAGCCAGATGGTGATCGAGAATGTCTTGTTCGCGACGAGTCAACCATGTGGCATCGCGGGGACGATTAACCAGCACGTACGGCACCAGCAGACCGAGTACAACCGCGGGTATCCCTTCAAGCACGAAAAGCCATTGCCAACCCGCCATGCCGTAGACGCCAGCCAGATGCGTCATGATGGCGCCTGAAACCGGACTACCGATCACTCCGGCAATGGTTATGGCGCTGCTGAATATGCCCAACACGCGAGCGCGGCGCGTCTCCGGATACCAGTAGGTCAGGTACAGGATGGCGCCGGGCACGAAGCCGGCTTCGAATACGCCAAGCATAAAGCGCATGACGTAGAACTCGATCGGGCTGGAAATGAACCTCATGCAGGCCGACACCACGCCCCAGCAGATCAGGACCCGCATCATGGTCTTGCGCACGCCGATCTTCTCAAGCATCAGGTTGCTTGGCACTTCGAAGATAAAGTAGCCGGCAAAAAAAATGCCGGCCCCAAGTCCATACACCGCGTCGCTGAAGCCCAGGTCATGCTGCATCTGCAGTTGTGCGAAACCGACGTTGATGCGGTCCAGATAGGCCACCAAATAACCGACAAACAGGAATGTCACGAGTCTCCAGCTGACCTTTCTGTAGGTTGCGGCCACCTCGCCGTTAGCGTAAGGGGTGCGTTTATCCACCACGCCCGTCATTGATTGGTCCATCAAGTCTCTCCGTCATCTTCAGGGGAACCGGCGATTGCCGTGAGGGAGGGTGCAGGCTTTAGGCGCCAACGCCATCCTGTCCGGTCAGCAGCGTCGCGCTCCTGAGGAAGGCCTCGCACCTCTGCAGTTGTGCGAGTTCGACGAACTCATTTGGACGGTGCGCCTGCTCGATGTTTCCGGGGCCGCAAACTACCGTAGGTACGCCTGCACTTGAGAAGTAGCCCGCCTCCGTGCCGTAGGCGACCTTGCGGCGGACTGCATCGTGCGTGAGTGCCCTGGCCAGCTGGACGATCGCAGACGCCTCCACTTCGGAAAGTGAGGGAGCAGCCCCCAAGCAGGAGAATCTCACGCTGGCTCCATCGAACACGGCTTTCATCTGTGCTTCGAGGTCCGCCCCATACGCCTCGATGACGCGCACCAGATGGCGTACATCGGTGCCGGGCAAGTCCCGGATCTCGAAATCGAACTCACATTCGCTTGGCACCGTATTCAGCGCAACCCCGCCCCGCACCAATCCGGTTTGCGCCGTTGTGTATGGCACGTCGAAATCCTTGTCGAAGGGGCCGGAGCGGCGAAACTCATCGGCCAGGTCGCGGATGAAGCAGATGATCCGGGCTGCATATTCGATCGCATTGACGCCGGACGGGGTCAGCGACGAATGTACAGAGCGGCCCACCACGCAGCATCGATAGTGGTTGATGCCCTTGTGGGCGACGACCGGACGCATGGACGTCGGCTCGCCCACGATACAGCCTGAAGGGCGGATTCCGCGCTCACGCATGTCAGCCAGGAGAAGCGGCACGCCGAGACAACCGACTTCCTCATCAAAGGAAAACGCAAGGTGAACCGGATCCGCCAGTCGCGCGTCGGAAAGCTCTGGTACGAGGGAAAGCAACGCACCCAGGTACCCTTTCATATCGGCGCTTCCCCGTCCGTACAGTCGGTCATCTATGATCACCGTTCGGAAGGGGTCGGTGCGCCAGTCCTGGCCGTCCACCGGAACGACATCCGTATGGCCCGAGAACACAATCCCGCCGTCCACTCGCCCATCTGCGGCCGGAATTGTCGCAAACAAGTTTGCCTTGGTCTTGCGGGCTTCGTAGGTAAGGTGTGTCTCCAGGCCAACGCCCGCAAGAAAGTCCCGGACCGTCTCTATCAGGCCCAAGTTCGAGTTCCGGCTGACCGTCTCGATCTCCACCAGTCGGGAAACCCATTCCTCGGCTGCCGACAGGGGGCTGCTATCGTTGCGTACGTTCATATGCGTTTCGGTGTCTAGGTGACGTTCTGATACTGGTGCGATGGGCGTTTGCTGCGAATCGTGCTTTCAACGGGATGTCAAAGCCAGGGAAAGCGCGACTTCCTCTTCGTGGTCGGTGCGCTCGATGTGGAGCGATGAAAGGCGATGCCTTGGGCGACTTTGACCACGAACGCGGCTAGGAAATACATGGAGTACTCCAAAATAGGGGGCAACGCGATAAGTCCTCGTGATTCGTCTCCGGGTTATTTAACGTATGGCTCATGCTAGAACGTCCAAAATCCCGGGAAACGCTGCAACAGGCAAAGCAGCTTTAACTTCAAGTTGACAATCCTATTCAATACGAATCAGGTCATCGATCACCTCCCAGCCGGGAAGAAGGTGCATACGTTGGCCGTCGATCCGAAGACTCATCCAGTTTTCGTGAACCTGGACGAGAGCAATAAGGTCGCCGTGTTCGAACCGGTTTGACTCATGCGCGGGCGAAGCGGGATCGCTCGCGACTTGTAACGATCCGTGCCTTGTCTCTTTATGATTCGGCGTATAACCGTGGTCTATAAGCAGGAGGAGATATGGAGCGCAAAGCGTTCTTGAGTTGCGTCGCAGGAGGGCTCGCGACGCTGTCAGTCACGCCGTTCGCTCATGCACAAAGCACCGTCACGCTCTATGGTGAGCTGGATGACGCACTTGCCTACTACAACAATGTGGGGAATGGTTCGCTGGTTGAAATGCAGGGTGCGGATATGACGGCCAACAAATGGGGGCTGTCGGGAAAGGAGGATCTGGGCGGAGGACTCAGGGCGATCTTCAAACTTGAAGACGGATCCAACGTCAACAACGGAAAGCTCGGCCAGGGTGGGCGCCTATTCGGTAAGCAGGCATGGGTCGGCCTCGATAGCAGCAAACTGGGGCAACTGGCGCTTGGCCGGCAGTACGATACGACAGTCGACCTCGTCCAAGGTATGACCGGCGACGTCTACAGTCCGGCGTTTTCGACACCTGGAGACGCCGATAACAACGACTCAAAGTTCCGTCTCCAGAACGCCGCCAAATACACGAGCCCGGAATTCGGAGGCTTCCGGCTCGAGGCGATGTGTGGATTGGGCGGAGTCAGCGGCAGCTTCTCGTCGCAGGGTTCGTCGTCGGCCGCGCTTGCCTATGAACATGGTGGTTTCAGCGCGGCGGCCGGGTACATATTCGCCAAGAACGATGGACCTGGAGGCGCGGGTACGGCCGATCAGACGCAGAACAACTCGGTGACGCCGCTCTACGGAAGCGTGCCGTTTGTCGGCTCGCGGATGATCGTTCACGTTGCGGCACAGTACGAATTTTCCGGGTGGACGGCCAACGTGCGCTACAGCAATGCGAAGTGGAAGCCGTACGCGGCGTATTCGGCATTCAACCAGACCGAAACGTTCGATACCGGGGCGGCGACGTTAAGCTACCTGATCATGCCGTCGTTGCAATTGGAAGCCGGTTATACGTATACGCGGTCGAGCGGCGCTTCCTCGGCTACCTACAACAATGCTGCGGCAGGCGCCGAATACTTCTTGTCGATGCGCACCACGCTCTATGCGATCGGCGCGTACTCGCACGCACATGGCACAACCTTCAGTCAGGACGGCAACAGCATCGTGCCGGCGGGTGGAACCGTGGGCGATCTCGCGTCGAGTTCGAGCACGCCGAACCAAGTTATCCTGATATTTGGTTTGACAACGAAGTTCTGATCCGCGAGCGATCGCGCGATTCGTGAAGCAACCTCAATCAGCCGGTGCTCGTCCATCAGGATGCGGGCAGGTTAGCGCTTCCGTGAACACCGCTAGCGGAAATTGAGAGCTGCAACAGCACGAGTGGCGCGAACACGGATGGCGGGAACATGCCGGTAAGTCGCTCAATCATTCACGCTGCGAAGAGGACTCTCTAGCCAGTGCAGGCTGAATAACCTCGCGTCGTCAGTCCATACCGGGCCTGGCTCGAATCCGGCGGACACGGCCATAGCACGAAAGCCTTCGATAGTGAACTTGTGCGAGTTCTCCGTATGAAGGCTTTCGCCTTCTTCGAAGGTGAACTCCCTCGCACCGATTCGCACGACCTGCGTACGCCGGCTCATGAGATGCATTTCCACGCGCCGCTTCACAGGTTCGTAAAATGCGTAGTGCGCGAACTGGCCTAGATCGAAGTTCGCTCCGAGCTCATCGTTAGCGCGTCGAAGCAGATTAAGATTGAAGGCAGCGGTTACACCCTGGCTGTCGTTATAGGCGCGATGCAGCGTTTGCGCATCTTTCACCAGGTCGACGCCCACGAGCAAGCCACCACCGCGCAGCAAGCGGGCCGCAAGACGCAGAAACGCCGCTGCATCTACGAGGTCGAAGTTGCCGATCGTCGAGCCCGGGAAAAACCCGATCCGTCGCCCCGGCGATGCCTCGAGACCGGCAAGCTGCTCCTCTCTCATGTAATCGGCTGCCACCGGCTGCACTCGCAATTCCGGGTAGTCCGCACGCAGCCTACGCGCCGAGCTTTCGAGATGCTCGGCCGAAATATCTACGGGCAAGTAGCATCGCGGCGCATCGCGTGCAGGGAAGGCGTCGAGCAGTAACCGGATTTTCGCGAGCGAGCCTGCGCCGAACTCCACGATCTCGGATCCCGGTCCGATGCATTCCGCCAATTCGCGCGAGTGGCGCGCGAGAATCCCAAGCTCCGTGCGCGTCGGGTAATACTCGGGCAACTCACATATGCGATCGAAGAGCGCCGAGCCCGCTGCATCGTAAAAGTACTTCGGCGCTATGCTGCGAGTCGTCTTCGACAATCCGTTGACGAGATCGCGTTCGAATTCCTCCGCAAACGCGCGCACTTGCGCGCGTTTGTGGCCTAGAGCGGCGCCGGCTGGCCTCGTTGCTTCAGAGGTCTCGTACAAGACGTACTCCCGAGAATTGCCAGCGCGCGGCCGGCGGGAAAAAATTGCGGTAGCTGCGGCGGGCGTGCCCGGGCGGCGTCGCTATGCTCCCGCCACGCAGCACTATTTGCCCGACCATGAACTTGCCGTTGTATTCGACCACGATGCCGGGCAGTGGTCGGAAGCCCGGATACGGATCGTACGACGAACGCGTCCATTGCCAGACGTGGCCCGTCATCTGCGTGATGCCGGGCGCGTCGAATGCGGCTTCCCACTCGAATTCGGTCGGGAGCCGGGCGCCCGCCCATTCCGCGTAGGCTGCCGCCTCGAAGAAGCTCAATTGCGAAACCGGCGCACGCGGGTCCAACGGCTGAAGGCCGTCGAGCCCAAATATGAGCCAGCTCGACGGATCGTTCGCGCTCCAGCGGTCCTCCGCCTTGTGCCAATAAACCGGCGCCGCGAGCTGCTCTCGCTGAACGATGGCCCACCCGTCCGATAGCCAGAGTTCCGGACGCTCATATCCGCCGTCGGCGACGAACGCAGCATAATCGCCGCATGTTACGAGACGGTGCGCGATTTCATATGGCCGTAGCAAGACCTCGTGACGAGGCAGCTCGTTATCGAAGCAAAACCCTTCCTCTGCGTGACCAATCCCGACGACGCCCCCTGGCCGGCGCAGCCACTCGACCGGCTGGAGTGCGAGGGGCGCCCCCGGCGTGGACTCGGGACGCCGATCGCACCCGTCATGCCGCGAGTCCCGATAGGCGGGCATCAGTGTATTGCACGAGAAGGCATGAAGGATGTCCGTCAGGATCAGTTCTTGATGCTGCTGCTCATGGTGAAGGCCGAGCGTAAGAATTGGCGCGATCTGCGCGAGCGCTTGCGCATCGGCCGATTCGATCAAGGCGAGCACTGCATCGTCGATATGACGCCGATAGGCATGGACCTCGTCGAGCGTCGGTCGCGTCAGCAATCCCCGCCGCGCGCGCTCATGGCGCGGACCCAGCGCCTCGTAGTACGAGTTGAAAAGAAACGGGTACTTCTCGTGAAACAGGGCATAGCCTCGTGCATGAGGATTGAGCAGCGCTGTTTCGAAGAACCATGTCGTATGCGCCAGATGCCACTTCGTCGGGCTTGCATCGGTCATCGACTGAACTTGCTGATCTTCCGGCGAAAGCGGGCGTGCGAGCTCGAGGCTGTAATCGCGCACTTCACGAAACGCCCGCTTTAACTCGGACACACTGCGGCTCATCGGTTTGCTCCTGTTCGTCGTTCCGCCGCCGCGACCCAACGCTTGATTCGCTGGGCGTCGATCGGGGTTGCGCTTTTTGGTCGTTACCGAGGTAGTATAAAACGTCGCGCTTTTCGGCGCGCGCCGGCACCGTTGTTGAAAGGATCGTATCGGGCGGTTCGGCTCTTGCCGCTCACGTTGTGATGAGCTCGGCCTAGCGTTTCAACGCACAGTCCGCGTCATAGGCGGGAGGAGCCGGGTAAACGGGGCGCGGCGTCGCATACGCGGGGCCCAGAACGCCGATGCCGAAATCGATGAGTACCCGCCCGGCCGATCGCCGGGCAGGAACAAGACCTCGGACTCGCTGTTCATAAGATCACATGCGACGGGTACACACAGCCAGCGATCTTACCCAACAGCGACCTCAGTGTGATTGACGACCGGCGGCTTCTCGAAGAACGGGCCCACGAGCCGACGCCATTCTTGGAAATCTGCGGACTCGCGGAAGTGCACCATATGGTCATCGACCGTATTCCATTTAACCATCAGCACGTAACGGTTTGGCTGTTCGACCGTGCGATGTAGTTCGACGCCGCTGCAGCCGCGTGCCCGCGTAAAGAGCGGAACCGCCTTCGACACGGCGGCCTCGAAGTCAGCCTCCCTGCCTCGAATCACGTCGATGTGCGCCATTTCATAGACCATAAGTTTCTCCTCTCTCCGCGTTGCGCGCCACCACGTCCTCATTGCAGCGCCGGTGGCAAAAGCTTCAGATCGATGAAAGCCTGGAGGGCGTCACAGAACGCATCCCGGGTGTCGACCGCAGCGTTGAATCCGGCCTTGCGAAGCTTGATGGTGCTGACAAAGGCGACGGGGCCCGCAGGGGCACCATATGCAAATGCAAAGTCGGCGTGTTGATCGCCCTGTCCGACAAACGAATGAAGATCACCACTCGCAAGGCCGTATTTGGCAACGATCTTCGCCCAGACGTCGGCGTTGTTGCGAATGTACTGCGCCACACTGGTAGGCTCATTATCTCCCACTTTCACCCCTAGCGTCTTCGCCATCGCCGGCCACACGCTTCGCCATTCGAAGACATCGCCGTTGGTGACGTTGAAGATTTCATTCGCGGCCTGCGGAGATTGCGCCGCCCACAATATCACCTGGCCGACGAGATCGGCGTCGGCCATTTCCCAGACGAACGACGGGCCGCCGGGAAAGCTGAAGGGCTCGCCCTTCTCGCGGCGAATAGCGGCATACACACCGATGGCCGGGAGGACGTTGAGCGCCCCGGGCGTCTTACCAGTGACGAGTTGAGGGCGCAGCACGGTGTAAGTGAAACCGTGCTTCGCACCCGCGTCGCGAACGTAGTCCTGCTGATCGAAGAAGAAGTTCGCGTGATTGTCGCGCGGGTCGCTTTCCCGTGCCGGGATGGCGATGGGGTGAAGGTGGACGCCGTATGCCTTCGTTCCCTGCAGGATAGACACGTGCTTGAGCGTCGACTTCCCTGCAACGAGGGGCTCGATCACGTTGCGCAGCATCGCATTGTTGATGGCGATCTGTTCTGCGTTCGACCAACCGCTCACCAGATCATTGGCATTCTCGTAAATTGCCGCATACGCAACGTGCGTAATGCCCGCAAGCGCAGACAGCGCCTCGCGGGCCGCTTTCTCATCACGCAGGTCCAGAGGGATAAACTCAAAATCCCGGCCACTCGGCAACTCCGGCTTGCGCCTCGAAATTCCGACGACATCCCAGCCCGCGGAGAGAAAGGATTCAATAGCGGCTACGCCTATGAGTCCGCTCGCTCCCGCCACTAAAACTTTATTTCTCGTGTCCATTTCGTTCCTCAAATTCCGTCGTTTCTGACCCGGCCCAAACATTCACATTGGATTCTGAAAATGTCGAAATCTGTCTGAGCGCGCTTCGCAACTGGCAGTTGCTTAGGCGGAATTTAGTCTCGTCGCCCATCGTGTGCTAGTAGTGCGCACGGAATCACGGTTATTCCATTCAGTAATATTCATTCTTGACCAAGAAGGACATACACCGCACGAACTACGAGGCGACTAAGCTCGCGATCGCGCGCGCGATGAGCAACGAACCGAGCGTCGAGACGCTGATCGCCGACGGCCACAAGATCAAGCACGACATGGACGACCGGAGCGCAAAGCGCGCGGCCTAGCGACCGTGCGCCTCCCGGAGGCACACATCGCCTTTGCGTTTGGCGATGGCGGCGCTCGCGGCGGCATAGTCCTCGGAGAACGCCCGCTGCGCGAAGCAGGGGGCTGATGTCGCGAGCAGTGCATCGATTGTCGCGAACTGCTTGTCGTACACCCAGGGCCGGCGTGCGACCGTGCGGTCGTTAAGCCAGTAGGGACTCCAGTCCCGGGTCGTCTCGATGATCTCGCGCGCGAATTCCGGCCCGTATTCGAGCCCGCCCTCGATCACGACATCGATATACGACTCGACGAGCGGATACCTCGCGTCCGGAACCGGAAGCCCTTCGCCCGGCGCCTTGCCTTCGGCCTTCGGCACGTAGACCCAGACAGTCCCATGCGCCGGCATCGGCTGCCATGACACGGCTTCGATGAGCGCGCGCGGCACCTCGACGCGCACGTATCCCTTTTCGCGCTCGTCGAACGCGGACATGTCGTTCCCGACAACGGGATAGATCACTCCATTGATCGTCATCGGCGCCTCGCCCTCGACAGGGCGTCGCAGGCCGAGCGCCGTGAACCCCGAGCGCGCGCGGTCGCTCCAGCTGCGCACATAGCCGAACGCCGCCGAAACGCGCACTGGAATCGCCGCAACCGGTTCGCCGGCCGTGGCGTTGCGCGACGGCGTGTTGATGAGCGAGCCGTAGCCGAAGATGAACTGCGTCGGCTGATCGGGAAGACGCGTTCCCCAGAAGTCGGCGGACTGCGCATGCGCCGCCGAGCCAATGAGCGCCAGCGCCACAACGAATCCTCGAATCTCTGCCATCGCTGACATCGTCAGATCTCCGACCAATGCGTTGCCGCAGATGATCGCCTCTGCCGGGCCGCACGGCAACTGCGCGCGTCAAGATGGCGAGCGCACGGTCGTGCTCGGCACAGTTACCGATATTCTTTTGCCTTAACTATCGTTTGCTCGCTGACGGTCCCCTAAAGCCTGACGGAACCAGGGAGCGCTCGAGCAACTTCAGACGCCTTGAGCGCAGCCTCATAGCGTCCCATGCCAAACATGCTGAGTGCAGCAACGATAGTGGGAATCGCTACCAGCACGAACATGGCGGGCAGGCCCAGATGCATGGCTAGCAGCACTCCGCCAACCACCGAGCCCACGATCGAACCCACCCGGCCAATGCCTAGCGCCCAACTCACGCCGGAGACGCGGCTGGAGGTCGGATAGTAGGCCGCCGCCAACGCATTGACGCCAGTCTGCGAGCCGCCCGTCCCAAGACCCGCCCCAAAGACTGCGAACACCAGCATCGGCAACGACGAAGCGACGCCGATGAGCAGGATGAACACGGTGGCAATAAGGTAGGAACTTGCGAGCACCCGACAAGGATTGTGCCTGTCCATCAGGCGGCCGATCAGCACGGCGCCGACCGTGCTGCCCAACGGCAGCGCCGCGGTGATCAGCGCAGTCATACCTAGCGGGACGCCTGTGTTGTTGATGACCGTCGGCAGCCAGCTGGTGAGCAGGTAATACACCAGCAGACTCATGAAGAAGGTGAGCCAGAGGCAGACGGTGCCGATGATCATGCCTTTGCTGAAAAGGTTGCGGACCGGAGCGCCCTTGACCTTGTTCTCGGGGACAGTGAACGTCGCATGATCGAGTGGCTCCTGCGGCGCGATGCGCCGGAGCGTGCGAGCCACCTGCGCCTGCATCCGGCCGGACAGCGCCAGGTACCGGACAGACTCGGGCAGCAGCCACACCAGAACCGGCACCAGCACCAGCGGCATTGCTCCGCCGAATAACAGCACGCCCTGCCAGCCATGCAGGGGCAGGATCTGCGAGGCGACCACGCCACCCAATGCTCCGCCTAACGTGAAGCCGCAGAACATGCTCGTCACCAATAGCGAGCGCTGTTTCTCCGGACCGAATTCGGACGTTATCGTGATGGCCGTCGGCATGGCTCCGCCGAGACCCAGGCCGGTCAGGAATCGCAATAGTATGAGTTCGCGCAGAGAAGTCGCGTACGCGGACCACAGGCACATGGCGCCGAAAAACGCCACTGAAAGGCAGAGTATGGGCTTGCGCCCGAACCTGTCGGCGAGCGGACCGAACAGGAGCGCGCCTATCATCAGACCAAACAGGCCACCGCCGAACACAGGCGCCAATTGAAGTGCGCTCAATGCCCATTGCTTCCGGATGGCAGGCGCGATAAATCCGGCGGTCGCCGTATCGAAACCGTCGAACGCGACTGTCAGGAAACACAACGCGACGATCAGAAGCTGATACGTCGACAGCTTGTGCGAATTGATGAAGTCCTGAACATCGACCGTTCTGATTGTCGCCATGGCGTTCTCCCTGCAGTCGCGGAATCCAGGCTGTCTTGGAGTTGGGTGCCTGCAGGAAGCCTGCGCCCGCGCGTTCTCAGCACGCCGTCTCCGGCGGCCTTGATGTTCTCGCGCGATCGATAATGAATCGAATCAGGTCGCGCGTCAGGTTTGAAACTCTGGAATGTCGGGTTTGGCGCCCCACATGCAAAAGCCGGTGGAATCGAACGGAAACCGGCGAGGACACCAGGTCGCCTCCTCGTCCGGCCTGATCAGGCGAACGCCCGTCGAATATTCATAAGTCATTCCGTCAGGCCCCTCGAAGTAAAGAAAGATGGCGCCCGACGTCGGATGCCGTCCCGGACCAAACCGGATCGGTATCCCTTTTTCACGCAGGATGTACCAGGCACGCATGAGGTCGTCGATACTTTCAACCTGGTGATTGATATGTTGAATGCCGGCGAACGAAGACGGGAAGAGGGCGACCCTGTGATGCACCTCGTCGATCCTCAGCAGCGGTGCAGGCCCGATCCAGTCGCTAACGCGCGCATTGCACAGTTTTGTCCAGAAGATCTCGTCGCGTCGAGGATCGCTGGTGCGCAACCCCACATGGCTGAAGCCGGTGATTCCGGCGTCGCGTGACGGAAAATAACGGCGGCCGCTATGCAGGGCGCCGGACACCAATTCGATCTGGTTGCCTGACGGGTCCCTGAAACTGATGAAGTCGCGTACGCGACGTCGGTCGCACTCGTCGTGACTGCCGGCGTGTATGCGGAAACTGTTCTGCTCCAACACCGCACCCGCATGCTCGAGCGCCTCGTTCGTGACGACATCGAATGCGATGGTATGGTCGTTCGGATCACCCTCGAAATAGACCAGCGTGTGATCGCGCTCATCGGAGCGCAGGTAGGCCCAGCCGCCCTCGCGGCGCACCAGCTGCAATCCGAGGATATCGGCGGCATACTTCGTCGCGGCGTCAATGTCGCGGGTACCGAGCCGAACATACCGGAGCTCGTGCAAATTGATCATGAACGGGACCCTGCGGTTCGCCTATCCACAAGGATAGGCGGCATTATCCCTGTGTGTGCACGATGTTCGTGGGTGCTCGCCCTGGGCCTGCTTCGGGCTGGAGACGGAAAGAACGGCTGGCCGGTGAAGGGTTTGATGCGGCGCTCCTCCGGAGCGGACGGGCGGAAGCCCGCATGAGTTCAATTGTCATTGCGAAGTTTTTTCGGCCATTCAAAACAGCACGCCGAAAGTCTCTTGATAGCCGACCACTGCCCGACGCGGCCGGCCGAATCCGACCCGTTACCGGCATTCAGGCTCACGCAGTGCCTACCGCCGCTTTCAAGGTTTGACGGCCATGGCGCATCACCGCCCGGCCCTCCTGTCGGCCTGCGCAAGCCCGTTGTCAGCCTGAACCCACCTTGGGAGGAAGGGCCGCCGCGCTCGCCACGCACGCGCATGCGGCCGACGCTCGCCGCCCGTCCGGCGCGCCGACCGCTGCCGGGCGTGGACGTCATGCCGTCACTGGCCGCGGAAGACGCTGTTCTGGATCTGCTGCAGCTGGCCTGAACGTTCGGAGCTGATCATATCCTGATTGACCTGTTGGCGCGTCAAGCCCTGCGGCGCGCCCGCGCCGACGCCTGGCGCCACGCCGCCCACGTCCTGGGAGGCGGATTCGGTCGCCTGCGGCTGCACTTGCGCCTGCAGCTGCGCCTGCGCCTGCGTCAGTTCCTGTGCCCACGCGCTGGTCCCGATGAGCGCGATCGTGACGACCGCGGCAAGTCTGAGCGTGTTCATGACGAATACCTCCGCGAAAAAGATGGAGAGCGCCAGCAAATCGCTGGCGAAAGGGTGACGTCGAACCCGGTGGCTTGCGCCGCTCCGCCCGGCCCGGATCAGGTAAGCAGATGGTGCAGCGCAAAGGCCCGCGGCGCCATGGACGCCAAATGAAGAAATCATTAAGAACACGATGCCCGCCCCGCTCGCGATGGCAGCGACGGCGACGCAACTCAAAAAGTATCGTTCGATCGTTGGTTTCTTCGAACGCTGACCCCGCATCACGAGTTTTTCCATGGCGAAGGCACGCGTGCGGCGATCGGCAAGATGGTGCCGACACTCCGTTTCTCCGACCTCGACACCGACGTGATGAAGACGCTCGACGTGCCGTCGCTCGTTCTGTGGGGAGCCAAGGATCGCTGGATTCCGCCTACGCATGCAGCGGAATTCGCCAGCGAAGCGCATGGTGTACGTACTTCGACCTCGAAAGGCCACTCATCGCCGTTGCCTCTGCGGTTGTTAACAGTTTGTTCGAATCGGTCACGACGTGCCCTTGGGATGGATGAACGGACGCCATTTGCGCCATGCATTCATCGTGCCTTCACGACGTGGAGAGGGTCCTAGAATATAGCTGTGGACCGTTTCCAGGCACCCTCCTCGAGCGCCGGACCAGCGGGGGCTACCTCGCCTGACGTGATCGACGAGTCGAACCGGTGTTTGGTCGCCCCGAACTGACAAGTCGCGTCTACGAGGTCGAGCCGGTCGATCATGAATTTAAGGAGACGACATGAACGCGGTGTGCCCGCTGCACGGGCCAACGAAAATCATCGGCACGAATGCGTACGGATTTCCCGTCTATGCGTGCTGCTGCGACGACGTGAGCTATTTGACGTCACCGGATGCGTGTACGAGGGCACCGACGCAACGCGGACGTGACCCACAACCCGAACAACCGAAGACGAGGAAAGAATGACACTGACGATCAGCTTGCCGTCTATTTGGTGACCGGCTGGCCGGAACTGAGCACCGCAATGTCCAGCCTGCGGGTCGGCTAGCAATTCTCCATGTAGCGGTGATCTGCCGCATGCCCCAGCCGAACAAAGCCACCCCAACAGCCCCGTCGGCGTCGCCGTCTTCCGGCCAGTCCCGGCGCCTCACGTCAAAACTTGTGCCGCATCCCTACACGCAGCACGACCTGGTGATTGTCGCTCGACGGAGTCACACCATTGATCGCGGCAACCGCCTCACTACCGGTCGAATCCGTACCGGACGCCTTTTGATAGATCCCGACGGCGTAGACATCAGTGCGTTTTGAAAGGAAATAATCCGCGCCGATCTGAGCCTGATGATAGGTCGCGCCATCCCTGCCGCTTACCGAGCTGCCTTTGGTGTAATCGTAGGCAGCGCCGATGAGGAACGACGGAGTCAGTTGATACTTGAAGTTGGCCTCGACGTTGTTGAATATCGCCGTACCCCGATTGCCGAATGGATTCGGCCCCGAGCCTCCGCCACTGAGGTTGTCGAAACGCGTATTCGAGTACGTACCGCCGAATGTGGCCGCGCCGTACGTGTACGCGCCGCCGGCCGCATAGACTTCCTGTGTGCGCGCATCGGCAAAACCCGAGAACACTGGCGAGGCAATATTGTTCAACGTTGCAAGCGGAGCCGAACCGGTTGTGTTCGCAAGTGCGCTGGTGCCGTAAAACGAAGTATTCGGATTGCGAATGTTCAGATAGCCGACGCCGAGTCCGAGCGGGCCGCGGTAGTAAGAGCCACCCAGCGACCAGATCCGGTTCTGGCTGAGGTGACCTGCCACGCCGCCGGGGCTGTACACGCCACCGACCGTGAAACCGCCGTAGTTGTTGCTCGTGTACTTGATGGCATTGTTGACCCGGTTCGAGTTGTTGATATTGTCGAGGTCGCCCGGATGCGCGGTATAAAAGCCGCCCCATTGATCGCCCACTTCGAACAGGCCGACGTAGTCGACCACGGAATCATACTGACGCCCAAGCGTCACCGTGCCATACCGTGTGCCTAGCCCGACGTACAGCTGGCGCCCGAATTCGAGCCCGCCCTGGCCAAGTTTGCCGCTGCTCAGATCCATGCCGCCTTCGAGGACGAAAAGCGCTTTCATGCCGCCACCCAGGTCCTCGCCACCTCGCAAGCCCCAGCGGCTTGCCTGAATCTCGCCGCTCACGAGGCTGTACTGGCGCGCGCCATGCGAATTGTTATTGAAGGTCAAGCCTTCGTCGACGATCCCATAAAGCGTGACGTTGCTCTGCGCCTGTGCGACCGCCGCATACGTGCCGAGCGCTCCAATTACTCCGGCAATAAAAAGTGTTTTTTTCATCCTGTTTCCAGACTTTATCGTTTACGTCGAGTCCTTTGGTGCGAGGCCAAGGACGGGTTTCACGGTCATGATTCGCCGGCCGAGAGGCGAACTACAAAATAGGCTTCCTAAAGAAAGGAAATGAAAAAGATATGGGCGTAGCTATCTGAAGCTGGCCAATCGCCATAGCGCACTTAAGCGCGCAATCGATCCGCTTCGCTTTCTTTCGCTTCACTACCAGTCGATTGGCATTCGTCACCACGGCTCATTCCGGTTGTGACGAAAATTAAGCAACCTATTTTGTCTTGTCAATAGAACATTTGAATCGTGAAATGTCCTGCAGAGGCGCGAAGCGTTGAGCCTTCTGCAAAGCGCAAGCTGCTGAGTGTTTTCCCCGTGGAACAAGCTGCATGCCGCTTGTTCTACCGTTCGTCCGGGCTTGCGCATTCACGACTGCCGGCCATTGTTCTCATTAGCGTTTACGATGTAGGACAATCTTTATTTTCCAATTTGTTCTATTGACCCGACATTACGACACAACTAGAGTGAATCTCATGGGAACAACGCTACCTCTGCCGAAGTATCACCAGATCTACCTGGTGCTGCGCGAACAACTGCAGGAAGGACGCTTCGACGAAGAAGGCGTGCCGGGCGAACATCTGCTCGCTGAGCAGTTTGCCGTCGCGCGCATTACGATCCGCAAGGCAATGGAAATGCTGGTTGCGGATGGGCTGGTAACGCGCCGGCCCGGCGTGGGCACGTGGCCGCTTCGTATCGATATCGGAAAGAAGTTGAGCAAATCGAAAGCCGCGCCGGGTTCGCGCGAGAAAGCGCACCTCACCGGTCTGCTCGAGAACATTGTCAATATGGGATTGCGTACCACGGTCGAAGTGATAGACAGCACGGTGGTGCTCGCTTCGGACGCAATTGCAGAGGCACTGCATCTGGCCGTCGGCGATCCCGTTTACAAGAGCATTCGGGTGCGTAATACGTCAGCGGGGCCAGTGTCGTTCATCACGACACACGTGCCGGAGGCCGTCGCCGAAATCAATCGCCGAGACCTCAAGCGCAAGCCCATGCTGATGCTGCTGGAGGAGGCTGGCGTGCAACTCGGAGGAGCGACGCAAACCATTTCGGCGCGACTTGCCGATGCAGTGGTTGCGCGCCATCTCGATGTGGCGGTCGGCTCGGCGTTGCTCGCCGTCACCCGTCTGGTGCGCGACACCGACGAACGTCCGGTGCAACTGCTGCAGGGTCTGTACCGGCCTGACCGCTATCAGTATCAATTGCAGCTCTCGCGAATTGGCGACATCGACGCCAAGGTCTGGGTCAGCGAAGAACTGTCCGCCACATTCAACTAACGCAATCCTACGGAGATCGCATGAGTTCGCGTCGCACATTCCTGCGTCGGTCCGCCGCCGCGGCAGCACTGGTTGCAGCACCTTGGGTCGCCCGCGCGGCAAGCGCCAAAAGCATCAAGGTCGGCGTACTGCATCCCGTCACTGGAGCGTTGGCCTATTCGGGGCAGCAATGTCGCCTGGGTGCGTTGCTGGCTATCGAAGACATCAACAACGCAGGCGGTATCAAGTCGCAGGGCGGCGCGCTGATCGAGGCCGTGCTGGGCGATGCGCAATCGCGCCCCGAGGCGGGTGCGGCCGAGGTCGAGAGGATGAACGAGGCGGGCGTATCGGCGATCGTCGGCGCCTATGCATCGGCGATCTGTCTTGCCACGACGCAGACCGCCGCAAAGTACGGCTTGCCGCACGTGGTCGATGTCGGCGTTGCCGATCAGATCGTCGAGCGCGGGTTGACCAATACGTTTCGCTTTGGTCCCGGCTACCGGGTGTGCAGCCAGCAGGCGGTCGACAACCTCAACGCGCTGAACACGAATGCGGGCAAGGCGGCTAAAACCGTGATGATCGTGCACGAAGATTCGCTGTTCGGCACCGGCACGGCTGCGTTGCTCAGCAGCGAGTTGCCGAAGTACGGTTTCGAGATCAAGGAAGTCATCAAGCATCCGAATCCGACGCGCGACTTCAACAACATCGTGTTGCGCATGCGCGCGGTCAATCCCGACATCGTGATTCCGGCCAACTACTACAACGAATACGCGCTGCTGCTGCGGGCGATGAAGCAACAGCAAGTTCGCCCGAAGGCAATCTATTCGGTGTTGGGCGGCGCGGCGTCGAGCTACAAGTTTCTGAAGGAATTCCCGGATATCGCGGACGGCATCATCGATTGCAACCATTGGTTCAATCCGAAGGATGCGCGTGTCGCGCCGTTGCGCAAGCGGGTCGAAGCAAAGGGTGCGTATTTCTCGTACGAAGTGTTCATGACCTACACGGCGATGATGCTGCTCGCCGACGCGCTGGAACGCGCCGGATCCGCTGATCGCGCTGCGGTCAATGCAGCGCTCGCATCGAGCGCCTTCAAGGATCACATGATGCCCTATGGTCCGACGCATTTCGTCAACGGTCAGAACACGGGCGCGCAACCGCTTCTCACGCAGGTGATCGGTGGCGACATCAAGGTCGTGCTGCCGCCGGCCTATCGCGAAGTCGCGCCGCAGTTTCCACTCAAGAGCTGAGGCATCGCATGTTCGATCCGGTGATCCTGTTTTCGGCGCTGCTCAATGGACTGACGACGGGCGCGGTGTACGCACTGATCGCGCTCGGTCTCACGCTGATCTACGGCGTGCTGCACATCATCAACTTCGCGCATGGTGCGGCATTGATGGTCGCGCTGTATGCGGTCTATCTGCTGAAGGAACGTCTGGGCATCGATCCTTACGTGGCTTTGCCCATGGTGACGCTCGGCATGTTCGCGTTCGGCTATGCATTGCAGCGGTTCGTGATCAATCGCGCGAGCCACGGCAAGGACGAAAACATTCTGCTGGTCACGCTCGGACTGTCTATCGTGCTTGAGAACCTCGCGCTCGTGTGGTTCCATTCCGATACGCGCAACATCGAAACGTCTTATATGCTGGCGACGGTTGAAATCGGTCCGGCCGTGATCGCCCTGCCCAAGGTCATTGCTTTTTTCGGTGCGCTGGTGGTGGCGGCCGTGCTGTTCCTCGTCATCCGGATGACGGACCTTGGCCGCGCGATTCGCGCCGTATCGCGCGAGAAGCACGGCGCGAAGCTGATGGGTATCGACGTCGACAAGGTCTATGCGCTGTGCTTCGGAATCGGCATGGCGTGTGTCGGTGCGGCAGCTTGTTTCCTGTTGCCGACGTACTACGTCAATCCGCAGGTCGGCGATGGCTTCGTGCTGATCGCGTTCACGATCGTCGTGCTGGGCGGCATGGGCAGTTTTGCCGGCGCATTGATCGGCGGTCTGCTGATTGGCGTGGTCGAGTCGTTAGGCGGCTTGTGGTTCGGTGATTCGCTGGGCCAGATGGGCATCTTCGCGATCTTCATCGTCGTGCTGCTGATGCGCCCGCAAGGGCTATTCGGCGTGAGGACCTAAGCGATGCGCGACGTTCGTTCGATCCTGATCTTCGGTGTGCTGCTGGCCGCGACTGCAAGCGTGTTGCAGTCGGGTGTGCTGCTCACCTTCCTGATGATGTCGCTCTACGCGGTGCTGCTGTCGCAGTCATGGAACATTCTCGGCGGCTACGGTGGGCAATTGTCATTCGGACACGCGTTGTTCTTCGGCGTCGGCGCATACACCCAGGCGATTGCGCAACTGAGTTGGGGCTGGAATCCATGGCTCGCGTTGCCGCTCGCCATCCTGTTCGGCGTCGTTGCCGGACTGGTGGTCGGTGCGCTTGCGTTTCGTGGCGGCCTGAAGGGTTCTTACTTCGCGCTCGTGACATTGGCCTTCGCCGAAGTGGCGCGCATTCTCGCGGTGTCGGTGTCGTTCACTGGCGGCGGCGTGGGGCTGCTGGTGCCGCTGCATGCGAGTGCCGCCAACCTGCAGTTCGGCACGCGGCGCGGTTACGTATATTTGCTGCTGGCCTTCGTGATAGCGGCGCTGATCGTCACCGCATGGTTGCGTCACTCGCGCTTCGGCGCCTATTTGCAGGCGGTGCGCGACAACGAAAACGCCGCGCGAGCCATCGGCGTCGATCCGGTGCGCGTGAAATTGGGGGCCGCTGCGTTGTCTGCGGCATTCATGGGTGCAGCGGGTGCGTGCTACGTGCAAATGTTCCAATACATCGACGCAGACATCGCATTCGGTTCGGCGATATCGATTGAAGCGCTGGTCGGCGTGATCGTCGGCGGCGTCGGCACGTTGTGGGGACCCGTGCTCGGCGCGGCACTGCTCTATGTACTGGGTGAATTGACTCGCAACCTGTTCGGCGAGTTGCCCGGTATCAGCGTGGTGATCTACGGCGTGGTGCTGGTCGTGATCGTGATGTTCCTGCCGCGCGGCATTACGGGCGCGGGTTTATCGGTGCAACGCATGATCGGCCGGCTGGCGACGTCGAAGCCCAGCGGCGAGCGCAAGGAGAAAGCCCGTGTCTGAAGCGCTTTTGCAGGCACGTGGCCTGTCCATCACATTCGGCGGCCTGAAGGCCGTGCAGGAAGTCAGTCTTGAGGTCTTTCCGAACACGCTCACGGCGCTGGTCGGGCCGAACGGTGCGGGCAAGACCACGCTGTTCGCGTTGCTGTCGGGATTTCTCCGACCCGGCGCGGGCCGCGTGCAGTATCTGGGCCGCGACATTACCGGCATGGCGCCGCACGAGTCCGCAAGGCTCGGATTGACACGCACCTTCCAGATCGTGCAGCCGTTCGGTTCACAGACCGTGCGCGAGAATATCGCTGTCGGCGCGCACCTGCATCTGTCCGGGCGGCGTGCGGCATTGGCCGCGGCAGAGGAAGTCGCAGAGCGTGTGAATCTGCACGACAACCTCGACAAGCCGGCGGCCGACCTGACCGTCAGCGGCCGCAAGCGCCTTGAACTTGCGCGCGCGCTCGCCACGAAGCCGCGTCTGCTGTTGCTGGACGAAGTGCTCGCAGGTCTGAATCCAAGTGAAATCGACGAGATGATTCCGGTCATTCGCGGTCTCGTCGCCAGCGGTGTAACCGTGCTGATGATCGAACACGTGATGCGCGCGGTGATGAGCCTTGCCGAGCATGTGTGGGTGCTGGCGCAAGGCCGTCTGATCGCCGGGGGCACGCCACGCGAAGTGACTTCCGATCCCGCCGTGATCGAAGCGTATCTCGGTCACGGCACCGCCGAGCGACTGGCGCGTGAAAGAGGGCATTCATGAGCGCATTGCTCGAAGTCGAGGGGCTTCGCACGGGATACGGCCGCACCGAGGTGTTGCGCGGCGTGGATCTACGTGTCGACGAAAGCGAGATTGTCGTGCTGCTCGGCGGTAACGGCGTGGGCAAGACGACGTTGAACAACACGGTGTGCGGAATCAATGCCGTCTGGCAAGGCGCCGTGCGGTTCGACGGTCACGACCTGACCGGGCGACATTACCGCGCCGTCGTGAAGGCCGGGCTGATTCAGGTACCCGAAGGCCGGCGGATTTTTCCGAACCTGAGCGTGCGCGAGAACCTGGAGCTTGGCGCGTTTTCGCGCGGCAAGCCGAATCGCGCACGCAACCTCGCGCGCATGCTGGAGATCTTTCCGCGTCTTGGCGAACGCATCGATCAGCCGGCCGGCACGATGTCGGGCGGCGAGCAGCAGATGCTGGCCATCGGTCGCGGCCTGATGGCCGAGCCGCGCCTGCTGATTCTGGATGAGCCGTCGCTCGGGTTGTCGCCGTTGATGGTCGAAGAGATGTTCGCGCTGATCGCGCGCCTCCGGCACGAGGGGCTCGCGATTCTGCTGGTCGAGCAGAACGTCGGCCAGTCGCTCGAAACCGGGCAGCGCGGCTATGTGCTGGAAAACGGACTCGTCCGTTACTCGGGCACGTGCGCGGAATTGATGGCCAGCGACGAATTGCGTCGCGCCTATCTGGGGATGTAGTCGATGCCAGTAGCACAAACGCTTGCACAAAAACTGATTGCGGCGGCCTGTGGGCGGCCGGAAGTCGAAGTAGGGGAAATCCTCACCTGCAATGTCGATCTCGCGATGTTCCATGACTCAAGCGGTCCGCGCCGCCTGCAGCCGATGCTCGAACAGCTTGGCGCATCGTTGTGGGACAAGTCGAAGGTCGTGCTCGTGATCGATCACTATGTACCGGAGGCCGACGACGAATCACGCCGCATCGTGCGCATCGCGCGCGAATGGGCGAGCGCGCAGCAGTTGCCGAATGTCTACGACAGTGCCGGTATCTGCCACGTCGTGTTGCCGGAACGGGGTCACCTGCGACCGGGGATGTTCTGCGTCGGCGGCGACTCGCATTCGCCGACGGGCGGCGCGTTCGGCGCGTACATGTTCGGCATCGGCAGCACTGAGATGCTCGGCGTTGCGGTGTCCGGGCAAATCTGGGTGAAGGTGCCGCAAACCTTGCGGATGAACTGGCGCAAGCGTCTCGCGCAAGGCGTGACGGCGAAGGACATGATGCTGCATATGATCGGCCGCTTCGGCATGAATGGCGGCCTCTACCAGGCCGTCGAATTTTGCGGCGAAGCAGTGGCGGCGCTTTCGATGCAGGAGCGCATGACGCTGTCGAATATGAGCGCGGAACTGGGCTCGCAGGTCGGCTTGATTGCGCCGGACGGGGTCACGGTCGACTATCTGCGCGCCGTCGGCGTGCAAGACGAAATCGACATTGCGCGCTGGCAAAGCGATCCGGACTCGCCTGCCGAAACGCACGACTTCGACGCTGCGCTGCTCGTGCCTCAAGTGGCCGCGCCGCATAGCCCCGCGAATACGCGCGACGTAGCCGTGTACAGTGACGTGCCTGTCGATGTCGCCTACATCGGCGCCTGCACCGGCGCAAAACTCGAGGACTTGCGGGCGGCGGCAAGCGTGCTACGCGGCCGCCGCGTCGCCGGCGGCGTGCAACTCGTGGTTGCGCCTGCGAGCATGCGCGATCAGGAGCAGGCCGCGCGCGAAGGCGTGATGGCCGTGCTGGAAGAGGCGGGCGCCCAAGTGCTGGCCACCACGTGCGGCGCGTGTGCCGGTTATGGCGGCTCGATCCCGGAAGGCAGCACGGTGATTTCGAGCACCGCGCGCAACTTCAAAGGACGGATGGGGGCGGCGTCGGCGCAGGTCTATCTGGGCTCGCCATACACCGTCGCGGCGTCTGCGTTGCGCGGGCGCATTACCGATCCTCGCGAGGTACTGGCATGAGCGATAGACCGCTGAACCCTATGCCGTCCGCGCAGGAACGGCTCGGCGATTCGCATCGCGCCTGGCGCGTCGGCGCGGATATCGATACGGATGCGCTTGCGCCCGGCGCCTACATGAAATTCAGCATCGAAGAAATCGCGCGGCACTGTCTGGAGATTCCGCGACCCGATTTCGCAGCCGGCGTGCAGCCGGGCGATGTGCTCGTGGCCGGGCCGAACTTCGGCATCGGCTCGTCGCGCGAACAGGCGGCTGCCGCGCTGGTGCGCCTCGGCGTGCGGGCCGTGATTGCGCCGGCGTTCAACGGCCTGTATTTCCGCAACGCCTTCAACGTCGGCCTGTTGCTGCTGACGTGCGCCGACGCCGAATCGATCGACGAAGGCGAGCACATCGCGATCGACCCGCGCGGCGGCTGCGTCCGGCGGGCCGACGGCGTCGAACTATCGTGCGAGCCGGTTCCCGCGTTCCTGCTCGACATGGTCGACGCGGGCGGCCTGCTCAATCTGCTCAAGCAGCGTTACCCGACACCCAAGGGAGTCATCTCATGCTAGACCCGGTCACGCTGGCGGTCCTCAAGGGCCGGCTGGAACAGATCGCCGACGAAATGGACGCGACCCTGTATCGCAGCGCTTTCAATCCGATCATTGCGGAAGCGCACGACGCCTGCCACGGCATCTACGATGCCGCTTCTGGCGCGACGCTGGTGCAGGGCAAGTCCGGCCTGCCCGTGTTCGTCGGCGCGATGGCGTTCGCGGTGCGGGCTGCAATACGCGTTGCCGGCGAGCGCGGCGGCATGGCCGACGGCGACGTCTGGCTCTTCAACGACCCGTATGAAGGCGGCACGCACGCCAACGACTTCAAGCTGGTGCGGCCGGTGTTTCGCGACGGCAAGCTATTCTGCTTTCTTGCGTCGGCGGCGCATTGGCATGATGTCGGCGGCGCGGTGCCCGGCAATTACAACCCCGCCGCCACCGAGTGCTGGCAGGAAGCCGTGCAGATTCCGCCGGTGCGTATCGTGAGGCGCGGCGAACTCGATGCCGACGTGCTCGCCATCCTTCAGGCCAACACGCGCTTGCCCGATAGCCTGTGGGGCGACCTCAACGGCCAACTTGCGGCGCTCGAACTGGGCACGCGCCGTCTGGACGCTCTGCTCGACGACTATGGCGACGCCACCGTGCTCGAATCGCTCGCGCTGTTGCGCGAACGCGCCGTCAAGCTGATGCGCTCGCACGTGGCGGCGTTGCCGGACGGCGACTACGCGTTCGACGACATGCTCGACAACGACGGCGTGCGCGACGAGCCGCTGAAGATCGCGTTGCGCATGCGCGTCGCGGGCGACACGTTGACGCTCGACTTCACCGGCACATCGCCCGCCTGCGCGGGGCCCGTCAACATTTCGCGCGCCACGGCGATTGCGGCGTGCTACGTCGCGCTCAAACACCTTTTCCCCGATGTGCCGGCCAATGCCGGCGTCCTCGACGCGGTGTCGTTCGTCCTGCCGGACGGACTGTTGATCTCGGCCGACCGGCCGCGTCCGGTCGGCGGCTACACAGAAACGATCTTGCGGATGATCGACGTGATTTTTTGCGCGATGGCGCAGGCTGCGCCGGAGCGGGCCATGGCTCAGGCATACGGCACCATCAACGCGCTGTCGATTGCCGGTCATCGCAGCGAGGATGCGCGCAAGGGCCAACGTTGGGTGATGTTCAGTTTCTTCGGCGGCGGGCACGGCGGCCATTCGCAAGGCGATGGCCTGAGTCACGGCAACGCGCCGATTTCCACGGCGACCATTCCACCGTTGGAGATTCTCGAAGCGGCCTATCCGGTGCGTTTCACGCAATGGGCTTTGCGTCCCGACTCCGGCGGCGACGGCAAGTATCGCGGCGGCCTCGGCGCGATCTACGAAATCGAATTGCTCGAAGACCAGGCCGAAGCATTCATCTTCGGCGAGCGCGGGCGGTCGGCTCCGCAAGGGATCGCGGGCGGCGAGGCGTCCGTGCGCAACATCTTTCGCTATCAGCGCGACGGTGAATGGCATGCGCCGCCGATGGCGTCGAAGATGCTCGGCATCCGCTTGAAGCGCGGCGAACGGGTACGGCTCGAAACGCCCGGCGGCGGCGGTTACGGCGCGCCGTCCGAGCGAGACGACGACGCCCGGGAGCGCGATTGTGCGATGGGTTATGTCACGACAGGTCGGAAGGAGCAACAGGTATGAAGGCGGCTGCACACTGTTCAATCGTCGTCGGTGTCGACGTGGGGGGCACGTTCACCGATCTGTTCGTCCTCGACGAAATTGCGGGCACTGCGCGCGTCGTGAAAGTCCCGTCCACGCGCGGTGAAGAAGCGCGGGGTTTCATGGACGGTATCGAACGTATCGGCAATGCAGGCAAGGATGGCGCAGGCGACAGCGGGGCCGGTGCGATCGCGACGATCGTGCACGGCACCACCGTCGGTACGAATGCCCTGCTCGAACGCAAAGTGGCGCGCACCGGCATCATCACCACCGAAGGCTTCCGCGATGTGCTCGAAATGCGTCGCCGCGACCGGCCGCGTACCTGGGGCCTGCGCGGCGGTTTTGAGCCGGTGGTGCCGCGCAATCTTCGCCTCGAAGTCAGCGAGCGCGTGCTGGCCGATGGCACCTTGCATACGCCGGTGGACCTCACCCAGGTGAAGGCCGCGGCGGGCGATCTGCTCGAACGAGGCTGCGAGGCAGTGTGCGTATTCTTCATCAACGCCTACGCGAATCCGCTCAACGAAGCGCGAGCCGTCGAGGCGGTGCGCGCGATCTGGCCGAACTCGAACGTGACGGCGGCGACGGAGGTGTTACCCGAGATCCGCGAATTCGAACGATGCTCGACGGCCACGTTGAACGCTTCGTTGCAGCCGGTGGTGGGCAGCTATCTGACGCGTTTGGAAAGCGATCTGAAGGCGCACGGCTTTCGTGGCGAGCTGCTGGTGGTGCAGAGCAACGGCGGCATCATGTCGCGCCAGACTGCGTGCGACATGCCGGTGCGCACGGCGCTGTCAGGTCCGGCTGCGGGCGTGATCGCCTGCGCTGCGATCGGGCGCGCGGCGGGCTATCCGAACCTCGTCACCGGCGACATGGGCGGTACGTCGTTCGATGTGTCGCTGGTGGCGAATGGCGAAGCCTCGTTGTCCGCGCAGACTTCGATCGACTTCGGCATGGTGGTGCGCGCGCCGATGATCCAGATCGAGACGATCGGCGCGGGCGGCGGCTCGATTGCCTCCGTCGATGCGGGCGGCTTGCTGCAGGTGGGTCCCGAATCGGCCGGCAGCGTGCCGGGACCGGCCTGCTACGGACGCGGCAATACGCGCCCGACCGTCACCGACGCCAATGTGCTGCTCGGTCGCATTGCGGCGGATCGTCCGTTGGGCGGTGGCCTGCTGGCCCGGATGGACGTTGGCAAGGCGCGTGAAGCGATCGACGTGCACGTGGCCGCACCGCTCGGCCTCGATGCCTACGCGGCGGCCGAGGCGATCCTGACGGTGGCCAATGCAAAGATGGCAGGCGCGATACGTCTGGTGTCGATCGAACGCGGCCATGACCCGCGTGAGTTCGCTTATATGCCGTTCGGCGGCGGCGGCGCGCTGCACGTCTGCGCGATGATGCGCGAAGTCGGAACCACCACAGGCATCGTGCCGCGTTTTCCCGGCGTGACGTCGGCAATCGGCTGCGTGATCGCCGACATGCGGCACGACGCCGTGCAGACGCTCAATCGTGCGCTCGCCGATCTCGATGTCGAAGATTTGCGCGCCCGCGTCGCGAGCATGGCCGAAGCATGCACGCAGCGGCTCGACTCCGCCGGTGTCGCCTTCGAAGCGGTCCGCGAGACCGTCGAGCTCGACATGCTCTATGTCGGGCAGAGTCATACGGTGCGTGTGGAAGTGCAGCGCGACGCGCTCGAGCGCGCCGAGATCGGCGCCGCCTTCGAAGCAGCATACCGGGCAACATTCGGGCGCGCGCTTGACGGTATCGCAGTGCGCATCATGAACCTGCGCTATGCGCGCATCGGTGTGCGGCCCAAGTTCGATCTGGCAGTGCTGGCGCCGAAGGCTACGGCGATGCCGCAATCACTGGGTACGCAAGCGGTTTTTCACGCGGGCAGATGGTGGGACGCGGCGCGTTTCGCACGCCTCGACCTGCCGGTGGACGCAACGGTCGATGGTCCTGCGATTCTCGAGCAGGCGGATACGACGATCTGGCTCGAACCCGGATTCAGCGGTCGTGTCGATACGCTCGGTAATCTGTTGATCACGCGCCAAGCAGACTAAGGATCCGCATATGACGACTTCCGACACGATGCTGAACTCGCGTCATACCGCGCTGGTCATCGTCGATCTGCAGAACGATTTTGTAAGCGAAGGCGGTGCATACGACCGCGGCGGCGCTGCCTCGGAGGCGGCGCGCGCGTTACCGGTGCGCATTGCGCCGGTGGCGCGCACGTTGAAGCAACGAGGCGGCTTTGTTGCGGCCAGCCAGTTCACGTTGTGGCCGGATGCGCAGGGTGAACCGATGATCTCGCCGCATCTGAAGCAACTGCGTCCGTTTTTGCGCCGCGGGGATTTTGTTGCTGGCTCGCGCGGCCATGCGACAGTTTCCGCGCTCGAAAGTCTCATCGATGTGTCGGTGCGGAAGGTCGCCTATTCGGCCTTTTTCAACACGCAGCTCGACTGGGTGTTGCGCCGCGCCGGTATCGAGACCGTGGCGATCTGCGGCATCGTCACCAACGGCGGTGTGGCGAGTACGGCGCGCGACGCGCACATGCGTGACTATCGCGTGCTGGTGCTGGACGATGGCTGCGCGGCATCGACACAAGCCGCGCACGACACGGCGCTCGCCGATCTGCGCACAATCTGCGAATTGATGACCTGCGAGGCGTTCGCAGACCGCCTCGCAATTCAATCGCTGGATCGGCCTTTTTAATCGCAGGAGTGAAGACCATGGCAACCGAACCCAAACAACTGAAGTCACTTCTCGCACAAGGCGCTGTGCTCGCACCCGGCGTATTCGATGCGCTGAGCGCGCTGATCGCGGAACGGGCTGGCTTCGAGGGGCTCTACCTGTCCGGGGCGTCGATCGCGTATACACGGCTGGGGCGATCCGATGTCGGCTTGACGACGTTTCCTGAAGTCGAAGATACGCTAGCACGCGTCACCGAACGTGTAGCCTTGCCTGTGATCGTCGATGCCGATACCGGCTTCGGTAATGCGCTGAACGTCAAGCGTACGGTGCGCGGCTTCGAACGCGCGGGTGCTGCGATGATCCAGCTCGAAGATCAGACATTCCCGAAGCGCTGCGGGCATCTCGACGGCAAGTCCGTGATTCCCGTTGGCGAGATGTGCGGCAAACTGCGGGCAGCCGTCGACGCGAGGGTGAGTGCCCATACGCTGATCCTCGCGCGCACCGACGCGGCTGCTGTAGAAGGACTGGACGCTGCGCTTGAGCGCGCCGAGCGCTATCTGGAAGCGGGCGCGGACGCGTTGTTCATTGAAGCGCTGCGCTCGCTCGAACAGATGGAAGCCGTGTGTGAGCGCTTCGCGGGCCGCGTGCCGCTGCTTGCGAATATGGTTGAGGGCGGCAAAACGCCGATACAGAATGCACAGACGCTCACGCAACTCGGCTTTCGCATCGTGATTTTTCCTGGAGGCACGGCTCGCGCAGTGACGCATACGCTGCAAGGGTATTACGGCAGCTTGCATGCGCATGGGACAACCGCGCCATGGCGCGATCGAATGCTCGATTTCGATGGGATTAATGAGGTCATTGGTACGCCGGCACTGATGGCGGAGTCGCAGTTGTATCAATAGCTGCTCTACGCCGCTCGCGCGATGTTGCGTTGATCGCACACGGCGACGAGCAATCGTAGCGCTTTCACGTCGATGTCGTGCTTGTGCCGTCTCCGAAGACGCAGACATTCCGATTTGGAACCTTAGCGATTCCAAAATACCGCTTTAACCTTTTGCCGAAGTTTCTAAAGTTAGCCCTACGCTGGCGGGCGTGCGACCCATCGCCCTCATAACGGCCGGCACGCCCAAAAAAATGTCCGCCGGTGCAGAGATCAGGAGACAGACATGCAGCAGACCGTCACCGCGGGAGGCTCTCCGCGTGTCACGCCCAACGTTCGCGTCGGCGTCGACCTCGGCGCGGAAATTTCCGCGCGCATGGATCGCCTGCCGATCACGCGGCATCTCTGGATGCTCGTATTCCTCCTCTCCCTCGGCGGTTTTTTTGAAATCTACGATCTCATCTTTACCGGCTATATCGCGCCGGGCATGGCGAAGAGCGGCTTGCTTCAGACCACGACGCAGGCGTTCTTCGGCTTCACCGGAATCGCCGCCTTTATCGCGGCGACATTCGCCGGATTGTTCGTCGGCACGTTCGGATTCGGCTGGATGCCGGACCGCTATGGACGCCGCGCCGTATTCACGTTCTCACTGCTGTGGTACTCGGTCGGCTCGACGATCATGGCGTTCCAAAGAACGCCGGAAGGCGTGCTTCTGTGGCGCTTCATCACAGGCATCGGGGTAGGCCTGGAGATCGTCACGATCGACACATACGTGACCGAGCTGGTGCCGCAGCAGATGCGCGGTCGTGCAATCGCATTCAATCAGGTTGTGATGTTCGCGGCGGCCCCGGTTGCGGCGATCCTCTCGTGGCAGCTCGTGCCCCAGACGGTCTTCGGGCTCGACGGCTGGCGCGTCGTGGTACTCGCCGGGTCAGCAGGCGCCGTGGTGGTCTGGTTCATCCGGCGCGCGGTGCCGGAAAGCCCCAGATGGCTGGCTATCCGTGGCGACTTAGAAACGAGCGATAGGATCGTGCGCAAGATGGAGTCGATCGTCGAGCGACAGTCTGGCGTGCCGTTGCCGCCCCCCGCGCAGGCGGCCGAGGAGCCCGTGCATCGCCGCGTATCGCTCGCCGAACTCGGGCGCGCGCCATATCGCTCCCGCGTTGTCATGCTGATTGTCTTCAACTTCTGCCAGGCGATCGGTTACTACGGGTTCGCGAACTGGGTGCCAACGCTTTTGATCGGTCAGGGCATCACGGTCACGAAGAGCCTTTTGTACTCGTTCATCATCGCCTTTGCCATGCCTGCGGGGCCGATGCTCGCGATGCTCTACGCCGACAAGATCCAGCGCAAATATCTCATCGTCGGCGGAGCACTTGCAGTGGTCGTTTGCGGGCTGGCGTTCGGACAAGTAAAGGCAGTGGTACCGCTCATTATTCTGGGTGTACTGATCAGCCTTGCTGGGCAGACAATCTCCGTATCGTTCCACGCGTACCAGTCCGAGCTTTTCCCCACCGCGGTGCGCTGCCGTGCAAGCGGTATCGTGTATTCGGCTAGCCGCATCGGCGCCATGATGTCGGGCTTCATCATCGCGGCGCTTCTGAAGGACTTTGGGGTAGCGGGAGTCTTTACCGGCATCACGGCCTTCATGCTGGTGGTGGCTGTCGCGATCGGCGTGTTCGGTCCCAAGACCAACGGTGTGCGACTCGAGGAACTCAGCCGGTGAATCCGGTGACGCCTCCCTTTTCGCTATCCCGACCGCCCACTAGCGAGAATTTTCATAGCGGAGACAACTGTGTGCCACTCACCTTCGCAGCCAACAGAGACGGTGCGCTTTAACGGCCGAATTTTGTTCCTCGCGCAGAACGCGAGTGTGATCGAGCGGCAACTGTCGGGGGAGGACGTTACGCTCGAAGCGGCGATGCCGCTACGCTCGGACATCTCCACGGACGAAATCACGCCCGCCTATATTTGCTACTACTTCGACGAGAAGCTCGGCGAGTACCCGTATCTTGGCCTCGACTGCGCAGGGACTCGCCCGGTGAAGCAAGGCAGCGTGAAGGCGGCGGGGTTCGCGGTGACGGTGGCGGGACGCCGCTACGGTAAGGGATCGTCGCGGGAGGCAAGCCCGTTCGCTGAGTGGTGTGCGGGCATCCGTTTGGTGATCGCCGAGAGCTTCGAGCGAATCTACCGGCAGAATTGCCGCAATCTGGGTATTTTCACGTCGACTGATTTTGGCCTGATCGAGCGCATCCGGCGAGGCGAGGACATTGCGCTGGACGAATTCACGCGCGAAGAAGACGAGCTGACCGCCGAGTTGATCCGCAGGGGAGGACTTTTCCGGCTCACCGAAGCGAGGCGTGCTGGCTGGCAGTCTTCGGTACCGGCTGCGCAACAGCGTCCCATGACGTACGCTGAAAAAATCGTCGCGAGAGCGAGTGGCTGCGCGTGCGTGATACCTGGGCAAAGCGTTTTCGCCAAAACTGACTGGCGCTACGCGCACGAATACGTCTCTCCGATGTCCATCAGCTTCCTGCGTCGCGAGTACGTCGACAAGATCGAACTGCACGACCCCGAAAGCATAGTCTGCTTTTCAGACCATCTGACATTTATCCACCGCAGCATGCCGGCCGAGCGTCGGGCGCTCGGGCTGCTCGATATGGCGCAAGCCATGGGCAAGGTCCAGCAACAGTTCTGTGAGGAGCACGGGTTACGCCATCACGGATTGTTGGTCGACAGGGAAGGCTCCGAAGGGATCAGCCACTCGATCATGGCCGAGCGCTATGTAAAGCCAGGGCAACTCGTCGTTGGCACGGATTCCCATACGCCGCATTGCGGCGCGTTGGGCGCTCTGGCTTTCGGCATCGGCGCGACAGAGATGGCCAATGCGTGGCTCACGGGCGATGTTCGGGTGAAAGTGCCGCCGACCTGCCGGGTGCGTCTCAGAGGGCGTCTGCCAGCAGGCGTGGAGGCGAAGGACATCGTGTTGCATCTGCTGCGTCTGCCCTACGTGCGCGAAGGCAGGGCAATTGGACAGGTATTTGAATACGGCGGTGAAGCCTTGGCGTCGTTGTCGACCGACGAACGGGCGACGCTCACGAACATGGTCGCGGAAATCGGTGGCTTTAGCGGTATCGTGATTCCCGACGAAGAGACGCAACACTTTCTGCGCGAGCGTCGGGGTATCGAGCTGAAGATCGAGCCGTGGATGTGCAGCGATGACGACGCCGAAATGGCGTACACCATCGAAGTAGACTGCTCGCAACTCGAACCGATGCTTGCGCGTCCGGGCGACCCGGGTCAAGGCGTGCGCGTGTCCGAACTTCGCGGGTCCATACGGGTGGATATCGCATATGGCGGGTCCTGCACCGGCGGCAAGCGCGAAGATCTGCGGCGTTGCTATGAGGTGATGGAATGGGCGCTGCGGCACGGCATGAAAGTCGCCGAGACGACCCGCTTTTTCCTGCAGTTCGGCAGTCAGGACGTGCGTGACTACTGTGTGCGCGAAGGCATGTTGAGCGTCTTCGAACGTGCAGGCGTCGAACTCATCGAACCGGGCTGCGGTGCATGTGTCAACGCAGGACCTGGCGTGTCGGATCGACCCGATCAGGTGACGGTCAGTGCCATTAATCGCAACTTTCCAGGGCGCTCGGGCCCCGGCCAAGTATGGCTCGCAAGCCCTTCCACCGTCGCAGCAAGCGCCGTGGCTGGCAAAATCGTGAGTTTCGAGCAATTGCGGGCATCGACGCAACACATCTGAGTCCTTGCACAAAGCTGCCGATGGCTGTAACGGCCACAGAGGTTTAGATCCACCGGCGACAGCAATGGCCGATGACTTCGCGAGCAACTCGAAGCACAGTTCGGCATCACACCGAGCGAACTGGCCGTGAATATCCGTAAGAAGGGCGCAAGAGTCTTCGAAAGCCGGCGAGAACTACCTTACCGGTCTCGGTGCCGAACACCGGCGCGGAGCAGACCTGCGCAGTCAGCGACGCGAACCGAACAATCGTAAAAGCTCTTCGCGTAGCTCGGAGATGTCCAGCACATGCTGTGCGCGCGTGACCGCCACGTAAAGCAAGCGCATCTCATCCTCGTCCAGCGTCAGGCGCCCGTCGGCAGTCTTGAAGCGAAAATCATTGGCTACCTTCACCCGTTTCCATTCGAGCCCCTTCGCGCGGTGCACGGTCGAGATCACAAAGTCGGCGCATGCTTCGGGCGTAACTCGCCGCGCCAGCGCTCGCAGATAGGCGGTGCCACACTCGTCGACGATGCGCACGATCGGTAGTAAGTCGCGCCCGACCGCGCTCTGAGCAAACGATTGAGCATCCTTCCACGTTTCGAACAACGAAAATGCCGCTGGCCGGAATGCTCGCTTGCCGGCCAGCAACCGGTCGGCACCATCTGCAAACGCCACGATCTCCGTGGGGCTCATCCGGATCGCCGGTTTATAACCCGCTTCGACGCCTGCGGCCAACTGCCAGATCGCCGTCACATTCTTGCGACACAAAATGGCATCGACTGGCGGCGAGATATTCGGGTCCTCCACCATGATCGAACCGATGGTGTCCTGGCCGCGAATGGGCGTGCGTTCGCCAAGCAAAGCGAGAATGCGACTAGCGAGCGCCGCGACCGTAGGTCCGAAGCGGAAGGATTCGGTTAGCGCACACTCGGGCGCGTCGATCTGAGCCATAGCATTGACCGCGCCGCGCCACTCATAGATTTGCTGGTAGGGATCGCCGACGTAGATGATCTGCGCGTGGCGCTGGTGACCAAGCACCGAGAGCATGACGCCATCGCTGTCCTGCGCCTCGTCGAACAGGATAAAGTCCGCATCGATACGCGGTTCCGTCTGCGCCCAGACTTTTAAATAGACGTCCGGCGCAATGGCGCTGCGCCCGCGTGGGTCAGTGCTTTCATTCCACAGGCGCACTACGCAGGGAAGCAACGATTCGCGCAGCCAGTCGGCCGCCTTTTCATGTACTTTTTCGTCGACAGGGATATGGGAAGCCTCCGGCCCCAGCTGCCCCGAACGGCAGAACCTGCCCAGGCCGTCGGCAACCATCCTACCAATTTCGAACGGCGTGATTTCGACGGTTTTGCCGGTGATGGTTGGCACCTGTATCGGTCCAAGCCCATAGCGGGCAGCCAATTCCTGCGGCGGCTCGGCCGGGAGATTCACGCGCGCAGTCAGGGCGGGAGCTACGGACGCATACGCGAGCGAATGCACCGTGCGCGCGCCGACATTGGGCGGAAAGCCGCGGCGAGCGTGCTCAGCGATTTCCCTGTTGAAGGCGAGATAGCTGCCGCGTTTACCGGTGAGGTGGCTGGCAACGAGCCGTAGCGTCGAAGTCTTACCGGCGCCGGCGTATGCCTTGACCTTCAGGTCGCTGCCGCCGAGGACCGCATCCACGACCGCGTGCTGTTCGGCGGTAGGCTTAAAAGAATGGGGCATGGCATGTCTGATTCAAATGCCCGATAGTGTGCCCGAAAATCGAAGATGGGCAGGCCGCCAGGTCAGGCGGCAACCGGCACCCACCAACGCGATCGATCTGGCAGTGATGGGAGGTATCTCAGGGCCGCGCGCTCACTTGCATCCCTGTTGCTTACAGGGGGCGTCGGCTAAAGTCCTCTACGTACGTAGGGCAGCAGCCGGCCGCGAGGCGTCATTCGTCCGTCGCATCACATGGACGTTAATCCGCCGCCTTCACATTTGAAAGCGGCCACTGGGCCGGCAGCCCGATCATTCTGCCGCAGTAACGTCAGCACGACGTTGCCGTTGATAAACCTGCAAGTGGCAATATGCGACGCGCGCGAGCGGCAAATCGATCTTGTGCCGCTTCGCGCGTGCGAGCAGGTCACCGACAATCGCATCGGCTTCCACGCGTGGCGCGCTGCTCGTGATGTCTCGCATCATCGACGCGGCCCACGTTGATTGCGGATCGAGCAGCCTCGCGCGGATCCGCGCGAGGTCGTCGGCGCCGGGCGGATGATCTTCGGCTGTCGAGACAGCCCCGCACTCGTCGATGGACTGGTTCATTAACTGCATGCCATCCTGGCTGGCCAGGATATCGCCTATGGTGCCGCGCATCAGACAGGTCATCAGCGAGCCGGCCGCGAGCATCACCCACTTGTTCCACAGCGCCTGCTCGATATCAGGCTGCATCGAACGCACGCCGCCCGAGCGCGAGATCAATCCATGAAAGTGCTGCACGGTCTCTTGCGCCTGCGGCGCGCGAGCGCCGACCTGCACGATATCGTTCACACCGTCGTGACGGATGATGCCGTCGGCCCCAAGCGTTGTGGCGATATACGATACGCCGCCTGCGACCCGTTCACGACCGAAGCACGCATCGAGGCGGTCGTACACGCCGAGGCCGTTCAGGAACGGAAGCACGACCGTATGCGGGCCGACTGCAGGTGCGAAATCGGCAATCGCGGCCTCAAGGTCGAACGCCTTGCAGCTCAGCAGAATCAGGTCATATCCCGGCTTCAACGTATCGCATTGCACCGTGTGCACTGGCCCGTCGAAGTCGCCGAGCACGCTGCACACCTTCAACCCCAACGCGCCCAACACGGCTGCCCGCTTTGGCCGCACGAGGAAGGCGACGTCCGCCCCCGCGTCGAGCAGCCTCGCGCCGTAATATCCGCCGATAGCCCCGGCACCCACCACCAGTATTTTCATTTTGCGATCCCTATGACGATTTAGCGGTCGCGCGTTGGCTCACGACGAACCAGCGCCCTGACGCAACTGACCAGAGGATGATTGCGCCGTACGCCACCATTGCGCCTGCACCGATTGCGAAAAAAAGCGGCAGCAATGCAGTGACTCGCAGCGCCAGCGCGCCGAGGCCCGCATACAGCGCGAGCCGCAGCGCCCCCGCCCCGAGTGGCCATGCGAGCCGGCCCGCGCCTTGCGCCGCGAAGTAAAGCGAGAAGCCAAGTCCGAAGAAGCCATAGAACGGACCGACGATGCGCAGGTAGGTCGAGCCGGTCCGCAGTAGCTGCTCGTTCGCGCCGAACAACTCAAGCCAGGCGTGCGGCCAAAGCGCTGCCGCGAGGCCAACCAGTTCGGTGAGGACGAACGCCATCACGCCACCGGTCAGCGCGATGCTCAGCGCTCGTTCGCGCTGTCCTGCGCCGATGTTTGCACCGACGAGCGCGACCATCGGTGCGCCCAGGCCGAATGCGATTGGCATCAGCAGATATTCCAGGCGAGCGGCGGTGGCGTACCCGGCCAGAGCCGCGGTGCCGGCATGAGCGCCAACGGCAGCACCGGTCAGCGCGATCAGAGTGTTCGTCATGAGCGGATTCAGGCAGGCCAAGCCACCGACCGTGAGGATGCCGCGCATTGGCGCCCAGTGCAGCCGGCCGCGCAACAGGCGGGCTGGATTGCGCCCGCTCGCGCAATACCAGCCAAGTATTGCCGTGCCTGCCGCGTAATAGGCGATGAGCGCCCATGCGCCACCCGCGACGCCGAGCTGCGGCAGCGGCCCAATGCCAAAGATCAGGCATGGCGACAGCGGAATCAGCAGCACCGCTCCTCCGCAGATCACCGCGCCCGGCACGGTCATGTTGCCGGTGCCGCGAATCACACTCGCGAGCGCGTTCATCGCCCACATCAGCGGCAGACCGGCCAACACGACGTGTCCGTAAGTGTTGGCGGCGTCAAGTGCCGCACCGTGTGCGCCGAGCATCTGGAACAGTGGCCGCGCGATCGCCAGCAGAATCACTGAGAACGCGATACCTATCAATGCATTGAGCGCGACGGCATGGCGCGCAAGCTGATTGACCAGGGCTGTGTTGCCGGAGCCGAGGCTACGCGCAACCGACGACGAGATGCCGCCGCCCATCGCGCCTTGCGACATGTTCTGCATCAGCATCAACACCGGCACAACCACCGCGATGCCCGCAAGTACCTGAGTGCCGAGCTTAGCGAGAAACCATGTTTCGACGAGGCCCGTCGACGACTGGGCCAGCATCATCAGCATGTTTGGCCAACCCATCCTTGCGAGCAGCGGGGCAATCGGCGCTTCGAGCATTGCGCGCAAGCGTGGGTGGGCCGCGGGCATGGTGGTTGGGGCGGCCTGGGTCGAGATCGTATTCATCGTCGCGCTTCTTCTGTAGATAGAAAATACTGAAAGGTGTGTCGTAGACGATGGCGTCCACATCAGATGACTTCTCGGTCCCATATTTTGGTCCCTGCCACCAGATCGGTGCGCGCGGACCATCGGCCGGCCGTGAGCTCATCAGGACTACGAAGTCATGAAAGGTGCTTGCGGGCCGGCCGGGTTTCGTTGTTGCCGCGGGGAAGAGGGGGGCTTAGAAGAAGTGCACGATGCCCAACTGCACGCCGCTGAGCGTGCCGCCCGGTGCCGAGGTGATGTGCGCCGACGGTTCGACCACCGCCGCGCCGTTCAGCGCCAGGTTGTTGCGAGTGCCGCGCTGGCTCAGGCGCGAGTAAGTCGTGTAGATAATGGTGCGCTTGGAAAGAACGTAGCTGTACATCACGCCGATCTGCGAGGCATTGCCGTGACCGGTGCCGGAAACATGATCGAGCATGTAAGCGTAGCCGAGCGCGAGGCGCGAGGCCACCGAGAAGGAATAGGCGAGCGAGCCGGACATCACGTTGGTGTGAACGCTGTCGTCGGAAGTCTTGTCGTCGTTCGCGGCCAAATAGAACTGCCAGTGCTCGCCGAGCTTGTAGTAGCCGCCCGCCGAGGTGCGCCGGAACGTGTACGGCAGCGATTCGTTGCGCACTTCCTCGTGGTTGATGCCGAGATAGAGCGGGCCGTGCGTGTATTCGAGCGCGATGTGGAAGTTCTGGTTGCCGAAATCCTGGTTGAGCGGCGTGCCGCCGGAAACCGCGCCCTTGGCGTACAAACCCGAAAACTTGAAGCCCGCGACCGTCGGCGAGAAATAGCCGATCGCGTTGTCGATACGCACCGTGGCGGTCGACATATTGTTCCAGCCCGATGCCTGGGTGGCGGCGAAGAACGCGTCGAAACTGCCGCTCATCAAGAATTCGGGCGTGTTCTGGCGGCCGAAGCGAATCTCGCCGTATTTGTCGTTGGCCAGTCCAACCCAGGCCTGGCGGTTGAAGGCGCGGTTCGAATCGGCAAAGGTGCCGTCGTTCGAGTTGATGCCGCTCTCCAGATCGAAGGTGGTCTTGTTGCCGCCGCCGAGATCCTCGGTGCCGCGCACTCCCCAGCGGCTCGCGTACAGGCCGCTCGAATCCATGCGCGTGACCGACGGTTTGCCATCCGGGTGAATGTTCGTCACGAAGGTGTCGACGACGCCATACAAGGTCGCGCTCGACTGTGCATGAACGGCGCCCGAGCCGGCCAGCAGGCCGGCTAGTGCGATGCGGATCACGATATCGCGAGGACGTGGAGCGAAACGTTGGCCAAATGTCATTACGGCTTTTCCCTTGAGTCGTCGACGGTGCCGCGGCTCCGAATGGCCGGAAACCCGCACCTCGTTGATTGGATGAGTTCTTTCTTCATTGCCCGCATTAAAATTTCGGACTGCAGAGCGAGGTGAAAGAAGGTATTCAGCCGGATTGCGCATCGGGACGGCAGGGTGGCGAGGCGTGTTGCGCGGGATGCGGAGAAACCGGGTGAATAGCCCGGATTCTAGGAGGGGGGAAATTTGCTGTCGTATTCTATTTTATGGGCTGCATATAACATCCGGTTAACGGCGCGGCCGTGCTGCGAGCGCCGGCCGGGTATTCGGCTGCGCAGCTCAGGCGACCCGGCGCAGCGCCTGCACGTCGAGTTCCATCAAGGTTTGCAGGAATTCGTGCGCCAAACCCGAGAGCGGTTCGAAGCGCGCGTGCAGCACGTTGACGTCCATCACGATGTCCGGCAGCAGCGGCCGGATCACCACGCCGGGCCACACCTGCCCGAGCACCGCCACTTCGTCGGCGATGGTGACGCCCACGCCCGCCTGCACCAGCGCGCAGGCCGCGTGGGTCAGGCGCACTTCCACGGCAAGGCGCATCGTCACGTCGGCGGTGGCGAACAGCTGCTGAATCAGGCCGCCGAACGGCGTGTCGGCGGAATAGCCGATCAGGTCGACGTTCTCGAGATCGCGCACGTGCAGCGAGGGGCGGCTCGCGAGCGGATGGTCCTGCGGCAGCACCGCTACCAGATGGTCTTCGTAAATCGACTTCTGCTCGATGTTCGGGTGGTCGAGCGAGAACATCGCGACGCCCACCTCGGCCTGGCGGGTCAGCAGCATTTGCACGAGCTGGGTGGAGGTCTGCGTGACGATGTTGACCCGCACCTTGGGAAAACGGCTGCGAAAGCGCGCGATGGCGGTGGGAATCAGCGTTTGCCCGAGGCTCGGACTCACCACCAGTTGCAGGGCGCCGGTGTTCTTCTCCACCAGCTCGTTGGCCACGTCGTTGACGCGTTGCAGCCCCTGGTGCACCGCGTTGACCTCGACGAACAGCCGGCGCGCTTCCGGCGTGGGATAGAGACGGCCCTTGATGCGCTCGAACAGCTTCAGCCCGAGACGCGACTCCGTATGAGAAATCATCCTGCTGATGGCCGGCTGCGAGACATATAACAGCTTGGCTGCACCGCTGATGGAGCCCGCAACCATGATGGCGCGAAACACCTCGATCTGGCGCAGATTGATCTGCATTTCATTAACCTCTTGTTATGCGACGGCGATAAATAAGCATACGACATTCAAAAAATGAAGTGGTTAAATTCCCCTGCCGCGCTTGGGGGCTGCTCGCCGGAGATGCCGGAGACGCCCATCCGGCGGGGCTCGCCGTGAAATCCGGACTGCCCCGGATGCGGTGTTCCTGGAGCGCTCAGGCCGTTTATGCAAGATTCCGACGCATCGCCGCCGACCCTGATCCCGAGCCCGCTGAGCGCCGAGTCGTTCGCGCCGTTCGGGGACGTCGTCGCCGTCGCCAATGGCGAACGGCGCAACCATTTCAAGTTTGCCTACGAGACAGCGCCCGAGGCGGGCGAGCCGGCGCTGTGGGTCAGCTATCCGCCGAGCGTCGCCCGCGAGGTCGTGGAGGTGAGCCGGCTCGAACGTCATCCGTATGCCGCGCAGACGTTCATTCCGATCCGCGACGGCCGCTATCTGGTGATCGTCTGTCACGCGGCTGCCGACGGCAGTCCCGATCTCGCCACCCTGCGGGCCTTCGTGGCCGGGTCGGACCAGGGCGTCACCTACCGCCGCAACGTCTGGCACCATGGCCTTACCGTGCTCGACCAACGCACGCGCTTCGCGGTGGTGACCACCTTGACCGGGCGCGGCGACGACGACTGCTTTCATGAGCTGGCGCCGCCGGTGCGCGTGACCTTGCCGGTGAACCCGCCGTCCACTTCGCCCGCGGACTCGCCGTCCGCTGGCTCCCTCGCTTGATGCCATGCCGATGCCTCGTTCTCCGTCCAGTCGCGATTTCATCGGCTACGGCCGCAATCCGCCCGATCCGCAATGGCCCGGCGGGGCCCGCGTGGCGCTCAATTTCTGCATCAACTACGAGGAGGGCGCCGAGCCCTCGATCGAGGACGGCGACGCGGCCAGCGAAACGGGCCTGACCGAGGGCGGTGCGGGCGGGTTCGAGGGGCGCGACCTGGCGGCCGAATCGATGTTCGAATACGGCAGCCGAGTCGGCTTCTGGCGGATCGCGCGGTTGTTCGAGCAATACCGCATGCCGGCCACGGTGTTCGGCTGCGCGCTTGCGCTCGAACGCAATCCGGAAGCCTGCGCGGCGATCCGCGAGTACGGCTTCGATGTCTGCGCGCACGGCTGGCGCTGGGAGCGGCACGCGCTGCTCGACGAGGCGACCGAACGCGAGCGCATTCGCCGTGCGGTCGCGAGTCTCGCGGCCAGCGTCGGCGAACGGCCGTCCGGCTGGTACTGCCGCTACGGGCCGGGCCTGAACACGCGCCGTCTGCTGGCCGAGGAAGGCGGCTTTCTGTACGACTCGGACGCGTACAACGACGAGCTGCCCTATTGGACCGAAGCCGCCGGCAAGCCGCATCTAGTGGTGCCCTACGGGCTCGTCAACAACGATGCGAAGTTCATTCGCGGCGGTATGGCCAGCGGCGACGATTTCTATGCATTCCTGCGCGATGCCTTCGATCTGCTCTACGAAGAAGGCGCCGCGGCACCCAAGATGATGTCGGTCGGGCTGCATCTGCGCCTCACCGGCCACCCGGGCCGGGCCACCGGCCTGCGGCGGTTTCTCGACCACGTTGCCGGCCGCGACGGCGTATGGGTTTGCCGCCGCATCGATGTCGCGCGTCACTGGCGAGCCGTGCATCCCTACGCGCAGCCCGCGTCGTCGTCCA
This sequence comes from Trinickia mobilis, assembly GCF_017315705.1. Classification (GTDB taxonomy): domain Bacteria; phylum Pseudomonadota; class Gammaproteobacteria; order Burkholderiales; family Burkholderiaceae; genus Trinickia_A; species Trinickia_A mobilis. Next base: position 44,914 of record NZ_JAFLRF010000023.1, on the reverse strand, counting down.
ATTCATTCAATCAACCTGCGGGGAAACCATGAAACTCGGAAAATTCGCCCAGCGCCTCGCGCTGGCGGGCACTGCATTGCTGCTGCTTTCGGGCGCCGTTGCGAGTCAGGCAGCCGACGCCGATCATCCGGCCGGCCAGCCGCTGGTGGTCGGCACCGACTTCGGCCTCGCGCCATGGGTGGTGCGCACCGATACCGGCCCGCAGGGCTTCGGCGTCGACGTGGTCAACGAAGTGGCGCGCCGCATCGGGCGCCCCGGCGTGCACATCGTCGACGTCAATTTCTCGGGGTTGTTCTCGGCGCTGTTTTCGAAGCGCATCGAATTCACCGCCAATCCGCTCAACATCACCGCGGAGCGGGCCGAGCGCATGTTGTTTACCGAGCCGATCATGTCGACCGGCAACGGCTTTCTGGTGCGGGCCGGCGACCTGATGAACGGTTTCAATGACCTGCGCGGCAAGGAACTGGCCGTCAATCGCGGCACCATCTCCGATACCTGGGCGACCGAGAACGCAGCGAAATACGGGTTCAACATCCAGCGCTACGACGTGTTTCCCGATACCGTGCAGGCGGTCATCACCGGGCGCGCCTTCACCGCGCTCAATGAGATTCCTACCGTGGTGTTCGCGGCCAGCCGCAACAAGGCGGTCAAGATCGGCTACGAGGATTTCAACGGCCGCAACTTCGGCTTTGCCTTCCGCCTCGACGACGCGGCCTATCGCAACAAGGTGGACGAAGCGCTCGAATGCATGAAGCACGACGGCACGCTGCACAAGCTCTACGTGAAGTGGTACGGCACCGAGCCGGCCAAGGGTTCGGCCATCGACACCATCTATCCGGGCTACGGTGCGCCGGGCTTCAAGGGTTACGATCCGCAGCCGCACCCACTCAAGTGCAATTGACCGCCACGGCCGCTCCGCGCGGGCGGCCGGTTTTTTCTTCATTGTCCGGATCTGACTTGCATGCACCGCATAGTCGATAACTTTTTCAATGCCGACATCTTCAGCCAGTCGTGGTCCCTCATCTTCAGCGGCTTCGGCATCACGGTGGTGGTCTCGCTGCTGGTGATCGCGATCGGCATCGGCTGGGGACTGCTGCTGACGCTCGTGCGCTCGCTCGAGGTGCGTGCCGTCAACGCACTGATCGTCATCTACATCGATTTCTTTCGCACCATGCCGCAACTGGTGGTGCTGGTGCTCGGCTATTTCGCGTTGCCTTATATGGGCCTGCGCATGTCGCCTTTCACGACCACCGTGCTCAGTCTCGGCGCGGTGCTGTCGGCCTTTGCGGCGGAAATCTTCTGGTCGTCGATCAAGGCGCTGCCGGTCGGCCAGTGGGACGCGGCGCGCGCGCTCGGTTTCGGCCCGATGCGCACGTTGCTTCTGATCATCCTGCCTCAGGCGATCCGGCTGTCGATTCCGCTTTTGACCAATCGCGCGATCGCCGTCAGCAAGGGCACCGCGCTCGGCACGGCGGTCGCGCTGCCGGAAGTGCTGGGCCAGGCGCAGAGCCTCGTCGGCATCCTGGCCAATCCTTCGCCGCTCACACTGGCGGCAGGCTGCTATCTGGCCTTCTTCATTCCGCTGGTGCTATTGAGCCGCTGGCTGGAAAAATCTGTGGCGCGGGTCGCATGACGAGGCAGGCATGAATCTGTTCATTGACAACTTCCTCAATCTCGACTCGCTGCGTCAGACCTATCCGCTGCTGCTGCAAGGGCTGCGCCTGACGTTGGTGCTGTCGGTCGTCACCGCGCCGATTTCGATGGCGCTCGGCGTGGTGATCGCGGTGGCCTACAGCTTTCATCATCGCTGGCTGAACCTCGCGCTGGTCGGTTATATCGATCTGTTCCGTTCGTTTCCGGTGGTGGTGCTGCTGGCGTTGATCTTCTACGGGCTACCGTTCTTCGGCGTCACGCTCGGCAGCTTCGCCGCCACCGTGCTGGCGCTCGCGCTCAACAACTCGGGCTACTACGGCGAGATTTTCCGCGCCGGCATCGAATCGGTGCCGCACGGCCAGCGCGAGGCGGCCCGTTCGCTCGGCTTCGGCCCGGTGCGCGAGATCGCCTGGATCGTGCTGCCGCAAGCCGTGCGCAACGTGCTGGCGCCGCTCGCAAGCAACTCGCTCGAGCTGATCAAGACCACCTCGATCGCCTCGCTGGTGTCACTGCCCGAGTTGCTGCGATCCTCGCGCGTGGCACAGGAGCAAACCTACAATCCGACGCCGCTGATGGCAGCTGCGGTGATCTTCTTCGTGTTGCTGTGGCCGATGGCGCGCTGGGTTGCGCGTCTCGAGCGGCGCTCGCTGGCGAGCCGCGGGAGCCGCCGATGACCACGCTGATTACCGGCGGCAACGGCTTCATCGGCCTCGCGCTCGCCGAACGGCTGCGCGCGGCCGGCGAGGCGGTGCTGCTCGCCGATCTGCCGCGCGCTGCCTCTGCAGTGCCCGCACCCGTACCGCCGGCCGGCTGCGAGGCCGTGAGTGGGGATCTGCGCGAGGCCGTCACGCTCGAACGGCTGTTCGCTGGGCGGCGCATCGAGCGCGTGGTACATACGGCGGCCATCACGCCGTCGCCGCAGCGCGAGCGCGACGATGCCACCGCCATCATGGACGTCAACGTGACGGCCACCGCGCGGCTGCTGCAGCGCTGCGCGCGTGAGCCGAGCGTGCGGCGCGTGCTGCTGGTCAGCTCGGTGGCGGTTTACGGATTTTCGGCGCCGGCCGCTTCGGGCCGTTACGAGGAAGCGGGTTCGGCGCCGGCGCCTGCCAGTCTCTATGGCATCAGCAAGCTGGCGGCCGAGCAGTGCGCGCTGCGCATCGGCCAGCTGCACGGCCTCGACGTACGGGTCGCACGGCTGGGACCGGTGTTCGGGCGCTGGGAGCATGCGAGCGGCGTGCGCGAATGGCTGAGCCCGCATCATCAGGTGCTCGAGGCGGCGTGCGACGGGATGGAGGTGGTGCTGCCGCGCGCGCTTGCCGCCGACTGGATCTATGCCCCCGATGCCGCCGACGCGCTTGCGCGGCTGGCCATCGCGGCCACGCTCGCCCACCGGCTTTATCACGTGGGCGGCGGCGGCATGAGCGACGTGGGCCAATGGTGTGAGGCGCTGAAGCGCCATCTGCCCGCGCTGCGCTGGCGGCTGGCGGCGCCTCACGAAACCGCGACGGTGCGTTACGGTCTTGCCGCCGACCGGCCCGCGCTCGATGTCTCGCGGCTCACGCGCGAGTTGGGCCATCGCTGCCGCTTCACGCTCGAGGAGGCTGCCGCCGACTATTTCGCATGGCGCGCCGCGGCGCGCGAGGCCGGGAGCCGCTGAATGGACAGACTGGAAAACACCGGCGCCGGCCGGCTTGCGGGCCGGTCCGTATTGATCACGGGCGCTTCGTCGGGCATCGGCCGGGCCATCGCGCTGCGTTTCGCCCGCGCGGGGGCGCGCCTCGTGCTTGCCGACATTACCGAGGCGGTTCGCGAGGGCGGCGTGCCGACCATGGAGCTGCTGCGCGAACACGGTTTCGCCGCGCGCTTCGTGCGTACCGACGTGGCATCGGAAAGCGACGTGGCGGCGGCCGTCGAGTCGGCGCTGCGCCACTACGGCCGTCTCGACGTGCTGGTCAACGACGCTGCCGTGAGCGTCGGCAAGCCGCTGTTGGACACCACTCTGGACGAGTGGAACCGGGTGCTCGCGGTCAACCTGACCGGCGTCTTCCTGATGTCGCGCGCCGCAGTGCGGGCCATGCTCGCGCAGGCGCCGCTTGGCGAAACGCGCGGGCGCATCGTCAATGTCTCGTCGCAGCACGGCATGATCAGCGCGCCGCGCAACGTCGCTTACGGCACTTCGAAAGCGGGTGTGGTTTATCTGACCCGCCAGATCGCCGCCGACTACGCCGCGCACGGCATCGTTTGCAACGCCGTGGCGCCCGGCAAGATCATGACCGGCAAGCCGGGGTCCGCTGCCTCAGCCGAGGCGATCGCCTATTCGCAGGCACGCACGCCGATGCCGCGCCTCGGTCGTCCCGACGACGTAGCTAGCGCGGCGCTGTTCCTCGCCTCGGACGAGGCGAGCTTTCTCACCGGGGAAAATCTGCTGGTCGACGGCGGCTGGATGGCCGCATGAACGCGTGCCCGCAGGCGGGTTTTTCGTATTGAAGCAAGGCAGGCAACTCACATGAACACACTCGTGCAACAGCATCCGCAGGCGTCGCCGGGCGAGGCATCGGCCATGATCGAACTCCGCAAGGTCTGCAAATGGTACGGCGAGAGCCAGGTGCTCTTCGATATCGACCTGAGCGTGCGGCGCGGCGAACGCATCGTGGTATGCGGGCCCTCGGGCTCAGGCAAGTCGACCATGATCCGCTGCATCAACCGTCTCGAGGAACACCAGCAGGGCGACATTCTGGTGGAAGGTGTGAACATCGCGCAAAGCCCCGGCAACCTGCGCTTCGTGCGCCGCGAGGTCGGCATGGTGTTTCAGCAGTTCAATCTGTTTCCGCATCTGACCGTGATGCAGAACCTGACCATCGCGCCGATGAAGATTCGCGCCATCGGCCGCCGCGAGGCGGAGGAGACGGCGCGCCATTTTCTCGACCGCGTGCATATCGGCAACAAGGCCGACCATTATCCGCGCGAGCTCTCGGGCGGCCAGCAGCAGCGCGTAGCGATTGCCCGCGCGCTGTGCATGAAGCCGAAAACCATGCTGTTCGACGAGCCGACTTCGGCGCTCGACCCGGAAATGATCAAGGAAGTGCTCGACGTGATGACGCAACTGGCCGCCGAGGGGATGACCATGATCTGCGTGACGCACGAGATGGGTTTTGCGTGCAGCGTGGCAGACCGCGTGGTCTTCATGGACGAGGGCGAGATCGTCGAGGAGGCGCCGCCCGCCGAATTTTTCTCGCAGCCCAAGGGCGAACGCGCGCGCGCGTTTCTCGGCCAGATCCTGCACCGCCACGACGGATGAGGCACGGCGACATCGATTTCAACCAACCAGGAAAGAGCTTATGGACCTGAAGATTTCCGGCCGCGTGGCCCTCGTGATGGGCGCGGGAGGCGGCCTCGGCGGCGCGATCGCGAGGCAGTTCGCGGCCGAGGGCGTGCAGGTGGCGCTGGCCGACGTCGACGAGAAGGCGCTGGCGGCCACCGCCGCCGCCATCGAGGCGGCCGGCCGCCGCTCGATGAGCCGGCGGTGGGATCTGGCCGACCTCGCCTCGATCGACCAGCATGTTCAGGAGATCGAACGGCAGCTGGGGCCGATCGACATTCTCGTCAACAACACCGGTGGGCCGCCGCCGTCGCCGGCCAGCGGGGTGGAAAGCGCGGAATGGGCGAGGCAATTCCAGGCGATGGTGCTCTCGGTGATCGCCATCACCGACCGGGTGCTGCCCGGCATGCGGGCCCGCAAATGGGGGCGTGTGATCACCAGTTCGTCCTCGGGCGTGATCGTGCCGATTCCGAATCTCGCCATGTCCAACGCGCTGCGCATGTCGCTGGTGGGCTGGTCGAAGACGCTGGCGCGCGAAGTGGCCGCCGATAACGTTACCGTCAACGTGATCGTCCCGGGCCGCATCGCCACGGCGCGCATCCGCTTTCTCGACGAAGCCCGGGCGAAGCGGGAGAACCGGCCGCTCGAGGAGGTGGTCAAGGAAAGCGTTGGCTCGATTCCGATGGCCCGCTATGGCGAACCCGAGGAATATGCCGATGCGGTGGCTTTCCTCGCCAGCCAGCGCGCCTCGTATATGACGGGCGGCATCTTGCGCGTGGACGGCGGCTACGTACCGAGCCTCTGAGCGCTCGACACGCCGGCTCGGGCGTGCAGGGTCCGCGCCGGCGGCGACTTGCCGGATCGCTCAGAACGGCCCGTCGTCCAGTGCGGGCGGCGGGTGCAGCGCGTCCCGCCACGCGGTATAGTCCGTCAAGGCGCGCGCGGCGTCGAAGCGGGCCTCGAAACCCAGATCGCGCCGCAGCCGCTCGACTGAAAGCGGCGGGCGTGGCGCCGGTGCCTGGGCACCGATATTGGCGTCCTCGCGGCGCCCGACCACTTCATGCGAAAACGCCGGCCAGATCGCGCGCAGCCGCTCGCACCAGTCGGCCGCCGACCAGCGTCGGCCAGTGCCGACGTGATAAAGCGGATGCGGCAGACGGGGCGCGTCGAGCAGGGCAACGATGGCCGCGGCGGCATCGACGGCATAGATCCAGTCATCGGGCAACTCGGCGCAGAAGCGCGCCCGGCCGCCCGCACGGGCGAGGCGTGCGAGCAGCAGCGGAATGCTCAGCGTATCGCGCACGCCGGTATCGTATTCCCAGCGCCCGAACACCACGCCAAGCCGTGCCACCGCCACGTCGAGCCCATGTGCCTCGCGAAAGCGCAGCGCGGCGCGCTCGGCCGCGTATTTGGTGATGCCGTAGAGCGATGCCGGCAGCGGCAGGTCGCGGTCCTCGACGAGCTCTCCGCGATCCCAGCCGCCTGCGCCGAACACGGCGCCGCTGCTCAACTGCACGACCCGGCCGACGCTGGCCTGACGCGCCGCCGCGAGCACCTTGAGCGTACCGGTCAGATTGACTTCGGCGATCGCGGCGGGCTCGCTGCGTTCGCGCTCGAGCCCGGCGGTCAGCGCCGCGCCGTGAATCAGGGCCGTGACGGCGTGGCGGCACAGCAGCGCAGCGAGCGTGGCGCCGTCGCGTACGTCCGCTACCTCTATATCGAGCCTGCCGGGCAGCGAGGCGAAATGCGCGAGGGCCTGTGCCGGCGGCGGCGCGAGATCGAGCATGACGACGCGCGTGCCGCGCATCAACAGGCACTCGGCCAGATTGAGCCCGACGAAGCCCGCTGCACCGGTAATCAGCACGCTCATGGGCGATGTCCCACGTTCACGACTTTTCCCGGTAGAACTGAAGACGGACGCCGCCGCTCCCGGCATCGGCATCGACGGCCCTGTTCAGGCAAGCCACGGCGCGGGAGCGGGGCGCGCGCCGACTTCGGCGACGCGCTCGCAGGCGATCAGCTCGCCATGACCGGGCGCGGCCAGCAAGCGGCCTTCGTGGCATATCAACCGGCCCCGGCAAATGGTGGTGACGGGCAGACCGTGCACTTCGGTGCCCTCGTAGACGGTATAGCCGGCGCCGTCATGCAAGCTGTCGGCCGACAGCGTGGTGCGCGCCTGCGGGTCCCACAGCACCAGATCCGCATCGGCGCCCGGCGCGATCGCGCCTTTGCGGCCCGCCAGCCCGAAGATGCGAGCCGGTCCGGCCGCGCTCAGCTCGACGAAGCGTTCGAGCGAAAGCCGGCCGCGCGCCACGCCTTCCGAAAACAGCAGCGGCAGACGCGTTTCCAGTCCGGGCAGGCCATAGGGCACGCGATCGAAGGGCGTGTTGGCGCCGCCCTTGCGTTTGCCATGCGGGCCGTCCAGATGGAACACCGAGTGGTCGGACGAGAAGCAGGCGAACAGGCCATTGCGCAGGCCGTCCCACAGCGCGGCGTGATCGCCGGCCAGCCGCGGCGGCGGCGAACAGCAGTATTTGACCGCCTCGTGGAAGGGCCGGTCGAGATCGTGCTCGGTCAGCAGCAGATACTGCGGACAGGTTTCAGCGTGGACCGTGAGCCCGGCGCGCTGGGCACGGGCGATCTGCCCGGCAGCGGCCGCCGAGGAGACGTGCACGATGAACACCGGAATGTCGAGCAGTTCGGCCATGCCGAGCGCGCGATCGGTCGCCTCGCGTTCGGCGAGTGCCGGCCGCGCGTGCGCCAGATGGCGCGGATGCCGGTAGCCGAGCGCGAGCAGACGTTCGGCGAGCCAGTTGATCATGTCGTGACTTTCGGCATGGATCATCGGCACCACGCCAAGCCGGCGCGCGTGCAGCAGCGTTTCCAGCAGTTGGCGATCGTCGAGGCGCAGCGCGTCGTAGGTCATGTAGAGCTTGACCGAGGTGAAGCCCTGCGCGGCCAGTTCCGGCAATTCGGTTTCGAGCACCGTCGGCGTGGGATCGGTGACGATCATGTGGAACGCGTAGTCGATCACCGCGCGCCCGGCGGCGCGTTCGCGATAGGCGGCCACGCTCGCGCGCAGCGACTGGCCGCGATGCTGGGCGGCGAACGGCATGACCAGCGTGGTGCCGCCGAAGGCCGCGCCGACGGTGGCGTCGTAGAAGCCGTCGGCTGTGGTGGCACCGGTCGAGGTGGTCTGGGCGATATGGCAATGCACGTCGATGCCGCCGGGCAGCACCAGCTTGCCGGCCGCGTCGAGCACCGTGGTGCCGGCAAGCGGCGTCGCGCTGAGCGCGGCGACGCGGCCGTCGCGCACGCCGACGTTCAGGTCCTGCAGCCGTCCGTCGGCGAATACGCGGCCGCCGCGCACCACCAGATCGAAGCCCGCCGTCGCGACGGCAGCGGCGGACTTCATCGCAGCACCTTTTCGAGAAAGCGCTTGAGCCGCTCGCTGGCGGGGCGCTCGAAGATCTGTTCGGGCTCGCCCGCCTCGACGATGCGGCCGTCGTCCATGAAGATCACGCGATCTGAGACACGGCGCGCGAAGCTCATCTCATGCGTGGCCACCATCATCGTCAGGCCTTCGGCCGCCACCGCCTCCATGGTTTCCAGCACTTCGCCTACGCGTTCGGGATCGAGAGCCGACGTCGGTTCGTCGAACAGGATCACTTTGGGCGTCATCGCCAGCGCCCGCGCGATGGCCACGCGCTGCCGCTGGCCGCCGGAAAGCTCTTCGGGCCAGGCATCGTGCTTGTGCGCCAGCCCAACCTTGGCGAGCAGTTCGCGCGCGCGTTGCGCTGCCTGGGCGCCGCGTATGCCGCGCACCGTGGTCATGCCGAGCGCGACGTTGTCGAGCACCGACAGGTGTGGCCACAGATAGAACAGCTGGAACACCATGCCGACCTCGGCGCGCATGGCGGCCAGTTCGCGGCCCGTCATCGGCCGGCGTTGCGCGCCGGCCGCCTCGACGTAGCCGACGATCTGGCCGTCGATCAGCACTTCGCCCTGGGTAGGTTTCTCGAGATGATTGATCGAGCGCAGCAGCGTGCTCTTGCCCGAGCCACTCGGGCCGATCAGACAGACCACTTCGCCGCGGCCGATGCACACGTCGACGCCATTGAGCGCCTTGACCGTCTCGAAATGCTTGTGCAATCCGCGAACTTCGATCATCGGTGTCTGGCTCATGGCGCGTTGCCTTCGGCCGCCGGGGCGCTTGCGCCGCCCGGCGGGCGGCGCCGCGGCGCGCGGCGAGTGGTGCCGGCGCGCTCGAGATGCAGCTGCGCGAGCGTCAGCACCGTGGTGATCGCCAGATAGATCACGCCGGTCAGCGTCAGCACTTCCACGGCGCGGTAAGTGCTGCTGTAGATGGTCTGGGCGGTCAGCATCAATTCGGGCACGGTGATCACCGAGGCGAGCGAGGTGTTCTTGGTATGGCTGATGAAATTGCCGACGTAGGGGGGCAGCACGATGCGCATGGCCTGCGGCAGCACGATATGGCGCAGGACGCGCGGATAGGTCATGCCGACCGCCTGGGCGGCCTCGATCTGTCCGCGATGCACGGCGCGGATGCCGGCGCGAATAATCTCGCCGTTATAGGCCGCCGAGCTCATCGACAGCGCGATGATGGCAGCCGGTATCGCATCGAGGCGCAGGCCGAAGAGCGGTGCCGCGTAATAGACAAAAAACAGATGCAGCAGCACCGGCGTGCCGCGGAACACCCAGATATACGCGAAGGCCACGCCGCGCAGCGCAGCGTGACGCGATTCGCGCGCCAGCGCCAGGACGAGGCCGGCGAGGGTGCCGCAGCACTGGGTGACCGCGGCGAGGAAGATCGTCAGCAGCGCGGCCTTGAGCAGTACCGGCAGATAGGGCAGCACCAGGGCGAAATCGATGTTCACGGCCGCTCCCTGCAAGTCGCGCCGCGTCCGCTTGTGACGGCGCCAGCGGCGTGGCGAGGCGAGGCGCTCACTTCACGTCCTCCTTGAGCTGGGCGCCGTAGTGATCGATGCCGAAATACTGCTTGCCCCATTTGTCGAGCAGTCCTTCCTTCTTCATTTCGCGGACCGCGGCATCCACTCGGGCCTTGAGTTCGGTCGAGCCCTTCGGCATCGGTGCGCCGACGAAGCGCACCTGATAGGGCTCGCCGACGATCGCGCCGATGCCGGGGCGCTGATGCAGCAGATTGGCGGCCGAGGTATCGGGCGCGACCACTGCGTCGATTCGGCCCACCGCGAGATCGGTGAACATCTCGGCGTAGCCGCCGTAACCCTTGAACGAGCCGAATTCGCCGTATTTCTTCTCGATCTCGCGGGCCGGCATCTCGCCGTCGTTGGCGCCGGCGATCGCGCCCACCCGCTTGCCCTTGAGATCCTTGTAACCCTTGATGTCGGTGACGCCGTTGCGCGCCACCACGACGACGGCCGAGCGCGAGTACGGGATCGAATAATCGAAGATCGCGCTGCGCTCGGGCGTGATGTTGACGTTCGAGAACACGATATCGAAGCGGCCTGTCTGCAGGCCCGGCAGGATGCCCTTGAAATCGAGGCGGTTGAGCTGCATCGGAATGCCGGTGTAATGGCTCACGAACCGCGCCACCTGTACGTCGTAGCCGTCGAGTTCGTTTTGCGCGTTGACAAAGGAAACCGGCGGCAGGTCGCCGCTGGTGGCGGCATTCAGGCGGGTGGGTAACGCAGCATGCGCGCAGGCAAAGGCGAACGAGCCAAGCAGGGCAAGCAGCCGGGCGGCATGGATCAAACGTCTCATCGGAACCTCGGGGTGGTGATGGCGTGCGGAGCGAAGCGCCCCGGTCAGGTTTCGCGTGGCAAATCGGGGCCGTGCCGCGGCTGGCAGCGACCATCGCGGATCGGCGCGAGGCATTGCGTATCCTAGGGAGTTTGATTTTTGTTGTCGTATGCATTTTTATCGCCACTTCATAACACCAGGTTAAAGGCCTGACGGTTTCCCATGCTCCGGTTAGCTGCCCCGATGACATCGACTGACATGGGGGTTGTCGTCATGAAAAAACCTGTCTGCTGCGGCGCGCTGGTGCGCGTGCCACGTTCGCCGTGTTGGTGAGCGCCGCGGCCGAGGTGCGCGGCTTTGTTGGTAGCGGCCGTTTCGTGTTGTGCGACCGTGGCGGCCGACCCTAAGCGGATATGTGCTTTTGCCAGAATAAACCGGAGAATGCTGTTGTGAAAGACAGCCAATGAAGGCATTGGCTCTGTCAAGTTGACGAGCGTAGGCAAAGTGTTTGTTTAAAGAGTAGTTATCCTTATTAAATAACGTCATCGACTGCGGCAGAGACAGTCCGACCGTGCCATGTGGCGAGGCGTTCTTTGAGTAAGGCGCAATGACATGCGACGTTCATCTGATGTCTGGGCAACGCGAAGTGCTGCCGGATCGGGCCAAAGCATGAGAGAAACGCCTGCGTGCGACGCGCATCACGAAAGCCGCAAATCTGGCGTTCGCGCCTGCGGGTCGGTTGGTGGCTGTTCTCGACGCGGTTGTTCACGCGTGCAGCCGCTTTGACGAAAACGTGCTTTACCTGCGCGAGTTCAGGAATATCAGCCTTTGCCGCGTCGGCTTCTGCCTGCCGTAGATCAAGCGCTGGCGCAGGCTGCCATCGGCGACCAGCGATTGCGTAGGCTACCGACGATCACCGGCGTCAATGCCACGGTAGCGATCGGGTTGCTGTCAGCCATCGGCGACATTGAGAGGTTTCCGAATCCGGAGAAGCTGGTGAGCTACTTCGGACTCAATCCGGCGGTCTATCAGTCCGGCCCGACGCCAGCCAGGCACGGCCACGTCGGCCGAATCTTACCTTAACGCCTTGTTGCGACAGAGCCGGCCTGATTGCCTCGGCTATGGGATTCGTGAAACAGAGGCAAGGTCACTTAAGAACGCGTGTCGCCTCGCGGCGACTTACATCAGCCGGAGCACGATTCTTTGGAGAAGGGCTTGCAGATCGCGTCGCGTATCGACGACGAGGTGAATGTAAACGGTGTCGTCCCGCACCTGATAAATGATCCGGTTCTTGCCGGAAAGGGCCTGTCGAAAAGTATCATCGACGAAGCCCTCAAGCTCAACAGGCACATGGCCGCTCTCGGGAAACTGGCGAATGTGTTTGATCGTTTCCTGAATCTGCGCCGATGTCTGACGCCATGTCTCCCACCCGAATGCGCGGACAATGTAACTTCTCAATTCATCGATGCCGATTCGGGCAGTCGGCAGGATGCGGTACTTCAACCGCGGGGCTTGCATTAGCGGAGCTTTTCGTGGCGGTCGAGTTCGTTAAGCTCCGCAAAGAATTCGTCGCCGTCGACGTGGTCTGCGCGCTCGATCTGTTTTTGGCCGATGGCCAGGATCTTCAGGAGGGCGATCGTCTGTTGCGTGGCTTCATAGGTCCGTACATCCTGAACGACGAGCTTCGCTTCGCCGTTCTGCGTAATGATGAGCGGCTCACCGGAGTCGGTCAGGTCTTTAACGATTTGTGCCGCTTCGCTCTTGAGGTAGCTGATCGGCTTCACGTGATCGGCGATATGCATCAGTTGCTCCGTTGCAGGCTGGATAGGACCAAATATAGACCATTATCGGTCTGCCCACAACGGGCGCCTGCCTGTGTGCTGCCTTCGTTATTGATTTTCGACCTGCATGACCAAGGCGACAACACACCCGAGACATGACTTAGGGCCTAGCTAGACGTACCGTACCGGAGCGAAGTCGTACCGTTTTATCTGTTCATCGTGGGTCAGCAACACGATTCCTTCCGCCATCGCTTGACCGACGAGAAGCCGGTCGAACGGGTCTTTGTGAATCTGTGGGAGCGCCGCGACTTCGAATGCATGCTGCGCTTCGATGGGCAGTTCTTCGTAACCAGCATCTAGTAGGTTCCTGCGCAGGACGCGTGCATCGACTTGAAAGTCGTCACGTCCTAGCGTGCTCTTGATGACAATTTCCCAAATGCTTGCGACGCTGAAGTACAGGGTGTTCTCAGTGTCCTCGATGGCCGTACGCGCTTCGTTGGGTAAGGCAGGATCGTCGGCTGCAGCCCAAATCAACAGATGAGTGTCGAGTAGCAGCTTCACTTCGCTTTGCCCTCGAACAAGTCGCTGATCTCGTCTGCTCCCATTGTGTCGAAGTCCGCTGGTACCTTGATCTGTCCTTTCATGAAGCCGATGCGCCGTGGTGGTTTTTCTGCTTCCACATCGATGCGCACCACCTTGACCAGCGGCTTGCCGGCCTTAGCAATAACGAACGGCTCGCCACCGCTCACAGTTTCCTCGATCAGCCGAGACAGGTTGGTCTTGGCATCGTGCATGTTGTAAATCTGCATAGCTACCTCATATAGACTTAGCCCATTGAACTTAGTTTATCTGGCGCATCGCATGCATTGCAATCTTTTTATCGCGGCGTCCCTCGGAGCTCTTTTTCGGTTAGGTCTTCGGACTAGATCGGGGAGCGCAAACGTCCTGCGTCGGCCCTGTTCAGGGTTTCTTAATTTAACATAATAAAAGTTATCGATACTGAATCGCGGAACCTTATGTAAAATAGCGGCGACGCCACCTTTGCCATTCTGGTTCTTTAAATCTCCCTCCTGAGTTCTCGAAATCTCCATACTTCCCCCGAAAAACTGACGATACGGGCTGAGTACGGAGATTTTGAGAACGGAAAACGAGTCATTCGAGCCGGCAAAGTGCCTGTTTGTAAATTTTTCAGCGATTTTGCGGGGCGAGACCGGAGAATTTGAGAACTAGAATGACTCGACGAAGTGCGTTTTACCGGAGGAAGGTGTCGCAGATTAGTCGATGCCGGCGTGCAACCAGGCCGCCACAGTCGGAATATCGGAGCGGACTGCTTGAATCTTCCCGTAAGGTTGCCGAGCTTGAACACGCAAATCCTTATGTGCCGGGCCGTTGCGGTGACGCTCGATTGCACCAAGCCTAACAGTAGGGAGATTTGCAGAACTGGGAGCGCGGTTTGGCGACTGCTTCATTCAATTTTCGACGTCTTGCCGTGCTGAGTCGCCTCGCCGAAAGTCGGTCCTGCCAAGCACCTGGAAGGTATCTAAATACGTGAGACAAATAGCCGTTGCAGGGCGAGCAGGCTCCCGGGTATTCAGACCGAAGTCGGCAGTTAGTGAATCGCCCACCGCTCCTCAGCTTCGTCCACGGTAAAGCGAGGCGATAGGCAAACCATCGACGGCCGGTGCGAATACCGCACCTTCCCTGAATGTCAGATACGGCGAGAGCTTGTGTTCTGGAAGGACTACAGTTGGGACGGGACGGGCAAAGTTCAGCCCGCCGAGTTGTGACCGGTGAAACCCTTCACGTTGCCTCAATTTCATCGCTGCGAGCACCATAGCGTACGCACCGATTAGAGAGGCTTTTCGTGCCAGGCGCGGAATAGCGTACGTACCATAGCCATCGACCGTAACCCGGAGGTTTGGGGTCTTCGGCTGAAACGAAGCCCACTTTTCGGAATGGATTCGATACTCTTCAAAAGATCTACGAAAGTAGGCCAACGCCATTCGGCGCAGACCAGCGTCATCCCGCTTGATTAAGACGTTGTATTCGAGGTCATCGAAATCGCCGAAGGCCGGCGCAATGTGCATATCGGCGTTCACCCAGTCAAGAATTCTCCGAACGGTCGACAGGTATACCCAGTCAGAAAACTGTTGCGGTACCTCACCAATAGCCTCTCGCGATCGGAGAGCCCAAGGCATTATGATCATTTCGTAGGCTGGTGAGGTCGTGGGCTGCATCGGAAGGGGATGAAACCGGTGGGCTGTTTTCGCCACAGAGTCCGTTGTAAAACCCCAGTTGATCCAGTTTTTTACGGATCCCCGATTTTGTTCGAGCAACTGCTCTAGTGGCCAAAGCCGAGCTGGCGCGTCGCGGAACCACCGAACAAGGAGCTCGAGCCGCTTTTCGAGTGCTGACACTTGATTTCGGAAGTCCCGGTACTCTCGGTAGGTCATTGCTTGACCTGCCAGCGGTCGCTCACACTTGGAACAGTGGTATGCCTTGTGGCCACGTCGCAATAGTTGCTCGAAGTCTCCTACGGTATTGCCACAGGCAATGCAGACTTCAGTGAGGCGAGTGCCATGGACGGGGCAAGTTTCGGCGAGGTTGATTTGGTGAAGAGTACTGTGGAAACGACATGAAATACAGTCCGGACAAAAACGGAAGCGGTCATTCAGAATCATCCCGCTCGTGTACGGAAGCTGGGCAAACAGGCGTTTGTCTTCGGTGTCAAGCCACGGCAGAGGAATGGCAGACCCGCTAAAGCTTACAAATAGAGGCTTGCCGAAATATCCCGTCTTGAAAAGCTTGATTCCAAACAGCTTGGTTGCAGCTCCCCACGACGTAGCGTTTGCCGTGAGAAGCCGAAGAGCAAGCGACACCGATGATTCTGTTGGCAACGGATCGTCCTGAAGACCGATGAAGCCCGTGTCAATCGTTGATGGGCCGGTCAATCCCTTCCCGTCACGCGCCCATTGAGCGACCCGGTCAGCGACGGCGCCGCTTTCTACAGCAATCGGTTGCCGTCGGTCTCGGACTGTGGCGCGCGTCCGTGCATCCCACCAAAGTTCGATGGCAATTTGCACGATAGCTATATTCTCAGCGGACATGCTTTTTGCCGCTTCCCGAACGGAGCCCGCAAGGTCATCACTCTTGTCACCAATTAATCCTGCGAGAGGAAGGATGTCATCTTGAAGATTGTGAGGGATGCCAGTGCATCGTTCGACGATCTCGTTCGGCAGGCCATCGACGCGAAGTTTCAGAGCGCGAACGATATATTCGACAGCCGCGAAATACGCAATTCGCATGAGGCGTTAAGACCTTATTTTTTCCCTTGTGTGGATGAGAGACCGACTCAGCGATGCCACGCGGTCGGGAGAAGCCCTCACTGCGAGGACTCCTTGCCCTGAGGGTCGCCGCCGGCTTTTTCAAATCGCTCTACGCGAGTCTGGTAGTCAACCTCGTCAAGCGGCTCCAGCAGGTCGATGACCTGCACACCAAGCTGGTCTGCAATGGATTCCAGGTCAGCGATCGACGGCGAATTGCGTGCCATCTCCAGCTCGGTTATGTAAGTCCGAAAATGGCCAGAGAGCATCGACAGTTTTTCCTGGCTCAACCCACGCTTCCCGATTTTCTTCCGCAAGCGATGAATGTTCCCACCCACGCGAACGAGCGGCGTCTGGTTGCTTTTGACGAGCTTCGAATTCGGTTCGGGAGCAAGCAGGATGCGAACGTCAAGGTCCAACCCCATCGCTAGTATTTCCAGTGTGCTCAGCAGCGGATTCCCAGCGTTGCGCTCCATCCGGGAGACGACGCTGCGAGAAAGGCCCGTAGCTCGCGCCAACGACTCCTGGGAGAGGCCCAGTTCGTCCCTGCGCGATCTAAGCGTTTCAGCGAGCCCGGAGACGCTCTTTGGCATTTGTTTCGTCATGTCGGCGGGAGCTTGGCCGACATGAGGCAATATTTCTAGTCAGCAAATAAAGTCACGGGATTTAAAGTCACTGGAAATAAGCTACAATCTCCGTATCGGGTTGACGGGGCGACGGGCCGACCGCGCCTGCGGCGCGAATTGATAACTTTGCGCAAGGCTCGAATTTAGGGACATGTAACAGACGGCGCACAGGGCCGGAGGCGAGATGACAGAGAACGGGCATCGGGTGACAAAGCGAGCTAGTCGGGCTCGAGTGGCAGAGGGAGTGATGGAGTTTCCTTGCAATTTGCCAACAAAAAATCTTTATCTTGTCGACATGCTTCTCGACGGGGCCGCTGGTCCTGAGGTTCGTCGCATGCTTGTCCGGACGCCCCGTGAGCTTCTGAACATCACGCGCACGCGCTCGCTTGTTCACGTTGTTTTTCATGAGCTGCGCGACCTTTGTCGCACGGAGCTCCAGGACGGCCTGCAGCAGGTGCTTGAACTCGGATCGCTGCCTGACGGAAGCGTTGAATATGCCCTTGCGTCTGGCGAACGGTACGTCGCGTGGACTGGCACGGACCCAGTTGCGGTCAATTTTGTGCTAAGGCCAATGGAGCGTGAGGTGGTGGAAGCCCGTGGCGAACCTTATAGTCTTGAGAGCATTGAAGCCGTCGGTCCGGGCGATAACAGGCCATGATCATGCGTGTGCAGATAGCCTCTGACCTGCATCACGAGCTCGAGCGCGGTGAGAGGTCCGAGCATGCTTTGGCGCGTGCACCGGACGCTGATCTCATGATTCTTGCCGGCGACATCCATTCCGGTACAGCAGCAATCGGTTGGTATCGAGGCCTTCCCGTTCCAGTCGTCTACGTGCACGGAAACCACGAAGCCTACAACCAACGGTACCCCCGATTGGTTGCAGAAATGCGCCAAGCGGCCGCTGGCACGTCGGTCGTTTTCCTGCAGAACTCGGAAGTCAGATACGGTAGCGTCCGGATCCTCGGAACATGTTTGTGGTCTGAAAACAACCGGGTGGCACGACACAACGGTGGCGAGCGTGAATTGTGGCGGGCGATTACGGACTACCGAGCAATCACCCGTGATGATGGGCAGGCCTTGTCACCAGAGGATATTGCTGGACATCACCGGGATGCAGTCATTTGGCTTGAACGACAGCTCGCTACGCCTTTCGCCGGGAAGACCATTGTCGTGACCCACCATGCGCCAAGTTTCAGGTCGATTCCGATCAAGTACCGAGACCATCCACTAGCGGCATTCTATGCGTCAGAGCTCGAGCATCTAGTTGTGCAGGCGGACCTGTGGCTGCATGGGCACGTCCACGCGAGCTCCGATTACACCATCGGGTCATGCCGCGTCCTATGTAATCCACGGGGATATTTCGGACGCTCGAGGACATCGGCCGACGCTAGGTACCAAAACGAGAATTTCAATCAACGGTTCTTGATTGAAATTTAGGATACCGGAGTTTCAATGTCTATCTATATCAGCGCGGGTGTGGGCGAAGTACCCCAGATTTACCTCGAGTGTTGGTCCATTCGACAGACTCGCGACGGTGACCGCCATTTCGTCGGTTTCAATATTGCGAACCGTGACGGGAGGGTGAGTTCACGAATTGTCGAGCTCGATTGCACGCACAGAGTCGGCGTCACGACAAGCGGCCGTCGGTATCGTTTGCTTGGCCGCGCAGGCTACAACTCAGACGCGGAATACGTCTGGAACTGGTATCTCAAGAACCGGGGTATTGAAAGCTGGGAGGATGTCACGCCAATCCTGATACCAGATTGGCGACGCGGTATCGCACATTTCGACGAGGGCGGTGACCTGATTAAGGGAACTTGGGCCAGGAACGACGAAGGTACACATGGTGACGCCACATGAGCGCAACTCACCGCCACGACATATGGCATGCTGATGGGAGTCGCCATGGACAGAATCGGACCGTTCACCTGGCGCGCCAAAGCCTGGCAACCTAAAATCTTTGATGCGGCGCCGGAGCCGTACGTATCTGAGATTCTGGGGGAGGTGGCACTCGAGCGGCGCAAGATCTTGCCAGCGCACCCAAGTCAAAGGATTCTGCTCGCCGTTCGTCAATGCATCCAGGCTCAGATGAAATATCAACAGCCGCTAGACCCGTCGGCCTTGCTATGTCCGTTCATGACGGTGATCGTCGATTGCATCCATTCAAAAGGCCCCGCGCGGGCGGATGAAAGTGAGCGAATCGCACGCGTTGACCTGATCGTCCAGCAAGGCGTTGCCAGCGCGGTCGCTGAGGTCCAAGGCATCGGCATGGTCGACCTGGATGAAACTGAGGTCGACGATGACGACCGGGCGTGGGAAGTCTTCGTTCGACTTCTTGCATCTGTCGACGTTCGTGATTTTCGTGAACTCTGATATGACGTACGTACGCGGCTGCATCAGCCGTTCTGGAGAAAAAATGACGACGCCGCAGGAACGTACCCGTGCACTTCTGCTCGCCAGAGCGCTCTTGCAGGAACTGGCGGCAGTCCGGGAAGAAAATGCCTGCCTTAACCGCTTTCGCAGTCGTGCGCGTGGGCTTCTGCGTCACTTCCCGGAGCCACTTCACCTCGACCTGTCAGCGGATGTTTTGCCAGGTCTTTGGGCAAACCCGCATGCCACGAAAGAATGATGAATTACGGCGGAGGCAAATGGCAGACTGCAATCAGTCAACGGTCCTCCGCGAGACATACCGTCCAGGAAGGCACCGGAGATGCCGGGCTACCAGTGCGGCAGGCGGGTCCGTCCATCGATCCTGAGGTGGACGAGGCTCTTCGCTACATGGCATGCCATATGAGCAGTTTGGCGCCAAGACATGTTGTTGATCTCTTAACCAGTCCGAGCTGGGAAGTCGGCCGAATGGTCAAGGCAGCGTTTCTCGAAGCTATATATCAGAGAAAGATTGGCTTCTTGCCAGACGTGCCGCTGACACCATCGAATCACCGCGGGCCTCAGATCGACAGGCAGAAGGATCGTGGTAAGGCCTGACTGTTCATGTAGGACCCGAAGACAGGAAGTCCAAAGGCAAAAGGAGGTGCGAATGATGAGCAAGCCTCGTCCTCGGCACCCAGGAACTCCAAGAAGGGAAACGCACCTTCTTGGAGACGCAAGAGTCCCCGAAGCCTTCTCGGGGTGCCGCAAAGTGAGAGCCGTCAGGTAGGGGCAGAAATGAGGGTTCGTGAGCTGATTGCATTGCTGTCGAATGCAGATCCGGAAGCGGTGGTGTTGGCCTTCCAACCATTTGCCGACAGCACGGAGGGCGGCGAGGTCAGGGAGGTGCTCCTGCCGGAAGTGCCTTGGATTCATGAGGCCGGAGCTTGGGCGGGCAGTAGGTATGAGGTCTTTTACCCTGGCGAAGCAGAGGTGCGGGACGGATCGTACTCCACAGTTGAGGTCAGGTCGATGTCGGTAGTGCTCGTGGGCGAGGAATTGGGAAATTTCCGTCTGGCATGGGCTCAGAAACTGCGCCCGGTCGCGCCTGGATAGCAAGGTCAAAAGGGAGGTATTCGAATGATCGATCTTGACGAATTTGAGTCCCGGGGTCTGCCGTGTCGTCGTCAACTGGTTCGCGATGGGCTGCTAGCTAGGACGGTAAGAGGAACTTGCGCACAACGGTAGCAACGTCGTCATCCTTATCGACGCGCGAGGGTTCAAAATTAGCCGCCCCCACGCGACGCGTCGGAGTGTAGAGCCGCTCGCCGGCGGGGTCGATGTCGACTGACGTAGCGCCCGTTGCGGGAATTCGGTGCTAATACTGCAACGAGCCAGAAATGATAGGAGGGAGCGCGCAACTATGACAATGCCCGATGAACGAACACGCGCGATGCTAACTGCGCGCCAACTGCTGTTTGACCTTTCGCAGATGACGACAATTCAGGACGTCAATGCGCTGCGACAACGAGCTAACGCTGTGCTACGTCATTATCCAGATGACGGCATGATTGCGCTGATTGCAAACCGATCCTTGTGGCTTGAGTGGTCACGCTGACAGTGCGTCGCTGACTATTGAATATTGAAAATGCGAATCCAACTTGCATCTGACCTCCACCTCGAGTTTCTCGCCCGAGTGTTCCCTGGCGAGCGCCTGATTGCCCCCGCGCATCAAGCCGATGTGCTTGTGCTCGCTGGCGACATCGGTCACGCCAGCGAGGCTGTCGAGCTGTTTAGAGACTGGCCGGTTCCTGTCCTGTATGTCGCCGGGAATCACGAGGCATATTCGGGCACCTGGGAATCCGTCCTAGATGAGCTAACAGACGCAGCTCGGGGCACTTCTGTCAGGTTTCTCGAGCGCGACTGCGTCGACTTTTGGGGAGTACGATTTTTAGGGTGTACGCTCTGGACGGACTATCGTCTGCGAAGCAACTACACACAGGGTCAATTGATGGAGAACGCCCAGCGTAGCCTCAATGACCACCGCCTCATCCGGACTCGCGAGGGTGGACTATTTTCGACCGCCCATGCGCTGCGAGAGCATGAGCGCTCTCGCGCATGGCTACTAGACGAACTCTCTCGCCCCTATGACGGCAAGACGGTGGTTGTAACCCATCACGGCCCTCATCCGCTTTCCATCCACTCGAAATACGCCGGTGATATGACCAGCGCAGCCTTTGCCAGCGACCTGTCGGAGCTCCTGCCGGGAGTGGACCTATGGTTACACGGCCACGTGCACGACAGCTTCGACTACACGGTTGGCCGTTGCCGCGTGGTTGCCAATCCCCGCGGATACCCCCTCAATCGGCATTCGGTGGCGAACGTCGGGGAACTGGAGTTTGAGAATCCAAATTTTCAATACGCCTGTGTGATTGATACGAGGACCAAATAGCGTCCTGCCGCTATGGATGGGCAAAGCTGTATTCCTAGGCCGTAACAGGATTTTGTGTGCAAGGGTAGCTGCGCGTGGTCAACTGCATACGGCGCGGTCTATCGTTTCGTTCGTCCGAAAGCAGGCTGTTGCGCTTCTGGACCCCCTTGATGTGCCGTCTGCTGTAAGAGATGGAGGCGTGCATGCGTTCCGTTGAGATTTCAGAAATCAGCCACCTTTCGCAGCTGATTGACGAGCTTGAGCGAGTAGACGGAAAGGTTTTGCTACTCCGCGATGGTCAGCCCGCCGCAATCCTTGTGTCGATGAAAGCGGGACCGGGCAAGCGGATCGGTGTCGCGAAAGGTGCGTTTGAGCTGCCCGACATCGACAAGAACGATGACGACATGCCCGGCATTTGGTAGGGATGCCCGTTCACTCGACACAACCTAGAATGGTATGGAATCGCTCCAAGCATCGTTCCACGGTCCATCGTATCGGGGCTCGGATTTTGGGCCAGCTCCGAGCGGCATCTGGAGGATTTGTGTGATAAGCACGTCTTCCTTGCCGTTTGAATTCACTTGCGAATCGGAAGCATAGTCGTCTTCGATTTCGCGAGCTTCTTTCAGGTACCAGTTGCCGTTCGCCATCATGCTCCACTCATACTCGATGAGCAAAGGCTCGTTATCCAATAGATAGATGACCGGGATGAACCTTCGGAAGAGCCTAAGCGTTGACAGATTCTCGAGAACCGGTATTGCGGGTGCGCCGTCGGGCAGACGACAGCAGGGAATGACCTTGCCAGACGAATTTGTCCGTGCGCCGATGTATGGTGAGGACGATTTGTGAATGAGTGTAGATGCGCTAGTCTCTGGCGATACGTTCAGCACGAGCGCATATCGTTCGTGGGTCTTCCAGCCGATCTGTTCCGGAAAATGCTCTTCCCGAAGCAGGAAAGCCGTTCTGTTATCCGCGTTCTTCGCTTCAGCGAGGTCGCACCAGTCCCATCCGTCGGACCGTAGGCGCGAATGACGATGGTACTTGTTGTTATCGTGAAGTGGCGCATAGCGTTCGCGAGCAAACTTGTCAACGAGCACAGCGATAATCGGTGGAAGTTGCTCCAGTTTTTTCACTCTGCCGAGTTGAACTCGGCGATGAAGTCCGGGGAAGAATCGTTCAACATCGAAATCCCAGTACCAACCTTGCTCGTAGTCAAGGGTTTCATTTAGAAAAGCGTCGGCGATAGCCCCAGCAACCGATAGTCGGCTGCAGTAGTCTCCAAGATTTTTCCGGAAGGCTTCCAGAGCGGCCTCCTCTTCCTTCAAGCCCTCAATTAGTTCCGGCCAATCTTCGGAAAGCCATCTTTCGAGGATGGTCGAGTCAAGGTTCGCGTAGAAGTGAGGGCCGCACTCATAGACGTCAATGAGTTTTCTGACATAGTCCATCGCCTGCTGAATGAGTGAGTCATCGTCGAGGTGTCGACAAAAGTTCGGAAGAACAAGACCGGCGGAGCTGGTGCGCTGCGAAGTAGGCCGGGTGTTCTGAGATTTCGATTTTTTGGTGGTCATTCGTCTCTGTCACGAGGGATGAAAACGAGTATTGCACTCAGGTTTAGCCGTGACGTGTGCATCTATTCTGCGAAATATTTGTCGCTCTACAAGACGGTCGCTTTTCATCGACGGCGCATCGTCGGCCTAGGAGAATGTTGAGGTTTTCTCTCCCAGGGACATTGTCTCAGACAGGCCGCGCGTCGGGCACGCGTGACTCGGTCAGGTGAATTGGCGCACAAGCAATGTCTAAACAATCCTGAGCTGGGCGTGGCTCCCAGCTCGCGGGTCGTACTCAACCGGGCGCGGCAAGAATGCGGCGTATCAGAATGGGCTGGTAGTTGCCATCGCGGTCATTTACCTTCATGGCGTCGTCTACCTCGACTGTCGGTACGTACTCGACGGAAAGCGACGAGATGTTCTTCATGATATTGAACAGGTCCACAGGGTACTGAACCAATACGCAACGGTGACGAGAGATATACAGCACGGGGATGAACCGCCTGAAGCGGGGGAGCAAAGGCCCTAGCGCATCGTGCTGGAACCAGAGGTCACGGCTGAAACTGAGCTGCCGTACATATGTGGCCTGGTGTACCAGAAAGAATGATTCCAGGTGCATCGGCTTAAGTATCTCGAGGTCGTCGATTTTTGAATCGGCAATGTTCAGTGCGAGGCACCATTGTCCCTGTACACTCTCGGCCAGACGAGTCGGAAGGTCGTCCCGGCGAATGACGTAGCCGACGGATGGTCGTGCGTCCTGCCTAATAGAATCGATGGCCGGCGACGAATCGCTCTCGCGGTGAACGAGGACTTTAATGCTGGCCGCACGTGCGCGAACTACCCGGTGGAGCAGTGCCAGAACCCGATCGGTCCACGCCGAGAGGTTTTCGACGGTGCCTGAATGCGCAGCCTTTACCGCAATCTCCAGGATGGGGCGTACTGCGTCTGGAGAACTCTGGAGAATGAGGCGGCGAATGGTCTCCCCGAGCCGCAAACAGATATTCTCTGCTAGCTGCATCCGGTCAACGTGACGTCGCAGGAGGCTCTCGAAGCCTTCTCGTTGTCCATCCACTTCGATTGCGTTCATAGTTTCAGGAATATCATCCATCAACCATCGGATGACCGACGTTATCTCGACGCTGTCCCAGAACGATTCACTCCCGGTCTCTGCGCTAAGTAGTTGCTGCTGAGCGTAGCTCAGTGCCTCTGCCAACGGCCCGTCATTGCGCACATCGAGTGGAAGCTTTACGGTGGGGTCGGCCGGTGGCGTCTGGAACACTCCATCCATTAGTTCGTCCGTCCTGTCGGCCTTTACGAAGTCGTACCTTTCCGAAAACGATGGGAGTTCGCGCGCCTTGCGGACGATACGTCGGAACGCGAGCGGCGCCGACCGGTCGGGCGGAGCCCATTTCCCTGACTCCAGAAACGCCGCAACTTCCTCGAACATTGGCCATTCAATTGGGTGTGCCCAATCGTAGGGCGAGTAACGGTCCAAGGTGGTAGCGGTAGACTCGCGCAGCTCGCCGTACTGCAACAGGCGTCGCCGCAACACTGGCAAAAGATTAAACTGACGAAGCGAAGCGACAACGTCGGGATTTGTCTTCTCGAGCGCCCAGAAAAGCATGTCTGCGTGATAGCGGAAGCCTTCAGGCGCAGCAGTGTTGTCCAGTTCTTCGGTGAGCTGAAGGGCGAGAACGAGGGCGTTGTCGACCAGTTTGATATCGTTACGTGGAGGCGATGATTTCACAGATAGCCGCTTGTTGCAGTGATGGGAGTTTCTTATAGAAATCCGTTTTATCCGCAATTTGCCTGAAGACCTCGGCCTTCAGGCCGGGGATGAAAGGCGGTTGTAGACAGCCCAGCAGGGATGTTGTGATTTTTGGGCTCGTCGGGAGAATCTGTGGGTTTTCGGCAGTCGACGCAGAGACTGAGCAAAACTGATCATGGAGGGCTAAAACGGTTGCTATACGTGTTTTGCTTTTTCGGAGACCCGGATGCGACCTGTATCAATCGGTGAGATGGCGGAGGAACTGGGAGTGGCGGTGGCCACGTTGCGGCGCTGGCATCGTCAGGGGCGGCTCCTGCCGGCTTTCCGGACGCCGGGCGGCCATCGTCGGTACGGATGCGAGGACGTGCGCGCTTCACTGGGCCTGGCGCGACCGCCTGCCGGGAAGACCGTCTGCTACGCACGGGTTTCATCGCACGACCCGGCAACGCAGCTGCAGACTCAGGCCGCCCGGCTGGAGAAGCATTGTCTCGAAGCCGATTTCTCAGACGGCGAGGTTGTTATGGATCTGGGCAGTGGCCTGAACTACCGCAAGAGGGGCTTGCAAGGCCTTGTACACGATATTTTGCGAGGTCGAGTCGCACGTCTCGTGCTGGTCACGAAAGACCGCCTGCTGCGCTTTGGCAGTGAGCTGCTGTTTCGCATCTGCGCCTTCTTCAGTGTCGAGGTCGTGATCCTCGACGCGGACGCGGCCATCTCGCGAGAGCAGCAACTGACTGAGGATCTGGTCGAAATTCTCACGGTCTTCTCTTCACGGCTGTACCGCTCGCGTAGCCGCAAGAACCAGAAGGCGCTGGCCATCTGATGCAGTCGACGACCCAGACCCGGCTGTACCTGGCGTCGCGCGACGCGCAGACGCTCGGGCAGATGGCCGCGCTGCACGGTTCGATGAAGCGCAAGCTGTACGCGCGCATCGCGGCTCGGGGTGGCAAGGCAAAGTCGCATAAGACAGCGTTCTGCCGCGACCACAGCATTTCCGCCCGGATGTTCAACGCGATTGCGATTGAGCTGCAAGGGCTACTGGATAGCGCGCGCGAGCTGCTGGGCGCGGAGCGCAAGGATCTGCTCAAGGCAATACGCCGCCAGCAGGGCCAGCTCGATGCCCGACGGGAGCGCCTCGCCGAAATTGCGGCCGACCGGCTGCGCATGCACCCGCAACGCGAGGCGAAGCTGCGTCACACCGTGCGTCGCAACGGCGTGGCGCTGGCGCGTCTGCAGGCGAAGCTAGTCAGAGTCGAGCGTCGGCTCGCTGCCAATGTGCCGGGCATCTGCTTTGGCACGCGCAAGCTCTTCAGCCAGCAGCACCACCTCGCACTGACAGGATTCAGGGGCCGCGACGCCTGGTTAAAGGCCTGGCGGGACAGCCGCTCACATCAGGTCTCCTTTGTCGGTTCGAAGGGCGAGACGGCGGGAAACCAGCTTTGCCAGCTCCGGCAAACGGCAGACGGTCATTATCAGCTCAGGGTCCGCGTGCCGGATTGCCTGCGTAGCCGGGGCGAGCGGAAATATCTCGTCATCAACAGCGTGACGTTCAACCACGACGGTGCCGCGCTGGATGAGGCGCTGCACGCGAACGTCGCCCTGACATGGCGCCTGCATTGGGACGGACGCCACTGGCGGGCATTCGTCGCGTTCGACCACGCGCCGGCGCGTCGCGTTACGCTCGGCGCGCAGTACGGCGTAGTCGGGATCGACTTCAATGTCGATCATCTTGCGGCAACGGAAACCGACCCGTCTGGCAACCTGATATCGACCCGGCGCTTCGCGCTGCTTCGTGAAGACGCCACGTCGGGCCAGCGCGAGGCCGTGCTGTCCGATGCGCTGTCGAAGGCCGTGGCGTGGGCAAAGGAAGAACTCAAACCTGTCGTCGCAGAGGGTCTCGACTTTACGGCGAAGAAGAAAGCGATGGCGCGGCTCAGCCCGAAAGGAGCGCGCATGCTCTCCGGGCTGCTCTACGCAAAATACCGACAACTGCTCGAAGCGAAGTGCTTCCGGGCAGGTGTCGAGCTGATCCTGATTGACCCGGCCTATACGTCGACCATCGGTGCGGTGAAATACGCAGCACGACGGGGCTGGAGTGTGCATGCTTCCGCAGCGGGTGTGATCGCCCGTCGCGGACAGAAGTTGACTGAACGTCTGCCACGCGCCGGCACGGTTCTCCGTGTTCCGGTGCGGGGAGGCCATCACGCCCTCGAGCTACCTGCAAGGAAAAGCCGGGATTCGCGTGTGGCCGCCTGGCGCAGCGTTCATGCAGCGTACAGAGGTGTGGTGCGCGAGCGCTGGCTCGCCACCCGGGGCGGTTCGCCGCACCGGAGTGCGAAAGGTACCGCTGGCATGGTGCAAACGCCATGCCCCTCAGCAGGGACTACCGCTACCCCTGCGACAAAAATCTGCACGTACAGATTTGTGCACCATTAAGCTAGCGGTAAAGAAGCCGAATCCAGGGCTAATCGACAAAACTTCCGACAAATGGCCTCGTCGAAGGCAGTTTGCTCCGAGAGCAGTTTTCAAGTGTGATGTATGAGCTGACGGCGCTAAGATCAGGTTGCAGTCGGTTGCCAACCCGGTGTGCTGTCGATCATCGTAGTACCGTCAGACTCGGCTGCGTTTCAATCTGTCACCTGCGCCGACCACAATGTCCTCGAATGTCGAATCTAACTCCGCGAACACGTCCCAGCGGTCGACGCCCAGCCGCTTGGCGACCTCATCGATCACCAGAAGCTCAAGCTCGGCCTCGCGTTTGCCTTTCCACAACTTGTCGGCGAGGGCGACGGTCCGCTCTTCAAGCGACACACCCTCATCACACCACGCGGCATGCGTGATGCAGCAACGTGCGATGTTGGCTTGTACACCGTGCTCAATCATGAGCTGCTCGCCGGCGGGCTCGTGCAGCGAGCCCGGTCCGTCGAGCTCGTTCGGATACAGGATCTTGCCAGCATCGTGGACCGCAACGCCCAGCTCGACCACTTGGGCATCGAACGTTAGACCCATTGACCGATAGCGTTGTATCAGCAAGTCGGCGGCTTCGCCGACCAGCTTGACATGACGAATAAGGCGAAGACTGGCGCCAAGCTCGGCCAGTAGGTTGTATGCGTCATCCCTCGAACTCAACACGATTCACCTCTCAAATTGACTTCGCGCGGCCACCAATTGCTCGCATCATTGCCATCTACCATCTATATGGAACATCTTGGTCTTCGACGCTCGAGCAAGCCGCCCAGTTTTGCATGTCAGGCACAAAGCGTTCGAGGTCGCTCATTCCGGGAGCGACAATATCGGTATTACTGACGCTTCTTCGTTTGCTCGCCATGCTGCTGACACGATTGCTGAGTGCCTGCCATCATTTTCCCGGTTTCGTGTACTACGGTGCACGCCTGTGCGAGGCAACCCAGACCGTTGAGATCGACGTGCGCCCGCGCAAGGGCTCCAAGCCGATCTGCTCGTGTTGCAACAAACCTGGCAGCGGGTATGACACACTCCATGAACGTCGCTTCGAATTCATTCCGCTCCGGGGTTTCGCCGTGATTCTGCTCGATTCGATGCGCCGCGTCGACTGCCGCCAGTGTGGCGTGAAGGTCGAAGCGGTACCGTGGGCCGTCGGCAAGCATACGCTGACCAAGGCATACATGCCGTTCCTTGCGCAGTGGGCGCGCAAACTGTCGTGGAAAGAGACGGCACGAAGCTTTCGCACCAGTTGGGAGAGAGTTTTGCAGGCGGTGGAGTGGGTTGTCGACGGGGGACTGCACAATCGCGAACTCGGAACGATCCGTGCGTTCGGCGTTGATGAAATCCAGTATGGACGCGGACATCAGTACGTCACGCTCGTCTACCAGATCGAGGCCGGCTGCACGCGATTGCTCCGGGTCGGGCAGGAGCGCACGAAAGAATGCTTCACGAAATTCTTTGGCATGATCGGAAAGCCGCTGTGCGAGAAGGTTGAATTCGTGCGCTCGGACATGTGGAAGCCCATTGCACATCATTGCCCAAACGCCTTGAACATTCTCGACCGTTTCCACGTCGTGGCCAAAATGAACAAGGCCATCGACGAAGTTCGTGCCGATGAGGCTTGGCGCATGACTCGCGACGGCTATGAGCCGGTTCTCAAAAAATCCCGCTGGCGCCTGCTCAAGCGGCGCGAGAATCGCACTGGCAAGCAACGTGTTCGCCTACGGGATTTGCTTCAGTACAATCTACGCGGCGTACGCGCCTAACTGCTCAAAGAGGAGTTCCAGCAACTCTTGGATTACGTCTCGCCGAACTGGGCCGGAAAATTCCTTGACCAGTGGTGCAATCGGGCCATGCGCTCGCGCACTGAGCCCATGAAGAAGTTGCCCTTACCGTTCACTCCCACCGAGCGCTGATCCTGAACTACTTTCGTGCGCGAAAACAGTTCTCCGGCGGAGTCATCGAGGGTTTAAACAACAAAGCCAAAGTCACCATGAGAAGAGCCTACGGCTTCCGAACCTTCAGAGCCACGGAAAACGCGCTCCCACATGCGCTCGACAATCTTCCAGAGCCTCCGTCCACCCACACTTATTACTGACGAACCACATTTTCCTTGAGCGTCACTCCTGATCGCATCGACGACGGGCAACCGTCGTCGCGAGCGCAAAGAAAACCATGGGGCAAATTCTTGGCAGAGCGCGCAATGCTTCTGAGCTTGTGCTTGCCATTGCCGCGGCCTCCGACGAGCTGAGCAGAGGAATTGCACAGGTCAGCTTGGCCGAGGAACGCTCAAGACCGATAGTGAGCTTTCGACTTTTTCAGGACCGGACCTTCGCTGAGCGCGACTGCGCGAACTACCGCTCCGACCGACTATCCACGGGGAGCGCCTAGTCAGAATCTCAGGTACCGCAAAGGTGACACGTGCGGATGGAGCCCGTGTCACCTTGCAACAATATTGCTTACGGCGCGTCAGTCAACGCTGAATCAATATAGGCGTTCACATCCTGCGATTGCTTGTACACGGCATTGCGCACATTGAACTTGTCGGCGTTCACGCTCGAACCGTATACCGAGTCAAGCCCGTCACCCTTAACGAAAGCTTTCTTTGCTGCCGCCTCATCAAGCAAGTGCGTGCCCTTGAGCAGCGGCAGATATTGAGCCGGCGTCAGACCAACACGTGCAGACATGATCTTTACCGCGTCCGGCTGCGTCTTCGGATCATTGACATAGGCAACGCACCGATACCAGACCTTCAGCACCTTTGCCCAGTCGGCCTTGCGCGACGACAAGCTGACGGGATTGACCGTGATCGCGTCGTAGATCAAACCAGGCGCGTCGGCCGACGTGAAGATCGGGCGTGAGCCCGGCACGCGCTTGAGCGCCTCACCTGCGTTCGGTTGCCACGCGCCGACCGCCGCCACGTCGTTGGACGATGCGAGTACCTGCGGCAATTCGTTGGTCTTTGCGTTGACGAGTGTCACGTCCGATTCCTTGAGCTTGTGCTTCTCGAGCGCCGTGTCGAGCAGGAGGTGGTCGACGAGGCCCACCTCGACGCCCACCTTCTTGCCCTTGAGCCCCTCAACAGACCGGATGGGCGGCTTGGCGACGATCATGTCGTTGCCGCTCGAGTAGTCCGTCAGCAGGATCATGACGTTCTTGGCGCCGCTTGCGCCGGTCACCAGCGCGTCGCCATTGGTCGCGCCGACCGCATCGAGCTTGCCGGCCGAGAACGCATCGAGCGAGGCCGAGTAATCGAACCATTGGAAATTGACGTCCACGCCTTCCTGCTTGAACCATCCTTTGTCGATGGCGATCTGGAAGGCGAGGAAGCCCGGCCAGTCGCTATAGCCGATCGTCAGCGGCGCGGCGGCATGCACAGGTGCGGCTGCCAAGCCCACAGCAAGGGCTGCTGCGGCGCCGGCGACCACGCGACGGACTCGCGCCGAAGAGGGGAAGCGGGTGAGTGCGGATGCAGTTCGTTCCATCGTTTTCTCCAGGAGACCGGTGAGTTTGCGATTGTTGAGTTTGGCCACGCGGCGATTGCGCGACCTGACAACATGACCGGTCCCTGCGGATGCGGGAGAACACAAAAGCCGGCCACGGAGAGGCACGGTAGCCATCGCTACCGCCAATCTCCCGGGCTTTTGTCCCGCCGTGTAGTGCTACCGGCCAATCGGTTTTCAGTCGATTGCACCGGTGCACCGGGCTGCTCTCGGACCAGGCGTTCTTGCGAACCGGAACCCTAGCATCCCTAAGATGCAACGCCGCCGCACCTCTCGGTTCGTATTCAAGCGAGAAATATGCCAGTGCGAATTGTGCCGGCGCACCCTGCCGCGCTAATCCAGCTCGGCGAAGCGCTGATGGACGTACGCAAGGAACTGCTCCAGCCGTTCCTCAATCGAGGCCGCGAGGCTGATCTGCTTGACGCGGCGGTCGTCTGCGGAAGTCGCCTCCAGCAGCCAGCCGCCGTCAATCAGCGCTTGCACATAGCTGACCGCCGTGCGGCGGCTCACGCCGGGCATGAAGTCGTAGAGCGCCGTCTTGGCGAAGCAATCATCCTCCTCGAGCCACATCCGGCAAAAGAGATCGCTGTAGTTGAGGTCGTTCAGTCCCAGATCGCCAAAGTGCGCGGACCACTGCCAGTCCATGTCGAGAATGGCGCGCGCGACGGCTTGCCCCTTGCTACGCGCAATTTTTTTCTTCATCGATTCACCATGAGGAGGACGAGTGCACAGTCGAAGTGCGAAACAACCGGAAATCGGGCGCGACGCAATTATGTAACGCCGGCGCGCTGATCGTTTTATTGACGTCCGACTTTTAGTGTGTACTATTGCATGCAATTTTACATCTAAACGGAGAGGTATGAAATTCGAACTGTTCAAGACGTTCTGGGGATTCGACGGTGGGCCGCGCGAAGCGGCGCCTATGGTGCGCGCGGCCGGATTTGACGGCATCGAGGCGCCGGTGCCAGCCGCTGCGGCCGCGCGCGAAGCGTTTGCGACCGCCATTACCGAAGAACGGCTCGGGTTCATTGCGGAGATCACCACGGCGGGCAGTTACGTGCCACAACGTTCGGCGACGCCCGACGATCATTTGCGCGACCTCGAAGCAAAGATCATCTGGGGCAAGCCGCTGGGGCCGCGCTTCTTCAATGTGATGGCGGGCTGCGATGCATGGCCAGCCGTGACGCAAATTGACTTTTTTGCGCGCGCGGTCGAGATCGCGGCGAAGCACGACGTGATCTGCAGCTTCGAGACGCATCGCGGGCGCTCGTTCTTCAACCCGTGGATCACGCGCGACGTCGCGCGCGCGGTGCCTCAACTCAGGCTGACCTGCGACTTCAGTCACTGGGTATCGGTGTGTGAGCGTCTGCTGGATGAGGAATGGGACACGATCCTCGAACTCGCTCCGCATGCACATCATTTGCACGGCCGCGTCGGCTATCCGCAAGGTCCGCAGGTTCCGCATCCCGCTGCGCCCGAATATGCCGAGTGCCTCGCCTCGCATCAGCGGATCTGGGAGGCGTTGTGGAGCGCGCAGATCGAGAACGGCTACACGGGCACGACGATGACCCCGGAGTTCGGTCCCGATGGCTATCTTCACACGCTGCCCTTTACTAACGCACCCGTGGCCGATCTCTGGGAGATCAACACGTGGATGGGACGGGAAGAGCGTCGGCATTTTGCCGCGTTTCTTGCGCAGCGCGAAGCGCGCCTCGAACCGCAATCCACTATATAGGCAAACCTCATGAGCCATACCCACACGGGCTTCGATCGACTCCCCATCGTCGACGTCAGCGGACTCTTTAGCGATGACCTGGGCGAGCGTCTGGCGACCGCTTGCGAACTCGATCGCGCGGCGCGCGACGCCGGATTCTTCTACGTCACGGGTCACCAGGTTGCACGCGAACAACAGGCCGAACTCGTTGCGCAGGCGCGGCGTTTCTTTGCGGCGCCCGAAGACTGGAAAATGCGCTACTACATCGGCCAATCGGTCGCGCATCGCGGCTACGTTCCGGAAGGCGAGGAAGCGTTCGCCGGGGGCAAGCGCGACAGGAAGGAAGCGTTCGATACGGGCAGGGAACTGCCGCCCGACGACCCTGACGTGAAGGCCGGCACGCCAATGCTCGGCCCGAACCTGTGGCCGGAGCAGCCCGGCTTTCGCGAGGCGGTCAGCAGCTACTACGAGGCGGCGTTCGCGCTCGGCCGGGCCCTGTTCCGTGGTTTCTCGCTTGCGCTAGGCTTGCCGGAGTCGCATTTCGACGCCTATCTGAGCAAGCCGCCGAGCCAGTTGCGGCTCATCCACTATCCATTCGACCCGTCCGCCGAAGACCGGCCGGGGATAGGCGCGCATACCGACTACGAGTGCTTCACGATCCTGCTGCCGACAGCCCCCGGGCTCGAAGTCATGAACGGCGAGG
Source organism: Trinickia mobilis (assembly GCF_017315705.1). Lineage (GTDB taxonomy): Bacteria > Pseudomonadota > Gammaproteobacteria > Burkholderiales > Burkholderiaceae > Trinickia_A > Trinickia_A mobilis. The sequence continues at coordinate 11,974 of NZ_JAFLRF010000023.1, read as the reverse complement.
GCCATTGGATCGATGCGCCGCCGGTCGAAAACGCGTTCGTCGTGAACATCGGCGACATGCTCGAGGTCTGGACCGGCGGCACTTATGTGGCCACGTCGCACCGCGTGCGCAAGGTGAGGGAGGAGCGGTACTCGTTTCCGCTGTTCTTTGCCTGTGACTACCGGACGGTGGTCGCGCCGCTGCCGCCGTTCGCGACACCGGAGGCTGTGGCGAAATACCCGCCAGTGTTCGCGGGTGATCACCTGTTCGCGCAGACCGCGCAAAGCTTCATGTATCTGAAGCAGCGGCTTGAAAGCGGAGAGCTGGCGTTGCCCGACGGTTCGAAAGCGCCTGCCAGCTTCGGGCAGCAGGCGCGGTATGCGACGGCTGGGCCCAGCAGCATGAACGATGACGAGTGAACGTCGGTCGTCCTGGCGGGCAAACAGTGACTGCGGTTTGCCCGCCACGGCGCCCGCACGTTAGGGGCGGCGCCGCTGTTTCTGCAGTTCGATGAAACGGACCGACAGCAATTCAAAGAGCGTGCGGCGAAGGGTGGCGAGGTTGGGCATGTCGGATGATGGCGTGTTGATAGGGAGTCTTGCATCCAGCAACCACCATGCCATCGCGTTCCATCCCGTGCGCACAACGAAGCACGCAGCGCGTCGGCCCAAATGTGGAGCACGAGGCATTCAAGTGGTGCGAGGCGGCCCTGCCGCAGAGCGCGTGCACTGCCAGACGCACCAGTTGCATGGCATTGCGGATGGCAGCGCATCGCTTGTCGCGGCTGGCTTCCGACGCAAGCACCGCTACGCTGGCACGCAACTCGCTTAACGGTGCCGCGAGAGGTGCGAAGCAATTTGCATCATCTTCAGGATCGCTAGGGTTCCGGTCGTACCGCCGTCATGTGGGCACGATGCCTGGTCCAAGAGCAATCCGGTCTTGCCGTCCACCTTCTTTCAAGGCGCCGGCGAGGCTCCACGGAGGGATAAAAGCCCGGGAGGTCGCGATGTCGTTCAATCGCCCTCTCACGCTTTTTCCCAACCGATACCAGGAGCCTCCATGTCGACGCAACTCCCAGTCGATCTTGCACCGATCCCGCACGTGTTGTGGGAAACAGTGATTCCTGCCGGCACCCACTGGTCCGGCGTGCTGCGCCGAGGCATTGCGCTACGTATCGTCGATCTCGAGGGCGGCGCGAATCTGGCCGCCGTGTTCTATCGGCACGACGATCCGCTCGAGCGCTACAACATGGCCGATACGCTGAAGGCACAGCACACCGCGCATCTGACGCGCGGCTGCGTGTTGTATTCGGACATGGGCCGGGTGATCGCATCGATCACGGCCGACACGCTTGGCTGGCACGATCCGCTAGGCGGCGTCGGCGATGCGGCGCTTTTCGCGAGCAAGTACGGCGTCGCCCGCTATCAGGAGCATCGCAACGCGATGATCCGCAACGGCCGCGACAGCCTGCTACTCGAACTGGCGAAGTACGGCCTCGGCACGCGCGATCTGGTGGCGAACCTCAACTTCTTCAGCAAGCTCGCCCCGGACGAGGCGGGCGCGCTGACCTTCGTGCCGCACCACTCGCGGGCCGGAGCAGCGTTCGATCTGCGCTTCGAGATGAACACACTCGCGGCGTTTTCGAGCGCGCCACATCCGCTGGATCCGGCGTCCACTTACGAACCGAGGCCTGTCAAGCTGATCGCGTACCGCGCCTATGCAACGGACGCCACCGTCCCGGCCGACGATCCATGCCGCGCAGCGTGCCCCGAGAATGAGCGCGGCTTCGTCAACACCGACCGCCTGTTCGTATAAGGAGACCCATGATGCCTATCGTCGAAAGCAAGCTCGATATCCGTCATGCGGTCTACGACCACACGTTGCCGGCCGGTGAACCATGGCTGCACGAAGTCAAGCGCGGGCAGTTGTTCCGCATCCTCGACCTCGAAGGCAATCAGGCGGTCGACACCCTTTTCTACAACACCGCCGATTCGCTGGAGCGCTACAGCGCGCAGGACACGATTCGCGTTCAACGCAACCTGTATCTGACAGCGGGCAGCGTGCTGATGTCGAACTTCGGCAATCCGATGCTGACGATCGTCGCGGATACCTGTGGACGCCACGACATGCTCGGTGGCGCCTGCGCGGCAGAAAGCAATACGGTCCGCTATGCGCTCGACAAGCGCCACATGCACAGTTGCCGCGACAGCTTCCTGCACGCCATCACGCATTGCACCTGCGGCGCGGGAGCGCAACTGACCAAGCGCGACATCGTCAGCAACATCAACTTCTTCATGAACGTGCCGGTCACGCCGCTCGGCAAGCTGACGTTCGAAGACGGCATTTCCGCGCCGGGCAAATACGTCGAGATGCGCGCCCACATGGACGTGACCGTGCTGATCTCGAACTGTCCGCAATTGAACAATCCGTGCAACGGCTATAACCCGACGCCCGTGCGGCTCCTCATCTGGGACGCACAATGAGATTCGACAAGATCCTGATTGCCAATCGCGGCGAAATCGCCTGCCGCGTGATTCGCACGTTGAAGCGTCTTGGCATCGCGTCGGTTGCTGTCTATTCGGAAGCCGATCGCCACGCGATGCATGTGATGCTCGCGGACGAGGCTGTCTGCATTGGCCCAGCTGTCGCGGCCAGCAGCTATCTGAACGGCGCCGCGATACTCCACGCGGCGCGCGCGACCCGCGCGTGTGCGGTGCATCCCGGTTACGGCTTCCTGTCCGAGAATGCCGCTTTCGCGCAGTCTTGTGAAGACGCAGGGGTTCGTTTCATCGGACCGCGCCCCGCGCAGATGCGTGAATTCGGCCTGAAGCACACCGCGCGCGAACTGGCGAAGGCCAACGACGTGGCGCTGCTGCCGGGCACCGGCTTGCTGGCCGACGTCGCCACCGCGATACGTGAGGCCAATTCGGTCGGCTACCCGGTGATGCTGAAAAGCACAGCGGGCGGCGGTGGCATCGGCATGTCGCTGTGTCGCGACGCCGTGCAACTGGAGGCGGTGTTCGCATCGGTTGCGCGGCTCGGCGAGGCGAACTTCGCGAACGCGGGTGTCTACCTCGAGAAGTTCGTCGAGAACGCGCGGCACATCGAAGTGCAGATCTTCGGCGATGGGCGGGGCGGCGTGATTGCGCTCGGCGAACGCGATTGCTCGGTACAGCGACGCAATCAGAAGATCATTGAAGAGACGCCAGCACCGGGTTTGACCGAGGCAGAACGGACTGCGCTGCACGCGAGCGCGGTGCGTCTGGCAAAGGCAGTGAACTATGAATCGGCCGGTACGGTCGAGTTCGTGTTCGACGCCGACACGCGCCGCTTCTATTTCCTCGAAGTGAACACGCGGTTACAGGTCGAGCATTGCGTGACGGAGGAGGTGACCGGTATCGATCTGGTCGAATGGATGATCCGTCAGGCGCAGGGCGAGCTTGCGCCGCTCGACACGCTCATGCCGCAGCCCAGCGGGGCGAGCATCCAGGTGCGTGTGTACGCAGAAGATCCGCACAAACAGTTCCAACCCAGTGCGGGCGTGCTGACACACGTTGCGTTTGCCGACGACGCGCGCATCGAGACATGGGTCGACGCCGGCACCGAAGTGAGCGCGTTCTACGATCCGCTGCTCGCGAAAGTCATTGTCAAAGGCGAGACGCGCGATGCCGCGCTCGCCACGCTGCGCGGCGCGCTCGACGACACACAACTCTACGGGATCGAGACGAATCTCGACTACCTGCGTGCAATCGCAGGTTCGGATACGTTCGCGCGCGGTGCGCAGACGACTGCATTCCTGTCGCGCTTAATGTTCATGCCGCACACGATCGACGTGCTCGACGGCGGCGTGCAGACGACGGTGCAGCAGACACCGGGACGGCTTGGCTACTGGGACATCGGCGTGCCGCCTTCCGGGCCGATGGACGATCTGTCGTTCCGGCTCGCGAACGAGTTGCTCGGCAATGCGCCGGATGCGGCCGGGCTCGAATGTGCGATGGTCGGTGCGACGCTGCGCTTCAACACGACTACGCTTTTCGTGCTCGGTGGCGCGCCGCTCGCCGCGACGCTCGATGGAGAGCCTGTCGAGTTTTGGCAGGTCACGCGGGCGGCCGCAGGTTCGGTGCTGAAGCTGGGCGGCGTGACCGGTGCAGGCATGCGCGCGTGCCTCGCGCTCAAGGGGGGCTTGCGGGTCCCTGATTACCTCGGCAGCAAGGCCACGTTCACGCTTGGCCAGTTTGGCGGACATGCCGGGCGCGCATTGCGCAAGGGCGATGTATTGCATCTCGCCGTCGACGCGGGCCGAGGCGAGCCGGGCGCGGTGCTCGATCCGGCCCGTGTGCCGGAATTGACGCACGACTGGACGCTGGGCGTGCTCGACGGTCCGCATGGCGCGCCGGACTTCTTCACGCCGGATGACATCGCGATGCTGTACGGAACGCAGTGGACCGTCCACTACAACTCCAGCCGCACAGGCGTGCGCCTGATCGGGCCGAAGCCGGAGTGGGCCCGCGCGGACGGTGGCGAGGCAGGGCTGCACCCGTCGAACATCCATGACAACGCCTACGCGATCGGCGCGGTTGATTTCACTGGCGACATGCCGGTGATCCTCGGGCCGGATGGCCCGAGCCTCGGCGGCTTTGTGTGTCCGGTGACCGTCGTCGGCGATGAGTTGTGGAAGCTCGGGCAACTGCGGCCGGGAGACACGGTGCGGTTTGCGCCGGTTCCGGTCCAGGAGCCGGCGTCCATGCCTGCGCCGAACAGCGCGCCGAGCGCCACCGATTGCGTTCTCTACCGTGATTCCGACGCGGGCGAAGGGACGGGTGTCGTGTATCGCCGCTCGGGCGATCAAAACGTGCTGGTCGAATACGGCCCGCTGGTGCTCGACCTAAACCTGCGCTTTCGCGTGCATGCGTTGACGAACTGGCTCGATGCACATCGGCTGCCGGGCATCATCGATCTGACGCCCGGGATCCGCTCGCTGCAAGTGCATTTCGATCACCGGACGCTGTCGCGCGACACGGTGATCGCGCATCTTCAGCAAGCCGAGCGCGAATTGCCTGGCGTCGCCGATATGCGCGTGCCGAACCGCATCGTGCATCTGCCGCTGTCATGGGACGACCCGTCCACGCGGGTGGCGATCGAGCGCTATATGCAATCGGTGCGGCCCGATGCGCCGTGGTGCCCGAGCAATATCGAGTTCATTCGCCGCATCAACGGGCTCGCCAGCATCGACGACGTGAAGCGCATTGTGTTCGATGCGCGCTATTTGGTAATGGGACTCGGCGACGTCTATCTCGGCGCGCCGGTGGCGACGCCGCTCGACCCGCGCCACCGGCTCGTGACGACCAAATACAACCCGGCGCGCACGTGGACGCCCGAGAATGCGGTCGGTATCGGCGGCGCTTATCTGTGCGTGTATGGGATGGAAGGGCCGGGCGGCTATCAGTTCGTCGGCCGCACGGTGCAGATGTGGAACCGCTATCGGACCACGCGCGAATTCGAGGCGGGCAAGCCGTGGCTGCTGCGCTTTTTCGACGAGATCCGCTTCTACGAAGTCAGCGAAGCCGAACTTGCCGAACTGCGTGCCGATTTCATCTCGGGTCGCGCGAGCCTGAAGATCGAGGACTCGGTGTTCGACCTCGGCGCGTACAACCGTTTTCTGCACGAAGAGGCCGAATCGATCGCCGCGTTCAAAACAATGCAGCAGGCGGCCTTCGATGCCGAGCGCGAGCGCTGGCAGGCGGCCGGACTAGCCGAGTACGTGGGCGAGTCCGGCGGCGACGCGGCTTGGGTGCCTGCCGGTGCGCCGGACGACGCACTGGCAACCGGCCAGCGGAGCATCGTCGCCGATGTGTCCGGTAGCGTGTGGAAACTGCTCGTGAGCGAGGGCGAGCGCGTGACCGAAGGGCAGGTGGTCGCGATCGTCGAATCGATGAAGATGGAATTATCTGTTGCCGTCAACGAAGACGGCGTGATCGAAACAATCGACTGTGCGCCGGGCGCGGCTGTCGTCGCCGGCCAGCGGTTGATGGTGATGCGTGCCGACGTTGCGGCCGACGCTAGCGAGGAGGCTGCGTGAAAATGAACCCACACACTGATCTACTTGAGCCGATGTCGATCGCGTCGCTGCACGCGCGCTATCGGGATGGCAGTCTCACGCCCGCGCAACGGGTCGAAGCGATTGCCGCGCGTACGGCGGGCGACGATCCACATCACGCGTGGATTCGCGCGTTGACCCGTGACGAGATGATGCGATACGTCGACGCACTTGAAGGCCTGGACGTGGACGCCTTGCCGCTGTACGGGATTCCGTTTGCGATCAAGGACAACATCGATCTGGCAGGCATCCCGACGACCGCCGGTTGTCCGGCCTATGCCTATATGCCCGAGCGGAGCGCGGCGGTCGTCGAACGTCTGATTGCGGCGGGTGCAATTCCGATCGGCAAGACCAATCTCGATCAGTTTGCAACCGGCTTGTCCGGGCAACGCTCACCCTACGGCGCATGCCGCAACGCGCTCGATCCGCGTTACGCGTCGGGCGGCTCCAGTTCCGGCTCTGCGGTCACGGTTGCACTTGGTCTCGCGGCATTTTCGCTGGGCACTGATACGGCTGGCTCGGGGCGCGTGCCGGCGGCATTTCACGGGCTGATCGGACTTAAGCCGACCAAGGGCGTGCTCAGTACGCTCGGCGTCGTGCCGGCGTGCAAGTCGCTCGATTGCGTATCGATCTTCGCGCGCTCAGTCGGCGACGCGCAACGTGTGTTCGACGTCGCGCGCGGCGTGGCGGACGGTGATCCGTATGCGCGTGAGTGGCAACCGCCCGAACCGCCGTCCCAGTCCTTCCAGTCGTCCCAGTCCTCCCAGTCGGGACAGCCACGGTCCTTGCGCGGCGTACGCTTCGGCGTGCCGCGCGCGGAACAACTCGAATTCTTCGGCGACGCTTCGTACGCCCGGGCTTTCGATGCCGCGCTAGCGCGCTTGCGGTCGGCGGGTGCGCAACTGATCGAGATCGACTTCGAGCCGTTCCTGGCAACTGCTCGCCTGCTGTACGAGGGCCCGTGGGTGGCCGAGCGGCTCGCCGCGATTCGCGCATTCGCCGAGGCGCAGCCGGATAAGCTGCATCCGGTGATACGCGAGATCATCGGCGGCGCCGCGCGCTGGAGCGCGGCGGACGCGTTCGCCGCTTTCGACCGGCTGGCCGTATTGCGCATGCAGGCCGAAGAGGTCTGGCACCAGATCGATGCGATTGTGACGCCGACGTCGGCCACGACTGCGACCATCGCCGAGCTGGAAGCGGATCCGATCCGCGTCAACTCGCGCTTCGGCTACTACACGAACTTCGTCAATCTGCTCGACCTTTCTGCGCTTGCCGTGCCCGCCGGTGTCTGCGCGGCCGGGGAGCATGCCGGGCTGCCCTTCGGCGTGACGTTCGTCGGACGTGCGCATCAGGATGCCGTTCTGCTCGATCTGGCGGGGGCTTGGCTTGGTGAGACGTCGGATGAGCGGAGGTTGCGCGCCGTACCGACGGGCGGAACAGCGGGCGAGGGCGAGCACGCGACCGTGCGGATCGCCGTGGTCGGCGCACACCTCAGTGGCGAGCCACTGAACGGGCAACTGACACAACGAGGCGCGCGCCTCGCTGCGAGCACCACTACCGCGCCGACCTACCGCTTATACGCGTTGCCCGCGGCGTCGGAGGGGGCCGTCGCGAGGCCGGGTCTCGTGCGCGTGGCGACCGGTGGTGCAGCAATCGAAATCGAGGTGTGGAACATGCCGCTCGCCGGGTTCGGTGATTTCGTCGCAGAGGTACCACCGCCGCTTGGCATCGGCACGCTGACGCTCGTGGATGGTACGCAGGTTTACGGTTTCCTGTGCGAAAGCGTCGCGCTCGACGTCGCGACCGACATCACCGCGTTTGGGGGGTGGCGCGCTTATCTTGCGAGCCGTCATGCGCGATGAGCAGCATGTGGCGAATCAATTCAACATCGACGGAAGTGCACGGTAGGGGCAATCGAACCATGCAACGGAGAATCCCATGACCATGATTAACCGGACCGAATGGTTCGCCGTGCGCCGCGAGCTATCCTTGCGCGGCAAGTGGATATTGGGTGTCGGCTCGTTCCTGCTGCCGCTGGCGGTGTGGTGCGTGCTCAGCTATGTGCCGTTTGTCTGGCATCCACAGGTGCTCGTCACGAGCCCGGGCAGCGTCGACTATTTCCAGAGCGGCATGCGTGTCGACAGGGACGTGTTCGCCGACGAGCTGGCCCATGCGCGAGAGACTCACAGCGCGTTGCCGGCTGGCAAGCCCGCTAACCCCGTGTACCTGCCGGCGCCGCATGAGGTACTGCGCGCGTTTTACACGGCGTTCACGACGCCACCCGCATCGCACGATGGCGTCTGGCTGCATCAAAGTCTGTGGCACAGCATCCAGATCATCTTCTGGGGCTTCGTCGTGTCGTCGGCCATTGGCGTGCCGATCGGCATTGTCTGCGGCACTTACAGCGCGGTCGCACGGTTGCAGGAGCCCGCTTTCGAGTTCTTCCGCTATTTGCCGGCGCCCGCTTTCGGTGCCCTGATGGTTGCGATACTCGGCATTTATGACGCACCCAAGATCGCCATCATCGTCATCGGAACGTTCTTCCAGCAGGTGATGATCATCGCTAACACGACGCGCAAGCTCGACTACGGCTTGTTCGAAGCGGCGATGACGCTCGGCACAAAGAAACTCAGGCTGCTCACGCATGTGGTGGTTCCGGGCATCCTGCCGGACCTGTACCGGGACCAGCGCATCCTGCTCGGGTGGGCGTGGACTTATCTGATCGTCGCAGAACTGGTCGGCACCACTTCCGGCATTACCTGGTACATCACCCAGCAGGCGCGATATGAGCATTTCGACAACGTCTACGCGGCGATCTTGATGATCGGCATCATCGGACTGGGCACCGATCTCGTGCTGGCGTTCGTCGGTCGCAAACTGTTCCCATGGGATCGTACGTTGAAGGCGTAGCGTGCACGTTTATGCGATCCGGTCTATTGCACCGCATCTAGAGGACCTCATTCATGCTAAATCCGCAACCAATCCCGTCATACCTCATTCAGTCCGACGCGGTGCGCGCCCGTTTCCAGCACCTGAAGGCCCGTGAGGTGATCCTGGAGGTCAACGACCTTGGCAAGCGCTTCGAGACGTCGCAAGGCGCGATCACGGCGCTGGATGGCATCAGCTTCAAGACTCATCGGCGCGAGTTCGTCTGCGTGATCGGTCCGTCGGGCTGCGGCAAGTCGACGTTGATTCGCATCCTCGCCGGGCTCGACTCGCAGACGAGCGGCCACGTGCTGCTCGACGGCAGGCCTGTCCAGGGGCCGGGCGCCGATCGCGGGATGGTATTTCAGGGCTATACGCTGTTTCCATGGTTGACCGTCAAGAAGAACGTCATGTTCGGCCTGAAGATGAACGGACACAGCAACGTGCACGCCGAGCGCGAGGCGCTGCAATGGCTGGATCTGGTCGGCCTCGCGAAGTTCGCGAACGCCTACCCACATCAGTTGTCCGGCGGGATGAAGCAGCGCGTAGCGATTGCGCGAGCGCTCGCGAACCGGCCGCGCATCCTGCTGATGGATGAACCGTTCGGCGCGCTCGACGCACAGACGCGTGCAAAGATGCAGACACATCTGCTCGATATCTGGCGCAACATCGACGTTACCGTCCTGTTCATCACGCACGATTTGGACGAGGCGATTTTTCTCGCTGACCGCATTCTGGTCCTGAAGGCGCATCCGGGCGAAGTGCAGGAGTTGATCGAAGTGCCGGTCCCGCGCCCGCGCGATTATTCACAGATCACGCTGCCGGAATTCGCGGCGACGAAGGCGCGGCTTGACGCACTGATTCATCCGCCCATTACGGCGGACGACGAAGACGAGGGGGTAAAGCCGCACATGGTGCGGCTGACTGACGTGAACGACAACGTCGAGTAGAGGCGTGGGGCGTAACGTTTTGCGAAGAGATTACGTCACAGAACCGGCACGGGCGCCGGTTCCGGATAGAAAGCGCGCGGGGCGCACGATTTCAGTAGGAGGACTAGACAGTGGGCACCTCAACGCGCGCCTCCATGGCTTGAGCCCAATCAGATAGAGGTGCACGCGTCGTCAGATCCGCCACTTTCGTCAGAATTACTGGTTTGACCTGCGTCCCGTCGGGCAGCTGAGAAACGTAGTGCTTCGCAGCGTGCCGCCATTCACCGTCATTCAACGTTGCCGAATCCCAATGGCGGTATGGCACATCAGCGACTCGTCGCAGGTCGACAAAATGATTGAAGCGGTACAGAACAAGGACACAGATTTCCGGGAAGACGTAAAGCACCGGCACTTCGTTTCGAAATCTGAACATCATCGGCCACAGTTGCTCCTGGAGCGCCCAGAACGCATGATTTACAGTCAGGTTACAGCGTTGTTGACTTCCATCCGCCATCTTCGAGAAGAGTCCTGTCAGTCCTACATCGCGGGCAAGCTGGTCAAGCAGTTGAAGACGTTCCTCTGGTAGCCGGACCACAATGCATTGCCGTTCGGTGATCCGTTCCTCAAATGGTTTCGGCAGCGCCGAAGAGTCGACCAGATAACATGTTTCCAATGACGCGGCCTCATGCCTGATAGTCTGTAAAACGGTATTGCTTGCTAGCAACTGGTAAGGCTCGCGAGTCGTGGTTGTTCGGTCTGGATTCAGGCGCCGGCAAAACATCGCGTACACCATTCGCGCAGTCAGCTCCCGAGCAGCTTCCTCGTGCTCGGGAAATTCGAGCATCGACGCGATGATACCGACCGCCTCTTCCGCATCGACAGTGCAGTGAGATAACAATGAACGCAACGGTTCACTCAACCTATGCCAGAGGCGCTCGATGTCGCGCATAGTCTCAACGTACGATGTGGCCGCTTTGTAAAAAGCAGGGATGAGACCGTTTGTCTCCACGGACTTTGCGAGAAACGGTGCGGCCAGCTGAAGCCATTCACCCAGTACCGACGTGTAGACGGTTGACCAGAAGTGCAGGTGGCGTCCGTCATCCATCGAGTCGAGCGTTGACCTGAACCAAATCGTGGCTAGTTCGAGGGGGGCGTTGGAATTATCGAGCGGCGCGGAAAGCTGCTCGCTAATCTGGTATGCCTCAAAGTGGTCAAACAGCGGTTCAGCGTGTTCATCATTTTGTTCGATGAACTCGTCTCCCCATGGGCCCGCCATTTCTTCGTCACCCCACGAGATTTCATCCACCATCTGCAGCCGCTCCTGAACTATCGGCAGTATTGAGCTGAGGGCATTGCGAAATGCGGGTCTTACATCGTCCCCGTCGCCCAGCGACAACGCTTCTCTCAGGTGGTCGTATGTAATACGGAAGGGCAGGGGAGCTTCAAGCTCAACTTCATTGTTGCTGTACGCAGAAAAAGCAAGCCGCTTCTGCGCCGTTCGGCGGAGCGCAGCGTACTCAGCGAGCAGAGAAATGAAGGGCTCCCGCAAGCCGCTTTCTTCAATTTCAGCGATTACGTCCGGCGAGGTTTCCTTCAACATCCAAAGCACCACCTGAGGGACCACGGAAACAAGCCCCTCCGAGGTAGAAAGGGATTGGTCCATATCGGCGATTAGCTCGACGGCGTGAAGAAAGGCGAATTCCAGCGTTGTTAGAAGCTCGATGTCGGTATTTGTATCCATGAGTCAATTTCAGCGGTATCAGCGCGTTGGGGTTGCGATAGCGTGGTGTTCATGCAGCGTACAGAGGTGTGCTGCGCGAGCATTGGCTCGCCAGCCGGGGCGGCTCGCCGCACCGGAGTGTGAAAGGCACCTTTGGTGGCGGCGCTCGCACCGCTCGCCTCAGCAGGGGCGATCGTTTGCCCAGCGAAACCAGTCTGCGTGAGCAGATTTGTGCACGTTAGAATTAACGTAAGCGCTAGTTTTAGCACACCGAATGCAGATTTGATGGTCGGTGCGCGTTTGTCGTGTCAGCCGACGTTCGTT
>NZ_JAFLRF010000022.1:66910-102493 GCF_017315705.1 Trinickia mobilis | reverse complement strand
CGGATCGAGCAGCGATTCCCGCGAAAAGTCAGGCCGACCGTCGCGGATAATTTCGAGATACGTGCGAGCCAACTCCTCTGTGGTACCCAACTGCCGTGCATAGGGCCTCACGCTCGCCTCGAACTGCTTCGGATCGAGCAGCGATTCCCGCGAAAAGTCAGGCCGACCGTCGCGGATAATTTCCAGGTACGTGCGAGCCAACTCCTCTGTAGTACCCAACTGCCGCGCATAGGGCCTCACGCTCGCCTCGAACTGCTGCGGATCGAGCAGCGATTCCCGCGAAAAGTCAGGATCGCTCACGCTGCGCGGGGCCGGCTGAGAAGCCACCACGTCCGGAGCCTTAACATCAAGCGACGGCGCCTGAACTTCCGGTACGCTGATCGCGCTCGGCTCGACTGATTTCGGCGAAGCGCCAGCGCCCTTCATGCGCTCAGCGCCAAACAGATCGAGGAGTTCCTTCGCGGTCGCACCCGTCGGCATTTTCATCGTGACGTCCGCCCCATTTTTCAGGAGAACATCGACCAGGCCCTGGCTTTGCGTTGCAGCGTAGTGCAGCGGTGTCAGGCCTTGCCCGTCAACAGCGTTGACGTTCGCGCCATGCGCCAGGAGAATCTGAGCCATCTCGGCGTTGTCGTGCATAGCTGCAAAGTGCAGCGGCGTCGTGCTCGGCGATGGCTTCGCGACCGGGCCTGTACCGACCACATTTGGTTCCGCGCCTTGCTCCAGCAGCGTCTTTGCGAGTACCGCGTTGCCGCGGCCCAATTCTTCGGCGAGTCCCGGTTGGTGGCGCTCGAGAATTTCGCGAGCGGTCAAGCCGGTGTTGGTTCGCATCTGCTCATGTGCGCCGGCCTCAAGTAATTGCCGCGCGACGATTTCACTTCGCGACGCCGCGTAATGCAGCGGCGTGAAGCCATCCTTGTCTTTGGCGTTGGGGTTCGCGCCGGCCTTCAACAACGCCTGGACCAATTCTGGTCGATTTGCGCGCGCGGCCGTATGCAGGGCCGTCGTCCCCTTCGGCAAGTCCACTCCGTCCTTCCGCCAAGGCGCGTTCACGTCTGCACCGCGGGCAGCGAGGATATCGACACCGCGCGCATCGATCGCCATGTGAATGGGTGCGAGACCACCGTCGTAGAGCTTTACATCGGCGCCACGCGCAACGAGATCGGTGGCCAGTTCATGAAGTCCGAGTCGAACGGCCAAGGAAATAGCGGGCGTCCCACCCAGCACACTCGTCCGCTCGCGGATATTCGGGTTGAAATTGTTCTTTGCGAGGATGTCACGCGCCTTCCTCTCGTCCTGCGCATGGATAGCCTGAAAAAAATCTTCTCTAACGCCCACGATGGATCCCTCCAATCACTCAAAAATTCAACAATAAAGCGTGGACTGAGAGCCCACGCTACCCCTCAACGACTACGCGACTGGCTTTGCGACTGGCTTCGCTCCTGAACGGCCGCCTTTCCTTGGGCACCGTATCGAATGGTCACCGTCTGCCCTACAACCGGAACCTGGGCGAGCCGACCCACATCATGCGCCTTCATGTACTCCCTGCCAGCGGACTGCAGCACATAGCGGTCAGTCACCGCCAGGATCTGGCCTGACTGGAACTCCCCATCCTTGCCCTGCGCGAACTGGACGCGGGCTCCAGTCAACTTTTCTTGCGCGATTGTGTCGATCTCCTTGCGCGCCTCGGCCTCCTCGCGAACTTCGCGACGGACGTTCTGCACAGCGCGCGAGAGATCCTCCATAGCACCTGGTTGCCCCAGAACGTCGTCGGAAACCAGGTAGCCCCCCAGATCACGATTGAACGCAACGCCGTCCGCATCGTACTTCTTCAGTGCATACAACTGGGCCGCAGCCTTCGGGTTGTAGTCGAGCGAGACCAGCATGCCGCCATCGGAGCGCGCAACAAGGACTCCATCGACCTTCTGGCCGATCGTCGCGTTAAATTTCTCCCGCGCGAGCTCGCCGAGCCGCTCGCGAGCCTGTTGCCCCGTCAGCACCGTCGCGGTGCCGTTAGCGTCATAGCTGACGCCGACTTCATCACCGGCGTACACCTGCCGATCGAGGGCGGCCGACTGATGAATGACAACCTGCGCCGATTCCTTCTGTCCGTCGACCAGTTGCGCCACAAAATGAGGGTTCGCCGCGATGACCGGCCCCGAGTAGATCCAGTTTGCCCGATGGAAACTGGTAATACGGACGGAAGCGTCTGGATCCGCACCCGTTTGTCCTGCGGTGATCGCCTGGCGGGCCTGGGCGCCGATCTGTTCACGCGCAGCCTCGACAGCGGAGAGGACCTGGCCCGCGCCTGCCAACGCGCCAACGAGCGCGCCGCGCGACTCCACCGGAATACGCCACTGTTTCGACTCACCATCGAACGCCGCACCGGGCACGCCGCGCATCATAGAAACGATCGCCGGATGATATGGTAATTTCGCTCGATACCCCCCCGACTCAGGCGCAAACACAACCTCACTGCCTTTTGCAGCACTCAGGCCCTCAAAAAGGTTTGGCTCGCCGACAGGCACGTCAACTTCCAGTCCAACGTAGTGATCGACGACAGCCCGCTCTACCGAAGCAACCGGCTGCGCCGGCCAGCCTTCCTTGTGCGCCATTTCGCGAAATTCCGACAAGAGGTCGAAAGTCATTTCGACGCCTTTCCCGGCCACCTTGAATCCCTTGTCCGTATCGAAGAACGACACGTCGACTTTACCGCCCTTACGACTTGCCATGACACAACCTACAATAAATGTTGAACAGACCGCCAAAAGAGTAGGCGCGAAGCCTACGCGCGACCTGCTGGCAGGTCGCAAGCCTAACGGGAAATGCCTCCCCGTTTGTGCGATCGGACTTGCTCAACGACAAGCGCAGGCCGACGCAAATCCTCTGAATACTTGATATCAAACATGCTGCCAATGACGGGAACGCGCTGCAGCTTCGCCAATTCATGAATGACCAACTGCCCACGGCCCAAGTCCTGGACGACGTGCATGTCAGTGCGAGCGATCGCCGTCCCAAGGTACGACTTGTTCGGCTCAGCGGCCGACAGGACAGTTTCCTCTCCCGCCTGTTCACGCGCCCGTTGCACTGCCAGGGTGTAACTCGCATTCAGGTTGCGTTCGACTGTTTCCGTCTCAGGACTCGCCAACTGCCCGCTCTCGCGGAGTTCCCGCTCCTTCTCATAGAGCGTCTTCGTGCTGCGAGATACTTGCGGCAAGAGCAAGCCAAGCTTGGCAGCAGCTTCGCCGGGGCGCATGCCGTCGACCATCACAAGGCGCGCGGCCTCAAGCGACTTGGGAGACATCTTCGTGTCCTTTGCCAAGCGATCGAACACATCCCCATTCATTGCCATCAAGAATCAAGCCTCTCGAAACGAGCGCGATTGCCCCGCGCTACCGCCAAATGTGAAAAAGCAAAGACCGGCCGCGTGCGACGCTAGCCGGTCCAATTTTCACCAGTAAAAACGCCGGCAGCGTGACACCTCTCCCGGTCACATATCATCGAGTGCCAAAGCTGCATTGATGCGCACATCATCGAACCACTGCACCGCATCGCCCAGCGAAAATTCACCCCGCCGCATCGCGACGGATACTTCCGACTGCTCCAGCTCCGCACCCGCCAGATCTTCTGCCGTGAATTTTACCTTCACAGCCGTCATCACGGACCTGGTATCCGCCATGACGCGCAGGCCAGAGACGCGTGGCGAAGAAAAGACTGCAGCTTGTTTCATAGACAGCGCTTGCATCAGGCAACTCCTCGTAAAAACACCCCGTAGTGTGACAGTAGTATCCAACCGCTTTAACAGCTTGTCAACACTAAATTAACACCACATTAACACCTGCCGGGCACCCTTGCCCGGCCAGGCCCCTCAGTTATTTTTCTGAACAGATCACGCGCCGATAGGTCGATCGGCCATCGTTGATGTTCTCGATCTGCACGAGCGCGTTGTACCGCGGCCGCAAATGCTCTAGTTCCTTCTTATCGATGCCGAGCTTCCGCGCTGACTTATCATGGGTTGTTTGATCGAGGAAGAAAATGATCTTCGCGCCGATATTTTCCAGAAACGCATCGCTGAAGTTCGACACTGACTGCGACACCGCCCAGAGATTCAACCCGAACTTTCGCGTCTGCTTTGCGATTTTGTTCGGCATGTTGTCCTCCTCGTCATTGAAGTATGTGTCCGATTCATCCAGCACCGCGATGTCGCAAACGTGATCCTGCTCGCCTCGCTGAAAGGCTTCATCGACGAGCCGGGAAAGCGAAAAGTGGACGAACAGGTCCGCCTCCTCATCCGCCATCGCGCTGATGTCGCGACGCCACACTCCGCACAAAGGATCGAAGGGCGGCGGCTCGCTGCGGAAGATCCCGTAGTCGTTGATGTTGACGAGCCGGTCGTAGATTGAACTCATTACGTCTAGCCCGCGGTAATCAAGCAAGTCCTCGAGCTCCCGACCCGTCTGCACGGAATCCAGATAGGCAGTAAAAGCTTCGATCGCCTTGTCGCGCGCATTCTCTCGCTTCTTCGCGATGGCTTCCAGTTCGGCGCCGCGTGTTTCCTTGTTGGACTCCACGGCGAGACGATGGTATTTGGCGGCCTGACGGTTCACGTCCAGGGCGTGAGTCATAACCGCTGCGTTGGCGCCGAGATACACCGCCTGGAGCTTGCGATAGGCGAAGCTGACGGCATCTTCGAGAGTCGGCGGCGTCTTGAATAGAACCTTGGGCTGCCAGATCAATGCATCACCTTCGTATCTGTCGATCGGCAACCACCAACTCTTGAGATCACCGTCCCACCGCGCGCCAACTGCCTTCGCTGCGTCGCGCTGTGAATATGAGACGTCAATGAACATACGGTCTTCTTTGCCCAACATCTTTTCCGCAATCTCTGTTGGATCTTGCGGAATCCATGTGTGCGGCTCCTTGGTGTATCCCCGCGAGAGGTACAGTTCCCCGAGCAACCTTCGCATGGCGGCGACTTGGCGCGCGCCTAACTTGTGTGAACGATTGACCCCAACCAGGAACTTGTTAATGGACCTTCTGACCCCTCCGAAATGCGGGTCTGGATTCACTTCGAGGGGATTTATGCAGCCGTACGGCGTCGACTCGGAGAAGCGGACGACGGATTCGCCCGGTGTTCCGAGATCACCGTGTTTGTCGAAAACGTGGAACCGGACGCGCCCCTGCGAACTCGCGGCAGCTTGGCTGATCGCCCTTCGCAACAGCGTCGACTTTCCGGCGCCGCTCTTGCCTGCAAACATCAGATGCGCATTCACAACCGACCGCACATCCCACACCACGGGGACACGTTTGCCGTTCTCGCGCTCAAATGGATACTGAACAATCCCGACGGGAAATTGCATGCTTAACCCTGCTTCGTCTATATCGGCACTTACGTTGGCAACCTTGAACACCTTTTTGTAACAAGGCGAAAGATTGCACACCGTGCTTAAAGTACCACAAATCATGCATAAGTAAAAAGGCCGACATTGCTGTCGGCCTCTACCCTGCGTCTCCGGACCTTATTTCCGCTTGGTCAGCTTCTGTGCTGCTTCCGCAAGACGCAACGGAAGCGCGGTAGACGGCAAATCGGTCACTTCCTCGCCCAACTCTTCCAGAAGCGAACGCAACGACGTTTCGTCAAGGCGGAAATCGACCGCAACCGCACGGACCTTTTCGCCGACTTCGCTCTTGCCTTTGCCGAGGCGGTCGAACACCGCAACAAGCTGTCCGAGCGAGAGACGGGAAGCCACCGTCGAAGTCGCCAGAGCATTCATCTGGTGCGCACCCACCCGCTCGCGTCCGGAAAAATCATGCGCCGGATCGTCGTTCGCGTACGACGGCTGCTGGGCTGAGGCGCCGCCACCGTTAAGTCGCGGACCGGGTGCACCGACAAGATCCGCCGGCGGACGGTATCCGTCGTCGTCGCCGTTATCGTCGGCACCGTCACCGAGAAGCTGGGCAATAGCGTTAGCTTTTGCATCACCTTTCGGGCTGCCCGCGCTCTTGGTGGCCGCAGCGCCGCTCGTTGAGGAAGCCTGAGCCTGAACCGCCGAGTCAACCGCCGCCTGCGTTGCCCGGTCCTTTTCTTGCCTTGCAATCGCTTCCAGCGCCTTGAGTTCCTGCGAGGTCAGTTCACCGCCACCGCGCTCTTTCAGCGTCTGCAGGGCCTCCTGCTGAATATGTTCCGGAAGCTGAAGCACCGCATACAGAATCCACGCCTTCGTGATATAGCCAGGCTTGACCCAGAGCTCGCGGTTCTTGTCATCTGCAAATGCAAGATACCGGGTGATCCATGCCGGCTTCTTGTTGAACGCCTTCGCCAACTCCTGCTTTTGCATGCCGCCGCCCTTGACGATCTTGCTGATCTGGCGTGCGAGATCGTTTTCGTTCAGGTCGTCGCGCTGGATGTTCTCGGCGAGTTGATAGAGTTCGAGCCGGACCCCCTCCAGGTCATTGCGAACCTTAGCGGGCATCTCGGTCATCCCGAGCAGTTGGCAGGCACGCGTGCGGCGCTCGCCGACAGCAACAACATATCCGTCCTCGACCTCCCGGACCGTAATGGGATGCATCAGACCGTTAGCCTTGATGTCATCGGCGAGCTCCTTCAGCTTCTCCATCACTTCCGGCGCAATTTCCCCGTCGAGAGTGTGGAAATCCTGCCGCGGCTGATCCGGGTCGAAGCTGATCTTGCCCATCGGGATCATCAGCATACCGGCACCCGCCGAGTTACCTTTCGCCTTCGTCGCAGCGGCACGCTGCTGAATCTTGTCAAGAGTTGCTTTCATTGTCTCGTTCCCAAATCGTGTCGATTAGACCGTTGTCCACGCGCTGCCTTCTAGCAGACAACGGCTTTGCAAAAGTTCAGCCAGAGGTCGCGGAGTTTCTTGTCCGCTCCGCGATATCGCCACACCGGCACCGGCATTTCCTGTTGGCGCGAATCGGCAACGGCAACGCGGTCGCCCAATTCGGCGATAAGTTGATCGCCATAACTGGAGCGAACGGACTCGAGGATCATCTTGTGCGAGCGTGACGAAACCTTCAGCTTGTTGATCGCGGCCATCCAGACGACGCCGGGATTGTCTTCGCGCACGAGCTCAAGCGAATCGAGGACGTTCTGCATGCCAATCACAGATTCGATTTCCGGCTCAAGTGGGATCAAGACACGATCCGACCAGTAAAGCGGCGCCATATGGCGCAGACCAATCGCCGGAGGGGTGTCAATGACAATGACGTCATAGGGAAGCTGCCGCAAGCGCTGCCGCATATCCGTAGAGAACGCGATGTCTTCGATACCTTCGACGTTGTCAATCCCGTCCAGCTTGTCGTGGCCATGGAAAACGTCGATGCCGTGCGATGTCTTGTGAGGTGAGACCGCGTCATCCGACAAAATCAGCGCGTCCGCACCACCTTCGTACTCGCGGTGGATATTGAATTCCCCCGTCAAAGCCCGGCTTGCGCTACCTTGCGTGTCGAGGTCGATAACCGCCGTTCGAGCGCCTTGTTCCACCGCGCACATGGCGAGATTGAATACGAGCGAAGTCTTGCCGACCCCGCCTTTCTGATTAATTACGGTAATGATCCTCATTCGTGGCTATCCTATTGCGTTGTGCGCGCGTGGCGCCATCATACGCAGACCGACTGATACCGCCCAGTACCTGCCACATCGGCCCGCCCCCTTACACACCCATCCCGGCATTCAAACCGGACCGCCATCCACTCCTTCTGGCTTCTTCAGACGTGGATGCTTACCCAACCAGTCACGCATGAGATCCTGTGCAGTGACTGCGACAGCGCCGCCAGATTTGACTGTGGCTTCCGCCGCCAACGCTCTAAACTGCGCCATCGCCCACTTCTCGATTCGCAGCGTGATCGCTTCAGTTTCGGATTCCCTTTTCTTAGCCATGCCTCGCTCCCTACCCATGACGGTATGATACTACAACATCACAATAATATTGTACTAAATTTTCTCTAGTGAAAATGACGAGACGAAAAGGCCTCGCCAAGCGAGGCCTCTCCTACCGTGGCGGCATGATGTACTTGCACCACCAATAGATCGCCGTGTAACAAAACGTCGACATCGAGACCTGAAGTTCGGCGCAACGGTCTTCGATCTCTTGCTTGAGCTCGGGAGACACCTGTATGTTGAAGGTCTTCCATCCGGTCTGCGATGGTCCGTCTCCGGCCATCGCTTGCGGTGACTTTGGTGTTCGCCAGTTCAAGGGCGGCTCGGCAGCCCACGGCCGACTATCCAGAAATTTACGCAGCATGTCGTCATGCAGCGCCAAAAGCTTCCCGTACCGCAGCATTGCTAACCCTTTCAGGTACGCAATGATTTGCGCCGGACAGCGCGTCTGAATGAAATCAGACCGTTGTGGAGCATTCGTCATAGTAGATAGTTGTAGGAGGTCTCGAAACCAGAGTAGCAAATTCAGCATGCCCACTTGTAACAATAAGTACCTATGGACAAAGTGCGGATGCGCACATGCCTTCAAAGCGAAAGCAAGATAAAGGTTATTGGCCCGCATCGCAACATCGAAATGCTACATCTACCAGAAATATCCACCCACTGCCAATAGTCAGCAACTAATCAAGAAAAAAGCCCGCGAACGACAGAGCCGTAACGCGGGCCCAACTTCGAGTGGATCAGTACGGCCTACTGCCAAGACCAGGGATGATCGAAAGCGATGTTCTGCTTCACAAGGATACTGAAACGGGTGCCGTGAAGCGTCGTGATCGTAGGTTGTACGTTGAGATAGCGCGAGATCATCTGGCCGGTTGTTTGGCCAAGCTGCTGACCGAGTTGGGCGGTCAGCTGCTGCGAGACAGTCGGGGCGCTATATGTCCCGCTCGCATTCGACGATTGAGGCTGGGAGAGTTGCGCACCAGCAGTAATGACTGACATAAACACTGCAGCTTTGAGCATCGGCCAAAGATGATTGTCAATATCTCCAGTCAAGCCGGCCGCGCCCTGTTGATCGGTTCCGGGCATCCCTTGGATCTGCAATTCAGAGCTATCCGGAAACTTGATCGTGTCCCAAACAACCAAGACGCGCGACTGTCCGAACGCGACCTGAGAATCGTAGTGACCAATGAGTCTCGACCCACCAGGAATGAGGACGTACCGTCCCGTAGCGGAATCCATAACGTTTTCGCTAACGTGAGCCCGCAGAGTGCCTGGCAAGTCTGAATTCAACTTCGAATCCATCATCGCGTGGATCTCCCAGCCAAGATCAATCTGATAGGGCGATCGCGGCGGTTGAAGGGACGTACTGAGGTACGTCGACGGAACCGCCGTCGCCGCTGCATTCAGGAACGCCTCTTTGTGGATCTGCTTGTTGGGATCGTCCGCAGCCGACGCCTGAGCACCCATACCCGCTCCACCCAGCGGATTGGCCTGCGACGACAGTCCACCCAGCGAAGGCAGAGCCGGCGCAGCCGCTGCTGCGTTCGGTGACCCCTGAGTCGACGTCGAGTCAGAAAGTTTCGACTCGGCCGCCGACCTAAGAAGTTGCCGTCGGGTCAGTTCCTGCTGCATGTCGTCCTGCTGCAGCGCCGTCAGTTGCGCAGGTTGCCCTTGACCGTTATTAATTCCCGGCACCCGAGTGCCTCCTGGCCCGCCCGCTTGCCCTCCCCCAGGCGGCGCCAACGGATCCACACGCCCGCCCGAAGCCGTCGACGTACCGGCTCCACTGGGCGCACTCGCCGGCGCACCGCTACCTGTTGCCGACCCGGCCGCATCCGCCGCTGCCGGCGCGGATACCGGAGTGGGCTGTGCTACGCCGTTGGCGGCATCCGCGACCGACTTTGGCGTTGATGCCCGTGTTCCATCGTCCGATGCTTTTTCGTCCTGCTTTGCCTTCTTTTCCAGCGCCTTGGCCTGCGCCTCTTTGGCAGCAACCTCCGGGTCAGGCAGGCTAAAGACCGCGACTACCACCAGCATGACCAATCCGCCAACTGTTCCGATGGCGAGCATCTTCACCTTCGGGCTCAAGCCACGAAAGCCCCGTGGTTTCTTCTTGATCGCCGTGGGTCCGAGACGCTGCGGTGCGGCGCCGAAACTCGGCTCTGCCTTATTCGCTTCGCTCACAGTCGCCCCTCACCAATACCATTTCTTCTGCTTGTCCCAGATGATCGTGACGGTCGTAACTGCACCATCACTACCACCCCAAAGCAGCTGCGCCCTCTGGAACAGCTTGTCGACGATGAAAAACTCACCATCATGTCCGGCGCGCCGACTGTCCACATCCTGCGGTTTCCCGTCAGCGTCCAGCACGACCACCGTTGGCACCTCCGTCTTGTCCATCAACTTTGGCATCTGAATCCAGACTCGCGTGCCGTCATTGCCCACCCGCACCGGGCGCGTTGATGCGTCGCCGCCGCGGATCGTGTAGCCCCAGTCGACCTTGTCCAACGACACTGACGGAAGATCAGCCTTGCGGGCTCTGGCTGCGTCTGCCGCCTGACCTGCCTCTGCTGCCTCGTTCCAGTGCTGAACAATCTGGTCGGGGTAATAAAACCCGATATGGTTCATGTAGTCGGTTTCAGCGACGGGCGAAACCAGCTTGATGTGATACGTGCGACGATCCGTGAACAGCATCACGTTTGTCTCGATGCCATTCAGTTGCGGCTTGAAAATGACGTGCGAAATTTTCTTGCCGGAGGATGCATCTATTGAGCTCGCCATGAACTGTTGCCAAAGCTTCGTATCGCCGCGAGACGAATCGATCAGAGTCTCGCCCGGCTCGAGGTCCACTGCGCACGCGTGCATGACCCCACACGTCAGCGTCGGCAGATACTGTCCAAACGGATAAATGACCGTGCCATCGTCAGAAACGATTGGCTTGATCGTATTGGTCTGTTGCCACTGCCGCACCTGATCCATGACGGCATCGTCGAGCGACTTGAATTCCTTCTTGCCGGCCGCGTGGACCGAAAGCGGCAGCATCAACGCCATGCACGCTGCGCCGAGTAGGCCCACGAAAGATCGCATCCGAATCGTCACGATCAAACCCCCTGAATTAAAGAATCTTTGCCCAACTCAGCGTCTGGACGTAATAGCCGCTCGGGTTTTGGCGCAGGGCCTTTTCCGAATCACCTGGAATAAATTGATCCGTCAGGTGTCCCTTGTACTTCACAGGAGGCCCCATCTTTGCGCCCGACTGATTGATCGACTGTTCCGACCACTCCACTTCCCAATTTCCGTCCGACAACTTCAATGCGGTGGTGACCGAAGGCTCGACCGAGTGATCTTGGGCGATTACAAAGGGGTCGTTGTCGCCGGACTGCTGCGACAACACCCATTTCCGCGCCGCGGAGTCGTCCGGCAGACGCGAATAGCACCGCTCTTGAATCTTTCGCAAGCCCATCTTGTCCGCGATCACCGTCCGGCAATTCTCGATGAAATCGATCGTCTCCCGGTATTCCTGCCTTGCCCGGAGAACTGCCTCCGGTTGGTCACTCGTGATGAGCATTGAGCGGCCCAGCTGGTCAATAGCAATGGGCGCCGGTTTCATCTTGGGGATATGCACGGCGTAGGCCACCACGCCGACCATCAACACACTCAGCAACTGTGAAGTCAGAAAAGCCCGCTGCCAGTTTCGAGCGTGCGCCGCGAGCCGCATCTGACGATCGTCGTACGCTTTCTGCGCTCTCGCCCACGGCGACATCGAATGATCGAAATCGTCCGCAGAGGTCCCTCCCGGGAAGGCTCGCGCCCAAGTCGCATCAACCAGACCATCTCCTTCGGGTGCGGGTACAGCGACATGGACGGGTGCGCCGGACTGCTGGACTTGCGCTGAATCGCGCGGCTTCCTCTTAAACATTCGCATTGCCCCTCGGATTTTCACCGGTGAAAACAATAAATAATGCATTTTGCACAAATCATATAGGGCTTTGCACAGATTCTCAAGCCCCTTGCACACCGCATTGGAAGTTCCAAGGATGAACAGCATCGGCAATGCATAAGACCCCTGCCGGTGCTGACCACTTATTGGGGCAGCGCCTTCCGGTTGGGAATGAAGGCTCGAAGGTTCGAGTCGTCGGCCGCAGCCTTTTCATTGATTCCCGCGAGATACGACGCTTGAGCCTGCGCCTGTGCTGCTTGCAACTGACGAAGCTGGCGTAGCTGCTGCACTAATTCAACAGAGATTGCATTTCCTACCTGTGCCGCCTGCATCTGTCCCACCGCCGTCTGACCCTGCAGACGTAGCTTGTCGATTAAGGCGTCCTCGGTAGCCACTTGATCCATCGTCCAGCCGGCAGACGACAGTGCGCCCTGCACTGCGCTGCGGGTCTGGTTGCCCCAATTAATGATGCTGTTAAGCATGTTCCCGCTCTGCCCATAGCCCTTGTACAAATTCGAGAAGTTGCTTTCCACGCTTTGCATCGAGTAGCCGACGGACTGCGCCGTGTTGTAGGCCTGACGGACGTTGTTTAGCGCATCCATCGTCTGAGACCACGGGGTATTGGGATTCGTCACGGCCTGCTGTAACTGGAGCGCGTAGGACTGCGCCTTTTGGGCGGTCTGGGTGACAAGCTCCAGATTGTTCATGATCTGGGTTACTTCAGTAGACCCACCCGTTCCGGCGACAGTACCTGCCTCCGCAAGCGGGGCGCTGCCGGCCGAGACGAAGATAGCCACTGACAAGGCAATTTTGATTTTAAGACGTGCGGTCATGATTACTCTCCTGCTGCCCGCGGATCGATGTGGACATGCACCGCACCCGCGTCATTGCCGTGCATGCCTGACAGCTGCTCCATGCCCGCTGACGCCAGTTTGTTCGCATGTGATTGGCCGCCGCTGTTCAGACTCTGATTGATCTTTTCAAGGGTTTTGTGAAGATTCGCATCGCCCGAGTTCGTGGGACTGCCGGCGCCCCCTCCCGTCGGAGCCCCAATGGATGCGTCTGAAGCATCGCCGGCCGGTGTCGGCGCTTTGTCTTGACCGGTTTCGCCCGTCGGCGCCGAAGACTTGTCGCTCGGCATGTCTGCGGAACCCGCCGCATCCGGAGACGTCGGCGGAGGTGCCGTGAAACCCGAACCCATTGGTCCGAGCAGTTCGTTCGCCACCCGTTGATTGGACGGCGTACCGCCTGCAGCACCACCTGGCGACGCATTAGACATCGTCCCGCCCTTCGATCCACCTGGGAACGCATCTGCCATCGAGACATAGCCTTTGCCCAGCATGTTGCCCAAGCCTTGGGCACCATCGGCGCCCATCGCCTTGCCGGCCATTCCTGCACCTGACTGCAATGCGTTCGCACCGATCGCTGCGGCCGACGCGATAGCGGTCGTAGCGTTGGCGATCGTGTTCACCATCTGCAGGCCAGCGAACATTGCGTCGTTGCCCGAAAGATTGCTCTGCCCGCTTGCCAGCGATCCGGCAATCTTGCCCGCCGAAAAAGCAGCAACCGCAGCGAGACCACTGCCAAAAACAGCCTCCCAGATCACAGTCCAGTCATTCGCGCTGATCCCAGAAAAAGATGCGTCCCATACAACCGCCATCTTGTGAACCATGCCGACGATGACGCCAAGGATCAGAATTCGGTAACCCACAGACAACATTGTTTGTAGCGGCGCAATACTAGCCTGCTTCAAAGCGTCGAGACCACCTGTCGCGAAAGCAATCGGCGCAGCCGCTGCGATCATGTAGAACTCGAGCGTCGCTATTGCGACCGCCAGTGAGATCAAAAAGAAAGCGAGAAGGATCGCGATACATGCGACCGATAGCATCAGCGACGGGAAGAAGTTCTTCATTGCCGCTATCAGCCCATCGTTTGCGCCTGTCGCCGCGTTAAACGCTGCCACCAGGTTGTTTTGCAGGGTGATCCCGAGTTCCATGATGTCGCCCGGATTCATAGACGTCCCACCAGACGATAGCTGCCCAAGCTGCACGAACGAACTGAAAATCTGATTCAGGACATCGTAGTGGTTGGTGATCAGGTAGGTTAAAAACCCAACCCAGATCATCGCCATAATCAGCTTCGAAACGGCGGGCATGAATTCACCACCACTTGCAGCCTCAAATACCAACTTATAGTTGCGCAGAGCAAACTGGATCAGGAACAATGATCCTAAAAGCTTGAACGCGACAGGGACAATCTGGTTGCCAATGCTGAGCGAGCCCGTCTGCATTTGGCTCATCACCTGCGCATATGGGTCTGCCGCCAGCGCTGGTCCGCAAAGCGAGCACAGGGCAAAAGCTATGAACGAGAGAACGCAGGCGCGTCTCGATAGAGATGCATTGGATACAGACCGCTTTGACGCGGCCGCTGTGGCGAGATAGGTCATAGTGAGCCGTCCAGGTGAGACTATCAGTTCCTTCCAAGCGACCTGGGACGCCAACTCGGTAGCGCCCCCACCCACCCTCTGGCGAGCTCAACCAATATCACTGCTCAAGGCTAGTTCGGGCAGGAAATTACCTTGCCGGTATCGATGTCTTTCTTGCAGGGGATGAACTGCCTGAGCGCCTTGTCGTTGTCTGACGTTGCGCTAGCCGTCGGCGCCGCCGCGGTCGGCCCATCCTTGTTGCAGCCAGTCAAGGACAGAACGCACACCAGTATTGCCGCGAAAATTCCAACCTTCATTTGCCATTCTCCCAACGTGTTGTTATGCCAAGGGCGCCGCTTTCTTCGCGCCTTCATCCGTATCGCCGTCGCCCGGGCGCTTTCCGACCTCGGCCTGCGCAGCCTCCTCGGAACTCAGGGCCGTTTCTTCAAACGCCCCGAGCTTCTCCGCTTCGACCTTGCTGAATTCTTCCATTCTGAACTCCGTTGATCCTGCTACTGACAGACGACGGCGGGTTGGCATTTTACTGGGTCAACCGCCCCCACCGGTATCGGGCGGGTTGCAATTCAACGGCGGGATCACCAGCGACAGATGATACTTTCCGTTGTCCGTCAGGTCCTTCTGGACAAGCGACCACTTGAACTGGTCGTCGCTGTCGTATGCAGCGTTCCACGTGCCCGCAGCTATTCGCTGGGCTCTCATCGAGTTAAGGGCCGAGCGTCTTGCCTGCACCTGTGCCTGAGCGTCAGGGGTCAACACGCCGTATCCGACGTACATCGTCCACCCCAGCACGGCATTCGTGGTTCCATCGTTTCCGGGCAATGGCACGAGCACTTGAACGCTACCTGGCAGCCCAGCGTCGTAGCGACCGTACGGCGGATAGAGTCCGCCTTGGTATGTCCCCCACGCTCCACTTTGTGCCAGATAGTCGGCCTGTGTCTTGGCCGGGTTATACATACCCACGAACACGAGGCCAGGCTGACCGGCCTCCGGAATCGTGATCGTCTCGCTATAGACGGGCACTGTGCCACTGCACATCACCTGCCCTGCCCGTGCGTTAACGGCACAGGTCACCAACAACATAAGCCCGATCATTCGCAGCATTTTTACCCCACAAGAAGAAAAGGTACAGCAAGTAAGGCTCCATGCAGCGCGGCGCGCCTGAAGCCAACCCGGCGACAGTGATTGACGGCCACGCGCAGAACTTGCCCGGCCACGTAGCCGAACGCCTGTGCCAGCAACCCGACGAAGAAATGAGCAACTGGGACCGTCACACGCGAAAACACCAGGAAGACCACCAACAGCCAGAAGTAATGCATCTCGCTCTCCTTTTACCTTTCCGACATTATAACATTATTTATTGAATGTTGTATTTTCACTGGTGAAAATGGTACTAGGCTACGCCGCAAACTTGTCGATGTTGTACTGCGACTGGTTTGCCGCGTACCGCTTGAACAAGGCCAGCATTTCTTCGTCGACGCCTCGGTCCTGCAGCCACTCGTGCACCCAGTTCGATCCATACTTGCGTTTGAACTCGTTCGCCTTGTCCGTGTTTGCCACTCCCGCAACGGCAGTAAGCGCAAGCCCGATCGGCCCGAGTGCCAGCTGATACATACGACGCCCATAGGGCGAAACGTAGTAGTAGTCCCGTTTCGGAGTCGCCTTGGACAGCAAGAAGATTTGGCGCGGAGTGAGTCCAAGCGACTTGTAGTACGCAGCCGACACTTCTTCGTCGGCGTCCGTATTGGGCAAGAAGATCTTCGTCATGCACGCCGAGTAAATCGTGTCGCGGATGGCCGAGTTATGGAGATCCGCAATCTCCTGAGTGGCGAAGACCACCGAAGCGTTCGCCTTACGCAGAACCTTCAGCCACACACGCAACTTTTCCTGGAAAAATTCGTGATTCAGCATAAGCCACGCCTCATCCAGCACAATCAGCACTGGCGAGCCATCAAGCTGCCGCTCAATGCATCGGAACAGATACATCAGGACAGGGACGACATGCGTGTCGCCCATCTCCATGAGTGTTTCCATTTCGAAGACAGTGAAGTGAGAAGCCTCAAGCGTGTCTTCCGTCGCATTCAGAATGCCGCCAGCGCCCGTGCCCGTGGTGTAGTACTCGAGCGCGCGCTGCATCTCCTTGTCCTGCAAGATCGACACGAAGTGGTGCAGGGTTCGCAGGTTCCTCGGTTGACGTCCGACCGCCGCAAGCGCCTTCCGGATCTCACGCCGACGACTTGAGTTGACCGCCACCTTTCCAAGAACCAGCATGGTTTCGACCCAACCTTCTGCCCATGCGCGTTCGGTAAGCTTGTCAACGTGGGCAAGCGGGCAGAACCCGACTTTTGTGCCCTCGGCCATGATGTTGTAGTGAATCCCGCCGCAAGCCTGGTTCAGCACGTAGGCGGAGTACCCCTTATCAAAGGCGAAAACTTTCGCATTGGGATACCGAAAGAACTGCGCAATGAGGAACGCCAGCTTGGTCGACTTGCCGGCGCCGGTCGGGCCGACCACCAGCGCATGACCCACGTCACCCACGTGCAGGGAACCCCGGAAGGGCGTCTGACCTGCACTATTCCCGTAAAACAGCGGTGGCGCTGTTACCCGATCCGGATGTGGATATTGCTCACGGATCATCGGGCAAGGATTTTCCTCAAGGCCCTGCCACGAAGCAGTAGTCGGCAAGAGATCCGCGAGGTTGTATGTGTGAATCATCGGACGACGGATGTTTTCATATCCGTGCCCAGGCAGCGAACCTAAAAAGGCTTCGACAGCGTTCAGGTCCTCGTCTCGCACTACAAAGTGCTTCCGCCGTAGTGCGTCGCACACTTGATCGGCCATCGTCTCAAGAATGTCAGCGCTCTCATGGTAGAGAACGATCACCGAGGTGTAGTACCCAAATGCCACCGACCCTTTCTTCAGAAGTGCTTTTGCCAGATCAGCGTCCTGGCTCATGTTCAGCGCGTCGTGGTTGATCGATCCGTTCTGCTTGTTCAGAAACTGGTCAGTCCAGCCGCGAACCTGCTGCTTCCATTTTTTCCGGTGCTTTTCGATCTCCTTCTCTGCGATCGATTCCTCCTCGAAAATGAACCGCGTCGACCACCGATAAGCCACGGGGATCGTATTGAGGATATGCAAGATGCCCGCGTGCGTACCTTCCGGGAGAGATTCAACCGTAATGGTCTTGACGAACTTCTTCCCGATGCGTGGCATCGTGCCGCCAGCGAAGTCCTGGCTACCGATAATGGTGTCCAGCCCGAGCGCAGCCATGTATTTCGGCACGATGATGTTCTGCCGGATACCCGTCGCGCACCAGTGCAGAAACCCGGCCTGGGGATCGACCGTCACAGTCGTATTGGTCGGGATGTTATGGGTTTTGTACGGCAGCAGTTGCTCGATCTCCGTCAACTCGATGCGCAACTCGTTGACGATGTCTCGGACAGTCTCCTTGAAATACGCGAGATGCTGAGCGCCGATCGCCGCGTTCTTGCCGCTTAGGTCCTCACTTTGCTCGAAGAGAAATTCCTTTGCCTTGGATTCGAGCATGTACGGCGGCAAATAGGTGAACGTCAGAATCGCCTGACCTTCAAAGTGAAGCCCTTCTTCGTGGTATTGGCGGCGCCGCTCTTCGTCAAACAACCTCGTCACCGGGTCGGGGAAAAAACCCTCAGGAGCATAGCCCGAGCTCTCGAACCGAAAGCCATTGCACTGAATCATCCACCCTGCGTTGAGGCGCAGGACCGCGGAATTTACCCGGTTCGATATCGCCTCCAGCTCACGCGCGGAACTTGATTCGGTATCCTTGCCGACCAGTCGGAACGAAGTTATCAGTTCACCGCCCTTGCCGAGAACAATGCCACGGTCAATCAGCGATGCATATCGCAGATAGTCGGCAAAGCCAGTCAATTTGTCGCGAAATTCGTTCTGAAAGAACATGCTCAGTCACCTGAATGCGTTTGGCCGGGCTTATCAAATGATCAAGCCCGGCCAAATCGTTAGCGAAAGTCCCGCACCTTTGGAACGAGGGCGTTGGGACGCCCACGAGCAGGGTAGTAGCGTCGGTACTTGAAATGCCGAATCAAGACTTTCGACATCCGCTTGTCAGCGCGCCCCATGCGCTTAACAACAAACAGCAACGCCACCGCGATCGCAATCCCGACCGGCACCCCGTATTGCGGGCCAAAACTGCCCGAACACGCGAACCCTTCGGTCACGCCGATGAGCATCGAGAACAGCACGAGCTCACGCTCCCCACCGGCAAGCGTGATACGGCGCTCAAGAGACTTGTGAACGTGCCGAACCTGGAGGACGTCTTGGTCGCTCATGTGTTGCAGGTGATGCCGCCCGGATTAACGAGACGGTAGATGGACGCACCACCAACCAAAATCCCGATCACGATCACGATCGCGAGCAGCGATTTGACGATGCCGGTAACTTCTTCGCCGAAAATCAGCTTCGAGCCGGCACCAAAAATTGCAGCAAGCGCAATACAGAACGCAGTCTTGCCGAGAAGAGCGTTAGCAAAGCTGCACAGGCCTGTATCCCACGGCATCGAGGTGGCGCGCGCGCCGACCATGTAGAGCCAGAGAAGCAGTGTGAACTGCACTTTCGCAATACGGTTAAGCATCATGACTACTCCATAGATCAGATTTTATTGCAATGTAAGACGGTTTCTTGAATCGTGGCTACTGGTCAATTTCAGCTTCGCTTTGCCCTCCTCACGGCGCCCCGGATCCGCGCAAGATTCTTGAAAAGCGCAGCGATAGCAATCAACGCCACGGTGCACGAAATCAACAGCGTGTTCCACAGTTCAGTGAAGTCGCCGCGACAAACAAACTGGTTCATAGAAGACCCCCTCAGATCGGTTCCAGTAAGTATTCCTGTGAGCGCTTGTCATAGCCCTTAACTTCAAGGACCTCTTTCAACCGCCGTCCTGCCGGCGCGGTCGGATCTTTCGAGATAAAGAGCACCATATTGACCGCCCGCCCGATGAGCGCTGGCCGCGGCAACGGAGACGCTTCCTGCACCAACTCGTCAAGACGGGTCAGCCCGTCTAGGCCGCTGTCCGCGTGAATCGTGCCGCATCCGCCTGGGTGCCCTGTATTCCATGCCTTCAGCAGAGCCAACGCCGCGCCATCCCGAACTTCACCGACGCAAATCCGATCGGGACGCAGGCGCATGGTTGCCCTAAGCAGGGTCTGCATGGAAACACTGTCGCTCGTACGCAGGTATTCCACGCAACGCATGTCGCATTGCAATTCGCGCGTGTCCTCCATGATCACCATCCGGTGATCTGGAGTGAGTTCCGCGATTGCGGCCATGATGGCATTCAGTAGAGTCGTTTTGCCTGATGACGTACTTCCGACCACGAGGATGTTCCATCGATTCACGACGGCTTGACGGATTGCATCCGCTTGCCGAAGCGTCATGATTCCCCGTCGAACGTAGTCGTTCAGGGTAAAGACCGCGATGGCCTTTTTCCGAATATTGAAAATCGGACGCGCAACGACGGGCGGTATGATGCCTTCAAATCGGTGACCACCGAGCGGGAGCTCCCCCTCCAGAATCGGCGATTCCTCGCTGATTGTGGTCCCGAGCATCGGCGCGACGATCCGCATCAGCATGTCCGCATGTTGAGGCAGCATGCGCACAAGCTCTCCATTAACCTCGAGCGGGATCAATCCGCGCTTGATCGTGTCGATCCAAAGCCAGCTATTCTGGCTTAGCAACACTTCGTAGACGTCGGGGTCCTCAAGCGCCGCAACGACAGACGGGCCGAGGTTGTGTTTAATGTTCTCGATGCTACGATTCCATGCTTCGCGCTCGGCTTCCGAGAGCCCGGAAAAGTCCAACTCGAGTTCTGCCTCGTCTTCTGACGCCGCCGCCGTTGGATCGTCGCGCCTCATTGTCCTGCCCCATCTTCCGAAGGCTCCGCACCACCGGAAGGCTTCGCGCGCTTGATAAAGCTCACGACCGTCTCCGTCACAACGGACACGCCGTTTTGCAGCAGAAAGTCGCGGATCTGGCTGTACGAATAGCCTTTCTCGCGCAGTGCGAGGATTTCCGTCTCGTACGGCCGGAGGCGGGATACCCTCTCCCCGCCTTTGCGGGGAGTCTTGGCCATGAATTCAGCAGCAGTGATCGTCATAGGTCGTGTCTTCAAGAATGGAGGAAAGCGCACAAAGCTCCCGCTAAACGCCCGTCCGCCGCCGATTTTCACCAGTGAAAACGACTCAACGGCAGCATCCTCTTCGCAACATGAAAATAATTATGCAATCTATGTTGAACTTGTGCAAGGCCCAATGCATAATCTGTACATACTTTCATTGACTTATCCAACCTGTGCGATGACACCATTGTCTGTCCGCAACATGAAACAAGTCTCGCTCGCCGTCCTGCTCGTCTGCTGCGCGATGGGCCATGCACAAGCGTCGTATCGCGCACTGGATGGTCGAACCGATGCCGCCGACCCAGCTGCAGCTTACGCCACGACAGCCAACCCTTATTTCGCGACCACTCCGAACATCACAGTCGCGTTCCCCAATGGCTCACGCAAGCCCACACG
The DNA here is from genome assembly GCF_017315705.1 of Trinickia mobilis. GTDB lineage: Bacteria > Pseudomonadota > Gammaproteobacteria > Burkholderiales > Burkholderiaceae > Trinickia_A > Trinickia_A mobilis. The sequence goes on along the minus strand of NZ_JAFLRF010000022.1, from coordinate 81,642 downwards.
GCAGGCACTCAACGCTCTTCAGGATTTTCTCAACAACCTCGCGGTCGGTGCGCGCCTTGCAATCGTCGCCCGCACCGACCACGGCAAATCAAAAACGCTCGTTGAACAACGCGCCACTGCAGTCCGTGACGCGTTACTCGGCATGGGAATTTCTGGTTCCCGGCTCGCGCTAAGCGTCGACGGCCCGGCCCCCACCTATGACGACGGCACAACCCCGCCCTACGTGCGGGTCTTCGTTATGCCCGCTGCGATCGACGACGCTCCCGCAGAGCAGCCCGCCGTTGTGCAGGCACAGCAGAATACTGCCTCGGACGCTGCCGCAGCGATCGCATCTGCCGCATCCTCAAAGCGCGGCAAAGATAGCGACGCGCTTGCAAGCAGCGATGTTCGCGTCCAGATCGCAAACAAACTCTTGTCAATAAATGCGCAAGGGAAACTCGACGCCCAAACAGCACTCAATCTGATCCAGGCGTTCCTGAACCCCGCCGCACAAGCAGCGCCCACGCAACCAGCAGCCGCGCCGAACGTACCAAGCGCTCAAGCGCCGGGGAACCCACCCGCTCGCACAACCTCCGCCGAGATACCGTCATATTGGCAGGACGATGCTCGTAATGTGCCCAGTAGGCCGACGGATCCATATCCCTCTGTTGTTGCCACGCCACCTGTTACCTGGCCGCACAACGCCCCGGAAACCCGACCCAGCAGCCAAAGCGACCGTAGTTTCCGGGCAACGCCTGTCGCTGCTTCGGAGCAACGCAAGCCCACGCCACAACCGAGCCGGCGTTCCGCCCCCGCTCCGACCAGCGACAGCCAAGACGACCAGCAGATCGAAGCCTTCGCCGCTGCGCTCGAAGCCTTGCCAAAGCCTAGCTCCGCGCCGTTGCAAGCTACCGATTCCACCGCGCAGATCGCACGCGCACCAAGAAAGACCGCGGCTCACACGTGGACCCCGCTCACCGACGACGGACAAACCGTTCCCGCAAAATCGCAAAAAACTCAAACGCCGTCCACGGACACCGCAGTTACCTCAGCGACAACACCAATCGCCGGCGCGACGCCACTGGCGACGACGACTATTGTCAGCGCCCCCCTGCCCTCAACTTCAGGGAGCACTGTCGCGCCCCCAGTCAACAAGGGCGCTCTGATCAAGGTCAGCTTTCAGCCTTCCGGCCCTCCGCTATTGCCGACACAATTATCGACCGCAGCCCCCGTGGCTCCAAAAACAGGTGCTACTGCAAGCGCGCCCGACGAATCCTCTGCCTCGTCGGTTATAGCAACCGCACCGCCCCCGGCAACACCGTCTTCTTCGAAGATGAGCGCGTCCACGCCCGCTGCCGCCCCAAGCAGCAGCATGGCCTCAGACAACCAACCACACGTCAAAGCTTCTACCGCCACGGCTCCCCTTGCAACGCAGCCCGTCACCGACGCACCAACTGCACAGCCGACAAACAGCAACGCACCGGCCCCCGAAACACTTGCTCGCGCGAAGCCGCAACCCACGCCTTCGGACTTCAGCGCACCGTCGGAGACGGCCTCGCCCAAGTGGGACCTCGACCCAAGCAAGACTCTTAAAGAAAACCTGGACGCGTGGGCCGCGCGGGCGAATTACCACGTGCAGTGGCGTGCCTCGAACTACATCAAGGTCAGCACCGCGCGTCACTACACCTGCGAGTTTCTTGAAGCCGTATCCATCATTGCTCAAGGCGCGTCCGCCATCGTGAACATCGATACATGGCCGCAAGATCACCTAATCAAGGTCACCGACAAGTAACCAAATGTCAGCAAGGAAACACGACACCATGAAGAAATATGCCCTCGCGCCTCTCATCATGAGTCTGGTGCTTAGCGGATGCGCCTCCGACTACCGCAAGGACGCCACTGATCTGCAGTCCAAGGCGCAAAAGGAACTGGACGATGCCAAGGCCGAAGCGGCGCGCCAGGCATTGAAGGTTCACACCGGGGACAGCCCGCTCGAATTCGAAAAGCTCTCCGCTGCTCAGCAAGAAGCCAAGCAGCGCGAATGGCTTCGAAGCAAGCGAATCAGCTACATCCCAAGAAACCACGTAAATGCCTTTGAGATCCTGAAGATGCTGCGTGACAACGGTATCAACGTCACGTCGTCACTCCCTCTCGACACCTACACGTACAGCGGCCTCGGTGTTCGCAACGTCGACGGCGAAACGGCGCTCAAGGTTTTGCTCGCCACCATGGGCCTCGACTACGAGATCGACGACGAGGCCCAGATCGTGACCGTTGAACCGATGAAGAGCCAGACATGGACCATCAACATCGGCAACCGGACCACCTCTTACACTTCGGCCACGATCGACATGGGCAGCAGCGACGGATCGGGCAACTCGCAGTCGGGTTCGCTCGGCTCGACTGGTTCGCTGGGATCCAGCGGCACAAACAATAGCAGTGGCGGGCTCTACGGCGCGACCTCTGGCCAAGGCGGCAACGGAGCCAACGGATCGAACTCAAACGGATCGAGCTCGAATGGCAACACCAATTCGATTACGAGTAGCGACAACTTCTGGACCAGCCTTAAGACCGAACTGCGTGATCGGCTCTCGATACTTTTGCCTGCGGGCTCTGCAGTGTCGTCAATGCCTGACACGAGTGCGGCAGCCGGACTACAGGGCCGCACGGCGGTTCCCGGCATCGGACCACAGATCGCAGCGCTTCGTCCCGCGGCGATCGGCGGCTCATCCGGCGGCGCCGGTGGCGAGCAGCCAGTCGGCGGAAACGGACTCTACACCCCCCAGTTGGTTGGACGCTACTCGATCAACCCCGAGACTGGCGCAATTACCGTCCAGGCGCCGCGCTGGATCATGCGCGATGTGTCTAAATACCTGAACGACGTGCAAGCGATGTACAACACGCAGATCACGTTCGAGGGGAAGGTCGTCATGGTCACGACCTCCGACAAGGAAACACAAGGCCTCGATATATCCAGCTTTGCGAGCTTCGCCCATGGGCGCTACGGCGCTGTTACCAGCAACAACATCCTCGGCGGCACAACCGTGTCATTTCCGACAGGTAGCAAAATCCCGACTGTAACGACTGGAAGCACCTCGCTCGCGTCGGCTGCCGGCTCACTCTTCGGCATCACCTCCGCACTGGATGGACTGCAGATTTTTAACGCCTATCTGCAGACACAAGAAAACGCCCAGACCGTACAGAAACCTCTCGTATCGACGACTAGTGGAACCCCTGTCGAATTCGGCCGCATGACGACACGCCACTACACGGTGTACGAACAGAATTCGTCGGCAGGCGGCGTCAACGGCAATGCATCAGTCGCCACGCAAAACATCCTCGTACCGTACAACCTCGGCACTATCCTGCGGATTAACCCCCGGTACGACGTGCGCACCGGCATTATTCGTGCGCAGGTTTCCCTAGTTGAAGCCCAATTGGTCGGCTGGGACAGCAGCACACAGTTCATTACCTTCGGTAACAACGTCCAGCAGATTCCCCAGCAGACGCCGATCATCAATCGGCAGGTCAATACTGCCGAGGCCGTACTCAAAGATGGCGACTTGATCCTGTTAGGTGGCCTGAGCGAAGACACAAGCGACGATACCGGCAACGGCGTGACGAAGCTCAAAGATATGCCGGGTCTGAGCGCGGTCTTCGGCTCGAAAAACAAGACAGGTACGCGCACAACGATGTACTTCGTTCTCAAAGTCAGCATCGCGAAGCGGAGCTAACGTGAGAGCTTCGACGAAAGCCCCGCCGCAGCGGTCCATCGGCCCGACCACCCAGAAAGGCTTCACGCTGGTTGAGGTCATTATCGTTGTTGCCATCCTTGGCATTGTCCTGAGGATCATCGGCCCCATCATCGGTCAAGGGCTCGGCTTGGGCCAGCGCGCCTATCTGGATTCGCAGACGCTCGCCAACCAGACGATCGCATCAGTTTTGCTCGACAGCGCACGGACGCAATCCACGTTGGGCCAATTACCCGCGCCCTATTCTGGCAACGGGTACGTGAGCGCTGTCTTCAATCCGACAAATAGCACCCTTGCGAGTGCTTTCCAGCAGGCAGCGCTGAGCATTAACCAGATCAACGATGACGGCACTAATGCCCAGAATGTGCGGGTCTATCAACAGGCCAGCGGTCTAACCATGCAGATGCCGATGTATTTCCGCAGTGGTCCGCTGATTACCCTGACGTATCAGGTGGGCGCGGTCTACAGCACCACTTGCGCACTGGTCGGTTCGGGCTGCAATCCATCGGGCAACGGCATTCCAGGCTTCAGTTCGACACTGACGGCGGCGAACGCAGCCACCTGGACACCGACCCTACCCGACTTCGGCGCGCAGATCTTCAGCACCCTGCAGCTTCAGAAGTCCATGCTCCAGACCACGGTGAGCCGGATTGACGATGTCCGCAATGCTTTCCAGAACTATTTCCGCGAGCGAGAACGTCTTGCTGCAGCTGACGACACCACCAACTGGTATCCCGCACCCAACGGCCCAGGCGCGCCGAACCTGGCTGGTGGAAACCCGGCATCGAACCAGGGCTGCTACGACGGCTGGTACAACCTCTCTGACGCGACCGTGAACGTACTCGCACAGGTTGGCCTCGACCAGGCCCGCTACGGAACCACTCAGTGGGGCGCAACAATCCAGTATTGCCGCGACTACAACCCGCTCGCGACAGGCCCAAATTCCATCCCTCACTACGGGGCACTCCGAATCAACACACAGGTGTCGAATGGCGTCGCTCCGGATACCCTCAACCCCGCTAACAACGTTGTATTGACATATTGATCTAGAGGAACGCTATGCAAATCGAAACCCAATCGCCGGTCCGTACGATCAACGCGGGCTCCGCGCCGCGTCAACGCCGCATCAAGCCGCGCAAGCAGCGCGGGTTCACGCTGCTCGAAGTCATCGTCGTGGTGGCGATCCTCGGCATCATCGCCTGGATCGTTGCCCCGAAACTTTTCGGGTCCACCGATAACGCCAAAGCGCTCGCTTACTCCACGACTGCATCAGGTCTCGCGAATAACTGGCGGGTCGTCAATCAGAACTGTGGCACGTCAAGTCTGATCGCATCTAGCGCCATCACGACCAATCCTGGGCCGGCAGGCGCCCTGCAATTGCTTGTCGACGGCGTCGGACTTAACGCGACCTACCAGGCGTGCTATCAAAGCGCCAACACTCAGACGCTCCACGAATCCATCCAAGGCAGCGCCGCCGACGGCTATACGCTGAATAATTCGGTCATCACCCTCAGCGACGCAAACATCAACGGCAAGCAACTCGTCGCGGTGCAGTATGCCCCCGCGACGGATGCCATCGTGCTCGCGAACTACCAAAAATACAGCAGCGTGGCAGGCGCGAGCCAAGCAATATCCCTTCCCGCTGCAGCCGACACCACGGACCCGAAGATCCAGTTCTCGACGGATAACGGCGGTACGCGGACCATGACGATCTTCGAGTAATTGCCATGCCAGTGATCATCGCCGCCTTCGTCATGTGGTTCATCGCGCTGCTCAACGGCTACATCGCGTTGACTGCGGGGCGCGACCAGATGTTTGACGGGCAGCAGCGTGCGATCAACACGCGCTTCACAGCAGGTGCCGTGATGCAAAGCATCAACGAGACGGGGGTACCGCCCGCTTCGATTAGTGCACTCGCATCCACACCGGGCTTCCAGGATCAACGATTGGCGGCGACGATCCCCTGGCAAAGCTACGCCGTTAGCGGCGTACTAAATGACGGAACATGGCAGTTCCAGCGGGTAGCAGTCTTCTCACAGCGCCGAGAAACCGCAGTGGACACTGCCACTTACCTTTCAGCATCGGCGAACGCCTGCGGCTCGGGCGCCTTCAGTGCGCTCGGCCCATGGTGTGGCAGTAAAAATTCATTCTGGTGGACGTATGACACGCGCGCGGACTATCCGAACCAGATTTCCGCCGAACGTGCAGCCCAGCGTCGACTGCTTCAGAAATTCGCCCGCGTCTACGAACAGGTCGTCAATAACAAGCAGGTATTTCCGAACCCTGGTAGCGCTGCAGCGCCGCTCATCAATCTGATTCCGGGGTACACACAGACGGCAACAACCTGCACCGGCCAATACCTCTGGCAGGGCGTACCGCTCGACTGCACGGATCTCTACTCCGTGTGGGGAACGCCTCGTGTCTACAACTACATCACCGAGGACTACATCGCGATCCTCGCCACGTCGACCATCAAGGACACGACTGGCGCGTTCGTACAAGTGGCGTCCCAACTCGACAGCACGTATCGCCTTCCGAACTGAGAACAGACATGACAAACCTTTCCGAAGCGGTGAACCTCGCCGACACTATCGAAGATCCGTCTAAAGTACGCGAAAGGCTTGCTACCTGGGGTTATACGCCAGACGAGGCCCCCGCAGAACTCGTTGAGATGGCAAAGCTAAGCCTGTCCACCGAAACGCTTCGCGTCGGCGACCTCGTCGTCCAACTCGGCTATGCCGATCGCCCGGAAGTCGAAAAGCTTCTTGAGTCCAAGCCGAAGAATGTGCTTACGCTGAACCATCTCGCCGAGCACATCGACAACCTGCGGCCCCACATTCAGAAAATGCTGGCGCTCACGGAAGGACGGGCGTTTTACACCATCCTGCCGGCGTCGCCCAGCCATCTGCTTGCGAACGAACTGATCCGGCAGGCCTGCAACGAGTATGAAGCCGTCCTGATCGACACGCCGTCCGGACGTCCCTGTCTGGTCTTTACCGAATGCACCAGGCTCAAGGAATACGAGCAGATGGCCCGCGACAAGCGCGCCAACGACCACATCTACCAGACATGTAAGGACGGCCCGATCCTTGCCGTCGGCCAACGCACCGAGATCTATCGACTGCTGAGCTCCGATACGGCGGACATGATCGCAATCGATCAGGAACATCAAACCCGCTCGTTCACGCCGGACCAGGCCTCTACGGAGGTGCAAAAGCTGCTTGTACGAATGCTCGACTACGCCGCTTCGAAAGGCTCAAGCAACATCGCATTGCAGCCGCAGCGCGACGGGATCGTTCTCGTACGCTACCGGCGCTCCGGAAACATGTATGAAATGCCTGTAGTGCCTAGACTAAACCCCGAGCAAGCGCGCGAACTGAACCAGTTTCTGCATCGCATCAGCGGTGCGCGTTACACCGATACGCAAGCGCTCGTGGAAGGCCGCCTGCAAGCGCCGGCCGACGGCCAATTCATCTACAAGTCGCAGGAAGCAGAGATCTTCCTGCGGCTTGGTTTCACACCGCCCGATTCTTCCGGCCTCGCCTTCTCGCCCGAGTCGGTTTCGATCCGCCTGATTCCGCGATCGACAGCACGCGTGAGTCTCAAGGACATGAAGATCAAGCAATCGGTGATAACCGAATTGAAGAACGCGCTCAGCGAAACCATGGGCATGATTCTTCTTGTCGGACCGACCAATTCCGGGAAAAGCACCACCATTGCCGGCGCGCTGACCCTGGACTACGAAATGCACGGGGACACGAAGAACCGGCTCAGCGCAGAGCAGCCCGTCGAGCGCTCAATCCCCGGTGTGGTGCAGCATACGATCGACCACAGAAACACGTATGACCTCATGGTCGCAGCGATGCTGCGTCAGGATCCGAACCTCGCTTATATCGGCGAAATCCGCAGCCGATCGTCGGCAGCAGCCGCAGTGCGCGCTGCGGGTACAGGGTCCATGGTGCTCTCGACCGCCCACGCGAACGATGCGATTCTCGCGTACCCCGTACTGCGTGCGTACATCTCGAATACGCACGTCGACAATGCGACGGCGGCAATGGTGACCGAGCACGACCTGATCGAGGCTATGAACCTCGTCGTAGCGCAGCGACTCATCCCGCGATTGTGTCAGTGCGCCACGACCATCGAACGGCGCCCGTTCGATGACCTGCGTGAGCTCACCAAAGCTTATTGCAAGAAGCACTCGCTACCTGTTCCATCAGAACACCAGTTCAAGCAACTGGCTCACAGCAAGGTACGGAATCCGAAGGGTTGCCTGCACTGCGACGGCACGGGATTCGACGGTGTGGTTCCCATCAACGAAACGCTTGTCTTCAGTCGGGAGTTAAAGAACGCGTTGCATGACATGGCAGAGCGCGGCACGTTCCACTACGCGCAGCTCACGCGGTTCCGCGAGCGATCCCTGTTTGACGCTGCGATCGAACGGGTGCTCCTCGATCAGGCGCAACTTCCGAGTCTGCTCATCTGATTTTCACTGGTGAAAAAAATGTCCGAAGCCCCTCTGACGAAACCCTTCTCGCTGCAAGAAATCCGCATGGCATCGATGTTCATGACGTCGCTCGTGAAAACCGTGTCGCTGGACGATTCCCTGAAGGAGATGGCTAAGCTCCAGCGGCAGCGTGCGGAGTTCTGGCTGTCTGCAAACAGTCACGTGCGTGCAGGCCAGTCTCTCTCCTCCTTCCTGGAAAAATACTGGCCTCTCATGTTCACCACTCCGGTTCGAATCGGTGAGCAGTCGGGCAAGCTGTCTTCAGTCTTCGAGAAGATTGCCAACACCGCGGAACTGCAACTTGAGATCTTCTCGACCATGCGAAAGCTTGTCTACCCTGTTGGCATGATCGTGCTAGGGATGGGCGTGGGAATCTTTTTTATGCTGTCAGTGATTCCCGCCATGGCCAGCGGTTCAGAGCGCTCGCGGTCGTCCTCTGCAATGAAGCTATCTCTTGCCGCGCATGACCTGGTGAACCAACACCCCGCCATACTCGGCGCGGTTGGTCTCGGCTTCATCGCGTGGGCTTTCCAAATGCTCAAAAGTCCCACCGCACGCTCCGCTATCCTCGCCAAACTTGACTACGTGCCGGGCCTTGGACCCGCGATCCGCTCCCTCTACTACGGCCTGTGGTCCCGCTATATCGCGTTGATGCAGGAGTGCAGCATTCCCCTGCAAGACGCTATCGGCATATCCCAACCGCTGCTGCTTGATTACATGGTCCCGAGTGTTGAGGCAGTAAGGGATAACGCCCGGCTGGGATTCAGCAACGCTGTTGACCTTGACAAGGTTCCGCCCGGTGATCCGAGGCACGCGCTTCCGGTGTTTCTTACCAACGCATTCCGCATGACGGATAACACCGGCTCCGGGCAAATTCACTTTGAAGCAGCATCGACACCACTCGTCAAAATCGGCATGGTGCAAATTCACCGTTTCATTGACGTTGCACAAGGTCTCTCGACATTGATCGCGGCCGCTTTCGCCGTAGCGCCGATGCTGCTCTATTTCCTGCAGGCAACGGACCTCATCAAGAACGCACTTCGTTAATCCATCTCGCAATCAAAATGAAAATGCCTTCCTTTGAAACGTTACGTCTTGCACTGGGATTCGGCAAAAGCCGCAAAGGAGCAGCCTCCCAAGCGAGTCAACCATTTCCCACGGTCGCTGCGCCCGTGTTTGCACAAAACGCTGCGGCCCAGTCGGGTGCGCGCGTCGCGATGCCCACCTGGCAACGACTGACTGCTAGTCTCAAAACGCGCCCCGCCAATCCGGTGCACACAGGCGCCGTACCTTTCCTTGGCGAGGCTTCAGCAGTATCGGCGCAAGGCGCACGCCTGTCCGGCGCCGTGCTGACCGGCGAACTTGTTTTCGCCTCGCTCGGGAAGGACCGCCCGGACGGCGCCTACACCGCGCAGCCGTCGCGGGTGCTCACTCCTTGGTGGAACATCCGGAGTCCTCGCCATCTTCACGTGTGGGTTCATAGCGACCTGCCCGCAGCCGGAACAACCCATCGCTTCGCGTTTGCGCTGGACTCAATCCTTCGATACGGCAGGCAGCAAAAAGGGCGTTGCATCATATTCAACGGCTTCCATACCGCTGAACGCACGTACCTGAACTTCTACAAGTTCAAGGACGGTGAACTGGTAGAAACGGGAGAACGGTTGATTCTTGCCAAACAGCAGCGCTACGAAACCGAGGTCCGCATGCTGCTCGATAGCCTCAACAACCAGTCCGACACACGGTTTATCTGGACCGCTCCCCTTCTGCCGATCACGTACCCAGGTCTCGTATCCGTTGGTGAAGCTATTTTTGCAAGGCGCAGGGTCCACCAACTGACGACAGGCTTGGGTCGCACCCGCGATTTCAAGTCACTCCTGCCGGTCCTCGCTTGCGCTCTCGCACTCGCCGCCTATGGCGCCGCAATGGTGTCGCAGCTCGCGGCGTTCAGCCATGCACAGGCCGGCTATCGTCACCTAACCTCCATCGGACCCGCGAACGCCGAATCGCTAGACGTCTTGAAGGCACGCGAAACCTGGCTTACCGCTCCTAACCCAATGCTCCACAATGCGCAGACTGTCGAACCCCTCCTGGCGGCGATTTCCGTGCATGACGCCTGGCGCGTCAAAGCCCTTACAGTCAACGCCGTTCCCAAGGACAGCGCAAGCGCAGCGCAGACCACGCAACAAGGGCAAGCAGCGCCCGACCTCGAGGTGGTCATTCGGGTGCCACGAACTGATGGTGTCGCACCGCTTGACCAGGCACATCCAATTCTCGCCCAACTGGCCGATGCTACCGGCCTGAACCTGCGTTTAGCGGCCGGGGGATGGCAGGAACAGCAAGACGCAACGGGCAAGGTACTGATCCTGACCATTCAAACAACGCTTCCGGAGCATTCGGACGCGTCGAGCGCCGCGAGCAATGGCAATGGAGCAAACCAATGAAACAGCAGAATCAACTGCTTCGCTGCGGGCTTGCCGCAGTCTTTTGCCTCGTGCTTTATTCAGGCGGCATGTCGACTTACGCGACGATGCATCAGAAAGTCGTCGACCAGCAGAGCGCTGAGACAAAGCTGAAGGATTGGCAGGACAAGTACCATGCACTGCGTCCTGTGGAGACAGCCTGGCGCCAGACTTTTCCCGCGGCTGCTGATATCAAGGATCTTTACTCGATCATCCAGCTGCTGGACGTTCAGCAATACGGCCTGACCATGCCGACACAGGCCTTCACCATGTCAGGCATCAGGCCTGTCGAGTACGCCGGCCAGAAGCTCGGCATCTATCGGGTATGCGTCCAGAACGGTGGTGCGTCACAAGGCTTGGTACTCCACGCCAATGATTACCCGACGCTCGTGAATGCCATCAAGCGCTTGGCCGGTCGCTCAGACATCACCTTCACATCCATATCTGTTCGCGACGGCGACGCGCCGACAATGACTCTCGCGAATACGTGCCTTCTTCTTCGGAATTGATCCCATGAAACTCGCACTGTCCGCCAATCCGCGAAACAACATCCTCCTCGTCGGGGCCATTGCGATTCTGCTCGCTTACGGCGGCGACAATCAGCTCCGTACTGTTCTCGCGTCACACTACCGCGTGATCGGCGGGACACCCACGCTTGCCGCATCACAGGTCGACAACCTGAAGCAACTCTACCCGCTCCTCGTCAACGCTCAAGGCCGCGCAACGCCCGCACCTGTTCCTGCGCCTGGCGAGCCGAAGCCGGCAGCATCTATGGACCAGTTATTCGGGAGAGTCGATCTGGAGGCAGCAAAAAAGGAGAAGGAGAAGAAGCCGGCCGCGACAGACTACTTCGCAGCCTTGAAGGAGCGCCAATCGAGCCTGCTGAGACTCGACGGCGTTGCGCCCAGCAGAGGAGCATTTATCAACAGCACCTACGTCGCGATCGGCGAGCCCGTCGATAGCGTCTCATATCCTGCGGATCCATCCCAAAACAAGATGGTTGCGCCCACGCTTGTCGCTGCCACGGATAAGACGGCGACGCTACAGGAGCCTCACGGTAGACGGACCATCATCCTGAAGATGGATAACTAAACGAAGACCGGCCCGAGCCGGTCTTTTAGTTTTGGCAGACGTGTCTAACCGTTGAGCGCTGCATTTTCAATCGGCAAGAGGGCGGGCGTGAAAAGACCACCTTCCACTTCGCGACGGACCCGTTCCATTTCGTGTTCCACGTGCGCAAGCGGCAGACGTAGTTCGCGAGCAATGTCGGCCACGATCATCCCACGATCAGCCAGCGAGAGGATTGACCGCCGCTTCTCGACCGCTGCGGCTTTGGCGATCTCATGGCGGATTCGCACGCCTGCGGCGCCCAGCGCGCGAACTGGAACCTCGAAGAACCCTAACCTTCCGAGCCACTCCACGAACGGTAGAGGTGCCGCGTAGCTGAACACAAACCCATGCTTGCCTGTGAACCACGGCGAATCGCTCTTCGTCACACAATCGTCCAGATCGCCCCAACCCACTACCCCGCCCATGTCGAAATCCCCTACCGAGGGCAGAGCCGTAGCCAGGTCAGGCCGCATCGCAACAACCTGTTCATAGCCACGCCGATCAAAACGTTTTCCCGCGTGAATCAGGACTGCGCCGCGCATGTTGGTCGCCCACGCACGATTCTCCACTCTCTTAGGATCTGGATATTCGGCAGCATGGACGAGCAGCCATGCCCATGGTTGCTGTACCGATATAGCCCTCACATCACCCCCGCTAACCGAAACATTCCTCGAATGGGTCAGAATCCCTATTGCTGCCTGTGATCTAGATACGCATCACGAGTTCAGAATACTGGGCCATGCTGCCGTCACCAGTCATCAGTCGCATAGGTTCCACTATGGCCTGTGCCACCAGAAGCCTGTCAAACGGGTCTCGGTGCAGCAGAGGCAACTTCGATAGCGCTTCCGTGTGCGCTCCCAGTACGGGCAATTCGTGGAAGCCGCTGTCGATCGCTGCACAACGAGCCTCTGGCACGTCCAGCGCGAGCTTGCCAATTGTGTGCTTGATCGCGATTTCCCAAAATGAAGCAACGCTGACGAACACCTCAGTCTCGTCCGCCAAGATAAGGTCGCGAACTTTGCTGATACGGTCGGATCCCGCCAGTACCCACAGAAACACATTCGTGTCGAGCAGCATCCTCATTCGTGTTTTCCTTCGAACGCGTCGAGAACGTCCGCCGGCAGCGGCGCATCGAAATCCTCCGGAACCTCGAATTTTCCCTTCAGGACCCCGATCCGCTTCGTCGGACCGCTAGAAACGGGGACGAGCTCTGCCTCCGCCTTTCCGTACGCACCGATCCGGATCCGCTCACCATTCGCAGCCCGCCGCACGAGTTGCGAAAGCATCGACTTTGCGTCGTGCATCGAAATCACGTCCATAACGCCCTCCAATCGAAATGGTTAGCTTAGTCCGATCTTAGCCCGCCGTCAAATTCAAGGCCTGCCTCACTTTGCTGACAATAGTCGGATGACGACAATTGTCAGCAAAGTGACAATTCGGGACTATTCGAACACATCCCGATTTTGAAAAGCCATAACCGGTCCTTCGGAAAAATCCTCCGCAAGCTGCGTAAGGACCGACAACTTTCCCAAGAAGCCTTGTCATACGAGGCAGGCCTCGACCGGAGCTATATTTCCCTTTTGGAACTAGGCCGGCGCTCTCCTACCCTCGACTCACTCGTCGCATTATCGCGTGCTCTAGGCGTGACCTTGACCGAAATCGTGTCGGCCATTGAAACCGACAATGAGTAGCACCCCGGACTCGCCGAACCCGATATCCAAATTGTCCGACGTTCGCGCAAAAACCGCCTTCTCCGTCAAGGAAGCCCTCAAGAAATACGCCGAGCGCATCTCGATCAATAAGCGCGGGTACAAACAGGAAAAATATCGGATTTCAACGATCGCGCGCACCTTCATTGGCAAGCGCCAGTTATCCGAGGTTACGTCCGTCGACGTGGCGAACTATCGCGACATGCGTTTAAACACGATCGCGCGAAATACCAATCGACCAGTTTCCCCAAATACTGTCCGCCTCGAGCTCGCACTCCTCAGTGACCTCTTTAACATCGGGATCATCGAATGGGGAGCCTGCACGGACAACCCTGTTTCACGCATTCGTAAGCCAAAACTCCCGCCGGGCCGCGATCGCAGGATCACATGGGGCGAGGAACGGAGAATCTTGCGAGCAGCTTCAAAGCATCGAAACACCGAGTTGTACTCAATCATTCTGCTCGCGATCGAGACGGCAATGCGGCAAGGCGAGATTCTCAATCTGCTCTGGGAAAACGTCGATTTGCGGACTCGAATTGCTCACCTACCGATGACGAAAAACGGCACCAAGCGGGATATCCCACTGTCCCTGCGTGCCGTGGATGCCCTGACTCGGCTCGGCCTAAAACCGAACGGTCCTGTGTTCAACTACACGTCGGACGGCTTTAAGAGTGCCTGGCGCCTTCTGGTTCGTCGGCTCGGCATCACCGATCTGCACTTCCACGATCTTCGCCACGAAGCGATTTCTCGACTCTTCGAGTTGGGCACGCTGGATATGATGGAAGTGGCGACGATCAGCGGCCACAAATCGATGCAGATGCTGAAGCGCTACACACACCTCAAGGCATCGAATCTTGTCGCCAAGATCGACGGGAAAAAGGCTCTGCTTCGCAGCAAACGGGTAATCGCGCAAGCTGTGGTTCCTTACCCTGCCCTCATCGTCTCCGACGCGGACGCCATCCAGTTACGATTCATCGACTTCGAGCACCTCGCGGTCGACGGCGTCGACGTAGACGACGTTACCGCACGGGCTCGGGACCTCCTCCTGCGAGAACTCGTCACACTATTGCGAGACTCGAAAAAAGCACCCCTCCCTACTGCTCCCGTTGACTATGACGACGGCGCGCACATTGTGCTAGTGCACCCCCTGTAAGAGGCTTTGGATCGGGCGACGGCCTAGATGAGCGTCTGGCGCTTATCGCTCGATGATCCTCGG
>NZ_JAFLRF010000022.1:65916-66900 GCF_017315705.1 Trinickia mobilis | reverse complement strand
ACCGGATGTCCCGAAACCGGGCGCCAGGCAAGGGATGTCAACGGTTTACCACTATTTTGTCAATCCGGTGTGTGGGTAAGACCCGGCAGAACGACCTTTTACGAAACGGGAACAATCTTTGCCGGTAACCCATTAGCAGGGCTGTGCCTTATCGCTAACTCTGCGACCGGAAGTTGCTCATGCCCGCCCGGTACGAAATGGATTCAAGAAACAGGACAGACATTCCACAATCAACCGTGGGACGGGACTGTCGACGCATGCGTTGAATAGGTAAGAGGGTGGGCTGCTCGCAATCGCGCATGCCACGCGGCGCCCATCACCGTCATTGCCTTGTCAGTCCGGCGTGTGGTCTCCGGCCTATGCAAATAGCACGATTCTCATAAGCGGCAACGATCCCGGGTGTGCGGGCTATTACGGATACTGGGATGCGATGTCGACGGCAACTTGCCCCTCGGGGTACAAGGTGAGCGGTGTCGGATATTCTCGGGGCACCTATTGCCCCAGCAATGGCAACGGAGTCGGACTTTCAGGTGTCGTGCCGTACGACACGTCGGTAGCGGTGTGGCCCGTTGATGGCTATTCGTACACGCATGTCGCAATAGCGAAATGCACGAAGTGAAGCCCCCCCGAGCTAGTCGTGGGAACACCGTCTATCGCGTCGAGTGTGAGATCGCCTATGCGCCTTGCGGCACGCAGTCGATCTGTTATTAGCAAGTCAATAAAACTTCGAACACACGACCTGATGATAGTAGCCGTAATCAGATATGACGCCTTGCCCACATCCTGCAAACGCTGAGCCGCTTTGCCCCGTTGCAGAGTTGTTGAAAACCTGCGTCTCACATGAAAACTCTCCGCTTGGGATCTCAATTGCATTTGACGACATGGCGGCATATCCGGCCGGGCAGTATCGAGTCGCGCCGGTTGCTCCGAAGCTCTCCACCCAAGCGACGGTGACGGTGTCAGGTATCGGTTTGAACGCCTTAG
>NZ_JAFLRF010000022.1:0-65906 GCF_017315705.1 Trinickia mobilis | reverse complement strand
AAGCTCTCCACCCAAGCGACGGTGACGGTGTCAGGTATCGGTTTGAACGCCTTAGCCCACACACCGGATTGACAAAATAGTGGTAAACCGTTGACATCCCTTGCCTGGCGCCCGGTTTCGGGACATCCGGTACCTTCTGTGACGACGTTCGTCGCCTGAAAATCGTTGGTCCGCATTGTCCCGTTCTGGTCTGCCGCCAGTGGCTGCCACGCCGCCCCCGACCAGCTAAATGCCCTGCCCAGCGTCGTGACCATCCGGGCATCCCCCACCTGGTTCCCCGTGGTCGGCAGGTTTCCGAAGGCCGCCACGGGATCCTTCCAGTATCCAGTCGTGGCTTGGACGATAACCGTCGGAGGCTGCGTAACTGCCGCCTGATTAGGCTTCACCATCGCGGCGGTCGGATTCGCAACCATGTTCATCGGGTTGCCGTTGGCATCGAGCAGCGTGATGCTGCCGTCGTTTTTCGCCGTGTTCGCCGGAACCTGATGCCACCAGGCGTCATCGGCCAATGCCGCGCTCGACAACGCCAACATAAGAACAACTGTGAACACTCTACGCATGGTCAAATCACCTTTAAATAATGCATAGTTAATTGTACACTCACCACACCACAAACAACAATGCACAGCCACCCGAATGAATCGAATCCAAATCGCGCTTGCGATAGCGCTTCTGACAGTCGCTCGCCCTGCTCTCCCGGACCCGCTCAGTGACTTGCGGTCGTTTTCTGCGCCGCTCGCACAGCTTTATGAGAGCAATCCCGCCCAAGATGCCCAACTGCGCATTTACGCTCGCAGCCAAGACTTCACCGATCCCCATGAGGAACTTGCGGTCGTCACGCACGAACTCATCCACATAGCGAGTGCCGCGCACGCCGGTTACTGGGTACATGGTACGATCTACGAAGGCTATGGACGCACCTACTGGACCGGCATAGAAGCGGGCGACGTTGAAGCTACTGCCGGTGAGCGGGATCAAATGGCCGCGATCCTGAACAACTACTGGGAGCGCAATCCAGCCAACGATCTCGGAAACGTAATCGACGAACTGAACGCCTATAGCGAAACAGGTGGATTCGTCTGCAAGTACGCCCCCGCTCGGTCTGGCAGACAAACCGGGCCGCTCCTCGGCCATCTCACTTTGGCCAACGCGTTCCTCCGAGCGTTCCGAGTACGAGCGCCTCAGCGATACGCTGAGCTCCAGGCAAACCCCGCGACCCGAGGGATACTCGGCTCCATGGTCCAGCAGAGTTATCGAACGCTCGCGAACTGCGGAATTCGGAAAATCGGCCATCAGGAAGAAATCAAGTCGTTTATGGGCTGGTAGTTTTCACCAGTGAAAACGGACGACAAGCCACAGCAACCAGAGGTGCGATGCATAGGCGATGTACAGCACTCCCCGCGGCAAAAACCGCCGCATACCCCGCGCGACTCCGGCCGCCGATGAAAAGATCAGAGCGACGCTGACAATCAACACAATGCTCGGCCAATACGACCCCAGCACGATCAACAAAAGCGCGACGAACCCGGCAGCAGCTGGCACGCTTCCCTTGCGGAACACGCTCATCGCGCACAGCATCATTCCCAACCCAAACCACGCATAGGATGCCCTGCTTAGCAGGATTCCTCCCGCACTCAACAAAATCGCTCCACCAATCAACCCCCAGGGCGAATCGCGCATCCAAAGTCGGTCAATCGCCCATGCGATTGGAAACGCGGAGAGAATGCTCAGGCACACCGGATCATCGTGCACTCCCACGAACATCGACGAGAAGGGAAACTGCGCGGCCACGCCCCAAACTAATGCCTCCGTTAGGAACCGGCGTGGACGACGGAGATGGTGAACGCTGTTGTATGCGAAGGTCCACGCAAACAGAGGAAAGGCGAGCCTGCCCAAGACAGTCAGAGCCACATACCGTTCGTCGAATAGCGCCTTGTTCATGTGGTCCGCAATCATCGCTACGAATGCGATGCACTTCAGCAGATCAAGTTGCCCGTCCGATATCCAAACGAGAGGCAAAGAGATTCCACGGCTGGGCTGGCCCGAAGTTCTGGTCGTCATGAATAGTGCGTAAGTTCGGTTGATCTTGCATAATCTGTACAACACTAAACATTGTATGTCTTATTTGCGATGCCACGCACCCTTTTGATAGTCGACTCGGAAGCGAAGGCGTTAAGAATCCAACAGATCCTTGGGGCCGATTACCTCGTCGCCGCCACCAACGGACACATTTGCGACCTGCCAGTCGACGAGTTGGGCATAGATACGTCGACCTTTTACCTCGCATACAATCTGACCGTTCGTGGGCGGGCAGCCCTCGCAAGACTGCGGACATTGCTGAAGCAGTGCGACAGAGTAGTAATCGGCACTGAGCCCGACAAGGATGGCGAAGCACTGGCCTGGCACCTAGTGACGCGCCTGCGCCTGAAGAAGCCTCTCCGCGCTCGCTTCACCGAGATAACTGACGCGGCCATCCGCGAAGCCATCCAGGGCAGCGCCGGTATCGAGTACAACCTTGTCCATTCTCACCAGGCGCGTCGAGGAATAGATCGCATGATCGGCTACACGCTCAGCCGACCATTAGCCGCGAAACTCGGTCGCAAAGGGTTATCTACCGGACGTGTCCAGGTCGCCGCAAAGGCGCTTCTGATTGAGCACGAGCGGTTGATCCGAAGTCACCGCGCCTCGCTATTGCACTCGGTCGAACTTCAGTTCGGGCAAGGCGCAGACCAGTGGGTAGCCCGCTGGAATCCGCATGTAGGTGCCGCGTCCAATACTCCCAGCCTGACCGGCAACGCACTCATGGCTGCAGACCGCGTTCGAGCAGCCTGCGCGGATCGAGCCGCGGCGAAACGTGCGGAAGCTGTCAGGACGCTAGGCGTAACGTCCTATGGCGCGAAACAACGACTTCGCGTCCCACCACCGCCCCTCACGACATCAACGCTGCAGCAGCAAGCTGCGCATCGCTGGGGATACGACCCAAAGCAGACGATGTCGGCAGCAGAAGCACTATTCGAAGCCGGACTGGTGACTGTTCCCAGAACCGATCAGACGTCCTTGCAACGCCATGTTGTCGATACCGTGCGCGACGTCGCTCAAGCACGCGGACTGCCCTTACCTGCGAAGCCCAATCGCTTCCCGGCGCCGGCGGCAACCCTCGAGGCGAGCGAAGCAATTCGGCCCACCGACCTGGCGATCGAATCGGCCGGCATCGACGAGCACCAGCAAAACATATATCGGCTCGTCTGGCTGCGAACGATTCAATCACAACTGGCACCGGCCCTTTATGACGTGCAGGAAGTGAATCTTCTCGACAAAGGCGAGACCGGCTTCGAGTTCAAGGCCATTGGTCGACAACTGGTCGATCCAGGCTTTCTCGAATTTGCTCGAGAGACTGGCGCCGGCATTCCCGACGATCCGGAGGACGTTGGCGACGAAGAGGCTCCTCGGCTACCCTGCCTCACGCGCGGCACCGTGATCCATGCGTCCGCATTTCGTACGGATTCGTCGGCGAGCTCGCCACCCAAGCGGTACACCGTGGCGAGCCTTGGCAGGAAGCTCGAAATGCTAGGTATCGGACGACCCGCCACCTACGCTGTGATCTTCGCCACCCTTCTCAACCGCGGGTATGCCGTGATCAGAGATGGATACCTGTATCCCACGGCCACCTGTGAAGCTGTCTATGACGCGCTACACCCTGTATTCAGCTATACCGATCTGCGCTACACGCGGGAAATTGAAACCGCTTTAGACGCGATCGCGCACGGCCGCCGCAAACACACGGACCTGATGAGAGAAGTTTGGGGAAAGCTGCAAGCGGAGCTACCCACCTTCGAAACCGCGGAGCTCCGCACCCGCCTTCCGCAAAGCGAAGTCAAGCCATGCCCCGAATGTCGGCGCAACATGGATCTCGCGATCGGACCATACGGTAAGTTCTGGTCGTGCAGAGGATTCACCGCAGACACGCCTTGCACGCATACCGAGTCAGCTTAGCCAGGCGCGAATAGCGGTCCTTCGACATTGCTTATAGCCAGAGGAAATAGTACGATCCCCACACCATTGCGTTGTGCCAATCGCGCCTCGGCGAAGTTGGCAAATGGCAGCCCAGAGCGCCCACTCTGGGCTTTTTTCATCCTGCCAGCTTTTCAGAGGCTTCGCGCGCCGTCCAGATGCGCCATTATTGGACCCTCACTCGCCACGGGAATTTCCTCGCCGTTAGTGAGAAGTACACGCAGAACGCCACCGGCAATGTCGGTGGGCAGCACATAGGCAATGCAGTTCAGCCGGACGTAGCTGGTTCGTTCGTGAGTTTGATGAGGGTATCGCAACTCAACCTTGATATGCGGTCCAAGGATTTCAAGCAGGCTCGCAAGCGGCGCTGTAGAGAACGCATCGGCGCTCTTTGGCGAACCAACTGGCGTTGACAGGGTGATTCGACTCGACGGGTCATCGACTCGAGGAGTGACGCGAACGATCGCCTCAGTCGCGACGTACGTATATCCTTTGGGGGCGAGTGAGGTGCTACCGGAAGGGAGTTTCACGAACGGCATAGCTGTTCCATTTTCTTATGCTGGCTGGCTTCCGGCCAGCGTGCGGGGCGCGATCGCGCCGAATGTTTTCCGTGTCTCTACCGCTCACCATCCGCCAAGCGGGCTAACGCCCGAAAGCCAAAGCGAAAGCTTCAGCACCGCGAGAGCTGCGTGCGACGCTTCAACTACCACCAGGCGAGTGCGCTGCCGCCCTCTCTTCGCCGTGAAATGCGCCATCGTGTAGTGAAATCCATTGCCTTTCACCGCAGCCTCAATCGTGGCAGTGTGCCGCGGCATAAAAATCTTTCGTGCCAATTGGTGCCCCGTTTTCCCTTGCGCCGGCGCGGCCGGCTTTTCCGCTGTCTCGGCTAGTCGATCATGCCGTGATACTGACCGACGGCAACCACAGCCTCCACAAACCGCTTTGCAGTGGCTCGATCCATAATGACCATCTTGCCGTCGACAGTCAGGTAAATGCTGTCCTCGTTGTAGAACGATGAGCGACCTAGCTCAACGTCGAGCGTTGCCTTGGCGCCTTGATCGCGAATCGTCTCTTCAAAGTACATCGTTGTTGCCATGCCTTCCTCCTGTCCTCGTTTCCCGGTGCACCAACCGGCGCGACTAGTTGCGCGCGATGATGTCATACGCGCCCCGCAGATTCGTCTGGGTCTGCGCGAGCTTTTCGCGCAGACTTCGGTTCTCGTTCACGAGGGCCCTGTAGGCTTCCTCACTGCCCTCGATTTCAGCCGCTGCGTCGAGCATTACTTGCTGCACAACCGGGCGCAGCTTGAGAGCACCCTTGTGCGCCAGATCGCGCAATCGCGCTGGCGTTTTCGATTGGAACTCGGCAGGCACTTGGCTCACAGCGTTTTCCGTTGAGTTAGGCGCGACGGCGCACGGTGCCGGCAATCAAAGATCGGGCGCGCCTTACGAAGGGTTCAGAGTTTCTTAAGTTCTAACGGCCCGAACAGCATAAACGCGAAGTAGCCAGTCTTCGTCGTAAATGGCCCGTCGCCCCAACCCTTCGGCACGTGGATCAATGCGAACGAATTAGTTTGAATACCGTCGACGGGCACATCAATCGTATGCTTGGTCAATTGTTCGAGGTCTGCTTTGGTAAACGGCTTAACCGTGGCTGAGATGGCCACCCAGTTCCCGGAGTGGTATTCGGAAACCGAGTAACTGTCGCCAGCAGACTCGACCTTCAGAAGTGGCGTTACTTTGCCGTGCTCTTCAACGCCATACGTACCAGCGATGCTGTCGGCGTTGTTATGACACGCAGCCACACACAGACTCAGAATCCCCGCGTACACGATCTTCTTCATTTTTTATTCCGATGGACAACTCACACGGCGGCCGGCCGGTACGGGGCGCGGTGCGCCTATCGCTTTTCCTTTGCCTAACCGTTGAAATCCTGAACTGCGGCGATCAATTGCACGACCAGCCCTGACACCAGCAGAATGAGTCCAAACGCCTGC
The DNA here is from genome assembly GCF_017315705.1 of Trinickia mobilis. GTDB lineage: Bacteria > Pseudomonadota > Gammaproteobacteria > Burkholderiales > Burkholderiaceae > Trinickia_A > Trinickia_A mobilis. The sequence continues at coordinate 59,899 of NZ_JAFLRF010000022.1, read as the reverse complement.
GTTCGCGACGATAGCGGACGACGTCGTTCTGCCTGTGGCGAAACGACAGCGAAGTCTACGACCGTCAGCACGAGCACCGAATAGGCGAAGAATGAGAGGGAAAACTTTGCCGTGATCGCGGCTGACGGTCGGTCGTAACCGAGACCAGCACCTACTAGAGCGCCTATCGGAACGATCGTATGCGCCCAGATGAGGACACCCCCGACCCAACGAATCATGAATTTCTTCAGGTGATCACTTTGCGCGACCATCTCAGACAGGACCACTACACCCACAAGGCCGTAGACGATCCCCGCGATGTTAAGCAGCTTGTACGGAAACAGTCGCTGGTATCCTGAAAGAACATAGCCGAGCGTCGCACCAACGCCGAGAAGCACTGCTATCAGCGCTCCGAGCGTTAAGTTGATGCGTCGAGTGCCCGCGTTTCCCGGTGTCGTCACTATGCTTTTCCGTAGCTCTATCCCTGCCGCTAACTGCGCTCTTCGCGATTCAATACCTCATCGCGGATCTTTGCTTTCTCAGAATCCGTCATGTCGCCACGGTCCTCCGGTTCGACCGGACAAGCGAGCTTCCGAGTCTGATCGAAGATCCCGGCGACCGCGTCAGCATGGCGCGCCCAGCCCAACCTGTAACCCATCGTCAGGGCGGCACGCACACGCTGCTCGACCAAATTGCCTGTCACTGCGCACTTGCACGAGGCGAGCAGACGATCAATATCACGTTCCTCGATCGATTTTCCTTGCGTATGCCGCGATCGATTCATGATGTTTTCCGGCTTTGTTCCGATGCCGCCTTACGTTCATCGAATTTTCGTCGGCGCTTCGCTTCGCCCATGATTTACCTCCAAGTCAAGCCCAGCTTTTCATCCACGTGTGTTGTGGCTCATCGCTTCCCAATGGCCTTCGCCGCCAACGCCTTGGCCGCGCTTACTATCTTCGGCAAACGTTCCGTTCTCTGCGCGCGGCGCTCAGCGACGATCTCGACGCACGTATCTATGCATTCATCGCATATCGTCGCATCCGCAATGCCGCGAACGAGCAGCTTCGCAACATGCTGGCTGTTTCCGCAAAAGTCGCAAAGCAAAACATCATTGGCGCTTTTCATCGTTCACCTTGCGTTTTCCGGTCCATTTTAGGAATTGTCCGATTCCTCATCGGCGCTCACCACACTATGCTGTTTATTCTCGACGGCGTGAATTGCCTCCCCGTCGCTTTGCCCCGAGCAGCAACGGGGCTCTTTTCCACTCAGTGTTGCGATTCGGCCCACTCGCGAGCCTGCTCATTCAGGTCGGCGACGGCTCGATGCGAAAGCAGCACTCGCACATCCGTCGTGCCAATGACGATAAAGTCTTCAGCGATTTCGTTGCATCCTGCGGCTTCGAGCATCTTGACCGCAGCCTGGGAGAGTTTGGCCATGCTTTTCCCTTGTCTCAGTTCGATGCCGACAGCGTGGCCGGCATCGGCATGTAGCTGCGGCATCGACGTTTCGTTGCGCAGCTCTCGTCTTCAAGGCCAAGCTCTTTCATCTTCGCCTCGCACAGATGCACCTCGCCGCGCTCTCCGTTGCCAAACGGCAACTCGGTGACAACTCGCCTTGCACACGCCCCGCACTGGCCCAAGTGGGCCTTGATGAACCCGGAGTAGCCTTCGGGCAGTATCGGGCTCATCAGGTATTTGACCGTGGCGTGGTAGCCGTTGCGCATCGCACGTTTCCGTGTTCAGATCGAGGCTGCCGAATCCAGCCGGTTGTTCATCCGCGTCAGGGACGCAACGCTGTTTTCGTGCAGCAGACTCCAGTTGTTGACGGCAATGTCTTCCGCATGCAATTCGGCGAATCCGCGAGCGATCAGAGCTGACACCGCCTCATTCACCAGGTCACATTCAGGTTGGCTGAAGCCTTCCATACATTCATCGTTCAACGTGAGCATGCGTTTTCCTTGGTCACTTCCCCGCGATGTCGCGGGCATAGCAATACAACTTCGAGTGGCTCGCCGCTCGACAGTCGTGCCACCGGCCGAGGCCTGTCCAGATTGAACCGGCGATCGCACCAATGATGACCGCGACCAGCAGGCACAGGATCAAAATGGACTTCATAAGCCCCGGACCCTGATCGCCTCGCCGGCTGTTGTGATGCTCGGACCTCACGATGATTCTCCAGCGTTAGGTGACCGCAGCGGCGCACGATAGATCCGCCACGCCGGCCCTTTGGGCAGATAGTCGAACCGGGCGATCTCGCCAAGGTGCCGAAATCCGAGCTTGCTGAAATACGGCACTAGGTCGGTATCGCGGTCGCTCGGAATCAGTTCGATGATCTCCTGCGCACCCGGATACTTGTTCGCCGCGAGCAGTCGCACGGCGTCGAATGCAGCACGCGAGAGCCCTCGGCCGCGCATCGACGGCGTGATCCCATGCCAGCACGAGCCTACGGCAGCATCGTCGTACCGGTAGAAGCCGGTGATGCCGATGTACTCGCCCTCAAACTTAATGGCAAACGGGTGATCCGCCGAGGCATTGATATCGCTCCCGCCATCCTGGAACAACGCGTTGATTTCGTCACCGCGTTTCGGCCAGATAGCGCGCACTAGTGGAGCCAAGTAGGCCGGCTGATTGCCAACCGGCGGCAGGGCTTCGAGTTCGATCGCCGAGTTCATGTTTTCCTATGCAGACTGAGTCAATCCGGTCAAAATCGATTTTTCGAGCGCTACTTGATCTGGCTCTCTGGCAGCGCTACAGGCCCGCTTCCAACGCTCATAAATTAGCCCTTGAACGATGTCTTGCTCGTAGCGCTCCCATTCCATTTCGGTCGTACGGACCCACATCGAATTAAAGGGCGATCGCGCAAGAAATGCGCCGTACTCTTCCTGATACGCTTGCTCTTCCTTCACGAAAACTTCGAGATCCCCCGGCCCACCGCTCCACCACTCGGCAGGCCGGGTGCCCTTCGTATGAAGCAATCGATCCCGGATCACCCAGTCCTCGTTTCCCAGCGGCTTACCCTCGACGAGCAGCAGCACGTGGTGTACACGAAAGCCGGAGGAAGAAATCGCTGCCTCAATGTACTTGATGTGATCCGCCGGAAGTAGGTCGTAGCTCTCGTACCATCGGTCGACCAGCACAACGTTCGCGTCAGAGTCCATCCAGCGGGTCAGCGTCGCCAGCGTATGGTCCACGATCTCCTGATGGACTGCTGGGTCGGTACATCCGGCCGCGATGTTGCGCCGGTCCAGATCACGGCTAAACGCACGCTCAGCAGCCCGGTCGGTATCGGGGGTATGCGGATCGTAATCGACGGTACCGATGACCTTGCCGCCGTGCGTCGCAATGCGCGCAGCAAGGCGGTTCGACAAGGTGGATTTGCCAGCGCCGCAAATGCCGACAAAATGCACGATGTCGCGAGACGAATTCCAGAATTCAGTCTCAGTGATTTTTGGGGAAGTATTCACGCTTTTCCGATCCGTTGATCTACGAACGCGATTTGGTCGCTTCGTCAATAAGAGCCCCGGCTGCTACGCCTCCTGCACCGAAGAGTATCCATAGCGGGACACCAATGGCCCCGCCGAGCGCCGCAATACCTGCTCCTTCGCCCCCAACTACAGCCGCTGTTGCTAACGCAGCAGACAGACCAATCCTCGCGGCCCAGCTTCTTTCGTCCCATCCGAGACGCTTAATCTCGAAGCCTATCGCCGCGATGAACGGCAGGATCGCCTTCGAGCGGTGCGTCAGCGCAATTGCGTGCTTCATCTTCTCCGCTGGGCTCAAATCACCATCCCGAATAGCAATTAGCTGCTTTGCCCACTCAGCGAGTGCCAGTCGCTCTTCGGCATTCGCTCGTTCTACCACTTTGACGATCAGTGCTCGCGTTGCCGTGTCCGCAATTGGTTTGTCTTCCGTTGTCATCCCCCGGCTCCTTTTGGCTGTTATCCCCGGCGACCGGCCGTGCGGGGCGCAGATCGCGCCAAGTGCTTTTCCCTATTGCGGATGTTCCGTGTTGGGGGCATCAGGGTCCGGCACGGCCACGTAGCGGTGCGCCTCCCCTCGAATCGCCGCACCGCGATTGGCTTGACTGACTAACTCACGCGCTAACCGCTGATCCGTCACGTCGTTGCGCACAAAAACGCGTTCACCGTTCGCCTCGATAATCCAAATTTCGTACACGTCGAGCCTCGCGCTTTTCCCTTCGGCCCTACTGCGCGGCATGCTTGTCAACGAGAGCCTTGATCGACTCCTGAACCGTCGAGTTAATTACTCCGCCTAGCCCCCTTCGTTCGGCAAGAGCAACGACGGCCTGAGCGATAGAATATCGAGCATCCGCGCGTCCTTCCTCGCAAATGGCTACTACGGTCCCGTCTGATTCGAGCTTCGCCACCAAGGTGCGGCCGTTCACGAAAACTGTGAGTGCGTTCATCTTGTTATCCTGTGTGCCGTCATCAGCTGGCTTTTCCTAGATGTTGATCACGAGACCATCTTCGGTGCGAATGTACCGCGTTGGCTCGTGCCCGGTTGTTTCTCCGACCGAGACAAAATCATCGATCATGCGATGGACCGTTTCGTGGGTCGAAGCCGGGATCGTCAGCCCATCCTCGCAATAGGAGTTAGATAACCAGACACCTTCGACATCGGCCTGTGCGAGCAAAACGAGTTGCGTAAACGCGTAAGTCATGGCAGGGCCACCGGAATAGCTCGTACTCCAATATCGCGTGAGGTAGCCGATTTCGTAGAGACGACCATCGAGCTGGGGAGCGCCGAGCAGCTTGCTGGTCCGCGCGTTGGATCGGTAGTTCAAGTCGCCGTTGTCGCGAACGTCCGCCATCAGATCTGCGTCGTCAACTGGCCGCAGTCTCTCGCGGCCTTCGGTGAAATCACTAGCAGGCAAACCAACCCTGTTCGAAAGGATTTCGGCGATCGAAGCCAGCCTGTCGGCAGACGGCTGACTTTTGAACAAAACAAAGAGGTGGGCAGTGATACTCATCGTTTTCCTATTCGTGGCCGCGCAGCTGCTCAAGCGAACCATCGAGCACATCAGCTGCGCTCGCGTGCAGCTCTGCCGTTGCATCGTCCAGCTCAACACCAGAGGGCATCTTGCGTGACTCCGCGACGTCCCGCAGAGCGTTAATCGCGAGTCGCAGCGCATCCGCAATGGTCAATTCGGGCATGGCAGCTTTTCCTATTCGACGAAAGGAATGTGCTTCCCATCCCTGGATTGCATGCCGATTTTCCCCTCGCTTTCCATCGCGTGTTCTAGCGTGACCATTGCTTCTGCAACGGCGTCCGGTTCACCACTTAATGCGAATACCGTATCACCGCATGACGGGCAAATTCCAGCGAATCCCGCGCTGATTCCACGCATACCGCGTGTATCCACCACCTCGAATTCACCCACTGAAGCCTTGCACGACCCGCATACGAGATTTGCCGGTCGCAGCGCGTCCACACTTTTGCCTTCGCTTCCGCGACACGTTGCTCGCGTGATCCTCGTTGTTTTGCCTGCCCCATAGTTTTTTTCCTTGCGTCAGACGTTGGCAGCTGTGTACTTCGCTGCGTGCAGCGCAAATACCGGATGAACCGCATGGTTTCGTCGGAATGCGTCGATCACCTGACCTACGATCCAGCGCGCGATCTGCGATTTCGAAGGCGCCGGATTCTCGCCAGCGACCGCGGGCATATCGAACCCGCCCCGGTCCAGCAATGCCAAGCGGCCGATCCAATCTACAAGCCGGGACTCAGTGCCGATATGAGCGGGAAGCTCCGCTAACAACGTTTGGAGTGCGAGAGCTTCAGCGGCTTCACGCTGCTCACGAGCCACTTCCGCAGCCTGTCCTTCGGGACTGGCACGATATGCTTCCGCGCGTCGCGTGACCTCATTTTTGTACGACGCGACAACCAGACCGGCGATCATGGTTTCTTCCACACGGATATTCATGCCGTTGAATTCAAAGAGCACCACTGCGTGCTCTGCTTGCGCCAAAGCTACGGCCGCGCGAGCAACGTCCTCGATCGACTCGCCTGCATAGGCCGACACGACTACGGTCCCGTCAGCGGGCCGGGAGACAATTTCGATGGGGCTATTTGTCGTCATCACGTTGTTCTCGTCTTGTTGCGCGGCATGAGCCGCTTTTCCGATCGTTACTTGGACAGCACCGTGCCGAGCAAAGCGCCTGCGACAAACGGCGTGAAGAACGACCCGGAGCCTTGCTCAGCAACTTGAACCGGGCGACCGGCAGAACGGGCCAATAGGTCATTCTGCTCCTGAAGAAGCCCGATTTGCAGCGCGAGTAGCTTGTCAGTGCCCGTCGGTTCTTCGATGCCAACAGACCGGCAAATGCGCAGAATGCTGGCCTCCATTTCCTCCTGCCGGCCTGCGGTCTTTAGGGTGTTCATGAACTCAACCATCTGGCCGCGAGTAGGCTTTGTGCCCAGGAACTGATCGAGCTTTGCGTTCAATGCTTCCGACTTGCCGCAAATCTCGCGTGCACGGGTGATCTGCTCCGGCCCGGCAGGCCGACTCCCCAATTCTTGCAGCTTTGCTTCGCTCATATCATCCAGCTCCGTTCCTGTTTTCTGTTTTCCTTGACGTTACACCGGTGTCGGATTCGACTTCGCCGCGCGGCTGCGATCGCCGGCGTCCCAACGCTCCAGGTGCTCTTCGCACTCGCTGCAAACGCCTACAGCAGCCGCGTAATCGACTCGTAACCACCAGCATCCGGACTCGCACGCTTGATAATCGTGGCAGCCGCAGCCGATGCAGTGCGCTACACCTGATACCTGACGGAATTTCATGTCAACGCTTCCTTATGACGATGTTCCTGTGCGCCGGCCTGGCCAGCTTTTCCTGTTCAGTTCCAAGTCGTTTGAATCGTGGCCCGAACCACGTCACGCAAACTGACGCCAGTTGCGAGAATGTGATCGTCAAACGGGTGCCGCGCTTCCCTCGCTACAGCGTCTCGATTCGCCAGACTGGACCTCTGATGATCCTGAATATCGCGGACTGCCGCCAGCACACGGTCAAGACCGTCCCGATAACGGTCAGGGAAAGTGCGCGTCATGTTGCTTTGCCTTGTTTCCAGTTCTGCGTGATGAAAGCCACCCAACCGCCGAGCAAGACAACCGTTGGGATTGCCCCTAGAGCGGGCAGCGTCACGACCGAAACCCACTGCAGGGGAGGCCATGTTCCGATCGAAAGGAGCTTTAGCAGCACGCTGACGGCAACTACAGCCGGAGCGAGCCTGATCCACATACCGAATGATGCCGCGAGCCAGCGGCGCGAAAATGAGCGTGTGTCTGCACGATCCATAGCTTTTCCGTCCTATTTGCAGAAGTACGTCAACGCGGCGAAAACGCCTTGCGCCAACGCGCCGACCCCGCCCGCGATGACAGCAGCGTTGAGCCACCAATTCAAGCGCAGCGGCTGTTCCGTCACCACACGCTCCCCGTTGACGTACAAACGCCCTTTCTCGTCGATTCCAATGGAGACGTGCTTGCCACCTTCCTCGAATTCGGTGTTCATCAGCTCGCGAATCGCCATGGCAGCTTTTCCGTTGGTTCCGCACCGTTACTTACGGTTAGCTCGCGCTATCGCTACACGGGCCATCTGGTTCGCCATCCTGCGCTCGTTGCGTTTTCTTGCCTGATTCCTATAGAGAGATCGTGCCAAATCGAAAACGCAAATACCGAGAAAGATTATCCCGATAAGTCCGATAGCTGCACCGCTAATGGATCGGCCTGCTAGCAAATCATGAACGTCAATCGCAGAGAATCCCCACCCGGCAAAAGCCACTCCCAAGGGAAGCAGTAGATACAAATCAGGCATGATCTTTACCGATTAGCTTAAAACGCAGTTCATACGCCCACGGATGGCGTGAGCCGCATCTTGCCTCGTCGGGAATCCTTGATTCGCAAGATGACCATCCATCGCCTCTGCTGCCCAATTGTTACTCGTACCGATCACGAAGCCCAGAACCACCCCAGAGTCGGGATGAAGTATTTGGAACCGACCTTCGCCGACCTTCTTGAACTTAAATGCGATGCGTGTTGCCATTGTGCCTCTCCCAAGCATCTAGCGTGTTCCGCTATCTTGGCGCCCACCGTAGCGGGCGCGGTTGTTAAGAGTGGCAAGCGATATAGCGCTCGCAGCGCTCGCGCGTTCCCCAGTAGACCGAACGCTTGTAGTGCAGGACGGTGAACAGCGCTTCCGTGTACTCGCGAATTTCGTACATCGTCATTCCTTTCTCGATCAGTGAATGAACTTGACGAGACCCACAATAAGGGCAGTCATGGCGAACATCGTGCCGATATACCACTTGATGAGGTCCGCTTTCGTTTCTGCGAGCTTGGTCGTCAAATTGGCTTCGAGCACCGCCGCGTCCTGCTTCGTCGCGATCTGGTTGTCGATGATTTCACGCAGCGCGTGCGTCTGTCCCTTGGCTTGCTCGGGTGTGAACCCGGACGCTTCGAGCTTTTCGGCGTAGGCGAGCGTGTCAAAAACGATGGCTGTCATGGGGTATTTGGGTAGCTCGTGAGGATGACTCATTCTATCTCCCCGCACTTACAAATGCAACTCCTATGTTGCATTTGATTGGACGGAAGAAACCAGCCCGCGATATGCGTCTGCCTCTTTCGGCGGGACCACCTGGCCGGTCTTTTCGTAGCGGCCAATCTGCTGCCGCGTAAGGCCCCAGCGCTCGGCAAGCTGGGTTTGATTCAGACCGGCCTTTTTGCGCAGCGCTTGTGCGTCTTCGCCATAAAGCACGTCGGTTTCCTTCATGGATTTACACAGCAAATGGAACATGGGTGTTCCAAATCATAGCGCATCCTGGGGTCCGACCGTACGTCTTTTTGCGCCCGCTATCCTGCGTCGAACGGCCGACGAGATCCATGCGTGACCTAAGAGGGTCTAATTGGTATCTGATTGCTATTGCGGTGCAATATCTCACTTTGTTTTGCGAAGACCTAGACTGGACGTGGTTTCGCCGGGGGCCGGCGAGCAGCTGATCGGGCCTTGGATTGCTGCACAAGCACATCGATGGTTGCGTCGCACCTCCGTTTTGCCGGATACTGTGTTTTTATACAGCTATCGGGCGAATGATGTCCCGGCTTCCCGATTTTCGACCGCCAACCCATGAGGAGATGCGCGCCCTGTGGCGCGCGCATCTCCCAGGTAGCGACGTGCATCGCCTGCTGCTTGAGATCGTGCATTTGCGCCAGGTCCTGGTGGAGATCGAGGGCCTGCGCCAAGCCATCGATCGCGCATGGAAAGAAGAGTTTGACGGCCAGCTTGTAGGGCTCGAGGTGCTACGCTGCCGATTGCAGGAGGAGCGCGTACGCCTTGGCATCTTGGGCCGGTAAGGAAATCCGTTTGCCGATCGATGTTGCGTCCGCGTCTGTGATGACTGTTCCCAACGGAGCCCGCCTTGTGTACTAACTACGCCGCCGCGCGCCGTGCGACGTTCGCCAAGTATTTCGGCGTCGAACCGCCCACCACCGAGTGGCCCGATGAGATCTACCAGGACTACCTGGCGCCCATTGTGCGCCCCGGTGCCGGCGCGCGTGAGGCTGTCACGGCGACGTTCGGCATGGTGCCGAAGGGGAAGTTGCCGCAGGGCAAGCACTACAGCACGATGAACGCGCGCGCGGAGACGGTTGGCGAGAAGCCGACTTATCGCGGCGCCTGGGCGAAGGCGCAACGCTGTCTGATCGCGGTCGACGCCGTGTATGAGCCGAACTGGGAAACCGGCAAGCACATCCGCTACCGCATTGGGCTCGCCTCGGGCGAGCCGTTCGCGCTCGCGGGATTGTGGCGCGCTTGGCCGGGTCCGGAGGGCGAGGCGATCTCGTTCACGATGCTCACGGTCAATGCCGACTCGCACCCGTTGATGCGGCGCATGCACAAGCCAGGCGACGAGAAGCGCTCGGTCGTGATTGTGCGGCCGGACGACTACGACGAGTGGCTGAACGCCAGCGACCCCGAAGTCGCCCGCTCGATGCTCACGCTCTATTCGGCCGAGCGTATGGCCGCGGAGCCGGCTCCCAAACCGCCGCGCGCTGCGGCCGTCATTGAAGACGTTTGAGTGCATTGCGGCGCAAGCCGTGGCGCAACGCCAATTGTTCAAATTACGCGCGTCACGATCGCACCGAGCCGCACCGGATCGCTGTCTACGATGCGCTTGACGGCCAACAGCTACTCAAGCCGAGCAATCGACGGATCGTGTCCAGATCGGTGCCGTTGCGGCGCAACTGAACCGCGCAGGTTCGGCGCGCGGCGGCGCTGGCCGACCCGCTCTCGATCCCCGCCTGATGATGCAAATGGCGAATGATGGCCGTCAGGCTTTCGCACGAGTAGCCGATCTTACCGGTCGACGTATGGCGACGCGTGAACAGAAAGTGTGTGCCGGCGGCCGTGAGAAACAGAGGACCTACGCCGTCTAGCCCGCGATACGCCTGTGGCCGGGCCGTGACGCCGTGCCCGCGCTCTAATATAGGCGCTTTTAGATGGCCCATTCTGATGCAGTTTTGCGCGCATCTCGCCAAAGCTGCCCGCCAACGCCCGAACTGGCTCAGGTCCTCGGAAAAACTGCGGAGCACCGTCCACGTGACAAATCACGCATCGGAATGCCTTCCCGCCATTCCGTGACGAATCATACTTTTCGTGTACTAGGTGAGGCACCCAACCGTTTTCACCAGTGAAAAACCGCCCTGCGGAAGTGGGCCACAACACCCGTCGTCGTCTCCGCCGCTATCGCGAACTCACTCGTTTGTCGCATCAACGACAGGCAATGAAAACAGCCTTCCCCATGACGCGAAGGTTGCCCGCTGGATTGCAGGTATTGACGTGCCTTGAGCCCACCAAACGTTTGATGCGCCGATTAGCACGTCCGGATCATGCAATAGACTGACTACCACCGGCCATACAAGCAACTGCTCATAGCAGACCAGATAGGCAACCCGCCGCCCGCGAACTGACGCAATTCCACTGCCACCCCAATCGGCGACGATATGGCGATCCGACGCCCAGGGACGCCACATACCTAGCGGGACGGGAACGCGCTCTGCCAGCGTGAGATCCTGATCCCGGCCAATTGAAAATAGAGCGTTGACGCGTCTGCGCCCATCAAGTGACTGTTCTGCGCCAACAAGCACCGTCACGTCGTGTTTGCGCAGTAGGTCCTGGTAAGGGAGCCAGTAGTTTTTGTTGATATCCCAAGGCCCTCCAACCGCTTCCGGAAGCACGATCACCTGTGCTCCCTTACGCGCAACCTTGAACGTCAGATCTTGTAACGAGACGAGTGCCTCGTATCCGTCGCTGCGACCCACATGCGTGTCGACCCCAACCCAACCTGCCGGCATCGGTGCAGGCGAGGCAATTATATTCGCCGTGACACTTACTACCGCACACCCCGCGAGCGACGCGACCGCCAGCCGCCCTCTCGCCAACAATCGCGCGAAGCTCGAAAACATCCTGCTGCCCACAGCAAGAGCCACGAATGCAACCACAGTAAGCACCAGTCCGACCCAGCCAAGCGCCGGGAACAACACTCCGACACCGGCAATCGGGCTCGCCCAACCAATGAGCCCAACAGGTGGGAGGCTTACCAACAGCAGCGCCATAACGGTACGCAAACTCAACCGGCGGCGCCCCCAGCATAGCGCCCATACAGAAGCCAGCACGAGACTCGGCGCGATCCAGATGAAGGCCCCCCAACCGAGGGACCTTGATGCGCCAGAATCCACCCCGGCGAAAAAGACGCCGCCGCCGTGAAAAAGGCCCCTGCCCGCGAGAAGGTAGTAAAGCGCCATAGCAAGAAAGGCGTCCCTGCGCGACTCAGCCATCCCCCAACTGACTGCTACGAGCACTGCAGCGCCCAAGCCCCACGGCGTGCCGCCGTATCCCCATAAACCTGCAATGGCAGATCCAGCCAACAGCAGAATCATCCGCTTCATTTACTCTCCAATCGAACGCGTACACGCCGCTTCACAGAAGCCACGCTTTTAATCCGCGAAGTGAGGCTCGCCACCTCTGCCCGCAGGAACGCCAGCAGTACTTCTTGCCCTGCCATCGAGGTTCCATCACCTTCGCTCGCTTCAGCCATCAGGCTCACGATGTCCGCCTTGCAAGCAGCGAGCGTCATCCGCAATAACTCGATCTCGCCCGTCGCCGCGCGATCCCCTTCCCCTTCACCCATCAACGTCTCACATTGGGTCAAGGCAGAAAGCCAGGTCTGCAGGGACATCACCGCGTCATCGCCGGCAATGCCACCGAGCGAGGCCACGGCCTACTCCTCAGCTACAACCGGTACGCTTCGCACGCGCCATCGAACGAAGGCTTCTTGCTGTTGCTTGGTGAGTTCGGAGAACTCCCACAGGTGACGCTTCGTGTGAATCATCAGGGCGTAGACAGTGGCCATCTCGCTTGCGTCGACGCTCAGCGCAACCTTTGAACTTGTTGAAGCCGCGGCACCCACATCTGAAGCCACCGACACCGCTACGCGACCCAACACCTCATTGCACCGGTTGATGGCCACCTCGATGCTCGCGATGTCGACCCCCTCGGACAGCGCAGCTGGCTGCTCAGTCATTTGCATGTCAACCACCTCCTCAAGTGAGTTCAGGAAGGAAGCCCGCTATGGCGAGTGCCATTCAGACGCCCTGCATGCGAGAGTCCAGCCGGTTGCACCGTCAGGCCGTTCGACTCGATCTCAGCGACCCGTCGCTCCAGGTCGGCCCCTTCGTTCTGAACAGCGAAGACCTGTTCCAGGGCGAAACGCAGTGGAGCCATGAAGCCGTCGAGGATCTTCTCCTGATCGACGCTCAGGTTGCCCGAAGATCGCACGCGCTCCCCGGTTTGCTGCACCGGTTCACTTTCCGCCGCCGTTGCATCGCTGACCGCTCCAGGCGCGCCAGCAGGCGTCGGTTCCACTACTTTCGAAGAGCCATCGCTTTGTTCAATCACCTCATTCGGACTCGGCGCTACAAACTGTTCGAGCACGGTGCCAACAACGCTTGCGTCGCTTTGCCAAAGTCTCGAAATCACGCCACCGAGTCGCCCAATGAGCATTTCAGTCCATTCGGGCGGTGCATTGTCTTTGGAAAAAACGATGAAGGCGCCGTCGACGACCACACCGTATTCTTGGTGCGCCATCACGTTATAGTCCTGGGCAAAACCGAGGTCCGCGAGCTTCGCAGCCTTGCGGTTACCAACGTGAGCAATGACGATGGCGTCGAGAGGTAACACAGCAGCAGCAAAGCGATTCATCTGGGGTTCGCCTCCAGTCAATTGTCGAACGAGTGCGATCAGCTCCGACACCTGAGTACGGTAGTCCTCGTTAGCGCGCAAAAGGAAATCAACAAGCGCATTGCCGTTCGCCGGCAAGCCATCCCGCGAAGCAGGCGCAGCGATCGACGGCGCGAAGTGGCGAGCGCCCTCTGCGTGCGGTGGCAAGGCTTTAGCCTCAGCAACCGGCGCCAAAACGTCGCGAACCGGCTCCGCGTGGGACCGAGCGTGAGCGGGAGCATCTTCCAAAGAGGCCCGCGCGACCGCGTCGGTGCTGACAGCAGGACCGGAAGTCAACGGGACAGCCGCATCCGCTTTCGTCTCGGAAGCACTGTTGGATAGATCCGAAATACGAACAGACGGCTCGTCGCCCGCAGCCGCACCACTAGCCGCGTGGCCGGCAATAGCCTGGCGCAACCCTTCTACTTCTCCCTCGGTGCCTGTAACTCCCGCGGACAGTTCCAGGTCATAGGATGCCGGAATGAAGCTCGCGAACTCGTGTAGCTTGTCTTCGACATCGCCCGTGCAGTAGAGCGATGCGGTTTCCCACTCGAGATTCCGCAATACGAGGAACAGGTCGCTGTAGGAAACGCGCAGTTGCGCCTCGTCATCCGAAAGATGGAGTGCAAGAGCTTCACCATCGCACGTAACCAGCGTACCGCTTTCGATGTGGCGAAACTCAAGGTCGTCGCTGCTCGTCTGATCCTCGAAACCGCACGTCAGAAAAGCGCGCACAATGAACCGTTCGTCCTTGGCCGGTTGATTGTCGGTACGATGCAAGACTGCTGCGTAGTCTGGGTAACTATCGACGAGTTGATGGGTCATATGAAATCTCCAATAAATAACGACCCGGTCTACCGAGTCAACAGGTGAAACACAAACGCTCCGACAATCGAACAGCCGACCGCGACACCGCACAACGCGCCGACGAAGCCGGCAGACAGTCGCGTGCCGCCCTCGTTCACCGGCGCAGGACGCGACTCTCCAGCAGCCTGGATGAACATAGGCGCCAACTGCGAGATAAGCCCTTTGGCGACAATCGTGGCTTGGTCTTCCAACGTCGTTCGATGGACGGCAATCGCCTTGTCCACTGCTTCGTTGATCTTGGCTGGGACGTCGTTGAAGAGGTGTTGATGGACAGCCAGGAGAACTATCACCATGACGAGTGGATCGTCGTCGGACACGCCATACGTGTCCTGGATCTTCTCCCAGTGAACAGCCTCATCTTTGGTCAACGAACGACCAAGAAGGCGCTCAACGGCAGCGACGAGACCGCTGCCCGGATGCAGTGGAGCAGGTGCCGGCGCCGAACCTGAAGCAGGGGCGGCAGCTGCCTGAGTAGAAGGCGACGCCATTTAAATGATTCCTTGTTTTAGATTCGAGCCGTCTTCGTAGATGGCCCCGTAGAACGCCTCATGAACGGCGCACAGCCAGTTCTGCACGCGCTGACGCGACAGCGCTCGCGGCGTAATGACATCCCGATCGGCACGTGACCACTTCAGTTCGACGTAGTCCTGAGGCATAACCTTTTGCCACTTGATGCGGTCGAGCTCGCCAGCGGACAAATTGGGAAAATCAATTACCTGGTTGTATTGGTCCGCGTAATGTTCATTGAACACCTTGAAGCGATCGCCACCTCCGAAATACAGGTTGCGAACCGGATACAGCTTTTGAAACCGCTCCGCCAGAACGGGCAGATACTGCAAACCATCTTCCACCGGACTCATCACGAAGACGAACTTGAATTGCACTTCGAGATCCGTGGACAAACTCTCGGTGCACTGAAGCGTACTGTCAAACCAGCCCATCAGTTGATCGTCTGCGCCGTCGGGCGTATTGATCACAACGTGCTCGGTCACTTTGAGGTGACTGAAAATGACCCGGAAATACTCGTCCTCCGTCATGCTCTGCGCGCTGTCTGGACGCAACCGCCTGAAATCGAGCGTCCTCGACGGAATCTTGCGCATGCAAAGGCGTTGCACGTCTGGGGTCCGGCCGTCGCCGTCGATGACCGAAACCTCGTTCTCACCGCATTCGTTGAGAAGGGTCTGCGCCAAACCAAGGGCGACAGCGCTCTTTCCAACGCCTCCCTTGTTACCTGAGACCATCCAAACCGTAGGCATCGACGTTCCTTTCTAGATCGACTTAGGATGGCCGCGAAGCCGACCCCGAGTTCAAAACAAGCACCGATTTTCCGGCACCGACACCGCCCAGCGTCATGCTATGGCCCACCCGCTTAAGACAAGCACTCCGCAGTTCATACAGCACTGCGATTCCGTCATCCAGACGAACGATCTTGGAGGCTCGCGCGAACGACTCTGCCGAGTTGCCCTTAAACCCGGTCGTCGGCTGCCTGTACCCTTCGAAAATAGAAATCAGGTGATCGCATTCCTCCGCGACTCGCTTCGCATCATCGTTAGCGACTGCTTCGCCCAGTCCGTCCATGTGATGCAGCGAATCAGAAAGCCACATGACATCCAGCGGCGCATCGGGATCGTAAAGACTCTCGTGGTTGTACGCACTCCTGAGACGCACAGCGACGCCCATATGGGCAACCCACGTCAGCAATTTTCCAAGCTGCTCTACCATGACTTCCTCGCTTTCACTGGTGAAAATGCCCGACTGACGACGGTTTAAAGCCCGACGAATTTCTGGACGGCCTTCATCGAATCTTTGACGTCGAAATTCACGTAGGTCTCCAACTTGAACTGTTCGCTGGGGAGAAGATTGAAGGCCTGAGGATTCTGAACAGCGCGGCTCAGCGGCATGACGCCCGTCGGATCCGCGAACAACTTCGAAGTCACCCGCAAGTGCAGCGCCGGCAGTGAGATGGTCAATGCAACACCACGCAATTCCAGATCTGCCTTCAACGGGGACTCGTCCCAAAGAAAGAACATCGAAGGGTCACCAAAGATTAAGTTCCGCACTACGACGATTTTCGAGACATGCTCGCCCAGCGCTTTGTAAGTGTCGTATAGCAGGTTCACGCTGTCGGCGAACAGGTTGATCGTCCAGAACATCACGACTTCGGGCTTACCCGGCACTTTAAGTTTGAGGAACCGGCAGAAATCCACGAACTCCTTTTGCATCGCCTCGCCGATCCCGGCCGGTAACGAGATCGCGATGTGTTGGTCCGGATGCGCCTTGATGAAGTCGATCACATCCATCCACCCATCGTCGCGCCGCAGGTTGATCATCTGGCAATCGGTAACCCCCTCAAACACGCGAATCACGTCGGGGTTTCGCGTGTCCGCTTCGATCACAGCCATCGGCACGCCAGCCGCTAACGCACTATCGACGAAGACGTGATGCGAGAAGGACTTCCCGACGCCACCCTTGTCGCCATGAAACAGAAAAACCCTTTGATCGAACGTCGTTGTCGGTGCAGCCGCCATAACCGCTGCAGCGACCCCGCCCTCTTCGTCCACCTTGACCGTATTTGCCTTCGCCATTTCCTTCTCCTGTTGATTGAAAAAATTAAACTACTTTAATGCGACTACGACTAACCGAACGCCACGCTATCGAAAACCTCATCAAATTGGTCAAATGCCTTCATTCAACAAAAGGCATCGCCTACCTTCGGATTCATCCAAAAATCGGGGTAGCCTCTGAATCGCTCTGCAGCCGCCCGGACATATTGAATAATCCATTCCGTCACAAGCCATCGGCGCCCGAGCTCCTGCGCTGCAACGGCCGTTTTCAGCGAACCGCCGAAAAGGTCAACAACGAGATCATTTGGCTCGGAAAGGAAATTGACGAGAAATCGGGCAATCGACACGGGCATCATTGCCCCGTGCACAGGAAGGCCGAGCCGAATAGCGTCCTGACGGTACTGCAACGTGTCTGAGCAGCGATGACCCTGCTCCAGCACATTCCTTGGGATTGCGCCCGGTGTCGGCTTACCGAACGAACCCGGTCGGACTCGATACGCTCCGTCGCCATATGAAGTCGAACGCGCTTCGCCGCCACGCGCCATCAGTTGAAGATGCCGCTCCGTATGCTGTCCTAGCACCCGGCGATTGTCCGCCTTAACCCGCATCGGGTCGTTCGTGAACCAGTAAATGGGCTCCCACGAAACATTCAACTGCACGCGGGCTTTGCTTGCCCATTGAACAGGCCCCGGCGCCTTTGCGCGGTTGTGCCAGATCAACTCATCCATTTTGTAGAGACCGAGACGTTCACATAGGGCGATCACCAGTCGCTCGCGATAAAGGGAGCGCGCTGGGCTTCCACTTAGAAAACAGTCATTCGAGACGTTGATGCAAACGCTGCCACCAGGCACGAGATTGCAAATAAGAGGCTCAAGCTCCCGACACAAGAAGTCCACGTACTCCTTCTCCGTAGGGTTGCCATATGCCCGCGGCTTTGCCAACGGAAATGGCGGCGACGTAAATACCAATGTGATCTCGTCCTTGAAGCCGTTGAAGACTGTCCGGCACGCCCCCCAAACCGCAATGCCAAGGTTCGTCGAGAACGCCACGAGCGCAACGTCGTTGCACGCCCGATGCAGTTCTTTGCCGGCTCCCTCGGCCAATTGCCAGACGCCTCTCGATCCAGCTGCCCGCGAGAGTACACCCATGTGCTTCAAAGTCTGCTGTATCCAGCGGATTCGGCGTTTTTCTGGCGAATGAAATTGACCGGACTTACCAACGGGCACCCGACGGCCAAGCTCGCTCTCAGGCATGCCGATTTTTGGGGCGATTCGTGCGTAGAGTTCGTCATTCGCCAGAGCGCCGTCCGGCGCGCCCGCATATTCGGCTGCGACCAGCAGTAACAGGTCGGGTTTCATTGAGGCTCACCGTTGGAATTTTCACCAGTGGAAATCGTGGATTCCAGGGGCTTCACTTGAGCGGCGTCCCGATCATGCTCCGGGTCGGAATCCGTCACAATTCGCCAGTCGCGACGCGTCGTCTCCAACACCTTTGCTTGAACAGTTGCCACCTCAGTGTTCACGGCTGCACCCCATTGAGAAATATGCACAGTTTATTGTAGTCTTGTATAGGTTGACCGGCAATGAATTCACGCGAATCAGGTTTCCATCAGCTATCGAGCCCGAGGCGACCCTGCGGATTTTCGACGAATTCGAAGCGCAGCGAATGCACCGCCCGCCCCCGCTTGATTGCCTGCCATTGAATGACCAGGTCGGCTTTGGTGTTCAACTCGGTTACCGCCATATCGACGACGCGGCGCTTGATGTCCGCAAACCGATAGGTTTCCGGGATTTCCAAGACGGCTCGAAGGTCTTCCACAGTAATCAGCAGGATGCCACGGTCGCGCTCGCGCATCAGCAGTTCCAGCAGCCGCCAGGAGTAGATGGACTGCAGGCCTCGGGCAAATTCAAGCTGGTAACTGACAAACCGACTTTTCAGAAGGAAGATGTGCGGGGTCAAGTCAGGCGAAAAACAGATCTCAGCCCAGCCTTCACCATCGTGATAGGTCGCCTTCCACACCCACCGCAGCTGAACGCGCTTTCTTCCGTCCATGTAATTGAGTTTGCGCTCCATCAAGCTCGCGCATGCCTCCTTCAATCCCTGGTAGGCCGCTGCCGCCTGTTTCTCGCCAGACCTGGGAGCGAGCGCCGCGACGGCGGCGAACTCGTCAGCCCTGACTCGCACGGTCACATACCCATCCGCCTTGCCGTGCTGGTATGGGGATTTCTTGCTATCGATGCTTCGCAGCGCAGTCATCATCAACCGCTTCTCGTTGAGCGACAGGCCCTGCTGGGCGTTCACGAGTGCGCGGCTCATGGCAACGGTCCCTTTGACGCGGCCGTCTGCCTCCAACACATCGCCTTCGATCTCCGTGATCTCGATCGGCACGGACTCGATAACATGGATAGCGGAAAACTCCTCCGCAGAACGTTCCGCAACCGCCAGTGTTTCGTCGGATAAGCTCTGTTGCACGCAATCCTCCTATAGGTGACACCCTCCGTTGGTGTCACCTATTATAAAAGGTGACACGAACAGCGCAAGTCATAGATGTGGATAACGGTCGGAATCTGTCACATCCAGACCACATTCCGTCCACGATAGTCCGGGAAACGTCACCGCCAGACCGGGAAACGTCACTTTTCGACGTTTTCGACCGGGCGCAAAGCCTTACTGGGCAACGCTTTCAACGATTTCCACAGACGTTTACAAAAGGTTTTACAAACGGTTCTACGAACTGTCTTATAAAAGAGGCTCAAAAAAATAAAGAAGCTTGAAAGACACCCCCCAACCCCTAAACCCGTCGCCCAGCTAGAGCATCACACTGCAAGCAGGGCCGGCGCACGTCATCTTTCCGGAATCGCCGCTGGTTTTGTCGACAATAGTCGTCGTCAGACCGACGGGAAAGGCCGCTCGGCGTCACATTTGGGCGCGTCAGCCCTTGATTCGGGTCGCCATCCGTCACCTTTCGGCCATGCCAACTGCCGTCCGGATTCCATGAGGATCTTTTCGGGCGATGCACTGGCCGTATAACGTCACATTTCGCATGCGCTTGAGCCCACGATGCCCGCGCGGAGCCGCGTACGGTACCCATGATCGCGAAACGACCGTATGGGCCGGAAAACGTCACCTTAACGCTAAGACATTGAAATGTTTGGACATTTCTCCTGAGCGGTCTGGCCGGAATCTGTCACCTTTCGAGAGTGTCAATCAATAAGCCAATCCGGGCCGGAATTCGTCACCTTTGCTGATCGGTCGGATACCCGCTCGGGCCGGAAAATGTCACTTTTCGCAAATGCCGGCTGCGACGATTGGGGCCGGAATTCGTCACCGTTCAATCCTCGCCGTGTTAGGCCGGAAATTGTCACCTTTCGAACTAAGGACGCCGCCGCGCTTTCGACTTCGGGCCGGAATCTGTCACCTTTGGCGAAAGTAGGCGATCTACGAAAGGTGACGGATTCCAGTCTGTTGCCTTCGCTACGAGTCGTGGCCTCGACCGCGAAGAACGAGCTCGCCAGTTGCTCGAGTAATACGACCTTGCGCGACCAATGAGTCGACGGATTGCTTGAAGGTGCACATGCCATGATTCGCGCCAGTCTGCATGACTGAATTCAGTTGGCTCATTTCTCCCGTGCGAATCAGATTTCGGACGGCCGATGTACTCACGAGCGTTTCAAACGCGGCGACGCGATCGTTGTCGTCAGCCGTTTTTACCAAAGCTTGCGACGCGATCAGTCTCAGACTGTCGGCCAGCATAGAGCGCGCAAGATCCTGTTCGTTTGCCGGAAAGGCATCAATGACTCGTTGCACGGCGCTAGGCGGGTTGCGTGAGTGGAGCGACGCCACGACAAGCAAGCCAGTATCGGCGGCTGCGACCGCAGCCCGGATTGCCCGCGCGTCGCGGAGCTCGCCGAGCATTAGCACGTTCACGTCCTCGCGCAGCGAGTCGTAGATGGCATCTTCATACGATGGGGTGTCGACGCCGATTTCCCGCTGGGATATCAGACTTTTGATCGGTGTGTGCACGAATTCAATTGGTTCTTCTGCAGTGACGATGTTGCGTTTCTGGTGGCGATTTATGTCGTCCACCATGGTATTCAAGGTGGTTGACTTGCCGGAATTCGACGGGCCGGTGAGCAGAATGAGCCCGGTCTGGTTCTGGGTAATGTTCTGTATGACAGACGGACCACCAATTGAATCGTACGGTCGGATCTCGGATGCAACCAGTCGGCACGCGATTGCAAGACCATTGGTTTGGCGAAATATGTGGCGACGGACCCGCCGGCCACTCGCCAATACCAAAACGGAGTCATGGCGCCTATTGCGCTGCAGATGTAGTCGCCCCTGCTCGGTCAGCATCCGAACAACTTCGCCCTCGATATCCGAAGCGGATACGTTTGGATAGGTAGAGACCAGCTCGATGTCGCCATTTTTCTCGCGGAAACCCGGATGGCTCCCAGGGAGAATGTGAACATCGGATGCTCCACGGGCAATCGCGTCATCAATCAACTTCTCAGTCAGCACGGTTAGCTCCTGTTGCCGAAGGCGACTCGAAATCGGCTGGACCGTATGACTGGAGGCCGATGTTGGTTTTAATGAGAAATAGCTCCCAGAGCGCACGATCCATCCGCCGCTCCCCGAGTTCCCACTGTTGCCAGTTGCGAAGCGTTCGATAGATGACTGACGCCGCGGCTGATTGTGAGAGTCCGGCGGCTAGGCGCGCCGAGCGAATGTGCGTCGGAGGTGGCGCCCATCCTTGGGAGGGGCTGCTCATCGTCAATGCCCTCGCAAGCAGCGCGTATCAAGGCGACTGTAGTGCGCTGCAATTTCACGGAGGGTCCACAGGCAGCGGTGCTCGACCACTTGCACGACACCGCCGGTTTGCACCGATTGCACTACCCAGCGCCAGCGGCGCTCACTACGCACGCCAGGCAGCAGGTAGCACTGGTACCACGCGCGGAGTTTGCCCTCATTGCTCTCCAGTTCGAGTGGCACGACCGCAGGGATACGTCGCCCGCAGCGGGCGTAGTGCTCCAACCGGTCTAGCGCAGGCGAGAAATGAAAGTCGTCGCTTGCCTCCAGTTCGTACTTGTAGGAGAGACGTTCGCAGACCCGTTTCTCATCGCGAGCGCACGCACCGGCATGGCTGTTAAGGCCAGCCTGCCAGGCCACGCGACCATATTTTTTTGCATTGAGCTTTGCCAGATACGCGAAACGGACGTTGTTACGGTGAAATTCGGATGTATGCATGTTCTCCCCAGTGACGACGGGTCTTCAGATCAGCACCCGCAAGCTTTTCAATGAAATATTCATAACAACAAATATTGTATGCACATTGTGCGTATTTGACAATATAAAATAATTCTTTAATTCGAGGCTGATTTTCACCAGTGAAAATCAGAGCTTGCCGCGGAAGGTGGCTTTCACTCCGAATTGTTTTTCGACCTGACGAGCGAGACTTGCCTGCTCGGCTGCTGGAATGCGCTTGAGCCAACCCTTCTTCTGGTCGAATCGAAATCCCAATTCTTTCAGTTCATCCTGTCGACCGTAGAAGCCATTCTTTCCGAGAATGCAGAAATACACAGATTCGATGGTGTTCTCGGCAATGCGTACAACTTTGACGTTCGTCGCGTCCGTTACGCCGTGCAGCCATCCTTGCTCGTCTTCGAGAATCGAATCGTCGCACTCAAGCACCCAGACCTTTTCTGTTGCCGAGTACCGGTAACCGCGTTCCTTCAACAGATCACGGATATCGAAGGCGCGATCGACCTTGATCAAAAGGCCGTCTTTGGCCACTTGCTGGTCGTAGACGAGACGGCCCGCCTTTTTCTCAAGCTGCAGTATGTCCCGAGCGTCGATCTCGTCCGTTACGTCGGCGATATTGATCACGCCCATGACGTGGGCGGTTTCAAGAAGGTGTTTGTAGGTTGTATAGAACTGCAAGTCGTGCGCTGTCTTGCCGTAGAAGCAGCAGTCGACGTGATGCGCGAGCTCGTGAATCGTCGTCTTGATGATAAATGCCGTCTTGCGGCTCAAGTTATAGATGCGAATCTTCCGCGTTGACGGATGGTAGTCGCCGTGACGCGTTCGACTCTCTTGCGCGAGCACTTCGACTGAAAAGTTGCGCATCTTGTCGACCCGATCCGGGTACGTCGTCTCAGCGATCGACTTCAGGGTGCAATAAACCTCGTAATTGCTTAGCGTCAGCATCGTGTTCTCCTTGGTTAATTGGATTCCGGGCGCTTACCTAGGATTGCCGAGTTCATCTCGACGAAATCTCCACTGGTCCGACCCGTCGCCACCGCCTTGGGTTCGGACCATGAGCGACGGCTGACCATTTCCGACCCTTTCTCCATGGCAGTCTCGCCGGCGGCAGACACATATCGCAGGCGAGCCGTGTAAAACCGTTGCGCGCGGTTCAGCTGGAGGCCGTTAATTGCTGGGTGTTCCAGCGTTGCGTCTGAATAGGCCTCCTCTGGCAATCCGGACGGCTCTTCGATCTCCTTTGGACCGGGCTCGGTGAGGCAACGAACCGAGCCGTTGGCCACCGGGCGCGCAGCGAGCGCGGCGGGTGGCGTGGTCCGCGCGCCGCTAGCGGCGCGCGGGGTCGGGTTTGCTGGAGGTGCTTTTGGGGTCGCCCCGGAGGGGCGCGTCGTTGGTTTTGCATAGCCCCGCGCAGCGGGCGTTTCCGAGCCCGGCGGCTGATCTACAGCCGCCGGGCTCGGCGCCGGGGCCATCCAGGCCCCGGCCTCGCCGGTCGACGTTGCCACCAATCGTCCTACTGCGGCTGACGCCTTTGTCTGCGCGGCGCCGTCGATCTGGCTGCGGACCTGTGCCTGTGCCTGCATGACTGCCTCTTCGCTGGATGCAGAGCCGGAAGCGGTTGATGCGGAGCGGAGCGTCTTTTCCGCCTTTTTCGCATACAGGTCGCACTCCTCGAGCATCTCAACAAGGAACTCGTAGTAGTACGTGCGTACAGTCCCAATCGCTAAGCCGAGCCCGGCCTGCTCCAGCAGCTTCGTAATCTGCCTGAATCCGAAGCCACGCTTTCGCATCACGTATAGCTTCGGCATCAATACACGAAAGACATCGCGTTGTGTGTATTCGTCCGGCAACAGCGCTAGTGCAGCCACCTCCAAACTGGCTTCAATCGCCTGGCGGTCGACTACACCAATACGCTTCAAACTGGCGCCCGTTTTTGCCGAAGACGTCATCACCGTTTTCCTCGCAGATTCGCCCGCCGATCATCCACGGGATGATCGGCGGGCTTTCATCCAGTTCGCTTTCGCTCAATGCTGAAAAGCCGGACAAAACGTCCGACCGTCCAGCATCCGTCATTGCTACGTATTTATTGTAAACTCTTGCACAATTCCACCAACAACTAAAAACCAACTTCTCGGACAGGATGCCAGTTGTGGCCACAAACTAAAGTTTGTGACCCCACCGGGGTGAGATGCTAGGTCGCTTCGCGCCCGTCGCATCCCACCCCTACTGGGGGAAACTCAGGGCTCCGCCCCGAGACCCCGCTGCGCGAAAACCATCGCCATCATTGCCGTCGGCGCAGATGGATAGATCTATGAGGTATGAATGACATTCAGGAAAAAGGCTACTACCGCGAGCGTCACGAAAAAGTTGCGGCTGACGCCCACGGACGCACTTGAAATCGAGGAGCGCGCAGCGAAAGCCTGTCTGTCTTTCAGCGACTACGTGCGGCGTTGCGCCCTCGGCCGTCGCGTCGATACGCGCTACGACGTCGACGCCATCCTCGGCTTGCGTGACGTCGCGGATCGGGTCCGCGCCCTGTATGCAGATCCACGTTCTGCGGTCTCCGACGATGAAGTGCGCGCGGTGCTGAGCGAGATTGTTCACGCGATGAAACGGATCTAGCGCCATGATCGTGAAAATTCCGAAGGGCCGGCGCGACAAGAAGTCCGACTTCAAGAAGCTGACCGAGTACATCACGGAAGGCATGGACGACGACGTGCGCGACCTACCGGGCTTCGGCGACTTGACAACCTACGTCGCGAGCGAGAAAAACGAGCAAGGCGCCGATAAATGTATCGCCGTTTCCCTGCAGCACATCAATAGCCTCGATACGGCGGCTGTCGAGCTCTACGCAGTTGCCGCAAAAAATACGCGCGTCGTTGAACCTGTGCTGCACATCATCGTCAGCTGGCCCGAGCATGAGCGGCCGTCGAACGAAGACATTTTCTGGGCCGGCCGCCGTTTGCTGAAATCGATCCGGCTTGACGAGCATCAGGCGATCATGGCGATCCACGGTGATACAGACAATATTCATTGTCATATTGAGGTTAATCGAGTTCACCCCAAGACCTTTAAATCTCAGGCGCTTCCATGGGTGCGCAAGACGCTGCACAGAGAGGCCCGGTATATCGAGATCGAGAAAGAATGGTTTCACGACAATGGTTTGTTTGTCGTTCGCCAAACACCAGACCGGCGGAAGTTTGTTGTGCCCAACGACGGCTTTGTGGAATCCGACGAAATCGTCCACGAAAAGCTCGAAGGCGGCGCCGCGCAGATGGAAACATGGAGCGACGAAAAAAGCCTCATCTCTTTCTGTCGCGATGTTGTCGCGGATGAGGCATTAGCAGCGCTGAAATCCGAACCGACATGGGATTCAATCCATCAGGTGCTGGCCGACAATGGGATGCGCTTGAAAAAGTCAGGCGCAAGCAGTTGGCAACTAGAGGCAGTCAACGAGTCAGCGGAGATCGTTCGATTGCCGGCGAGCAAGGCGCTTCGCAAGCTCCGGTTGAACGACTTGCCGGACCGGCTTGGGGACTTCGTGCCGTCGACCGCACCACTTCGCGCGCCGGGTCGGAAAACGTCACCTTTAGAAAAAGCCGAATCGGAGTCACGGCGGCCGGCGCGGACCACAAAGCGAGATCCCGCAAAGCGTGAGCAGCGACGTCTGGAGCGGGCTGAAGAACGCACTGCGCTGATTGAGCGCTTTCGGAGCGCCCGCGACGATGCAGCCAAGGCACGAGCTGGACTGGCCAACGGACGAAAAGAAATCGCCTCATGGCGTGCCGCGCAATTGGAGGCTCTGCGTACCGACTTCGCTGGAAGGCGCGCAGCTATCCAGAACGACGGTCGGCTGTCAGACACAGCCAAGCGGCAACAGTACAGCCTTCTCGCTATGGAGCGAATGCAAGCAAGGCTTGCCATTGACGCCGAAGGATCTCGCCGTCGCCGATCGCTAACCGCCGATCTTCCGCCAATGCCGGCATGGAGGAAATGGGTTGAGGAACAGGCGCGCTCCGGTGACGAGGCCGCAGTAAAGGCATTGCGCGGCATGGTCTATCAAGATAGGCGCGAGGCAAAAAAGGAGGCAGGAGTGGAGCTCGCCCCCGGCGATAGCTCAGCGTCCGAAACCGAGATGTCCGAAGAGGACATCGAGGAAGTGATGCGCCAGATTCTCCAACACGAGCGCTCAGAAGACGCAATCCGGCCTGCGACCTCAAACGTCATTCGCCCGCACCAGGCCGACGTGCTGCTCAAGCTTATCCACGGCATGCAATGGTCTGTCACTAATAACGGGAATGTCAGATACCAGAAAGCAGAGGGCGATCCGCTATTTACTGACCGGGGTCATAAGTTGACCTTTGACAGGCGCACGGTCAGCGACGAAGAGTTGCGCGTGGCATTGCTGCATGCTCGGCAGAAATGGGGACCATCAATCGTCCTGACTGGCAGCGACGCGACCTTTACCGAGCGAATGGTCAAAGCCGCAGCCGAAGTCGGAATCAAGGTGAAAAATCCGGAATTGAAGCCGCTGTGGGACAAATACGATGCGCAGCAGAAGTCCACACGTCGCAACTCCCGCACTTCGGAGAGTTCGCATCGGCAGCGCGCAGACGAGGCGAGAAGGGCGCTCGCGTTGAGCATCGCCGCGAACGACGCCGACGCAGTGATCGTCGCGCCCGATCCTGACGCTCGCTACGATGGGACCGTTGTCGCGCAAAACGAGCATTGGATCGCGCAGCGCAGCGCCACTGGAGCGTACATATTTCATGAAAGGGCGGCCGTGCAGGGCAGGGTAGTGGAGCAGGGCGCGTCTCTGGTCATCGAATACGCGCAAGGAAAACCAAAGGCGCGCGATGCACAGGTCGGATCGTCAACGGCGCCGCGCGAATCCGGTGGCGAGCAACGCAAGCGTCGCGGTCGACGAGGAGGGTAGCCGCGGCGGGAGAGCGTTTTCACTAGTGAAAATCTGCTGTGACGGCTCGGGCCGCAATCCGTCACAGTATTTCATTTTTTTAATATATGTAACACGTTGCGCAAGCGTGCTAGACGCAACTAACCGTCAGCGATTTTTGCGACCACCATTTAGACCCGTCCACCCGACTCGCGCCGCAGGGTCCAACGCTTGAACGGACGGCCAAAATGGGTCTCTCAGCATGGGTAGAAGAGAACGCATATGTTCCTGCGAGCGGTGAACTCGCGTATTGGCCGCCAGCATGCGCCCGAGGTGAAGCAACAGCCAGTTTGTCGCGTCGCGTCACCATCCCAACCCGCAGCTCTCGACTTGCGAGATTAGAAAAATTTGGGCGCAAAAACTTGACCGCAGGCGGGGGATTGACGATACTTCGATTGTCGAAGTCGGGTAGCGTCAGATCCCACCAGCGGGGCAATCTTCCAATAGGGGGTTTGCTCCGTTTTTACATTTCCGCCTCCATTTTCTTTCTCGCCGCAAACGTACTGGGCGAGCATAGCCCTGCTTCAAATTAGCATCTTTTTCCAGCGAAGACGTTATTGATCCGTAACCAGCTTCGTACCCAATCCCGATCAAATTCACCTTACCGGCGTTCCAACTGAGTCTGATTGCAGCGAGAGCTGTCACTCGCAGCTGCTGACGAGCGAACGTCAGGAATGCACTCTGTAGCCGCCGCCTCACGATGGCGGATACGTGAATCAGTGGGTCGAAATGCGTCCCCGAGCGACGCACGGTGAACAAGGCCAACTTTTGCGCTGCAGTTGAGATCGCCGGTATCTCGCCAAATTCTCTGACAACCTACAACAGTACTGCGCGACAGACGTGCATATTTTCACTGGCGAAAATCTGCACGGCACTTCATTCGCCGTTGTTGCTGCTGCCTCCATCTTCCCGGCGCCGCGAGTAGAGACGGCCCAGCTCGCGCATCATCCGCCTCTTTTCCGGCTGGGTATAGATCGTCGTCGTACCCAGCGAGGCATGCCCCATCGCGCGCTGGATCACGTCGACCGGGACGTTGTTAGCAGCGGCCTGCGTGCCGAACGTGTGCCGGAACGCGTGCGGCGAGATCCCTGCCAGTCGTCGTGCAACCTCGGGACGCAGATCTGACATCTCGGCGACCAACTTCTCTCTTGCCCAGTCGACAAGCTGGTTGAAAACGTCGGTCGAATACGGCAGGTCCGCGTCGGGTGTCGTCATGCCCTTCGTCCCGCCCGCGGCTGCAACGGACGCCGGGTCTAGCCCATGTTTCTTTAGCGCCTGGGGTGTTCGCGGTATGACAGTCGGCGCGATCAGTGGCCCCTGCGCATTGGGCGCGTCGAAGTCGCGGCCACGGTCTATCCAATGGGCGCGCAGCGCATCGATCGCGTTGGGGCTCACTGCAACCGTGCGCTCTCGGCTGCGCTTGCCAACGATCTGCAACTCCCAAAGCCGTATGTCCTCGTCCTCGCTATCGTATTGAGACTCGACAAGACTCTCGCGTCGGGCCCGAGCGGCCTCATCGCGACGCAGCCCCGAGTCGCCCATGAGCAACAACATCGCCCGGACGGTACGCCAGCGCGTTGCATCCGGTTTTGACGCTGCACGGTCGATCTGCGCACGCATTTCCTCCCACAGATCGCCGGGGATCGCCCGGCCCACTTGAATCGGCACCTCGCGTTCGACCACCGGCGGATCTTTGACCGCCTTCCACGGATTCCCGTCGAGATAGCGCACATCTACCAGCCAGGCGAAGGCCGCGCGAAGTGCGCGCACCGCGTACCGGCGGCTCTCGGCAGACAGGTTGCTGGACGCAAAAGGAAGCCAGCGGCCCGAGGCGCGCTGAGCGCGCGGGCCCACGAATGCCGGTATCGGCGCGGACAGGAAGTCCTTGTACGCTTCGCAGTCGTCGACAAGCATGGAACTGAGTGCCTTGCCGCGCACACGAATGCACCACAGAAGGAAACGCTCGAGTTCCTTGGTATAGGCGCGCAGCGTCTTCGGCTGATCGCGGTATTGATGAAGGTACCCTAGCACCGCGTCCAGGTCGTGGCGCGCGGCGATGTATGGGAACGTCTGGGCGCGATTCACGCCGTCGACGCCTGAAAGCGCCTGACCGACCCGCATGCGCTCCAGCGGTACGAGCACCGTGCCGCCGATGTCGACCAGCACCAGCTTGTCGTCCGGCGCCCTGAGCGGATCGGCGAGGTCAACCTCGACGACTACCCTTTTACCCAGCGTTTGTTCGTGCCGGCACAGCCACGCAATCACATGCCGGGCGCGCCCGGCGCCGATGCGCGGCACCGCCCGCCACCAACTGCCACCACGCCGGTTGCAGAAGTCAATCAGATCGGCAAGCGTGCCGATGCCGACGGCCTTCAGGTGCCGCGCAATGATGGGCCGGAACCACATGCCGACCCCGTGGCCGACTGCAGGCTTTGCCGCGGCGAGCTGCGCAGCCTGCTCGACCATCTTGAGAATCACGGCGGTCAGCCGTGCGCTGCCGTGCTGCCGAGCGGAGGCTTTCAGGTGATCGGCCAGGACCGCCGAACCGTGCTCAATTGCAAGGGCGACGAGATCTGCCTGCATGCGCCGCAGAAACGATTCGGCCCACGCGGCGGTCGGCTCGTCGCCGTTTTCGTCCTCGGTGAAATACAGGCGGGCGATCGTTGTCGGGGGTACCCGTTGCACGAACGCACGCAGTGCTGCGAAGTCGTTGCGGCTGTATGTCCGCTCATGCGTGAGAATTTGAGGCTGATTAGCCATGGTTCGCTTGTGCCGGATTGATCGCTGCGGCGCTCGCGCGGACAGCCGGTGCTGCGTGCGTCTGCGGCGCGTTCGCAGAGACTGGGCTCTTTGCACCGGCTACCGCGTGGAATGTGCCACCGACTTTGTCGGTGAAGTCGTGCCAGCCGGTCACGATCGTCACGATGCCGCTGAAGGCGAGCACCGCGGCGACCGGCCACCAGGCGAGGAATTCGCTCACGACCTGTTGCATGACGCTCGGCCGCGTCGTCAGCGCCTTATCTTCCGACCCGTAGCGGTCGCGACGCCGCAACATGCCGATGCGCCTGCGATCCCACCATGACCCGCCGTCAAGCACGCTGGACACGCGCCAATACCGGAACGCGTCGACCAGCGCCGCGTCAATCGTGCGCCGCGTGATATCGGTTGGGCTGGAGAACACGCGCCAGACAATGAGCTTTTCGGGCTGGTGCATAAACTCGGAGTCGTACGGATACAAGAACACGGCGACGTTGCCGGTCACGGCCTGGGAAAACACCAGCGAGGCGCCGCCTTCTGTAGCTGTGGTCTTGGGGTTCTGCACCTTTAACGAAAGGCCGACTGGGTGCACGCCCAGAAACAGCGAGACGGCACGGTGGTCACGGTCCACGTGGACGTAAAGGTTCTCCCAGAATCCTTCCTGACGCGCCCGTCTCCGAACAGCCTGGAATCGCCGCTCGAGGCGCGGCACCAGCACGTCGCGCCAGTTCAGCATCCGGTAATAGCGCAGCCTGGTGCCGTGTGTGGAGAACAGGGTGACCCGTCGGTTCAGCGACCAGTTCAAGCCCTTCGATATTTTGTCGACAAGCGCGGCTGCGGCGCCGCGCGCGGGAAAGAGTGATGACAAGAAGCCCCCGATTTGGTGTGTTGA
Organism: Trinickia mobilis; assembly: GCF_017315705.1. Lineage (GTDB taxonomy): Bacteria > Pseudomonadota > Gammaproteobacteria > Burkholderiales > Burkholderiaceae > Trinickia_A > Trinickia_A mobilis. The sequence goes on along the minus strand of NZ_JAFLRF010000022.1, from coordinate 29,340 downwards.
GTGTAAGCGGCGCCCGTTTTTCCTTGGTGGACTGGCCCTACCCCCGCATTTTAGCTATTAAGCACTACTCTGATAATAAGAATTATCAGAGTAGCTAGTAAATAGGGCCGGTCCCTAAACTAGCCCGCCCTCCAGTCGCACGAACTAATTTTGGGTACATTTCGGCAAGTAATTGTTCGACATGACCTGTTTGCATACTTGTCTGAGATTTACTTCCAGTGCTGCTCCCGTCATCTCCCGAGCCCAGCACGATGGGCGCGGTCGTCGCCAAGGGTTGCGTCGGCGGCTGAAACAGTACCATCCGGAAATTGCACATCCTGATGAGTCGCTGATGATGCGGTGTCGGCGCCGAATTCCAGCAACACCGCGACGCCTACTACACGTGGTGCTCTTTCGGCTTGCCGCTAGACGGGTACTGTCACGGGCCGACCCGCGATTGATGATGTTGGCCTATGGTTTCCGCGATGCGCACATCACGGATCGGCCGCGCCGTCGAGCAGCACGGGCTCGCTTTGGCGCCTGAGCGCTTTAGCACTCAAAATCCAGTTGCGCTTCCCATAACATAACGTATCATAACGTAACATTAATAAAACGAGGTTACGTTATGGCTCGCGAACCGAATATCACCCAGGACCAAGTCAGCAAAGCAGCGGAAAGCATTCGTGACGCCGGCGGCCGGCCGACCGCGCGCGCTATCCGCGAGCGCTTGGGCACCGGATCGATGGCAACGGTGCTCAAGTTCTTTCAGGCGTGGCAAGACGCGCAGGTCAGGCCTGCGGAGCCCCCGGTTGTCCTTCCGCAGGCACTACAGCGGGGCCTGCTCGACTTCGTTGCGGCCGAGGTCGATCGGAGTCGGACCGAGTTGCGCGCTGAACTCGACATTGCCAACCAAGCGAACGCTGATCTCATTCTCGAGTCCGAGCGGCAGGCCTTGACTGTAGAGAACCTGACCGCGTCGCTTGAAGCTGTGCATGGGGAAAAGGCCGAGTTGTCTGGACGTCTTGGTCAGGTGGAGGCAGAACGTGACGCCGCGCGTCAGGACGCCGCGGCGGAACGCCAGGCGGCGGAATCGGCGCGAACCGAGCTCGCGAAGGCGTTGCTTCGTCTCGAAGCGATGCCGCGGCTGGAAAATGATCTCGGCGACGTTAGACGTGAACTCGAAGCCGAGCGCACGGCGCGGGTGAACGCGGAACAGTCCGCTGCTGTGGCCATCGCCAAACTTGAAGCGTCGATCGAAGCCCGACAGGCGGCCGAGCGGGGACTAGAAGAAGCTAAGCGGCATGAACAGGCCAAAGACAGCGAGTTGTCCGCCCTCCGACAGGAACTGAAGGACGCGCAATCTGACGCCGCAGCCCTGCGCGCGGATCTCATGGCGACCGTTAAACCACGTTCGCGCGGCCCTCTGACCACCCCCAGGCAGCGTAAAAAACCGTAGAACCGCGATCGGCATCTCTTCGCCGGCTCTACCGCTACCTATTTTCACCAGCGAAAATTGCACGCGCGGTAGGGTCCTCATTCAATCCGGATCCTGGCGACCTTGCCTCCCAACTCGCAATCCTCGACGACCGCGCTACTCCCTACTACCAACATCGACTGGGCGCTTGAGTGGCTCGGCGCCATCGCATAGCCTATACTGTACATTTATACAGTGCATCAGGTGAGTTGCGTGAAGAGACTTCCCGAGTTCAGGCCGCCGGTAGTTGACGAGATGCGCCGCATGTGGGTCCGGTACGAATTGGCGGACCCTGACATTCATCGCCTGCTGCTGGAAATAGTCCGCCTTCGAAATGTACTGGATGAAGTAGAGCGATTGCGGCAGACGATCGACCGAGTATGGAAGGCTGACGTGGGCAGCCAGTTGGTAGGACTCGAGACGCTACGCTGTCTGCTGCAGCAGGAACGGGTACGCATCGGTATTCTCGGGCGCCGCGCTCTTTGAGCGCCGTCGGAAATGCTGCTACTGTTTTTGGCGCCAGGTTAAGGCGACTCCGCTGCATTGCTTCCCCCTGCTGTTGGCTGCTTGCTTGGGCGTCGGCGTGCTCGGGGGCTGATAGCGCGAGGTTAGGTGGTGCGGGGTTGTCGGGCAGACCGTTAGTTGCGGATTCTTCGAATCGGCGCACCGCACCTTCGGCCGAGGCGAATGGACCGTCCATGATCTCTTCACCCTGCCACAGCAGGTAGCGAGGCACATCAAACACGAAAGACTTCGATATCGTCCACGACCCCGATTCGTGCCGCAGGCAATACTGATTCACTTTCTGCCATCCGGTCATTGCCACCCGCCCTAGAAAATTAGGCTGATTCGCGGCCACCAATGGCACCCACGTTTGGCGAACAGAATGCTGCGCTCGGCGCCTCTTATTTCCAGAGGCACAACCTTCGATCCAGTGCGATCAATCAGCCATTGCAGTCCCGGTGCGTCCGTTCCCCGCTCGCCGTTGACGGAGATCCGGCCTTCGGGAAAAACCATCACGCTTTCGCCATGCCGCAACCGCCGCATCAGCTCCCGCATGCCGAAGGGCGCGGTGCTGTCGAGCGGCACGACCACCCCGAACCCGAGCCACGCAAGCGCCTTCAGGCCCATCACCGCCCCCCTGGAACGGCGGGCAAAATCAGTGTCCACAGCAAACGCTAGCGGCACAGGAGAAGCCAGGGCAACGATCACACCGTCCAGCAAGCTCACGTGATTACAGGTAACTACGCACGCTTCAGCCGCAAGCGCGTCGACAGTCAACGCAGTGTATTGGACGTCGACACGGAAAAGCCTGAGCGCGCAACGACGCATGATCACCCGAGCTAACGCTCGAAAAGAGCCTCGATCCTTCATGCTGCCCTCGCAATGGTCGGTTGCAAGCGGCCGTCATAGTGAAACTGATTCATAAGCCCTCTCAAAATTGCGACCGCAGGTCGACGTTCATAGCGACAAAGCACCCAAGGATCGCCACGCAGGCCACCGTCCCAGCCACCTTCGTCAGGTCAAACTCGCTTTTGCCCCGCATCAGCCGACGCAAAACAAACAACGCCACACGAAACACGCCGACCGCGACGATCCAATGAAGGTCAAGCCAAGGCGCCGCGCAGATGAGCAACGGCCAGATTGCTCCTCGAGCTAGCGAATCGGCCGCCTGCCCGCGGGCAATATGCCGCGATACCGCTAGTACTAGGAGATAGAGGCCAGCGCAGGCCAGCGCAGAGGGCCAAGCACCACGAGCCGACTGCACACTGTAGGCAACGCCAGCCAGCATGAAGGACATCTGAACACTCAGCGGGACGCCCTCGCCTTCGATGATCAGACCCGCCCAGAGAATCAGAAGAGCCCCAAGTACCGTGGCCCACAGCCACAGTGCTGTTAGTCCGAACAGCGCATATGCGCCAAGGAAAACAAACCCTGTCCCTGTCTCGATAATCGGGTAACGCCACGAAATGGCGTTGCCGCAAGCGCGACACTTGCCGCCCAGCAAGACAAAACTCAGCACCGGCACGTTTTCCCAGGCGGCCAGATCATGACCGCACTTGGGGCACCCTGACCGCGGCCGCACCAGGGAAAATTCCGGGCGCCGGCCCAACGCCTTGAGACGCACAATGCGTGGCAGACGATATACGACCACGTTCAGAAAGCTACCGATCGCAAGCCCGAGCGCCGCAATCAGTGCGTCACCTCCAATCCCTGCTGAATGAAGAACCATCTCGCCCCCTTTGAACATTATGCATAGTTTATTGCATATTAGATGATGCGTTGTCATTTTCACTGGTGAAAATTGCTTCTTGACATTGCAATGTTGCATGCATACTATGTTGCACACAGGAGGACGCTATGACGATCATCTCGAAAGAAGACATTGAGCAGGCTAAGTGCTTGGTTGTGGCCTATCACGAAGCTGTACTCGCTGGCGATGCGGCCGCCGCAAACGACGCGTCAACTGCATATGACAGGCTTGTTGACACGCTGAACGGAGGGACGAACTTCGGCTCCTACGCCGATGAGTCGAGCCCTGGCCCGCAAATCGAAGCTGCAGTAGCAGCGCAAGACGGACACGATCCGATGTGGGGCCAAGCTGGTCGGTTTTATGTCGAGGTGGACGGAATGCCCACCGTTGTCGTCTACGAACCGGCCTTTATTCATGGGCACGTTGAGTTGCATGCAGTTCGTCTAGAACACCCGTTCATCTCGGAGACTGGGTATCGGTCCCTCTTCCTTCATGGTGACCCAGCCGAGCGATTTGCTGGGTGTTCGGTCCGCGAGGCAGTCACTGCCCAGATCCAAGCGCTCAAACGCGAGAAAGGCGCTCTCGTCCACCCGCAGAAGTGCGACCTTGCCTTGAGCGAACTCCCGTTCGTCAAAGCCGGTCTGCGAGACCTTGACGCGACGCTGCCGACCATTGGTGACCACGTGTTTCTTGTCCAAATGAAACAGGTGGCCGTTGTAGTGGACGTTTTGCCACGCAACAGCGTCCGCGGCCCGTTGCTTCGGGTCGCCCGGTTCGCAAGTCGCAAGCCGAAACGGAATGCGGTGTTGAGTACCATCGTCCATGAAGAAGTTGAGCGATGGCATGTCGAACAGGTATCGCCCGACCGGTTGAAGGAAATCGACTGTCATGGGAAATACCTCACGCTCGGTGTGATTGAAGCGTTCGAGGCGATGAATCAGCCGGAATATTGCTGACAATAAGCAGAATTTTTCCCATCAATCCTATTTTGATTTGAGACATATGCAATAAATATTTTATTATCGAACCGCGGTGAAAAGGAGCGACCGGCTCGTGCGCTAACACGAATCGGTCACTCAATCACAGATGCGACCTGTGATCAAGCCGAGGCTCCCCTGCCATTGTGACGTCACGGCACCGGGAGGGTACCAAACTTCGCGGTTACGATAAAGGTCGCGCATGAAAACGAAACGCCAAGCGTCGGCGGCATCCGATAATCAACTCGCTTTCGACTTTGATTTCACGAACACGCTCGAAACGATCGAACGCCTCAACAGCGAAATCGACATCGTCGACGAGTCAATCACCACTGCACAAAGACAAGGAGCAACAAATGCTGACGGGCAAAACGCAACCGCTGGAGATCGCGAAGAAGGTTCTGGATCCGGAGACGATCCGCTCGGTGAACAAGGCACCCTACAACCGCTTCGGCTGGGCGATTCTGGATCGCTGGGCCTTCAATTCGCCGGACCTTCTGAAGAACCTCGAGAAGGAAGGCGAAGTGGTCCTGCTGGGACGCCTTCTGGAGCAGCAGGAGACGGAGCAGTCGGCGCTCAGCACGACGGCGGCACTGGAGCAGCAGGCAGCAGGAACGATGCCCCACGAGATCCTGCAGGCGCTGGAGATCAACACCGAGTTGTAGTCGCTCCCACCGACTATCGGATCACTCCTGCGGACCGTCTCGGTGAAGGCGGCGCCCGAACGAAGTATCGGGACAACGTCGCTGCGATCCGGACGCTGAAGCTTCTCAAGGCTGAAAGCCGTCCCGCCACGCCAGCGGAGCAAGCCCAACTGGTCCGCTACGTTGGTTGGGGCGGAATCCCCCAGGCATTCGACACACAGAACAATGACTGGGCGAAGGAGCACCGTGAACTCACGGAATTGCTGACGGCTGACGAATTCGACGCAGCTCGGCGCTCCACGCAGGACGCGCACTACACTTCCGACACCATCATCTCGGGCATTTACCGGGGTCTCGATCGCTTCGGATTCGACGGTGGCCGTATCCTTGAACCCGCTGCAGGCGTCGGTCACTTCATCGGCCTCGCCCCCGAACAGTTGCGGAAGGACAGCAAATTCACGGCTATCGAACTGGATCCGCTTACCGCGAGCATAGCGAAGCACCTCTACCCTTCGACCTCAATAATCAACAAGGGCTATCAGGACGTCACGATCCCCGGTGAGCACTTCGACGCGGTCGTCGGCAATCCGCCTTTCGGCAGCCAGAGTGTGTACGACGCTCGGCACACGGATTTGAGCCAGTTTTCGATCCACAACTACTTCATCGCGAAATCACTCGACAAGCTACGCACGGGCGGCGTCGCAGCATTTGTCGTCAGCAATTTCTTTATGGACGCGAAAGTCTCGCCGGCTCGCGAACACATCGCCGATCGCGCGAGGCTTTTGGGCGCAATCCGCTTGCCCAACAACGCCTTCAAGCAGAACGCGCTTACCGAAGTCACGACCGACATCGTCTTTTTCCAGAAAGCTGCCGAAGGCGAACACCTCGACAAAAGCTGGGTCGAGACCGTCACACAACTTGACCAGGCGACGGGCGAGGAATATCCACTCAACCGCTATTTCGCCGAACGCCCGGACATGATGCTCGGCGAGATGGCGCTTGTCGGCACCATGTACCGAGGTGGCCAGGCCGCGCTGGTTCAGCGCGCAGGTAGCGATCTTGGCGCAGATCTCGCGCGTGCGATCGACAGCTTGCCGGCTAACATCTACCAGCGCTCGATCGCAACGAATCCCGTCGCCGTCGAGCCCGTCGAGCAAATCGAGGTGCCGGTCGCCACAAAGGTCGGTGCGTTCTTCGTCGCGCCTGACGGCCGCATAGCACGACGGACACCAGATCTTCTCGAAGATCCGCAGTACGAATGGGTCGAATTGAAAAACGACCGCGCCGGTGAGCGCATTCGTGGCATGGTCGAGATCCGCACGGCGGTCCGCACGCTCATGGCTGCGGAACAGTTCGAGTCCACCACCGACATCGAGTTGGAACGGCACCGCTCCCAACTCAATCGCGTCTACGACCGTTTCGTCAAGCGACACGGTCATATTAGTTCCCAGCCGAACAAGCAGGCGTTTTCTGACGACCCCGAATATCCGCTTCTGCACGCGCTCGAGCGCGACTACGACCGAGGCATCTCCAAGGACGTCGCCAAGAAGACCGGCGCCGATCCTCGCGAGCCTAGCGCAAAGAAGGCAGCGATCTTCACGCAGCGAGTCATGTCGCCGCGGCGCGAGATCACGCACGTCGAGACAGCCAAGGACGCACTCGTGGTCAGCATGAACGACGTTGGCCGCGTCGATATGGATCTGATGGCCCGACTCGCCAGCAAGCCAGAGGAAGAGATTGTCAGCGAACTGTCCGGCCTGATCTACCGCAATCCACTGCTACGGCGCTGGGAAACCGCGGACCAATACCTTTCGGGCAACGTCAAGGACAAACTGGCTGCAGCAAAGGTCGCCGCCAAGCTCGATCCAAAATACCTCACGAACGTAGAGGCATTGACGAAGGTACTTCCGCCCGACATTGAGCCCGTCGACATCAGCGTCGCCCTCAGTTCCACCTGGGTGCCCGAGCATGTCATCAGCGATTTTGTCACGCATCTTCTCGGCAACGTCAACCGGAATATCTCGTACCAAGAATCCCTCGGCAAATGGGTCGCCAGAATCGGGGCATCCAGCGACCGCACGACAATGCGGGCACGCTGGGGCACGGAGGATATTCCGGCGAACGAACTCATCACCAGTATCCTGACCGGTCGCGCGATCCAGGTCCGTGAGCAGGTTGGGATAGACGAGAAAGGGCCCGTCTACCAAATCAACGAAGCGAGGACTGCGGCAGCAACGCAAAAGGCCGATGAGATCAAGCAGGCGTTCATAGATTGGGTGTGGGAGGATCGCACTCGCCGTGAAACGCTCGCGCGTCTCTATAACGACCGATTCAACACCAATGTAGCACCACGCTACGACGGTTCTCACCTGACCCTCCCCGGCTCTTCGCTCGGCATCACTCCGCGCCCCCACCAGAAGGACGCAATCTGGCGTGGCGTACAGGAAGGCAGCGCCCTCTTCGATCACGTCGTCGGCGCTGGCAAAACCTTCGTGTGTATCGGCGCGATCATGGAGTCCCGCCGCATGGGCCTGATGAAGAAGCCCATGGTCGTCGTTCCCAACCATCTCGTGCTTCAGTGGAAAGACTCGTTCTACGAGCTCTATCCGAATGCCAACATCCTCGTCGCGGAAAAGGCCGATTTCGCAAAGGAGAACCGCGAACGCCTCTTCGCGAAGATCGCCACCGGCAACTGGGACGCCGTTATCGTTGCGCACTCGTCGTTCAAGAAGATCGGCATGCCGCAAGAAATGCTCGGCGAGATTCTTAACGAGCAGATCAATGATCTCACCACGTCCATCGCGAAGCTGAAGACGGAAAGCGGCGACAAGATCACCGTCAAGGAAATGGAGAAAGCCCGCGACCGCATGCGAGCGAAGCTCGAGCGTGCGGCAGAGACGGGGTTGAAAGATCAGGCCGTGACTTTCTCCGACCTCGGCGTCGACGCCCTGCTCGTCGACGAGAGCCACGAATTCAAAAACCTGTTCATCAACACGACGATGAACCGCGTTTCCGGACTCGGCAATCTCGCGGGCAGTGACAAAGCCTTTGACCTTTTTGTGAAGGCGCGATACGTCCAGCGGATGAATGATGGCCGCGGCGTATTCTTTGCCACTGGCACGCCGATCTCGAACACGATCGCAGAGCTCTATACCGTTCAGCGATACATGCAATACGATGAGCTCAAACGTCGCGGCATCGTCCACTTCGACGCTTGGGCCAGCACATTTGGTCAGGTTGTGACCGGTTGGGAGCTCGACGCCACTGGCGTCAACTACAAGCTCAACAGTCGATTCGCAAAGTTCCAGAACGTGCCCGAGCTCATCAATCTTTATCGCAGCTTCGCCGACGTCATCACGAAAACGGATCTGCAGGAGCAGGCTGCTGCGCAGGGCACACGCTTCCCGGTGCCGAGGGTCAAAGGCGGCAAGCCGCAAAACGTCATTGTCGATCGATCGCCCATGCAGGCTCAATACATGGGCATCCAGTCGGCGCAGCTCGGCGAAGACGGCCAGCAGCGTATTCGTGCAGATGGCACGAACGTCATGGACTGGAACCCGGGCAGCATCATCCACCGCATGGAGAACCTGCCGGATGACCCGCGTATTGACAATCCGCTCAAGATTACGAACGACGCGCGCAAGGCCGGCCTGGACTTCCGGTTGGTCGACGCCGACGCGCCGGACTTCGCCGGCAGCAAGACAAACGCCGCCATCGATCGGATCATCGACATCTACGAGCGCTGGGACGAGCGAAAAGGAACCCAGCTTGTCTTTTGCGACCTCAGCACTCCAAAAGATATCCGCGGTGCGACGAACCGCCCTGAAGCGGTCACAGACAACGCAGAAGACCCGTCTGTCGAACATGACGATCCGGACGATACGCCGTCTGTCTCGATGGACGAACTGTTGTCTCGCGGCGCCAAGTTCAGCGTCTACAACGACATCCGGGAGAAGCTGATCGCGCGGGGCATTCCTGCCGATCAGATCCGGTTCATTCACGAAGCCGACACCGACGCGAAAAAGCAGAAGCTGTTCGCCGCAATGAACCGTGGCGAAGTTCGCGTGTTGCTCGGATCGACCTCGAAAATGGGTGCGGGCACAAACGTCCAGCGCCGCCTGGTCGCCCTTCACCACCTCGACGCGCCATGGCGTCCGAGCGACTTGGAGCAGCGAGAGGGACGTATCGAGCGGCAAGGCAACCTGTTCTACGAACAGGACCCCGACGGCTTCGAGATTGAGATCTACCGCTACGCGACGAAGCAAACCTACGATTCACGCATGTGGCAGACGATCGAATACAAGGCAGCCGGAATCGAACAGTTCCGTCGTGGCGACTCGCTGCAGCGTGTCATCGAAGACGTCGCAAGCGAATCAGCAAACGCGGCTGAAATGAAGGCGGCGGCCACCGGCAATCCGCTGATCTTCCAGCAGGTGCAGTTGTCCGCAGATCTGAAAAAGCTCGAAGCTGTCTACTCAAACTTCAAGCGCAGCCGGCACGCCCTCGAAAGCCGGGTCGCGTGGCTCGCGGATGCCGATAAGCGCGCCGATAACTCCATTGCGAACGCCCGCATGGAGATCGCAATTCGCGACAAAAATACGACCGACGCATTCCGCTTCGTTGCGGGCGGGCGGACTTACGGCAAAGACCAAAACAACCAGGTGCACGGTCTCGTACTAGCCTCAATGAAGCAGGCCATCGAAAGCAAGTCGAGCGGTTCGACAGAGGAGATACGGACGTTCCCGGTCGGACAATACCGGGGCTTCGAGGTCGGCACATACTGCGATCGCGGATCCATTCGATTCCAACTTAAAGGCCATCACCTCTACTCGCCCGATAACCTCACATACCGCCCCGAAGACGACTTCAAACTGTCGGGCTTTTTCAGCCGCATTGACAACTTTCTTGGAAAATTGGACACCCGCGTCGTCGACGCCGAGGAGCGGCGCGAGTCGGAAAAGGCGGAATACGGGCGGGCGCGCGACGAGTTAAAAAAGCCCTTCCCTCAGCAGGCCCAACTCGAAATGCTACGCCGCGACGCGGCCGACGTTCTGACTGAACTCAAAAAGGTTCAGGCCGATCCCAACTATGTCTCTTCGTGGGTGCCGCTCAGTCAGCAACCGGCGAATGCAGCGCACGCCGCGATACAACCACTGGAACCCGAAATTGCGATTCCCGAAGCGGCCGGACCACTGCTGCATGGCCCGACCTTCGCTGCTCCAGTCGTGTTCACCGACGTGCCGGCGCCCGAGATCATCCGCCGCGCAGACCAAGCAGTAAAGGACTACCTCACAGCAGCCGCAAATGCTGAGCTCGGAGCAACGGTTCACGAGAGTCCCGCCCACGAAGCTCTTTTCAAAATGGAAGATGCGCCTGCAGTTCATCAACTGCTCGTCGATCGCATGAGGACCGATCCCCTATTGGCACAGGCCGTCACGGAATATCCGGGCGTAGACTACGCGTCGCCACGTATGGTAACGGCAGCAGAACAAGCAATCGCCGAGTTCCGCGTCGCCGTCCGCGCGGCTGAAGCATTAGGCCTCCACGCGACGCCTGCAGATCGCCAGTCGGGCGAGTACGACGGCCCGGTCATCGCGCAGGCTGGCGAGTACGTGCTTCAGAAGATCGGCATCAACCAGTGCATCGCGCACCTTAAAAGCGACTTCATCCGCGCTGCCCCGCAGACTTCCCTTCGAGGTGTGACGGTGCGCTACAACCACGGCATTGCGATCGAGCGCACCGAACTGCAACGAGGCGGGATGAGCCGATAAGCAAAAGGGGGAGCCAACGCTCCCCCTCTTTCCTAGCATTTAGCATTGCCGCTCTACGTTTGAAGTGGGCTTTGCGAGCGGCTATTGACGCGAGAAATCCTCGCTCATGATCCAGCCGTCACTCGCGAGAACGAGCGTTGATTGGCCCTGCAAGTCGCCCGACAGCATCTTCCCTGCCCGCGGAAATGACGCAGCAATTTCCTTCGACTGGGCCCATGCAGGCACGTCGACCGCGTTGTAGGAATAGACCACCTCGGAAATCGTATGTCCCAATGCATCGGAAGGTGGTGTGAACCGCACGATAGACTTCACCTTGAAATGGCCCGCACAAAAGCCCGTGCCGTTCTTATTTTGCTGGTCGGCCAGAGCTTTCGACCCCGCATCTGTGAGCGAATAGATCTTAGCCGGAACCATTTTTCCCGGTGCACCGAACTGCGCCTGCGTCTGCCCGTCACGGACGGCCAGCAGGCCAGCCGAGACTAGTGCGTTAAACGGAGCCGTCGCTCGCGCGTTCTGCTCGTCCGCCGCCTGCTTGCTGAAGAACGTCCCCGGTTCAGTCATCGCGACGCTTGCTGGATACGAGTGAGATCCGAACAGGTTACCCGGATCTACCTGAACGCAAGCACGCGCAAAGTGATTGTCAAGAACTTCCGAGAAGTTGCTTTCCGACGCCTCTTTCTTGGAACCGCATGCGGCCAAGACGATAGCGCATGCAACCACTGCCGCTGTTACTCGAATGGTCATAGATATCCTTCTTGTACGTAAGCGAGACGACAGATCTTGCCGACTCGATCAATTACCCGACCCGGGTCTTTCACTGCATCTTTCCTTCAGTGCCGCGTCCGACGCACTCATGCATAGCGATCCGTACTGCCATAAGAAGCGCGATTGGGCATCGACTAGCTGAGTGCTCGGAATAGCCATCTAGCGGTTATCCGTCACGCCCGCTGCAACAAGCTTATTGGCATCAGCCACGCTCACGACAGCCCGTGCGGCACCATGTGCGAAGACGGGCCCAGACTGGTGCCCACCCTCGATGCGCGCTTCCTTGAAAGAGAGCGCGAACGTGACGCTATCGAGAACGATGGTATTCGCCTCGGGATAGATCTCTACAGAATTCACCATCCTGTTTCTCCAGCGCCCTGATCGGGCATTGCTCGTTAATCGTAGTGCCCCTGTGCGGCCACCTTCGCCGGAATCCAGCGCAACGGGTCGCTCATGTCGGCCTTATCCGGCGCGGACATCTGAATACCCGTCTTCACGCAGACCTGATCGTTGTGCTTAGCGCCCACCGAGAAGGGCTTGCCATCGGCGTAACAGAACTTGTGCGGATTTGGACCAGCATCCTCTTCCGCCTTCTTCAGTTGCGCAACCTCACCCACCAGTTGCATCAGCAGTGCGTTGGACTTGACGACTTCCACGCTCAGATCGCTGGATGCGACCGAGTCAGACGCGCCGCTCGCGCCTTGCACCGAACCGGCAAACGCGGCACTCGACATCAGACAAGCCGCTACGGCCACGATTTTCTTCATATCCACTCCTAAGATTGCGTTAGACGGAACAACGACAACTTCATTCGCCCCAGTACGGCGCTGTGAGCGCACGAGGCGTAAGTGCAAACAACACCTGAACGGCACGGGTTCCCGCCGGGTGGTCGCTATCGACCTCCCAGCCAATCAATGCGTCGACGCCCTGACCACGCGCCGCAATTACGATCTCCTCGATCCAGTCACGGGTAAGGTTTTGGACCATGAGCCATGCGGCGGACGCCTGCTCATCGCGCGCCCCCGCCCGATAGCGCTCCACATCCGGCCAGCGTTGCGCGACACGGCGCTGGATCGATACATCATCGGTCGCGTACCGCATGATTTCGCCCGTTTCCCATCGTTCGCGCCACGCCGCACGGTCCCGGACATACGCATGCCGACTACCTAATCGCGAGCGGGCCAATTGAGTACGCAACGACTCCGACGCTTCGCGATCAGAGAGCACATTGACCACGCGCGCGTCCGGCTGCAACGACGCGGAGCAGACCCTGTTCCCTGCGTCCGCAGCAAACTCACGATCAGGCGACAGAAAGACTGCCGAATGCGGCGACATGAAAGGCGGCGGAGGCGGCGGAAATTGCCATGCGCTAAACGGTTCTGCTGCCGTACCGTGAAACCAGGTCGCCGGGCCGCGTGCCGATACAACGCGCTCTTCATAGGTTCCTCTACGCTTGGCCTGGCCCAATTTTCAACTCCTCCTCAAATTGCATGAAACGTCGATGCGTTTTCACTGGTGAAAGTCAGCTAGGGAGAAGGACGACAACAGCGCAGTCACGCCGAGCCCGCCTACATCCACAATGTTTACGGCACTACGACCCCATTTCTTGAGCGCCGCGTAGCCCCGCAAGCTCACCCCACGCGCGCGCGGCGATTCCGGCCGCGCGCAGTCGGCGAGCAATGCGCCGTTCTTCTTCCGCTCTGAAATCGATGAGTAACACCACAGACGCTCCAGCCGCGCGAGCGCATCGCAGAGCCGACGCGACGACCACCCCTGGCGTGCCGCGAGCTCCCCGCCCTCGCCGCAATAGCAGAGCCGCTGTGCCCTTCACTGCCGGCAGCGAAGATTCAACGCAACGCATTCGCACCTCAGACCTCCTCGGCGCGAAGTCTGCGAACCGTCGAAGTGAACGTGACGCGTGCCAGATACGGAGCAACTTCGTCGGCACCAAGCTCGCGAGCCTCCAGCAGCCGGTCTCGCAACTCCCGCAGCAGGTCCAGATTCGCATCGAAGAACTCAAACAACGCCTCTTCGTGTTCGGCGCGCAGTGTGTTCAGCACAAGCCGGTTGTGTGCAACGTGTTCGGGCGTCCCGCTGTCCGCGTAGAACAACTCTCCCAATCCTGCCAAGAGGTATGCGCGTGCGACGGCTATCCATCTCGACATATCACCGCGAGCGCCGTCTGCACGATCGCCGCAAGCCAATAACTCCGCAGCCATACCGGCCAGGTCGAGATACATGCACCAACGCAAAAAGCCCTCGGTCGCTGCAGAAGGAAATTTGTCCACGCGCACAAATCCCCTGTATTCATCCGATGGCGCCACGCTCTCGAGTACCTTTACCTTGAAGCCATCAGGCAGAGAAGGCAAAGCAGCATAAAGCAGAGCGTGACCGGCCTCGTGCGTAGCAGTACGTCGAATGTCTTCAGCCAGTCGCGGCATCCGCCTGCCTGCGACCGCAACACCCGTGGCGCGGTACGCCACACCGACCACTTCGCGGGATTGGACCTTTGGTACAAGGAAATAGCTCGCAGCGATCACTGCAATACCCAGCAGCGTCGCGACGCTCGTTCCGGGATTGGCCAACATATAAGCTACCGTGTCCGCGATCACCGAGCCGAAGTAGCGGATGGCTAACAGACTAGCGACGAATAGCACAACTCGTTGCACGATGCCGATCGCGAGGTCCCAGGCCCTCGTGTCGTGATGATCGCCGAAGGCAAAGAACAGAAACAGACCCCGCCACACCATCCACAGCGTCACCACCAAAGTGCCCAATCTCTCCGCGACTTCAAACGTTATTCGCGCAGTCGCAGGCAAGCTATCGACTGCCGGCGCCGACTTGCCCAACGTCACGATGAATGCCAGCGCCAAGAGCACGATCGCGTTCGCTGCAACAAACCCACCTAGAGACTCTATGACGGACAACAAGGACGGCAGGCTCGCGCGGAGGACCCCAACGATCGGGCGTACACGTTTCATCATTTGCATATCAAAAACTCCATAAAAATTGATAGACCGCTGCTTTTTACGGTACTGGCGGGCAGGCGCTAAAAGTGATCCGATATATGGAGCACCTTCGCTTGCCTTGCGCGTCTGTTGATTTCATTCTCAGCTGCTTGAATTGCCGCAGTCGTTGCAGCTTCGGCCTGCTGGTCGTGAATCTCCAAGGCCTCGCAGATGAGCGCATAGGCATCGTCATCCAACACCCACTTGCCGACTTTGTGGCTGTCGGCCGCGCTACGCACTAATGCTTCCTGCGCGCGCTGAACCAACGCCAGCCACTCACGGCCAAGTCCACGCTCACAAAGCACCATCGCCATGTTCAACGCGTATGCAACCTGTCGCATGTCGGCGTCTCGCCCCCGCCCGTCGTGCAATAACGTCAACGCCACGTGGGAGGCAATGCCAACCGTACGTAGTCGGGCTTCGCTTAAACGAGCCTGACTGTTAGCGCGAGCGTGCGCGTTGTTGACTGCGCGGCCAACCGAGGCAGTCCTGCCGCCCCGCTTGCTCATCCGCCTACCGCGCTGGCCGAGTCGCCAGCCGCGCGAAAAACCACACAGCAGTCATCGTCGACCATGACAGGCTCGCCCTTCAAGCCCGCCTGGATCGTGCGATCCAGGCCGGCCACGCTCTCCTGCAGCCAGTTCTTAAGATCTTCGACCGTGCCAATCTTCCCGTCTTCGACGGCCATCAGAATGTCCAGGCCCTCGTACATCCGCCCAGCAAGTTCGGACAACATATCACCGGTCGGAGCCATGCTTCTCAACGTTCCTTGCATCTTCCTTCTCCCGAAAACACTCACCGTTCCCGCTGTACGAGCCGCATTAGCGCGACCAACTCTTCCCCGCCCATCAGGTCAATTGGTTTCCCTTCGGCGAACTTCACGGCTTCTCGTGTAAATCCGCCCGTGCAGACAATTGCTACAGCGTCAGCGCGATGGTGAGCCATCAAGCCAAACATCTCGCGCACGATAGGAGCCCCGACGCTATTGCTCTGCCAGCGTTTGCACTGGACCAACGTCACCTTCCGGTCACGGCGCAGGACCAGATCAATCCCGCCGTCTGCGCCCCCCTGTCCGGTCAATTCGACCTTGAAACCTTGACGGCGGAAGGCTTCTGCGACGAGTCGCTCGAACTCTTGCCAGTCCATCCGCTTGATCGCGGAAACGCTGCGGAACGACTCAAACCATGCAGAGCGACGGTGTGCCGCAAGCGCAGATCGCACCGCCAACCCAAGGCAGATCGCAACCACCACCCATGCGAGAAACCAGATCATGTGCGCGTTGTCGAGGCTGCGCGTTGTGGTCTCTCCTGTCGGACCGACAGCAGCCCTGTATCCCAGGAAGCGCAAAACACTGAAAGCGCCCACCCCGAATGAAGCACTGATCCACCACGGCCACCGCTCCAACATCCGGCCGAGTGACCTTCCACGATATCGTTTCATTCCGCATGCCCCATCAATCGAACATCAGGACGGCGAGATACGCCCGCAGCGAGTGCCGCATGCGCTCGCTCATCGACTTCACGCCGCGGGCCGGGATACTCGCTCCCGCGCCATAGGCAACGACGAATTCCGCGTCAGTCAGATCACCGAGCGCGCGGCGCAGCGCGTCCTCGGTCAACTGGCCAGAAGCCTCCACCATCACCGCAAGCAGAACCAGCTGCGCCAAACTGACCCAGAAAGGACTGATCTCGGCGTGACCCGCGAAATACAGACGGTCGAGCAATTCGACCGGGTTGTCAGGTTCCGCCCACGCAACTACTGCGCGAACCTTCGCGGCCTTTGATAGCTCCGAAAACGCGTTCCCCACATATGGATTCCCTCCGCTCTGCTGAGCGGGCACCGCAAGAGCCGGCTTCATAGTCATCCTTTAATGTGTTGCTGGGTCTATGCCGCTTCCGCCAGAGACTTGTTGACCATCGCCACGAATTCTTCGCTTCGGACCGGGCGCGAAAAGTAGAAGCCCTGGCAACTGTCGCATCCGATGCTCAGCAGCAATTCGACCTGATCTTCCTCTTCAACACCTTCGGCGAGCGTGTGGAGGTTCAGGTTTTTCGCCAAGCCGACAATAGTCGACACAATTGATCGATCGCTCGCGTCGTCGACAATCTCCTTCACAAAGCTGCGATCGACCTTGATTGTGCTCACCGGCAACCGCTTCAGGTACGCAAGGCAGGAATAGCCGGTGCCGAAATCGTCTACCGACAGTTGTATGCCAGCGTCCGATAGCTGCGACAGGATCTGAGCAGCCTGGTCAATGTCCTGCATTAGGAAGGATTCGGTGATCTCAAGATTGAGTAGTCGGGGCGGCAGCCCCGTCTCGTGCAGGACCTGAAACACCATCGACGGCAACCTGAGATTGAACTGCCGAACGGACAGATTCACGCCGATGCAGATGCCGGCGCCATTCGGACCCAGCCCCATATCGAGCCATCGTCGGGCTTCCCGACAGGCCTCGCGTAACACCCATTCTCCGATCGGCACAATCAAACCTGTCTCCTCGGCAATCGGAATGAACATACTCGGCGGAATCAGCTGACCGCCTTCCTCCCACCGAACCAGCGCTTCTGCGCCGTTGATCTGTCGTGTCTGCAGGTCGACCTGCGGCTGGTAGTGCAGCACGAAACTGTCCGTCTGCAGCGCGCGTTCCAGGCCCCGTTCGATCTGCTGCTTCTGCTGCGCGACCTTGTTGATTTCTGCGCTATAGAAAGCGTACTGATCGCGACCGTTCTGCTTTGCGTGGTACATCGCCTCATCGGCCTGCTTCACGAGGAGGTCACGGTCCCGCGCACCGTCGGGATAGATCGCGATCCCGATACTCGCCGAGACTTCGAATGCGCGATCGTTCACGATGACCGGCTGCCGGCACGACGCGAGGAACCGGTCTGCAACGATACGCGCATCATCGTTGCAGCGGAGGTCGTAAAGCAGCGCTACAAATTCGTCGCCGCCAAGACGCGCGACTGTGTCGGAGTCACGGATACCACCCTTCAGCCGTCGCGCTACTTCCTGCAACACCTTATCGCCAACGTCGTGACCTTGGGTGTCGTTGATTTCCTTGAAACGATCCAGGTCGACGAACAGGACTCCAAAGAGCTTGTTGTACCGGTTCGAGATCGAGATTAGCTGCTGTAGCCTGTCCTGAAACAGATTGCGGTTCGGCAGGCTGGTCAAGTTATCGTAGTGAGCCATCTTCGAAATCTCGTCGGACTGGCGCTCCTGTTCCGACACGTCGCGCATCGACGCAGAAAACAGGCGCCGCGTCGGCAGATCGATCGTGGCAAGCCGCACTTCCATCACGAGCACACCGCCACCCTTGCCGGTGAACTTGATGCGCCGCGAGTTCCACAACGGCGAGATCTGCTCGCCACGGAAGACCTCGTCGTGCACGGCGACGATCTCATGGGGCATGAAGTCGCTGATTGACCACCCCATCGCTTCCGTAGCTGCCCAACCAAACGTCGCTTCGGCGCGCGCGTTGAACTGCACAATCTGGCCGGCTTGATCGGCGACCACCACTGCATCGAGTGAGTTGTCGAGAATCGCCTTGTACTGTTCCTCGTTGGCGTTTGATTCGCGACTCGCCTTGATGAGCGTGCCGACGTGCCGCAGCTTCGCCTTCAGAAGCCCAACCGAAACGGGTTTGGGTAACACGTCGACCCCGTCGTACTCCATCGCGTCGATCGCGACCTCGAGCTCGTCGCCGTCGGCGAGAAAGATAATCGGCGTCCATCGCAGCCCGGACGCTGTCCGGATTCGATAGAGAAGACGCCCGCCGTCAGCGCGTGTCATCGCATACTGCATCAACACAATCGCGTGCTGACGCTCAGCAAAGGCGGCCGCCGCAGCATCTACATTCGACTGCGCTTCCGCGTCGAATCCAGCATCAAGCAATTGCTGGCACAGATTCGCCGCCAGACTGGCGTCGGCATCTACTACCAATACAGAGGTCCGGGTATCCATCACTTTCCTCGCCTAAGAGATGCACCGGCCCAGCTCGTGCTGATCCGCGATGCTGGCGTGCCGCTGAGCGCTGTCGTCCTGGTCTGTCAGCACCTGATAGTCACGCACAATGAATGAGAGTTGACCGTTACCGTCCAGCCACGGGCGGCACGTCACCTTAACCAACGCCTGCTCACCTACACCGGGGAGACTGCTTAGTTCCCCGATATGCTGCCGCTCAAATACTGTGGGGATCCGCGCGTCATGGGTGAACAGAACGCCTGCAATGCGTTCGGCCTCCGCGGACTCCGTTCGGAACGACGCGATCACCTTGTCAGCGAAGGGCAAGATCTGCCCAAAACGTCGCATAACCCCGAACAGCGCCGACTCGCGCCCCCTACGTTGACCCTTGCGTGTATTCATCCCGTTCTTTCCTTCGTCTATAGTTATCTATTCGGTTGTCGTGGCGACATCAGACAGGGGCGACTCTCTCGCCTGCTTCAGCAACTCGGCCCGCGACGCCCACCAGGTATTTGCGGGCGATTGCTGCCTCTTCTTGCCGCGTCCGCCCGTAGACGCGCGCAGCGCGGCGCCGGCAGACAATGTAGGAACAGCACCCGCTGCGGCATATACGAGTCCGACGTAGCCGTTCTCGATACCTCGCTCGAAGTCGCCTGAGTTGTACGCGGAAATTGCAGCCTGAAGGGCGCGTTCACCGGCCCCGTACTGCTTCGACGCGCGATCGTAGAAGTCCGTCAGAATGCGAGCGCCGGTCGCGATGTTCGTGCATGGGTCGAATACCTGCTCTATCGTCAGGCCCATGCGTTTCAGATTGCGGTCGTTCACCTGGGACAGACCCAGACTCACAGTGTGGCCCTGCGCGATCAAGGAACGCGCGAGCCCTGACGCTTCCTCAAGTGTGGCCGGATAAAACGATCGGACCAGATTCTTGCGCACGCTCCACGGCAGATTCACCGGGCCCGCGTCCGCAAGCGCGTACATGTTGCCCCGAGACTCGACCTTCACGATCGACGACATGGTGCTGAGCGCCACGTTTGGCGCGCACCGTTGCAGCAACTCAACCATCTGCGTCTGATCAGCACACGCGGGTTTCGCCCAAGCAAACAGAAATAGCGCTATGGGCAACATACATTTAGCACACAATCTTTCACTGGTGAAAATCATTTCAGAACGCCCTCACTTTCACAATCTCCTGAATAGCGAAGTCCTTGGCCAGCAGTGCATCAACGGCAACTTGCTGTTCGGCTGACAGCGGCGTCGTCTGCGCCACTGCGGCCGCAGTACCCGAAGGTGTGGACGGTGCGGATTGCGCGGAGGTTGCAGCGGACCGCTGAGGACGGGCCACACGCTGGCGAAGCGGTGCGTTCTTCGTTTGCGCCGGCAGCCGCGACCACGCATCGAACTCGGGGATCTCGTCGTACTTGATCTTCCGTCCGTAGATCGGCTGATTGTTGGCCACAAAGATGACCATGTCTTCCATCGACAGGCTCATAAACTCGCCCTGCGTCATTAGAGGGCGTGCGGTTTTTCGCATCGAGACTGTGACGTTGCCCCCCGACATACCAACGCGGTTTGAGGATACCGAGTGTTCCTCTTCTCCGACGGTTGTTTGCCCAACCATCTCCTCGAGGCGCTTGGCCGTGGTCTCGTCGGTCGGACCATACGAGATGCGGATGTGGCAACCTGCCACGATCGTTTCATTGTCCCCATAGACGTCACGCAGCTGCTTGAGATCCTGGCAGATCAGCATCATCTTGATACCGTATCCCGCAACGTAGGCAAGACCGTCCTGGATGATTTCCATCTTGCGCAACGCGGGGAACTCGTCAATCAGTAACAGAAGACGGTGCTTGAAGTTCGCCTTCATGCGACCGTTCTCTGCGTGCATCTGGGTCGCATTTCGCCGAATGACCATCGCGAAGAACAAGCGCGTCAAAGGCACCAGACGATCCTTGTCCTCTTCCGTCGGCACGTAATAAAGCGAGACCGGAGAATCGAGGGTCATCAAGTCGCGCGTCAAGAAGTCGCTGGTACGCGTGTTCATCGCGACGAGCGGATCTGTGAACAGCGTCAGGACTTTCTTCGCACTCGATAGCACCGAGCCGCGCTCGTCGTCCGGGGTGTTCAACATAGACTTCGCGGCACTCGCTACGACCGGGTGAGTCTTTGTTGGCTTGCCTGCCGTGTCCAGCCAGCCCATCTTGCCTTCGGGATCATGCTCGGCCGTGAGCATCCGATTCCACATCTGCAAGTCGTTTTCGAAGCGGGGATCGCTCAGGAACAACGCCATTCCGGTGAGCGATGCGTCGTCTTCCGCATATATGTGGTGCAACCCAAGGCCTGTCAGAAGCTCCCACGACCGCGAAACAAAGTGGTCCTCCATCCCCTTGTTTTCTGGATCGACGATCATTGCAAAGATGTTCTGCGCATCTGCCACGTCACGCAGGGTGAACTTGCGAATTTCATCGAGCGGATTCCAACTCCAGCCACTCCCATCTTCGCAGGTCGGGGCAAACTTTCCGACGCGCTGGCCTGCCCGTCGACGCATCTCGGACGTCAACGCGTAGTTCTCCCCCTTTTGGTCCGAGACGACAGCGCTGCCCGCCCAACCGAACAAGGTCGGAACAATAATGCCGCGACCCTTACCAGAGCGCGTCGGCGCGAACACCAGAATGTGTGTTGGCCCGTTGTCGCGCAGATATTCGAGGGCGCGAACCACTTCGGGGGAAACGTCCACCAGTGGCCGCCCCTCGGAATCACGCGCCTGCTCACCACCGATAATGCGCGGTATGTAGCGCTGCTCGTAGGCCGGGTGCGCGGGATGCACCGTTTCACCCTCGTGGTCCAGCATCACCGATCCGACGAACGCGCCGCTCACCTGACGTTTCTTTGAACCCATCAAACCGGTCGCGTCTACTTCCTTGACGCTGCACCAGTGCGCATCGCCATGCAAAGAATCCATCCCCTTCACGCGTTTGAACGCGAAGAAAGTGGTCGCGACACCTAGAATGACCGACACCGCGCAGCCCGTGAGCGCGATTACTAGCATCTCGTCGGTATATGGCTTTACGCCGATCCGATCACTGAAGCTCCACCCCCAAGTCAACCATTGGAGCGGGACGTAAAACGCCCAAGACCGGGTCGAGAACAGGGCATCGCCCAGGTAGGGCGAGAAGTTCATCCGGTATGCGAAAACCTGCGTGGCGATGGACGACGCGACCAGCATGAAGAAAAAGGCGGTCAGAACGCCCAACATGCTGTTTTGCAGCGGCGTTCGTCCGGATTCGAAGGTCGGCAATCGACTTTTTTGTTTCGCCATCGCTGCGGTCTGGTTACGTGCGGGTTTGGTGTCGTTGTTACGGATGTACCACTAACAATATTTAATGCATGTTATCACACGGTATGCACTGAATGCACCCCTAACGCCCTGTTTTCACCAGTGAAAACCTACGGTTGGTATAACGCGTGCGTGCGTGGCAGTATTAGCAGGGCTTGCCAATCGCTTTTCCTTTGCCTCAACTGGTCTGGAGCTTCGT
This sequence comes from Trinickia mobilis, assembly GCF_017315705.1. GTDB lineage: Bacteria > Pseudomonadota > Gammaproteobacteria > Burkholderiales > Burkholderiaceae > Trinickia_A > Trinickia_A mobilis. The sequence goes on along the minus strand of NZ_JAFLRF010000022.1, from coordinate 6,972 downwards.
CCAGAGATTAGCGAATCGCGAAGGGAATTCGTGCAGAGAATCGTAAGCGTCGGTTGCGATAAGCTCTTCACCCGAAAGCCACTCGGGCAAGCCGCCCTCCACGCCGTGGCTTCCATCGACCTTCAGCGCCGAGAACCCGGCTCGACCGAACGCTGTCGGTGCTCGATAAAACACGACAATGATGCTGTCCAGAACGACTGCTTCGCCTCGCACGCTCCCGTATCGCGCCATGGTTGCTTCGCCGACCCAACCTTTCTGGGCTTCCGGCGACCGGGAAGAAGGTCAGTATGCAATCGTCCGGTTCGGTCCCACGCCCGTGCTCGACAATCTGAGCCACGTAGGGCACGTCATAGTTCTGGTACTCAACGCGAACAATGTCGCCAATTTGTCGTCTGATGCCCGTGCTTTTCCGATGATTAGGCGCGAGCCGGAATTTGTGCAAGCGCGATCGCATTGCGACCGCCTCGCTTGGCGTCATACATGGCGGCGTCCGCTCGCTCGACAATCGAGGCCAGCGGCTCGCCTCGTACGGCAGTCGCGACGCCCAGCGAAAGGGTAACGCCATGCAGCAGCGCGCGCTCAGCGGACTTCCGAATTCGCTCCCCAACAACGTGGCCGTCGCGCAAGTCCGTACGTGGCAGGAGCACAACGAATTCGTCACCTCCCCAGCGACATGGCAGGTCGCCGCCGCGCACACTGCTCTTGATCACGTTCGCGACGCCTTGGAGGACCGCGTCACCGGTAAGGTGGCCGTGGGTGTCGTTGACGTTCTTGAAATGATCGCAGTCGATGACGAGCAGTGTGTTCTGCCAGCCCTCCTGGAATCGGCGATACTCGATCTCGAAGGCTGACCGTCTCATGAGTCCGGTCAACTGGTCGTTGCGCGCGGTCTCGTAGAGCGCGCCGAGCATGCGGTTAAGCGCATTCAGGGAGAACGCGTTGCAGGCGTCAGCTTTCGCGATCTCCCTAACCAGGACGTGCGCGTGAGCGGCAGCGTCAGCGTATGTCATGCCGAAGCGAACCAGCCCGTCGATCACGCCGACTGAGAAAGCATCACCCAGACCGAGCAGGGTCTTCGTGCCGTCGAGGGCGGGCGGCTGTATCCTGACGCGCCCACCGTCCTGCAGATACACCACGGCGCCCCGCTCACCGCGCGTCACAAACAGCGTCGTCCCGGCGGCGTCCGCTATCTCCGAGGCGTCTGCCGCCCCGCGAGCTGCCATCAGTCGCTCGCACTCAGCGGCATTCATAAAGACGGCATTGAGTTTAGGAAGCACGGGACTTACGCGCTCTACCTTGTCCTCTGAGACGGCGAGGGCAAACACTGGCAATCCCTTTTCACGTGCGCACTCCGCGATCGCGCACATGGTTTCAGAGTTCAGATTGGCGTCCAGGATGACGCAGTCAACGCCAGAAACGGCCTCGGCAATTCGCGTGTCCGTGAAACGGTGCGTGTCGACAGGCGTTGCCGACACCGCACATTCGAGGTCGCCGGACGCGGTCAACTGCGCTGCGAAAGCGGCTAGCGGCATGCCAGGCACTTCGTCGGCGAAGAGTTCAACACCAGTCGACTGAACGTGGCTTGCCATCAGCCGCTCCATGGGTGTGGTACCCCAAGCCGTCAGAAGGCGAACTTGCTGTTCAAGGCGACGCAAGCCAAACGCAACGTTGCACGCTGTCCCACCAGCCTCGAGCGACACAGTGCCGATCCTGTCCTTGTGGTGAGAGCTAAAGAGTGGGCGCGCGAGGATGTCCAGGTGCGCAGAACCCGCGACAAGCACCTTCATAATTTCGCGACCGCTTTGACATTACCGAACGAAGAGGCGAATACACGCTCCACACGCAATCCCGCGGTCTCCAGTACGGTGGCGAACTCGGCGACCGAGTAAAGGCACACCGGGCCTTTGATCGCATGCTTCTCCGCCATTGGGTCCGCGAGCGGTTCGTAACGACCTTCGATCGGCGCAAAGGCGGCGGCGTAGTCGTTACCCAGTTCGCTATGCAAACCGGACGCTGAGATATAGAGGCGTCCGTTGTTCGCGAGCGCGTTCTTGAGGTTCAAGATGATAGAGATCGCCGTCGAGTGTGGCACGTAGTGGATCATGCGCTGGCAAACGATCACGTCGTAGCTTCCGAGATTCGTTGCAACGTCAAACTTCGTGATGTCCTGTCGCTCGAAAGCGCATTTGTCGTCCAACGCAACCGCGCGCGCCGCGGACAGGAACGCATCGGAATAGTCGCCGATGTCTAGCGCGGTCACGTGCGCGCCCGCGCGGGCCATCCGGAGAGCTTGCCCGCCAGCTGCGCTGGCAACGTCGAGCGCGCGCGATGGAGCCTCGAGCGCACATAGCCGACCGAGCGCCATGTTGTCGAGGTCGTCAGCGCGTTGCTTGGCGATATCGACGCCGAAGTTGCCGTCCGTCGGAATCCGATGGTCGCCGTACGTATTGAGGTTTCCTGCCATTAGCCGCATCCTGAAGGTTGAAAGTACCCTAAACAGACGTTTTTCCTGTGTCCGCCGAAGCGGCTTTTCCGAGAAACAAGCTAACCAACTCCTTCACAACTTGTTTAATCGATGCGCGAACGACTTGCTATTCGTCGATTCCAAGTCCGTGCAAATCGCTCATTCGTGTTCCCGCAAATGGAGGAAGCACAAGCTCGCATAAACATACCATATCGTATGCAATATGCGACGCCTTGTGCTTCGTTTTTCAACAACAAAGGGCTGCGCCTGCTTACAGCCGCCGGCCTACCGACTGTCTGATAGGCCTCGCGCCCGAAGCTTCACCATATGCTCGGACGACACCGGCGCGAAGGCCCTCAGCCACTTTTGTAAGCGAGGACACTGTCACCGGAACCTGCATTTCCCTGTGTATTGGAACTGGAATTCTCGTATCCGAGTCTGGAGCGACACCGCGAGCCCAACCTTGCACAGCCATCCTCACCGCATGCTCGGCGCGGCGGCCAGCAGCTGCTCGGAAGAGCGCATCGACCTCCTCGACATGAAGCCCGCCGCGCACGATGAACTTCTCCGGTTCCTCGCCCAACGCAAAACCAGGTCTGCTCGCATCTCTCGCCTGGTCGGCAACGAATGCAAGGCTCGCGCGCGACGCCAAATCCTCACGACCTGCGACGAAAATAGATACCGTCGGCGCATCAAGTACCGACTGGATCGACTGCACACTGGCTAGATCTACTTTTTGCATCAAGGCTCCCTATCTTGTGATGCCGCCTGCGCGCCGATGACTGGCGCCAGTCGACACAGAAACATTTGCCGCAAGTTTTGGCAGCGGAAAATCGAGCAAAGGTGCCACGAACGATGCGACCCGAGCATGCCCCTCGCTTTTCGACAAATCGTTGAAGTCCGTCGGCTTGCCGACCAACGACTGGAACGACGGCACCACCATCTTTCCGTTGATCGCTCGCGCTGCGTCCGCCATCGATTCCAGCCCCTTATTACGAAGAACCAGGCGCACATGCTTCTCCGTGTCTCTCCAAACGATATCGGCCGTCACACCCTGGACGACTCCCTTGACGCTTTCCAATTCCAGCTTGTACTTGCCCGCGCGGGTCTCGTGCCACTTACCGTCATCGGACACACCGACGAGCGGCACCTCACGCAGAAGCCCCTCATTTCCCGCTACTACCTGCACGGTCTTCCGTGGTACGTCGACCCGATCTGCGATTGCGGCAATCCGCTCCAACGCGTTCTCGACAAAGAACTGATCGTTGTCTCCACATATGATCTTTGGCTGAGACGAGGGCAAAACCGCTGAAATCGCCTTGCACACCTCGACCAGATTTCCTGCATCAAACGCCACAACCACTGGCAGGCCTGTCGCCTCATGCAGACTCGCGGCAGTCGCGTACCCTTCAGCAAACAGCACCGCCGGCGCCGACGCAAGGTCTTTGACGCCAGTCGAGCCAATAAGATGAAAGGCGCCCTTTTTCTTGGCATCCCGCACGAAAAGCTTCGCACCACCAGCTTTCCCGCCGATCGCCTGAACGGTCAGCAGATTCCCGTCAAGATCGCGCCCCGGCACGATGAGGAACGTATCGTTACCGCCCTTGAAGTCAGGAAGATTAAGCAGCGTCGCAAGATCGGCCTCTCCGGCCTTGGCGATCCGTACGCCGTACGCACCCACACCTTTCCTGCTCAGATAACCGTGCGTATTAACTGCTTCCGGCAATGTCTCGAATACAGCGTTTGACTGCGCCGCGACAGCCGCCTGCTGCTCGGCCACCTCCCTATCACGCACCAGCGCTTTTTCCCGCGCTTGCGCTTCCAGAGCAGCCCGTTGCTCAGGGCTCAGCTTCGCGCCGTCATACCTCCACGGACCCGACTGACCGCGGAAGTTCTTGATATAGCCGTGCGGCACGCCGGCCATATCGAGAATATAGGCGCCCTTTTTCTCCTTGCCTTTCGCGTCAAGCGTTGGCACGTTATGCCACTTCCCGTCTGCCACAGGCGTCTGCCGCGCCAAGCCATACGACTGCATGGCATCGGCGAACTCGTTCAGAACGTCAGCCGTATCGAGACCAGCAGCCTTCAGTGCCGAATCACTGAGCATCCATTCGGCAAATACGGCGCGGTCGGCCTTGCCGTCTACCCACCAAACCCCAAGCTCCTTGTCCCACCGAGCTCCCAGCTTTTTTGCCTTGCCAATGTCCCTGAACGGAACCGCCAGAAACACCCGATCGCCTGGAGCAGCAGACACAGCGCCCGCCTTCTGAGCGGTGCCGATGCTATTTGAGGCGGCCGACGCCGAGCGACGCGGCTTCACACTTTCAGCAGCAGTTTCGACGGCAGCTTTTTGGCCGCGAACAAGACCTAGCATTTGATCAGCCAGGCTCTGCGCGTCCCGTGTCGCGCGAAAAAAAGCGTCCGGATCCGCATTGAGACCTTGTGACAATGGCAGCAGCGACCGTGCATCACCGGCCGGCGAAAACGCTATTCCCGCCTGACGTGCGAATAGATAGGCCGCAAGATCAGCTCGAAAGCTCCGATCCGCGCCGTCGACGTGATCCGCCCAAGTCTTCGCAGCAAGAGCGAGAGCCACGCTGTGAGCCGCGTTCCTCACGTCCAGAGGCGCACCGACGCTCAGTTCCGTAGCTCGAACCAACGCGGAAAGAACCTCGGACTGGTGCGGCAACGCCATCGCTCGGTCAAACGCAGGAAGCCCATCAATTTCGGAAGCGTTGTAGACGCGGAAAATGAAGGATTGCGGACGATCGAGCGGGATCCGCTCCCGCGTAATCTCACCTGTGTCGCCGTCCATGCGCTCGCGGGTCTCCGCAAGCTTCCAGAACTGAAGGTCTGTTCCTCCCCCTGCACGCACCTTCCAGCCATGCGCCCGCGCTTGATCCTCTGTCACGAAGCGGGGATCCTCCCAGCCTTGTGCGACCATGCGCGCCCCTAGCCACAGCGCATTGGCACCACGAAATATCCGGCTGGAATCCCCTGCCGCGTTATAGGGTGCCATTGGTGTGGGAAGGTTGGCCGCGTCGGCGATCTGCCACGGCGCGCGCCGACGCTGCAGCAAATCAACGAGGCGCCTGACAATCTCCGGTCGATACTCAGCCTGGTGTAGTTCGCTCATACCCGCTCCCCAGATTAGTCGACCAGCGACAACGGCAGCGTTGCTGCGGCACATACGCCGCCGAGATCAAACGCCCCAACCGGGACCTCCGGAACCGAAGCCAGAAGGTCGACAGCATCAACGGGAAGTTTTGCTATGTTTAAGGGCTCGGCCGAATCCGCTTTATGTCCCTGAAGTTGGCGCGACCGGCGACTAAGCGACAAGGTCTGAACGTCAAAAAGCCCGCTATCAGCGGGCGCCGCAATGAACACTCCCCGAGGCGACGAGAAAACTTCGATAGGAATCGCCATTACCACTCCGTCCTAATTTTTTCACTGGTGAAAGTGCCCGGCATCCGGGATGGTCGGCATAGTGCCGCCGACCATCCGCGATTACCGCGAGATAGACTTCGAACGTTGGTTCTTGATGCTTGGGGCAACCGCCATTCCGTCCCTGAACTGAATCTTCAAGGTTTCGTTCAATTTGAACGGCACGCCACCTAGCTTGGACTTCTCCAGTGCCGTAGCGCTATTTGCTCGCCCATCCACAGTGACCACAATGTGGTGTGCCGTTTCGGCCAACACCTTGCCCGCGTACAATCCCGACTGCATATTCGGCGCGACGTAATTCTTCGAAGCACCCAGCACCTGATCCTGAGCCTCGGACAGCGACGACTGCACATCCGCGGCGGCGGCGTCGCCAGCAGGGGCAGGCTTCGCAGCCGCACTTCTGCCAGTCTTTGCAGCAGCCTCGCCACCGCGCTTGGCGAGCCGCTTTTCTAGCTCCTGCTTGTCCTTCTGGTTCGGCTCGTAGCCTTGGACCTCAAGGCCTGCCTCGCTGGCCGTCAACCACGCCTCCCGGCGGAATTTCTCACTACCCTCGACTTCGATTGCGGTCCAGCCTTTGGCCTTGGCCAGTTCCACGCCGGCAGCGAACGTGTCGAGCTCGCGATCCTTCAACTGGATCTGCGACCCGTCGTCAAACAACGCCACGCGCTTCTCGCCCACTCGCGTGTACTCGCCTTTTTCGTTGCCAACGAACTGACCACCGAGGAGCGACTTCGGCTTCGCTTCAACCGTTTTGCGCTCCTGCGGCGACGCCTGACGGATCACACCATCACCAGCATCGATAGACTCGGCTTTCGACTTACCTTGCCGGATCAGACCTTCGATTGACGCTGCCTCTGCGGCAGCCGTGACTGCAGCTGATGCGGCGGCCACAACTTCTGGGGAAGCGTCGACTGCGAGTCCGTCGTCGTTGATCGGCACAGCGTTTGTGCTGAGCGGCGAGTTCTGCGCCAGATGGTTTTCGGCATCGCGACCGTCGCGGATATTTTCCAGGTATGTGCGAGCCAACTCCTCTGTGGTACCCAACTGCCGTGCATAGGGCCTCA
>NZ_JAFLRF010000021.1 GCF_017315705.1 Trinickia mobilis | reverse complement strand
AACTTACACCATGGTCACCTTCCACCTCAGGCACTTGCCCCCTCAGCCTTCTTGCACATATCTCCGCACACTACCCGATTCGGCATAAGCACCTCATTCCAAGACCTCCTATCGGCTCAGTTCTCACCAGCAAGAAATTTTCCCGTTCATACACCTATTTGCATTCTCGACAGATAGCGTCCTCTGCCTCGTCGGAACCGCCTCACCAGAGGGCAACAGGTCCATCAACGTCGCGACGAAAGTCTGTGGACTCTTTGCATAGAAGCCAACCGCCTTTGTCGGGACAAGGCGATCCCCCTTTACTTCGTAAAAGTATCTGATCGATTGATACTGCCCTGCACTTGAGACTAACGTCGAGAAAACCCCACGCATAAACTTATCAGGCTGTAGACTTGGCGCATCTCCAAGGTCAACAATCGACTCGCCGGTAGTAGGAATCTTCCAGTAATGCATTCCGGTCCCGTCGCGCCCTCTCCCGGTTGACACGCCCACTCCTTGAGAGGCGCCGGCGTCAAATGCAATCGTGGTGTCGAGCGTCAGCACGTAGGCGGGACTCTCATAGGTCGTCTGCAGCGTCGCTTTCGTCTTCTCTCGACGCACGACATCGATCTCAATAGTGCCAATACCATCAGACGTACTGCACGCAATTGCATGTACGCTTCCGCGACCGGCGATGGGCAAGTCCGCACCGGCTTCTTGCTGCTCGTTACATTCCGCCATTGCGTCGGCTTGGACAAAAAAGCAAGAAAGCATTGACATAACTATCAAGTGGCGTCGCATAAGACTCCTTTGGCACGTTCCGTACGAACTTTTCGGGTGCCGAACGTGCTCTGATCATAAAAGTTGATTTTTTGTGAAACTGCGACTGAACAAGGAGCGTTTGGTGCAGTCGAGCTTTCTGAGTCGCAGGCTTCGCTAATTTTGTGGCCAACCCAATACCATCCGGCAACGTCTAACGGATTCAATTCATTGCCGACTTTTCTAGCGGATATTTTCTGCGGATCAGCGATAGAGGCTGGACGGATGGAGGGATTTCGGGGTACAGACCACCACCCCTGTTTGGACCACCAGCTTTTATCAAACACCCCTTGTTCCAGCCAACCTCGGAACACCCAGTACGACGCATAAGCCGCACGCCCAGTAATCTGCAACGCACCTCTACCTCTGAACTTTATTCCGTCTCCCGAGTTGTACTCGTTGCCGAGCGTATTTAGGGGCCGCTCATAGCCTGCACCTTTGACAAAATATGCGTATGTGTCAGGGCCTTGGTAGTAGCTTTGCGCGGACTCGTGCGTTCGACTTTGCGGGTTGTTTCCATGCTCGACCATCGCTCCTTGCAAATCACCTGTTTCGTGTGCTACCTGCCCCATGAAGTGACTTAGCCTGACCTTATTTCCCGATAGGTACTTGCTCGCGACAAAGTTAAGTGAGTTTTTGAATTGCTGAATGTTTAACGCCTTGGCCTGCGGAACGATCCGCAGAATTTCCTCCAGAGACATCCACCCGCACTTCCTGAACTGCTCAATAAACGCCTTCGGCGGCACATGCCAGCACTGCTCCGCCGTCGGCAGGTCTGCATCGCTGATGTCCTCCCAAAACGCCAGCGCCTGAATATGCGCCTTCAGCACTCCAAACGCCTTCTCCGATAGCGGCTTATCCCACGCATCGCTCGGCTGCTTGAGCCAGCCCCAACGCTTATCGATCAGGTTGACATCCCTCGACCATTCGATCGGAAATTTGCAGATCGCCTTTGACAGCCGCTCCCGCACCACTTCGTTATGCAGCGCCTCTACCGCCTCGGCATGCGTAACGTGACCATCGCCATTCACATCCAGCCAACGCCTAATGGTCGGCGAATCACACAGGCTATCCGGTGTCGCGTCGTCGTCGATCAGGCTCCACCCCGCCCAGTGCGGAAAGTCCGCGTCGCTGTACACGCCGACTTGTGCGCCATTCAGGTTGATCCACCCCGTCGCCTCCGGCGTCACGACCTTGCGCCAGTGCCCGAACTTCGCATTCGCCGGCATCGCGTCCGGCCCCACGATGCGCCCCAAACGCAGCATCTCGAAGATCGAACTCGGCGACGGCACCGTCGCGTAGTTCGACCCCAGCGCCTGATTCAGCTCCACGTACTTCGCGCTTAGATCGGTCGCCCGTTTGTACAGGTCGTACTCGTAGCCCGCCTCCGGTTGTCGGCCAACTTCGTGATAGCGGCCGTCTTGCTCGCGAAACGTCGTCAACGTGCAATCGCCGCGCGCGTAGCGCATGCGCACGTAGAGTTCGCTGCGCGTTCCACCCGCCACCAGGGGTGTCTGAGGCGGCAGCACCAGCTGCGACTGGGCCGTCCGCCCAAGCGGCGGTTCACTATCGTCCGTCCGATACGGATGCGGTTCCTTAGCAAACAGCTTCGTGCCCGCGGGCACCTTGAACCAGATGTCGCCATAGATCGCATCCTTGCGACCCGCGCCCGCGCTCAAGCGCCCGCTTGCGCGACCCACCAGCTTCGTCAGGTTCGCCTCGTCACACACGATCTCGAAGTGCATCCGCCCGTTCTGACCGTAAATCTGGCCGACCGCACCCAACGCATCCTTGCGGTACACCCGCTTGCCCACCGCCAGCGCACCCGCCACCGATTGCAGGTGCATATAGATCGAGAAGTACGTCACCTTCGCACTTTCGCCTTCGCCGATCTCGGTGGTGTGCTTGAGCACCACGCAACCGTCGTCGGTGCGCACCCCGGCGTGCAGCAAGGCGGGCTTTTGAGTGGCGTCGTTCTGGCGCGCATACACCACCACGCCATCGGCAATCGCGCGCACCACCTCAGCTTCGCCGCGCGCATTGCGCGGCGCGATCAGGTGCGCGCCGCCATGCCAGCCCAGGCTATAGCTCACCGGATACGCGCCGTCGCCCGGCGCGCACTCTTGCATGCCGGCGTGGCAGATGTTGTGTTCCTGTGCCTGCGCGTGGCCGGCTTCGGCTGCGTCCAATTCGGAGCCTGCCGCGCGGGGCAAGAACGGTGGGCTGATGATCATGTGTGAATTCCTTCGGATGTCATCGTGAAAATGGAAATGCCCGCTCCATCTCCTCCGACGATGACGACGGGAAATTCTGTGGCCGGGTTTCCGGTCCCGGAGTCTGGTGATCAGCGGCGTGAATCACATGCGGCCCATCCGTGAACCCGAAGATGCCCTTCTCGCTGATCTCCAGTTCGGACCCGCCGCCATTGATGCGCACGCCTTGCTTGGCCTTGAGATTGATCCAGTCTGTCGTGCTCATGATTTCGACGACTCGCTTCGCGATCACTTCGATATCGTCGTTTTGCGCCTCGATGCGGACTTTTCCTGATGCCGCGATGAGCTTGATGCCGAGCTTGTGCACGAACAAAGAGATACGGTCGGCCACGCTTGCAAACCATGACCTGCCGACTGCCATGCCGATGTGACCGCCGGTCGTCAGCGCCAGATGTTCTCCGCTTGCCAGATGCGTGCTGCCCGCGGTGGTCGTCTGAATGCCAACCGGACTTGCGAGCGTCAAATGCGGTGTCGTGAACTCAGGGAACCTATCGCTGCCGGTCTTGGCGCCTCCGCGAATTGCATCGTTTTGCGCCCCGATCGATTTGGCGACTTCATCCTGGTCCTTGCGGAGCGCCTGCGCCGCCTGCTGCTGTGCCAAGCCAGTCAGCCTCGCGTGGAGGTCGCGCGCCTGAGCAAGTCGCTGAATCGTCTCGCCAAGATCCTTCGCATGCCCCTGCGCATCGCTCCGCGCTTCGGTCGTCACAACCATCCCTTGCGCCGCCCGCACCACCCCATGCCCATCCGTCCGCAACTCGAACCCTTCCCCTCGCGCGTCCTGCCGCCCCGCGTTGCCCGGTATCCGCGCGATGCTGCCCAGATTCAACTGCGAGCACGCATGGTCGCTCGACAGTTGCACCTGAATCTTGCCGTGGGTGTCGTCCATCACCAGATGGTTGGCGCGTCCGCCTCCAAGCTCCCGGCTCCTGAAACCGGAGAGCGCCTGATTCTCCGGCAGCTTCCACGCCGGCAACTGCGACGCGTTCACCACCCGCCCCGTGATGATGGGCAAATCCGGATCGCCGTTCAGGTAGTCGACGATCACCTCCTGCCCGATGCGCGGCAAGTGCGTCGCACCGAACTCGCTGCCCTGCCACGGCGACGACACGCGTATCCAGCAACTCGAACGCTCGTCCTTCCGCCCCTGCCGGTCCCACCAGAACTGCACCTTCACCCGCCCGTATGCGTCGGTCCAGATCTCCTGCGTCTCGGGACCGACGACGATCGCCGTCTCCGGTCCGTGCGTGCGCGGCTTCGTCGTCTCGCGCAACAGGCGGAACGCCTCGCTGGTAGGCTGGATCTCGAACTTCGTGTCGCAGCGATAGCGCTGGATAGTGCCGCTTTCTTCGGCGATCTCCTGAATGTCGAGAGTGCTCGACACCACCAGATATTCGCGATTCGCCGCCTCCTGCTGGTAGTGCGTGAGCTCGAACGTCCGGCCGGTCGTGAGGCCGCGCAAATTGCCTTGGCCGGTCGCGCGCAACCCCTGGCAGCGCTCCGCTTGCATTTGCACCAGCACCAGATACTCGGCCTCAGTGCGCGGATCGTTGTGAACCCCGGCGAGGCCCGCGGAGCCCGCCTGCGGCTGCGAGTAGTCGCCCCACGTGTAGCGTTCCTGCCGTGCAAAGCTCGTATCGCGCGGGTCTTCGCGAATCGCGGAAAGGTCCGCGCGCGGCTGCGTGCAGTCGTAATCGACGCTCGACACCGCGCCGGTGGTCAGCGCATGCGCGACCGACAACGCGTGAATATGTTCCTCGTCGATGCGCTTGGCCGCAGGCGCGGCGTAGCGAATGGTCCGATACGCCTCGCCGTGCGCTTGATGCGCGCCGATCGAATCGCACAGAACAAGGACATGCTTGCCGTCGCGATGCTCGAACCAGAAGTAGATGCCCCACTCCTCCCACAGCCGACGCAGGAACGCGAAATCGCTTTCCCAGTGCTGGCGCTGGATATCGCGCTTCGGATAAGCATCGTTGGGACGCGGCGCGCTCAGGCGCATCTCCACCCGAAACGAGTAGCGCGCCAGCGCCTCCTCAGTGATCTCCACCACCGATTTATCCTGAAATAATCTGCAATCCTGATTCTTCGTGGCAAGCCAAAGCCACGGGCGCAGCGTCAATGCGTAGACAACTGAGCGGCCTTCCGTGCGCAACAGGCGCGCGGCAGCCACGAGGCCCGTGATCTCGCGGGTGCCGGCGCCGACGTTTGCGGCACCGGCGTCGCCGGTGAGCCCGGCGATGAAGTGCCCGTTCCCTTCGATTTCGATCGACACGGTGACCTCGGTGCCGATCAGTTTGTCGAGCTCGAGGTTCGCGGCGACACTGGGCGAGAACGCGAGCGCGTCGGGTGTCTTTAGTTCAAGCGTGTACTCGAACAGTTCGCCGAGCGCTTCGGTGCCGGTGAGGCGAACAGGCGTGAAGAGCGACTGCCCGGCGTCCATGGGCAGCGCCGCCCCTGAGACGGACAGCGTACGTGCGGCGTCAAATAGTGGGTTCTGCGTCATGCGGTCTCTCGGAATCGTTGTTTTTTGCGTGCTGGGGCTCGATTGTTCGTCGCCCGATGTGTGGCTTGTTCCCGCGCTGGCGAAATATATTCTTTAGCGAGGAACGCATTAGCACATGGATATCCGGAACTCGTCAATTGACAAACATTTCTAGGAAATTTCTTAAATCATCTTATATAAAAAGCAATTGCTCTGAACGATTAACAAAACACCATCAAATTGGCATAAATTCGCATAGGCCAGCGCCACGCCGGGACGCATCGATCGGCCGAGAGACATTGAGTCAACGCATTTGCGTCAAAATGCCGCAGTGTTACTTCACTCACACCATGGAATTCAAACCGCATCGGCTTAATTCCAAGATTGATTTAATTCAACATAAAACGCATATTTGTCGAAATAACAGCCGCCCGCGATTGATCATCCTGTTTAAAATGCGGGCCCGACGTTTTTCGCCAATACACACGGACATCGCATGCGCAGAAAAGAGCCGGTCATGAGCGGCAGTGCCGCACCGACGCTCAACGGGCGGAACGAACCCAAAGAGCCGTGGGAAACCCATGCGTCGCTCGACGAGCAGCATCACGCCCGCCGGACGATCGAGGAACTGCTTGGCACGGCGGGGGATTGCCCGCGGGAAGACTCGCGCGGCAGCGAGGCCATATTGGCCTCGATCAGCTCGCCGCCTGTCGCCGGTAGCGGGAAGCCCGCAACGCGGCCGAGCGGCATTGACGCCGACGATCTCATCGACACGCTCCACGACCAATACCTTCGAGCGCTCGACGATCCGCATGCATCGTTCGCAGAAGACCCGACTGCGCGGGTGCCCTCGGTAGACGAGCCATCGCTGTCGTCAGCCGTCGCGCTTGCTGATTCGGCGAGCCGTGTGCAGTCGATCGAGGCGCTGCTGTCTCGCGCGCTCGTCATGGAAGACGCTTTCGGCCCGCTTGGCGACGACGGCGCCCCCGATCCCGCCGCAGCCGAACCGATTCCCGAGATTCTTCGGCTTTTCGCTCCTGCGAAATATCAGAGCGCAGCATCGCGCCGGCCAGCCGCTTCGCTGCCCGCGCTGACGCGGCGCGAACACCATTCGGTCGATATCGACAGTCCGCTGTCCGCACCTGACTCGATGGGATCGACGTCGACTTAAACGGCGTTGCGCCGCCCCTGCGCCGCCCGCCTCTCCCGTAGCGAATCCGAAGGCCGCTCCCATTCGGCCGCAACATTCAAGCAGGCCGCGTGCGGACCAATTGCTATCACGCATACCCGGCGCACGCGGCATTCGGCGGCTGCAAGCAATCCGGTATCGGCCGCGAGACGCTCAGCCCGCATCGTCGGCATTCGAAGCGCCGTCTTCGATCGCTCGCGGTTGCGTTTGCGGCGCGCCCAGCAGCGCGTCGCTATCGTCCTTCAAACCGACGCCGGTCAGCCCGAGCCGCCGGGCATGCGTCAGCAGATAGTGCAGCTTGTGGGCGGCAGCGTCATAGCTCAAGCCTTCCGGCCGCACGTTGGAAATGCAGTTGCGTTGCGAGTCCGCTGTGCCGACTTTCGGCGCGTACGTCAGATAGATGCCGAGGCTATCGGGCGAGCTGAGCCCCGGCCGCTCGCCGATCAGCATCACGACGAGCTTCGCGCGCAGGATTTCGCCGATCTCATCGCCGAGCGCAACGCGCGCCTGGCGCGCGACCACGACCGGGCCGATGCGCCAATCCGCCAGCCTCGCCGTGACCGCCTGCAACAGCGGCAGCGATTGCCGCGAGGCCGCGAACGCCGACAAGCCGTCGCCAATCACGAACACCACTTCGGACGGATCGAGCGACAAATGCTTCAGCGCCTCGCGGCTCTCATCCGACAAACGCCGCCCCAAGTCGGGCCGGCGCAGATAGTGCGCACGATCGGGCGCGGCGCTGTGGACATCGAGCGTGCCAAACCCCGCGTCCTGCAGTTGCCGATGCAACACATCGGCATCGAGCGGATGGTGAACCGCATCGCGCGCCTGCGCGTGAGACAAGTTGAACGCGAGCAGCGGCGCGGTCGGCAGGCTGTTGCCCGCGCGCCCCAACGCGATGCGCGCCTGCGTGAACTGCCGCAACGCATTCCACGGATTCTTTTCGAGGAAGTCGTTCATGATGCCTCCCGTCGTGGGGGGGAGTTCATGCCACGCCCATCCATTCGCTGACACCAGCCAAGAGCGGCTGCCGCGGCGACGCCGACAGCAGCACGCCGCGCGCATCGGCGATCTGCATCGCTTCGAGCCAATCCTCGAACTCCGGTGCACGGCGCAGGCCCAGCACGTCGCGCACGTAGAGCGCGTCATGAAACGACGTGCTCTGATAGTTGAGCATGACGTCGTCGGCGCCCGGCACGCCCATGATGAAGTTGATGCCCGCGACGCCGAGCAGCGTCAGCAGGGTGTCCATGTCGTCCTGATCGGCTTCCGCGTGGTTCGTGTAGCAGATGTCGCAGCCCATCGGCACGCCGAGCAGCTTGCCGCAGAAGTGGTCTTCGAGGCCCGCGCGGATGATCTGCTTGCCGTCGTACAGATACTCGGGCCCGATGAAGCCGACCACCGTGTTCGTGAGGAACGGGTTGTAGTGCCGCGCGACCGCATACGCGCGCACTTCGCACGTCTGCTGATCGACGCCGTCATGCGCGTTCGCGGACAGCGCGCTGCCCTGGCCCGTTTCGAAGTACATCACGTTGTCGCCGACCGTGCCGCGCTTGAGCGACAGCGCCGCGTCATACGCCTCCTGCAGCAGCGCGAGCGTGATGCCGAAGCCCGCATTCGCCTTCTCGGTGCCCGCGACCGACTGAAACACGAGATCCACCGGCGCGCCCTTTTCGATCGCGGCAATCGTGTTCGTGACGTGCGTGAGCACGCACGATTGCGTCGGCACGCCGTAACGCTGGCGGAAATCGTCGACCATCGCGAGGAGTGTCGTGATCGCGGCGAGGCTGTCGGTGGCGGGGTTGATGCCGACCATCGCGTCGCCGCAGCCGTACATCAGGCCGTCGAGCATCGAGGCGGCGATGCCCTTCACGTCGTCGGTCGGATGGTTCGGCTGCAGGCGCACCGACATATGTCCCGGCAAGCCCACCGTGTTGCGAAAGCGCGTGACCACCGGACGCTTTTTCGCGGCAATCACCAAGTCTTGATTGCGCATGAGCTTCGACACCGCCGCGACCATCTCCGGCGTGAGTCCCGCCGTGATGCGCGTGAGCGCCGCCGTGTCGGTCGTATCGGCGAGCAGCCAGTTGCGGAAATCGCCGACCGTCAGGTGCGAAATCTCCGCGAACGCTTCGCGCGAATGCGTATCGACGATGAGCCGCGTGACCTCGTCGCTTTCGTAAGGGATCAGCGCTTCGTTGAGGAACGTCGCAAGCGGCACCTGCGCGAGCGCCATCTTTGCGGCGACGCGCTCCTCCTCGCTCGCCGCCGCGACGCCGGCGAGCTCGTCGCCGGAGCGCAGCGGGCTCGCCTTCGCAAGCAGGGTCTTCAAATCGGCGAACCGGTAGGTCCGCGCGCCGATGGTCTCCGAATAGTTCACGATGCCTCCCGTCCCTCGCCCCGTAGGAAGTCCCCTTAGGGGAACAGCGCAAGCATGCTGACGATGTGCATCAAGATAGCGCCAAACACGGACATCGTCACGATATTGGCCGTGAGCGCCTGGCCGCCGAGATGATGCCGTGGAACGACGCGACGAGCCCGGGCAGCCCGAGCCACACGAACATGTGCATCCGGCCGCTGTTCGCGCCGACGATGTATTTCATCGCGTGCGGAAGCGGATCGTTGATGTTGGCGAACTTGGTCCAGTCGCCCGCGGCGCCCGCCGAGGTGTTATCGAAATTCGGCAAACTTAACGATGTCGACGAAAGCATTCTGAAAGCGATTGTTCATGTGCGTCATATAAGGTTCTTCGTGTTCGGCATGCCGTCGGCGCTGCGCGGTTAGAACGGCAAGAGTAGCCGGCACCGGCGCTTTCGGCCACAGGAACCAGGAGGCGACCCCATGGCGACGCGCGAAGTGGAAATTCGGAACATCCCGGCCATGACGGCGGTGACGATCGATCACACCGGCTCGTACATGCAGATCGGCAAGGCGTTCGACACACTGTTCGGATGGCTGGCGTCGAACAATCTGCTGGACTCGGTCCAGCACGCCGTCGGCATCTTTTACGACGATCCCGGCGTAGTGGCGGAAGCTGCGCTGCGCTCGAAGGCGGGCGCGGTGCTGGCGGTGCCGGTCGAGATCGCGGCGCCGCTGTCGCGCGCGGAAATCGCCGGCGGCGAGTACGCCGTGCTGCGCCACAAGGGGCCGTATGCGGACATGGCCGCCGCTTATCAATGGCTCTACGGCGAATGGCTGCCGCAGTCAGGCCGCCAAGCCGCCGATGCGCCGGGGTTCGAAGAGTATTTGAATAATCCGCGCAACACGCCGCCTTCCGAATTGCTGACCGATATCTGCGTGCCGTTGCGGCAGGCGTCGTAGCGCGATTCGTATTAATGGCCGCGATACAAGCGGTTGAAGTCTTCCGTGGCCGCGGTCGCCGCGAGGCGTTGCACCGGAGCAAGCGGCGCTTTCGCCTGCGGCGATTCGCCTGCCGGGCCAGCAGCGGATCCGCGCACGACCGATGCCGCTAAATCCGGTGTCGCGACTTTGCGAGCGGCAGCGACCGGAGTGGGCGCGATGGCGGTCGCAACGGGGCGAACGGGTTCGCGCGTCAGGCGCTCGCGCGCGGCCGCCTTCGGCTCCGCACCGCCCGCTTCGATCGCGCCGCTTTGTTCAGATTTATCGACGCGATCGATGCCCTCTGTCCGCACCAGTTGCCGGCGTATGCAGCCTGCCGAGTCCTGCTTATCGCAGGCCTGCGCGGCACGCTGGATGGCGTCGCCGCCCGGTTGGCTTGCAATCGTGGCTCGCTGCTGCGCCTTAGGCGCTTCCGTTTTTTCGACCGCGGGCCCCGCCGTTCTTTCGACCGCCGCCACGACGGGTTTCTCCGCCGGCTTTTGAATCGGTTTGTCCGCCGGCTTTTGCACGACGGTTTCCGTCTTGCGCGGTTCGCTCGCGCGCTCGCGGGCCGGCGCAGCGCTCGCCACGGCAGCGGCTTTCGGCTTCGCAGGATGCGGTGGCGCAACGGGTGCGGCAGGCGCTGTTGCAGCCGCCCCTTTCTTCGCCGCAGCCGCGTTTGCTTTGGTCAGCTCATTTTGAACAATTTGCTCGTCTTTCGCGTCTTCGGCGCGCGACTTCTCGATCTCGCGTTCCAGCAAAGCCACGAGCGGCACCGACGTCGGCGGCGGCGGCAGATTGTTGGCGATGCCCGCCGGCAATGCGCCCGGCTCGTTGCGATACAGGACCTTTTGCCATTTCACGAGAGCGACATCGCGCTGCGTAATCGATACATATGTGCCGAACGCAATCGCAAAACCGAACAAAAGGATCGCGGCGCCGCGGCTCATGCCCCATCGCCTCGCGCCGTTCAGATCGCCCGGCGCAAGACGGGGCGGCGCCGTCAGGATCGTTCCTGTTTGATCGATCGTCGTCGGTCTTGGGCGCAAGATGCGCGCAGGCAACAGCGCCGGAGGCGGCACCAGTTCGGCGGCCGGCAGCACTTCAAGCAGCACGTTCGCCCCGCATTGCGGACAGACGGCGACGTGCTCGGGCAACGCTGCGCCACAATGATTGCATGCCATTGGAACCGCAGTGGGAGACGCCGCTTCTGTCTGCATCGCCGGATGCCTCACTCGTGGCGCGCTGCGAGAGCGCGCGCCAGTGGCCTTATTGGTCTCGAATTGGTCTCGATCCAGAGCAGTGCTTACGTTCGTCATTTGTATTGCGAATCGAACGCGCAGTCGGGCGAGGGTATTTGTACGAATCAATATGTGTCACTTCTGAGGAAAGGTCAATGAAGCGCCGGGCGGCTAAGTTCGTTACTTAACATACGAATGGCGCGTGCGTTTCGTATCGACTGAGGAAAGCGGTACGCTGTAGAGTGTTCTAACGACGTTCTTTCCGCAAGGAATCGGCGAGCGGGGCATCGCCAACCAAGCTTGGTTTGAAGCGAGGCTGCGAGCGTGACGAGATGATGACGCGCGTGATTTTGTCGGTCCTGGCAGGCGCTGCGATCGCTTGGGCGGGTGGCGAATGCCGCGCCGCTGCGCCCACGATCGCTTGCGCGCCGGCGCTTTCCGAGGCGAGCGTCACGCGTGGGTTTGAGGCGCAGACCGACTGCGGCGCGCCGGCCGCGACGCTCAAG
Source organism: Trinickia mobilis (assembly GCF_017315705.1). Lineage (GTDB taxonomy): Bacteria > Pseudomonadota > Gammaproteobacteria > Burkholderiales > Burkholderiaceae > Trinickia_A > Trinickia_A mobilis. Next base: position 90,938 of record NZ_JAFLRF010000021.1, on the reverse strand, counting down.
CGCCTGGTCTCGGCGTTGAATCGAATCGCGTCTGCCAACGGTCTGTCGAGCGCACAACGGGTATCGCTCGCGAAGGCCGTCAATGCGATGCTGCTTTCTGCGCATGCGCAGGCGATTCGCAACGAGCGCTCGGCCGATGCCATATTCAACAATGTCGAACCCTTGATCGAAAGCCTCGCCGCGATGAGCAGGCTGCATTCGGAAACGGATCTCGCCGCCGAGGCGCGGCTTTGGGACGAGCGCTATCGCAACCTGCTGCGCAGAACGACGATCACCCGTAGCCCGGACCCCCGCGAATTGCAGATCGACGACGCCATCGAGCAAATCGACCTCGAACGCGCCGCGAACGTCCTCGATTCGCTGCTCGCCGATAAGCGAGGGTCCAGCGAGATGCACGCCGGTCGCTTATACGAGGCGGCCGTAGTCGAGCTGCTGCGCTTTGCCCCGCAGAACGCGCTGAAGTACCTGCAGCTCGCTTACGTCCTGCAGCCCGACGACACGGAGATCATGGCCGCGTACGGCGATACGCTTCGCGCGCTGCAGCAGTTCGAACTCTCGGAGACGGTCTTCCGCGCGCTGTTGTTGCGCGAGCAATCGCTCGCCGAAGACAACTCCGCGGAATGGCAGCCGCAGATCGCGCGCACGCTCGACAAGCTTGGCCATCTTTACGTCGACTTGAAGGAGCCGGAGCAAGCGGAAGGCGCCTATCTGCACACGCTCGAAGCGTATTGGAGCCTCGCGCATGCAGACCCGGCGACCTACGGGCCGGCGGTCGCCGAGACCTTCGACAATCTCGGCATCCTCTATCGCGATACGCAGCACTTGAAGGATGCAGCGGACGCGTACGGCGAGGCATTGAAGCTCGACCGCGCGCTCGCGGCGCGCGACCCCAGCGCGTACCGGCCCGATGTCGCGAAGACGCTGAACGACCTGGGCATCCTCTACGACGCGGCTCAGCGCGCGAGCGACGCGGAGCAAGCGTATCGCGAGGCGCTCGACATCCAGCGCCAACTGGTGCGCGAGAATCCCGCTGCTTATCGTCCGGCGCTTGCGCGCACGCTCAACAACCTCGGCAATCTCTATAGCGGCATGCAGCGCTTGCCCGAGGCCGAGCACGCGTATCGCGAGGCGGTGACGATCCGCCGGCAGCTCGCGCGCGAAACGCCCGCGCAATACCGGCCCGATCTCGCGCGCACGCTCAGCAATCTCGGCGTGCTCTATCGAATCGAAGACCGTCCGCGAGAAGCGCAGCAGGCCTACATGAATGCCTTGCAGATCTATCATTCGCTGGCGCGCGGCAATCCGGTCGAATTTCAGCCGGACGAAGCACGCACCTTCAACAATCTCGGCGTGCTGTTCAGCCGGACCAAGCGGCCGCGCGAAGCCGAAGGCGCGTACCGGCACGCGCTCGGGCTCTATAAGGGGTTGTCGCGCACCGATCCTGTTGCTTATCGGCAAGACCAGGCGCGCACGCTCGATAACTTGAGCCGGCTTTATAGCCAGACGCAAAGACCGCGCGAAGCGGAGCACGCGAAGCGCGCGGCGGCGCGGCTGATGGGGGCGAATTCAGCGAATTGATTGTTCGCGCCGCCTTGGCGGAATCAGACGCCACGTCAGCAGCACCAGCAAAGCGAAGAGGACATAGGCAAGCGTGAAGACCCACATCGGCAAATCGTAGTAGAGCAAACGGCTCACCCAGTGTTGGATAAAGCCCTCGCTCCCGATAGTGCCGTGGCGCAGCCAATCTTCAAGCACGGTCAGCGGGCATGCGATGCCGAGCACCGACAGCAGCGAGACTATGCAGATCGCGAAAAGATGCGTGAAACGGAAGCGGCGGTCGCGGACCCATTGCCAGCCTAGGGCTGCGCCGAACCAGATCGCGGGAAGTGCGAGCACGATGAAGAGCGCGAGTAATGCGTGGAGGACAAGTACAGCGTTGGCTAACAACGTGCTCATGTGTGAAACACTGCTTAATCTATAGGTCGATTTATAGCAGGTGTCCTGTCCGCGTGAGATCGCGTTCGCGTAGTCCGTCTTCCCGGGCGATTCCGCATGGCTCGGAAATTCTGCGGATTAAACGTACGCAGTCCTTCAACGACGCCTTTCTGCACTGATGGCTGACAGCCGCATATTTCTGGCGCTCATGCACGTCAACATGGAGACCGCCATGCTGTAAAGTCGGCATTGACGCGATTTACCGGTTAGGAAACATCGTCATGTCGATTCAACAACTCATCCGTCTGCACTCATGCGCTCCGCACTTCCCGCTCCCGGTACCGTACTCCTGCTGATTGATCTTCAGCGAGCAATCGACCATCCGAGTTGGGGCGTACGAAATAACCCTCATGCCGAGCGGCAACTTGCCCGTTTGCTTGTCCGATGGCGCAACCAGGGTTGGCCGGTGTGGCATGTTCGGCACGACTCCACTAGCCCAGAGTCTCACTACCGACCTGGTCAGCCGGGACATGAATTCAAGCCAGAGTTCGCACCGATGCCCGGTGAGCCCGTCATCCCGAAACAGACGAACAGTGCATTCATCGGAACCGATCTGGAAAACCGCCTTCGCAAGGGGAACCACGATCGGTTGGTCGTAGCAGGCGTCATCACGAACAATTCTGTCGAAACAACGGTTCGCATGGCCGGTAATCTAGGCTTCCAGACCTGGATCGTTGCCGATGGCTGCTTCACTTTCGCTCGGACCGACTGGAACGGGACGTTGCGAAGTGCCGAGGATATTCACGCGATGTCGCTAGCCAACCTGGACTCCGAATACTGCATTGTCACGACTACGGATGCGCTGTTAGGCACTTCGAGCTAAAGCGGGAGATCAGCGCAGCTCAGCCGGCATGTTCGAAGGCAGGAGTGCGGCGCAGTCGTCGACGGTCTGCGCATACGGCAGACGCTCGAACAACCACTTGAGGTAACGGTACGGATCGATACCGCCCGACTTGCAGGTCTCGACGAGCGAGTAAAGATTGGCGCCTGCCGTTGCACCATCGACAGTGTCGGCGAGCCAGCCGCGGCGCTTATGGAAATGCTTCTCTAACAGAAAGTATCGTCACCTTGTGGTTATGGGAGGCTCAGCGCCGACGTGCCGACAGTAGCGCCTGTTATCAGATCAGGCGTTGCGGCAGCAGGACGTCGTCGCCGAGGGGCGTATCGAGTTTCAGAAGACGCTCGCTCTGAATCAGCCCGCCGTTAATCGTCCGGATTATGTCCTGGGCTCCCATATTCGCCTCTTTTTACCGCCGGATTTAGCTCCGGGATAATGTAGAGGAATCAAGGATTTTCGCGATCGGGGCGTTAAAAGGAAATGTTAAATCGGAAGAATTTTCTTGGTCGAATGCGGGGATTGGGGGCGCAAGAAGAAAATACCGGTTAATTGCTCGGTCCGGCTTGCATTGGTTTATGGACGAATTTGAAGAGATGGGTATTACATTCGTCTTTTGAGCGCCATGGTTTCCGAATTCACACCTCTCTTTCGGCAACGGTTTTGCATATTGGCGGGGACCGATTATTTTGCCGATGAATCGGTCAAAATCGCGAGTTTCGCACGCTGAACTACGTCGACGATTTCATCGCCGCGTAACTCAGCGTGCGCCACCCGGCGCCTTGCGCGCCGCTTTTGCCGCTACGCGTGCTTTCAAGGCTTGACGGCGTGCCACATGCCCTTGAAGCCGTCGCCGTTCATCTGGCCGGGCTGAGTGTCTTTGGAGAAGCGATACAGCGGGTGCCCCTTGTAGGCCCATTGATTCTTGCCGTCGGCCGTGGGGACGAAACTCCAGTCGCCGCTCGCCTTGTCATACGAATCGGCCATGGCTGCGGGCCACAACGTCGAGCAGCCGCCGGTGCAGGCGCTCTTTCCGGGCACGGTGTCCTTGTCGAACATGTAGAGCGTCATGCCGCTGTCGTCGACCATCATGCCATTCGCCATTTTGGGCGCCTCGGCGTATGAGGCGATGGGGATCGCGCAGGCGGCGATGCAAAGCAAGGTCTTGATCATGATTTCCGTCCTTGTAGAAATGCGGCGGCGGTGCTTGGGCGCAATGGGGAAGCGGAGACTCAAGGCGCGAGGCGGGAAGCGGTACGAGCAAAAGGTTGCCGGCGCCGCCCCCGCCCGGGTGCCCGCCGCCGCGACGAGTAAACGATTGGGCAGGCGCCTTATTCCGCGCAACGCCACTCCGCCGTTGCGCCAGTTGATTCCGCTTTCGGCGGCAAACACCGGCGGGCCATGCCTGAAAGCGGACTCCAATCGAACTTCGGTGTCAACGCCAAACGCTAGGCCAAAGCGGGCGCCCCATAGAGAATCAACCGACCATTGCGCAATGCCCCGGCGCGGGCTGTCGGCGACGCGATCAGGTCAGGATTCGCCGCCCGCAGCAGCTGTCTTGCGCGGACGACGGGCGCGTGCGGCCGTTTTGCGCGACGGCTTCGCGGGCTTGGAGTCAGCCGGCGCTTCCACGGAAGAATCCGCCACGGCGGTCTTCTCGGGCGGTGTCGCAGCAACCGGCGCGTCTGCTTTTTTTGCCGTGGCTTTGCGCCCGCGCTGGCGCGCCGGCTTCTTTTCCTCTTGCGTGTCGCGCGGCTCGCTGCGCTCGATCAGCTTCGCTTCGTCCACCGCGGCTTCTTCAACGGCTTGCGCGTCCCCAAGCAACGGAATCTGCTCGGGAATCTGCGGCGGGTGGATGGCACGCTCCTTGTGACGCCCTTTTTCCTTGCCGGATTTGGCTTTGGGCGCGGGCGCTTCCACCGTCGACGGCACTTCAGCCTGCTTCATCAGATCGACGGCTACTGTCTGATGGCTCCGGTAGACGAAAGCGCCGGATTTGTCGTCGCGGCCGACCTCCAGCAAACCTCGCGATTGCGCCTCGTCAAGCAGGTTGCCGAACGCGCGGAAACCGTAATAGGACTCGCTGAAATCCGGTTTGCGGCGCTTGATCGCGCTTTTCAGCACCGACGCCCAAATCTTGCCGCCCTCGCCGCGCTCGGAGGCGAGCGCGTCGAAGGTCTCGACGGCGAACGCAATGGCTTCCGCCTTGCGTATGTCCAATTCGCGCTTTGGCTGCTTGTCTTCGTCGGATGAACGCTTTGCCGTGGCGGCTACCGCACGAGCCTCGCGTTTCGCGATCGCTCGCTGCTCTTCGCGCACGAGGTCATCGTAGAAGATGAATTCATCGCAGTTGGCGACCAGAAGATCGGATGTGGAATTCTTCACGCCCACGCCGATCACCTTTTTCGCGTTCTCGCGCAGCTTCGAAACCAGCGGTGAAAAATCCGAGTCGCCGCTGATGATGACGAAGGTATCGACGTGCGACTTCGTATAGCAGAGATCGAGCGCATCGACGACGAGGCGGATATCGGCCGAGTTCTTCCCCGACTGACGCACGTGCGGGATTTCGATCAGTTCGAAACTGGCTTCGTGCATGGCCGCTTTGAACGTCTTGTAGCGATCCCAATCGCAGTAGGCCTTCTTGACGACAATGCTGCCTTTCAGCAGGAGTCGCTCGAGCACCGGCTTGATGTCGAATTTCTCGAACTTCGCGTCGCGCACGCCGAGTGCGACGTTCTCGAAGTCGCAAAACAGCGCCATGTTGACGCTCTCTTGGGGTGAGGCCATGGGGTCTCCAACTGGGGCGGATGGTGCGGCGGGGTTGAGGTGAGCACATGATAGCCGGTTGTGAGAGGCGGCCTGTGATGCGGCGGGCGGTTACGCGGCGATGTCGTAGCCCGCGGCCGTTGCATGTGCTCGTAGGTCTCGGTCAGCCCGGGGCTCGTTATTCGCCGCAAAAAATGCGGGGAATAACGACGCTATTCGCCGCATGGGCTCACCGTTGCGGCCGCTGAATTCGTATGGCCATCGCGAAATCGACGCGGGTCCGGCGACGATTGCCAAAACTGGGGACCACGGCCTCCGAACGAGACGACCGGTCATCGACGCGCAGATTCCGCAGCCAGCGCGGCCTGCGCGCGCTGCAGCCATTCCCGATTGTGTTCGCGGGCATGGCGCGGCCAGTGTTTCGCGTCGTGAGCGATGTCCGCGTACAAACGAGCGGCCCGTTGGCGATCCGCATCATCCGCTTGCCCAGCAAGCCAGTCGGCGAAAAGACAACGGGGCGCCGCATCGCTGGCACAACTCAATGCCTGCTCGAATGCGGCACGTGTGCCCGACGCGCCAAGCGCGCCCTGGGTACGTGCGTAGAGCAAGGCCGGTTCAGGCTGCTGACGAGCCTGCGGGTTGGCAGCAAACAGACTGCACAAGGTGACGTCAGCTGATGCATGGTCGCCGACAACGAACTGAGCCCGCGCCAAACCCATCAGCAGCGCCGGGTCAGTGGCGAAAGGGCCGTGCGCGGCGGCATGATAGTGCTCGAGCGCTTCGCGTGCGTTGCCCGCCGCGAATAAAGCTGCGCCGAGACGCATGCGGTGTTCTACGGTCGGTGCGCGGTCGAAATCGGAGCGCGCCTCGCGCACGGCGCGATTGGGATCGACCAGCTTTGTGATCGCCCGAGTGGCCGCACGCGCGCCGCGCGACTGGCGCAGGCTCGGCAGGTAAACCGCGAAGCAATACACAAGGCTGCCAAACATCGGAAAAACGAACAGGAGAAAAAGCCAGTACATGTTTTGGCGACTGCGCACCGCATGTACGGCAAAGAACAGCGCCACAATGAAGTGAAGACCGATTCCCAGATATGGCATGTGTATTCGACTCGAGGGCCCGGGTCGGCAACGCGGACGAACGGCCTGCCAGCCCTGCGATTTGACTGAATCGTGATGGTAAACGATCCTCACTGCCATTGCAGAGAGCAGCCTTTGCTGAATTCAGACGTGACAACGATTGTCTGGCAGGCTGCGATGATTTCTTTTCGCCCGACGACCGGATTTTTGCACAGCGTTTATATCGAGGGGTCTACCCTCGAACCTGTCTAAAACAGCCGCAGCGGCTCTGCCACACCTCATGGCTTTAACACAATCACTTAAGGTTTTCGACGCCGGGCCCCAAAGTGCACGGCCGAACTTACGCAGCAACGTCATCCCTTTTCGAGCGCCGCGCATGCTGCTACCCGTGACACTCCTTGGCCGGACCGTGGAGCGATCGCGAGAGCAACTGCGCGCGCTTTTGCATTCGCCCCTGGGCGTCTACGTCGTCAGCACAGAGGTCGTTCGCGACGGCATGCGCGTGCAGTTCAACCTCGCCCCAGACGACCTTGACTTCACGATGCACACGCTGATTTCGACGCAGCCCGAGGCCACCATCGGGCCGATTCGGCGATGCCGCGCCGTCACGGAGGCGTGCTAGTCATGTATTCAGGAATCTGGTTGCCGATCGTCACGCCATTTCGTAGCGGCGAGGTTGATATCGACGCGTTGCAGCGTCTGGCGGACTCCTATCTGCACACGGAGATTAGCGGCTTCGTCGCATTGGGCACCACGGGCGAAGCGGCGCTGCTGTCGGAAGCCGAGCGCGTTGCGGTGCTGCAGGCGCTAATGGATGTTGTCGGCGCGCGTCTGCCAGTGCTGGTGGGCGTGGGCGGCTCGGACACGCGTGATGTCCTGCGCGAGATCCAGCGTTATGAGCGTTGGGATTGCGTCGGCTACCTGGTCTCGCCGCCGTCATACATCTGCCCGGATCAAGCGGGCGTGCAGTGGCACTTCGAACAGGTTGCGCATGCAACTAGCCGCTCGATCGTGCTGTACGACGTGCCGCATCGGACCGGTGTGGCGATCGCGCCGGAAACGGTCGCGCGCTTGCTCGAGCATAAGAATATCCTCGCGATCAAGGAATGCGTGAACGATCACTTCGACCCACTGAGTAGCTTGCCTGTCAGCGTGCTGTGCGGCACCGACGAAGCGTTCGTCGACTGCATAGGCCGCGGCGGATCGGGCGGCATTCTGGCAAGCGCGCATTTCTGCGCGGATCTGATGGTCGAAGTACAAGAACGGGTCCAGACAGACCGCGACGCAGAGGCACGCACGCTGTTCGCGAGCTTGCTGCCGGTGTTGCGGCTGTTGTTTGCCGCTCCGAATCCCTCTGCAATCAAGGCGATGCTCGCGCTCGACCATCCCATGACGGACGAGACGCGCATGCCGATCACGCGCGCTTCGGCGCAACTAGTGGAGCGCTTGTACCAGGCGCGCACGGCGTTGCAGGACCTGCGGGCCGAGTTTGCCTTGGCGACAAATTAGCTTTCGTTGCGCGTCGTGGAGGCTGAACTGGATTGCATGACAGGTTTTGTCAGCGAGTCTGAGCGCTGGGTATTGCTTCAAGGAATGAGTGTTATGCATCCGTGCGGGCTACCGCCGCGCAATCGCTGCGCGGATCATTGCGGGTGCGATACGTCAAGCCCGCACTACGTCATTCCCGATGATCACACTTGAAAGACCGCGATCGTTTGCCCGGAAGTGAGACGTTCGGATCAATGTGGCGGTGTCGCTTGAACGAAATTGATTGAATCGGAGAAGCGACATGCGGCAACGCAACTACTTGATCACCGGCGCAAGCAAAGGTATTGGCCGGGCATTGGCCGAGCGCCTCGCCCGCGACGGACATCGCATCTTCGGGTTGGTGCGCGACGCATCGGATTCCGGTTTTCCCGGTACGCTTGTGCCGGTCGATCTGGCCGACAGTGACGCCACGCAGTCCGCGCTGGACAAGCTGACCGCTACGTACGCCTTCGACGGGATCGTCAACAATGTGGGCCTGGTGCGGCCGCAAAAGCTGGGCGCGATAGCGCTCAGTGATCTCGACTCTGTGCTTGCCCTGAATCTTCATCCGGCGGTGCTGACGGTCCAGGCCGCGCTGCCCGCGATGCGCGAGGCGCGGCAGGGTCGCATCGTGAATGTTTCGAGCCTGACCGTGTTGGGAGCCGTCGAACGCACGGCCTACGCCGCCGCCAAAGCGGCGTTGATCAGCTTTACTCGGTCGTGGGCGCTGGAACTGGCGACGACCGGCATCACGGTGAATGCCGTTGCGCCTGGACCGACGGAAACCGAACTGTTTCGCACCCACAATCCGCCCGGAAGCGACGGCGAAAAGCGTTACTTGGCGAGCGTGCCGATGGGGCGTTTCGGCAAGCCCCAGGAAATCGCCGACGTGATTGCTTTCTTGCTGTCCGATGGCGCGGGGTTCATGACTGGGCAAACGTTGTTCGCGGACGGTGGCGCATCGATCGGGAAGGCGGCCTTCTGAGCGGCAGCACGAACGCCGACCATCGCTCACCGATCAACTGCAGGGCCATGAGGCACGACTGTCTGCGAGTCTGTACAGCGGTTTGATCCATTTGGGTGAAAGCTCGCCGATTCAGCTGGCTTTTGATCCTGAGACGGAAGCATTCGATCGAGAGTCCCGTCTCGTCGCACGAGCACATGCCAGCCGGCACCCAATATGTGGAGTCCAACAAAAGCATAAACAAAGAACTGCCCGATCAGATGGACGCGCAGAGCCGCATGCGCCAGGACCGGGATGTGCGACGGCTGTGGCCAGTAAAATAGCCAGAAATAAGGCGAAGGGCGGGCAGCCACTGTCGCCAGGATATAGCCGCTGAGTGGCATAAGAATCATGATCGCGTAGAGAAGCCAATGGTTCCACCACGCAGCGCACGCCTCCCACCGGGTAAATCGGCCGTTCATCAAAGGCGGTGGGTGCCGATAGCGCCAGATCTGCCGGAAGACGGCCAGAAAAAAGATCGTCTGGCCAATCGATTTGTGTAATGTAATCAAAGCAAACCGGCTGCCGGCTGCATTGGGCATCGCCATGAATACCCATGCCAAGACTACTGCCGTCAGCATCAGTACCGCTGTGAGCCAATGGAGCGCCTGCGCTACGGGCGTATAGCGTTCCATACGGTCCGCGGTCTGCGTCGTACGACTAATACTACGCATGGCGTTGCCCCCCGCGTGAGCACAGCGCGGTGAGGATTCCCCGCTGCAACAGGATCGACGTCTGTTTGAGTTGTTCGGCCGGAGTGTGATCGTCGCAGGCGGAGCCCGGGAACGCCTGCGGATCGATGATCAGCCCTTGTTTCTCGATGAGCGCGAGGCTCACGTTAATACCCAACTCGGAAGGCTGCTGCGCCTTGCCTTTACCGATGTATTCGACTTCCGGCACAGTCTCGTTGATGTGAGTGACGAATTGGGTCATGGAGTTATCCCTGTTGGTCAGTGCCCGGCGACACGTCGCAGCGAGCATGATCGGGCAGTTGTCCTGCACGCAGTAGTCCGCGGCGGCACATAACACTTATTCCCGCAGTGCATACGGAAAGGCGCTGGTGCACTTGACTGACAGAGGACGGCATGCCCCCCCGCCCCGAACAGTTACGCTGCGACCCGCGTGCCATAGAGAACCGAGCCTCGATGCGACGTTCGCGTCGCTGCGCGCGCACGCCGTTTCCCAGCGACAGCTTCCAGCTCTTCTCACCTAATTCGAAGGCGACACACAGCCAGCCAGTGATCGTTGAATCCCACGCCTGAAGGGCCGTGTCAGGCGCATCCATTTGCGTGCTCCTTTCGAAAAAACGGGTGTCGGAATCCTCGTTTTACTCGTCGCCGAGGGCAGACTTCGACTCGACGACGACGCGCGGGAGTATCTCGACTACTGTCACGCGTTTCCCTACCCGCTTCGCATTATGGACCTCATGCGCCATACCAGCGGCGCCGCGGACTACGTATCGAAGAGCGTCGAGATCCTCGGCGCGGATGGGAACGCTGCTCCAGGCTTCGCCGGCGGGAAGAGCTACTTTGGCACGGCGCGCGTTAGGCAGGCGATTACCGAAAGAAGCGCGCTGCAGTCGCCTCCCGACCAGACCTACGTCTACTCCAATTCCAACTACGTCACGCTGGCCGACGTCGTGGCGCAGGTGACGCGCAAGGATTTCGCATTGGTAGCCGACGAGCATATCTTCGGTCCGCTGAAGATGAAGCAGTCATTCTTTGAAACCGCGCGAGCGCGCGTCGTCGAAAAACGGGCCACCGCATGCGCACCGGACTTGCTACGGCCGGGAAACTACCTTTCGAAGCTGAAAAATTTCGACGTCGTCGGCGATGTTGGCCTGATGACCAGCGTGGACGACCTGATCAAGTGGGAAAAGAATTTCTGGAATGACGCGTTGCCACCAGGCGGCATGATTCAGCGGATGTTGCCCTTTCCGGCGGTATCGCGTCCCGACGACTTGATGTACGGCTGCGGGATGGAATTTAGCAATGTTTCGGGCGAACCCTACATTTCCCACGGCGGGCGGATGGATGGCTTCAAGAGCGTCATCCTGCGTATGACGAGGCCGAAATTATCCCTTATCTATCTCTCGAATTGTGACGTGCCTTTTATCAGCAGTGAGGCAATCGGTCGTGAGATCGCGTCTTTGTGTGCATGAAGTTGACCGGATAAAACTATGGCTTGGGATGTGAATCTCGGTGTGGTGATGGATACGCGTAACGCTGTCTGCGTCGACGAAAAGCAACTGATGCGCAAGATCGGGTGGCGCATCGCTCCTCTGCTGTTTCTTTCTTATCTGTCAGCTTATCTTGACCGTGTCAATGTGGCTTTCGCCGCACTGCACATGCACAAGAAACTCGGCTTGACCAGCACTCAGTACGGGTTGGGCGCCAGCATCTTCTTAGTCGCGTATTTTCTCTTCGAAGTGCCCAGCAATCTGCTGTTGCAAAGGCTCGGCGCGCGGCGGTGGATTTCCCGAATCATGTTGAGTTGGGGAATCATCTCCGCGATGATGGCCCTGACAAGCTCATCGTCTTCCCCTTCTATGTTCTGCGCTTCTTCCTGGGAGCCGCGGAGGCCGGCTTTCTGCCCGGCGTGATCTTGTATCTCGGCTGGTGGTTCTCTCAACGCTACCGCGTTCGCGCCGTCAGCGCCTTCTTCCTGGCCATGCCGGTTTCGTCGGTCGTCGGCGGTCCGATGTCGGGCCTTATTCTCGGCCTTGACGGCTATCTCGGGCTCGCGGGCTGGAAATGGTTGTTCATCCTAGAGAGCCTGCCGGCGCTCGTACTGGGCGTCGTCGTTCTCGCCACGTTACCGCGCGACCCGGCGGCGGCCACGTTCATCAGTGAAAGTGAGAGGCGCTGGTTGCTGCAAGCGCTCGCCGCGGAGTCTCGTCCGCTACACGAACGATCCGGCGTCGCCGGGGCCGTCCTAGATCCCGCCGTTTGGCTGCTGGGGGCGATGTCGTTCGGCGTCAATTTCGCGCGGTACGCGTTTGGCATGTGGCTGCCTTTGGTCGTCAAGGATTTCGGCATATCCGATTCGACGGTCGGCTGGCTATCCGCGCTTCCTTATACGCTCGGTGCCACCGCCATGCTGTTGGCCTCGCGCGTCGCGCAAATAAAAACGCGCCAACTGTGGCTGTTGTGTGCCGGATGCGCGATCGCTTCGATCTCTCTGTTCGCCGTTCGCTGGGCTACGACGCCATCGGCGACGCTCGTCGTCCTGTGCGTATGCGCCGTCGACATCTTCGTCTTTCTTGGGACCTTTTGGGGAACCGCTCCCGGGGTATTGTCCGGCTCGACGAGACCCGTCGGCATCGCGTTGATCAATTCGATCGGCAGGCTCAGCGGTTACTGCGGTCCGTATGCGTTGGGCTATCTCAAGGACGCCAGCGGAAGTTTCAATATATCGCTCGCGTTGATGGGTTTCGGGCCGCTGTTCGCAGCGCTCGCGCTTTTGTTGCTGAGCGGGCGTCTGCTGTCGCGCGCCTCTTGGCCGCCGCGCGCCGTGCCCGCTTGAATTGGCCTCACTCCCCAGCGAGCGCTGCAGCGCCGCCGGTGCTTCTGAGCCAGTCCCTGAATGCCTGAACGGCTCGATCCTCGACCCGGGAATCGGCGACGTAGGTGAAATAGCGCCAGGGCGGAAGCGCCGGCCCTTCGAAGGGACGCACGAGCCGCCCTTCGGCGATATCGTCCGCAACTAGCGCAGTCGGTCCCATTGCCACGCCGAGCCCGTCGAGCGCGCCTCGCAGCGTCAAATAGAAATGTTCGAGCGTGAGCGATTGCCGTGGCCTGAGATCGCCATGGCCGGCTTCCGCCAGCCAGTTCGGCCACATGCTGGGATAGGTTGCCGCATGCAAGAGCGTGAAGTTGACCAGATCACTCGGTTCTTTCAGCGTCTTGCCCTCGAGGATCTTCGGCGAGCACACGGGAAGACGCACTTCTGAGAGAAACTCCTCGGCGACATATCCGTCGATATTTTGCGGTCCGCCTCGAATGAGGATGTCGATATCGACACGCAGTTTTTCGATTGGTTCGTTCGAGGTCAAGAGCCGCACCTCGATTGTCGGATTGACAAACTGAAAAGAAGAAAGCCTCGGTACGAGCCAGCGTAGGGAGAAAGTAGCCGGCGCGCTCACACGTAGGACCTTTTGTTGCCCGCGTTGCATCTGCTGCGAGGTAGCGAGCGCGATGCGATCAAACGAAGCCCCGATCTCTGCCAGATAACCGCTCCCCGCTTCGGTCAACGCAACCCGCCTGTTATATCGCTCGAACAGGGGACGTCCGAGCCACACCTCAAGTTGCTGGACGTGCCTGCTGATCGCGCCATGCGTCACGCACAACTCATCCGCGGCAAGTGAGAAGCTGCCCAGACGCGCGGCTGCCTCGAAAGCGCGTAGCGAATTCAATGGTGGAAGTTTTCGGCCCATCTATTGTTTCGCGTGAATAATTCTCACGCGATCTCTCAAGTTTAATGGTTTGATTTGAGCGATTGCCGGGGCCTATATTACCGACAAACGGTCGCTCGTGGCAGGCGACCGCGTTTCAAATTCTCACACGGACCTTAAATATGTCGAATGTCGTGGTAGTCGGTGCCCAGTGGGGCGATGAAGGAAAGGGGCGTCTTGTGGACTGGCTCGCAGGAGAAGCGGACATCGTGGCGCGCTACAACGGCGGTCACAATGCAGGGCACACGCTCGTCGTCGATGGAAAGACTTATAAGCTCGCGTTGCTTCCAAGCGGCCTCGTGAGAGGAAAATGCGGCGTCATCGGAAATGGCGTGGCTCTTGATCCAGAGGCACTGCTCGCCGAAATCGCGCGCATGGAGCAACTCGGTCTCACCGTGACGCCGGACAATCTTGCGATTGCGGCGAATGCGACGCTCGTGTTGCCCATCCACCGAGCAGTCGATCTCGCGCAGGAGAAACTGCGTCGTGAACCCATCGGAACCACGTTGCGAGGAATCGGCCCGGCGTACGAGGACAAGGTCGGTCGTCGCGGCCTGCGTGTTTGCGATCTCGCCGAACCGGATCTGCTCGCGAAAAAGCTCGATGCGTTGCTCGATTATCGCAATGCCTGGTTCAAGGGACTGGGGCTCGATGGCTTTAGCCGGGACTCGATGTTGCCGATGCTCCGCGACATCGCTCCCCGGGTGCTTCGGTTCGTCCGCCCAGTCTGGGCATACCTCAATGAAGCAAGCGATGAAGGCAAGAAGATTCTCTTCGAGGGTTCCCAGGCCGTCATGCTCGACGTGGATTGGGGCAGTTATCCTTACGTCACCTCATCCAGCACGATCGCGTCGGCGGCAGCCACAGGAACGGGGCTCGGAGCTTCGCGACTTGGACACGTGCTTGGGGTGACCAAGGCCTACGCGACCCGAGTCGGCGAGGGCCCTTTCCCAACCGAGCTTCAGAATGAGATTGGCGCGATGCTCAGGGACAGAGGCCGAGAGTTTGGTGTCAATACTGGGCGGCCACGCCGCTGTGGATGGCTGGACGGTGCACAGTTGCGGCAAAGCGTGAAAGTTTCGGGCATCGATTCATTGGCCTTGACGAAGTTGGACGTTCTGGATGGGCTCGACTTCATCGACATTTGCGTCGGCTATGAGATCAACGGGCAACGTACGGATTTCTTACCGGCGAGCCTAGCGGCCCAATCGCGTGCGAAGCCGGTGTATGAACGTTTCATGGGATGGTCTCAGCCGGTCAAAGGACAAAAGCGCTTCAGCGATCTGCCGAGGGAAGCACGCGATTTTGTCAAGCGCGTTGAAGTGATCGCTGGCGCTCCGCTGTCCCTGATCACGACGGGCCCAGAGCGCAACGATACGATCGTACTGCATGACCCCTTTGAAATATAGAGACGACCGCTTTACACAGACCGCGGTCCGAATGCCCGATTGAATTGCCTTGCTCGTTTAACTTCGCCCCCATGCAGATAGGTCGAGGTCATTGAGATCGACGCATGGCGCAGGTTGTCGCACACCATGATCAGGTCTGCCCCGCGCGCCAGTGCATGTGAGGCATGCGTGTGCCGCATCCAGTGCGGACTGGCCCGCCGCAGCGTCTGCACGATCGCGGGCCGTTCGTCCTGAATGGCCTCGGCGGCCAGCAGGAATAAGCGCCGCAGCACACGCCGGAGCCGCGCGGTCTCGATGGCCGCGCTTTCCTTCTCGAGGCTCGTCAGGATTGGCGTCGCCGGATCCCATCGTGTCGGCGCAACCGGCGGCCTGTGTTGCGCCAGTTATTGATCGAGCGCTATACGCGCTAGCGGCGGTATTGCGACCTTGCCCAGCTTGCCGCCCTTGCCGACGAGATGTAGCCAGTGATCGCCGTGCTCGTCGGCGCGGCTACCCGCCACGCAACTTCATGTTCCAGCTCCCCAACGGTGGGATCGGCTTGCCGTGGAATCGCTGCTCGGTTTCGCGTGGAGTGGAACGGCTATTCGATTTGCGTGGAATACGCAGATGGGCTTCAAAGCATATTGGCGAAGACGCAATGCCAACGAGCGCAGCACAACGTACCCGCACAATCGTCGAGGCTGGATTCAAGATCGTTCCCGGCAAGGAGGCCGGTTTCTTTGAGTACTACAACAAGATGGTACCTATTGCCATGAAGCATGGATGGGTTCCAAGCTGTGTTCGGGGGGGGCGATCCTCGATTCGACGTGGTTGTTTTTCGGCGTGCACTTGGAGAGTGCTGAACAAATGGACGCCTGGCACCGTAGCCCCCTGCACCAGGCTGCGCAGCGTTCGACATATGAGCGCTGGAGGACGGCAACATATCTTCGTAAATGGCGCGAGGCGGCGCCGGGTGAAGTCCTGCAAGGTCGCGTAATGTGCGAAGCTCGCCTTCTTCGAGAAGCCGAACTGGACGCTGCGGAGATTCAGTCACTGCGGGAAGCGCTGGCTGGCATTGCCGAGGCTGGCGCCCAACCGTTCGAGATGCCGGCGGGCGATTTCGAGCCGCAACCGTACCAGTTTGCCGGCCCGGTCGGGATCGCACCCAAAGTCGATTGCCGAGCCCGATCGTCGAACCGCCTCTGATGGACACCGCGCAGTCGCACACTCACCGGGGCCGGGCGGCCGGCTCCAAACATGACGGTCGGCGAACGGCAGATGAAATCAAAATGGGCTTCATGGAAACACCCCTCTATATGTTCTGGTGGAGTGCCTTCCTACTCGAAGGCGACGTAGACCCGGCCGTTCTCGATTTTGATGGGATAGGTCCGGATGGCCTCGGTCACCGGGGCACAGGTCGGCTCGCCTGAGCGAACGTCGAACTTCCCCTGGTGCAGTGGGCATTCGATATCGTGACCGTCAAGAAACCCGTCACAAAGCCGGGCGTGGCCGTGGGTGCACAGGTTGTCGGAGGCGAAGATGTCGCCATCCACGCTGTAGATGGCGAGGTCCTTTCCGGCAATGATCACCCCGACCACGTCATTGGCCGGCACGTCATCGACCGCGATGGCATCCTGCCACGAAGAAGTTGCTTCGGTATTCATGATCAGACTGGATAGATGATGGAGTTCGGAATCATTTCGCTGTCGTAGATCGCCAGGCGCGAGGCAAACTTCAAGCCGTCGGGCATCGCAACGATTTCGTCGATGTAACGACCGGCGTTGAACACGGTCGACAACTGATTCAGCTTCGTGCGGATCACGACGTAATTGGCTTCGCTGTAGATGCGACCGTCCTCGACCTTGCGAACCAACGGCGCGCCCACAATGTGCCGCTGATAGTACGGGTCGTGGAAAATGGTCTCCTGGATGCCGTAGACGCGATCCTTGAGCATCCCCTTGTTTTCGAACGAAAGTGTCGCAAGTGGAAATCCGCGTTCGAAGTTTTCCCGGGGCTGCAAGCGGTAGACGCACTGCTCGGTGAAGAACTCCGGCCAAAGGCTCCAGTTGCCGGAGTCCACTGCGCTCGCATAGTCTGCGTATAGCTGCGTCAGCGCAGTCCAATCTCCTAAGCTCTCCATCATTCCGGTGCCTCCATGACTTCGCGCCAGTAGCGATACATGCCCCGGATGAGCGTATCGCTCACCATGTGATCGGTGTCGGCGACCTCATGTCCGCCGAGCTCAGCCAATGCCCGATGAAACGGCCGGGTTTCGAACGACGACTGGGAGAATTCGATCACCTCCCCATCGTCGGCCGAGACGAAGCCCGCCGGGCCGAACAGGTTGGCCTGCCTCAGCCGGCGCTGAATCATCTCCTCGGAATCGTCCTCGAACGCGAAGTGCGTCCAGAAGAAGTCGAAAGAGCCGTGTCCGTTGGGCTGGATCTGCCGCGTCGAGACGCTGTTGACCGACTGCTGGAGGATGACACTCGGGAAGATGGTCGTCATCACCGCAGTCGGGCCGCACCACCAGGGCTCCGTCACGATATCCAGGAAGCGCGGGTCGTTGAGCTGCATGTCCTCCTTGAAACGCGCGACCTGCGACACCTCCGACGTCTTGAGCGAGTTGCCCCGCGTGGAGATCATCGCGGCATGCCGGTTGCGCGCGTCCATCTTCAGCGCAGACCGGTTGTCGGCGCGCCAGAGTCCGAAGGTCACGAACCACGTATGCAGAAGACCAGGATGATAGGAATCCTTGATGTTCTCCTGCATCAGCTTCCAGTTCCCCGGAATGCGCTGCCGGTTGTAGCCGAGAATCTTCAGCTTCCGGCCGTTGAACGTCCTGTCGAAACACTGCAGGATCGTCGGGCCGAGGAAATCCTCGAACGACTCGACCCCGTGGTCAAAGGACGCAAAGACGACCCCGCCGCGCGTGGCGACCTTCAGCTTCGTCAGGCCGTTGTCCTCCATCCTGAAGTCAGACGGCATGCCGCCGTGCACCTTGCCGTCCCGCTTCACCCCCCGCCGGAACGGAACGCCCTGCAGATTGCCCTCCAGCGTGTAATTCCACTGATGGTACGGACAGGTGAACCCGTCCTTCCGATTGCCGTGACGCTCCCTGCAAAACGCCATGCCGCGATGGGCACACGCATTTTCGATGACATTGACCTTGCCGTCGGTGCCACGGACCATGATGACGGACCGCTCGCCAATCGTGGTGCGGGTGAAGTCGCCGGGGTTCGGAATCTCGGCTTCCAGGCCGACGTAGCACCAATGGTTGCGGTAGAAGAACCTTTCCAGTTCCTTCTTGTAGGTCGACTCGTCGGTGTACGCCATGAACGGGATACGGCTGGTACCCTCGTCCTCCCACCTGACGGTTTGAGGGAATATTGCGGATGTCATTGCGTTGCCTCCATCGTCTGCTGGATCACGGTCACGGCCACTTCCGAGAGACCTTCGATTCGGCCGCGCATCGCGTCTCCAGCCACCACGGGCCCCACGCCTTCCGGCGTTCCCGTCATGATCAAATCGCCGGGACGCAGCGGTTCATAGAGCGACAGGTGCGCGATGCACTCTGCGGTCGACCAGATGAGCTTCGCCACATCGGATGCCTGCTTGGTCGACCCGTTTACCTTCAATTCAGTTGATTCGGAGTCCAGATGACATGTTTCCGCAACAGGGTGCACGGCACCCGACGGATAGGCAACCGAAACGGGGGCCGCAGCGTCCACAATGGCGCTCGCAGGCTTCATGAAGAAGAACGGCGGATCGCGGTCCGGATCCTTGCCCATCTCGCGTGCGTGGGCGGCGTAGTTACGTCCGACGCAGAAGATGCGGTTGACCGGGAAACGCTTGGAGCGTCCATGTACGGTCAGCGAATAAACGGGTGCAGGTGACGCTGCGTAATCGGTATGGTTTGTCATTGCGTTACTCCCGCGCCTCGCGCCAAAGGCCGAGCGCCTGATGAACCGGACGGTCACTGAAACTGAACAAGTGCGTATCCGTTGTTGCATGGAAGCGCAGTGCGTTCCAGGAAGGAACGACGAAAATGTCGTTGGGGCCAAAGCTGTGTACGGTTCCGTTGATTTCGGCCTGGCCCGAACCCTCCAGACAGACGTAGACGGTACCGTCCGTGCACCGGTAAGGCCGGGTCTCGAACCCCCGAGGAAGCCGCTGCGCAAAGGCCCCGATCGTCGGCATCGGCGAGCCGCCGGTGGCCGGATTCACATAGCGCAGCTTGAAGCCGAGGTGCCTGTCGGGTTCGCCCTGGGCAATCCCCAGCAGCGATTCCCGGGTACGTTCATGGGGATAGACGAACACCAAGACGCGGCCTTCAGCCTCGGCTGCGCTGATGAGAAGGCCTGCTTCCATGAGGGGCTCGCGAATCTCCGCGTAGCGCCACAGGGCCGCCGCTGCGGGAGAGGCGGGCTCCGGCGTGACCAGCCGATCGAGCACTTCCCACAACGGGGTGAAGTTTTGTTTATCGATGCGATCGTAGTACTCGCGTCTCGCCTGCGCTTGCGCAGGTTCTACGGTGTGACCATGCATGATGGTTGTCTCCGGATTACGGGCCGACCGCGTAAAACGCGTCGGCATAAACGTGCTCGGGTGGTATCCCGCGCTGTTTGAGAAGCAATGTGGCGGCCTCTACCATCGGAGGCGAGCCGCAGAGGTATGCGCGAAAGTCTTTCAGGCTGTCGCCCCAGTCGCTGGCTATCGCATCGGTGACGAGGCCGGTGCGCATGGACTGTCCCGTCGTATCCGAAGTCGAGACCACCTGAACCGACAGGTTGGGACAGTCGCGCGCAAGATCTTCCAGCCAGTTCACGCCATAGACGTCACGCGGGGACCTCACGCCGAAGTACAAATAGATCGGATTGGTCATGTGCGCCCCCATGGCGCCGCGAACGATCGACAGGATGGGTGCGAGACCAGTCCCCCCTGCGACGCATAGCATCGGCCCCGAGTGTTTCTCACGTAGATATGCCGTGCCGAGCGGTCCGCTCACGCGAACCGAATGACCGACGGCGAGCTCAGTGTTGATATAGCCCGATACCCGGCCACCAGGGACCAGACGCACGTGGAATTCCAGTTCTTCGTCTGACGCAAGACTGGCCATCGAATACGGCCGGATGTGGTTCGGCGTGAACTGGACTTGAGCGTATTGCCCGGGCGAGAAGGACAACGGCTTGGCCGGTCGAAGCACGATCCGCTTGATGTCGTGCGTCATGTCCTCGATCGCCACGACCGTGGCCTTCAGCACCCTCGCCGGATGAGTGACGACTTCATCGGGTTCCGGTACCTCGATCTCGCAGTTTTCCGTCAATACGCTCATGCAGGCCAGCGCAAATTGGCCCTCGTTCATGCGGGTGATCTGTGTCTCTGAGCCCGACACGAGCACGCTGCCGCGTGTGACCTTACAGCGGCACGTGCCACATCGGCCAGCCGTGCAGCTATACGAAATCGGCACGTTGTGCTCGCGCAGCACCTCCAGCAGATTGGCGCCCGGCGAGAAAGCCAGCGTGCGGTCAAGCGGATGGACAATTAGCTCCATGAGATTCGTTCTACTCGGAAATCTTTCTTGGCTGAATTCTATGAACCGCCCTAACATTGGTAAACGCGATATCGTGAATTATCAACATTTACCTGGTGAATGAGATCGTGGAACTGAATGACATCGACCTGAACCTGCTGGTCGTTTTCAACGAGCTGCTCATCGAGCGTCGTGTAGCCAGGGTGGCTGATAAGCTTGGTTTGACGCAGCCGTCCGTGAGCAACGCGCTCAGCCGGCTGCGCAAACTTCTTCAGGATGAGCTTTTTATTCGCACATCGAAGGGGATGGAGCCGACCCTCTACGCGAGTCAGCTTGCAGAGCCAATCAGCTTCGCGTTAAGCACGATTCGAAGCTCGTTGAACCAGCAAGCCGAGTTTTCACCCGCCACGAGCACACGAAAATTCACCATCGGCATGGCCGATGTAGGGGAGGTCTATTTTTTGCCCAAGCTAATGGACAAACTGGCGCGTGTTGCCCCCGGAGTTTCCGTGAGTACGCTGCGCAACACGGCGGTGAATTTGAGGGATGCGATGGAGGCGGGACAGGTCGATCTTGCGATGGGTTTTCTGCCACAACTGAAGGCTGGATTTTTGCAGCGCAGTCTGTTCCAGCAAGCTTATGTCTGCATGTTTCGCCAAGCTCACCCGCTTCAGGGAAAAAAGATTTCCCTCAAGCAGTTCACCGAAGCCGACCACGTTGTTGTCGTTTCCCCGGGAACCGGACATGCAAAAGCAGACGAAATGATCGAGCGAAAAGGCATTCGCAGAAACGTCCGGCTTACCGTGCCGCATTTCGTCGCCGTCGGGCACATCCTTTCGAATACGGATATGATCGCCACGGTTCCGGAGCGTTACGCGGTTGAGTGTCTGGCGCCATTCAAGCTGGCCTACGTCAAGCATCCTGTCGAATTGCCAAGGATCGGCATCAACATCTTCTGGCATGCGAAAGTGCACAAGGAACCGGGCAACCAATGGCTGCGCAATCTGATCGCCGATTTATTCTCGGATGCCGGGCGACGGTGAGGCGATCGTTTGCCGCTTGTCGAATGCGGCGGTCGAGCGACCGATCGCGACACGCCGCCCTACGAAGCTGCGATCCTGCGGGCCGCTATGTGTGCATTTCGATCTGCAAATCGCGGCGCGTCATGTCGAGGCCGGCAGCGTAATCCCAGACGTGCTCAAGGGCGCTTTCGACCGGGATATCGCTCCCGCTCCTGCATGGTCCGCGTAATTCCGTCCCACGCAATACACTCGATGCACTTCAAGTACGTCGTCACTGCCGGCGACTGGAATGGCAATGGGTGCTAGCGGCGGAAAGATGAAAGCCATGGTGTCCTGATTAAATGAAGTCAATGGATTCAGAAAGCATGCCGCACGCCGAGCATCACGCCGAGCTGTTCCGCACCCGGCTCGACCGTACCGCCGGCAGCCACCGACGTGCTACCGTTTCGGCCGTTGATCATGTAACCCAGGGATGAATAGACAGACGTATTCTTGCTCACATTGTAGCTGGCACGCGCAACCAGCTCAGTCGAACTCGTCACGCCCGACTGGATGTATTTGTCGACTTGCGCGTCGAGTGTCAGCGGCGTTATCGGCGTATAAGTGAGTCCGAGAAAGTACAGGTTATAGACCATGCTCGCGGCACCAGCCGACAAGTTACGGTGAATCCAGCCACCGCCTACTTTCAGGCTCGGGAGCTTGAAATAGCCATCGACGACAGAGCGAGTGTCGGTGTAGGCGCTATTGGTCAGCGGCGCGGACGCCCCCTCGTTGCCACGCATCCGGTCATACGACACGGCTGCGCCGAAACGGGACGAATCGTAGGCGATCAAGCCAGTGTATTGCTTGCAGGCGAGGAAATTGCCGGCCACCTGGCCCGGGCAATTCGTCGCGGAGGGGCCGGCGGGCCCGGCTGCGTCACGCCCGAAACTGTATGTGGCGCCGATGGTCACGCCCGCAAACTTTCCCATATAGCCGACGGCGTTGTCGCTGCGCGCATTGGGAAGATAGTTGTCGAAGACGTACAGCGAATGAACCGACGGTCCGATAACGTCAGCGCTCAGGAGCGAGTAAGTCGTCATGTTGATCTGCCGACCAAGCGTCAGCGAGCCGTAGGCGGTCTGCAGCCCCACGTTCGCCTGTCGCCCGAACTCCCGGCCACCGTAATTGAAGCCGCCGGTGCCCGGCGCGAAGCCGTTCTCCAGCTTGAAAAACGCCTTGTTGCCGCCCCCGAGATCCTCCACGCCCGTCAATCCCCACTCCGAAGGCACTTCGCCAGTCAATGTGGGCACACCGGCGAAACTGCCACCACCGGCAGCATGGTTGTAGTATTCGACTCCCGTATCGATGATGCCGTATAGCGTGATGCTGCTCTGGCTGTATGCGAGGCATGACGCTTGCATGAGCGAGAAGAAAGCGACACCCCTCAACACACTACGCAGTTCCATTGACGTCTCCTTTGTCTTAACGATCTTCGCTTTGTAATTTATGGTGTACTAAGCAAACTTCCTGTGGGCTCCGTCACGGTGTGCGCAGGCCGAATGTCTGCCGCCGGCCTGCAGCGGATCGATTCCCAGGTTCCTTGCAGGTCCGGACGGCCGGTATCGTCCAGGTCATGAGATACACGGCAGCCGCTAGCGGCCTCGAGGCGAAACCGCTGGCGTCGGATGGATGGTGCGATGAACCCCCGCTGCGCTCAGCTCACGGCCGGCCCCTGTCCGGCCCATGCTGCTTGCAGCAACTTGAGCACGGCGGCCTCGTCGACAGGCAAGGGGTTGTCATCGATGTGGTGGAAAGATTCACTGGCGATGGCGATGATGCTGTCGGCCGGAACACCTAGTTCGCGCAGCGCGACCGGAGCCCCTAGATCGCGTACGAGTCGCTGCAGTGCCGCCGCGGGATGGGCACCCATCACCAATGCCATCATCGAGCATGCCTCAGGTATCGCCGACGCGTTATAAGCGAGGACGTGCGGCAGCACGACACAGTTGGACTCGCCGTGGGGCACCTCGAAGCGCCCGCCCAGTATGTGACAGATCCGGTGATGCATGCCGATGCCGACCGAATTGATCATCAAGCCGCCAATCGTTGCGCCATAAGCCGCCTCGGTCCGGGCTTCCAGGTCGGCGGGTTCATCCGCCAGTTTCCTCAACGCACGGTAGAGCATGTCGATGCCGGTCAGCGCGAGCTGACTGGTCAACGGATTGCGCTTCGGGACATACAGCGCCTCGATGCAATGCGCGAGCGCGTTCATGCCGGTGGTCGCTGTCTCGCGGATCGGCAAAGACCGCGCGAGCACCGGATCGACAATGACGGTATTGGCGAGCGCCCTGGGCTCCCGCCTGGTGCGCTTTTCGCCATCCACGAGGACCCCGAACAGCGGCGTCATCTCCGACCCCGAGAGCGTGGTCGGCAGTGCGATATGGGGCGCGCCGGTTTCCGCCGCGATATATTTGCCGAGGCCGATAGTCGATCCTCCACCGACGGTGACGACGGCATCACATTCCCGCCGGCGGAACGCGTCGAGTGCCGCATTCGCTACCTCGAGGGGACAGTGCGGCACCGCGCGATCGAACGAGGCGCGAAGCCGGGACGCAAGGACCTCGGCGACTTGCCGGTAGCGGCGGGCGCCGCCCTCCGTTGTGACGAGCAATGCGCGCGACTTTCCGATCTGATCGAGACGGCCCGCAAGGTCAGCGACGCGGCCCGCCCCGAACAGGACTGTCGGCGAGTGGCACTCGAACTGGAACGGCGGAATCATCGAAGTCGCTCCGTCAACAATTCGAGCATGCGATGATCGGCCTCGAGGAAGGCCTCCCGGCTGAAAGCCTCCTCACGCAACGAATTGAAGAATCCGTGTTTCGCGCCTTTGTAGGTGTAGACGGTTGCGTTCGGCATGCCATTGACGACGTTCTCGACAGCGTCGATATGATCCGGGAGTATGTGAGTGTCGGCCTCGCCCACGTGGTATTGCAGCGGACATTCGATAGTGCGCAACTCCTTCAGATGCTCGTGAACCCGCACGCCGTAGAAAGAAACCGCGGCATCGCAATGAAAACGGGCGGCGTACTTCAGGGTGAGCAGACCGCCGATGCAGAATCCGACGACGGCCAGCTTGCCATTGGAGCCGGGCAGGTGACGCGCCCACTCCGCCACGGCGTTGCAGTGATTGAGAGCCGTCTCCGGATTGAACGCCTGGAGCAGTGCGAAGCCGCGTTGGCGATCGGCCTCGCCGTAGCCGAGATCGACCCGGCGCTCGATATGTCCGAAAACGTCTGCGCACACGACCCTGAATCCCTTCTCGCTCAGTTTGGTCGCGACGTGGCGCATCGCTTGGTTGACCCCGAAGATTTCTTGAAGCAGAAGAATGGTGCCGCGCGGCGCATCGTTCTCGCTTTCGGCGGGGCCGACGCAGAACGCTTCGATGTCTCCTTGTCGAGAAACCGTCTGCCAGCCGGACGGGAATTGTGCTGCGGTCATGCTGCCTCCAGTTCAAAAATGATTTTGTCGCGGTATCTTATAATGAAATATGCATCTCACAGTATAAGATGCTAAGCCGCCTGTCAAGGGCGCGCGGACAGCCGATCAGCTCGATGATGGGCTTGCGCAGTACAAGTTGGCGGCGATCGCGCCGCAACTGAACGCGAAGAGCGCGACGAGTCCCCGGGTTAGCTTGACGGCATGCTCCTCGCCGCCAAGTGTGCGCGGTGAAGTTGCCAGGTTTCCTTATCGAGAGATCGTCGCCACCTCCAACTCAAGAATGGTTCCGTCGTCGTCACGTCCCTGTTTGCGCATAAAGCCGAGTTTCTTGAGCGCGGGCTCGTCAGTCACCGAATAGAGCACCGCCTGGCCGCCAGTCGATTCATGCTGATACCACGACCATGGGGGTGCGCAGAAGACATCATTGGGTTTCCACTCGAACGTTTTCCCGTTGATTTCGGTTTTTCCGGTGCCATCCAACACGACGAACATCGAGGAAGAAGTTCGCCTTTGTGGCAAGGTCCGTTCGCCTGCGCGCAGCAACGTGCTTCTATAAGACATCGTCTGCATCACAGGCCCGCCGCTAACCGGGTTGGTGTATTCGACCGTGATCGCGTCGTATGGACTGCCAGGCAGATGGGACATGGCGTCGAGCGCGGCTCGCGTGTCCTTCCATCGATAGACGAACATCGGGGAGTGATCGACGCGGCCCCTGCGGTGGTCGACGAAGGTCGGCGTGAGCCCCCCGCGCGAGTACAGATGCGTGGAATACCCTGACGGCGCGGCGATCGACTGGATCGTCTTCCGCTGCTTATCTTCGACGTAGTCGAACTCGAACATCGTTGCATTGAGCGACTCGGCTAGCGGAACGTCGAGAACGTCGACCCAGATGACCGGTTCCGTCCCCTCGTTTCCGTGATCGTGCCAGCAGCCGTTGGGCGTCAGCACGAGATCGCCGCGCGACATTGGAATCTTCTCGCCGTTGACCACGGTAAACCCGCCGTTGCCTTCCAGCACGAAGCGGCTCGCATTCGGCGTATGACGATGGACCGGCGCCTGTTCCCCCGGGTTGTAAAGCGAATAGGCAGCAAACAGCGTCTGCGTGATGTAGGGCTTACCAGACAGCCCGGGATTGGAGAACACCAGAGCCCGCCGCTCGCACTCCTCGATCGGCACGGTCTTGGCGGCCACCGCGAGCCGCGGGCTGATGTCGGACCACTTCCAGTGATACGGCACAGCCGTCAGCCGCGGTTCCTCAATTTCAATCTCCATACGCTGCTCCCAGAACTCCACCACATTGAGCGCGGATGCATCGCTCGAGAGTTGGGCGCGCGCGCCAGCATGATCAAGCACCATGGTCATCTCCATCTCCTTTTTGGATTCACTCGATATCATACATTGTATGATGCGTATCACAATATAAGACGCAGAGCCGCGTGTCAAGCCTACGCGTCGTGAAGGTTCGGCATGGCAGGAAGGACTGCGCAGGTTGAAGGCAAGTGATGCCGCTGATACCCTTCGCACCAATTCATGAGAGGAGGCGATGAACGTGCAAACGAAAGCCGAGCAGGACGATCAGGCCGACGACCAGCGTCCCGGCATTCAGTCGGTCGAAATCGGGGCAGAGATTCTGAGAGCGCTTGCGACTTTCGGAAGGCCCGTTCCTTTGCGATCGCTTGCGGCGAAATGCGGCATGCCCGTCGGAAAGGTGCACCGATATCTGGTGAGCCTCACACGGGCGGAACTCGTCGAGCAGGACGCGACCAACGGCTACTACGGGGTTGGCAGGAGCTCGATCGCGATAGGACTCTCCGGACTATGGGCATGCTCACCTGTCAAGGAAGCGGCCAGTGCGATAGCACAGTTGAGGGACAACACGCAGGAGACGGCTTTCGGCGCGATCTGGACCGACATGGGCCCGACCATCTGTTTGCTGGAGGAATCCGACCGACCGATTTACATGAACATTCGCGTTGGTGCGCTACTCCCCATCTACCTTAGCGCGGCGGGACGGGTATTCGCAGCTCATTTGCCCGAGGAGCTCGTCAAGAAGGTCGTCAAGCTTCAGGAGCATGCGCTTTCGGTTTCCGGGCAAAAATTCACGTCTGCCCAGTTGCGCGAACTCCATAGAGAGACACGCGCGAACGGTTATGCTGCGATCGCGGGGCTGAGCGTACCGGGCGTGAATGCCGTTGCCGCCCCCATCTTCGATCACAAGGGTAAAGTCACTGTCGTGATCGGGCTGCTTGGACGGGAGAACGATCTACCTCTTTTTGGGGAATCGCGTCATATCAAATCATTGCTCGATTACGCCGCGCTCGCATCGGAGCGACTGGGTTACGGGGCAGGAGCTGGCACTCGGCAAGCTGAAGAAGCTTAGCGTCACTTATGTGGACGCCGGCCGAGAACTCGGATCTTTCAACACTATCTCGGCAACAACCGACATTTACTTTACCCAACGAACCGAATGCAAGGTTAGAGGTCAGCAGGCGAAAGCTCTATCCGTTCCCCTGTTTGTGGGGGCGCCTGTTGCTCTATCGCCCGGAAGATCCGGCGTTTGCCGAGTTCGAACGCGAGCGCGAGTTGCTTTGTGCTTTCATCGGCGGCGCCGAGCTTTTCGCGGACCGTGTGGGCGGGGAGCGCAAAAGCGCGGTAGCCCCAGCCGAAACGGTAGGCCGAAAACCATATCGTTGAGTCCGAGGTGAAGATCGGCGACGTAAGCTTTGTAATAGGTTGCTCCATGGCTTTTGGCTCCTGACCGGTCATCGTGGAATTTGATTCTTGCACAGCGCACTTATAGAAGGTGATCGCATTCGAGGTGATGCGGCCCGAGATCATGGTCGGCCAGGAACGGTTCTTCGGAATCGGTTGGCGAATGTCTGTTGATGGTTGATGAGTCTCCGCTTGCCGAAGCGAAGGTGGCCGAAGAGAGCGCGCATGCCTTGTTTGCCGGCTTTGGCAAATTGCGAACTCCGAACTTCGGGCATCGAAAACGCTGCGCACCTATCCGGCGGTGCCGTGGAGCCGAGCCTTCACAGGCGTGCTCGGAGTTCGAGCTCCGCGCGGGCCACAACGACCTTGCAAGCGAGCACGCGTTCGACCAGCGCGTCACATATCGGATCAGTTCCGTCTCGCTCTGCTGTGTATCTTTTAGCGATACCCACTGCGCTTCAGTGTGTCGTAGCGAACCTCAATCAGCCGGTGGTCTGCGGTTCGGCGAGCAGCGCGGCCGCGAATTGCAGCCGCGCATGTCTGGTGGATTCTGGAAACACGAACGCCCGTGAACAGTGGTCTAATCTGGCTGTTTCGACGGCAGCTTAGGGCGCCTTCGATCCGACCACTAGACAGCGCGGATGAGGGGGACTCATCCAGATTCGCGAGGAATGTATGCTTGACCTGAACGAAATCTATTTCTTTGTCGAGGTCGTCCAGGCCGGAAGTTTTGCTGAAGCCGCACGACGTCTCGGGATGCCAGCGAACACGATCAGCCGCTACGTTCAGCAACTGGAAAGTGAGCTGAAAAGCCGGTTGATCCTGCGGACGACGAGGAAGCTGACGCTGACTGCAATCGGGCAGACGTTCTACGAACAGTGCGCGACGAGCATTCGGGGACTCATGCAAGCGGGGCAGCAAGCTGCCGACACGCATCCAGAACCGATTGGCCCGTTGCGCGTCGCCTTGCACGCCGATTTCTTCGATATCTTTCCGGACTCATGGGTCACGGAGTTTCTCGCGAGCTATCCGGGCGTCACGCTGGAATTCGTCGTCGACAATGCGTATCTCGACCTGATGGCGAGCGGTGTCGATCTCGCATTGCGTCGCGAGTCGATGCTGGACGAAAGCGCGACGCGCCGCGTTCTGCGTACGGCACGCAGGCGGCTCGTGGCATCACCTGAATATATCGGGGCCCGCGGAATGCCAACGAGCCTCGACGAACTCAGCCAGCACGACTGCCTTCTGATTTCGCGCGATTTCGGACATGGCATGTGGCATCTGAACGGCCCCGACGGACGTGTTGAGGTTCAGGTGCAGGGTCACCTGCTCGCCAGTACTTCACGCCCGGTCAGGCAGGCGGCCGTCGCAGGGCTTGGCATCGCTTTCCTGTTCGACCTGATCGCGAAGGGGGATATAGAGGCGGAGCGCCTCGTACCCGTGCTCGACGAGTATCGATCGGACGCAACGGATTTCTGCGCGGTCTTCCCCAATCATCGGCACATTAGACGGGTTGCGACGATCTTCGTCGATGCTGTCCAGAACAAGCTCGCCGAGATGTCGGCGTCGAGTGAATTTTGAGCCGCCGCTACACGTCACAGTCTTCAACCCCGTAGTTTGCGCATGCGATGCCATGCATGCCGAGCATGCCGAGATACAGCTCGTGATTGGCAGGGATGGCGCCAAGACCCATGAGCGTCGTCATGATCGGAACGCCGTTGCGCTCGGCAAACGGCGCATGGGCCAAAATTAGCTACATTTGGGCCATGAGCGCTGCCTCGACAATGACTTTGTGACGCTTCTGACGAACTCTTCGCCGAGGTCCTCCCGGACGAGAGCCAAAGCCACCCGGATACCGTCGCTCACACCGCGCGACGAGTACAAGTTGCCATCCTTCAAATAGCTTTGATGGCTGATGACGTGTACGAGGGGAAATTCGGTGGAGAGACGTTGTGCGTCGCGCCAATGCGTAGTCAACGCGCGATGGTCGGCAAGGCCGGCGCGCGCGATCAAGAAAGCCCCGTTGGACACCGACGCGAGCCTTTGCACCCTGCTTCCGGCATCACGAAGCCAGTCCACCAGTTCGCAATGCTCAGGCCCCGGGCCAACGCCCGGCGAGCCCGGCACGACGACGATATCGAATGATGTACGCACATCCAACAGAGATTCCGTCGTGCTCACCGCTACGCCATTCGAGCACGCGACGAGCCCCGGGGACGGTCCTACGAGATGCTGCTCGTACAACGTTGCGCCGCTCAGGCGATTCGCTTCGTGGAAAACGTCCATCGGGCCCGTCACTTCGAGCAGCCGAAATCCCTCATACAGCATCATCGCTACTTGCATACGCCGTCACTCCGCGAATGCACTGCACACGAGCGCCGCGCATCTCGCCGTGTCAGGTCTGGCGAGGCGGTGCGAGGTATGACGTCTTTCAACATGATGAATCTGTCCTTGGTTACGTGTTGCCCAGGGGCCCGGCCCTCCGGCGCACTTACGGCCGGCCAGATCCACGCAACCAAGTCTATTCGGCCGGCACGGGCGAGGAAACACGCGGTTGTCGCCATGCTGGGCCAATCAACTTGAGATTTGGGCCAACGGCGCCGCAGCGGCGAAGTCGTGCATTGCGTTGCATCTGGAGGGCCAACGTGAGTTCGACATCTCCCCAGTTCAATCCATTTATTACTCGCACTCAAAAGATAGTTTCAGCCCAGCACGTCCCTGTTTTCGGGCCATCGCGGTAAGCTCGGTTACCGGCCGTCGTTATAGGTTCGCAGGCTTGGTCCGGTCGTTCCGGTAAAGCCATTCGGGTCGCCGATATCGGAAACGGGACGATTAACTCCATGAAGGTCACGGCATGAAAGTCGCCATTGTTATATTCGATGGTGTTCAAGCGCTCGATGTTGCGGGCCCCCTCGACGTGTTTGCGGAAGCCAACACGATGCTTACTGTGCAGCAGAAATATGAAGTCACTTTGGTGGGCCCGCGGGCCGGCACCGTGACCTGCTCGAACGGGATGGGGCTTTCCGTGCCGTATAGCTATGCGGATCTCGACACGCAATGGGACCTGCTGCTGATCGCAGGCGGGCCGCAATTGCCCGACGTTGAACCGTCGAACGATTTTCTGACGTGGCTGCAAAATCAGGCAGGAAACGCGACACGGTTCGGCTCCGTTTGCAATGGGGCATTCGTGCTTGCCCATGCGGGACTGCTCGACGGCAAGGAAGTGACGACTCACTGGGCGGACGCGGGCCGCCTGGCCCACGAATTTCCGCAGGCACGTTTGCAGCCCGACAAGATCTTCGTTCGCGACGGACGCCTCATTACGTCGGCGGGCGTGACGGCCGGCATCGATCTGTGCCTGTCGCTGGTCGCCGAAGATTGGGGACACGAACTGGCGGTGCGTGTCGCAAAACGTCTTGTCGTGTATATCCAGCGGGAAGGCGGCCAATCTCAGTACAGCCCGTATATGGGAACAGGCAGGGACGAAGATCCGATTATCGGCAAAGTGCACCGATATGTGACCGAGCATATAACCGATGCGCTTTCGATCGAACAACTCGCGGACGCAGTTGGCGTGAGCCGGCGGACTTTCTCGCGAGTCTTTGCAAAGTACGCGAAAGTGACACCGTCCGCGTTTGTCGAGCAGGTTCGCGTCGACAGCGCGAGGAAGTTGCTCGAAGATTCGGATGCGCCGCTGAAGACCGTTGCCTATCAATGCGGCTTCCGCAGTGCCACGCATATGCGCACGACGTTCTCCCGGCGGTTAGAAGTCACGCCGAAACAATATCGACAACGATTCCGCGGCGATGCAGGCACGCAGGTTTCTTTTCAAGCACTCGCTCATCCGTGACTGACGCCGATTCGCTTCAATCGCTTCCCGATCTCCTTGAACCGAACTTGTCGTTGATATTTTGCGGAATTAATTGGGGGCGACAAACAGAGCCATTCGGCGGCGCACGCGCGTGGGTCGTCCCCAATCCAAGCGGACTGAATAGGGCGTTAGACCTCGATGCGCCGGTGACGGCCTATCGGGAAGTTCGCGTTGCGGTAGCGTCCGCAGCCTGAAGGTGCGGATTTTGGCGTAGCGTCTCGGTCACGTATTCCACGAAAGCGCGAATCTTGCCGCTGGTGCTGCGCCGCTCGACATGCAGCAGGCTCACGGGCGCCGACTCGGGCTCGAATGACGTCAAGACCGGTTGGAGTTTGCCGTCGGCTACCTCTGGCGCCGCCTGGTATGACAGCAACTGAGTGATGCCCACACCTTCGGCGGCGGCGAGAATGGCAGCGGGAGCGAGGTCGACAACCATCCGCGGCCGCACTCTGACGGGCAGCCTCGAACCGTTTTCCTTGAACACCCACTCGAGCGGTTGCGAGACGCCGGTGAAGGACACACAGTGGTGATTGGTCAGATCCCTGGGGTGAACGGGTTCCCCACGCTCGGCTAGATAGGAGGGCGCCGCGTACGTCCGACGCCGCACAAAGCCCAACGGAATGGCGTATGTCGAGGAGTCTCCGAGGTGGCCGATACGGAGAGCCACATCCACCCCTTCCTCTAGAAGCCGCGTGGTTCGGTCGGCGTACACCGCGTTGATGGTGACGTCCGGATAACGCAGCGCGAAGGCGTTGACCAGAGGCGCCACATATCGCTGGCCAAACAGGACCGGTGCGGAAACAGTCAACGTCCCTACGGGATTGAGTAGATCGGCCGCAATGCTGGCTTCCGCGTCCGTGATGGTGTCCAACACCTTCCTGCAGGCTTCGAGGTAAGCCATGCCTGCATCCGTCGGACGAACCGTTCGAGTCGTCCGAGCGAGCAGTTGTGTGCCGAGACGGGATTCCAGCGAATTGACCGCTCGCGAGACCCCGCCGGCCGACATGCCGAGTTTCTCGGACGCGGCAGTAAAGCTGCCTCGGTCAACGATGGCGACGAAAATCTCCATCTCACGCAACTTGTCCATTCCGCCTCCCACTCTGATCACCGCGTCCACTCGCCGTGATTCTATTCGATCAGTTCGCAAAGGACTCTTTCAGGCCGTGATGGTTATCGGAACGTCATTTGCAGGGTTGGCAAAAATCGCAAATTCATTGGCCCAATAGCAACTAGCTTGGGCCCCAATGAATTGGGGCTTTCCCCGACAATCACTGCACGTCGTATCACCAACCAACCGAAAGAGGTGTCTATGTTTGCCGCAATGCTCGAAGTCAATCCGAAGCCCGAACAGTTCAACGCGTATCTCGGCATGGCCATGGTGCTGCGCCCCGAACTCGAGAAGATCGACGGGTTCATCGACAACAATCGCTACGCAAGCCTCACACGCGAGGGATGGCTTCTGTCGCTGTCGAGCTGGCGCGACGAGAAGGCGCTCGTGCGTTGGCGTAGCCAGGCAGCCCACCACAAGATCATGCAAGCCGCGCGCGACCGGGTGTTTTCCGACTATCGCTTGCGCATCGGCCAGGTCGTCAGCGACGACCAACTGCCTGCGGGACAGGTCCTGATTGAGCAGCGCCTGGATGTCACCGCGACGGGCCGTGGCACGGCAGTGACCCTGCGTGAAGGGAAATTCTCGCCGGACTGGGTCAAGCGAGCTGGCGCGGAAGGGGTGGCGAAATCGCTTGGCGTCGATACGCGCGCGCCTGGCCTCGTTGCCTGGGATGTGTTCGACGCACTGACGACTCCGGGGGACGTGATCGCGGTGGTGACGTGGCGCGACCAAGCGGCAGCCCAAGCGTTCGAACACGATGCAGCGACGGCAGATGGCTTGCGCCAGCGGAACGTCCGCATCATCCGAGAGTACGGAATGTTCGATCGCCGGGAAGCACCGCAATATTTTGCAGAGGCACAACGCACGCAGTAATTCGGCTGCACTCCATTATCGATGTGGTTCGATATGAAATAATTAGATTTCCTATCGAATACGAGCAGCAACGAGGTTTCCATGACCACCGTCGACCCTTTTACCACTGGAGCGGAACCATTGACCGTCTCGCAGGCGCCGGCACCCGCTCCTGTGCCGAGGACAGAGGCTCCCGCACAGCCGACGCCCCCACAGTCCACTCTTTCGCTCCGCCTCGCCGTCGGCCTCGTCGGGATGCTGCTTGCGTCTCTCTTGGCCATTCTCAACGAGCAAGTCACGGCGCAAGCGATGGCGGACATTCAGGGCGCGTTCTCGATTGGTCATGACGATGGAACCTGGCTAACTGCTCTGTTCGAGGCGGCCAATGTGGCGACGATGGTGTTTGCCCCGTGGTTTGGGATCACCTTCACGCTCAAGCGATTCACGATCGGCGCCGTGATCGCGACGATGCTCTTCGGGTTCCTTTGCCCCTTCGCGCCGAACCTGCTCACGCTCGATGGGCTGCGCGTGCTGCAGGGGATGGCCGGCGGATGCCTTCCCCCGATGCTGATCATCGTGGCGCTGCGCTATCTCCCGCCCAAAGTGAAGCTCTACGGACTCGCCGGGTACGCGCTCACGGCGACCTTCGGGCCGACGCTCGGCACACCGCTCGCCGCGTTGTGGACTGAGTACGTCGGTTGGCAAATGGTCTTTTGGCAAATCGTGCCGCTGGGCATGGTGAGCTGCGTGGCGATTCGGTGGGGGCTGCCGGCAGATCCGCTCAAACTCGAACGGCTCGCGGCATTCAACTGGACCGGGTTTCTGACCGGTTTTCTGGCCGTCGCCATGCTCGTGATCGGCCTTCTGCAAGGCGATCGTCTCGACTGGCTCGATTCCGCGTTCATTCGCGTGATGTTTATCGGCGGCGGGCTGATGTTGGTGACGTTCCTCGTCAACGAGTGGTTTCACCCGCATCCCTTTTTCAAGCTGCAGCTGCTTGCGCGCAGAAACTTTGCGCACGGACTCACAACACTCGCGGGCGCGGTCATCTTGCTGGTTGGCGTGGCTGCGATACCCAGCCAATTTCTCGCCGATGTTCACACCTACCGGCCGCTGCAAACTGCACCTTTGTCGCTGCTGGTTGCGATGCCGCTCTTGATCACGCTCCCCTTGACGGCCGCACTTTTGAATCTGCGGCGCGTTGACCACCGGTGGGTCATGGCCATCGGATTGAGCCTCATGATCACCACGTGCGTGATGGGGAGCTTCATCACGTCCGAGTGGATCCGCGACAACTTCTACTGGCTTCAATCGATACAGATCGTCGCGCAGCCGATGGTGATTCTCGCGATCCTGATGGGCGTGACGACGGGCTTGCCCCCGGCAGAAGGTCCCTTTGCTTCAGCGATGTTCAACTCGCTCAAGACGTTTTCCGCGGCTGTGGCGACGGGTCTCATAGAAGGGTTGGGTACCGATCGCGAACGTCTTCATTCGAACATGCTCGTGGACCAATTAGGCAATCACGCGCTTGTCACAAGCCAAAGCATCGACGCGGGCCATGGCCTCGGCGAACTTGCACACCGGATCCACGAGCAAGCAGTGGTACTGACATCGGCGGATCTCTACCTCGTGATGGCGGGAGTCGCCATCGTGCTTCTTCTCCTCGTGCCAGTGTTACCCGTGCGCATTTACCCGCCGTGGAGCACGACGCCCCCCTCTTCGCACTAAGGGAACGCAATCATGTCAACCGCTGCTCGATCTCCCCTCAAACTCATTCCTGCGGCCGCTATCGCCGTCGCAGTCGGTATTGGCGCATGGGCTTATTCAAGCCTGTCAAGCGGCTCGAATACCGAATCCACCAACGATGCCTACGTCGAGGCTGATTTCACCCTCGTGGCGCCGCGCATCCCGGGCCAGATCTCCGAAGTCCTGGTCGACGACAACCAGTCGGTCAAAGCCGGGCAATTGCTGGTGCGTATCGACGACCGCGACTACAAGGCGGCATTGATGAGTGCTCAAGCGGACGTCGCCGCGGCAAAGGCGTCCGTCGCGAACTACGACGCCGAAATCGCGCGGCAGCCCTCGCTCGTCGATCAGGCGCGCGCGACGCTCAAGTCCGACGATGCGGCGATCGCGTTTGCGCGCGACAACGCCGCGCGCTACCAGGATCTCTCGCAAACCGGCGCAGGAACAGCTCAGGAGCAACAGCACGCCTCGAGCGCGCTCGCCGAGCAGCTTGCGCAGCAGGCCCACGACCAAGCCGCGCTGGAGGCGACCGAGCAGAACCTGAACGTACTGAATACCCAGCGCGACAAGGCGGCCGGCGCGCTCGAACGCGCCGAGGCGGCGCTCGAGCAGGCGCAGCTCAACCTGTCCTATACGGAGATCCGCGCGCCGATCGACGGCACGGTTGGACGGCGTTCCGCACGCGTTGGCGCATACGTGACGCCCGGCGCGCCGGTTCTCGCGATCGTGCCGCTTTCCGAAGCCTATGTCGTCGCCAACTTCCAGGAAAACCAGATCACCAAGATGCGGCCCGGCGAAAGCGTGCGCATCAAGGTGGACAGCCTTCCTGGCGTGGTGATTCATGGCCGGATCGATAGCCTCGCGCCCGCAACCGGCGTGAGCTTTGCGCCTATCGCACCCGACAACGCGACGGGCAACTTCACGAAGATCGTCCAACGCGTACCGATCAAGATCGACATCGACAAAGGTCAAGAGGCGGCGTCTGCGTTGAGCGTGGGGCTTTCTGTCGAAACCGAAGTGGCCACCGGTCGACATGGCGATGCGCGGGCCGAAGCGGGAGCGCAAAAATGAGTACGCACGACTTTTCATTCCGCGCCATCCGCGCGTTGGCGTTGGAAATCTTGGCATGCCTTGTGATCGCCGGCTGTACCGTCGGACCGAATTTCGTACCTCCTACGACGTCCACGCCGCCGCAAGTCTTTGAACGAACCGAAGCGGCGCAAGCACCCAGCGAGGCCGTCGAAGCCGGATTCAATTCCGATTGGTGGACACTGTTCAACGATCCCACGTTGAACGCGCTTGAAAAGCAACTGGCCGATGCGAACCTCGATGTGGCCGCGGCGTCGGCGCGCCTGCGGCAAAGCCGCGCTGGACAGCGCATTGCGGGGGCGGCGGAATTGCCCACGCTGGACGGCGCTGCGTCCTACGACCGCGAGCGCGGCAGCCCGAACGGCATTCTGTCGCTGCTCGGCGTCCCCTCGCTCGATCCCCAATCGCAATCGGCTTCGGGGAAAACGCCGCTTGGCGTGGCGCCGATACCGGGTTCCAAGGGGTCGCCGGCCTACAACCTCTATCAAATGGGCTTCGATGCCTCTTGGGAACTCGATATCTGGGGCGGGGCTCGACGCGGTGTCGAAGAGGCGTCCGCCTTATCGGATGCTTCTTACGAAGACCGGAACGCCGTGTTGTTGTCTGCCCGCGCCGAACTCGCGCGAGACTATATCGAGTTGCGCGACACACAATCGCTGTTGAACATCGCGAAACAAAACCTCGAGATTGCCCGCGATACCACGAAGCTCACGCAAATCCGCGAGCGGGACGGCGTGACGACGGATCTGGATGTGGCCAATGCTTCCGCGCAGGCGGCGTCGATCGAAAGTCTGATTCCAACGCTCGAATCGCAATGCGAGACTAAGATCAACGCGATTGGTGTCTTGCTCGACGAGGAGCCGGGCGCGCTTAAGCAAACGCTCGCCGAGCCGCATGACGTGCCCGAGCTGCCTGGACAGGTGCCCATCGGCTTTCCGTCGGAGCTCCTGCAACGCCGACCCGATATCCGGCGAGCGGAAGCGCAATTGCATGCGGCCACGGCATCGATCGGTGTGGCAAAAGCCGACTTTTATCCGCACATTTCGCTCAATGGCAGTGCGGGGTTCCAGAGCCTTCAGCTCTCCAGCCTCGCCAGCTGGGCGTCGGGGCAGTTTGTTCTCGGCCCCTCCATCACGATGCCGATCTTCGAAGGCGGGCGTCTCAAGGGCACACTGCAGTTACGCGAGGCGCAACAACAGGAGGCCGCGATCGTCTACAAACGCGCCGTGCTCGAGGCTTGGCGCGAGGTGGACGATGCACTGGTCGCCTACGATGCCGAGCAGCTGCGCCGCGTCAAGCTGAAGGAGGTGGTGGCGCTGAACCAGCGCGCACTCGCCGTAGCGCAGCAGCGCTACAAGGCTGGGGCATTGGACTATCTCGACGTGCTGAACGTGCAGAAGCAACTGCTCGAAGGCCAGAGCAACCTCGAGCAAAGCCAAGCGACCGCTGCCGCAAATCTGATCACGCTCTGCAAGGCGCTCGGCGGCGGCTGGGAATCGACTTACGCAGTCCAAACGCCTCAAGTTGATGGGGGCCGGCGGTCCCTGAAATAGGGGGTTTTTTCAATTTTTGGGTGACCACCGGTCATTACCGGGCCGTGCCGGCGCGGCGGGACGCCGGCGCTGGTCCGACGACGGTGGCCGCAAATAGTCCGCGGATTCAACCGGCCATTCGGTTGCCGACAGCGAATGTGGAGCCCGGGGCCGGCCCGCGTCCTGAATGTCCGGGAAGTTAGTGCAGGATCTTCGCGAGAAAATCCTTCGCGCGATCGGACTTCGGGTTCGCGAAGAATTCTTCCTTGCGGTCGTCTTCGACGATTACGCCCTTGTCCATGAAGATCACGCGGTGAGCGACCTTCTTCGCAAAGCCCATTTCGTGCGTCACGCACATCATCGTCATGCCTTCCTGCGCGAGTTCGACCATCACGTCGAGCACTTCGTTGATCATTTCTGGGTCGAGCGCTGAGGTCGGTTCGTCGAACAGCATCGCGATCGGGTCCATCGAAAGCGCGCGCGCAATCGCCACTCGCTGTTGCTGACCGCCTGACAATTGCGCCGGGAACTTGTCCGCGTGCGCACGCAGACCAACGCGATCCAGTAGCTTCAGCGCCTTCGCTACCGCTTCGTCCTTCGAACGGTCGAGAACCTTGATCTGCGCGAGCGTCAGGTTTTCGGTGATCGACAAGTGCGGGAACAGTTCGAAGTGCTGGAACACCATGCCGACTTTCGCCCGCAGCTTCGACAGGTTGGTCTTCTTGTCGCCGACCGACTGGCCGTCGATCAAAATTTCGCCCTGCTGAAACGGCTCGAGGCCGTTCACCGTCTTGATGAGGGTTGACTTGCCCGAACCCGAGGGACCGCACACGACGACCACTTCGCCTTTTTTCACTTCCGTCGTGCAGTCAGTCAGCACCTGGAAATGTCCATACCACTTCGAAACATTGCTGATTGAGATCATCGTGAAATCCATTCATGGTTTGCCACACGCGGCCGATTTCGCGGCTGTAGAAGTACGCGGCCAGACCAAATCAACGTCAAGGTGGGGAAAGGACGTCTCGCATCGTGACGATTGTCAGCGGTGGGCCTGCGCGCGTTGCGCCTTCTCCAGCCGGCGCGCGTACCACGTCAGCGGGTAACACATCGCGAAGTAGATCAGCGCAACCATCCCGTAGATCGGAAACGGGCGGAACGCGGTGTTGGTGATCATCGTGCCAACCTTGGTCAGTTCGGTGAAGCCGATGATCGACGTCAGCGCGGTGCTCTTGACCACCTGCACCAGAAAGCCGACGGTCGGCGCGACCGCGATCTTCCTCGCCTGCGGCCAGACGATGTAGCGCAACTGCTGGCTGAACGTCATGCCCAGACTCGCACCCGCTGCCCACTGGCCGCGCGGCACGGCTTCGACGCAGCCGCGCCAGATATCGGCGAGATACGCACTGGTGTAAAGCGTCAGCGTGACGGCAGCTGCAACCCATGCGGACACGTCCACGCCCAGTAACGGCAGGCCGAAGAACGCAAGGAACAGTTGCATCAGCAGCGGCGTGCCCTGGAACAGTTCGACATAGAGCGAGACCACCCGGCGCAGCCATGACAGCGGCGACACGCGCATCGCCAGCAGCAGCAGGCCGACAGCACCGCCGCACACGAAAGCGACCAGGGAGAGCAACACGGTCCAGCGTGCGGCGAGCAGCAGATTGCGCGCGATATCCCACAGCGTGAATTCGGTCATGGTGAGCGCTCCGTCGGAAGCGTGCGTGCCCCGCGCGAGGTGAACAGCGTCCGCCAGTTGCCCCGTGCATCGGGCGTGCGTGGCGTGCGTCCTGCGAAGAGGCCGCACCCCAGCCGGTTCAGCAGCTGGCGCAATACGATCGACAGCAGCAAGTAGGTCGCGGTGATGATCAGGTAGCTCTCGAACGAGCGGAAGTTGCGCGACTGGATAAAATTGGCCGCATACGTCAGGTCGGGCACCGAGATTTGCGATACCACGGCGGAGCCGAGCATCACGATCAGCACCTGGCCCAGCAGCGCCGGAAACACATTGGCCAGTGCCTGCGGCAGCACCACATGGCGGAACACCTGGCGTCCATGCAGGCCCAGCGCCTGCCCGGCCTGGATCTGGCCGCGCGGAATCGAGTCGATACCGGCGCGCACGATCTCGGTCGCGTAAGCGCCGAGATTGACCGTCATCGCGAGGATCGCCGCCTGCACCTCGTCGATACGAATGCCGAAACCCGGCAGTCCGAAAAACACGAAAAACAGCTGCACGAGAAACGGCGTGTTGCGGATCAGCTCGACATAAGCGGCGACCAGCGTGCGAGCCCAGCGCGGCCCCGCGACGCTGGCGCTCGCGCCCGCGATACCGATGAGGCCACCCAGCACCGTCGACACCGCTGTAAGTCCAAGGGTGACAGCGACGCCCCGCGCGAGCATGCCCGCGTAGAAGCCGAAGCCGCTGAAATCGAATGCATAGGTCATGACGTGCTGCTCATGGTCAGGTGGGGCTGGTCCGCAAAGCCGGTCGTCAGAGATTGGCCGGCAGCGGCGCGCGCAGCCACTTCTGCGAAATCGCGCTCAGCGTACCGTCCTTGCGGGCGCGGGCAATCGTCTCATCGACTTTCTGCTTCAGGCGCGGCTCATTCTTGTTCAGGCCAACGTGATCCGGTGAGCTGAACAGCGCGAACTTCTGCTCCGGATCGTTCGCCGGCTGACGCGCAAGGATCGTCGCACCGACGTCGTTGCCGACCACCATCAACTGGGCCTGTCCGGAGAGGAATGCGGAAATCGCACCGTTCGGATCGTCGAAACGCTTGATCGTGGCGCTCGGCGGCGCGATCTTGGTGACGCTCAGATCTTCGAGCGTCCCGCGGGCGACCGAAATCGTCTTGCCGGCGAGGTCGTTCGCATTCTTCACGACCAGCGCCTTCGGGCCGAACACTGCGAGGTAGTACGGAGCATACGGCTGCGAGAAGTCGATCACCTTCGCGCGCTCCGGTGTCTCGCCGACGGAGAGCAGCATGTCCACCTTGTGGTCCGCGAGATACGCCATGCGGTTGTCGCCTGTCACCTGGACGAGTTCGACCTTCGCGTTCAGGGCCTTGCCGATCAGGTTGGCGACGTCGATGTCGTAGCCCTTCGGCTTCATGTCCGGTCCGATCGAGCCAAACGGCGGATAGTCCTCGAATACGCCGATCCGGACCACGCCGGACTTGGCGACCGAATCCAGTGCATCGGCATGGGCGGACTGGGAAAACGCGGACAGCGCGGCCACGCCGGCAAACGCCAGCACCGCGGCGAACGTGGCGAAGATCCGCTGGGCGCGCAGTGAGAAGGAGGGAGGGGTGAACATGGTTGTTCCTCTGTCGAAAACGTCGGTGTCGGATTGAATTCAGTGAGCCGCGTGCGCCGCGATCAGTTTGCAGGCCTGTGGCGGCAGTTCGGCCAGCACCGGCATCCCGAGCATCAGGCCCGGCGTCTCGCGTGGCGTCGTCGCGGCGGTTAGCGTGAAGCCG
The DNA here is from genome assembly GCF_017315705.1 of Trinickia mobilis. Lineage (GTDB taxonomy): Bacteria > Pseudomonadota > Gammaproteobacteria > Burkholderiales > Burkholderiaceae > Trinickia_A > Trinickia_A mobilis. The sequence continues at coordinate 49,468 of NZ_JAFLRF010000021.1, read as the reverse complement.
GCGCAGTCGATCGTCGCTTCGAGCGACGCGCCTACGTCGCGGATGAAGGTGATCGTCCCGCTCAGACGGTTCGGGCCGGCGCCGCTGGAGGCGGGCTTCACGCAGACGTCTTCGGGACGGATCAACAGCCGGATATCCGTCGTCGACTGCGGCACACGCGCCGGCTGCGTGACGATGATCTGCTGGCCGCCCGGCAGACTCACACCGCCTTGTCCGTCGTACGTCACCGGCACGATGTTGCCGAGGCCGATGAAGTCTGCGACGAACTCGCTGACCGGCTCGCGGTAGATGTCGAGCGGCTTGCCGACCTGCGCTATCCGGCCTTTTTCCATCACGACGATTTCGTCGGCCATCGTCATCGCTTCGCGCTGGTCGTGCGTGACCATGATTGTCGTGATGCCCAGGCGCTGTTGCAGCAGGCGGATTTCCACCTGCATCGTTTCGCGCAGCTTGGCGTCGAGCGCCGACAGCGGTTCGTCGAGCAGCAGCAGTTTCGGCGACGACGCAATAGCACGGGCAATCGCCACACGCTGGCGCTGTCCGCCGGATAGCTGCGTGACCGGCCGGTTCGCCATGTGCGGCAACTGGATCAGTTCGAGCAGTTCAGTGACGCGGCGTGACTGCGCAGCCTTGTCCGTTTTGCGCAGCCGCAGTGGATAGGCGATATTCTCCGCCACCGTCATATGCGGAAACAGCGCGAGCGACTGGAACACCATGCCGAAGTCGCGCCGGTTCGCCGGCAGGCGGGTAATATCGCGGCCGGCAAACGTCACGCTGCCGGAACTCGGCGTTTCCAGCCCCGCGATCATTCGCAGCAGCGTCGTCTTGCCGCAGCCGGACGGACCGAGAAAGCAGACCAGCTTGCCGTCCGGGACGCTCAGGTCGACGTGGTCGACGGCATAGGCGGTGTTAAAGCGCTTGGTCACGGCCTGAAGTGTCAGATGAGTCATGAGGGTTCCTTGGGCTGCCCGCCTAGAGTGCGACGCCTTCATCGCCAATCAGCTTTTCAAGCAGCCAGATCAGTGCGAAGTCGATGGCGACAATGAAGACCGCGAACGAAAACACGGTCGGGTCAAGCGACGACACGGTGCGGCTGTAGAGCCATATCGGCAGCGTCATTGTGTTGATGCCGTAGAGAAAGAAAGTCACCGTGAATTCGTTGAACGAGATGATGAACGCGAACAGCATGCCGGCGAGGATGCCGGGGCGCATCAGCGGCAACACGACGTCGGTCAGCGCTCGGCGCGGGCTAGCGCCCATCACGCACGCCGCTTCCTCGAACTCCGGACCGATCGACGCCACCGACGCGGCACAGTTCTTCACCGTGAACGGCAGCACAAGAATCACGTGCGCGATGATGAGCCGGAACACACCGAGTTCGACGGGCAGCACGTTGAACACCAGCAGCAGCGACAGCCCGAGCATCACGAGCGGATAAACGAGCGGCAGCGCAACGAGCTGCTCGACCGCCGATTTGCCGCGAAAGCGGTAACGGCTCAACGCATAGGCGGCCGGCACAGAAACGAGCGTTGCGACGACCATCGTCGATACCGCGACGATCAGGCTCGTGGTCAGCGCGCTGCCCATCGACAGCGCGTCGCTTGCATCGGGTGAGACAAAGGTATGCCACGCTGCGCGATACCACTGCAGGCTGTAGCCGGGCGGTGGAAATTGCAGCGTATCCGACGCGCTGAACGACATCGTGATCATCGTCAGGATCGGCAGCGCGGCGAGGAACAGGACGATCGCGGCAAGCAGCGCCGCAGGCTTGCCGAGCTGGCCCGGCATCGTCGTGGGCAGGCGCAGGGTGCGCAGACGAAGCGAATTGCCTGGGGTGCTCATGCGGACGGCTCCTTGATACGTTGCGTACGGTGCACGAGGCGCTGCGAGATCGCCATGACGACGAGCGTAGCGGCCATCAGCACCACGCCGGATGCGGAGGCCGCCGGCCAGTTCAACAGCGGTGCGACCTGGTCGTGCACCAGCACGGCGAGCATCGGCACGCGCCGGCCGCCGAGCAGCAGCGGCACCGCGAACGCACTCGCGTTGTAGGCGAAGACGAGCAGGGCGCCGGAGACAAGCCCGGGCATCGCGAGCGGCAACATCACGTGACGCAGCGTTTGCCGGCGCGTCGCGCCGAGCGTTGCCGCGGCTTCTTCGTACGAGCGCGACACGGCGCGCATCGCGCTCGACAACGGCAGTACCGCAAGCGGAAACGCTGTCTGGATCAGGCCAAGCAGCACACCATGCTCGCGATAGAGCCATTGGATCGGACGCTGGATCACACCGCTTGCGAGCAATGCGTGATTGAGCAAGCCCGCAGGCCCGAGAATCACTAGCCAGCCATAGCCCTGCAGCAGCAAATTGACGAGCAGCGGCAACAGCACGCCCGCAAGCAGCAGGCGCCGCGCCAGCCGCGACTCGGTGCGCGCCATCGCCAGCGCGACCGGGATCGCCAGCAGCACCGCGCACACCATGCTCTGAAACGCGAGCCGCAGCGTGAGCCACAGCGCGTTCAAGAAGTACGAATCGGCGAGGTTTGCGTAGTTCTGCAGCGTGAAACTGTGCCATTCGTCGCCGCTCGTGCCGAAGCTCATGCGCAGGACGACGAGCGACGCGGCGGCGAGCACCGTGAGAAACGCAAGGATCGGCGCGAGCAGCAGCCACGGCCGAGCCTTGGCGAGCGCGGCACCCGATGCGGGGGCAACCGGTTCGTCCGGCGCCCCCGGTTCGGCCCGGTGCGAAGAGAGTCCGGACATGGTGGTCATGCTGAGAAGATCTCGGTGTAGCGCTTGATCCAATCGGGCTGCACCACGGCAAGCGCCTTGTCGTCATGCAGGAACGCCCTTTCCGCGATCTGCTGCGGACTCGGCACATACGCGCGCCCTTCGGCCGGAATCACCGCCTTCGAATTCACCGGGCCGTTCAGCACGTCGGCCGCCATGCGGCCTTGCACGCCCGCATCGAGCGAATGGTTGATGAACGCATGGATCAGATCGCTGTCGCCCGGGTGCGACTTCGGAATCACGGTGAACAACAACTGCGTGGCGAAACCTTCCTTCATGCCATACGTCACGCCCATCTTGTATTCGGGTTTGCGGATCTGATCGGGAAAGAACGCCGGCGAATAGATGCCGCCGATATCGAGTGAACCCGTGCGGAACAGGTCGGCCACCTGATTCGGATTCTCGCCGAGCGTCAGCACACGGTCCTTCAAGTCCATCAGCTTCTTGAAGCCGGGATCGATGTTCTGCTGCGAGCCGCCCGACATCTTGGCGGCGATGATCGCCAGATCGACTGCTTCGGCAAACTCGGGCGGCGGCAGGAACAGGCGGCCTGCATACTTGGGGTCCCACAGCGCTTCGTACGACGAGGGCGGCGTCTTGACGGTCGACGTGCTGTAGATCAGGCCGTCGGACCACAACAGATAGCCGACGCCGAAACCGTTGGCGCCTGTGCGATATTGCGGCGCCACGTCCTTCAGGTTCGGCAGCTTGTCGAGATCGGGCTTGACGAGCAGACCCGCATCGCCGAGACCCGCGGCGCCCACGCCTGCGAGCGTGATCACGTCGTAGGTGGGGCGCTCGCCGGTGGCCTTCACCTTGGCGACCATCCCGGAGGTGCCGTCCGCGCGATCGGCAATCACTTTCGCGCCTGTCTTGGCCATGAATGTCGCGGCGATATTGTGCAGCGCTGCAGTGCCCGTATCGTCCGACCAGGTCAACAGGCGCAGCGTCTTGCCGGCGAAATTGTGTTCCTGCGCCTTCAAATTCACGAACGGCATCGGTAGCGCGGACGCCGCGAGCGCCGCACCGATCGTCTTGAAGGCTTGCCGCCGTCCCGAACTAAAATTTCTCATCGCCGTCTCCATGGTGATTCAGTTAGGTTTCCGATCTATACGCCGGATGAGTGCTTGTATTGCGTCGCGTATGAGCTCACTCTAGGTTTGCAAAAATCACGTCACAAGCGAAATATCGGCATGCGTGCCATGACGGGAGTGCATAGGCGGGCCTGCCGGTTTCTTGTTGTTAAAGGTAGCGGCATGTGAAGTGTGCATGGCGCGGGCCGTAGCCAGTACGGAGCGAAGCGGAGCCCGGGGGCACGGTCTGCCGCGCCCCCGGATCCAAACATTTACGTCCGGTATTCAACCTTGGGCAGCACGCACAACATTTCATACAACAGATTCGCGCCGACCAGCGCCGTATTGCCGGACGGGTCGTACGGCGGCGAGATCTCCACCAGGTCGCAGCCCGCGATATCCAGGCCACGGCAGCCGCGGATGATTTCAAGCGCCTGCCAGATCGTCAGGCCGCCGATTTCCGGCGTGCCCGTGCCGGGTGCGAAACTCGGGTCCAGGCCGTCGATGTCGAAGCTCAGATATACCGGGCCGTCGCCAAGTTTCCCGCGGACCTCGTCCATGATCGGCGCGACGGACTTGTACCAGCACTCCTCCGCCTGCACGACACGTATGCCGTGCGATCTCGACCAGTCGAAGTCCTCTGCCGTATAGCCGGTGCCGCGCAGGCCGATCTGCACGACGCGGTTGCCGTCGATCAGCCCTTCTTCGATCGCGCGCCGAAATGGCGTGCCGTGCGCGATCTTCTCGCCGAACATCGTGTCGTTCACGTCCGCATGCGCGTCGATATGGACCACGCCAACCGGGCCATATTTCTTCTTCATCGCGCGCAGGATCGGTAGCACGATCGTATGGTCGCCGCCCATCGTCAGGGGCACGCAGCCATGCCCGAGGATTTCGTCATACGCTTCGGTGACGATGTCCATGCTCTTCTGCAGATTGAACGTGTTGATCGCGACGTCGCCGATGTCGGCCACTTGCATGCTGTCGTACGGCGCCGCGCGGGTCGCCATGTTGTAAGGGCGCAGCAGGCACGATTCGGCTCGGATCGCGCGCGGCCCGAACCGCGCGCCTGACCGGTTCGAGGTGCCGGTGTCAAGCGGTACGCCGACGAAACACGCATCGAGCCCCTGCGCCGACGTCGCGCTCGGCAGGCGCATCATCGTCGCCGGGCCCGCGAAGCGCGGCATCCGATTGCCGCCGAGCGGCTGGTTGAAAGGGTTGTCGGATTGGTTATCGTGCGTCATCGCAAATCCTTTTAAGTAGACTGGCTAATTGGCCTGACGACGCGTCAGTACCTGCTTGATTTCCTGGAACGCGGCAAGCCCGAACGGGCCCAGTTCGCGCCCGATGCTGCTGCGCTTGTACCCACCCCACGAGGTCTGCGGATAGATCAGTTGGGGCGTGTTGACCCACACCACGCCGGCCTCCAGCGCGCGAGCGACCCGTTCGCCGCGTGCCTCATCGGCGGTGACGATGGTCGCCACCAGCCCGTACTCGCTGTCGTTGGCGAGCGCAACGGCTTCCTGTTCGGTGTCGAACACGCGCACGCACAGGACCGGGCCGAAAATCTCGTCGCGCCACAACGCGCTCGTCGGCGGCACGTCGGCAAAAATCGTCGGTGCGATGAAAAACCCGTGCTCCGGCACTTCCGCTGGCCGGCCGCCGCCGGTTACGATCCGTGCACCGTCGGCAATACCCTGTTCGATATAACCGCGGACCCGCTCGAATTGGGCACGGTTCACGAGCGGCCCCATCTGCACGCCTGGCGCAAACGGGTCGCCGACGACGATCCGCTCCGCGCGCTCGACAAGCCTCGCCAGCAACGCGGGCGCGAGTTCGCGCGCAACCAGCACCCGGCTCGTCGCGGAGCACATCTGGCCGCTGTTGAAGAAGCCGCCCGTCGCGACCAGCTCGACCGCCAGTTCGAGGTCCGCATCATCGAATACCAGGATCGACGACTTCCCCCCGAGTTCGAGACTCACACCCTTTAACGTGTCGGCGGCAGTCTTCATCACCGTCTGGCCGACACCCGTGCTGCCGGTAAAGGACACTTTCGCGACCCCCTGATGCGCGACGAGCGGTGCGCCCACGTCGGCACCGGTACCCGTCACTACGTTGAAAACGCCGGTCGGCAAGCTGACCGATGCGATGGCCGACGCCAGTTCGAGCTCCGGCAGCGGCGTGATTTCGGACGGCTTGAGCACGACCGTGCAGCCGGCCGCGAGCGCCGGGGCGAGCTTCCACGCCGTCGTCACCATGGGGAAATTCCACGGTACGATCAGCGCGGCCACGCCGCACGGCTCGCGGCAAATTCGCGCACGGTGCTCGGTGCTGGGAATGCTGACCTCTTCGCCAGTCGCGTCGTCCGGCCGCTCGGCCAGTTGGGCGTAATAGCGGAACGTCGCGATCACGTCGTCGACGTCCATGTGCGCCTCTTGCTGCGACTTGCCATTGTTCAGCGATTGCAGTATCGCGAGACGCTTGCGCCGCGCCTCGACTGCTGTGGCGATCGCATGCAGGTAGCGTGCGCGCTCGGCGCCGGTCGTTTTCCGCCACGCACGGAACGCGCGGGCCGCGCTGGCCACCGCAAGTTCGACGTCGTGCGCGGTGCCTGCGGCCACGTCGGTCAGGTGGGCCCCGGTAGCCGGGTTGACCACGGCAATCGTCCCGCCCATTGCACCGTCGACCCAGCGGCCGTCGATATAGTGCTGCGTGACGAACTGCGTGTCGTTCGGCGCGTTCATGCCTGCCCTCCCGATACATTGCTGAACCACTTCTGTTCGTCGATTTCGATCAGCGTGGGCACATGGCGAGCTGCGGCATGCTTCAGTTCGTTCGCGAGCAGGGCCGGTGTTTCGGCCGTTGCGGCGCAGCAGCCGAAGCCGCGCGCAAGCGCGAGGAAATCCGGGGCGTATATGTCGACGCCGATCGGCTCGATATCGCGCTCGACCATGTACTTTTTGATTTCGGCATAGCCTCGGTTATTCCACAGCAGCACGATCACCGGCACGGCGGCTTCGACAGCGCTCGCCAGTTCGGGCAGCGTGAACTGCAGGCCGCCGTCGCCGGTCAGGCAGATCACGGGCCGGTTGCCGGTCGCAAGCCGGGCGCCGATCGCGGCCGGCAACCCATAGCCCAGCGTGCCGTAGCCCGTGGACGAGTTGAACCACGACCTAGGCGCGGCCGCCTCGAAAGAGAAATTGCCGGCGTAGACCGGGCGCGTCGAATCGCCCACGATGACCGCATCGGGCAGTGCGTCCAACACGGTATCGAGGAGCGCGGCCTGCGAGCGAATCGGCCCGTCGTAACTGGCATTGACCGCTGCGCGCACGGCGCGCACGCGCGGCGCGCCCCAGCCGGCATCGCGCGGCGGCAGCGGGTGTGCCGCGAGCCTGGCGTCGAGCGCGGCAAGCGCGAGCTTCGCGTCGGCCGCGATCGCCACATCGGGCGGGAAATTGCGCATGACCTGCTGGGCGTCTATGTCGATCCGGACAAGCTTGCCGTCGATCGCGAACCCGCCGTCGAACATCACGTCGTAGTCGGTCTCGCCGAGTTCGGTGCCGACCGCGAGCACCACGTCGGCTTCGCACACCAATGTGCGCGTCGCGGGAAGCGACTGGGTCGAGCCGATCGACAGCGCATGACCGCGCGGCATCAGTCCCTTCGCATTGATCGTCAGCGCTACCGGCGCCTGCAAACGTTCGGCCAGCGCGCGCAATTCGGGGGCGGCCTCAATAGTCCCGCCACCGGCCAGGAGGAGCGGGCGCCGCGCGCTAGCGAGCAAGCCGGCGGCCTCCTCGAGCGTGGCCGGTGCGCCGGCGGGCTTCGCGGGAAGCACCGCCGCGCCCGATGTCGTGCCGCGAGCGGGCGCAACGATCACGTCGAGCGGAATTTCGATGTGAACCGGTCGCGGCCGCTCGCTCGCGAAAACCGCAAAAGCGCGGGCCAGCACCTGGGGCAGTTCGTCCGCATTCAGCAGCGTTTGGGAGAACGCGGTGAGCCCTGCGAACACGCCGTGCTGCGACGGCAGTTCGTGCAGGCGGCCAGCACCGTTGCCGAGTTGGTGCGTGGCGTTGACACTGGAAATCACGAGCATCGGGATCGAATCTGCGTAAGCCTGCGCCATCGCGGTTGCAATATTCGTCATGCCCGGCCCGGTGATAACGAAGCACACGCCGGGTTTGCCGGTAACGCGCGCGTAGCCGTCGGCCATGAAGCCCGCGCCTTGCTCGTGGCGTGGTGTGACGTGGCGCAGCGTCGACGCCGCGAGCCCACGATACAGCTCGACGGTATGGACGCCGGGAATGCCGAACACCAGTTCGACGCCGTAGTGTTCGAGCAGCCTCACGAGTGCTTCGCCGCAGGTCTGCGTGGTGGCCGGTCGGGGCTGGCGGTGCCCTCCCGCGTGGCCGAAGATGGAGGCGGTTTCAGGGGAGTTCATGAGACGTCTGTGCGTTGATCGATTGCCGGTGCATGCCTGTCTCCGGAGTTTGCGTGTTGGCCCATTCTTGTTCCATGGCGCATGCACGACAACCGATGAATTTGCATGCTCATCATGTTCTTTGCTCATGGCCGCAATCAGGAGAGCAATACCGTCAGACGTATCGTGAATCTCTATTCCGTGTATAAATGATATGAAGCCGTCCGGCCGGGGAGCACACCCGCCGTTGTGACTTTTCCAGATGCAGCAAGGGAACAACCATGCGCCGTCTGCCGCCGCTGAACGCACTGCAAATCTTCGAAACGGTCGCGCGCCACCGCAGTTTCACCCGCGCGGCCGATCATCTCTGTGTGACGCAGGGAGCGGTGAGCCGCCAGATCCAGGCGCTTGAGGAGTACTACGGTTTTCCGCTGTTCACGCGGCACGCGAAGGGGCTCGTGCTGACGATGGAAGGCGAACAGCTCGCGACTGGAAGATGTGGCTCGCCCATGCCGAGGCACCCGAGATCGATGCCGACCTCGGGCAGAGTCTTGAAACGCTCGACCTTGCGACGAACGCGGCGGCGCAGGGATTCGGCGTCGCGATCAGCGACTGCTCGCTCGTGAGTGAGGATGTTGCGTCGAAGCGCCTCGCGATGCCGTTCGACATCGTGCTGACCACGGGCGCCCGCTATTACTTCGTCTACCCGGATTGCCTCGCGCACCAGCACAAGGTGAACCTGTTTCGCGAGTGGATCGGGGTCATGGGAGGCGTGACGACGGGAACCGCCCGTAGTTGAAACGACCACGACTGAGGCCGAGAGCGCGCAGGACGCAGCGAACAAGCTCGCAGCGACAGGGAAGGTTGAAAAGCGACCTGTAGCTGCCTCACGAGCGCAGACACGTGAACGTCGGCAATAGCCGATGAGCCGGCCGGCTGCGTGGTATGAATGGCAGTAGCACCCTGCGGATTCAACCGGTCGATGCAACACTCCCGCCGCTCACGCAGCTTCTATTGTGTTGCATCTTTCGTGCGAGGAAAAAGCCGTTTTGCATCCGGGTGGATGAGACCAAAGTCCAATTGCCCGAGCGCTGCGCCTGACCTAGATTCCAAGAGTTGAGTCGAGCGACGGGCGGCCGACCAAAAGTTGGAGAGGGCCTCCCCGCATTCGACGGGTGACGAGCCGTTGCGAAGCGACCTGCGCCGCGTAATCAGCGATTCCGACTGCATACCCACGTTCGAGTGCGCTGCAGGCAGGCCACGACGCTGGCGAGGAGCAAGACATGGCCACACCGGGAATGCTGATCTGCGCGTCGACACGGGCTTTGGCGCTTGCGCTGGTGCTATCGGCAGCGCTTCCGGGCCCTGCTGCGGCTCAAGACCCCGGTTGGCCGCGAGAGATCACAAGAGACGACGCTACGCTCGTCTACTACCAACCGCAGATCGACGAATGGAAGGAATTCAAGGAAGTCACCGGTCGCATGGCGATAAGCGTGACCCCGCGCGGCGGTAAGCCGCAGGTAGGCACTATCACGCTGCAGATGCACACGGATGTTGACGTCGACAGCCGTAACGTGCTCTTGAGCAATCCGCAAATTACCGGCACGACTTTTCCAGACACGGATCCGGCAACGGCCAAAAAGCTGGATCAGCTCGTGCGCAAATTTCTCAATCCGCAGGCTTCGCTGACCATATCGGTCGACCGCCTGGTCGCGAGCGTGGAGAAAAAGAACACTCCGCCGGTTGCAGCCGTCAAGAACGACCCGCCGGCGATCTTTGCGAGTTTCGGGCCGGCGATCCTGCTGTTTGTGGACGGTGAGCCGGTGCTCGCGCCGATTCAGAATTCCGACCTCGCGTTTGTTGTCAACGCCAGCTGGCCGCTGTTCGTCGATAGCGCCGGCCACCAGTACTACTTGTTCACCGGGCAGTCATGGATGACGTCGACCGACCTGAAAAGCGGCTGGGCGCAAGCGCAGACGCTTCCTGCCAAGATGTCAAAGGTGCCTGCCGATCCCACCTGGGCAGACTTGAAGCCCTATATCCCCCCGCCCAAAGGACAGCGGGTCAAAGCGCCCGGCGTGTTCTTCAGCAATACGCCCGCAGAACTGATTGTCTTTGACGGAAAGCCTGTTTATGCAACGATTCCCGGCACCCAACTGGTCTTCGCGAAAAATACCGATAGCGATGTGTTCGTCTATTCACGGACCAGCACGTACTACTACTTGAGCGCCGGTCGCTGGTTTTCCGCGCCCGGACCCACCGGGCCGTGGACGTTCGCGACGAACCAGTTGCCGCCTGATTTCGCGAAGATTCCGCACGATAGCGCGGCCGCCCGGGTCTTGAGTTCCGTGCCGGGGACGCCAGAAGCCAACGATGCGGTGCTGCTCGCGCAGATCCCGACGACGGTGGAGGTCAACCCCGCCGCGGCGGCGGCCGCGGTCAAAGTTTCGTACAGCGGCGAGCCTCAGTTCCAGCCGATTCAAGGCACAACGCTCGCATACGCGGTGAACACGCCTAACAAAGTCATCAAAGTGCAAAATCACTACTACGTTTGCTCTCAGGGTGTGTGGTTCGATTCTTCGTCGCCAACCGGGCCGTGGCAAACCAGTATCTCCGTACCCCAAGTCATTTATACAATTCCGCCGAGTTCGCCCGTCTATAACGTGACCTATGTCACGCAATACGCGACCCCGACCGGCGCGGTACAGGCAAGCTACACAGCGGGGTATCTCGGCGTCTTCATCGCAGGCGCAGCAGTCGGCGCGATCATCGCGCAAGGCAACGGGTACTACTACCCGCCCTACGTTGGCGTGGGTCGCGGACCTTACCCGGTTTACTACCCCCGTCCGGCGCCCTATGGCTATCGCGCCTACAACCCCTATACGGGAGCGAGCGCCGTGAGAGGGGTCGCTTACGGACCGAACGGGAGCGCTCAGTGGGGCACGTCGTACAACCCGTCCACCGGCACCTACGCACGCGGCGCGACGGCTTCCGGGCGATACGGCAGCGCAAGTGTCGCGCAAGCCTACAACCCATACACCGGCGCCTATGCTGCTACGCGCCAAGGCTCGAACGCTTACGGCCAATGGGGAAGTTCGGTTGTCACGAAGGGCAACCAGTGGGCGGCGACCCAGCATTCGACCACGGCCAAGGGTTCGGTCGGTACGTATCAGAACTCCGCAGGGGGCAAGGCCGTTGCCGGCACGAGCGCCAACGGCCGTGCGGCGGCGGGTAAAACCGCGAGCGGCGACATGTACGCGGGCCGTGACGGGAACGTCTATAAGAACACCAACGGCAGCTGGCAAAAATACGACAATGGCTCGTGGTCGCCTGTCAACAAGCCCACGCCACAGACGGCGCAACAGACGGCACAGAGCGCTCAGCAGCAGCGTTCCGCCGGGACCCAGACCGCCAATTCCGCCGCCGCTCAGCAAAAAGCACAAGGCTATCAACAGCAGCGCCGGACACCATCCGCTGCGAACACGCCGGGCGGCGGCTCACCCCAAAGTCCTGCGGGCGGATTTAACAGGACCAGCGGACAGTTCTCCCCCGGTGACCTGAACCAGCAAATGCAGAATCGGCAGCGAGACGCAGCCGGGAGCCAACGCTACGTCCAACGAGGGGGCGGTGGTGGCGGCGGCTTTCGCCGATAGTGGTCCGCATCGCGCGCCCATTGCGTCTTCTAATCCCCGGAAATCACCATGGCAAACAAACGCGAGGCGCAACCGTCCAGGATAACGACGACCTGGGGCAAGTTCGACCACACCGTTCTCGTCTTGCAAGGGGGCGGTGCTTTGGGGGCGTACCAAGCTGGTATCTATGCCGGTCTCGCTGATGCCGGCGTGGCGCCCGACTGGATTTCAGGCGTATCGATTGGCGCGATCAATGCAGCGTTGATCGCGGGCAACCCGCCGGAGCGCCGCGTGGCGCGCTTGCGTGATTTCTGGGAGCGTGTATCGGCCCAGACGCCGTTCATTCCGCCGGCGTACATGGACCCGATGCGGCCGATGTTGAATTTCTTCAGCGGCGCCGGCGACCTGCCGCAGAATCTGAACCAGGTGCAGGAGCGCGTGAAGGACATTCAGTATGCAAGCAAAACGCGTTTCGACACGACGCGCATCAAGGAGATCGAAGAGCTTCGCAGCTCACTGCGTCGCCTGCTCGACAAGCTACCCAAAGCGCTCTTAGAGGATCCGGACGTGCAGCGGCTCACCACGATAAGCACCCGCGGTGCCGTCGCACTCGTGCACTTCATTAATCGCCACAATACGCGCTCCGCCAATTTCAAGGACTACGAGTTCTCCAGAGCCACCGTGACGGAATTGTGGGAGGGCGGGCTCGAAGACGCGCGTCGGTCTATCGACAGTCCGGAGTGGAAGGAGGCAAAGGACCTTGGCAATGGCATCCGCATCTATGACCTTACCCGTTAGTGGCCAAACAACAGGAGCACCGCACATGACAGAAGCAGACGTAAAAGAGCGCGCCTTCGCAATGCCGCTCACCAGTCCAGCATTTCCGCCAGGTCCCTATCGTTTCGTCGATCGGGAGTTCCTGATCGTCACCTATCAGACCGATCCCGACGCGCTGGCTGCGGTGATTCCCGCTCCGCTGGAGATGACCGATCCAGTCGTCAAATTCGAGTTCATTCGGATGCCAAATTCAACCGGGTTCGGCAACTACACGGAAAGCGGCCAGGTAATCCCGGTTAACTTCCGCGGCGAACGCGGCGGCTATGTGCACGCGATGTATCTCGACGACGGATCCCCGATTGCCGGGGGGCGTGAAATCTGGGGATTTCCGAAGAAGCTCGCATCGCCAGAGCTGCGCGTCGAGCAAGACACGATCGGTGGCGTCCTGAGGTACGGGCCGGTCCCGATTGCGGTCGCGACGATGGGTTATAAGCACAGGGCACTTGCGCACGACAAGATTCTGGCCTCGCTGTCGGCGCCGAACTTCCTACTCAAGATCATTCCGCATGTGGACGGCACTACTCGCATCTGCGAATTGGTGCGGTACTTCTGCGAAGACGTTACCGTGAAGGGAGCCTGGGAGGGGCCGGCCGCGCTCGAGCTGTTCCATCATGCGCTCGCGCCGGTCGCAGAGCTGCCGGTGCTCAAAGTGATGTCGGGCGTGCATATCCTGACCGACCTGACGCTCGGGTTGGGTACCGTCGTCCATGACTATCTCGCTGAGTGAGAGGAATCGCGATGCTCCCTAGGATCAAAATGGCACCGTGACGTCCGGCAGTCTCCACTTTTGCGCGGCACTTGCCATAAAGCCCGGCGCCTTCATTCCTGCGACGAACTTCGTCGAGGTGCAACGGCGCTCTGAGGGGCAGGCCGATTCGCGTGCTCTTATCTCGGCACACGATGAGACCCGCGTTAGCGAACTGGCACTCGAAGCCGACGCTGCAATCTATTTGTGCAAGTCGTTCGATGATGGAGCCCTTCTCAAGGCTGTGTGCAGGGCCATCAGTCTCACCCATCATCCGTCGTCCCGCTCCGAAGCAACAATCCGTCGTACTACTTACCTCGCCGCTCTCCTGTCGTCGACCGCGGCGGGCGTGTGGTTCGCGTTCCAATCATTCGATTCGCACCAGTACTATTTCTTCTCGCGGATGATCGTGATCGATTCATTCGCCAGTGTGATGAAGGCGGTCGTGTCGCTTGGCTTCGCTGTCTCGCTCGTCTATTCGCGCAGATACCTCGAAGATCGCGACCTGTTCCGCGACGACGTGTTCCTGCTCGGCATGTTCTCGCTGCTCGGCCAGTTGATCATGATCTCGGGCAACCACTTCCTGATGCTGTACCTCGGTCTCGAACTGATGTCTCTGTCGCTGTACGCAATGATCGCGTTGCGCCGCGACGCCGCGCAATCGAGCGAAGCGGCGATGAAGTACTACGTGCTTGGTGCACTGGCCACGGGTTTCCTGCTGTACGGCATCTCCATGCTGTACGGCGCGACGGGCTCGCTCGAACTGAACGAGGTACTGAAGGCGGTGGCTTCGGGCCGTATCAACGATGCCTTGCTGCTATTTGGCGTGATCTTCATCGTTGCAGGTGTTGCGTTCAAGATGGGCGCCGTGCCGTTCCATATGTGGGTGCCCGACGTCTATCACGGCGCGCCCACGGCGATGACCCTTTTCGTTGGCGGCGGCCCGAAGGTCGCGGCGTCGTTCCGGGTCCGCTGATGACGGTCTGCCTGCAGGCTATAGCGAACACACTGCCGCGCTGATGTCGGTGGCAGGCTGATTCATCCTGCTGTTGGCGCTCGTCGGCGTGTCACAGGCACCGAACTCCAGACGTTCGCAGTCCAACGCTGAATGGCCCAAATGGGTCTGAGCCGTTGCGCCCCGCGAAAAGCCGAATGCAGGTGGTGAGTGACGCAGTCCTGGGCGCAGACTGTATCGGAAATTACTGCTTTGCTCGATCCGCGATCGCTTTGCGTTAAGGGTAAGCTCATGACCAATACACCATCCGGCCTTGCAACTGGGCAACTCGACCATGTCTCAGCATGGAGTCTGATCAAGCCGTATTGGGTCTCCGAGGAACGCGGCACCGCGTGGGGACTGCTGACGGCAATCGTCACAATGGACCTGTTGATGGTAGGCATCAACGCCCGCCTGAACACATGGAGCCGCGATTTCTACGACGCACTGGAAAGCAAGAACGTACGCGAATTTCCGCAACTTGTGCTGATTTTTGCGGTACTCGCATTCGCGTTCATCACCATCTCCGTGTACAACCGCTATCTGCGCCAGATGCTTGGCTTTCAATGGCGCCAGTGGCTGACACGGCGCTATCTTCACAGATGGCTGGACGGCGGCATCTTCTATCGAGTCGAGCGCGATCGGCTTGCCGACAATCCAGACCAGCGTATCGCCGCTGACCTCAGCCTGTTCGCGACCACAACCCTTTCTCTCACGCTCGATCTGCTGTCGACGGTCGAGACGTTCGTCTGGTTCTCCATCGTCCTGTGGAGCACGGCGGGCGCTTTGACTGTCATGGTCGGCTCTTCATCCGTTCAGATACCGGGCTACATGCTTTGGGCAGCTATCGTCTATGCGATTGTCGGCGCGCTCGTGACTAACAGGATTGGTCACCCGCTCGTGTCGATCAACTACCAGTTGCAGCGCGTCGAGGCAGATTTTCGGTTCGGCTTGATCCGTTTGCGCGAAAACGCCGAGGAGATTGCGTTTTATGAAGGCATGCAAACCGAGGAATCGAATGCCAACGACCTTTTCGCCCGCATTCGTGAAAACTGGTGGCGCTTCATGAAGTATACGAGGCGCTACAGCTTCGTGCTCAACTTTTATGCGCAGGTCGCCGACATCTTTCCGATCATCGTTGCGTCGCCGCGCTATTTCGCAGGCGCGGTAAGTTTCGGCACGCTGATGCAGATCACCGACGCATTCAGTTCGGTTAGCGAATCACTCTCGTGGTTCATCAACAATTACGATACGCTCGTCGAGTGGCGTGCGACAGCAAACCGTCTGAGCGAGTTCGAGCGCGTCATGCAGCAATCCCATCTGAAGGAGTCAGTCTCGCCGGCCACCGAGCATGGCGGTATCAACCTGCACTATGTGGATGAGAACCAGCTCGTCACGCGCAACCTCTCGCTTGCGTTGCCAGATGGCAAAGCGCTTGCAAATGTGCGTGACATCGCAGTAAAGCCTGGTTCACGGTGGCTTGTCCGCGGGACGTCGGGCTCAGGGAAAAGCACGTTTTTACGTGCGCTCGCGGGTCTCTGGCCGTTCGGCAACGGCTTGATCGATGCACCAGTGGGCGCGCGCATGATGTTCATCCCCCAGCAGAGCTATTTGCCGGCAGGCACCTTTAAGGCCGCACTTGCCTATCCCGCGAAGGCCAACACCTTTAGCGACGACGAGTGCCGCGAGGTACTGCGTGCGTGCCGGCTTGAAGGCTTTGCAGACCGCCTTCAGGAATCGGATCCCTGGTGGCGCATCCTTTCCCCGGGAGAGCAGCAGCGGCTGGCGGTTGCGCGTGTGCTGCTGCACAAGCCCGACTATGTGTTCCTCGACGAGGCAACGAGTGCGCTTGACAGCGAAACTGAAGCGCATCTGTATCACCTGCTCGCAGAACGACTGCACAAAGGAGCGATCGTCAGCGTGGCGCAGCGCAAGTCCCTTGTGCAGTTCCACGAGGAGACGCTCGATATCAAGCGGGGGGGAGCGACCTGACCGTATTCGGGCGTTACCTCAGCTAATTGCCGCTGCAATCGGGATGACACATCGGGATGACACATCGGGATGACACATCGGGATGGCGAAGTTCGGCCAGGAGGCGTGATTCGGCAAGACTGCCGCATGGACATTGGTGCGACTGCTTCGCTTTCGAATGGGGACGTTGTTCGTGGTTTTCCTCCGGGACCTTTGTCCTGCGCCTCTCGTCGCTATTGGCCGAGAACGGCGAGCGCCTCGCGCATTGGAGACAGCGAGATCGTAACCAAGCCGTTGAGCGGCGTATTCATTTCCAGGATTAGGAAGATGGCGACTGACGTGGATAACGCGCCTAGAAACAACGCGATGATGACCGTTGCATTCGGGGGGGTGAACAGGCCAAACGCGCCGAAGATAATGCACAGCCACAACACGAGGGTGATCAACAGCGGCGTCGGAGTCGAGCCCGAGGCTTGCAGGAGTCCAAGCTCGCGCACGGCCACCGCCGTGTCGGCCAGGTCGATCGCGCGTGCCTGCAGCCGCCGCTGCAAGTCGTTCTGCGGCGACAGTTCCACTAGCTTGCGCTCGAGATATTCCCCGCGCTTGAGCGCCTCGGGGCTGTGCATCGTTGCCAGTTGCGCCGGGTCGCCTGACGCGATCTGCTGGATCCCATTGGCGACGAAATGCTTCAGCAAGCCTCGAATCTCCTGCGTTTCCGGCCCATACTGGGCGAGCACGCGATCGAGCAGGATGACGTCGGCGGCGTCGTGTGTCACTTCTGCGTTCACGGTATCGAATGAGCTCTTGGCCGACGAGATCAGCAAGCCAAGCACAAGCGCGGCCATCGTGGCAATCAGGCCGATTACCAGTTTGGCGACACCGATCGAGTCGTCACTCAGATGGTGCTCCGGCAGCAGGGTGCGCAAATACAAACCGACCAATGCGCTGCAAAAGACACACGCAAATACAATCAACGCGACGCTCAGATGGTGCATCGTTCAATCCTCCGTCCCTGCACGTGCAGCGAGTGATTTGCCTAACACCCAAGCCGCCGCTTTGCTCGCGCCGGTGTTGCCCAGCCTGTCATCGCTCCTCGCGTCCTCGTGCCGCATCCGTCAAGGTGCGGACACCGCCCGGTAGTAAACGCCGATCGCGCCATAGGAGGGCTTAAACCATTTATTGCCGCACAAGTAGTAGGTGCCAACCTGAACGTCGGGCTTGATACAGCCGGCGGGCAGCGTCGCATAGATCGCGCCCATCGCAAAGTTCGAACTGATCGGGGCAAGCGCGGGCGGGGCGGCCGTCACGCCGGCGGCATAGCCAGCGTTGTAGGCATTTGCGGCGGCCGCTTGCGTATTGGCCGACGCCACCGCTGCGCCGCCGATGACAAGCACAACCTAGTTTTTGAACTGCGTCGTGGTGTTTTCGTAATTCTCGCGCGACATATGGCGGTGGCCTTGTGCGGTGCCGCGCCTGGCAAGGTTCCGTGGTCCAACCTTTCACCCAGATCGTAATCTGATACAAGCGTGTTCACTGCATGGCAGTACCAACCCGCGTAACCTGCACGGCGACCGCACTCGTGTATTCCGCGCGAATGCTGTCGCCCACGCGAAGCTTCTCGAGCGGCACGTCGCTGGACACGTCTATCGTCACCGTTCGCTGGGGTCCGCGTAACGTAACTTGCCGCTTCTTCAGATCGATCGTTTGTACGGTTGCTACCACGACGACATGGTGAGCCACCTGGACCTGGCCACCGGACGCAGGCGCAACCGCCTGTGTCTCAACACGCGAGCGAATACCGCCCGATGCGGTTTTCTCCGCCGATATCAGAAGTGCTCCGCGATACGAGATGTGAACACGGTCCCCTCGCGCTAACCGCCCGACGTCTGCCACGGCGGGGTCGACCTGCACGTCCACGATGTTCCCGCGCGGCCCCTTGAGCGAAACGGTATTCGTCGCAGCGTCGATATGCACCACGCGCGCGGTGGTTTCGACCACGGCCCCCAGTTCGTAGGCCGAAGGACCGCTTGCAGCTCGCGATTCCTGCGCCGGCACAACGGAAGGATAGACGCCGGCTGAACACAATGCAGCAATCGCGGTCAGCCCAGCAGCAAAACGTCGAGTCGGATTTGCCATTGGCGCCTCCTCGTGCGCGCGCATGACAAGCCTGAGCTTAGGGCGAGCACTCTCGCAACGGTATTGGACTTAGGTCCTATACCGGCCGGGCCGACATGGTTGCGCTACGGATACAGCCCGGCGACGACGCAGCGAAAAGATTGGCACGACGGCGCGTGCCGCATAGGACGAGGCATAGGACCAAGGTCCGATGGTGCCGCGCTTTCATAGTGATAATCTGGAAACTCGACCATGTCCCGGTTTTCTCGTCGTGTCGCCGTGGACTTGGCAATTTCCGCGCGCAAAGCGCGGCTTGCTGTCCTGGTGCGGAAGCCGGGAGCACAATCGGGCAGGTCGCGTCTGCGAGAGGCTAAGTAGACCTTGAAGAAGGTATTCGACCAGACGACGTCCGCAGCACTGGCGCGCCTTGCGCGCGTCGCGCCGGGCCTTCGCGCGTTGCTCGGCCATCGGCGCGAGGACCTGCACCACGACGCGGTTGCGGGCCTTTCGGCGGCGGCCGTCGCACTGCCGGTTGGCCTCGCCTATGCGCAGCTCGCCGGATTCACTCCGGCCGTTGGCCTCTACTCGAGCATTCTGCCGGTTGTCGCCTACGCGGTGTTCCGCACGTCGCGCCAACTGATCGTTGTGCCCGACGCGGTTAGCTGCACGCTCCTAGCCGCAGCACTGGCGCCGCGCGCGGCGCCAGTTTCCGCGCAATATCTCGCGCTGCCGATGACGCTCGCTTTCATTTTCGGTCTCATGTGCATTGCCGCGAGCTTCATCTCAAGCCCGACTCTCGCAGGTTCAATGAACGGCATTGCCTTTACAACGTGCTTGGCCAACTGGGCGAATTGCTGGGCTGGGTGCACGCCGCGGGAATCGCGCGCCCTTCGTGGGATGTGCTGGACATCGTGCCTGGGGTGGCAGGCTTTCACGGTACCGAGCGTCATCTCGCTCGAGTTCGCGGGCCGGCGCATGCAAACGCACGAATGGTTGAAGTCGCGAGGTCTGCGTGAATTCGACGAAGCGTGGCTGCACTTCGCTACATTGCGCGAAGCCATTCGGGCCATTCGCGAGGAACGCGACCGAACTCAAGCAGGTGCCGTCCCACCCACGGAGACACGTACGTGAACGACAACCGATCTGGTGCCGACCCGCACCCGCCCGAACATTCAGGCGTGCGTGCCACCGCCGACCTTCCCCGCATCGTGCTCGGAGCGGGCTCGCTATTGCTGCTCATTGGAGGCACGCTCTACGTTCTGCATCCGTTCGTTCCCGCGCTCATCTGGGGCACCATGATCGTCGTCGCCACGTGGCCTGGCTTCGTCGCGTTGCAACGCCGCCTTCATGGACGGCGCGCACCCGCGGTAGTGCTCATGTTGCTGGTGCAGATCGTGGTGATCGTGGTGCCGATTTATTCCGCCGTCTCCACACTCGCCAGTCATGCCGCGGAAATCACCGGTTTCCTCAAAGGCCTCCCGGACTATGCGCTGCCGTCTCCTCCTCAATGGCTCGCCAGCGTGCCCGTGGTGGGCGCACGCATTGCGCACGAGTGGCAATCCCTCTCGGATGCGGGGCCTGGCGGCGTACTCGCCGAGGTCGAACCGTACCTAACAATCGCTGCGCGCTGGCTGCTTGCGCGCGCAAGCCAGCTGGGCGTGTTCGCGCTATACCTGCTGCTCATGCTGATCGTGTGCGGTCTGCTGTACGCAAAGGGCGAAATCGCAGCGCGGCTGGTGACCCGCGTCGCCGAGCGCGTGGCGCCCCACAACGGAGCGGAAATCGTCCTTCTTGCCGCGCAGTCGGTTCGTGCGATTGCGCTCGGCGTTGTCGTGACGGCCGTCATTCAGGCGTCGCTCGGCGCGCTGGGCGTCTGGGTGGCCGGCGTCCCGTTTGCCGGCATCCTGGCCGCGCTTCTGCTAGTCGTCTGTCTGGTTCAGATCGGTCCGTTGTTGCCGCTTCTTGGCTGCGTGGCGTGGCTCTTCGTCAACGGCTCGCGACTCACCGCAATCCTGCTGCTCATCTGGTCGATCGGGGTCACCATGCTCGACAGCATCCTGCGTCCATTGCTCATACGGCGCGCGGTCGAGCTGCCCATGGTGCTCATTCTCTTTGGCGTGCTGGGCGGCCTGCTTTCTCTCGGCGTGGTCGGACTCTTCATTGGCCCCGTAATTCTCGCAGTCACTTATCACCTGCTTCTGGCGTGGATCGGCACGGCCAAACCGTCCGCCGCCGAGTCGGATGCTGCCGCGCCCGGCAACGACGCACCAACGGCGGACAATGTGGCACACGAATGACTTGCATGCCGGTACCTCTCATGGCTCGTATACCGGTACTGCCTGCTTTCTTCGGGCGCGTTCGCCGAATGCGCCAAAAACGCTCGCGGCGTTACCGTTTGCGGTATCCGAGCGGGGCGGAGATGACGCTCGCGAGCACGACAGGGTCGGTCCGGTAGGTGATGATCAGAAACTCGCGATCGATGAGACGATAGGGACCCGGCGGACGCGGGGCTGGTGAGCGGCATCGCGAACGCACGCTCGATCACTTCGGATTCGGTCATCGTGGGGACTCCTCTCGGGCAGGTTTCGATGGGGTGAAATCACAGACGCGGATGCCTTGCGCCAGCTCCACCGCGTTGCGCCACGCTTGCGTGGCAATCGCATGGCGCACGTCGTTCAGTCCGCCCTCCCACAACTCGTCCACGGTCGAGCGCGAGAACGCGTAGTCCTTGAAATCAGACGACCGCGTGTCGTGGTGATTGGTGAAGTGAACGAGCACGACCTCCCCGCGCGCGCTGACCGCCACGAGCCGCCGCGAGCCGCTCGGCATCGGGATCGGACTACCGCGTCCGAGATATTTTCCGCCCTGCGCGTCTCAGTAGCAGGTACTTCCCGTTTGTACTCTTCAAAAAGAACGGGGTCTGTCACATCGACATCGGCAATCAGGTGTGCAGTCATGGCGCGATCCTTTCCACGGTGGTTTCACCGCCCACTGTCACTGTTTGATGGTAGTCGCCAAAGGTGTCAACCCGGGTGCGGTGTCGCCGGCTTCCGAAATGAATGACAGCCCGCAGTAAGGAACAACAGCAACGGCCGAACATTCGCAGACTGCGGTGAAGTCGAGGGCGGCCGTTCTACCAGTAAACGGCCGTTCGATTGGCAAAGACGAATGTTGCTTCATCGGTCGAAGCGAAAGCAGGAGTGGGAGAAGCGGGCTCGCGATGAGCTGCGTCAGGTCGTTGGTTTCAGCGTCGCCGACGAGATCGAAAAGCTTGACCGTCTGAAATCGGCAGGGTCCAGTTCGGAAAGGGAGTATTTGCGCCTGCGAGCCCGGCTCGTGCCGCAGTCAGGGTTTGCGGGGCGACCCCGCGTTCTCAGGCTGGCGGGCGCGGGCCTGGAGCCCCCCCGGCCCGCACCCTCCGCTATTGCCAGACCTGGTAGATCATGGGCCCATCGCGGTACGGACGGGGAAATCCTGGTGGCCAGTATCCCGTCCGGTAGACCGGATAGGGCATGGGACTGGCGACGGCGACGACTGGCTGCACCACGGCCTGAACCGGGTATTCCTGCACCCCCTCCTGCGTATAGACCGGAACGTACTGGACAGCCGGTGGAGGGGGCGCTGCATAGGCCTGTTGCACGTACACCGGCTGCTGATACTCCCACGGACCGTTGTCGATGACCGGCGCTTGCGCATAGGCGGGCGTCGGCTGGTAACGCGTCGGCGGTGGCGCGTACCGTGGCTGCTGCGCTACCGTCTGGTACCCGGGCGGGGCCGGCAATGCGCGCTGGGCGGCGTGCGGCTGCGGGACGGGCTCCTGCATGGCCTCGTCGTTCGGCATGCCGGGCGGGAGCGGCGGCGCATCGTGCGACTGGACCTGTGCCGGCGGATGCTTCAACTGATCCCGCAAGGAAGCGTACGTCTCGGCGTCCTCCTTCGCCCGAGCGACGTAGCCATTGTGGTAGGCATTGCTCAGCTCTTGCTGACGTGCGCGGTTTTCCTCGTCGGCCGTCATACGTTCTTCGCCGGGGTCGAGCGACGCGTCCGTCCCGCCGTTGTCATAAGCGGACTTCGGACCATCGGCCCATGCTGGAATGGATTGCAGCGATGGCGCAAAAGCCACCGAAGCAACTGCTATCCCTAACAACGATTTAATTCTCATGGTTTCACCTCGCAGCTATAGAGAAATGGAAGCGCTCCAGCCACCTCCCGGTGGGCCTCGTGCCGATACGCAATGCGCAAGCCGTCCGTGAATGGCGCTTAACAGGGCCGCGGCGCTAACCGGCACATTTCGCCACTCGCAAAGCGGCTATCTATTTCTCATTTGCAGTTGGTTCCTTTCTGAAGCAATCGTGCGGGGGGCGCAGGCGTCCAGTGGCAAACCCGGACGGAACCACGCCAGATACCACATAGTGTTCGCTCGAGAGGGAAAACTCCGTGCGGGAATACTCACATCCCGTCGACAGGCATACTCAGGAAACGCGAGGATCGCACATGATGACAATGATGTGACGCGCACAACTCAAACGTTGAACGGCCGCTATCGACAAACGCGAAGAACCTATAAAGGCCAACAAGCGGCAAGCGACCCCGCGTGAGCGAATGGCGTCGGGTTCACGCACTCGTACTCTGCGCCGTGGGCGCATTACTGGGCAGCGGCGCGGCATCGGCGGATGAAGTCAAGGTGATGATTTCGGGCGAATGGCTGCTCAGCAGTCCAACTTGCGACGTTCTGGAACATATCGGGAAGGACGGCTCAGGGTCGCTTTATGTCTTCGCATCACGTACCGGTCAGGGGCACGTAAAGACCGATATGCGACGAAGCCAATACGCATCTAAAGGCCTGTGCCAATCGGGTCGACGACTCCGACAAGGAAATGAGGGTCCGATCTTCAGGAGCGTCGTCTGTCACCTAAAATATTGTCAAGGTGTTACATAACCCGGGCACGCCGCCAACGCGAACTTTGGGAGACCGTTAGAACCACGTCTCATTGACTGATGGGTGGTCTATGCTGCTATCACTTCGCTATTTGGGAGTCTTGGGAATCTGCGCTTTGTTCACTGCTTGCGGACAGATTTCGTCCAAGCATGCTGCGTGCAGAGCTGATTCCTGTCACCCTCGGCACGAGCACGAGATGTTGCAATCCGGCGAGGCGTCATGGTATTCGGCGACGTTCCAGGGGCATCTGACAGCAAACGGAGAACGCTACGATGGCGGCGCCTTGACTGCCGCCCATCGAACATTGCCGCTCGGTAGCTATGTGCGCGTCCGATCGTTGGCTACCGGAAAGTCGGTTGTCGTTCGCATCAACGATCGCGGACCATACGTCAAAGGCCGGATTATCGATCTCTCTTACGCAGCGGCTGAAGCCCTGGGTTTGCCAGACGCGCGGTCGATGCGCGTGCAGATTGAACGTGTGGAGAAGACACAGACGGGGTCGGACGAGGGCGGAACCTTGACGACAGAGCAGTGAAGTCCTAGACGGTGCCCTGAGCAAATCGCTTGCTCAAGGCATCGGCAAGACTGCGTAGCAATGGTTCTTCACGACCGGTCTGGGCGAAACGTTCCAACGCCGCCTCATCGCGTGGCAGCGAGCGAAAGATGCGAATGGCGGCTGCGCGCGTTTCTTCCAACAGATCCACTTCCACAAAAGCCTGCAACAGATCCAAATGGGTTTATTACCAAACAGGGAGGGCTTCATGAAAACGAATTACAAAGTAGCTGTCGCACTCGTCGCTGGCGCTGCTATCGGAGGAGCGGCGATCCAAGGACTTCATGCTCAGGCTAAGCCAATCGCCTACGTCGTTGCAGAAGTCGACGTAACAAACTCAGAGGGTTACGCCAAGGAGTTTCTTCCACTCGCGACGAAAGCACTTAGCGACGGCGGGTCCGGTTTCAAGGCAGTTGCTGGAGGGAAAAACGTCACGATTGAAGGCACACCGCCCAAGGCGCGCTATGTCATCGTCAGCTACGAAAACATGGACAAGGCCATCGCTGCCTATAATTCTCCGGCCTTCAAAGAGGCGAGAAAGATTGGCGGCAAATATGCTTCCTCGTTCCGCATCATCGCCGTAGAAGCCCCGCAATAGTTCGCGTTAGTCGCAATGCAGAGGCCGTCAACTTAGGCGGCCTCTTTCATTTCATTCAAACTGGACCGCTACCGGTGAGGCAGATCGTTTCGTCAGACATAGCCGGTTTGAAAGTCTCGATCATTTACACCCCGTTCCCCCAAAGTCTGTCGACAACAGCCATGGCAATTGAGAGTCGCTGCCTAATGTCTTCTGGCGAAGCAGCCGTTAAACACGATTGCCAGACGCAAGCTAAGACGATGTAAACATCGCGATCGGTCCAATTAACGTAGCGACACCTACGGAATTGCGTGACAGCCGGGTATCTTCTTGTTGCATTTGGCACGCGTGGTCCGTTAGCGGGGACGGTGTTGTTGCACGACCATCGATTACCAGGCCGGATTTGTTCCGCGTTTCAAGAGCTATTGGATCGGAAGCGCCGATGAACGATAAAAGTATCAAGAGATGGCATCCATGAAGCGGTACCACGCTACACCTGCCGTGATGTAAAACCGCTGCAGTCCATGAAACGGAATCGGCTTGATCGGCGTGACGTCGAACGGAAAAGGCGTGCGCGCATCGCTGCACAACCGCGCGGCCAGATGCTTGCCGACGGTCGTCGCCATCGCGATATCGCGTCCGTTGTACCCGAGCGCAATGCTCAGCCCCGGCGCCGGTTCGTGAACATGTGGCAAAAAATCCGCGGTGATCGCGACACGCCCGGCCCAGCGATACTCATACTCGACACCCTTCAATTGCGGATACATCAATTCCACCGCGCGCTCGAGATGCGCCCAGTCGCCGCCGTGCACGTGGTCGCGCCGACCAGCCGATGGACCTTCGACGATGCGCGGCAGAAGCTCGCGCCGGCAGTGATCGATTGCGCCAGGGGAATCAGCAATTCGATAAGAACGCTTGAGTAGCAGTCAAGCGAGCACGCCGACCTGATAGCCGCAATGGCACACGTGTGGATCGAAGACAATCGCAATGCGCGCGCGTCTCGTGTGCTGCATCCACCGGTTGAATCCGCAGGGTGAAGCCGCCATTCGCCCTTCACTTCAGTTGGCAAACCTCCCGTGGGACCGGTCGAGCACGACCACACTCCCATAGTCGATAAGACTCACGACGCCCGCAGCTCACGGACCCCCTTGCCTAGCCGTCGCCGCAGTAGCGTACGCAATGTGACGCCGTCTGCGTAGCCGACCTGCTCGGCGATGCGCTCCACGCTGTCCTTGCTCGTTTTCAGCAGATGAACGGCACGCTCGATCCGCAGATCCTGGATGTACTCGACGGGCGTTTTACCGAGCACTTCATTCAGACGTCGCGATAAGGTCCGCTTGCTCGTCGCCAAGGCGTCCGCGGCGGCGTCGAGTGCGATTGCCGTGGCGAGGTGTTCGCGCACCCAGCGGTCGAAACGTTCGACGAGCGGGTCCGAATGGGCCAGGTGATCGGAGATCGCAAAGGCAGACTGCGACAGCCGCGAATCGAATACGAGATAGCTGGCCACGAGCGCGGCAAGCTCAGGGCTGTTGTTGCGGATCAGCCATAGCGCAAGGTCCAGATGGCTCAGGGCGGCCCCTGCCGTCACCGTGCTGCCGCTAGGAACAACGATGCGATGCGCATCCAGGTGCACCTCGGGGTAACGCTGCCGGAACACCGGCGAGAGCCACCAGGTGGTCGTGGCTTCGCGCCCGTTGAGCAAGCCGCTTTCGGCCAGCACGAAGGTTCCCGTACAGGCGGCTCCGATATGGGCGCCGGCACTGTGCCACGAGCGCAATGCACCGAGCGCATCGATCACGTCGGCCCGGCCGAGCGAAGGCACGAGCAGGTCCGTCGTCGTCCTGTTGAGCGCCGGCACGACGACCCAATCCGGTGCACGGGCGTCTGTCATATCGCGGACGGGAACTTGCAGCCCAAGCGCGGTACGCACCTCTGGCCGCATCCCCGCCACGGTGATTTCGAAGCCCGGTGTGAGCATCCCCGTCGCGCGCGCAAGTTCGTTGGCCGTCGTCAAGGCATCGAGCACGGTGGTGAGGCCGGTGTCGAACACTCCCTCGAGCGCGAGAACAAAAATCCGCATGGCAGAATCGATATCAAAATTGTCGATTGAGACAGTGTTCCCCAGCCCGCCGCGTTTGTAAAGTGCGCTCATCGCGTGGCCCCTCACGCGGACACTGGAGAACGCAGATGATCAAGCACGCTTTATTTGTCAGACTTGAAGCCAAGCCCGGAAAGGAGCAGGCGGTAGCGGATTTTCTGGCCGCCGGCCTGGAAATGACGAATCAGGAGGCCACTACGCCGATCTGGTTCGCCCTGAAGCTGTCGCCGAACACGTTCGCTGTCTTCGACGCTTTTGCGAGAGAAGAAGATCGCCAGGCCCATCTCGCCGGCAACATGGCAAAGAGCCTGATGGCGCGGGTCGACGAGATGCTGGCACGCCCGCCTGCGGTCGAGCCGTTCGACGTTCTGGCCATGAAGAACGCACTAGCCTGAAGCCACCTGTACGTGAGTATTCGGAAGCGATTGTGGAGATTATAATGTTCGTACTGCGAAAAGTTATTTTTAGTGCCGTCCTGGTTGCCATGGGTAGCACGATGGCCCACGCCGAGACTGGAACGGCGGCAAAAGACATCGTCATTGTTCACGGTGCGCTCGTGGACGGCTCTGGCTGGCGCGGCGTCTACGACATCCTGTCGAAAGACGGCTACCACGTGAGCATCGTGCAAGAGCCGCTTACCAGCCTCGCCGAGGACGTCGACGCGACCAAACGCGTCATCGATCAGCAGCGGGGCCCTGTCGTGCTGGTCGGTCATAGCTACGGCGGCTCCGTGATCACGGATGCAGGCGCCGACCCGAAGGTGAGCGCACTCGTCTATGTAGCCGCCCTCCAACCCGACAAGGGCGAAGCCAGCGGCCAACTCTTGCAGAAGTTTGCCGCGCCAAATGATGCCATGCGCGCCACGCCGGACAAATTCTTCTACATGCCGCCGGCGAAATTCCGCGAGACCTATGCGGAGGATCTCCCTCCTGCAGAGGCGCAATTCCTGGCGGACTCGCAGCAGCCACTCGCGCAGAAAGCCGTGGCAGCACCTGTGCCTGTCGCGGCTTGGCGAACCAAGCCTAGCTACGCGGTGCTGACCACACAGGATCATGTAGTGAGCCCCCAGCTTCAGCGCTGGATGTATCAACGCTCGGGCGCCAAGGTTACCGAAGTGAGCGCAGGCCACGCTGTCTATATCTCGCATCCGGATGCGGTCGCTCGAGTCATCGAGGCTGCTGCAAAGTAGACGAGCGTAGACGCCAGGACGTGCTGTCCGCAGCCTCGCGCACCTGGACATGACCCGGGCGCGAGGCCGCGCGAATAGCGCCATGAACCCACCACGGAAGTCTCTCCCATGCTGTTACTGATCCTTGCTTACCTGGGCGGGGTACTCACCGTTCTGAGTCCCTGCATCCTGCCCGTGCTGCCTTTCGTATTCGCGCGCGCGGACCGGCCGTTTGCGCGCAATGGGCTGCCCATGCTGGCCGGCATGGTGCTCACCTTCGCCGCCGCCGCCATGAAGCGCTCGCCTGGCGCCGGCGAACTGGTGCGCCGCACTTTGGGTGTGCTGGTGCTCGCGGAGGTGGCCGCCATTGCGCTCGGGCTGGATGCTCATCTGCTGACACGGGTGTCGCTGGCGAGTACCGGCGGAATCGAACAGAAGTTGATTGACGCGGTACATCTCGTTGGCCCCCTGCGGGCCGCCGCCAGAGCCACGGGCGCGCTGCCGGTGGAAGGCGAACTGCCCTCTCTGGCTGGCGCCGCCCGGTGGCTCAACAGCGCGCCGCTCACTGCACAGTCGCTGCGCGGCAAGGCGGTGCTGGTCGACTTCTGGACTTACTCGTGCATCAATTGCATCCGTGCGCTGCCCTACGTGCGCGGCTGGGCCACTGGGAAGGTGATCTGCTGTTTGGCAGCGCCAACAGCCAGATTGCAACTCTCGTCGAAAGTCAAACCCGCTTCGTGATGCTGGTGAAGATCGATAGCAAGGATACCGAGACGGTCATCAACGCCCTGATCAGGCACGCCGGCAAGTTGCCTCAGGAACTGCGTGGCCGGCTACCACTACTTGCTTGCAGACTCCGTCAAGCATTCCGGCTCAGAGAGCTGTGCGCATGGCGCGGTACTAATCGAAGCGAACCCGAATCGGCCCGGCCCAAACAGGGATGCGAGATGTTGGGCATCGATCGGCGTCACTCAAGCCTACTTGGTGGAAGCCGTTTGCGCTGCGTCGGCGCTCTGCGCACCTTCCGGTGGTTTTCCCAAATCCGACAACGATCTCCTCCAGACATCGGCCTTAATCTTAAGTGCCTGTCTACTTAGACTGTCCCCACTGGCTACGAACAAGGGTGTTCGCAGCAGGACAAAACCAAGTCTCGAGGTAGCTCATCATGAAGTCCCTTGTTCAAGCCGTTGTTGTTGCCGCTGTGCTTTCTGCACCGGTCGTATCGTTCGCTCAACAGTCGAATGCGCCTGTAACCCGTGCGCAGGTGCGGGCCGAACTTGTCCAGCTTGAACGGGCGGGCTACAACCCCTCGAGCGATCAAACTCAGTATCCGAAAAACATAGAGGCCGCAGAAGCACGTGTTGCTGCACAGAACGGCGCAGCAAGCGGTTACGGCGGCGGCGTGAGCGGTTCGTCGCAGTCAGCTGGTCGGAGTGGGGTGTCTGCTGCCGACTGGAACGCGATGTACAACCACCCCTGATGCGTTGATCCGGACGCGCCAGAGGGATGCCGAAAGCATCCAGCAATTGAGCGTCGCACTCCGAGCGTGCTGCACTTCTGCGCGTCTGCACTCTAAAACTGGCTCGCTATCGAGGTAGCGTCCGGGGTAGTGGGCCCGTCGTTATCGATACCTCCGCCATCGGGCTCCCGATGGCTTCTCACAGATCTTCACGGTCTGGGTGGCGGCGATCGCCACAACGACCCGCACTTTTGCTCCTTTAAAAGAATTGCGGAGCAGCGCCGAGCGGGGTGCGTATCCTGTAGTGTGACCATGCACAGTGGCGCGGCATTGCACGGTGTTGCTGATGCTTGCCGCGTATTTGCCGGGTAGATCCCGAAACTCGACTGGCGTGGCGTGGTGGTGCGAGAATAATTCTTTGCCACACGTGAAGATTTTATGGACACGCTACAAAATATGCGGGTGTTCACGCGGGTCGTCGAAGCCGGCAGCTTCACTGCTGCGGCCGAGTCGCTCAATTCGACGACCGGCGCCATGTCGCGCGCGGTATCAGAACTCGAAGCCCACCTGCGCACCCGCCTGCTGAACCGTTCGACGCGGCGTCTTGCCCTCACGCCCGCTGGCGAGCAATATCTGCAGCGCTGTCAGCAGATCCTCGCCGACGTCGGCAAGGCAGAGGAGGAGGCGAGCGGCGCGCATGAGCGCCCAGCCGGCACGTTGCGGATATTCAGTTACGCAAGCATTGGACAACACTACGTGCTGCCGGCGATCGCAAGGTATCGTGCCCAGTATCCGGACGTGAGGGTCGAACTAACCTTGTCGCAGAGCCCGCCCGATCTCTTCGGAGGCGGCAGCGATGTCGCCGTCGTTGCGGCTCATTCGCTTTCCGACTCGGAGATGGTTTCGCACCTGCTCGGGTCGACGTTCAACATCCTCTGCGCATCGGCTGACTATGTGCATTCGCGCGGCACCCCGCAGCGACCGGGCGATCTGGCGCAGCATGAATGCCTGATACTGAATACGCCCGCTTTTCCGCCGCACGAGTGGCTGCTCGAAGGACCTGATGGCAGTGAACTCATACAGGTCAGCGGCCCGTTGCAGGTGAATATCGCCGAATCACTTGTTGTCGCAATTCGCGAAGGCATGGGCATCGGCGTGCTGCCGTTGTATGCAGCAGTCGACGGTCTGCGAAACGGCACGCTGGTTCGCGTGCTGCCCAATCTCACGCTGCAGAACATGAACATTTACGCGCTCTACCCTTCGCGCAAATTCATCGATGCGAAGACACGGACGTGGGTCGACTTCCTGCGCGGCCATTTACCCGAAGTCATTGCCCGCGACAAAGCACTGCTCACCGGCTGACCGGCGGTG
Source organism: Trinickia mobilis (assembly GCF_017315705.1). Lineage (GTDB taxonomy): Bacteria > Pseudomonadota > Gammaproteobacteria > Burkholderiales > Burkholderiaceae > Trinickia_A > Trinickia_A mobilis. The sequence continues at coordinate 18,730 of NZ_JAFLRF010000021.1, read as the reverse complement.
AAAGGCAACCCGACTGGACCGCCATCCCCGTTTCCCCGTACATATCGCCCCGACCGTGATGCAGGACTGTGAAGTTCACGGCACAAACAGCATTGTTGCGTATCGCGTCGCCAGCCACGATATGACAAAGATCGAAACCGCTCGCGCGGTAGAGGGCTCGGTTCGGGCGTGGGTCGTTCATAAGCCGCCCGTCGCAGACGTATGTCCCAGCACGGCCGCGATCGCAAGAACGGCCAACATGACGAGCACTTCAATGGCGAGCCAAGTGTCGAAGCGGCCTTGCGCGGCCATGAAAGCCGAACCGTCCTGCCGCGCTCGGGCGTGTAGATCGGGCAAGACCACCACTCGGTTCCAGCCGCCCAATGCCACCGCCGCGGCGACGCACGCGAGCTTTGCCAAGAGTATCCAGCCCCAGGCCATGCCGAAGAACGGCACGCTCGCCTGCTCGGTGTCCTGCATCACGTTGTAGAAGCCGGTGATCAGAACGACGAGAAGTGCGGACGTCGCCAGATGCGATAGCTCGGTGCAGAAAGCCGCCCTGTGCTCGGCCGCTGCGCGAGCGGTCGGCGCGAGCCGGCGCAGCATCACTGCCGCGACGATCACGCTGCCGGCCCATAGCGCGGTCGCACACAGATGCACGACATGGATGACTTCTCGCACCGAGAAGTCGCCCGCGTCGGCCGCGTGGCTCGCTGCCGCCTTGCCCGCCGCCCACGCGAGGAGGCCCGCGGCGAACAGCGGCAGGCCGCGCCGGTCGAAGAGGCGGCTCAGCGTCGCCAGCAGCGCGCCGATGAACCCAACCGACCATGCGACGCCGTAGTGCGACTCCGTGAGCACGGCGGTGACCGCGGGGCCTGCCTCGGTAAGCGTCGAGCCGCTCATCACGGCTGACTGCAGCCAGAGGTACGCGAGGGCCGTGAGCGCCAACGCGAGCGCGAGACCCGCCTGCCAACCGCGTAGCGTGGTCGGCGCGCCCATGCCGCTTCGCTTCCCTATCACGGCGCACGCGAGCGAGCCGGCCGCCGTCGCGAACAGCATATCCTGCACGGCTGCCACAGCAATCTGCACGGCGACGAGCGGCTCCACGGTCACTTCACCGTGAAGGTGTAGTGACCCTGCGTGCGATGCCCGTCCGCGGCGACGGCGACCCACGAGACCGTGTAGACGCCTGAAGTCAGCGGGCTCAGCGCCGCCGACATGTGCTTCTGGTTCGACGGGTCGACAACGGCCTTGGCGCGGGTGACAGCTTTGCCCTGCGCGTCCGTGACGGTGATCGAGCTGAACGCGGGCTCGAGCCCGTCGTCGAAATCGATCGCGACATCCCTCTGTGAGGCCGGGACGGTCGAGCCAGCCCCCGGCGCCTGATGGGTCGGGTAGGCGTGTGCGTACGCGAGCTGACAACCGGAGATCAAGAGCGCGGCAACAGTGCCCCGTGCGTTTGTGTGCAGTTTCATGAAAGGTCTCCTATTGGGTCAGAACAGCGGCTTGCCGATCGAGTTCGGGAAGATGTCGTCGAAGTAGATATGGGCTTGCACCAAGACACCCGTGTGCGTGCCGGTCCGGCTATTGACGGGAATCTGCGCTTCGATGCCGAACTGCCCGTAGCGATTGATCCAGATCACGCCGGGGTTGATCGTGCCCGTTGTCTGTCCAGAGCACGCGCCAGCCGTGCAGGTGCTCATCGGGAATTCAACGACCGGAATCAGATTGGCGAACGGCTGCGGCAATCCGAGATCCTTCACCTGCTGCTGCAGGTACGGAATGCTGTACTGCAGCGTCAAGCCCCAGCCAAGCGAGTCCGGTCCCTGGTCCGACGACGCGGTCGTCAGGTTCGGGCCGATCGTGCCGGTGATCGCGAACGGACGCAACAGTCCGAGCGACGCCGGCAAGTCGCCGAAGCCCTTGCCGAAATAGACGGTCGGGGTGAACGTCGAAAATGAATTCGCGATCGCTTTCGAGCCGGTGCCGCCGAGCGTCGCGAGAAGCCCAACCGACGCCATGAACTCGTGCCGCGCATTCGCGTAGACGAGGTACTTCGCGCCGAGGGTGAAATTGTCCCAGCCCTTCGCGTTGCCGTCCGGCGAGTTCTGGCTCGCGTAGTTGCTCGCGATGCTGAACGCGAGATTCTTCGTGATCAGCTTGTCCCACTCGTAGGACACCGTGTTGACGTTCATGTCGTTGCCGTTGCTGTCGGCCGTCTTGATGTGGCTGAACTGCAGATTGAATTCGTCGCCGACGCCGGGATCGTCGACGGCCATCGTGGCCGGAAAGACGCGGTCGCCGACGACCGCATGGGCTGACGCATCGAGTGAAAAGAGGCACGGCGCAAGCGCGCATAGCGCTGCGGCGCTCCGTTTGAGAGTGGTTCGCATGTTGAGGTCCTAATCGAATTGTCGTGATGAATTCGCGCAGGCCGCCCCTTTGGGGAACTTCGTTGTTCTCCCCGAGGAGCACACGGCAGGCACGCGTCAATGCAGGAAGGCCGTTCACCGACATCGCCGCATTGGCTGAAAACGTCGACGAAGATCAGGACCAGGCGGGAGGAGCGCGCGGCTGAGCCAGCGTCAGCACCGTGTACGGGCGGAACGCAGCGGTGACGAGGGGTGGAGGAAAGGAGGGACGCAGCGGCGCGACGCTCGATGCGACGGCCACGCTGGGCAAGGCTGGCAAGTGCGCGATCAGTCCGCAATACGGGCACGCGTCGCAGACCGACGATGAATCGGAGCCATGGTGATGCCCGGCATGGGCATCCAACGCGACCTCGACGGCCGGATGATGGTGATGGAAGTGATGCGCGTGATGCTCGACGCCGCCATTCGCGCCAAGCAGCACCTGAGACACCGTCGGCGCGACCACGCTCAACAGGATGGCAAGCATCCCAAGCCAGGCACCGATCTTCTGACGGTGGCGGTTGAGCATGGCGAATAGGCGAGACGCTAAAAGAAATTGGCAGAGGAACGGTCGACCCGTCGCCGCTCGTCACTGGCGGTTGGTCGAGCGCGGCCAGTTTGCAACAAGCAGCGCGATGAGTAGGTGGCCGAGCGTACCAAGTCTCTCGTCTATCATGAGGTTCCCCATCGTATAGCGGCAATTTGACGCTACTGGTTAGTTGTGTTGCGGCGATAGCGGGACGAATACGTCACGCGTCACCGTGAGCCGGATGGCCGCTGGCCCGGCAGATATCCACCCTCAAAGCCAGACAGGGCGGGAAAGCTGGCCGCAATCCCGGGCGCGGCGGGGACAGCGTTGGGCGGCGTGGTTCGCAGGCCCGGGGCCAGATAAAGGAACTTCCACCCCAGATAGGTCTCTGCGCCCTCGAAGTCCTCGTATTGGCGTGGAAATCCCGCGCGCTTGATGGTGGCCGCCTCTGATCTGCTGAAGACACCGTAGAAACGATCGCCCCACATCATGAACACCCAATCATTCTTGCCAGTGATCGGATCCGGATAGGGGCGACGGAGGTGATGCAAAGGCGCGGGAAAGCGTGTGTCGTTGAGCACGTCATCGACCGATGCAGGGTAAGCCCGGCCGACGCGGTAATACCGCAGAATCGCCTGCCGGTACTGGTTGCCGGCGAACAGCAGCTGCTTCTCCTGCTCTCGGCGCCGTTGCAGCGACCACACGTCGAGCGCGCCGGCCAATGCGATCGACATCAGCATCAGTGCGATCAAGAGCGCCAGCAGCACCAGCCCGCCCTGTTGCGCAGCACGTGGCCCCAAGCGCTGCCTCGCACGCGCTTTCGCGGGCCCGGCGCCGCGCGAAGAGCAGGCGGTGCCGCTCATTTGGCGACTCCGTCCGCGCGCGGTGGCGCACCCTGCGGACTGCTCGCCGGCGCCACATCGTAGACGCCCGGCTTGGTTTCGTCCGGCGAAGCCATCACAGCCCATTTGTCATCGCCATTGACCGGGTCGACGGGAACGGCGCGCAGGTAATGCTTCGCCACCAGTTCGTCGAGCGTCTCGGGATACTGACCGTTGTCCCCGTAGTACTGGTCGATCGCATTGCGCATCACCGCGACGTTCTGCTGCCGGACCTGCTCCTTCCCGCGTTCGATGCTGTGCATATAACGCGGCACCGCTATCGTCAGAAGCAGGCCGATGATGGCCATCACGACAACGAGTTCGATCAGCGTGAAGCCGCGGGTCTTGTGCGTGCGAGCGGGTTTCATGATGCACCGTCACCATTGTTTGTACGGGATACCGTTAATGCCGACGCGATCGGATTTCGACGACACGTCGAACACATCCTTGCCAGCCTGTTCGCTCCTGATGGCCGGGTCGCCGCCCGCCGCCTGGTCCGGCGGCTCGCCATAGGCCCGCGCGCTCCACGTTTCCTCGGCAAGCGTGTCCGGGTCGCCGCTGAAGAATGGATCGCGCGGCACGTGACGCAGGAACATCAGCAGGCCGCCTTTCGGATCCTTGGCGTTCTTCACGCCGGTCACGAGTACGGTCAGCGTCGGCGGATAGCCGGATGCGTCCGCTTCCTTGTCGATGAGACCGGTATCGCTCGCCTCCTTGTAGGCGTCGAGCGCGGTACGGATCTCGCGCAACGCATCGCTCAGCTGCTGCTCCTTCTGACGCTGCACGATCAGTTCCGAAAACGGCATGATCGCGAGCGCGAGAATGCCCACGAGCGCGAGCGTGATCACCAGCTCGATCAGCGTAAATCCACGCTGATCGAGCCGGCCTGCGCCGTGCAAGCGCATCGCGCTCTGTCCGGTGGCCACGGTTCAGTACCCGTTCTGGATCGAGTGAAGCGGGTTATCGCTCGGCATGGTGCCAGGCGGCATCTGCAGCGATGCTGGCGGCGCTGGCGGTGCGGCGGGCGGCGCGGGCGCCGGTGTCTCGGCGGCCCCAGGGCCCGGCTCCGCTTCGCCGCCCGCCTGATCCGCTGGCGGCGGCGCAGCCGGTGCCGGCGCCGCGCTCTGGGCGGCCCGCCCTGCGGGAGCCGCTTGCGGTGCAGGCGATCTCGAGAAGCGTCCACCGTACGGTTCGGGCGGCGGCGTCGTGCGCGGCGCCGGCGCCATCTGCCCGAACGCGCCGTTCGACGGGGACGGCAGCGCGGGAGTCGCTGCCGGCGACGCGCCGCCTACCGTGCCGCCGCCGACCATGCCGGGCATCGGCTTCGCCGCAGGCACCACGGACGTTTCCGCGCTCGCCATGACGGGATCCAGCCGCAGTTGGTCGGCGTGCACATTGACGTCGGTGCCCGACCACAATTCCTGCGTGTCCGCATCGGCAGCAAGCTGCGGCCGGATGATGTGCGGCGTGATCTGCAACACGATCTCGGTCTTGGTGTGGTCACCCTGGTGGTTGGAGAACAGCCTCCCTAGTACCGGCAATTGCCCGAGACCCGGCACCTTGTCGGCAGTCCTGCGGTCCTCATCCGAGATGAGGCCGCCGAGAATCTGGGTTTCGCCGTCCCGTAGGCGGAGACTCGTCGATGCGCTGCGTGTTCCGATCTGATAGGCGAGCGAATTCAAGCCCTGTGAATTGTTGCTCGAGATCGTATTCGTGATGTTGCTGACTTCGAGATTCAGCTGGATGCCGACGTCGCCGTCGCGATAGACCCGTGGCTCCACTTCGAGCTTGATGCCGACATCGAGGTACTGAATCATCTGCGTAAAGGATGGGCCGCTCGTGCTCGGCGTGCTGGAGCTGGAGATCACCGGCACCTTGTCGCCAATCATGATCCGCGCCTTCTCCCGGTTGCGTGTCCTGATGCGCGGACTCGCAAGCAGGTTCGCATCGGTGTCGGTGAGCTTGAAGTTCGCCGTGGCCGAGAGGCCGCTGACGTTCAGCGCATTGACCGGCAGATGATGCAGCGCGCCCCATGTATCCACGGTACTCGGGGTCGACACCGTGAACGAGTTCGGCCAGTCGATGCCGAGATCGGAGAGGCGCTCGTGCGACACCTCCAGCACCTCGACCTCCATCATCACCTCGGGATCCGGCAGATCCTGCGCGGCGATCATCTCCTCGGCAACCTTGATCGTGTCCGGCGTGCCGCGAATCGTCACGGTATTCGCACGCTCGTCGATCACGACCTCCTTGATCTTCAGAATGCTCTTCAGCAATTGCTGGATCTGCTTGGAGTCGACGTTCGACAACTGAAACGTGCGTACTTTGAGCTCCTGATATTCGAGCTGCTTGGCGGGGGTCGCGGGGTAAATGAAAAGCGTATTCGCGTTGAGCTGCTTCTTGTCGAGCTGATTCTGCATCAGGATCATGTCAACCGTGTCCTGCACCGACGCGTTCGTCACGAAGATCGTCGTCTTCAGGTCGGCGCGGACGTCGCGGTCGAAAATCACATTCAGCCCCGTGGTGCGCGACAACGCTTCGAACACCATGCGCACGTTCGCGTCGCGAAACTGCAGCGTCACCGGCTTCTGCATGATCGACGAAGCAGCAAGCTTGTCGTCCCGTTCCGCGCGTTGCTGCCTGCGCTTCTCGTCGAGCTCCTTCTGCATCTGCAGCGCGAGGGTATTGGTCGGGTTCTCCACCAGCACGCGGTGCACCCGATCAGCCGCCTGCGCATAGGAGCCGCGCTTCATCATGCGGTCGGCCTCCTGCAGGATGGCCAGATCCTTGCGGTCGTGATCGATCATCGCCCCGATCTTGCGTATGCGCTCATTGGTCGGGTCGATCTCGTTCGCCATATAGAGTCGCTGGACCGCCTCGTCGAACTGGTAGTTCCGGCGGAATAGATCGGCCTGGTCGAGCAGCGCGTTGACCTGGCTGTTGCGCTGGTTCAGATAGTCGACCTTCACCTGTGCGTTGGTCGGATCGTCATGAATGTTCGGGACGTGCATGCAGCCGCTGAAGGCGAGCACCGACACGGCGATCGCAAGCGCACGCCTTCTCGCGACCTGCGTCGCGCCCGAGCACTGGACATGGAACAGGATGACTGGCGAGAGGCGTGTTGATGGGCCGCAGTCCTCGTCGCGGCTCGCACCCCGTGTGCGTGAGGTTTTCATTCACTTGTCCTCTCTTGGAATGGATACCACCTGTCTTTCGTGCAGCGGCAGGTAGGTCAGCACCACGTCCGACTCCGACACCGACTCGACGCGATACTGGCTATCGATCTCATCGCCTGGCGACACGATCAGCAACTGGTCACCGTTGCTGAGAAAAACCTGCGGCTTGTCCGCCTTTGCGTCGAGTTCCCCCACGTAGGTAAAAGGCACGGGGGGCGCGACCGGGGGAGCCGGCCGCACCGGTGCGGCCGGCACTTCGACGGGAGGCGGCGGCGGAAGCCACGAAGAAGCCGTGAATGGATCGTGGGCCGATTCGACGGAAAGCGGCGCGCGCAACGAGACGAGCTTCGCACGGGGTGTCGCCGCTGCCGTGCTGGCGGCCGCGCCATGCGCCGCGGATGCCGGCGCCGCGGTCTTTGCGGCCGCCCCGGATGCGAGCATGCGGTGCATGGCAACTGGCCCCGCGTGCGCGTCGCTGCGATGCCGGCTGTCGAGCACGGCGACGTGCGCCGGCGTCTGGGGCGCCGCGACCAGCACGCGATACGCTGCCCCGGCGGCCGCGAATCCGCAAAACGCCAGCAGCACACGCATGCGCAGAGCGGGTTTCATGGCTGGGCGCTCCGGTAAATCAGTTCGAAGCGCACCCGCGCGTCGAGAATATTGCCGTCCACCGCGGGACGCTCGACATGGATTTCCCGTAGCGCTGCATTCGGCACGCTGTTGAGCACCGACGCAAGAAAATGCCGGATCGCGCTGTACTGATCCTTGACGGGCAACATCACCTGATAGCGCGTGAAGCGCGTGCCCGCATCCGTGTTCACCTGGTACTCGGCAGACCCAAGTGTCAGATTGCTGCCGTGTGCCTGCTCGAATATCGCCGCGATATCATCCGCGCTTTGCGAAAAGCGCGGGAACAGCTCCGGCAAGGCGTCGAGCGCTATCGCGTCCGCCTCCACGCTGCGCGTGCCGGCCAGATGGTGCGCCTTGGCCGCCAGCGCGAGCCGCGCCGGATCCTGCATCTCCTTCGTATCGGCGTCCACGCTGGAGATCTCGGCGCACATGAGGGCTGCCGCGCCGATCATCAGCGCGCCGAGGAGTCCAGGCAGGCCGTACGAGCGCCGTAGCTCGAACCGCAGTGTCAGCAGCAGGTCCTGCAGTTGATCCGCTTTCATGACTTCCTCCAGACGGCAGTGATCTGGAAACGAACCGGCTTGCCCGGCACATTGGTCTCGACCAGATGCTCGTTGAGCACGGCTTCGCGCAGCAGCACGCTCGTCTGCAGATACTTCAGGTACGCGATCATCGCGTCGACATTCTTCGCTTCGGCCGTGATGCGAATCTGGCTCTGCGCAGGGTTCTGGTCGATGCCGATCAGCGCGACATCATGGTCCGGATAATCTTCCACGATCGAAAAGAGGTCCTGCCACGGCACAGTCAGTTCGCGCAGTATCGACAGGCTCTGCTTTTCCGCCTGCTTGGCGGCCGGTGTCGGCGGCGGCTTCACCGCGTGTTTCTGCGCGAGCGTCCGATGCCGGACGGCGTCGAGCTCCGCCTGCACGCGATCGTTCTCGGCATGCGCATGCCAAAGCCGCGCGCCGCATACGAGCAGCAGCAGAACCGCGGCGCACAACAGGATCAAGCCGCTCGTCCCGGAGCGGACACGGCGCCTGCCGAAGTCGATATCGAGGATCTGGATCATTGCGCATACTCCATCAGCCGACGGGCGGGTGCGCTGTCCGCCGCCGGTTGTGCCGGCCGCACCGCAGCCGCAAAACGCGCTTCGAACGGCGCCGGGTCGGTGTCGTTCCCGAACAGATAGATCGTGCAATCTTCCCGCTTGAGGCCCGCACGAGTCGCCGAGCGTTCGAACAGCTGCTCGGCCAGTTCGGCAAGCCGCGAAGCGTTGCCCGCATCGCCGGGAAAGAGGCGCTGCGCGTCATAAGCGGCCCAGCCGCGCCGCTCGATCATCACGGCCTGCATCAACTCCTCGGCGACGAACATCAGCAGCGTGTCGCCGCCCGCCGCGACATCGATGCGATTGAGCATTTCCGGAAGACCCAGTTTCAAGCGGGAAATGCGGACATCTCCGGCGGCGCTCACTTCATGAATGCCGTCATGAAGCGCGCGGGACATGGCGCTCGCAAACAGCGCACGGCCGCCTGGCTGCAAGCAGAAGCGCACCAGCAGCGATTCGCCGGCGATCCCATAGGTATCGGTGAAATGGGCCAGCGCGATCTCTTCGAGCTCGCGCGCTCGCAGGGTGCGAAAGTCGCCGCGCAAGATCGCGTGGTTGCCCCAGAAATCGTCCAGCACCACGTGTGCGTTGCGCGTCGACGACTTCGCCTCGCGGGGCGCTTTCTCATCTGCGTCACCCGCAGCGGCGCCGGACGTGGTGACGAGAGCCGCGCGCAGCGCGTCGAGCAGACCCGACTCGGTGCCGTACTGGTCATCGGGAATCGTGATGCAGGCCGGCTCCGCGGGCGGCAGGTGTTTGCGCGAGCGCCACTGTCCGGGCGCGCGTACCCCGACGACGATTTCGCGTGTGCCGACTCCAATCGCAAGCGGACTATTCAACCATCGTGACACGGTTAATCTCCTCGAGTGTCGTTTCGCCGCGCTTCACGAGATCGATCGCGGCGACGCGCAGCGTCTGCATGCCGTAGCGCATCGCCGCGGCCTTGATGTGTCCGAGCGGCGCGCGCTCCGACAGCAGTTGCCGCAACTCGTCGTTCATGCGCAGCGCCTCGGCGATCGCACGTCGTCCGCGATACCCGCTGCCGCGGCATGAGGCGCAGCCGGCGCCGCGGCGAAAGAGGTAGCTGCCCGCTGCGTCCGGGTCGATTCCGGAGCGGATGAGCGTCTCGTTGTCGACCGTGTCTTCGGTCATGCAGTCCGGACAGCATTGCCGCAACAGGCGCTGTGCAACCACGCCGTTCAGCGCGGAAACGAAGCTGTACGGATCGACCTCCATGTTGGTGAAGCGGCCGATCACGTCGAACACGTTGTTCGCGTGGACGGTCGTGAACACCTGGTGCCCGGTCAGTGCGGCCTGCACGGCGATCTGCGCCGTTTCCGGATCGCGGATTTCTCCGACCATGATCTTGTCCGGGTCGTGCCGGAGAATCGAGCGCAGTCCGCGTGCGAACGTGAGTCCCTTCGCTTCGTTGACCGGGATCTGGAGGATCTCGCCTAGCTGGTATTCGACCGGATCCTCGATCGTCACGATCTTCTCGAGGCCGTTGTTGATTTCCGTCAGGATCGCGTAGAGCGTCGTTGTCTTGCCGCTTCCGGTCGGCCCCGTGACGAGCAGCATCCCGTACGGCATCGATGCGATCGTGCGCATGAAGCGCGTGTCGCCCTCCTGAAAGCCGAGTGCCTCGAGCGTCAGACCGCCTGCGGATTGCGAAAGCTGATAGCGGTCCAGGATCCGCAGCACCGCATCCTCGCCGAACTGGTTCGGCATGATCGACACGCGGAAGTCGATTTCACGCCCCGCGTACTGCGCCTTGAAACGGCCGTCTTGAGGCACGCGCCGCTCCGCGATGTCGAGCTCGGAGATCACTTTCACGCGCGAGAGCACCTGGTCCGCGACGTCGCGACCCTCGGCACGGCCGACCACGGTGAGCACGCCGTCCACGCGGCACTTGATCATCAACCCATTCGCGCGGCATTCGAGGTGAATGTCGCTCGCCATCATCTTGAGCGCGTCGTAGATCGTCGAGTTGAGCAGTCTGACCACCGGACTGTCGTCGCTGCTGATGCCCTGCAGCGTCAACGCCAGCGAGGCCGGATCGACCGTGTTCTGGATCGGGTCGTCGAACGCGAGGGAGTCCATCGCGCGGACGTCCTTTTCGCGCACGGCTAGATACGCATTGACGTCTCCTGCGCTTGCGAGCGCCCAGCGATACGGGACGCTGGGCCGCGAGCGCATCCGATGCTCGACCCAGCCGCGCGTGCGTGCATCGAGCGGATCGGCGATCGCGAACAGCAGCCCATTGCCGCCGTCCGGATCGTGGAAGCACACGCAGAGGCGGGTTGTCGCGTCGACGAACGGAATCACTTCGAAATCCGGTTCGAGCTGATTCAGCTCGCGCATAGCGATCGACTTCATCCGGAAAAGCGCTGCCAGTTGCACGCGCAGTTCGTCCGCGCTGAGCGAGGTCTGCGCCATCAGTTCCTCGAGCGCGCGGAGGCCGGAACCATGCCGCTCGCCGAGCGCTCTCAGTGCGTCGCGCAGATCGGCGCGCGCTTCGGCGTGAAGGCCTTCCGGTAGGGCGATGACGGTATCCACGCGCTTCCCCAATACGTTCTACTGAATGCTCGACGCGATTTCGAAGATCGGCATGTACATCAGCACGACGATGCCGCCTATCACCACGCCAATGAAGATCATCATCGCGGGCTCGATCAGTCGCGAAATCAGATCGATCGTGCGCGACACCTGCGCCTCCTGGAACGCCGCGATCCGGTCGAGCACGGGGCCGAGACCGCCCGTCTTCTCTGCTACCGTCAGCAGGCGGTACGCGATCGCGTTGGCGAGCCCCGCCTCCTGAAACGCATCCGAGACCTTCGCGCCGTTGCGCACCTGCTGCAGGGCGCCGGCGAGCGCGGCTTGGTCCGCGCGTCCGACCAGGCCTCGTGCAAGGTCGAAGGCCTTCACTGCGGGAATGCCGCCGTCGACGAGCATGGCAGTCGTGCGATAGAACTGCGACTGGCGAAAAACGCGGAAGTGTTGCCCGATACCGGGCAGGGCCAGCAAGCGATCGGCGATCCAGTTCCGTACGAACGGGCGGCGCAACGCGAAGCCGGTCGCCGCGGCCAGCACGGCGAGGCCGAGGGTCAGCTCGGACCCGTGCGCGTGCACCATGCCGCCCCAGGCCATCAGCAGGCGCGATAGCAGCGGCAGCGCGCGCCCGCTGTGCTCCAGAAGGCTGGCGAAGCGCGGCACCACGAAGCCGAGCAGGAACAGGACCACAGCCGCGCCGACGAGCAGCAGGACCGTCGGATAGATCGCCGCCGACACCACCCGTGCACGCAGCTCATGGAGTGTCGCGCTGTTGCGCGAGTAACGGGTGAGGCTATCGGCGAGACCGCCGGTCTGCTCGCTCGCCTTCACGCACGCAACCAGCACCGGCGGGAAGATATGGCTTGCGTGCTCGAGCGCCGCGGACAGCGATTGCCCCTCTTCGAGTTGGCGCAAGAGGTCGCGATACACTTGCGCCGACGTCTCCCGGCGTTCATTGCCGCCAAGCGTGCGCAATGCGTCGACGACACCCACGCCCGCGTCAAGCAGCGCGGCGAGCTCGCGGGCGAAGAGTTCGACGTTGAACCGGGCGCCGTGTATCCCCAGCCGGCTCGCACGATGCCGCTGCCGGCCGCCGTCGGCGCGAACCGACACGACGCGCAGGCCGCGAGAGCGCGCGAGCGCCGTGGCGGTCGTCGACGAATCGCTGTCGATGCGCAGCGTCTGGACCGAGCCATTCGTATCGAAGACACGCAGCACGTACTTCACGTCGACTCTCCTTGCAGACAACCCGCCCCCGGCGCAGCCGCGCCACGCATCCCTACCATGACGAGATCGTTACGTTCTCGCCCGAGCCGTCGCCGCGCCCGTCCTTGCCAAGCGAATACAGGTCGTAGTCGCCGTGGTCACCCGGCGAACGATACTGATAGGGGCGATCCCACGGATCCACCGGCACCGCTTTCTGCAGATACGGCCCGCCCCAGCGGGTCGCATTCTGCGGCTTGACCACGAGCGCCTCCAGGCCTTCTTCGGTCGTCGGATACACACCGACATCCAGCCGGTATTGATCGAGCGCCTGGCCGAGCGACACGATCTGCGCACGCGCGATCTTGACGTTCGACTTGCCGACCTGTTCGAAATATCGGGGTGCGACGAGACCCGCCAGCAATCCGATGATGACCATCACGACGAGCAGCTCGAGCAGCGTGAAGCCGCGGCTCACGCGCGCGCGTGCGGCAAGGCCGACGTAGTGCCGTGACGGCTCCTGCATGCCGCGTTGGATAGAGGTCGATTCGCTATGCACGGCTTCCCCCTGTATCGACTCACCGCTTCAGCATCGCTGAAGCCGTTGAATGCATTCTTGTTCAGGTCGATACGGCCAAGAAGTAGGGAGTGCCGTCCAAAGACATGGGTAAATACCCCCCAGTTGCACCGTCCCCGTCTGGAGGGATTTCACACATGCTCGTCGCGGGGCGGCGTCAGCACGCCCATGTCGATCGCGAGGCGCACGAGGCCGTTCAGGTTCCTGATGCCTAGCTTGCGCATCAGGTTCGCGCGATGCTTTTCTATGGTTTTCGGGCTGAGACTCAGGCACTCGCCAACCTGGCGGTTGGTGTGCCCCTCCACCACGAGCCGCAGCACGGTACGCTCGCGGCCGGTCAACGCGTTCCACAACCTCGCCTTGTGCGCGATGTCCTCCTGCGATCCGCGCGGGTCTGCGCAGATCCGGTTGGCATCGGCACCGGCCATGCGCTTGCCCTGCATCACGAAACGCATCTCCCGGACCAGCTGGTCGAACGATGCGTCCTTGACCACGTATCCATCGGCACCGGCGGCAAACGCTTCCCGCACATGGTCTTCGCTCCAATGAACGGAAAGGACGATGATCCGGATGCGCAGGGAGTCGCGCTTGATGGCGGTGATCGCCTCGAAGCCGCTGCCACCCGGCATCGTCAGATCCATCAGGATCAGATCGGGCAGCGTCTCCCCGGCGAGGCGATGGGCTTCGATCCCCCCGCTCGCCTCGCCGACGATGCAGTAGTCGTCCAGTTCGGAAACCATGCGGCAAAGGCCGCTGCGCAATAGATGCTGGTCCTCCGCAATCAGCACACGATGTTTTTTTTCCAATTTCGTCGCTCCTTGCTGGACGCTGCGCGCCTAATTGGAAGCGGTCACGTCGTGATAGGCGGCGAGCAGTTCCGACGGTGTCGCGAAGCCGTCGATGCGCAACCAGGGCTTGCCGGGCGCGGCGCGCAGGAATGCAACCGGCGTGTGGTTCATCTTGTCGCCCCGATAGACGTTGAACGCGCGCTGCACCGCAACGCTCGCCTCGACCGTGCCGGTATAGTGCTGCCACTCGGGGCCAGCTTCGAACCTGGCCGCGTACGCCTTGAGCCGTGCCGGTGTGTCCTCTTCCGGATCGATCGAGATCGACACGATGTGGACCTTGTCCCGGTCCCTGCCCAGATCGCTCTGCAATTTCCCGAGCGTCTGGCTGATCATCGGGCAGATCGTCGTGCAGGTGGTGTAGATGAATGTCAGGATCACTGGCCGGCCATCGTTCAGCTCGCCGATCAGCGAGACGGTCTTGCCGTCGTCGCGCACGAGTTCGACCGAGGGCAGCGTGTACTGGGCCGTCGTGCGCGTCGTCATGCCCGCCATCATGTGATGATGCGCGTGAGGATCGGCAACGGCCGCAGCGTCCTCGGCGGGTGCGCTCCACGCCGCCGTTGCCGCGAGCGCCACGCCCGTCATCACGAATGCGCCGATCCTTGATTTTGCAGTCCTGTTCATACTGGTCTCCGGAAACGAGAAGAAAGGTCGCGCTGTGCGATGCGCAGGTCGCGGCGCTTTCACTCCCTCACCCGTGCAGTGTCATGAACTTGCCGGCAAGCGTCATTGGATGAGGGACCCCAAACGACGGTAGGGCATCCCCGCTTGATGGAAAACCCGCACTGTGCAACCGGGATGTCCCCACACTGCGACCCTATCAATTCCCCGTTGTGGCGCGCCTGGATCGCGGCCTACAATTTCGGTAACCTTGCGATTTGCTTATGCCGACCCATCGGGAGCTCCAATGGATGAAAGGCCGCCAGGGGGACCGCAGGTAGGATTGCCAGATCTGATCGAAGCAATGCGCAAGCTTCGTAGCGCGGCCCACCCCAGCCAATCCGACACCGGCGTCGTCACCGACGCGCGTGGCGCCGCGCTCGCGATTCTCACGCCCGACGGGACCTTCGTGTCGGCAAACCGCAGCGCTTCCGCGTTGCTCGGCTATTCGAGCGCCGAGCTCGTCGGCAAGCGTCTCGACGACCTTGCGCCCGACGACTTTCGCGCCGAATTGGCAGACGAATTGTCCGCGAGCGCGGCTCGCGAGTTTCATTCGTTCAGTGCGGTTATCAGCGGCCGGACGGGCCATCCAACGCGGCTCGCGCTGCATCAACAACGGTTGCCCACGAGACAGACGGAATCGATCGTCTTGCTGACGCTTTTCGAAGAGCCCCTGATCTTCGAGCCCAGGTCTGCCGACCCGCCCAAGCTGTTCGATGCAAGCGAGCGGTTGTGCCAGAAGTATCTGATGATGGGCCAGCAGAAGGAGCGCCAGCGTCTTGCTGCGGAATTGCACGATGGCCTCGGGCAGGCATTGACCCTCGTCAAGCTGATGACGGAGGACGCACTGATGCGCATACGCCGCGGGCAGGTCGACGATGCGGCGAACCTGCTGGATGCGACCGTGTTCAGAGTCCGCGAAACGATCGGCGACGTGCGGCAGATATGCGGCGAACTGCGGCCGCTCATGCTGGACAAGCTGGGGCTGCCTGCGGCATTGGGTTCGCTGTGCCGGCGCATCGAGCACGGCACGGAGACGATGTCGGTGGTGTTCGACTGCGATGTCGTGGATAAGGACGTGCCTGAGCATCTGAAGGCGGACATGTTCAGAGTGGCTCAGGAGGCGCTGAACAACGCCGTCAAGCATGCCGAGGCTACGGAAATCTCCCTCAGCCTGCGGCGTGACGCGGGCGGCTTGCTGTTGACGATTCAGGACAACGGCATCGGCTATGAGAACCACCCGCTCGCCACGGAAGACGCGTATACGACAGGATTGGGCCTGATCGGAATGCAGCACCGCGTCGAGATGCACGGCGGCGCGTTCTCGATCGAGTCATCCGCCGCGACGGGTACCCGCGTCTGCGCGACCTGGATGCTCTAGATCGCGCTCAGTTGCCCGCATCGCCGATCCTGTATTCGGGCAGTTCGCCCCCCGGGCTGGAGTCCGGCGCCGGATCGGAGCGTTCCGGCAAGTGCTCATCGTCCACGTTCGGCTCAGCGCACTTGGCGGCGAGCGAGGTCAGCAGACCCATGTTCATCGCGACGAGAACCAGTTCCGTGAGATTGACGATATGGAGCTTGTGCATCATGCTCGCACGATACTTCTCGATCGTCTTCGGACTCAGGTTCAGGTATTGCCCGACCTGCCGGTTGGTGCGTCCTTCCGCGATCAGCTTCAGCACGCTGCGCTCGCGCCCCGTCAGAACGTCCCATACATGCTTCGGTGCGGGCGCTTCGCGGCCGCTGACGAACGAGTCGACCATGTACCCATACACGTCCGCGCTCAGGTGTTTCTTACCCTGCATGACGGAGCGCATCGCGACCAGCAGCTCGTCGAACGATACGTCCTTCAGCACGTAACCCTCGACGCCAGCACGCAGCGCTTCCCGCACGTACTCCTCGTTTTGATGCACCGTGAGCGCAATGATCCGCACGCTCGGCGATCGCCGCTTGATCGTCGCGCTGGCATCGATGCCATTCATCCCCCGCATCGACAGATCCATCAGGATCAGATGAGGGGTGAGCGTCATCGCCTGCTGGCAGGCTTCCTTGCCGTCTCTTGCTTCGCCGACGACGTCATAGTCGCCTTGCGCACACAGCATCGAACGTAGCCCATTTCTCAGCAGATCGTGATCCTCTGCGATTACAACGCGACATTTGGTATTCATGCCTTTTCTCCCCGGTTCTACTGGTCCCGGTCGCTGACGATATTCCTGCCATTCACAAATCTTTCACTTTTTGATTTCGAATTCCTAAGTGTTTGCTTCAAGTTTCTGTCAGGCGACTGCGATGCGCCTGAGATTCGCAAGGTTCGCGCCACCTCTCTGCAAGCGAGCAACGGCGCGGATCTCTGCATTTCCCGGCACATCGGGAGCACACCGGATGTCGAAAATGTTTCAGATTTGAACTCCTTCGACTTTTCCCGAGGATTGGTATCACTACGGATCGCGGGGAAATCACTCCTTTTTTGCCGCCGCACGAAAATGAATTCGTAGCAATTGCGTAAATTGAGAACAATGCAGACACCGCATTTGACAATTGATTTATTACCGCCGATTTCCGCCCGTTACCGTCTGTTTCGAACGTAAAGTTCCTGAACTGGGCATTGCGGCAGCCATTTCACGCCTCAAAATGTAGGGAGGTGCCCCATTGCTGATCCGTTCTTTCTTACACCACAATTCAGGTGCAGGAGAACACGAAGATGCATTGGCGCCCGCCATCCACGTTGGGAAGCGTGACCGTTGCCGCATTCGCCATGCTCGGCGCGGTGCTGCCAGGTACGGCGCTCGCACAGATATTCGGCGGGGTCGACAGCAACGGAGCGATCGTTCTCACGAACGTGCCGGGCAAGCCCGGATTGAAGGTAATCGTCGCAGATGACCCGCCAGGCGAACCTGGCGCGAAGCGCACGTCCCGCAAGTCATCCGGCAGCGCTCAGCTCGCCTTGTTCGCGGATGTGATCGACGAGGCCAGCCGCTCCTTTCGCGTTCAGCCCGAACTCCTTCGCGCGGTGATCGACGTCGAGTCGGGATACAACCCGAAGGCAGTGTCGGAAAAAGGTGCGCTGGGACTGATGCAGTTGATGCCGGAAACCGCCCGTCGCTTCTCGGAAGGCGACATGCTCAATCCACGAGACAACGTGCTGGCCGGCGCCCGCTATCTGCGATTCCTCCTCGATCTGTTCAAGGAGAATGTCGAGCTTACGCTGGCCGCTTACAATGCCGGAGAGAATGCCGTGATTCGTGCCGGCTATCGTATTCCGTCGCTGCCTGAAACACGACTGTACGTTCCGCGAGTGCTGGAGCGTTACAAGCAGCTTCTCGCGGCCAGTTGATCACCGGAGGACTTGCGCACGCGTCACGGAAACGCGGGGATGGTCGGGTCCGTTCCCTCGATGCGCGCCTCCTCGTGGTGAATCTTGATCATCTGCTCGATCTCCTCCACGCGGTCCTTCGGAACGTCGATCATCATCAGAAGCTCGCCCCGATGGATCCCTTCTTCGAAGCGCTTCAATCGCGTGTTCGGCACATCGATGCCGATCATCGAGGCCGCCCATGCGCCGAATCCCGCGCCTGAAAGCGTGATCGTCACCACGGCGCCGCCGGCGATTGTGAGGTCTTCGGGCGGAAAAGCGAGTGCAAACAGCGCCATCATCATCCCGGTCGCGCAACCCACTGCAGTGCCTCGCGCCAGCGCCGGCAGCAGGTCGCTGCGTTGCGCGAGCGATGCCTGCGGCAGGCCGTTGATTGACACATTCTCGTTGGCGATGACATGCATATGCCGCCACTCGACCCGCTGCATCAGCATCTCGTTGACGATCGCCCACGCACACTGTTTGGTGGGCAACAGAAGATAGATTCGTCTCATTTCGGTTACTCCTACTTTGCACCGGGCTCACACCGAGACCCGTGATTGCATTCTTGCCCGGGCCGAAGCAGGCTTGAAGTAGGAAGGCTCGCCGAAATGCGTGGGTAGAGACCCGTAGATGGTCTTTCGCTATCCTCACAGGCTGCCGTAGCTGTGCAGCCCCGACAGGAACATGTTGACGCCGAGGAATGCGAAGGTCGTCACCAGCAGGCCTGTGAGCGCCCACCACGCGGCGACCGCGCCGCGCAGCCCCTTCATCAGGCGCATGTGCAGCCACGCCGCGTAGTTCAGCCAGACGATCAGCGCCCAGGTCT
>NZ_JAFLRF010000020.1 GCF_017315705.1 Trinickia mobilis | reverse complement strand
CGCTCTTCGTGATCGCCCGCACCTCGGGCTGGAGCGCCCACGTGATCGAGCAGCGCATCGACAACAAGATCATCCGCCCCAGCGCGAATTACACGGGCCCGGAAGACCTGAAATTCGTGCCGATCGAAAAGCGTTGATGGGGAAAGGGGATAATGCGCGACACAACCCGCGCAGTCCCCCGACCGCCCCGCTCATAACTCGCGTTTTCCCCACGCTATGAACACCGCAAACCGCAAACCCCTGCCCGGCACCCGGCTGGATTACTTCGACACGCGCGCCGCGGTCGATGCGATCGAGCCCGGCGCCTACGACAAGCTGCCCTACACGTCGCGCGTGCTGGCCGAGAACCTCGTGCGCCGCTGCGACCCGGCCACGCTTTCCGCGTCGCTCAAACAGATCATCGGACGCAAGCGCGAGCTCGACTTCCCATGGTTCCCGGCGCGCGTCGTGTGTCACGACATTCTTGGCCAGACCGCGCTCGTCGACCTCGCCGGCCTGCGCGATGCGATCGCGGCGCAAGGCGGCGACCCGGCGCTCGTCAACCCGGTCGTGCCGGTGCAACTGATCGTCGATCACTCGCTGGCGGTCGAATGCGGCGGATTCGACCCCGACGCGTTCGCGAAGAACCGCGCCATCGAAGACCGCCGCAACGTTGACCGCTTCGACTTCATCAACTGGACCAAGAAGGCGTTCAAGAACGTCGACGTGATTCCGCCGGGCAACGGCATCATGCATCAGATCAACCTGGAGCGGATGAGCCCGGTGATCCACGCCGTCGACGGCGTGGCCTACCCCGACACGCTCGTCGGCACCGACAGCCATACGCCGCACGTCGACGCGTTGGGCGTGATCGCGATCGGCGTGGGCGGCCTCGAAGCCGAGAACGTGATGCTCGGCCGCGCGTCGTGGATGCGCTTGCCCGATATCGTCGGCGTCGAGCTGACCGGCCGCCGCCAGCCCGGCATCACGGCCACCGACATCGTGCTCGCGCTGACCGAATTCCTGCGCCAGGAAAAGGTCGTGGGCGCCTATCTGGAGTTCCGCGGAGCAGGCGCTGCGAGCCTCACGCTCGGCGACCGCGCCACGATCTCCAACATGGCGCCCGAATACGGCGCCACGGCGGCGATGTTCTACATCGATGAGCAGACCCTCGACTACCTGCGCCTGACGGGCCGCGCCGACGAGCGGGTCAAGCTCGTCGAAACGTACGCGAAGACCGCCGGCCTGTGGGCCGACACCTTGAAGCACGCCGAATACGAGCGCGTGCTCAAGTTCGACCTCTCGAGCGTGG
Source organism: Trinickia mobilis (assembly GCF_017315705.1). Taxonomy (GTDB): domain Bacteria; phylum Pseudomonadota; class Gammaproteobacteria; order Burkholderiales; family Burkholderiaceae; genus Trinickia_A; species Trinickia_A mobilis. Next base: position 113,850 of record NZ_JAFLRF010000020.1, on the reverse strand, counting down.
TCCGCAACATGGCCGGCCCGTCCAACCCGCACAAGCGGCTGCCGACTGCCGATCTGGCTGCGCGCGGCATCGCCGGCAAGTGGGAAGACATCCCGGGCCAGATGCCCGACGGCGCCGTCATCATCGCGGCCATCACGAGCTGCACGAATACGAGCAATCCGCGCAACGTGATCGCGGCGGGCCTGCTGGCCCGCAACGCGAACGCGCGCGGGCTCGCGCGCAAGCCGTGGGTCAAGTCCTCGCTCGCGCCGGGCTCCAAGGCGGTGCAGCTTTACCTCGAAGAAGCGAAGCTGCTGCCTGAACTGGAGCAGCTCGGCTTCGGCATCGTCGCGTTCGCGTGCACCACGTGCAACGGCATGTCGGGAGCGCTCGATCCGGCGATCCAGCAGGAGATCGTCGAGCGCGACCTGTACGCGACCGCCGTGCTCTCGGGCAACCGCAACTTCGACGGCCGCATCCATCCGTACGCCAAACAGGCCTTCCTGGCGTCGCCGCCGCTGGTCGTGGCCTACGCGATTGCCGGCACGATCCGCTTCGACATCGAGCAGGACGCGCTGGGCACCGATCCGGACGGCAAGCCGGTGTATCTGAAGGACCTCTGGCCGAGCGACGAGGAAATCGACGCGATCGTCGCGCAAAGCGTCAAGCCCGAGCAGTTCCGCAAGGTCTACGAGCCGATGTTCGCCGTCACGGCCACGGGCAGCGAGCCGATCAGCCCGCTTTACGACTGGCGCGCGCAAAGCACCTATATCCGCCGTCCGCCCTACTGGGAAGGCGCGCTGGCGGGCGTTCGCACGCTGCGCGGCCTGCGTGCCCTCGCGGTGCTCGGCGACAACATCACGACCGACCACCTGTCGCCGTCCAACGCGATCCTGCCGGACAGCGCCGCGGGCGAATACCTCGCCAAAATGGGCCTGCCGGAAGAGGACTTCAACTCTTACGCGACCCACCGCGGCGATCACCTCACCGCGCAGCGCGCGACCTTCGCCAACCCGACGCTCGTCAACGAGATGGCGGTGGTCGACGGCCAGGTGAAGAAGGGATCGCTCGCGCGCATCGAGCCGGAAGGCCGGGTCACGCGCATGTGGGAAGCCATCGAAACCTACATGGACCGCAAGCAGCCGCTCATCATCATCGCGGGCGCGGACTACGGCCAGGGCTCGTCGCGCGACTGGGCGGCCAAGGGCGTGCGCCTGGCGGGCGCGGAAGCGATCGTCGCCGAAGGGTTCGAGCGCATTCACCGCACCAACCTCGTCGGCATGGGCGTGCTGCCGCTCGAGTTCAAGCCGGGCGTGAACCGGCTGACGCTTGGCATCGACGGCACCGAAACCTTCGACGTGATCGGCGAGCGCAAGCCGCGCGCGGATCTCACGCTCGTCATCCATCGCAAGAACGGCGAGCGCGTGGAAGCGAGCGTGACCTGCCGGCTCGACACCGCGGAAGAAGTCTCGATCTACGAAGCAGGCGGCGTGCTGCAGCGCTTCGCGCAGGACTTCCTCGAATCGTCGAAGGCGGCTTGATGAAAGCCGTATAACAACGCGTTCAGACATCACACGCGGACGGCACGACAACGTGCCGCCCGCGGTCTCCTCAGGATACCCACCCCATGGCCCACCTTCCCCAGATCAAGATTCCCGCCACCTACATGCGCGGCGGCACCAGCAAAGGCGTGTTCTTCCGCCTGCAGGATTTGCCCGAAGCCGCCCGAGTGCCGGGCGCGGCGCGCGACGCGCTGCTGTTGCGCCTGATCGGCAGCCCGGACCCGTACGGCAAGCAAATCGACGGCATGGGCGGCGCGACTTCGAGCACCAGCAAGGCCGTCATCATTTCCAAGAGCAGCAAGCCCGGTCACGACGTCGATTACCTGTTCGGGCAGATCTCCATCGATCAGGCGTTCGTCGACTGGAGCGGCAACTGCGGCAACCTCTCTGCCGCCGTGGGACCGTTTGCGATCAGCGCGGGGCTTATCGACGCGAGCCGTGTGCCGCAAAACGGCGTGGCGACCGTGCGCATCTGGCAGGCCACCATCGGCAAGACCATCGTTGCGCACGTGCCGATCACCGACGGCGCGGTGCAGGAAACGGGCGATTTCGAACTCGACGGCGTGACCTTCCCCGCCGCCGAAGTGCAGCTCGAGTTCATGGACCCGGCCGCCGAGGAGGATGGCGCCGGCAGCGCGATGTTCCCGACCGGGAATCGGGTCGACGATCTCGACGTGCCCGGCGTCGGCCTGCTGAAAGCCACGATGATCAACGCGGGCATCCCGACCATCTTCGTGAACGCCGAAGCCATCGGCTACGCCGGCACCGAGCTGCAGGACGCGATCAACGGCGATGCCGAGGCCCTCAAGAAGTTCGAGACCATCCGTGCGTACGGCGCGCTGCGCATGGGCTTGATCAAGGACTTGAGCGAGATCGCCACCCGGCAGCACACGCCGAAGATCGCGTTCGTCGCGCGGCCTGCGGATTACGTGGCGTCCAGCGGCAAGCGCGTCGCCGCCGCGGACGTCGACCTGCTCGTGCGCGCGATGTCGATGGGCAAGCTCCATCACGCGATGATGGGCACGGCGGCGGTTGCCATCGGCACGGCCGCGGCGATACCGGGCACGCTCGTGAATCTCGCTGCGGGCGGCGGCGAGCGCAACGCGGTGCGCTTCGGCCATCCGTCAGGGACGCTGCGGGTCGGTGCAGAGGCCAGTCAAGTGAACGGCGAATGGACCGTCACGAAAGCCATCATGAGCCGCAGCGCCCGGGTGCTGATGGAAGGATGGGTGCGGGTGCCTGCCCCCGTCGATGACACCATTGGCTAAGAATCGCGTTTGCAGTGCGGCTTCTAAGAGACATCAAGTTTGCTTATACCTTTGGACGTCGATTTTGGCTGTATCACACTTAGATACACTGGAAAAAACGGAAGCAGACTCGTGAAAACATACGACGTGATTGTCATTGGAGCTGGTGTCGTCGGCAGCTCGGTAGCGTATCAATTGGCCCGGCTCGGTGCAAAGAACGTACTCGTTCTCGACCGCGGGACCATCGGAGCCGGCACTACATCGCAGTCGTCCGGCATCCTGCGCACGCACTATTCGGTAAAGGAAAACGTCGAGCTCGCCCGGAAGTCGTGGAATGTCTTCAACAACTTTTCTGCGTATCTCGAGGATGAAGAGGCGTCGTGTGGCCTGGTGAAGTCCGGATACATGATTTGCGCGCCGGAAGGCGACAAACTCGAGCCGCTACGCGCCTCATTGGCGCAGCAGAAAGCCCAGGGCATCCCGCTCGAGTTCCTCGATGCGAAGCAAGCTTCAGAGCTCCTGCCGATCGCTCAGTTCGCGGACGCGGCGCTTATCGGGTATGAGCCGGAAGCGGGGTTTGCCGACGCCTATCTCGTCGCCACGAGCTTTGCACGAGCGGCCCGCAAGGGCGGCGTCACCATTCGCGAAAATGCGCAGGTCAATAAGCTGATCATCGAAAACGGCAAGATCGCCGGCGTCTCTACCAGCATCGGCGACTTCTTCACGTCGACGGTCGTCAGCACGCAAAATATCTGGACACCTGAACTCGCCGGTTGGACGGGCCACTCGCTACCCGTGATGCCGGAGCGCCATGCAGTCTTGGCGCTTGAATGCGAAGCCGCGAAATATACGTTCTCCATGCCGGTCTTCAAGGACTTGGCATCGCCTGGGATGCTGTACTGCCGAAGCTACGGCGGCAACCAGATGCTTGTCAGCGAGGGGATCGCAGGAGAAAAGCTCAACGCAGCGGAAGTCGAGCAAGGCGACATCCCGATGGACTACATCATAGAGGTGGGTGGCCAAGTCGCGGAGCGCTTTCCTGAATATGAAACCGCGGGCATCGCCTCGTCCTGGACCGGCGTGTACGACGTGACCCCGGACTGGAATCCCGTGCTCGGGAAATTGCCGGGCATCGAAGGCCTCGTGGTCGGATATGGCTTCTCGGGTCACGGCTTCAAGCTCTCTCCCACCGTTGGGCGTGTTCTTGCCCAAGAAGCGCTAGGCCTGCCTACGGACGTGTCTTTGCGGCCGTATTCCATCGAGCGCTTCTCGACGGGCGAACTACTGGTCGGGAAGTACGGTTCGGGTGCGGTGTCGTAAGGCTCCAATGATGAAGCCGTTCTATAGACAGCGTCTCGACGCCGTTCCTTTTGAGCAATGGCTCAATGGTAACGGCGTCGCTCGAACGTCAGATCAGTCCTGCCGGCAGGGGCAACCATCCTTGCATCTCCTTCCACTCCGGCTCGAGTTGCACAAATCGTGAAAGCGACAACGTGGATAGGTCGGCAAAACGACAAGCGCCGTCGACAACCAAATCGCGGATAGCGCGACCGCTCGCCGGCGACAAGCCGAATCCCACGCTGGAGAGCGTCGCTACCGTTACGTTGGCCACACCGCCTGCCCGGTCGATGATGGGTCGACCATCCGGGGTATTCTCGATGAATCCCGCCCAGCTTCGAATGACCCGCGCGTGAGCGACTTTCGGAAAAAGCGCGGCTACACGTGCGGCGATACTGCTTTGCAACGGGGTCGAGTGTGCGCGCTCGCGGCGCATGTCGCGATGGTCGATCCATTCGTGAGGACCGCCGCCATAGGCAAGATTGCCGCGCAGCGTCTGCCGGCCATAGAGTCCGTTTCCATCCACCCCTCCGATCGCCATCAAAGGAAGTGGCTCTGTGACAATCATCTCCGCCCTTGCGGCAACCAGCGGCACGTCGATATCGAGCATCGCGGCGAGCTCGCCCGTGTGCGGCCCGGCAGCGATGACGACATGGTCGCAGGCGAACACGCCGCGAGTGGTTTGAACGCCAGCCACTTTATCGCCGTTTTTCTCGAAGCCGGTCACCGTCGTGTGTTGCAAAAGCCGACCACCATGGTCTTGCATGGCCCAGGCGTAGCCTTGCAATGTCCGGTGAGGGTTTGCATGTCCGCCGAAGTGATAGAAATATCCCGCGAAGACGTTGTCTCCGGCGTACGGAACCAGTTCTCGCACCTGCCTGGGATCCAGCACGTCCGAGCGAAACCCATGATGCGCGCCATTCGTCAACGCCCGCCGGTATAGCTGAAACTGTTCGTGGTTCAGGGCGATGCGAATCCGGTTCGGCCTGAACTCAGTGGGGTAACCCAGCAGATCGTCCATCATGGGCCATAGCCGCTGCTCCTCCAGAAACAGTGGACTATGGTGGTGGGAGCACCCGCCGCCGTTTCGCCCGGAAGCCCCCCAGCCTATGAGCCCGGCCTCAAGCACGAGTACGTCGACGCCTTCTCGCGCTAGCCACCAGCCCGCGCTGAGCCCGGTCACGCCCCCGCCGATGATGACGACCGAGGCGCCTCTCGGTGCTTCATGTTCCACGATCTGTTTATTTGGTTCCATGTTTGTATCCGCCACGCGTGTTTGACTGGGACTGACCGCCGCGCCTACTCACTTGCCACCGGACCGCGTTGTTGGCGGCCGGCTGCCGTGTACGGTGGGGTCGACTGCCAGAACGGAACCCATTGCGACGCGATGTGGAACCAACTGTCCCAGTGCTCTGCCGTTCCAGGCGCCTCTTCGAGCGTGGCCAACTGCTTGAGCGCAAGCGGGCGCACCGGCGCGCGAAAAGTCGCGAGCGGTACCTGGGGCAACGGAGTGCCGGATTCAATCGAGAGGAGTGCCGCCACTTGCTCGCGGCAACGCCGACCTTGGCAGGGACCCATGCTTGCGCGAGTCAGTCGCTTCACGATGTCCGGATTCGGCGGTCCGTCGCACGCCAGGCCGGCTATCCCGCGGGTATGGACTTTTTCGTCGCGCGGCTCCCATTCAAGGTAGCGCGGAGGGCGAACTTCAAGAATTTCCGCTGCCGTGACTTCCTCGCACTGGCAGACGTAAGGCTCTCCTTGCGCTTCTACGACAGACGCTCTAACCCAAGCACAGCGGTCTTGCCCTGCGTCGCCCTGAAAGCTATCGGGGACCACCGGTTCCTCGATGCTCGACTCGACACCGAACGCCTGCAGCGCAGCAGCAGCGGCAATGCGCCCTTCTCGTTTCGCGACTTCGCTCGACGATGACTTGCGGCCCCATGTCCCTGCGCAATCTCCTGCTGCGAATACGAACGGAAGGGACGTCCGTTGATTGGCATCGACCAAAGCGACGTGACCGCCGCGCTCGGCCTGGAATGCCGTCGCGCACCCTACCGCTTCCAGCAACTCAATTGCCGGTATGGAAGCGATGCCCAATAGCACGGTATCGCATTCGATTCTCTGCTCCGTTTGCGGAATGTGCTTGCCGCACGAGTCGATGCTCGTCAGAACGACCGCCTTTACACCATAAGCATCGCCTACTGCTTGGCGAACTACGTGCCCAGTGAACACGCGGGCGCCTTGGGACTCAAGTCGCGCGAGCAAAGTCTCGTCACCCTTGATGGCGCTTCCTTGCTCGACCACGGCGGCAATCTTGACGCCTTTATCTGCCAACGCATTGCCGATCTGCAGCGATGCGGTCCCGCTTCCGACCAGGACTGCCGTCTTCGAATCCAGCGCGCCGTAGGTCGTGGCAAGGCGGTAGGCAGCGCTGGCTCCCATCACCCCCGGCCGCTCCCAACCATCGAAGGCCAGGCCCATGTCACGCTGGCCCGACGCTACGATGACCTGCCGAAATCGCAAGAGGTAGGTACGGTCATCGTCCGCTAGCCCGGCGACACAACCATCAATCCAGGCCGCAGTCGCTCGTTGAGGGAACAGCCCCCATACCGCCGTGCCAAGGCGCACGTCCACGCCGACTTCCAGCGCCTCGCCGAGTTCAGAGGCAGTATCGAGCATCGTCTCGAACACCGCGTTTCGATTTGCGACGACCGCGCCCATTCTCCCGCCAAAATGCAGGGGAATCTCTGCGCCCATGGTTTCGATGGGAACCGGGTTTTCGTCGACAAGCGTTACGCGCAAGCCCTTTCCCGCCGCGCTCAAAGCTGCCGCGATTCCGGCGCTGCCGGCGCCGACAATGAGCAAATCGGTTTCGTCTGCTACTGGCGGCTGCTTACCCGCAACCGACGCCGGGTCGTACTTGACGTTATTCGACAAGGTCTTGTCCACGAAACTTCCTCTGCGGTTTGCATGACTTGATTAGCTGAATCGTAGGTGACTGCGGTTTCTTGCGACTCGAAATTAGATAAACTTATGTCGAGCAGAATCTGTCGCTGAAGTGGGCACGATCTGGTGGTCCAGTCGTCACAAATTTCGGAGCAAAAGCGTGCGCACTCTTCTAACAACCGTTGATTGGCGAGCGTTGCAGGTGTTCGTGACCGTGTGCGACACGGCATCCATGACGGAAGCTGCCCGAGTACTTGGCGTGACACAAAGTGCGGTGAGCCAGCTCATCAAATCACTTGAGCGAGAACAGGGCGGATTGCTGTTCGACCGGGACATTCGGCCTCTCAGACCCACGGCCGCCGGAAGAGTACTGCTCGAACAAGCTGGAGGGCTTCTTGAGCATGCTCATGCCGTGACTCAAAATGTACGGGCAGCGGCTAAAGCCGGTGCAACGCAGTTGCGGATAGGGTGCGTGGACTCGTTTGCCGCAACCGTGGGTCCCGAACTCGTCAAGAGTCTCGCTGACCGGGTGCAAGACCTCGAGATGTGGTCCGGCCTGACGCCGGCCGTCAGCGAGCAGCTCGTCAACCGAGAGCTAGACATCGCAGTCTGCACGGAGGCCACGCTTGATTCGAAGCGGGTGACTCAGCGGACCCTCTTTTCAGAACCATTCGTTGCCGTGCTTCCACGAGCGTTTTCACTCGCCCACCCTCAACTCGCATTTCAAGAAGCCTTGAAGCTGCTGCCGTTGATTCGCTATACCAGTCGGTCTGTCATCGCGCAGCAGGTTGAACGATTTGTTCGACATCTTAAAATCGAGGCTCCGCGAAAATTCGAGTTCGACACAAGCGACCCGTTGCTTAGCCTCGTGGCGTCCGGCCTGGGTTGCACCATTACGACACCGCTCTGCCTTTGGCAGTCGCGTCAGTATTTGGACAACGTGGTAGTGTCACCGCTTCCAACGAGCCGATTAGGTCAGCGTTATTTTTTCCTGCTGACGCGAAATTCGGAGTGGGCGGAACTCGCCGACACCTTAGCCAACGTATCTGTCGATACCGTCCATAACCTTATCGAACCGGCTTTGCGTGAGGCGCTCCCGTCGCTGCCAAAGAACGTCTTCAATTAGCTTTGGGCGCGGCCGGTCAATGACTTTCCAGACCCTTCATGACCTCGACCTGCACGGTTTCCCAGATAGAGCGCTTAAGCTCGACGTACCTTGGCGAGAGTTGAATATCGGCTGACCTGGGAAGCGGCAGGTCGTTCTTGATGTCTTGCACGACGCGACCCGGCTTCGAACCCATGACTATCATCCGAGTCGACAGCATCAAGGCTTCGTCGATTGAATGCGTAATGAAGACAATCGTCTTACCGCTCTTTTGATAAATCGATAACAGTTGTTCTTGGAGAACCTGCCGCGTCATGGCATCCAGCGCGGCAAACGGCTCGTCGAACAGCATCACGGATGGATCGTTAGCAAGGACCCGCGCGATAGACACGCGCTGCTTCATACCGCCGGAGAGCTTTGCAGGATACGCGTCCTGGAAACCTTTCAGTCCGACTGACTCAACGAACTGCAGCGCGCGTTCCCGCCTCTCTGTCCGCCCGACACCTCGCATCTTCAGCCCGAACTCGACATTCTCGACGACGGTCTTCCAAGGGAACAAAGCGTATTGCTGAAAGACCATGCCGCACGCCGGTTCCACGTCCTTGACTCGGCGACCGTTGACGACGACCTGACCTTTCGTCGGCGGTTCGAAGCCCGAAATCAAGTTCAGCATCGTCGACTTTCCACACCCGGACGCGCCAAGCAGCACGAGAAATTCGCCTTTGGCAACATCGAGGTCAACTGCCTGGAGGACTTCAAGCGAACCGAAAGATTTACTGACACCTTCCAGTCTGATCATCGGTTGCATTACTTCTGCCATGACAGCACTCCGCGTTCAATAAACCGAAATACCGCGTCGGTGATAAGCACGGTGATGCTTATCATCACCATGCCCAGGACCACGGTATCGGTCTGGAAGAATTCCTTCCCGTTCATGATCAAGAAGCCAAGCCCCTCTTGTGCGGCGACAAGCTCGGCCGAAATCACGCACGTCCAGGAGAGCCCGAGAATGACCTTCATGCCCGACAGGATTTGCGGCATGCATCCGGGCAGGATGACCTCGCGCATGACCTGCCATCGGTTTGCACCAAGATTTCGCGCGGCCCGAACGAGAATCGGGTCGATGCTCTGCGTCGCATCAATGACGTAGAGCAACGCCGGTGCGAAGGACCCCATGAAAACGATGCTGTATTTCTGCGTCTCGTCGATTCCGAACCAAAGCAACGAAAGCGGAATCCAGCTCATTGAGGGCAAAGGACGCAAGAACGATAGCAGCGGGTCAAAGACGGCCCGCGCCGCTCGCGAGGTACCTAGCGCTATGCCAAGTGGGATTGAAACGAACGCTGCAGCGAGAAACCCGACCATCACGCGGCGTGTGGACGAAACGACGTCCATCAGCAAGACATGGTTCTCATACAGTCGAACCCCGCGTGCGAACACTTGTGAAGGTGCCGGTAAAAAAATGGGATCCACGAGCCCAAGGCGGCAAACCAGCTCCCAGATGCCGATGAACGCTATCAGGGAGCAAGCGCTAACGACGGCCAGACCGCCGTTCGCGCGCCAGTTCTTCTTTTTCCCCGCGCTAGACCTCAGAAATGAGAAGCTTGGGCCTCCTCTCGCAACGGTCAGACCGACATTCTTCTCTGCCATGCTGCACCTCAAAAATAGGACGCCTGGACCCACTCTTGGACACGAGGCGCGCTGTCGATTTGTTTCAACGTCACCAGCATATCCGCCAGCTTTTGCAAGCCCGCAATAAACGACGATGGCTGACCGTCCGCTCCCAGCGAGAACATGGCCTTCTGCTTTGAGGGCGCGTACCACTGCGTTTGTTTGACGACAGCAAGTTGCTCGTCGTACGTCAGGTTCGTCAGGCTCATCAGTAGCTTCGCCGATTCCTCGGGCTTTTGGACGAGCATGTCGTTGGCTTGACCAATACCCTTGAGGAAGTTCTTCGTCGCTTCCGGATTTTCCTTGCCAAACGCAGTCCGAACGAACAAGACATCCGGACCGGGCGCGATCTGAAACTGCTTGTAAAGCGAGAAGGCGGTGTCGTCCAGGAGCAGCTTGGTATCCGGCAGAGCCCGAATCTTGTCGAACGTCGGCGTCCAGGCCACCGCCGCATCGATTTGCTTACCTTCGTAAGCGGACAGCAATTCCGGAGCGGGTAGATTGATAATCGTCAGCGCCGACTGGGCGATGCCAGCCTGCTTGAGTACGTCTAGTAGCAAGACGTGTGAGCTCGAGGCGTAGGTCACGCCGATTTTCTTACCTTTCAAGTCGGCAAGGCTGTTGACGTTGTCATGTACGAGAAGCCCCTCTGAGCGGCTATAGCTATCCGGGGTCGAGATTAGCTGAAACTGGCGTGCCCCGTCGGCCATCAGCGCGAGTGCGGACACGACCCCCGTACCGCCGACGTCCAGGTTCCCGGCCATCAACGCGCCCATGCGTGCCGATGACGTCCCGAACGATTGCCACTTGAGGTCGATGCCTAGCGTACTGAAGATCCCGCTCTTCATAGCGAGGTAGGCTGAATAGTGCCCCAGCCATGAGGAACCTCCATAGGCAACCGTCGTGGACGCTCGACTCAATGCCGGGAACGCGGCTAGCGAAGATGCGAGGCTGAGGCAGCCAGCTTGCTTGATGAACTTACGGCGCGTGTTATCCAACTCTCACTCCTTGTGGTCAGGATTCAGCAATCGAAGGGGATGGAAACAAGGCGCTGTCGGTGACTTGTCGCAATGCCCGGATGCTCCAAATCTTAATGACGCTACTCACCTCGCCAAAAAAACGGGGGCGATATTAGACACTCTAATGAGGCTGATTGCGGCCCGCTAATAAGAACCGCCGAGATGCCCATCCCGCGTCAGGGACAACCCTCTGCTGCGTCGCAGCAACTCATACAGGGCGATCGGCGCCGACAGGTCGCTATGGTCTTCGAGAAGAGTCTCATTGCATGTCTCAGTACAAGGCGTCGGATATGACCCGTCGTCCGGCCGCTCGTTCCTCATAGGCCGGCTTAACTCCGGCAGTAGATGTTCTTATGTCACCCCGACCAGGGATTTTCGCCGCCAGAATTTCTTCTGCCTCGTTCATATCGACTTCGGCTCGGGCCTGACGGTTTGTTCCCTCCGCAAGTCGAACGCCGGGCGCAGCCCCTGCAGGTACTCACCAGAAGGTGAATCGCTGCTGCCGGCGTCGAGCTTCACGAAAACTTGAATGAAAAGTGGTCGGACCCAGCAACGAGAAGAGAAGATGAAAATTCTGACAGCGGTTAAGCGAGTCGTGGATTACAACGTCTCAGTGCGCGTCAAGGCAGACAAGTCGGGCGTTGAGACAAACGGCGTCAAGATGTCGATGAACCCGTTCGACGAGACTGCGGTAGAAGCTGCCACGCGTCTTCGAGAGGCTGGGACGGCCAGCGAAGTCGTAGCTGTGTCGTGCGGCGCGCCACAAAGCATGGATGTCATCCGCACTGCTTTGGCTATCGGTGCCGACCGCGGCATCCTGGTTCAGACGGAGGCAGTACTTCAGCCGCTGGCAGTTGCGAAGCTTCTCAAGACAATGGTCGATAGGGAACAGCCTCAACTGGTCATCCTTGGAAAGCAGGCAATTGATGACGATGCCAACCAGACAGGCCAGATGCTCGCAGGTCTTCTTGACTGGCCCCAGGCGACTTTCGCCAGTGCTATCGAAGTGTCCGGCGGCGTCGTCAGGGTCACCCGCGAAGTCGACGGAGGTCTCGAAACCGTGGAGGTGAACCTGCCCGCCATTGTCACTGCCGACCTCCGGCTTAACGAGCCGCGATACGTGACGCTGCCGAGCATCATGAAGGCCAAAAAGAAACCCGTAGAAACGATAGATGCTCAGAGCTTGGGGGTCGATGTGACGCCCCAGCTCAAGACGCTCTCCGTCGAGGAGCCTGCCGGCCGCAAGGGCGGAATCATCGTTCCCGATGTGGCGGCCCTCGTCGATAAACTCAAGCATGAAGCAAAGGTAATCTGATCATGACGATACTCGTCATTGCTGAACATGAAAGCGGAACCTTGCGTGGCGCGACGCTGAGCACCGTGACTGCCGCCGCGAAGGTCGGCGAAGACGTACATGTGCTTGTCCTCGGTGACGGCGTCGACGCTGCGGCCGACGCAGCTAGTCGACTTGGCGGTGTTTCCAAGGTTCTCGTCGTCGACTCCCCCGTGTTCACAAACGAACTACCGGAGACGGTGGCGGCGCAGATTCTTGCCGTCGCAGGCTCGTACAGTCATATCTTCTTCGCTTCGACGGCTTCGGGAAAGAACGTCGCGCCGCGTGTCGCAGCGAAACTCAATTCGTCACAGGTGTCGGACGTCATTGCGGTTGTCTCTCGCGATACCTTCAAGCGCCCGATATACGCCGGTTATGCTATCGCGACCGTGCAGTCTGCCGACCCCGTCATCGTAGCTACGATTCGCACGACGTCGTTCGAAGCCGCGACCTCCTCCGCCGCAACGAGCCGTATCGAGTCGCGGCCTGCGGTAGCGGGCAGTGGACTTTCCAAGTTCGTCGAGCGCAACGTATCGAAAAGTGGGCGCCCGGAGTTGACCAGCGCGGCTGCGGTTGTGTCCGGCGGACGCGGCCTCGGGAGCGCCGCCAATTTCTCGCTCCTGGACCCCTTGGCGGAAAAGCTGGGAGCCGCTGTTGGCGCATCGCGCGCGGCTGTCGACTCAGGCTTCGCGCCGAACGACCTGCAAGTTGGGCAGACCGGGAAAATCGTTGCGCCCGAACTCTACATCGCAGTCGGCATCTCGGGAGCCATCCAGCATCTTGCCGGCATGAAGGACTCGAAAGTCATCGTGGCCATCAACAAAGATGCCGATGCGCCCATCTTCGGAATCGCCGATTATGGTCTGGTGGGTGATCTGTTCGAGCTGGTGCCTGAGTTGACCCGAGCCATTTAATACCATTGCCGCGCGTTGTTTCGACAGATCAATGAGGGGTTCTCCCTCATGCTTAACCCACGCTTGCGCGTGGGCCGGGCACCTTAAAGGTGCAGTTGGCCACTGGCGGCCACGGCTGCCTCGCCTCCGATGCGTACGCGCAGAACATCGCCCTCGCGCTCCCATGAGGCGTGTACCTCACCATCACGGCCGATCTCGATGCCTTGTTCAGCCACATAGCTGCCGGTGGCTTCTCCGGGATGCTTGTGGCGCGCGATGAATGCCGCGACCGAGCCATTGCCGGAACCACACACAGGGTCTTCGGCGACTCCCTCGCCGGGCGCGAAAGTCCGTACGCGGATGCGCACAGGGCCGGCATCGCCGCGTTCCACGAACACTGTCAGGCCGGCCGCACGCAATGCCTTGCACTCGCGCGCGATCAAGCCCTGGTCGGGATTGAGCGCTGAAATCGCCTCGAACCGGGAGAGTTCGACGATGAGCCAGGGCACCCCGGTCGAAACGACTTCAAACGGGCTGTCAGCCAAGTCGGAGTCGCGGCAGCCGAGCATCTTCGCCACAGTTTCGCGCGTGAGCCCCGTCTCGTGGTAGGCCGGGGCGCCCTGCGTCATGCGCAATAGGGTGCCCGATACGGTCGGGATGACTTCGACGGGCACTATGCCCATGCCGCATTCCTGACGCAGCAGGGTGGCGTTGGCCTTGTCGGGGTAGCGCGCGAGCACGGAGTGCGCAGCCGCAACCGTCGGGTGGCCGGCAAACGGCAGCTCGCTCATCGGAGTGAAGATGCGGGCGCGATAGTCGGCTTCCCGCGTGGTCGGCTTGAGAATGAAGACTGTCTCCGACAGGTTCATCTCGCGCGCGATCTTCTGCATCGTCTCCGGCGGAATGCCGTCGGCATCGAACACGACGGCAGCGGGGTTGCCGTAAAGCGGATGGCGGGTGAAGGCATCGACCTGAACAAAATCGAGTGGCATGGGATCTCCTCATGACGCAATTGAGCTTCGAGCATAACGATTGATACACTTCTAGTAAACATATAAAGTGTCACGAGACACTTTTTACGGGATTCGTTATGCGTCTGACATCTCCGTGGACGCCACGGCTTGCCGAGGGCTCCACCTCGCCCTCGGATCGATTGGTGGCAGCACTTGCCGAAGACATACTTGAGGGTCGGCTCGGCACGGGCGATAGGTTGCCGGCGCATCGCGACCTGGCCGACTCGCTCGGCATCGGTGTGGGCACGGTGACGAAGGCTTACGGCATCTTGGAACGCCGGGAGCTGGTGCGAAGCGTCAAGGGCAGCGGCACGTTCGTTGCCCTGGCGCAGACCCGGCGCGGGCCGCTCATCGACCTTTCCCGCAATGCGCCGCCGGCGGTGATGAGTGAACGGGTGCTGGCTCGAACGCTCATGGCGATCGCGAAGCGCATCGATGCGGGCCTGTTCAACGATTACCCGCCGTTGGGCGGGCATGACGAACATCGCCGGCTGCTGGCGCGCTGGTTCGCCAAGCTAGGCATGGATGCCGATCCCCGCCGGCTGGTTCTCACGGGCGGGGCGCATCACGCGGTTTCCCTTGCGCTATCGGTGGCATGCGGGCCTAACGGCACGCTCTTTACGGAGGCGCAGACTTACCCGGGCGCGATTGCCCTCGCGCGCCATCACAGAACCCGTCTCATAGGGGTGGAGATTGATGGAGAAGGCGTCACGCCGGAAGCGCTGGATCGGGCGTTGTCGGTGAGGCACGCCCGTCCCGCCGCGCTCTACGTGACCCCGACAATGCAGAACCCGACTACCGCCACGATGGGGCGCGCGCGACGCGAGGCGATCGTCGCGGTTTGCCGAACCCACGACATTGCGATCATCGAGGACGATGTTTATACGCTCACCGCTGACGCCAACCTGTCGCCGCTTGCCATGCTGGCGCCAGAACGGACGTTCTACGCCAACAGCATGTCCAAGACGTTGAACCCAACACTCAGGATCGGCGGCTTGGTGGCACCGGACCCGATGTACTCGCAAATCGAGGCGGCCTTGCAGGCGACCGCGATCATGGTGTCACCACTGAGTTGCGCCGTCATGGAACAGTGGCTGGTCGACGGAACGGCCGAAGTCGTGAGCCGGGCCATTCAGGACGAATCGGATCGCCGCGTTGCACTGGCGCGCTCCATGCTCGGCGAGGTGATGCGGGAAACCAGCCACCATGGCTATCACGTCTGGCTGCCGATGCCGAGGCTTGAAGCGCAACGCCTGGAGCACGCGGCAAGCGCGCTGGGCGTCATGGTCACGCCGCCGTCATCCACTGCCGCCGATCCCGAGGCGATAGAAGGCGGCGTTCGTCTTTGCCTGGGCGCACCGTCAATGGCTGAATTGAGCACAGCCCTTTCGGCCATAGCAAGATTGCGGATCGAAGTCCCTGTGGCGGATTCTCGGCTGGCGTTGTAGGACAAAGACCGCAAATCGACATCCGCGATATTGAATGACGCGCCATTGATGTCCACCTGCCCCGTGCGCATCCTCCGGGGGGCACTGTGATGCCGGCTATGCGCCAGCGCCGGTTCGATTGAGTTGCGGCACCACCAGCTTTGTCGCCGATGCCTTGTCAACCTTCAAGATGCGACACGGCAGGCCCTTCAGATGCGGGATGCCCTGCTCGCGGTCCATGTACGCTTCATCGTCGCTTGTGACCATGGCATCGGAGAACACCCACGCACCGGAGAGATTCTCTTTGCCCTCTTGAGATTCCGGCAGCCACCAGCCATGCGGAATTCTGACGAGACCGCGCGGCATGTCGTCACGAATTTCAGCGCGTGCGCGCACCTTGCCGGATGCCGTTTCCAGTTCGATCCATTCACCCTCTTCGATGCCTGCGCTCCGGGCGTCATCGGCGTGCAGATAGGTCTTGGGTTCGGGACACAATCGGCGCAGCTCCGGAATATGACGCTGGCCAGTCTGAAAGAACGGATCGTCGCGCACGCCCATGAACAGCATCAGGGGAAACGAAGCGCTCGAGCCTGGCGCTTCGCGGTAATAGGGCAACGGGTCGAAATTGAGGCTCTCAAGGACTGAAGAGTACAACTCGACCTTTCCGGATGGTGTCGCAAAACCGGTCGTTTCATACTTGCGGTATTGCGGCGCTGGCGCGTGGAATTGACGCGTTGCCACGAATTCGCGAAAGCTGACGCCGAGTTTTCGAAGGCGATAGTCGTACACGTCTTCCAGCGTCGCCCATGGAAAGGACGCGCCTAACCCCATGCGGGCTGCAAGGTCATGCCAGAATGTGTAGACGCTACGGCATTCGCCGGGCGGTTCAATCGCCTTGTCGGTTACGGCAACCGTTGCGGTCCAGCCGAATGCCTCGTACATCAACGGACGTTCGAGCCAACTGTCCCCGGGCAAAATGTAATCTGCGAGTTGCGCCGTCGGCGTCTTGACGTGCTCATGCACCACGATGAGATCCTGGTTCATCATCGCGCGGTAGATCGTTTGCAGATTCGCCAGGCCCATCATCGTATTGTTGCCCAGCGAGATGAATGCCTTGACCGGATACGGCACGCCGTCCGCCATCGCCTTGAATGTCGCAAGCGGATTGGCCATGTAGCAGCCAGTCATCAGATTGGCGTACTCCCTGCCCCAAACACGTGCGGTCGGCTCGCCTAGTGCAGCCATCCCTCGATAGGTAAAGGCGGGATGGGTGTCGGCCCCGAGTTGCTTCGCCTTCTGCGTGTCGCTCAACGACTCATGCAATTCGAGTTCGGATTGCGACACGATGTCGGGGTTGAATCCCTGCAGCAACTCACCGCCCGGCACATCGATGTTGCCCGTCAATGCGCGAAGTGTGCATTGCAACCGGATCGCCGAAGTACTGTTGAGTTGCTGGTCCGTGATCGGTGTCCACGGAATAATGGCGGATTTCGCCTGTGCATACATCCTGGCGGCCTGGCGGATCAATTGCGCATCGACTCCGGTAATGGCAGCCACGCGCTCGAGCGGATACTCGGCTGCGCGCTGCTTCAAGGCATCGAACCCGACTGTCCATGTGTCGACAAATGCGCGGTCGTAAAGCTCTTCTTCGATGATCACGTTCAGCCAACCGAAGGCCATCGCGGCGTCGGTGCCGGCGCGCAGTGGCAGCCAGACGTCGGCAAGCTCCGCATTCTCGCTGCGGCGCGGGTCCATGACGATCAATTTTGCGCCGCGGGCCTGTGCCTTGCGTATCTTGTTGTAGACGGGCGTCCAGCTATGCTTCTTCGGATTGTGACCGAAGAGCACAATGCAATCCGTTTTGCCAAAGTCGGGGTTCGGGAACCAGCCGTACACCATGCGGTTAATCGCAGCCGTGTTGCCGGCGCATAACGCCACGCCGCTGATCCAGTTGGGTGAGCCCAGCAGATTCATGAAGCGACGGCCGGCGCCGTTGTCCACAGACGTATTCCATTCGCTGGTCGCAACCGCAAGCGCTTCGGGACCGTAGCGATCAACCACGCGCGTCAGCCTCTGCGCGATGTCATCGAGCGCGTCCTCCCATGTGACCTGCTGCCACTTGCCCGAACCCCGTTCGCCCACACGCTTGAGAGGATGCGTAATCCGCGCGGGATTCTCAAAGCCTTTGTGCGCGTAGATCCCTTTGACACAGATGTTCTCGCGCAAGGACGGCTTGTACGAAGAGCGAATCCGGATCACACGCCCATCCCTGACTTTGGCCACCACCGGGCACGCAATGTCACAACTGGCGCAGATCATGTGCTTGTCCACGACAGGCGACTCGAGTGCATCAACCGCCAATTCATTTTCCGCCGGTACTTCTGTCATTGCCGTGCCTCTCACTCCCGTTTAGAACGGGCGAACCTACGCTATTCCGGAACCTGCTCTTTTGCGTGCGCATCGGTACCAATTTCCGCAGCAATGTCGCGAAGCTTGAATTTCTGCACTTTTCCGCTCGCGGTTCGCTCAAGCGGCCCGAAAACCACGCGCTTCGGCACTTTGTACTTAGCAAGCCGCGTGCGACAGAAGTTCATCGCCTCTTCTTCCGTCATGCGCATACCGGGCTTGACGTTCACGAAGGCCCACGGCACCTCGCCCCATTTCGGATCCGGCGCCGCGATAACCGCAGCCTCGAGAACAGCGGGATGTTCGAACAGCACCTCTTCGATTTCGATCGACGATATCTTCTCGCCTCCCGAATTGATCATGTCCTTCGTTCTATCCTTGATCGATATGTAGCCGTCCGCATCACGGACCGCCAAGTCGCCGGTGTGAAACCAGCCGCCCTTGAATGCTTCCTGCGTCGCTGCTGCGTTGTTCAGGTAGCCTTTCATGACTGTATTGCCACGCACGACGATCTCTCCCAGTGTCTGTCCGTCCCACGGCACGGAGCGATGCTGCGAGTCGACCACGTCCATGTCTTCGCACGCCGGATATTGAACGCCTTGCCTCGCTTTCAGATGACTGCGCTCGTGCTTGGGTCGAGCGTCCCACTCGGGCCTCCAGACGCTGATCGCTGTCGACGAATAGGTCTCCGTTAGCCCATAAACCTGCGTAATGTGAGTGTTGATGCCCTCGACCGCTTCGATGACGGCAGCCGGCGGCGGCGCGCCCGCAGTGAGAATCTTCACCGGCCGTTGGAACGAGCGCTGGCTGGTATTCGCGTCGCTTGCCAGCATCGACAGAATCACAGGCGCCGCACAGAAATGGCTGACGGCTTCCGACTCCGCCAGCGCGAATATCACGTCGATGTCGACCTTGCGCAGGCACACGTGCGTGCCGGCAAGCAACGTTATCGACCATGGAAAGCACCATCCGTCACAGTGGAACATCGGCAGCACCCATAGATAGACCGGATGCTGCTCAAGCGACCAGCCGACGGTGTTGGCCATCGCATTCAGGTACGCGCCGCGATGATGCGTGACCACGCCCTTCGGGTTGCCGGTCGTACCCGACGTGTAGGAGAGCGCGATGGCTTGCCACTCGTCATGAGGACCGGTCAGGCACACGGGATCGGCGACGTTAGCGAGGGCGTCTTCATAGTTCGGGTAGGCCGACGCCCCCTGGTCGTACGACGCATAGACGTCAACGACCTCGAGCGCGTACGGTGGGCTGTCCATTTCCGCGAGTGCTTCGGTCACGATCGCTGCGTACTCGCGGTCGAAGACCAGCACGCTGCTTTGTGAGTGTTCAAGCTGAAACCGGACTGCCCGAGCATCCAGACGCGTGCTGATGGGGTGCAGTACCCGGCCGCCGGCGATCCCCGCGAAATGCAGTTCGAGCATTTCCGGGATGTTAGGCAGCATGACCGAAACAACGTCGCCCGGACCGACCATGCGAGTGTCAAGAAAAGCAGACATTCGTTCGCAGCGGTCCGCGAATTCCCGATAGGTTAGGCGGGTTTTCCCATACACCACAGCCATGTGATCCGGAAAAATCTTTGACGTTCGGTTCAAGAAAGAAACAGGCGAAAGCGCGTGATAATTTGCCTGACTCTTGTCCAGATCCCAGCCTGACTTAGTTCGCACTTGGTTGTCCCCTCTGGTTACATGCCGACGTGCTACTCGTCGACCATCCTGCGGCTCACATTTCTAACGTTGGACACCAGTTCATGAGGTTTGGAGCGAACTCAGTGGATACAATCGCTGGTCGAAGTTGTCGAGCGAGGGCATCTCGAGCACCTCGCGCCGCTCCCACTGTTGCACGGCGTTCCTGAACCGGGCGAGCAGCGCGATCCGATCGTCCTCAGAGATGTACGGCACGTGATATCCGAAAAATGGCTCGAGCACCGTGAAGCCGACATAGCCCAGGGTTCCGCGAATGAGATGCGACAGCATCAATTCAATTTGCCCGTGCACCGCGCGTTCTCCGAACATGTGTGGCTGGCCGCCCAGCGTGGTCGTGATCCAGGCGCGCTTTCCGGTCAGGCCGCCTTTGTCGTAGAAGCGCAGGCCGCCATAAAACGGCCCGGACAGAAAGACCCGATCGATCCATCCCTTCATGATCGCCGGAACGGAAAACCAGAAGATCGGAAAGTTGAGCACGACCAGATCTGCCCACAGAACGCTTTCCACCTCTTCCTTGATGTCGTCAGCGAGCGTGCCGCCTGCATACGCGGCGCGCTGCTCCTTTGCGTACACAAGATAGTCGCGACCCTCTGCGCCAGCAAAGTCCGCGGCGCTCGCAACCGGATTGAATTGCTTGGCGTACAGGTCCGATACGCGCACCTCGCACCCGAGTGCCTCGAACACGCGCGTCGCCTCGCCCTTCATCGACGACGTAAAGGAGCGGGGCTCGGGATGAGCGTGAACAATCAAAACGCGCTTCATGGAACGAATCCTCGATGTCGTGGATAATCCGGTCGGTGTGACTGACTAATCGCGGCTGAATATCGCCGCGATCCCTTGCCCGCCACCGATGCACATCGTGACGAGCCCATAACGGCCGCTCGTACGCTTCAATTCGTAGAGCAGTTTCGTCACGAGAATGGCGCCGGTTGCGCCGATCGGATGCCCCAGCGCGATCGCGCCGCCATTCGGATTCACGCGTGCAGGATCGAGATGCAACGCTTGTGTAACAGCACAAGCCTGCGATGCGAACGCCTCATTGCACTCGATAGCGTCAAGCTGGTCGACCGTGATGCCGGCCCGCGCCAGAGCGGCGCGTACGGCAGGAACGGGGCCGATGCCCATCACCGCCGGGTCTACCGCCGCGTGCGCGTAAGCAACGAGGCGGCCTAACGGTGTAGCGCCAGATCGCTTGACATACGCTTCGCTCGCAATCGTGACGGCGGCCGCGCCATCGTTGATGGCCGACGCATTGCCAGCGGTAACCGTGCCGCCGTCGCGCATGAAAGCGGGCCGGAGTTCACTCAAGTCAGCCAGCGTCGCGTCGCCGCGCACGTGCTCGTCTTGAGCAAATTCGACATGCTCGCGGCCCATCTTGACCGGGATGGGAAGGATCTGTTCGCGAAAGCGGCCTTCGGCCGTTGCGTGCGCGGCCCGCCGATGACTCTCCAGGGCGAACTCATCCTGTGCTTCTCGCCCGACACCAAATTTCTTTGCGACGTTCTCTGCAGTGATCCCCATGTGTCCATTGCCGAAGGGATCCGTCAACGCGCCGACCATCATGTCGAAGAGCTTCGCCTCTCCCATGCGCTGCCCCCAACGAACTGCGGCTGACGCGAATAAGGCTCGACTCATCGACTCTGCACCGCCGCCGATCGCTACTTCAGCGTGACCGTGCCTGACGTATTCCGATGCACTCAGTACGGCCTGCAGGCCGCTTCCACACAGGCGATTGACCGTGAGTGCGGGCGTATGTTCGGTGAGTCCACCCTGCAACGCAGCCACGCGTGCGAGGTACATATCGATGGGGTCCGTATGGATCACGTTTCCGAACACCACGTGCCCAACCTGCTCTGCTGGTACGCCCGCGCGACTCACCGCCTCACGTACGACCGCAGCCGCAAGTCGCGTCGGTGGTTCTTCCTTGAGGCGACCACCATAGTCACCGATCGCCGTGCGCACCGCGCTCACCACAAATGCCTCACTCATCTATCTCGCTCCTTTGATGCATCCCGCGGCTCACTCTCACACACCGCTCGCCGGCGTTGAACAGTTCCGAAAATGAAATTTAGTTAATGTTACGATGACATTTGCATTTAGGTTAATTCTCTTCGACGCGTGCGTCAAGACGGAATTTGCTCATCCTCTCAAATATCTCTCTCCACAGGTATCGATATGTCTGAATTGATCGTCTCCTCGCTCACGGACCACGTTCTTGAAATCACCATCAATCGTGCGGACAGGAAGAACGCGATTACTGGAGACATGTATCACGCGCTCGCCCATGCCCTGCTGGACGCAAAGACGCGGGACGACGTGCGCGTCGTGCTCCTGACAGGAAAAGATGGCGTGTTTTCGGCCGGAAACGACATCCAGGACTTTGTGGCCGCGCCGCCCGTCACGCACGACGCGCCGGTTTGGCACTATTTCCACGCCTTGATGGATCTCGACAAGCCCCTCGTCGCGGCAGTCGATGGCGTGGCGATTGGCTTCGGCACAACCACGCTGTTGCACTGTGACCTGGTATACGCGACCGACCGGTCGACCTTCGCACTTCCGTTCGCAAGCTTGGGCCTGACACCCGAAGGTGCATCGACGATCCTGCTGCCGCTCCTAATCGGTCACCGGCGCGCCGCCGAATTGCTGCTGCTCGGCGAACGAATATCGGCCGAGCGGGCTTGCGTGCTGGGGATCATCAACGAGGTCGTTACAGTCGACGCGTTGCGCGAAGTGAGCATCACGCGCGCTCAAGACCTGGCCGCGTTGGCACCTGAAGTGATCCGCAAGACGAAACGCCTGATGCAGGATGGCCTCGAACTGCTGGTTGCCCGTCAATTTGTGGCGGAGCGAGATGCAATGCGTGACGCCGTGACCGGCGTTGCTGCACAGCAAGCATTCGCTCGCTTCCTGAACAAACGCAAGGCCGGGTAGCGGGACGACACGACGCAACGGTTCCATCCGCGCGGCATCCTGTCTTGCATCCTTCCCGCTCGCAATTTAACTTGACGTACTTGATTCGGCACACTAACCTCGGTCCTGAATGTTACTATCACAGTAACTTGATCGCGGCCAAGGGCAGGATGCATTCCGATGGCGCGCTCTGCTGCACGATCCGAGGCAGTTCGAGTTCGAACTGCCGTCAGTCATCTGGAGACAACGTGTGAACAAGAAAGTCGCATTGGTCGTTGGTGCGGGCGACGCCCTGGGCGGAGCGATCGCACGGAGGTTTGCACGTGAGGGCTTTGTCACTTGCGTGGTTCGGCGAGATGCTGCGAAGCTGGAGTCACTCGTCGAGGCCATTCATCACGAGGGCGGCGAAGCTCATGCTTTCGGCGTCGACGCGCGAAAGGAAGATGAGGTCATCAAGCTGTATGAGATCATCGAACGTGAAATCGGCCCCATTGAAGTGTCGATATTCAACATCGGGGCGAACGTGCAGTTCAGCATCACGGAGACGACCGCACAGAAGTACTTCAAGGTGTGGGAAATGGCCTGCTTTGCCGGCTTCCTTGCAGGCCGGGAAGCAGCAAAAGTCATGCTGCCGCGAGGTCACGGCACCGTGCTTTTCACCGGAGCAACCGCAAGCGTTCGCGGCTCTGCCCGCTTCTCCGCGTTCGCCGGTGCGAAGCACGGATTGCGCGCCCTCGCGCAGAGCATGGCTCGGGAGTTGGGTCCGCAAGGCATCCATGTTGCCCACGTCGTTATCGACGGTGCAATCGATACGGACTTCATCCGCACATTGTTTCCCGAGCACTACAAGCTCAAGGATGTCGACGGCATTCTCAACCCCGATCACATTGCCGACAATTATTGGCACCTTCACAGCCAGCCGCGCACCGCGTGGACATTCGAACTCGATCTTCGACCTTACATGGAACCGTGGTAACTCCACTGGGAATTTTGAAGGAATTGCAATATGACCCAACACGCGATTTTCTATTTCGACGTCGGCAGTCCGACGTCATACCTCGCACATCGTGCGTTGCCAAAAATTGCCGAGGAAACTGGCGCGCAAGTCGTTTGGAAACCCGTTTTGCTGGGGGGAATTTTCCAGGCAACCGGCAATGCAACGCCGATGGATTTACCTGCCAAAGCCAAATGGATGATCGACGATCTACAACTCTGGGCTCACAAGCGAGGCACACGCCTTGAACACAACCCCTACTTCCCGATCAACACGTTGACGCTGCAGCGCGGAGCGGCCGCCTATGAAGGCAGCGACCTGTTTGCCAGCTATGTCGAAACCGTGTTTTCGGCAATGTGGGAATTCCCGAAAAACCTTGCTGACCCGGCGATTTTGGAGGCAACGCTCGTCGAGGCTGGCTTTGACGCTGTCGATTTCAAGGAACGCGTCAGTTCACCTGCGGTGAAGGAGAAGCTCAGGCGCAATACCGAGGAAGCCGTCCAGGCTGGCGCATTCGGTTGCCCGACCATCATGGTCGGAGACAGAATGTTCTTTGGACAAGACCGGCTCGACTTCGTCAGAGAAACACTCAGCGAGCATTGACGAATCGGTGACGCATAGGCAACACGTTCCAGGCAACGCAAAGTTCGCTGACGGCACGCGACCGGCCGACACCCGCAATGACCGGCGTTTGGGGTATCCATTTACCCGGAGATCACACTGAAGCAAACGGACATCCAAGCGTGTGGGAGTGTATGGCTCGCGGGCCAAGCCAAGGCACGATGAATTCCGGATGCACCAGTTGCAGGTTGATCACAAGGGCGCGCTTTAAAGGAACATCGCCGAGTATGGATACGCTTCGCAACATGAGGATCTTCGTCGAGGTTGCAGAAACAAGCAGCTTCACCGCGGCCGCGCGCCAGCTCGATACGAGTACGGGATTTGTCTCCCGCTCGGTCTCCGAACTCGAGTCTCATCTGCGCACGCGGTTATTGAACCGCACGACCCGCCGGCTTGCGCTGACCGAGGCGGGCGAGCGGTATCTGGTCCGATGCCAGGGAATCCTCGCGTCGATCGACGCAGCGGAGGCCGAGGCTTCTGACGCCCGGGCCAAGCCCGTTGGAGTTCTGAGAGTCCACGCCATGGCGTGCATCGGCCAGAGCTATGTCGTGCCCGCCGTCGCCGCTTATCTGGAGCACTATCCCTCGGTCAACGTGGATCTGACCTTGTCGCAGAACGTCCCGGACCTTCTCGAAGATGGCTATGACGTGGCGTTGAGACTCACGCCGAATACGCTTCCGGATTCGAATTACATTTCCCACAAGCTCGGGGTGGTGGATAGCGTCTTGTGCGCGGCCCCCCGCTATCTGGAGCTTCACGGCAAGCCTTCCAGCGTTGCCGACCTGTCAAATCACAAGTGCTTGCAGGTCGCGTTGCCGATCCTCCCGTCGGACCGCTGGGTGCTCGTCGGCCCCAATGGGGTAGATGAATATCGTCTGCCCGACGGCCGCTTCAAAGTGAACGTCTCGGACGCGATGGCCGTCGCGCTTCAGGAAGGCATGGGCATCGGTCCATTGACCATGAAGGCCGTGAGGTCGTCGCTTCGAAACGGATCGTTGGTCCGAGTGCTGCCCGAATACCGTCTTCAGGAGCTCAACCTGTACGCCGTCTATGCATCCCGGCAGTATCTCGACGCAAAGATCAAGACATGGGTCGAGTTCCTTCGCGGGTGGATCGCCGACGCGCTGAATACGGACGAATTGGGCATTGGGAATGAGCAGGTGGAAGCGTAGGCCGTTTCGTCGCTTAACGAGCGATCTCTTTCGATATTGGCCAGGGCTATTAGAATAGGGTTCTCCTGTGCGGCTCATATCGTGGCCCGCCCGATACGCTATCGGCAGCAAGGCCGTTTGCAAAGACGCAGTCTGTTCCTGGTATTGCTTCGATGCGTGAGCCGTAGCTGACAACGGGGAAGTGATACGACCACCCAACTAATTGGACCACCAACTACGTTGACGCCACGCATTTGCCGGCGCCAACCCATCTCACCCGGAACTTGACTCTCGGTGGAAGTCCTTGCAAACACGATCGGCCGACTACCGCCGTTCGCGGATCAGGCACCGCGTCCCGCTGCGGACGCCCAGGCCCGAGCACGGCCGAGCCGCATCTCTCGGCAACATGGGCCTGCTTATCAGACAATCTTCTTGGAACTTGCCGACTTCGACGCAGCCCTGGCCAAACGATTTGCTTCCAGCTTCAGCGCACCGGCGGCTTCGGCCTGCGATACGCGGCCTGCTGCGCCGCCAGCAAGGTCTACTCGCACGGCGCCTTCAACAAGGCAGGTCCAGTAACGGCTACCGCGGCACCATATCCTGATCGCGTCGCGCAACTCTGAGTCGCTTAACGCCAGCTCGGTGGCGTGGATCAAAAGGTCGTCGAAAATACCGACCTTAAGGGGAACCTTGGGCGCCGGATTCTTCGGGAATGCGTCGGGGAATCGTTTTTGCAATTTTCCGATCGTTCGCACCACTGGATCCACAGTTTTCGAGTTGGCCGGAGGAGTGGCCCGGCGCGCTCGTGGCAGCCTGGCCGCACGCTTGACCTCGGCCCGTTTCGCAAGCTGCTCTTTCAATTCAGCGAGTTGTTCGAAACCCATAGTACACAACCAATAAAGAAGAGGATCGATTGTAGCAGTCCGTCGATACAGGCTTAGTGTCCCACCAGCGGGCCGCGATGAACGTTCCAGAGTGAGGCGGCGTAAGCTTCGTGCTCGTGGACATCACGACCCGTCCACTTTGGCATGGATCTCACGACGTTTAGCGGGAGTCGTCTATCACATCAGAACCGGGCCGCGAGGTCTGCCCCTATCCCGATTGCCTGCTCGCCGTCTGAACTTACCAAATGGGATTGCATTGATTCCCGTTTGGTAGAAGTATATATTGTCTCCAGTTGAGCAAATACGGTTGCTCATTCGGGAGAACATCATGACAGCAGAAGCAATCGCGGGACGGCGGCACGCCCGCCGAGCAAAAAGCGCCTCGGCTGCGAAGTCGGCGGCGGCCGCTCGGCTTGCGCACATTGGCACCAACGGACTCGGAGCCCAGGACGACGATTTCACGTTCTTTCTTGGTCTGGACCAGATCGAACAGTCTCGACTGATTCGCGACGGCATGGAGGCAGTGATCGTCAGCCGGATCGCCACTGAATTGCTCGATATCCCGGTGCAAACGCTGCTGTCCAGTCTGCGCCTTCCCAGCAGCACGATCAACCGCAAGATTTCGCAGGGTGAGCGTCTCAGCGCAAGCGAGTCGGACCGTGCTGCGCGCACGATGCTGGCATATGCGCAGGCCAGGGACGTACTCGAAGACGACAAGCTGGCCGCCGAATGGCTGCTGCGGCCCAACGTCCAGTTGCGGGGTGAGCGGCCGCTGGACATGCTGGATACGCAGACGGGATTCGACCGTGTACGTGACATTCTGGTGCGGCTCGAACACGGCGTTACCGTATGAAGGTGTTTCGTCTTGCAAAAGAGAAGCCCGGCAAGCACCGGGCCGATGACCTGAGCGGCAACGGTGCGGCTCTTGCCGGTGGCCGCTGGAATCCGCGGGGCGTGCCCGTGGTGTACACGTGCTGCCACGCGTCGACGGCAGTACTCGAGGCGCGCGTTCATGCGTCGGGCTTGCTACCGGTGGCCAACCTTTATCTGGTCATGCTCGAGGTGCCGGACAAGGCCGTATCGAGCGCCTACGTGCCCGAGCTGCCGGACGACTGGAACGCGCTCGATCACGATCCGGCATCAACGGTCGACCTTGCGAGGCAGTGGCTGGAAGAAGGCAAGCGGCTCGTGATGCGGGTTCCGTCAGTGGTGTGCCCGAATGATCACAACCTGATCCTGAATCCGGCGCATGCGGGCATGAAGCATGTAGTGGTGCTTCACAAGCAGCGCTTCGAGCTGGACCGGCGGCTTTTCAAATGAACCAGTGGCGATCGCCGCGCGAACAGGACAAAACAGGCGGAGTGGTTGAGCATGAATCCTGTTGAAGGTGTAATCGTTCGATTCGTGCGAAATCTAGCGGTTATCGAACGGAGAGCCGCTTGCGGCAAGGCTTTCCGGCGCCCCATCATTCCGGCAAAGCGCGATTTCGCAAGTCTTTGATAAATATGAAATTTCGGGAAGCAACCGCCAGAAATTGCACGAGAAGTACGCATACCCCACCATGCATCACTGTGCATTGCCGCTTATGGGTTTCTTGTCGCACAACGCCTCATTCAAGGGGGCGGTAAACCGAACGAGAAAGACGTTATCCCGGCAGCGCTTCGGGGACTCCCAAAGCATTTCAACGACACTTTCCGCCAAAATCTTTCAACATGAAAGCTTTTGGCGGAGACGCGCAGTGCATCGCACAAGTCGCGGACAATTACCTGGGGTAGCGCATGATTGTTCGCGTTCCGTCCGGGCGCGTAGAATAAGCCATTGCCGGCCGCGATGAGAGCGCCGTTCGGCTTCACAGGGTGACCCGATGGCTGCTGGACCGACCGACCCAATCATGACCGGCGCTGCAGGAAGTGACGGCCCGGTTGTCTATGTCGTCGATGATGACAAAGCAATCCGGATCGCTCTCAGCACGCTCATGCGCTCGGTTGGCCTGCGCGTCGAAACGTTTGAGTCCCCTGAAGAATTTCTCCAGTTTCCCTCTTCGACCGGGCCCAGCTGCCTGATTCTTGATGTCCGGCTCCGCGGCAAAAGCGGAATGACTTTTCACCAGGAAATCGTCAACAGCGGCATGCGCATTCCCGTCGTTTTCATCACTGCTCATGGGGACATAGAGATGGGCGTGAAAGCGATGAAAGCCGGCGCGCAGGACTTCTTTGCCAAGCCGTTCAAGGACCAGGACATGCTCGACGCAGTAGAACACGCTCTGGCGCGCGATAGTGAGCGGCTTGCTGCAGACGCGGCTGTGGCTGACCTGCGGGCGTCGTATCAGTCCCTCTCTCCGCGAGAGAAGGAGGTGATGGCCTTCGTGCTGTCCGGGCTGTTGAACAAGCAGATTGCCTCCGAAATGAACCTGAGCGAAATTACAGTGAAGGTCCACCGCGGACAGGTGATGAGAAAGATGAACGCGCGTTCCATGCCGGACCTTGTCCGCAAGGCCGAATCCCTTGGCATCAAGCCGCAACTATCCAGTTCTGCACGGTGATAGTCTCGCGCGGACATTCTCCCTACGGATCGCCAAGTGCAACCGAGAGCCAGTGAGTCATTACTGCGGCCTGATATGGCTTCTGAAGCAGCACCAGCGCGCCGTTACTGACCGCCTTTGAGTGCAGCGACGGCGTAGGGTACGCGCTTATGAAGATTGTGGCCGGGGCATGGCCTTGCGCAAGCAGGCGCTCGTGCATCTCCACACCCGACATGCCGGGCATGCGAACGTCGGAGATGAGGCAGGATGTGTCGCCGACCGCCCCCGACATGAGAAATTCTTCGGCTGACTCGAACATGCGTGCCCGCCAGCCTAGTGACCGCACCAGGCTTCCTAACGCGAGACGAACGGCTTTATCGTCGTCAACAATCGAGACAACAGGTGATGTTTGCAAAGTAGCGGCCCTCGACCTCTCTCCCTGCGGGATAAGGAGCGGCCAACCCACTCGCCCGTCTTGTTAGCTAGTTATTTGGAGGTTAGCGTACAACCGCCTTTGCCGCGATGATACGAATGTATAAGTGATGCGAACGCTGGCGCGGGCTACGCGACCGCTGTAGACACTCGCACTGGCGGCAAACTGAAACTGAATGTCGAGCCACCTTCGGGGTTGTTGGATGCCCAGAGTTGACCGCCGTGCGCCTCGATAATCGAACTGCAGATTGCCAGCCCCATCCCCATACCGGTGCTGCGCGTCGTAAAGAAGGCCTCAAACAGACGCGGCAGGTTCTCCTTGCTGATACCGGGCCCGGAGTCCCGCACCGCCACTACCACGTTTTCTTCGTTGTCGAGTCCGGACCCGACCACAAGTTCACGCTTGCCGTCGACGGTGGCCATCGCCTGCACACCATTGATGATGATGTTGATGAGCACCTGCTGAAGTTGTACACGGTCGCCAAGCACCGCCGGAAGTCCGGGCGCGAGATTCAGCACAAGCGAGCCACCTTGGTTCGCGACCTCCCCTCGAATCAGCGCCATCACTTCGTCAATCAGTTCGTCGACCTGAACCAGTGCCCGGTCAGGTGGCGCTCCCTTCATCAATTTCCTCACACGCTGCACGATTTCAGCCGCCCTGTTCCCCTCATCAGTTATCTGGGTCAAGCACCCCTCAATCTCTTCCACGTTGAGCGGCTGGCGGCGCAGCCAGCGAAGACCGGCCTCCCCATTCGTGACGATGGCGGCAAGCGGCTGACCGACCTCATGCGCAATCGACGCGCTTAGTTCGCCGAGGGCGGTGATGCGACTGGCGCGTGCGAGCTCGTTTTGCGCCTGCCGCAACTGTTCCTCTGTCTGCTTTGCCTCCGTCACGTCCATCACGGCTCCGATGAACTTCCTGTTATCCGCCTGACCGGTTGTTCGGTGCGCCACGACGTGCAGGTGCTTGACTCTCCTATCCGGAAACAGCAGGCGATGCTCGACGTCGAAATCACTCTTCGAACCTCCGGCCTGCGCGAGTACTTGCTCGAACACCTGCATGTCGTCAGGGTGCACACGCTGCCGGACCATGTCAATCGTGGGTGTCATTGCCATGTCGTACTCGAAGATGTTGAAGGCCTGCTCAGACCAGAATACCTCGCCGGTTGAGACATTCCACCCGAAGCTACCGGTACGACTCAGCTTCTGCGCTTCAGCAAGATACTGCGCCTGACTTTTTCGCAGCCAATCCTCGGCACGCTTGCGCTGGGTGATGTCGTTGTTTGTCTCAAGGGTGGCGAGCGGCGCGCCCCGCTCGTCACGCTGCAGTGTCCAGCGACTGGCCACGATGACCTCGGAGCCATCGCGTTTGGTGTGAACCAGTTCGCCCTCCCAGTGCCCGTCGCGAATATACAGTTGTTGAATTTCCTCGCGAGGCAGCGGAAACAGGGTTCGGAGAAGCTCATCGGCGACCTTCCCAATCGCCTCTTCCTGTTTCCAGCCATAGAGCGTTTCCGCGGCGTAATTCCAGTACGTGATGACTTCGTTCTGGTCGCGGACAAACACGGTGTCGTGGGTCAGGTCCAGGAGCCGCGCCTGGGCACGCTGCACTTTCTCAATCCGGTCAATCCGTCTGACAAGCGTTGTGACAGCGATTGACGCGATGAGAAAGGCACTAAGGGGGAAAAAGTCCTGGGTATAGGCTATCCGAAAGCTATAGAGAGGGGGCGTGAAAAAAAAGTCCAGCAACGCGGCGCCCACAACCGAGAAAATCGCGGATGAAATGAAGCTGTCCGCCAAGGACAACAGGACAATGACAATTAAGAGACAGAAGCCGGTGGTGCTCAGTCGCAGCTGCAGTCGGAGACAGGCTGCAGCAACGGCTCCGAGCGCGATGCAGCCCCCAATCCACAAAAGCACCAGATATTTAAGGCCGCCGTTATCATATGAAGAACCTGCTGCCCGCACAGAACGCCTCCCTTAGCGCAACTGTACTCACCGCTTGCATCCGGTCTGTCGCAAAAGCTCTCGGCGTCTCAGACCGACACAGTGCTCGTCTCTCGAGGCTTCTGTTGTTCCTCTCCAGATAATAGCCGACGGGGATTGTTTCGCGCAGCTCGAACACCACTCGTGAAGCCTCCTCACCGCGCTTATACGCGCGTATAAGCGGGTTACGCTAACGCGGCATCGAGATATCCGACCGTAGAGTAGATTCGCCCTTCGGCTAAACCTAATCTTCTCTCATCGCGACAGTGCTCGCCGTTAGGACGGCGCAAAACTCGCGGTTCGGCCCGACGACAACATTGCCCTTTCGGATGCCCGCCCGACCGGTTCCCTCTATAGCGTCTCCAAGGAATCATCGTGTCCCATGTTCTGCATAGTTGGATATATATCGGAAGCAACGCATACGACGAGTACACGTTCGTGCCGTGGCTCGGCAGGAACATCTATCGCCGTACTGTCGACCTCTCCACAATATGCATCCAGTAGCTGAAACTCAAGGGTTATTCGACCTCGACCATTTGTTCGATTACTGCTTCGCTCTTCGCTAAAGAGAGGAACAAGATGTTGAACGCTGAACCCAATACAACTTCTGACATCCTGTCAGAGAATGATTCTCATCATGCGTCCATTGCCTTGCCGTCAACCCATTGCCCATCATCGCATCGGCCGGGCCGACTCGCCTCAGCGCCCAAGGGTCGAGACCCGTGGGCGACGACGCTCGCAGCCATCCATCAATTTTCTTCCCCCCCGGACCCGATGCCGAATCCTCCGGGCCTGTCCGGGCGCCCCCGCTTCGGTGGCGAGCCGTTCCGTCCGCGCAATGCCGACGGCGGTGACGTGCGCACCTTTACTGTGACGGTCGTGGAGAAGCTGTCCAATTCGCTCTTCGCGCTGTGCTGGCACGACCCTACGCTTTGCAACTATCAGGAGCAGGTGTGGTCGCCGTGTCTAGCTCGCGAGTCGGGGCGTTGCGCCCTATCCGGCAAACATATCAGCCGGGGCGACGCGGTCTACCGACCCCGAACCCGCGGACGAGTCATGCCACTTAACGGCGACGCAATGATTCTGGCCAGCGAACTGGTCGAGGCCCGCATAAGCGCCTGAGACGCGCTGGGGCTGCAGTATGCTGACTCGAACTCACTAGTGAAGCATCGCCTGGGTGCCGGCCGACTCAGGGTGCGCTCCACCGTCTGGCCACAGGAGGTTCAACATGAGACTAGAGACCGCCACGTTTGTGCGACTGCGCCGTCTCGCGCCGGTTCTCGATGACGTACTCAATGCAGGAGAGGTCGAGCACGCAGACCAGGCCGTCGACCTGGTTTCACTTGCTCAGCTATGCTCACAGTTGTTCGCCGCGTACGACTACCAACACCCGGGCGAGATTGCGGAAGCGCGTCTCGACGCCCTAGCGTCGCGGTAACGCACTTCCTCCGGACTGGCTTGCAGCTTCAGATATCGCCGGTACCATCGAAGGACATATCGCTTTGACCTCAGAACATGACCGCACGCCCATGCGTACAAGACAACTTTCTACACACGCTCGTAAAGGCCAAGACCACTGTACACGCGTTCCTCGTGAACGGCATCAGACTGAGTGCTCAACTGGGCGGATTTGACCAGTTTTCAGTTCTGTTGGAGTCTGGTCCAGGCGTGCACCTTGTTTTCAAACATGCGCTTTCGACAGCGCGCGCCTCGCGGCCGAGCAACCGATCGCCGCGCTTCGTAACGCCTACAACTCGTTGACGCCGCGAGAACAACAGGTCATGAGTTTTGTAGTGGCCGGCCTGATGAACAAGCAGATCGCCTCCGAGATGAATCTGAGCAAGATCACCGTGAAGATTCATCGCGGACAGGCGATGAAAAAATGTCCGCGCGCTTATGCTATTGAGCCCCACGCTCGTGACTCACGAGCTTACCGACGCGCAAGGTCACCGGGGAAGGTTGGCTAGCGCGGATCGAAGGCACCGCTCGCTCACCCGCCATGCATGAAAGAAGGTGACACGATGATCCCCGTTTGGATTCTGCGCCTTTGGAGTCACGCAATGCCATTTGCCTCTTAAAAAGGAGAAGGGATAGTGGACCAGATGACAGTATTGGGAGCCTTTGTAAGAGTCGTTGAGACTGGCTCCTTCTCGACTGCTGCCAAATCGCTCGGTGTCGGACAACCAACCGTATCAAAAGCGATTGCCACACTCGAGGCGCGTCTCGCCGTCCGGCTTCTGCTGCGCTCGACACGCGGACTGACTCCGACCGATTCAGGATCGGCATTCTACGAACGCGCGAAACGTATCCTGCTGGAAGTCGAGCAAGCCGAGTACGTTGCACGTAGAGCCAGTACGGAACTCTTCGGGCGGATACGCGTAAGCGCAGACGTGACGTTCGCAAGAATCCATATCATGCCGTTGATCGGCCAGTTTCTCGATAAACATCCGTGCATATCCCTTGATATCGTACTTGACGATCGCAACGTCGATCTGATTGAGGAAGGCGTTGACGTCGCATTACGCATTGGAACGCTCGATATTTCCAACTTGACAGCACGCAAAATTGGCGAGGCTCGGCAAATTATTTTAGGCGCACCTTCCTACTTCCAAAGGTTCGGCACGCCAACGACGCCCACTGATCTTGCCTCACATCAATTTATCACTTATAGCCGACGCCGCGGCGGCCGCGCGTGGACGTTCCAGCGAAATGACACAGAGTTGTCGCTGTCGATTTCAGGACGCCTTTCTGTGAATGCAACCGAAGGTATCCGGGAAGCGGTACTGTCTGGAGCCGGGATTGCGATATCACCAGAATGGATGTTCTCGTCGGAGCTGAAGAGCGGCCTTGTCAAGACAGTTCTCATGGACTGGCGACTACCGCCGAGCGAACTGTTTGCAGTCATCCCGGCAGGTCGTATGGTGAGCGCCAAAACGCGTGCCTTTATCAAATTCGTCGAAGAATCGCTTGGGTTTGGCCGACTGAAGGAAGCTTCACAACGACAATACTACGACCGTTCGATTGCATCCTCGTTTGAGACCGCGATCCAACCATGAACCAGCCTGATGGCCTTCCGTGTCCATGTCGCGGGTGCGCCCCGAGGCGCCGACCTCAACGAAGAATCGGGACAAGGCGCGCGACCCGGAGAGGCATCAAACGAAGAAGCGTAATCAGTGGTACCACGGGATAAAGGCGCACATGGGCGTGATTCGACATAAAGTTTCCCCGGTTTTCCACCATCAAGCGGCGATGATGTGCGCAGCCCAAGCGCGGGCGCGGTGTTGCATAACCCGTTGATACAACGCTACGAGGCCGGGATTGGTGGCCTCAGAGGTCAGCAACTCGTGAAGTTCGATTGATGGAAACATATATTTTCGACGAGATTTATTGGTTTCCCCTGCGCCGGCTCGGCCGGATTTTCCGTTTAAAACCTAGTTGACACGACGCCATGCATCGATAATCGCGCCGAACACCACTGGCACAAAATCGTGTCCTTCAAACGATGCTGGCCGATCGTCTTTGGGATAGTCCAGAGCGGCCGGAACGCGCAGCATGTTCAGCATTCGTGTGCTGTGTTTGCCTGTCGCAGCAACCTCCGCGAGGACTTCTGACTCGATGCGGTGCAGAAGCACCCACGTCAGTACACCGGCCGATCGATGACGCAGCACAACACCGGGCACCACTTCTTTGACAGCCGCGTCGGCGGCAAACAAAACGTCCATATGGCCCCCCGTTTTCCGAATCACCAAATGGTTTTTAACGTGCGAGTAGGCCCGAATCTTTTCGTCCTTCGTGACCAGCGGGACGGCCAGTTTGCGCGCGGTTGCCACAATCATCCGCTCGGCCGGGTCTTTGTGAAACTCGCCTGCCCACTCAACGGACTTGACCGTGATTTCGGGATCGACCGGGACGAAGCGCACGGCTTCGATGGCCGACACCGTTGCGAGCCAACTGCCCACGTCCATCGACAGGACAAGCTTCTCGCGCTCAACGCGCGCTAGTCACCGGTATCGCCGCACGATAGACCGCTACGGCGAGCTTGCGGTTGTTCGGCACCCAGTCGCGCGCCGCCAGCACGAATGCTTCGTAGCATCCCTGTTCCATCTGCCCCGTCTGCCGTTCGTATTGCATGTCGATCACCCCCTTCTTTCGAATCTGCGCGCCCGCGCGCACAACGTCACTCGGCGGAAAGCCTTGCATGACACCGCGCATCTTTTTCAAACGCACGTGTGCCGCGTGACGCTTCAATGACGATCAGCGCATTCCCGTCTTCAGCCGCCGTCGATTGGTTCATGGAATCCTCCGTTGGGAACCCTACGGGTATGTCGAAGCAACAAGCGGACCGCCCGGGCACGTCGACGCAGGATGAAAGCCGGCCGAAACCGCGGGCAGGAAGTGATTCGGGTACAGCGGTTGCGGCGAGTTTTTTGATCGAGGAATGATCCAGGCGCTCACGCCACTCGACTCATTCACGGAGAAACACGATGACGATTCCCCACCCGCTCGATTGGCGCAATTCGTTGCGCACGCAGCGAATGCACGCGCCCTCTCCGCCCGACGTCGATCCGATTTCGCCGCCGACGCCCGAGGCCGACCCCGACGCTCCGCCGCCGGAATACGACGACGACTTTGCCCACGCGAAACCGTGGCAAGCGATTGCCTTAGCGATGATTGGAGGCCTGGTGGTCGGTATGCTTGCCGCACGCTAGCCGAGGTGGCGCCGCGCCACGCCGCGCCGCAATACGCCGCCGACACGCGGACCGTTCACCCGCAGCCGGGATGCGATGAACGGGGCTGTGGTGGGGCCGCCCTCATGAACTGACCCCTCAATTTTGATTGTCGACCGCGCCAAACGTGCGTGTATCCGATGCTGTACCCATATGCGCTAGAAAATTTACAAATGCAAAGTCAGACTGCTCGGTCTCGTTGTGACCAGGTTGCTCGAAATGCGGACTGGTCGAATCGCAAATCGGTCGTAACGAAGAGATTCGCCGTCCTAAGCGAATCCACTGTCAGACGGGCATGCTATATGCTTCTCCAGGCGAAACGGGGAAAGCAATGGAGCCCTTATGGGGCAACGACTGCCAATCGGACGAATTACCGCGTGGACGCTGGCCATTCTGGCGGTACTGATAGCGGCGCTCGTCACTTTCTTTCTGACGTTTGACTGGAATCGCGCACGTCCGTGGGTCGACGATAAGGTCTCGCAGGCGATTGGCCGGCAGTTTCATATCACCGGGGACCTGAAGGTCGGCTGGCGCAGTCCGCCGAGCGAATCCGGTTGGCGTCGCTGGGTGCCGTGGCCGCGTTTTTCCGCTCAGAAAATCACAATCGCGAATCCGGACTGGGCCAGCCAGCCGCAATTCGCCACCCTCGACGAGATCGATTTTGAGGTTGAGCCTCTCCCGCTGCTGGCACGCGACATCGTGATTCCGACGATCAACCTCGTCAATCCGTCGATCGATCTCGAACGCGTCAAAGATAACCGCAACAACTGGACGTTCAAGTTCAAGCAACCGGCCGCGCCGTCCACGTGGAATCTCAAACTGCACGACATCGCGTGTGCGACGGGCCACGTTGCGTACACCGACCAGATCACCCAGGCCGACATGCAGGTCGCCGTCGATACGCTCGGTCAGCCCGTGCCGATCGGCGACGTCATCAAGCAGCAGGAGCAGGCGTCGCGCGAATCGTCGGCGCAGGTGGTCGGCCGGAGCGGCGCGAGCAAGCTCCACAAGCAGATCGAAGCCAAGCAGGTCGAAGCGTCGGCGGCATCGGCGGCGTCCCCTACCGCGGCCGCCAGCAGCGTGCTGGCGAGTCCGGCGAGCGCGTCGGCCAATACCGGCACGACCAGTCAGCAGGAGTCGAAGCCTTCGATGCCGTACTATGGTCTCGGCTGGACGGTCAAGGGCACCTACAAGCAGACGGCTGTGTCGGGCAGCGGCAAGGTGGGAGGCGTGCTCGCGCTGCAGGACACGAGGCGGCCGTTTCCCGTGCAGGCAAATGTGAAGATCGGCGATACGCATATCGCGCTCGCCGGTACCGTGACCGACCCGGCGCACCTCGCCGCGCTCGACCTGAAGCTGTGGCTGCAGGGCGTCAGCATGGCGGATCTCTATCCGATCGCTGGCGTGCCGCTGCCCGAGACTCCGCCGTACGCGACCGAGGGGCGGCTCGTCGGACAGTTCGCGGAATACGGCAATGTCTTCAAGTATGAGAACTTCACGGGCCGCGTCGGCGGCAGCGACCTCAACGGCTCGATGGTTTATGCAGACAAGAAGCCGCGGCCGCTGCTGACGGGCGAACTCGTGTCCAACCTGCTGCAATTTTCCGATCTCACTCCGATCATCGGCGCCGACACCAACGCGAGCAAGGCGAAGCGCGGTGAGGGAACCCGGCAGCCGTCGAGCAAGGCGTTGCCGGTCGAGCAATTCAAGACCGATCGCTGGAAGGCCATCGATGCCGACGTGAAGTTCACCGGCCGCCGCATCATCAAGGACCCGGCTCTGCCGATCACCGATCTCTATACCCACGTAATCATGACGGACGGCGTGCTGACGTTGGAGCCGCTCAAGTTCGGTGTCGCGGGCGGCACGCTGGCATCAAACATTCACCTCGACGGCAGCGCGGTGCCGCTCAAGGGACGTTTTTCTACACAAGCGCGGCACCTGAAGCTCAAACAACTTTTCCCGACCGTGAAGACGATGCAGTCGGCGCTCGGCGAAGTGAATGGCGACGCGGAGTTGTCGGCAACGGGCAATTCACCCGCAGCGCTGGCGGCGACGTCGAATGGGGAAGTGAAGGCGCTGATCACCGATGGCACGATCAGTCGCCTGTACATGGAAGCGGCGGGGCTGAACGTGGCGAACGTAGTCTACGAGAAGCTCTTCGGCAATCGCGACGTGAAGATCAACTGCGCGGCGGCGGACTTTGTGGTGACCAACGGCGTGCTGGAATCGCGCGTGTTCGCCCTCGACACCGACGATGCCGTGATCAACATGGATGGTCGCATCGACCTGCGGACCGAGCAGATGGATCTTGGGATTCATCCGCATACCAAGGGCGTCCGGGTGGTTTCGCTGCGCTCGCCGCTTTACGCGAAGGGGACGTTCAAGAACCCGGACGTCGGTGTGGATGCCGGCGCGCTGGCGGTGCGTGGTGGGGCGGTGGTGGGGCTCGGGTTGGTTAATCCTTTCGCAGCGCTGATTCCGCTGATCGTGCCGAGCAACAACAAGCCGCTGCCATGCGCGCAGATGCTCGCCGACATGCGCACGGCGCCGAGCGCACCGCCGGCGGGGCAGAAGCAGCGTGAGAAGGCGGCACCAGCTTACCTGGCGTCGGGCGCAGCGGGTCCGGCAGAGGATAGTCCGGGCGGCGCCGCGCGCACGCAAGCGGCAAGCAAGACGGCGCCTGCGGGTCCGGCGGCAGCCAGAGACGCACAGTACCGGGGACGTTGAGCCCACATGCTCAGCATAACTAACGTGTCATCGAGCGGCGTCTGAGTCGCCGCTCGGCACCCACGTTCAGGAATGCTTGTTGCGCGCTTTTATGGGTATCGACCTTCATAAATGAGTGTCAGGAGGAAATATGTCGTGCCGATTATGCGCGCCGTACCGCGGATACGGCATTGATCTTACGGCGACGGAACTCGAAATCGCCTCCTTTATCGGGGCGGAACGGCGCTACACGGTGGCGTGGTCGATCCATCGGGACGGACTGCGATCAAACGTCATTGCGAGCTTTGCTGAGCCAGTTGAATTTACGTGCGTCGACGAAGCGCTGGACTATGCCGAAGCCCGGGCCCATACGTTTGTCGATTGTATCGTCGCGGCAGGAGGCGCGACGAACAAGGCGTCGGGCACCGGCTGATCAATCGACCGTCCGTCTAATCGCAACTGCAGGGTTTCCACCGAAGGTGCTGCCGCGGCAAACGCGCGAACGAAGGTACCCGCCCCCCATCATTGGGGCCCAGCCGAGTTGAGGACGACCACTTCAGCGGATTTGATGGCGAAACCTGGAAGCACGCGCCGGGTTCGTGCCTGATAACCTTCTTCCGCTGCCGTTGCGATAGGTCCCGATCTTGCGGCGGGCAAAGGGGCCCGCCGCTCTCCCGGCGCACTGACACAATTATTGTCGCAACGGTGGGATGCACATGAGTCGTCATCGCAGCGCACCTGCCCACCCGGTCCGTAGGTCGCACCATCGAGTAAAATGCACCGTGCGGTTGCCTCTCCTGCCCTCAGCCAAACTCCGACCCATGACCAGGACAAATTTGCGGTCTGTCAGCATCGCGCACGATCACGACAAGCCTGCCTTATCGAAAGGGCAAAAAACGTTCAATTCGCTGATCAAGCAGATCGAGAAGCGCCGCATACGGCTTCGCGCCTGGGAAACGGTTACCCCCACATTCCAGCAGCAGTATGTCAACGAACTTCTGCCTCTTGACCAGACTTCGACCACGCTGCAGATCCGGATGGTGCATTGCCTCGACCGGGCATATGAGCAAAGAGAACTGACCAAGGCCGAACGTCGGAAGATGGCCATGGTGATCGTCAATCTGGCAGGCGATCTGATCGACGAAGAAGATGAAGGCAAGGAGTTGAAAGCCGTCTACGACAAGTACAGCCCCACCAACTACGACAGCCAAATGGCCGCGGAAGTCGACGGGATGAAATCCATGCTCGAGACGGTATTCGGCGTCGATCTGGGCGACGATCTGGACTTGAACTCGCCGGAAGACCTGCTGCAACATGCACAGGCGCATATCCAGCAAACTCAGGCAGAGCGGGCAGAAAAAATTGCAAAACGGGACGCTCGGCGCGCGAAGCGGAAAAAATCCCCGAAACAACAGGCCGCCGAGGCCCGCGCACAAGAACAGCAGGCGCAGATCAGCCTTTCCATTCGCGAGGTCTACCGCAAACTCGCCAGCACGTTGCACCCTGATCGCGAAACCGATCCGCAGGAGCGTGATCGGAAAACCAAGTTGATGCAACGCGTCAACGAGGCCTATCAGAAAAATAACTTGCTGCAGCTGTTAGAGCTGCAACTCGAGCTCGAGCATATCGACCAGCATGCCCTCAACAGCATGAGCGAAGAGCGCCTGAAACACTACAACACGATCCTGAAGGAACAGGTACGCGAACTCGATCAGGAAATCCTCCACGTCGAGTCGGCCTTTCGCTACGCATATGGAATCGATCCTTTCGAACCTGTCTCGCCAGATACCGTTCTGCGAAATCTCGCCGTTGATCTCAACGAGCTCCGCCTCAATATCCGGGCCCTTGAACAGGACCTTGCTGCGTTCGAAGACGTCAAGAATCTGAAGCGCTGGCTGAAACGCATCCAATTGATACCTGCTGCATCACCCTTCGACGCCATGCCGTTCTGACATTGAAAAAACCGACTGTGCTTAGCGGTCCTATCGATCGCTGAAAAATCACGCTGGCATTCTATTGATGGGGGACTAGGCTTCATTGTGCGAGCTGTACGAAATTGTCCACGACGTCAATGAACGGTCGCCTCTGATTCGTGAGGAAGACGGGCCATTTCTGGGACTGGCCTATGGCCAGCGAACGGCTTGATCCGTGCGTTGACCTGGATATCTGCGTTTGATTGCTATTGCGCCACCGTGGGTGATGCCCAGTCAGCACCACTGCACAGCGGCGTTCGCCTCCCTTGCTTGAAGGGTCGGATTAGACTGCGGCGCCGCCGTAAGGCACGTCCTTGTGGCCGTACCGTCGCACGCGAAGATTGGCCTGTTCGCCGTGTCCGGCGAAGCCTTCCAATGCGCACAGCCGCGACGTATATTCGCCGACCATCGCCGACGCCTCGTCGGTCAGCACCTTCTGGTACGTGCAAGTCTTGAGGAATTTGCCGACCCACAGGCCCCCGGTGTAGCGCGCCGATTTCTTGGTCGGCAGCGTGTGGTTGGTGCCGATGGCCTTGTCGCCATATGCGACGTTGGTACGCGGGCCGAGGAACAACGCGCCGTAGTTCGTCATGCGGTTGAGGAAGTAGTCTGGGTCTTTCGTGAGGATCTGCACGTGTTCCGATGCGATCTGGTCCGCAATCCTGACCATCTCCTCATCGCTTTCTGCGACGATGACTTCGCCGAACTTGTCCCAGGACTTGCGGGCGATCTCGGCAGTCGGGAGGATCTTCAGGAGGCGCTCGACTTCGGCCATCGTCTCGCGCGCAAGCTTTTCCGATGTCGTCAGCAGGATCGCCGGGGAATCCGGGCCGTGCTCCGCCTGGCCGAGCAGATCGGTGGCGCACATTTCGCCATCTACGCTTTCATCGGCGATCACCAGGGTCTCGGTCGGGCCTGCGAACAGGTCGATACCGACGCGGCCGAACAACTGACGCTTGGCTTCGGCAACGAAAGCATTGCCCGGTCCCACCAGAATATCGACGGGCGCAATGCTCTGCGTGCCGATCGCCATGGCGCCGACCGCCTGGATGCCGCCGAGGCAATAGATCTCCTTCGCGCCCGCCATATGCTGGGCGGCGACAATCGCCGGCGCCGGCTTGCGGTTGAACGGCGGCGCGCACGTGATGATGCGCTCGACACCCGCCACCCGCGCGGTAATCACCGACATATGCGCGGATGCCAGCAGCGGATACTTGCCGCCCGGCACATAGCAGCCAGCGGCGTTTACGGGGATGTTCTTGTGGCCGAGGATCACGCCCGGCAACGTTTCGACTTCGATGTCGCGTAGCGAAGCGCGCTGATGCTTTGCGAAGTTCTCGACCTGCGTCTGGGCGAACTCAATATCGGCGATGTCGCGGCGCGAGAGCTGCGACAGGCATTCGTCGATTTCCGTCTGCGACAACCGGTAGTCTTCCCGATCCAGCTTGTCGAAACGGATCGAGAGATCGCGGACCGCCGCGTCGCCGCGCGCTTCGATGTCGGCGAGCGTCGCTTCGACCGTCTCGCGGACTTCCTTCGCCGCCGATTTGATGACCTCGGCTTCAGCGCCATGTTTGAGCCATACCGCCATGTGGATTCCCCCAAAAAAATTGATCAAACCCTGCGTGTTGCATACGTATGCAATTGCATTGAAGGTTAGAAGAATCTCGACGCCACCGCAAGCTAAAGCGGGATATGGTTAACCCGAGGACGAGCCGTCAGCAAGCTCGGGAGGCCATCTGTGCGGCCGACTAGCGGCGAGCAGCGGCATCCGCCCTGCCCGGGCTTCTGCCGCACTTCGCTACGACCCGAAGCGAACCATCAAGTCACTTCAGCTCGCCGCCGAACACCGTTTGCTGGATCACCGGCAATTCCTGAGCGAGGTTGTCCTTCGACACGACGACCACCGGCACCACGATGCTCTTCGGCGGCGTCTTGCCGGCCAAGTCGTCGAGTAGCGCACCGGCGGCCTTCTGGCCCATCAGATACGGCTGCTGCATCCCCGAAGCGGTCAGCGTGCCGTCCTTGATCATGTCGACGAATTGCGGAATGCCGTCGAACGCCACCAGTGCGATGTCGGACTGCTTGTGAGCTACCTGGATTGCCCGCGCGGCGCCGAGCGTCGGCGCATCGGTCTGCACGAATACGCCGTGCATGTCCGGATGCGCGGTGATCATGTCCTGCACGAAGCGGAACGTTTCATCCGCAGTGTAGTGCTGCATCTGGTTCAGCGCGACCTCCGGAATGCCCGCCTCCTTCATCGCCCGGCTGAACCCCTCCGTGCGCAGCTTGCCGTTCTGCCGCGCGAGCGAAATGGAAGAAATGCCGTAGCCGCCCTTGTCCCAGCCCTTCTGCTTCATCACCTCGGCGAGCTTCTTGCCGGTTTCGTATGCGCCCTTTTCGTTCTCCGAACTGATGAACGAGACGTAATCGCCGGAATTCGTGCCGATATCGGCGATCACCACCGGAATCTTCGCGCGCGCCGCGATCTGCAGCACGCTAGGCGCGGTCGACGAATCGGTCGGCGAAATGACGATGCCGGCAACGCCTTGCGCGATGGCGTCCTGAGCATTCTTCAGTTGCGTCGCGGCGTCGTTGTGCGAGTCATAGATCGTGACCGCACCGCCCTGCGCCTTGACCGTATCGGACACACCCTTGCCGACGATCCGCCAGAACGGCAGGTCGAGGCCAGGCGTCAGATACGCAAAGTGCTTGCCCGATGCACTCTGCTGCGCATACGCACCGCCTGAAAGCGATGCACTGAGCACGGTGCCCAGCACGAGCGCGCCAACCGTCTTCAACGCGCCTGTCACGAATACCCGCATTCCCATCTTGATCATTGTGTTGTCTCCTGTTGGTGAGATTGTCGACCGCGATCCGTCATTGGCCCCGCCGGTTCAGTCGTGTGGTTACGATGCGCTCGGCGAGCACCGCGATGATGATGATTGCGCCGATCGCGCTGCCCTGCCAATACGGACCGACGTTCAGGAGATTCAGACCGTTTCGGATCAGGCCCATGATCAAGACGCCGAGGAACGTGCCGATCATCGAACCGCGTCCGCCGAACAGGCTCGCGCCGCCGATTACGACGGCCGCGATCGAGTCGAGTTCGAGCCCGTTGCCGGCGATCGGGTCGATCGACAGCAGCCGCGAGGCGAGCATCACCGAGGCAAGCGCCGCCAGCGCGCCGGACACCGCGTAAGCGAGGTTCGTGTAGTACGAGACTTTCAGGCCTGACGCACGCGCCGCTTCGATGTTCGAACCGATCGCATAGATCGTGCGGCCGCCCTTCGTGAAGGTCAGGTAATACCACGCGAGTGCGAACAGCAGCACCACGAAAAGGAAATTCGCCGGGATGCCGAACAGATCGGCCGAACCGATGTACGACAGACCTTGCGGCAACGACGAAATCGAATTGCCGTTGCTGATGACATAGGCGAGCGAACGGCCGATCGACATCATCCCGAGCGTGACGATGAACGGCGCGATCCGGCCGAACGTGACGAACAGCCCGTTGACCAGCCCCATTAGCCCGCCGAAGACAATCGCCGCGGCGATCGCGACCGGCACCGGCAAGCCGGCCGA
Organism: Trinickia mobilis; assembly: GCF_017315705.1. Classification (GTDB taxonomy): domain Bacteria; phylum Pseudomonadota; class Gammaproteobacteria; order Burkholderiales; family Burkholderiaceae; genus Trinickia_A; species Trinickia_A mobilis. Next base: position 69,697 of record NZ_JAFLRF010000020.1, on the reverse strand, counting down.
CGACAGCGCAAGACCAAGCACGATCCCGGCCACGCCGGTCAGCGCGCCGACCGAAAGGTCGATGCCCGCGACGAGAATCACGAACGTCTGCCCGATCGCCGCTATGCCGGTCACCACCGACTGGTCCATCAGGTTGAACAGGTTGCCCAGCGAGAAGAAGTGCGACGACACGAGCGACAGCGCGACCGACAGCGCCATCAGCAAAACGAACATGCGGATTTCCAGCTGGAAACGATGCAGGAAACTGCCGTGCCGGCGGCGCGCCGCCGGCGCCTTCGCATCGCCCGAAGCAGGCGCGTTCAAATGATCGGTGCTCATGCGACGGTCTCCACGGCCTGCGTCTGGACCAGCAGTTGGCCCACGCCGTGACGGGTCAGGTTGCTCGTCATCATGTTTCGTATTGCCTCCGGATCGAGTGATGCGGACGACGGCGCGGTGACGCCGACATAACCGAACGAATGGCCGCTCTGGTTCACGAGCCGGAACAGCACGGATTGCAGTGCGCCGTCGGCGATCACCGCGCCGGGCTTCTGCGTCTTGAGCGCTTCCGGAATCGACGTCTCGCTGATGAGCGGGAAGCGTTCCGCGGCGATGCCCACGTGGGCGCTCGAATGGGTCACGAGATCGAAGCAGAACACCCGCTCGCGTTCGACCTGCAGCCAGTAGCTCGTCGCGCCGCATTGCGCGGACAGTTCAGCGAGCGCATCGTGCACCCCTTGCGCCGACGAACGCGGCGCCGAGTACATCGCGAGGATTTCGGCATCGAGCAGTTCGCTTTGCGCCTGCGCGACGGACACGCCGTCGCTCAGCACGACGACCCGGTCTGACAGGCCAAGCACTTCCTCGAAGTCGGACGACACGACCAACACGCCGATCCCCTTCGCCGCGATCTTGCGGATGATCTGATAGATCGTGTTGCGCGTGCCGATATCGACGCCGCGCGTCGGTTCGTCGAGCAGCAGCACCGACGGATTGAGCAGCAGCCAGCGCGCGAAAATCACCTTCTGTTGCTGGCCGCCGCTCAAGCCGAGCATCGGCGCCGTCAGGATGTGATCGGGCATGTCGAGTTCGGTCATCAGCCGGTCGATCTCGGCGAAATGCCGGTCGTAATGACGGTGCATGCCGGGGTCGCGGCCGAGATGCGCGAGCAGTAGGTTCTCGGTCACGGAGAAGTCAGGCACGATCCCTTGCCGGCGCCGGTCCTCGCCGATCAGACCGACGCCGCGCGCGATTGCGTCGCGCGGCGACGACGCGGCGAACGGCGCGCCGTTCAGCTTCACGGTGCCGGCGTCGCGTTTGCGCAAGCCGAAGATCGTTTCGATCGTCTCGGAACGGCCCGCGCCGACCAGACCGGCAAGCCCGAGAATTTCGCCCGGATGCAGTGTGAACGACACGTCGCGCACCATCGCGCCGGACGCGAGACGGCTGACTTCGAGCAGCGGTTCGTCGCGCACGCGCGCTTGCGCCGGTGCGCTGCCGCGTTCGTACAGATTCTCGATTTCGCGGCCGACCATCATTTGAATCAGCGACGCGGGCGTCAGATTCTTCGTCGCGACGTCGCCTTCGACGGTGCGGCCGTCGCGCATCACGGTCACGTAGTCGGTAATCTCGAAGATCTCTTCGAGCCGATGCGAAACGAACGCAAGCGCCTTGCCGCGCGAGCGCAGCAGCCGCATCACTTCGAAGAGGCTCTCGACTTCGGTCGGCGAGAACGACGCGGTCGGCTCGTCGAGAATGATCAAGTCCGAATCCTGCTGCAATGCGCGGCCGATTTCGATGATCTGCCGTTGGGCCATCGACAGGTCGCCGGCGCGCTTGTGCAGCGGCAGATGCTCCGCCTGGCGCAACTCCTCGAGCACCGCCTCGGCCTTGCGCCTGAGCGCTTTCCAATCGAGCCTTTCGCGCTGGCCGAAATGCGTGAGGCAAAGGTTCTCCATCACGCTGAGATCCGGCGCGATGCTGGTTTCCTGCAGCACAAGCGAAATGCCGGCGCGCATCGCATCGCGCGGTATCGCGAAGTCGACGTCCTCGCCCTTGTAGCGCAGTACTCCTTCGGAGCGGCGCAGGTGACCGCTGACGATACGCGACAGCGTCGACTTGCCTGCGCCGTTGACGCCGACAAGCGCATGCACCTCGCCCGCGCGCAGCGTCAGTGAACCGTCTTTCAATGCACGCACCGGGCCGAACAGTTTCGTCACGTGCTCGGCGCGCAGGATTTCGATCGGGGCCGGTCGGCCAGCCCGCTGGGGCGCGTCTGTATCCATCATTTACGTCGCTGTGCGGATTTCGACAATCTCGTAGGGGCCCAGTGTCAGCGGACCGGCGGCGAGCACGGTGTGTTGCGGTGCGGTTGCGAATTCCGCGGCGGCGTTCCAGCGCGCGAGCGTCGCGTTCGCAGCTTTCGCTGCGTTCGACGAACCGAAGTCGAGTTCGACCGCCTGCGGCTGCGTGGACAGATTCGCCATCCACACCTTCGTGTGATGCTGCTGTTTCACTGCGAACGCGGCCAACGGCGCGCGGCCCCGTTCGACCGTCAGTTCGGCGATCGACGCGCCGCGCGCCGCCGCCAGCGATGCAAGCAGGTAAAACAGCGGCGTCGGCCGTGCTCTATCGAAAAGACCGCGCGGACCGGTCAGCTCCGACAGCGCGATATGCGACGCGCCGCCCGCCGCGAACGCGGCGAAGTAGCCAAGATTCCACGCGGCGCCGAACCATGCGCGCTGGCGCGGATCCTCGTCGGTGAGGCAGATGCGTTTGCCGTTCGAGCCCGCTTCGTTCGGCAACGTCGACGATCCGTATGGATTGTCGCGCGCCGCGATCGTACTGGGTCCGACCCGGTACGGCGTGCTGCCGGCGAGCGCAGTGACGCTGGCCGCGATGAACGGCAGCGTCGCGAGCGTTTCCATCACCGATCGGTCGTCGGCCGCGTGGACGATCGGGCAGGTCGTAAACGTCGCGTAGTCGAGTTGCTCGAACGGCGGCCGCTTGCGATTCAGTTCAGTGAAGTACGCGAACGAGCCGCCGCCGAGCGGAACGCCTGGGAACGCGGCGCGTGCCGCAGCGAACACTTCGTCGAACGACGGGCACGGCGGCCATGGGCTGCCGGGCAGCACCGCTTTCAGGTCCGGCGCAGGCGATACCTGCAGCGCGCCCGGCGCCACGAAGTCTCGTGCCGCGCGTGCAACGCGCGCCATTTCTTCGGCGGGATTCCCCTCGCCGGTCAGCACGACTTCAAGCACGTACGGCACGCGAGCCGCTTCGCTCAATCGCGCGAAGCCCTGCATCGCCCGCTCCGGACTATCCCGGCGCAGATCCAGATGGGCGCAGAAATAAGCGGGGTTCAGCGTGCGCAATGCATCGGCGCGCTGCAGCGCGGCCTCGAGGTGTTCGGCACGCACGCCGATGCCGAGTTGCGGCATTGCCCGTGCACCGGGATTGCCCCCGTCGAGCCGCACCTTCGCTGCAACGGCCCGATCGCGCGAAGCGGCCGTCGGCGCGGCCGCTTCGGACGCGCGCACGTTGACCGTCACCGACTGCTTCAACGTCGAGCCTTTGTCGAGGGTATAAGGCCAAGGCAACGCGAGCGGACGCACATAGGTCTTGAACGATGCGTCCGACCAGTTGCGCTGATCCTCCATCTCGAACGTGTCGCCTTCCATCCGCACCTGCGCGCTTAGCGTGTCGCTATGCTGCGTCGTCAGCGCGCGAATGTCGCGAAACGGCTGGAACGGGTCGATCTTCTCGGGAAAATACGTTTCTCGGCTTTTGCCGTCGACGGTCTCGACGACCACGCGTTTGCCCGATACGTCGAGCGGGTGCAGCACAACGAAGCCTGTCCGGTTCGTCAGCAGATCGTCTTCGAGCGTCGCGTCGGCATTGAATTCGAGGCTGCCGTGCGCACGCCCGATGATCGACGCGACCAGACGCAGTTCACTGCCGGTCGGTCCGCACGTACCGCGGAAGCGGACTTCGAATGTGTCGTCGCGCTGTTCGATCTGTACGTCGTCGAGATCCAGCGGATGGGTGCCCCAGTTCTCGTCGCGTGCGAGAAACGAAATCGCGCGGATCACCTCTTGACCGCCGTAACGAAGATAACGCAGACCGCCGCGTTCGAATTCGACCGTCAGTGCTCCAGCCGCAAGCTGAACCGGCTCGGCTTCCACCTGAGTCGTGCCGACCAGCGCAACCGCCGATGTTTCGACTGATTGCATGATTCCTCCTCGATCTCCGGCGCTCAGCGGTTCACTACTTTGGCCGGGACGATGAACGTCAGCAGCGCGCCGACGAACAACGCACCCGCCATCGCATAGAGGCCCAGATTGGTGCTGTTCGTCACGTCCTTGATGAAGCCGATCAGGTAGGGACTGACGAAGCCGGCGAGGTTGCCCCAAGAGTTGATCAACGCAATGCCGGCTGCCGCGGCCGAGCCGCCGAGGAACGCCGTAGGCAGGCTCCAGAACATCGGCAGCGTGCTGAGCCCGCCCATTGCCGCAAGCGTGAGACCGACCATCGCGAGCACCGGATGGTGGCCGAACGCGGCCGACATGATCAGACCCACGCCGCCGAGCACCGCAGTGAATGCGAGGTGCCAGCGCCGCTCTCGCCGCCTGTCCGCGCTGCGCGACACGAGCAGCATCGTCACCGCCGCCGCGCCATATGGGATGGCTGTCAGCAAGCCCACCTGCAAGGGGTCGCTGACACCAGTCGACGCGATCAGCGTAGGCAACCAGAAACCGACCGTGTAGAAACCGCAGATCAGGCAGAAGTAAATGCCGGTCAGCAACCACACGCGGCCGTTGGTAAAGATTTCGCGCAGCGAACGCTCAGCCTTGTGAGTCGAATCCGCGCGGATCTGAGCGTCGAGCAGCGCCCGCTCTTCAGGCGTCAGCCACTTCGCCTTCTTGATTCCGTCGGTCAGCAGGAAGATCGCCCCGATGCCGGCCGCGATCGACGGTATTCCTTCCATGAAGAACAGCCACTGCCAGCCGGCGTAGTTCATTACGCCGCTGAACGAATGCAGCACGAGGCCGGACAGCGGACCGCCGATCAATCCGGAAAGCGGCACCGCCGCCGCGAACGCGGCGAACATCTTGCCGCGCCGATGTGACGGATACCAGTAAGACAGATAGAGGATCACGCCCGGATAAAAACCTGCTTCGGCGAGCCCCAGCAGAAAGCGCATCACGTAGAAGGCGGTGGGCGTGGTCACGAACGCCATGCCGGACGAGATCACGCCCCACGTGATCATGATGCGGGCCATCCACAGCCGGGCGCCGACGCGATGCAGGATGATGTTGCTCGGAATTTCGACGAGAAAGTACGCGATGAAGAAAATACCGGCACCGAGGCCGTAGACCGTGTCGGAGAAGTGCAAGTCGGCTGACATCTGCAGCTTCGCGAACCCGACGTTCACACGGTCCAGATAAGCGACCAGATAGCAGAACATCAGGAACGGCACGATCCGCCACGTGACCTTGGCGTAGGTCCGCGCCTCGAACGACTTTGCATCGTCCTGCTCGTCCTGCATTGCGACTTCAACTGAATCCTTCAGCACTGCCTGTCTCCTTGTCGATGCCCGCGCCACCCTTTTCTTGATGGCTGGATCTTCGGATTGCCTGCGAATTCCGTGTGCCCGCCTGACTGGCGCAATCACCGCTGTCTCGCGTTATGTAATTGTTATCAAGTTGTATTATAACCATACATACTATGTATTGCGTATCGATCATAGGTAAAAAGTGATAACGTGTCAACGCATCGCCACTCACGACCCATCACATATCAGTGCATCGACATGGTTACTTCGACTTCTTCGCCACAATCGTCCATCGAGTTCGACCCGCCGAAGATCACGAACGTCGGCACGCTCGCCGACCGGGTGACCGCCGTTTTGCTCGAAAAGATCAAGGGCGGCGAGTTTCCGGCGGGCTCGCGGCTGCCGACCGAGCAAGTGATCTCCGAGCGCTTCGGCGTGAGCCGTACCGTCGTGCGCGAAGCCATCTCCCGGCTGAAATCGGACGGTCTCGTCGAAGTCCGGCAAGGCAGCGGCACCGTCGTCCGGGAGGCCAACCGCACGACTGCATTCCGGCTCGACATCGACCCGAAGGACTCCGTCGACGCGGTGCTGCGCGTGACCGAGTTGCGGCGCGGCATCGAAGCGGAAGCTGCCGCGCTCGCCGCGCAACGCCGCACGCGCGCGCAACTCGCCGACATCAAGCGCGCGCTCACGGCGATCGACACGGCAGCGAAGAATCAGCGCGACGGCGTCGACGAGGATCTCGCTTTCCATATGGCAATTTCGCGCGCAACCGGCAATTCGCTGTACCCGTCGCTGCTCGAATACATCAGTCAGTTCATCCATGCGGCGATCCGTGTGACGCGGACCAACGAAGCGCGCCGCGACGATTTCTCAACTCAGGTCCGCAACGAACATCGCGCAATCTTCGACGCGATCGCCGCGCAGGACCCGGCCGCTGCACGGAACGCCGCCATCAGCCACATCGACAACGCCGGAGCGCGTATTCAGGAAGCAGACTCCGCGTTCTGGGAAGGCGTCGGTACTGCGGCGGTGCGCCCGCTCATCAACGAAGAGAAGAAGGTGGCGAAGAAAGCCACGCGCGCCTAAGGGGTCAAGCAGGGTTAAGCGCGAACACATCCGTTTGCCACGCACGTCGACCTAATATAAGATCATCATACAACTTTTTTTGCGGCACACCTTCGCCGCACGTATTGTATGGAGACACACATGAAAATCCTGGTGACTGGCGCCGCGGGCTTCTTGGGCCGGCGTTTGATTCGCGAGCTGCTCGCGCGCGGCGAGCTGGCCGGCGCAGACGGCCAGCCGCAGCGCATCGAGCAGATCGATGCATTCGACGTCGTTCCGCTCGAGGGCATCGACGATCCGCGCGTTCACGCCACTGCCGGCGACATCTCCGACCCGGCCCAGGTCGAGCGGCTGATCGATGCGGGCACAACTACTGTTTTCCATCTCGCCGCAATTGTCTCCGGGCAAGCGGAACTGGAATTCGACCTCGGCATGCGGATCAATTTCGACGCGACGCGCGCGCTACTCGAACGCATCCGCTCGCTAGGCACGCAGGCGCGCTTCGTGATGACGAGCTCGGTTGCCGTGTTCGGCGGGGCGTTGCCGGCCACCGTCGAAGACGCGCATGTCTGGTCGCCGCAAAGCTCCTACGGCACCGAAAAGGCGCTCGCCGATCTGCTGCTCGCCGATTACAGCCGGCGCGGCTTCGTCGACGGCCGCAGCTTACGGATGCCGACTGTCGTCGTGCGGCCGGGCAAGCCGAACCGCGCGGCGTCGAGCTTCGCGAGCGGGATCATTCGCGAGCCGATCAACGGCGTCGATACCGTGTGCCCGGTCGCGCCGCAAACACTGCTGTGGCTGATGTCGCCGGACCGCGCGATCGACAACCTGGTGCACGGCCACGAGTTGCCCAAGGACAAGCTAACCAATGGGCGCGTGATCAACATGCCGGGTCTGTCGGTGACGGTCGAAGAGATGCTCGCGTCGCTGCGGCGTATCGCCGGCAATGAAGTGGCGAACCGTGTGCGCATCGAACGCGATCCCGCCATCGAGCGCATCGTCAATTCGTGGCCGGGCAACTTCTCGGCGAACTACGCACGCTCGCTTGGTTTCGTGTTCGACACGGACTTCGACAGCATCGTGCGCGCGTTCATCGCGGACAACGCCGCGCTCGCCGCCTGAGCGCGACGACTTGCGAAAGCGAACACCATGACCTCGTCACCTGTCCTTCTCGGCTGCATCGCCGATGACTTCACTGGCGCAACCGACCTCGCCAACATGCTCGTGCGCGGCGGGATGCGTACCGTTCAGACCATAGGCGTGCCTCGCGCGCCGCTCGATACGCCGGCGCAGGCGGTCGTCGTCGCGCTGAAGTCGCGCACCGTGCCGCGTGGCGAGGCGATTGCCGAGTCGCTCGCCGCGCTGGCGTGGCTGAAGTCGCTCGGCTGCAAACAGTTCTATTTCAAGTATTGCTCGACGTTCGATTCGACCGATGCGGGCAACATAGGGCCGGTAGCCGATGCGCTGATGCGCGAGCTGAATACGCCGTTCGCAATAGCGTGCCCGGCGTTTCCGGAGAACGGCCGCACCGTGTATCGCGGCAATCTGTTCGTCGGCGACCTGCCGCTCAATGAGTCGGGGATGCAGAACCATCCGCTGACACCGATGATCGACGCCAACCTCGTGCGCGTGTTGCAGCGGCAGACACCGACGAAAGTCGGGCTGCTGCGCTACGACGCCGTGCAACGTGGCGTCGAAGCGATCGCCGCTGCGCGCGCAGCGCTGCTTGAACAAGGGGTCGGGCTCGCGATCGCCGATGCGATCTCGGACCAAGACCTGTATACGCTGGGTGCCGCATGCGCGGACGATGTCCTGCTGACGGGCGGCTCGGGCCTCGCGCTAGGCTTGCCGGGCAATTTTGCGCGCGCCGGCCTGCTGCCGGCAGCCGAAGACACAGAACAGCTGCCGGCGGTCGACGGCCTTGCCGCGGTGCTGTCCGGCAGTTGTTCGCGCGCGACGCAGGCGCAGGTTGAACACTGGCGCAGCAACGGGCGGCCTGCGTTCCGCATCGATCCGCTCGCGCTCTTCGCCGGCGAAGCGGTCGTCGATCAAGCAATCGCGTTCGCCGGACAGCACCTCGGCCGCGAACCTGTCCTTTTCTACGCGACCAGCGCGCCGGAAGAAGTCGCTGCCGTGCAAAAGCAGCTCGGCAGTGCGGCATCGGGCGATCTGGTCGAACAGGCCCTGGCCAGCATTGCGCGGCGCCTGCGCGGTGCAGGGGTCCGGCATTTCGTCGTCGCCGGCGGCGAGACATCGGGCGCGGTCGTCAATGCGCTAGGCGTCGAGGCGCTGTGCATCGGGCCACAGATCGATCCCGGTGTGCCGTGCACCGTCTCGCTCGGCGCGTCGCCGCTCGCGCTCGCGCTGAAGTCCGGCAACTTCGGCACGGTCGATTTCTTTAGCAAGGCGCTGAAGCTTTTCAAACAACTCCAGGAACTACGCCGATGAGCTCCACGATATCGTCCGCAGCCGCCGCCGAAAGCCGGGCGCGCGAAGAGATTGCGCGCATCGGCGCGGATCTGTACCAACGCCGGTATACGGTCGGCTCCGCAGGCAACATCAGCGCCCGGCTCGACGATGGTTGGCTGATCACGCCGACCGACGCGTGCCTCGGCCATCTCGATCCAGCGAAGATCGCCAAGGTCGATGGTGAGGGCCAATGGGTCAGCGGCGACAAGCCGTCGAAGACGCTCGCGCTGCATCGGAACATCTACGACCGCAACCCGGCGATACACGGTGTCGTCCATACCCATTCGACGTATCTGGTCGCGCTGACGCTCGCAGGCGTATGGCAGGCGAACGACGTGCTGCCGCCGATCACGCCGTACTACGTGATGAAAGTAGGTCACATTCCGCTGATTCCGTATTGCCGGCCCGGCGACCCGAGCGTCGCCGAACGCGTGCGCGAACTAGCGAACGACGTGCGCGGCGTGCTGCTCGAGCGACTCGGTCCGGTCGTATGGGGCGCGAGCGTCTCACAGGCCGCGTGGGCACTGGAGGAACTCGAAGAAACCGCACGCCTGTGGCTAATGACCGAGCCGCGCCCTGCGCCGTTGAGCGACGCGCAAATCGACGAATTGCGCACGACGTTCGGCGCGCGCTGGTGAAATGCGCGTTGCGCAAACCACGCGAGCAGCGCAAACAACGTTTACCGCGCACGCCCGGCTCAAGCACAGATCAACTGTCTAACTCGAGCTGGCGCACGCCTTTCTCAACATTCGGACCTAGACAACCATGCCACGCTTTGCTGCCAATCTGACGATGATGTACCGGGAACACGAGTTCCTCGACCGTTTCGGCGCCGCCGCAGCTGACGGCTTCAAGGGGGTGGAATACCTGTTTCCGTACGATTACCCTGCGGACGAACTCGCCGCACGCCTGAAGCAACACGGCCTCACTCAGGCGCTCTTCAACGGGCCGCCGGGCGACTGGGCCAAAGGGGAACGTGGGATTGCGTCGCTGCCCGGCCGCGAAGACGAATTCCGGCGCGGCGTCGAAACCGCGCTGCGCTATGCGCATGCGCTCGGCAACGAGAAGATTCACATTATGGCGGGGCTGCTGGGCGTGGCCGACGATCGCGCGCGCCATCGCGACGTCTATCTGAAAAGTCTCTCCTATGCGGCCTCGCAGGCGGCCGCGCACGGCCTGACGGTGGTGATCGAGCCGATCAACATGCGCGACATGCCGGGCTATTTCCTCAATCGGCAAGGCGACGCGCAGCAGATCTGCCGCGAGGTCGGCGCACCCAATCTGAAAGTGCAATTCGATCTGTATCACTGCCAGATCGTCGAAGGCGACCTTGCAATGAAGCTCAAGCAGATGATCGCGGACATCGGTCATATTCAGATCGCCGGCGTACCGGAGCGCCACGAACCGGACGACGGCGAAGTGAACTATCCGTATTTGCTCAGGCTGATCGATACGCTCGGTTACGACGGCTGGATCGGTTGCGAATACATTCCGAGGCGCGACACCACGAGCGGCTTGGGGTGGCTGAACGAGTGGCTTTGAGGCATTGACAACCGAGAGCGCGGTCGCCCTGTCGGGCGGTCAAGAGAGTGTGCCTGGCAGATGTGCTCGTACGGAGCGGCAACCTTTATTCGTGGCTTCCCGATCTCGACCGGATAGCAGCAAAGCTCATCAGGCGATCATCACGCCACGCTCGCCGGCTAGCCAATTCGGTCGCCGGGAGATACTGCCTGCGCTCCGCCTCCACGCGCGTGACCAGCTCGGGTTCCCATGGTCCCTCACCGGTGCGCGATTTCGCGATCGAATAGTAGAGCGACCCAAGACGGGCCGCGTAATCGGCCACCCCTCCTGGGGCATTTAAGTCAATCGTTTCGAATGGGCCCATAAAGGACCATCGCCAGCCCAAGCCATCGCGCACCGTCTTGTCGACGTCCTCGCAGCTAGCGACGCCATCGCGAACCAGGGCCCATGCTTCGCGCAGGAGCACGGCCTGCAGACGGTTTAACACAAAGCCCTCTATTTCCTTGCGAACATGCACGACGCTCTGCCCGATCGCTTGCATCAGCGCGTCGACGAAAATCACCGCTTGCGGGGAAGTCTGGGTCGACGGGACGATCTCGACAACAGGAACCAGGTAAGGGGGGTTGACTGGGTGAGCAATGAGTACACGCGGCGAAATGGTCAGGTCGTTGGCAAATGCAGAGGCGGCAATCCCCGAGCTTGAACTGCCGACGATGAGATCATCCGCTGCCAGCCGTTCAATCTCGAGCATCACCTTACGTTTCACGTCCACGCGTTCGAGCACCGATTCCTGTACATACGCGCAGCCGTCGAGCCCCGCTTCAAGCGTCTGGACTACAGTCAGGCGCCGCTTGACAGTGTCAGGAGCGTCGCCGAGCAGGCCATGCTTATGGAGCGCTTCCAACTGTTCGGCAGCCCATGGAAGCGATGCATCGGCCGTGTCCTGATTCGAATCGTAGATGCGCACTGTCAGTCCCGCGCGCGCGAATGCTATGGCCCATCCCGCACCGACCAGGCCCGCTCCGACGATTGCAACCGGCCTGCCGCCCACGAGTTCGATAGCGCTCATTATCGAGTCACCACGGAAGATTGGTCCGCAGCCAGACAGATTTCGCTGACGCGCAGGTCGTGTTGTGTGATTCGTGACGGGAACATATCCTTTAACCGCTCTTCGTGGACTGGGACGACTCGTTTCACTTCATAGTTGACCGACTTCATCATCGCTTCCGTGGTCAAAACGAGATTTGTCTGGCTACCCACGGCGAGTCCGACCGGGTTGTACATCTTGTCACCGCCCACGGCGCCCCCGCTGCTTCCCAGGTTCTCGTACACGTAGACCAGGTCTCCCGCAAGGACCCAGCCGTCCTGTGACTGCTGCATGCCGTCATTGCGAATATGAATCCATTGGCTACCGTATGTATGGCTGTCGAAGGCGGCATGCAGGTCGATTCCGGGAAGGACGTCTTCGCGATCGCCATCTACGATAACCAACCGCCCCTGCCTCGCGAGTTCGACCGCACGCAGGATGTCGGATGGGTCCACCGCCCCCATCATCCAGCGCATCCGATCTGGAAGAGACAAAGCCCATATCCACTTGCTGAGCTCACGCTCCTGAATGTAGAACGTCGCGTTCGGGAATTGATCGGTATTGCCGAGATGATCGAAATGGGCGTGCGTGATGAAGACTGTATCGACGTCCTCGGGTGCCACGCCGCATTCGGCGAGCACTTCGCGCGGCGAATGCCAGTTCTCCACGCTGAACCTCTCGCTGAGCACTGCGCCATAGTCGTGTTGGTTGTAGCCGACGTCAACCATGGCCACATGTCCCTGCCCCTTGATCAAAGCATAGCAGTACGGAAGCTTCCTGTATCCTTGGTTATGAGCGCCATAGATGATGCCGCTGAGGTGGTAGTCCTTGACATAGGAATACTCGAGCACCCATATGGAGTATTTACTATCCATTCCCATCTCCTGATCCGTTTCCCTAGTCTTTAATAGCCGTTGTCGCGCGTGATGCGGAACCGCAATTGCAGCATGCCTGACCGAGGTCGATAGGGCTCAAGCCCAAAGACCGCTCAGAAGCCCATCGTATAAGCGCATTCGCTCGCCTTAGCTGCTCGTTCCAGCGGCCAACATATTCCCGAACCTGTGCTGGATCGCGTGTTGACGCCGCAAATTCAGCGGTGACGCCGTTGACCAACGCAACCGCGCGGCTGATGCACCAGTACTGACGCTTCGCCAAAGGCGGCGGCCGAATTCCGGCAATTGCATCGACGCACGCCGCGGCCTGTTCGATGCACGTCGCGACGGCATCATAATCAGCCTCGAAACGGCCGCGAGCCTGCGCCAGTATGAAAAGCCCCGCGAGTTGCCCGATGACGCGGTTGGCCCGGTCGTAGTGCGGCCGCAACGTGATCGCGTACGCGATCAGGTCGTCGCGGGTCGTGCTAATGTCAGCTTGCGGGTCGAGATCGTCCGGCGGTATGTCCAAGGCATCGCAGCCATACTCGTGCACCAACGGCATGCAGAATGCGCTAATTTCCGAAGCTTCCAGATCCATACGTCCCTCTTAAATCGTCCGACCGGCGACTTGGGCGCCGGTCTGTAACATTGCCCTATTTATACGCCAAAGGCTGGATATGGGTGGGCTGATACGCGTCCGCCGGAAGTGAGCACTGCTGGCAGTTGATCCCCGGCTGGTCGGGCGCCTTCACTACCGCGTCCGCCGGCAAAGGCTGGATCGTCTGGCCCGGCGTCGGCGTCCCGTTCAACGCAGAGTCCAGCGACAACTCGGGAAGCAGGTGCGAATTGAACACCTCAGTCACGAACGAATCCGCCACCTTGCTGGCAGGAAAGGTGTTACACCCGCCCTCTGGCCGATCACCGGAGCAAATCTTCACCTTCTCTGCCGGCACCCAAGGCAACGGGTACTGGATGTTGTGGGTGTCGAGCTTGCGCTTGCCCTGAAGCATTTCCATCATCAGCTTGAATGCGAAGCCCGCAGTCGCCGGGGGAGAGCCCGACGAAACACCCTGCAGGCCTTTCGCACGCATGTCCTGGTTGGCCAGTGCGAGCCGGAATCCATTCGAGTCTTCACCGGTCACGGGTACCAGCTTCTTGCCGGCGGCCACCAACGCCTTCACCGCGCCGTCTTCCCCCAATTCCGCCCAGATTCCGTCTACGTCAGGGTGAGCTGCAAGTGCCTTTGCGGTCTCCTGCTGCGTTGTACGATCATCCCAATACCCGTAGTACTCGGCGACCACCTTGATTCCGGGATACTTTTTAAAGACGCTCATCGCGCCATCGTAGTGGCGTTTATCGACGGAGTTGCCCGGAACGCCGCGACTCATGAAGATGTTTCCCTTTCCATGCAACTCGTTGGCGAGTGCCTGCGCAGTGTTTTCGCCGAAGCCCGCCGTGATATAGCTGACGTTATAGGCGCACGGTTCGGTCACGGTTGCGTCGTACATGAAAAAGGCCGTGCCTCTTTCACAACCGCGCTTTACGACGCGATTAAGCGCTGTAGGAGAGATCGGGAAGCTGATGACACCGTCAGCGTGCGCCGCGATCATGCTTTCATATGCCGAGATCTGTGACTGAACGTCTGTGCCGGAAATCACCTCCCTCAATTCGACTTCCTTGTCATACGGAGGCGTCTTCGCCAGCGCCTTGACGATATTCGCGGCCTCCGACTGCCACGCGTTGCCGCTGTAACTCAGGCTGAGATAGATCAGATACTTGTCCTTCTTCGGCGCGGCTTGAGCATGAACAGTCGAGATTGCCTGTGCGCCCAGCAATACCATCCCTGTGGCCAATGCTGCGCCACCGACATAGCGACGCAACAATTTAAAGCTCTTCATTTATGTGTCTCCTTGCTTATCAAAGAAATGCCTTAATGCCCTACTGGGCACCACGCTTGCCGCGCAGCGCCGTCCGAACGGTGTCCAGCGCCTTCTCGTGCTGCAGCACGACCGCTGCGAGAATCAGAGCGCCCTCGATCATCGTGCGCCATCCCTGCGCGAGTCCGAGAGACGTGATAATCATGTCGAGGATCGTCAGCAGGATCGCCCCGCCGATGGTCCCGATGAAGGCGCCGCGACCACCCAGGATTGACGATCCGCCGATCACCACTGCTGCGATCGACGGCAGTAAGTAGGACTCGCCCATTCGAAGAGTCGCACCGTTCGAATAGCCCACCAGCATCATTCCCGTGAACCCGGCGAGCGCGGCTGACGCGACATAGGTCAAGATCGTGACGCGGTCGACGCGGATACCGGCAATGTGAGCCGCGACGGGATTGCTTCCGAGAGCGTAGAGGCTTCGGCCGAAGGTCGTCTTTCCCTGAATCAAGACTGCAAGCACACAGAACGCAATAGTGAAGAACGTGATGATCGGCATGCCGCCCAGTCTTCCGCTCATCAACGCGCTAAGCGCATGTGGCGACGCACCGCTAGGGCTGCCACCCGTTGCGCCCAGGCAAAGGCTGTAGACGACGATGCCTGAGGCCAGGGTCATGATGAACGGCGGGACCTTGCAGAAAACGATGCCGACGCCATTGAATGCGCCCGCGCATGCACACACGGCGAGAATCACCGGAATCTGCCACCATGCGCCGGCATCTGGCGATGTGCCGCCCATCCACGAGGCCGTCAAGACACCGCCAAGGGTAATTAAAGACGGCACCGACAGGTCAAGGCCACCGATCAGTATCGTGAGCCCTTGACCAAACGAACAGACAATCAAAAACGACGCCAGCATCACGATGGTCTGCAACTGTTGCAAGCTGCCGAACTCAGGATTGATCAGCTTCGACAGCAATAGTGCAATGATGCAGGCTAGGTAGACCACGACCGCACCAATGGTTTCGCGCTGGATTCGTATCGATCCACGCTCGTCCGACTGCCGGGCGAGGCTATCGGGCCGTTCGACGTCTTGCTGCTGGGTACGGATGTGGGATTGACGCATTTCAACGACTCCTGCCCGCGAGCCGGCTCACGACACTCATGAATATGACCGCTGCAATCATTACGAGACCTTGGAACAAGCCGATGTAAAAGGATTCGACGCCCGACGAAAACAGCACCTTTTGAAGCAGCATCAGCGCGCCCGCCCCTATCATGCTGCCGTACAGTCCGCCCTGACCGCCGGTAAACGCAGTGCCGCCGAGCGCGATTGACGCGAAGGTCAACAGCAGCAGCGTGTTCCCCGCATTGGGATTGCCTGAGGCGGTCTGCGCCGACAGCATGAAGCCTGCCAGGCCATAAAGCATCCCGGCCAGCGTGAAAGCGATGCATCGGGTTTTCTTCACGTTGATGCCCGAGAGAGCCGCAGCCGTCTCATCTTTACCAACCGCATACAGGGCGACACCGGTATCAGTTCTGCGAAAGATCGCCCACAGCACGGCAACAGCTATCGCGAACAGTCCTGACGTGGGGATAACGCCCCATAGCGTGTCGGTAAGCGTCCCACTAATCCAATCGGAGACGCTGCCACCGGGCGCATCAAGAACGACGAGCGCAAGACCTCGGGTCAGAATCATCATCGCGAGCGTCACGGCAATCGACTGGAAGCCGCCGTACGCCACAAGTACCCCGTTACACAGGCCGACCAGCGCGCCGATGCCTAGCGCCAGAACGAGGCTGACAAGCGCTCCCCACGGACCGGGTAGCGGATAGGATGCGAGCACCACGTTGACGAGCGACAGGACCCCCGCCACCGACAAATCGAAGCCTCGCAACAGTATGACGAGCGTACCGCCGGCCGCCGCGATCGCGAGCGGGATAGCGTTGTTGACCAGATCGTTGAACGACGACACACTAAGCGCGCCCGCCTCCGTACGCACATAGAGCGCGTAGAGGATCAAGTAAAGCAACGAGACGATCGTCACGCCGTTTGAAAGCACACCTTGCAACCGGAGGCGTTTGCGGCCGATTGGGGTTGTCATGCTGCCGCCCTCACTGAGGAGTCTTCATGGTGTCCTGTCGCCGCGGCGATGATTGCCTTTTCGTCGAGCCGCTCCCCTTCCAGCCGGCTGACAATCCGGCCACCGTAGATGACCAGACATTCATCGCAAAGCTGGACGAGTTCGGACAGCTCCGATGAGTACATCAAGACTGCGCCGCCGCCCCTCGCATATTCCTGGATCACCTTGTAGATGGCCTGCTTGGTCCCGACGTCAACGCCACGCGTCGGATCGAAAAGAAGCAGGGTTCGGGCACCCGTCGTGAGAACGCGGCCGAGCAACGCCTTTTGCTGATTTCCGCCAGAAAGCTCGCCGATCTGGAAGCTCACGTAACGCTCCTGAAGATCGACTTGTTCAGCGACCTTGCGCGCGAGCGCGGCGTCGCGCTGGCCGCGCACTACACCTAGCGACGAAATACGCCGTAACGCACTGAGGGTTATGTTCTTCTGTACAGAAAGCGTTGGAAAGATGCCTTGTGTCTTTCGCTCTTCAGGAAGGAGAGATACTTCAATGCCAGCGCGCAGCGCGTGCGCCGGTGATTTGATCCGGACCGCCTTGCCATCGATCTTGACTTCGCCTGACTGAAGCGGCTTGAGTCCGAACAACGCATGAAACAGGTCGGCCTGTCCTTGTCCGTCGAGCCCGGCGACGCCGACGACGGAACCCGCCGGTACGCTGAATCCAACGTTGCGCACCATGCCCGCGCTGAGATCGCTGACATGCAGCCTGGGCTCGGCGCTGGCGTCGATGGCAACGCGGTCACGCGTGAACGATGCGATCCGGCTGCCGACCATCATTTCGAAGATGGCTGCATCGTCGGTGTCCTTGAGCTCGGTCGTAGCAACGCTCTTGCCGCTGCGCAGGACAGTACCGCGTGTGCACAGTTCACGGATTTCATTGAGGCGGTGCGAAATGTAGAGGACAGAGGTACCCCGCGCGATTTCCGCGCGAATCAGCGCAAACAGCCAGTCAGTCGAAGCAAGTACCGCTGTCGGCTCATCAAGGATCAGGAGCTTCGGACGCTTGCTCAGGGCCCGTACTATCTCTAACCGTTGCCGGTCGGCGAGCGTGAGCGCCGATACCACCGTGCGCGGATCGAAATGCTCCAGGTCATACTCGTGCAAGATCGCCTCGGCAGCCTGATCGTTCTCGCGTCGGGAGACCAGCCGAGCCATGCCTTTTTTCAGTGTCGGCAACGCGAGATTTTCGGCCACGGTCAGGTTAGTCAGCAGACTGTGCTCCTGAAACGCAGTAGATACGCCTCCTGCGCGCGCATCGAGGATCGAAGCCGGCTGATACAAGGTGCCGTTCAACGTCATGGAGCCGGTGTCAGCCGGCACGACACCGCTCAGGATCTTGACCAGCGTCGACTTGCCGGCACCGTTTTCGCCCAGAAGCGCATGCACTTCGCCTCGGCGGATCGAGAAGCTTACGCCACCAACAGCAATCGTCGGCCCGTACGACTTTCGTAGATCGCTCAATTCCAGCAGGTCCCGCCCGTCTTTTACTTCCATCATCGTCTCCTGACTCCGTTATCCGGCCCCATCCGCAACGACCGAATTACGGGTACCTACAAGAGGGGGCGGCCGCCGTCTACAGCGATGACCGTGCCGGTCGAGAAGCGCAGCAGCGTTGCCGCCGCGATCACAGCATCGGCAATTTCCGCGGGGTACGCGAGGCGCCCCAACGGCGTCTTCGCCGCTTGGCCGTCCCGCCAGTCGACATCCATCGACTTCACAAACTCTGTGTCGACGAGGCCCGGCGCGATCGATACGACGCGGATTTGCGGCGCCAGCGCCCGCGCCAGAGACCGGGTCATGTTGTCGACCGCTGCCTTTGACGCGCAATAGATCACATTGCTGCCCACTGCTGTCTGTGCCGCAATCGACGACACGTTAACGACAAGGCCATCGCCGTTAGCAGCCAGCGCGTGCCGAAACGCGCGAATCGCGGCAAACGGGCCTCGTACATTTGTCGTCAGGATTTCGTCGATCAACGGGTCGTCCAGAGCGTCGAGATCGTCATGCCGGACGAAGCGCGTCGTGCCCGCGCTGTTCACGAGGAGGTCGAGTCGTGACGACCGTTTCAGAATCGTCGATGCCGCCTCGCGCAACGCGGCCGAATCGGTGACCGGCATTGACAGCGCGAAATGACGCGCCCCTAGTGGCGTGGGCAGTTGCTCGACCATCAATGCCGCGCTCCTGTCGGAACGGTTATACCCAGCGACTACTGTCGCGCCGGCCGCCGCGAGGCGATGGCAGATCGCCCCACCCAGACCACCCGCGGCGCCGGTTACCGCTGCCACTTTTCCTGCAAGAGCGAACGAGGCGCTCATGGTCGCGCCTCCGGTCCAGTGACTCGCGAGGCAACCACATACACAGCTTGGCACTCGCGCCCCTGAGCACACTCGGCAGAACGAGCCCGCTGTCCGAATCCGACCTTCTTTTCCGCCTCTGATGCATGCGTATGCGATCTTCTCGTAATGATGAGTTTTCGCCTGCTAATCGCTTGTTTCACTGTCACCCCACACTCCTCCACCACGTCGAATGCATACGTATGCAGTGACAAAGTATAGAAAGCTGGTGGCGCGTTGCCAATACATTTTTACGCTGCGAACGATCAGGTTTACCCCTATGACACATGTGTAGGCGTCGGGCTGCCGCTCTGTCCGCCCCAGAAACCCTGGGAACGCTATATAGCTCGCTAAATTGACGGTATGCTTTTGGGCGAATGGAAGGCGGGTCATGTGACCCGCGACCGGTAATCGGAGGAGAGATGGGAAGCAAGAACAGGGTTACGGTCATAGGTGAACTGGAACGCCGCCCGACGACGGCCCATGACGTGGCGCGGCTCGCCGGCGTTTCCCAATCAGCTGTGTCGCGTGTATTTACGCCCGGAGCCAGCGTATCGCCCGAAACGCGTATCAAGGTGATGGAAGCCGCGAAGCGGCTTGGCTATCGGCCAAATCAGGTCGCCCGCTCGCTGATCACCCGTCGGTCGAACATCGTGGGCGTTGCGGTCCCCGGCACTGAGAATCCGTTCTACAGTGCCGCGCTCGACGCGCTATCGATAGCGCTTGCCCGCATCGGATACCGCGTCCTGCTGTTCAGCGTCGATGCAATCGCGGGCTCGGACCCCATCCTCGAGGAGGTGCTCCGCTACCGAGTCGATGCTCTCGTCCTGATTTCAACTAGTCTGTCGTCACATTTCGCCGACGAATGCATGCAACTCGGTCTACCAGTAGTGCTACTCAACCGGAAAACAGATAGCGGTCTGGCATCCAGCGTCACCGGAGACAATCTGAACGGGGCGCGCATGATCGCGGCATTCCTGCTGGCTGGCGGACACAAACGTTTTGCCTTCGTCGCGGGCGTCGAACACTCATCGACAAACCGGGATCGTGAAGCTGGCTTTCTCGGCTACCTCTCAGCTCGAAAGGTGCGCCACATCGAGCGACGGGTGGGGAATTATTCCACTACCGGAGCAGAAGCCGCCGTCAGGTCGTTGCTGGAACTCGAAAAGCAGCCGGACGCTATTTTCTGCGCTAACGATCACATGGCCCTCGTTGCGGTCAACGTGGCACAAGTTGGGTTTGGCTTGCAGCCTGGAAGGGATATTTCGATCGTCGGCTTCGATAACATCGACATGGCTGGGTGGCCGCTGTTCGGCCTCACGACCTATTCTCAGCCGATACAGACGATGGTCGATCAAGTAATCAGCATCCTCGAGCGGCAACTCTCAGGCGAAGCTGCTGTCGCGTTACAACAATTGACAGAAGGGGAACTGATTGTCAGAACGTCGGCGCGCAAACCAAAGACGGGACTCTCTCGATCCGGGAATGAATGGGTCTGGTGCCCTCGAACGGAGCTAGCCGTCTTCTGATAGTCGAAGCCAACCAGCGCTCGTTTCCGTCGTGTCGCCATCTGAGGTGCGTAAGGCGTTCGCGGACACAGTGATCTGGTGCGGCGGCTTCACCGACCATACTGCGCGAGCGGCACTCGATACGGGGTATGTCGATCTGATCGCTTTCGGTCGACCCTTCGTCGCAAACCCGGACCTGGTCGCTCGCTTACTCAACGGGTGGCCGCCGGCCGAGGCAGAGCCGTAGGCTTCTCCGGCACAACCACAGGCTCGTTGTCCGCGATTTCCACATGAGGGTGTGTCCACTGAAAAATGGCGGACACATGCTGCGCCTTAAGCCTGCGAGAAACCATGTGCGCTAGAAATCGCGCTTACATTCATTCGACGATGAGGCTTTGTCTGGTTCCGTGCGGCAAAACCGATACCCCTGGACCCAGGTGGCGCCGCTCAAACGCGCGGCGCGCAGATCCTCATCGGTTTCGATGCCCTCGACGACGACGTGCGATGCGCAACTTCCTGCAAACCCGATCAGTTGGGTGAGGCGGTTGCGGCCCCTTTCGTCAGAGCGTGCACGACGAATGTACGCTCGATCGATCTTGGCGACGTCAGGACACAACGCGATGAGCGTCTCGGCGCTGCTATGGCCGGCACCGATGTCATCGAGTGCGATCTGACAGCCTAATGACTGCAGTGTCCTGACGAAGTATTTGGCCGACTCCAGGTCATGTAGGGGCGCAGTCTCGGTAATCTCGATGGTCAGACGGGCAGCCATGCTCGGGCACTCGGCTAGCGCTGAGAGGATGGATGCCCACCAACCATCGATCACAGCGCTTCGGGCAGAGACATTGCAGCCGAGTCGCGCGACGCGATTGATGCGGAGAGTCTCGATGACTGACGCTACGACCCATTGGTCAATCCGGCGAACGAGCCCGAGGCGCTCGAGAGCCGGGAAGAACTCACTGGCGCTCTGCCACTTCCCATCCACCATCTTACGTAACAGAGCTTCATCGTAAAGCACATTCGCCGCATTACGTACATCACACACCGGTTCGTACTGTAGGTGCAGGTGACCGCTCTCAAGTGCGGTGAAGATGTCCTGCGTTCTCGCCATGTCGGTAGCGTACTGCCTGCGCCACGCCTGGGTGGTCTGTGTTGAAGCATCAGCCTGACCGTCGAGATCAAAGGGTGAGTCGTCCAGCGGCACGACCCTTGCTGATATGACGGGGAAAATCAGGCCATCGCAGGATTCGATCGGGTCATTTCCGAGGGTCGTGATGATCCGCTCCAGCAACGGTCCCTCCTGCTGAAGCGAGGGCACTTCGTGCGGACCCAGGTGAGCGATTTCCAGGATAAGCAGCAGGCGATTCTCGCTGACACACACCAGATCCCCTGCTCCGTTGCACAGCCGATTTGCGCGCTCGTGGACGATGTGTCGAACGGTCAATGCTAGCGCGGACCCGTAGACATCAGAAAGATGTGCATGATTGTCAATGGAAGCAACGACGCAGACCGTACGGTTCGGCGGATCGGGTTGCTGGACCTTTTCTCCAGAGCCCGAGGGGGTATGGCCTTGTCCAACAGAGGACTTGAGTTCGGCAGTCATGTCGACTGAACTCCTGCCCTGTGTGAGATCGCTATCATCATCACCATGGATTCGGCTTTCATCGCAAAAACGCCTTTCTATTCGCGGAAAATCTTGATTCGTTGGACTCAAGGAACGTTGAAAGATCGATGAGGCGCATTGCCTTTCCCAGAAAGAATCCTTGTGCCATATCCACCCGCGCTCTGCATACTGCTTGATATTGAACTACACTTTCGACGCCCTCAGCGACGACGGTAGCGCCCAGGCGGCGGCCCAGATCGGCCAACGCCGAGAGCGCCTGCACGCGTTCGTCGTTCTCCAGGCTCAGTGTCTGTCGTTCAATCTTGGCCAATTCGAATTTGAACTGTTCGAGTAAGGCGAAATTCGCCGGCGTGACGCCGACACCCGAGAGCGCGAATCGAACACGTTTTTTTCGCAGCTTCGACATAACGTCCAAAACTCGCTGGGTTGACTTCGCAGTTCCGCCTTCCGTCACTTCCAGCACCAACCGCGGCAAAAGATGACCTGCCGAGTTAATCACGTCTGTCATGAACGAGCCGCTTTCCAAATGTGACCATGCGACATTGACTGCCACATACAAGGATGCCGCTCGTTCCAGTGCTCCGAGCTCTTTCATCGCGGTAGAGAGTACAAATCGAGTTAGCGGAGCTGTGCCGCTGGTCCCTTCGAGTTTGGCTTGGTAATACAGTGGTCCCCGCAGTCCGTAAATGCCGTTCATCCATCGAAGCAGTACCTCGACCCCGACGCATTTTCCGGATCTTGTACTAACCACTGGTTGATATTCCAGGTTGAACTCCTTGCGTTTCAATCCAGCCTTCACGGCGCGGACCAGTCTAGCGTCGGGCGTAAATCGACGTTCATAGAGCGCCCAGCATCCGAGACCCAGCAGACAAAGAAGCGCCATGAGGAAAATGACCTCCGTACTGGCGAGGATCGTGGCTGGGGCAGGAAACCAGTCGAGATTACGCCATGAGGACGTTGCGTCCACTACCTTCGCCGACTTCGAGGGTACTGTTTCGCTGGCGCACCGCGGGTTCCACCCGCAGCGCGGAGAGCGCGGCAAATCCGTGGGAAGCCGATCGACTACAGCTTGGGCGTGGTCCCCGATTGGCCTGCCTGTAGGTCCACGCGCCCAACTGGACGCTTGAGCCGTCAATTCAGGTGGCAGCGCCCGTGATGTCGGCGCAACGGCGGATCCGTCTTCTGTCGCTCCAACCTCAGACGGGCTGACGAGGACCCCGATGCCGGAGTCCTGCGTGTTGCGCAGGGAAGTGCACCGAACGTGTCCGATAAACTGGGCGAGCGATCCTGAATCAGTGCCTGCTAGCGCAGCCGGAACTGGAAGCCCAAACGAAACCGTGCAGCCGCTTCGAAACTGTGGTGTCGCCGCATCTAGTGGGCCCGTCCATTTCAACGGCCGCCGTCTCACTTTGGCAATGACGATGTTCCGTCCCGTCTGGTCCGTGAACCCTTCAATGGATGTGCCCGCATATGTCATCTGGCTTGCAAGCGTACACAAGGCCGCGACTATGTAAATTGATTTGAGTCGGCACAAACACAGCGAGCGGGAGTCTATCGATGCTTTGGGACATTCGATATCTGCGGTCATTTTTTATATTTATGTTCAAGGTGCCGAGCGCACGCCGTGTGTGGGTTGTGTGAAAACGGGCACGATTTCATACCTGTGCGCCGCATGCACCGACTTTGCCGTACGCGTTGTCGAAATGCGCATGCGAGAATGCCAATCTCCTACGGCGCGTTTAGCGCCAATCTCAATAAGATTCGATTTGAACGCTGAACTCATCTGGCGTTCTGTCGCATGTGAACAGGTATCTCGCCGTAAAATTCGTGCTTCTCGATTTCGCTCAAACAGCTTAAGACGATGGATGTTCGTTCGTTAATTAGAATTTCGATCATTCCGGTCATCGTGCACCCGTAATGGCTGGATATCCGTTCGAGATTGCGTTTTGTTGCAATTGAAACCATCACGCTTAATTGCTCCATTTCACCGCCTGATCCAAGATGACGCTCCCGATATCGGCGCTGCTTTTCAGCGTTTGATAATGTCATTTGCGTAAACTCCTGACTGCGGCCATTCCAACCCGAATTTGCGGAATGGCCTCGTTCGAGA
The DNA here is from genome assembly GCF_017315705.1 of Trinickia mobilis. Classification (GTDB taxonomy): domain Bacteria; phylum Pseudomonadota; class Gammaproteobacteria; order Burkholderiales; family Burkholderiaceae; genus Trinickia_A; species Trinickia_A mobilis. The sequence goes on along the minus strand of NZ_JAFLRF010000020.1, from coordinate 45,549 downwards.
TTAAGTGGATGGAATATCGGCCGATATCGCAATAAATTTAGGTCGACGTATCGGTTATGCAATAACCGTCAAAACTGTCGCGTCGTCGCAACTCGAATGAAACGCGTTGGTCAGAAGCGAATGCTAGTGGTACGTGGCGTGTGACACACGGCATGGAGTCGTCAACAAAGCACGATCATCGGAATGGGAGAGGGGCTTTGAAGCTGAATGGCTGGAGCGCGAATCAATGACGACTCGCGGGAAGCGATTGAACCGCTACAACCGCATCGATGGCTTCTGTCGCAGTAAGGCGGTCTGCCATGTTCGAGGGGTGAAGACGAACGATATGATCGATGAAGCAGCGCGTGAATCCAACTATGGCGCGCATGCTTAAGCGCATGCATTACCCGCTCGACGTGATCCTGATGTGCGTACGCTGGTATGTCGCCTATCGGCCAAGCCTGCGTCACATTGAAGAAATGGTCGCTGAACGTGCGATCCGCAACCCTTACTGCAAAAAAACCCTTGCGCGAGATCGACGAACTTCGCGCGAAGCTGGACAGACAGCGGGCGGAACTGCGCGAGATACGCGACGCGCTTCAGGCCGAATAGCCGGCGGGCAGGTGCTTCCAGATCGAGCAATTCGAATCGTAGGCGCTTGCCGCCATGAAGCGCGGGCGCACGCGGCAAAAGGTTGCGGTGCATGATCTTGCAACGCGAAGGAGAAGAGGGGTTGCAACGTCCTAATTCAAACCGTCGGTCGTAAAGCGGGTGCGGACGAAGCGCTCTCATTCGGGAAAGTGCTCGCATCGTACGAGAGACGGTTTTGTCGCGGCAAGGACATGAGGACGAGATTGAGCGAAACAAAGAGGATTGCTTACATTGCGCCGGCAAGCGGATGCTCCAGATGCAATTCGTCATTCCGGTGCATCAACGCCGGGCCGGTGTCGCTCACCGCACGTGGCGGGTGTTAAGCGCCCGGACGACTGATTCCAATCAGCTTCGCCTGCCGAGACACCGCCAACGCGTGCGTGCTGTCAATCATGTCCTCCACTTGTCCCACTGTGCGAATTTCCGGAGCCACCTTTCAGGCAAACCTGATAAGGCTGCTCAATCCGGCATTACGTGGATGGGCGAATTACCACAGCCATGTAGTCGCTAAGGAAACCTTCGTTCGGGTTGATGCCGATGTCTGGTCAATGCTATGGCGATGGGCGGTAAGAAAGCATCCGAGCAAGGGAGCCCACTGCGTTAAGGGAAAATACTTCAAAACTCGGCGCGCCCGGAACTGGGTATTCACCGCCACAGAAAAACAAGAGGATGGAACGCAACGCGAGCTTACCCCGCTACAAGAATCGGATACGCCAATCCAGCGGCATGTCAAGATCAGAGCTAACGCCAATCCACACGACCCAGAATGGGAGCATTACTTCGAGTCCCGGCGGCGCACGAAAATGCAGAACTCGTTAAAAGGCCGTGCGAAGCTGTACCGCGTCTGGCTCAGTCAGGACGGCCTGTGTCCTGACTGTCAGGAACCCATCACGACGGGCATCCCGTGGGGTGTTCGTTGTATCGTGAAAAGAACCGAAGGCGGATCGAACGCAGCGAGCAATCTTCAAGTACACCAATTCGATTGCCGTATAAACCATTAGTCTGCCGAAAATACCGTTGTGAAACCGGGTGTCGAGAGATGCCTTTGCAGAGGCTTGAGCCGTGTGGATCGAAAGACCCATGCACGGTTCCGAGGGGGCTGGACGCGGGTAACCGCGCCCAGCTACCCGACAGCGCCCATTGCCGGACCAACCGTGTTCGATCGATTTGGCGGCATACCACGTCAGCGTCGGTGAAAGACACTTCGGTCATACAGTCCGGTGCGACATGGGAGCGGCAACCGCCGACGGATTGCATGGACTATCAACGGTCGCCGCCGAGGCGGCAATTGCTTCCGAAGCGCAGCGCTTGCCCCGGAATTTCGAGGTCAGATCGTCATCGCTGGTTCGTAGCCTCCCCGACGCTTTGCCAGCGACGGATACGGCAGCTGGCGCTGTAGCGGTCGACACTGGCCGGTCCGTTGGAGACTCGCTTGCCGCTGCGCAGCAGCGGTTAAGCGGGAAAGGATAAGCGCAGACCGTTAGTTGCGCACAATTCGCCAATCGAACGGCCCAGCCCAGGCCGCATCACCAGGTGCCTTTTCATCTGGCGGGATCGCTAAGGCGCCGAACGTCCTCTATAGGTCGCGGGGGGCGGTAAATTTCGCGGCATGTATCAACGCTACAAATTACGTAATTTTCGATACGCCATGCCAGCAGCGACGAGCTGCGCTGCGAACTCGCCTGGTTTCGACCGTTTCTTGCACCTCTGCAACGCACCACTCCGTGAAACATCAGGGGAAAATCAGCCTTGAAAAAGGCGGATATCCTTGTCTGCGTTGGGCTTTCGGCGTTTCCCAGCCTGACACTCGATGTTCCACAAATTGCCGCCCTGACAGGAAGCCGTCGCTCCATTCGCGTGCGGAGCTTGAGATTTCTGCCTCTCCCATTTGCCAATCAAGCGGCAAAACGTTCAACGTGAGACGGATGTCAACGTCATATGATTGTTTCTTCACGCACGACCGGCCGGCGGACTGTCTTAGCACACGTTGGCGGCCTGCAAGTACGAACACGAACGCGTCTGCTGATCGGGCGCGCGTCACCAGCAAACCGAATGCGTGCTGCAAGGCGTAATCGGGTGCCTGCAGTTTGTCGAGAACGTGCCGTAAGAAGCGGTCCTGCGCCGCGGGGAAGTCCAGCACGGGAGGCCCAAATGGACGCTGTTCCGTTCCCTATTCACCTCCGCTCCGTCGCGCAATCGCGAAGAGTCTCACGGCAACTGTTGCTCTGGATTCAGACAAGCCGGATAAGGGTAAACCCGTAATATCGATGATCTGCCGAGGCAAAAGATCAAGCATCGCGATCATTTTCTCGGATGCGTGCTACATGGAAAAACACGTGCCGGAACACCCTTCTCGAACCTGCTCACGTTTTGAGCAACCGGATGAGGGCATGATCCTCCGTGCGACAGCGCTCCCCAGCCAAGGCGTTCCCCATGTGCACCGTTGATAAGACGTCCGGCGACCAAAGTGAGCTCGGGCACTCCATCCTTGAGCAGCTAGGCGGCCAGCGGTTCATCGCGATGATCGGCGCCCGCGACTGCTGCGAGCGACGGCGGACTGTCGTTTTGTCTGTCGGACAGTCTGGGGCACAACGACATCACTTAAGAAGCGATTGGGCTTCGGCGGAAATATTACGATATTATTACATTCCAATAGCCGTTCCGTCGCAAATCGCTCGGTCGAGCGGATTGGACTAATCGACAACGTAGTACCCGAACAGCTGCAGGCCCGAACTCACGAAGTCACCAGCGCTATCGCTTGAACACGTCACCTGACGAACCTTTCGCCCTTTCCGGTCGTGCGGTAGGCTTTCCGGCGCATCGTCCGCGATATGACGCGCGCGATTGAATGCTGGCTCGACGTCAATGCGTCGGCGCTTGAGCGCCCCGGGTTCTGTCCTATCTCTGCGTGCAACAACTTCAATGCGGTGCACGCCTACCTGCATACTTGTCCGTGAAAGGACCGCCGGCGCATATCAGATGGAGTTGAGGCGCAGCCTCCTTTGATGCGTCCTCAAGCGGCCTATGGCGCCCTCTCACCTCTCGGTAGAAAAGTGTGCGCAGCACGAGGACTCCCTGACGCAGCCGAGCCCGGACTGGGTCAGCATTAAAACGCCGAGCTGGCGCCCATTCGCAGGGTTGCTTACGTTGGGATTGCCGCGCCACGCGCTACGCGGTGATCGCGCTACGCGGGTTTTTGAGCGGATGATCAGTGTGCTCCACGCTTGGCGGGCAACCCGTGGCCGGGTGTCAAAAATCCGCTGACAGAACGGAGAGAGCTCGTTATGGCCATCGACAAGGCGCTGTCAAAGAAGCTCTGGGAGTTGCTCACGCGCGTTGATTGCGTCCTTAACCGCACCTGCGTAAAGTTCGCCTTCCCGTTGTAGGGCATCCCGCGGGGTGCTAGGAGCGCTGCGTTGCCGGCCGCGCTGTATCGCCACGCACGTGTAGCTATTCTGCTGATGGGCTTCACCGGCATGCGCCCGCGGAAGATGCCGCCTACACCGCAGGCCACTGACTCAGACCGGTGCGCGAGCTTGGCGGCGACGAGAGCGCCCTCTGGGCGGTAGCAGTTCTGGGCGAGCGCCCGCAGTGACGCAACAGCGTCTCAACATTGACCGGTAACCCAAGCGTATTTACAGCAGGGCTGCGCATTGCTGCCGACGAATCCCTGCCGCTCGATGGTCGGCAGCGACATCGGTTGCACGAGACGGCGCTGCACATAGCACGTCATACGTTCGCGACGCATGCGGCGGCAAGAAAATTGCCCCTTGGACATGTTGCAACGCTTTCTGGGCGACGTCCCGCTCCAGACCACCACCAGCTACACGTAGGCCGAACGCGCCCGCGGCCTGGAGAAAGTCGGGAAACTCGATCGTGATGCCTCCTGAGCAGGCGGAGATATAAACACCTCGTGATTCGAGTCATGGTCCCATGTCTGGTCCGGGGAGATCGGAGCCACATTCACGAGAGGAAATACCGTGACCCAGAGCGACAACAATGGGACCGTTCTACGGCACGCCATTACGCCGAGGCAGACACAACGAGATGGTCGGACGTACCGCCGTTACCGTCGTCGCCTTGTTGTCCGCCACACTCTGTTTTGTCGCTATCTTAGAAGGTACCGCGCGGCTCGGCTTTTTCCTTCAGAGACCACGGGGGCACTGCACGCGGATGCGTACACTGAATGTACGCGGTCGGGGATCTTCTTGAAGGCTTGAAGGAGGCTTGTTCCTCGTGGGCTGCGTTGGGCTTATCTGGGCCATCGGGCGCATCGGTGGACGCAAATCAAAGCACTTTGAAGTATCAGGCAAGGTCGCAAAGCATCGCTCTGCCGAACGAGCAGAGACGCTCAATACATAAAAACGATTAACGAGAACGCTTAGGTGCTGCTGCGACACGCCCTTATCGCAGGATTCGGGTCCGGCACGACGAACGTCTAGGAACCCATGCTCTTCGCGTGTTAGTTGATCAGGCTACTGCGGGGGTCGACTCCAGTGCTGCGCTTTTCGAGAACTCCTACGCTCGTACCTGCCTGTTTTCTTTGGGCTTGCGCTTCGTGGCGCGAGGCGGCTGCCTCGTGCGTCCATACTATGTACACGCCAGCGCCCCACAACGTAGCCGCTCTTTCTGACGCTCGAATTCTGCCCGGCCTTCCGCCGGCCCCGCGGAGCCGGACGCGGCGTGCCAGTGGGGCAGCGAGCTCGTGTTCCGCCAAGAGTAGCCTCTATTCTCATCGACGGATGGTTCGCGAGTCATTCTCCACCTCGCTGTCGGCCGACGACACTTAAAATCGCCCCGCAACCGGAACGGCGTTCAACCGGCCGCATTGAGATTTCGCTACGCTCTCCGTGTACATAGTATGGACAGATACGACGTGTCGCTGCCCGGCAAGCTACTTGCCCAAGGATGTGACGCCCGAGCGCCGCGGTCGAGAATAGGCGACCGCGCGTACATAGTATGGACACGGCAGGAGTCACGGCCACATCGTTCGTCACACCGCCAGACGCCCGGATTCCAGCGATTCAGCAGGGCAGTGCCGAGCGGGCGTCCATACTATGCACACGCCCAAGCAACCCGCCCAATGGTCCCTTGCCTTGGTGATGACGAAAAAAAGCCCGCTCGCGGCGGGCGCTTCGAAGGCCTAGAAAGTCAGCTTGGCTGAGGATGGAACATCTCGCTGATTAACTCCCGAATCTGAGTCTCCTGCGCTTCAGTGAGCACGCCCGCCTTGATTTTCACCGTGAAGCTGTTGACGTCCTTTGTGATGGAGCCTGCGTGCTCCTTACCCGAGAAAAATTTGTCGATGCTGCGTTCACTTGCCGAGTTCATCGTCGCACGACGGGTCGCCAGCGCCTTAATAGTCGCGGACACCTTTCCTTGGTCCATGCTGCCTGCAACGACGAGCGGCCAGATTTCCTTCGCAGCCTCGACGCCCGCCTCGCCATGCTTGCGGATTGCCGCCACGATAGCCTCAGCTGCGTTTCCACCAAGGAGACGCGGATGCAGGTCCAGATCCTTCTGGATGAAGTCTGGTAGCTTTTCGAAGGAGAGAAACTGATACAAACCTGTTCTGGACATGCCGAGCGCTTCAGCCATCCGCTTGCGCCCTGGAAACTCCTTCTCCGTCTGTCGGATGGACAGAGACACTTCATAGTCGGACAAGTCGTCACGACTCATATTTTCAACCAAGGCCAGCACAGCCATGTCTTCGTCGGAGCACTCCACAACTACAGCCTTGATGTCGTCGATTCCTACCATCTTGTGCGCGCGCCACCGACGCTCACCAGCCACAATCTGATACTTGTCCTCGACGCGGCGAACCACGATTGGCTGCATCAGCCCCACTTCACGAATCGACTCGGCCAACTCCGACAGCTTTGCTTCGTTGAACACCCGCCTTGGCTGCCAGGGATTGGCGACGATGTCCGCCACGGGTAACTGCGATGAGGTCCCGTTGGACTCGAGCTCTTGCACACGGAGTTGCGCCACTGCCAGTGCACCGGCGAGGCCCGGCGCCGTCTGCGTTTTGTTGTTGCGCTTGACCTCCTCTTCCTTGATAGACGAGGTCGATCGGATGCCGGACGTCTTGGCCAGAAGCTGTTCACGCATGTTGCTCATTGCGCGTTCCTCCATTTCTCTGCATAGATTTCGTCCACCCATCGGCAATAGTCGACAAGGGGCTGCTTTACCCGCTGCAACGACTTCGCCGCGCTGTGGGTACTGCTAATGTCGAACACCGTTGAGAATGCCAGCGCTCCTGTGCTCATGACTGAACTGGCCGGAACTTCAATGGAATGCAGCCAGCTCTCATATGCGCTCTGTGCCCACGCGCGCACGATAGGGGCAGAAGAAGTGCGCCCATAGTCGACTCTTGAAAGCATCAGCGAGATGAAGTCGTATTTCTTGTCCTGCTCATACTTGATGAAGCTCTTGGACACATCCGAAAACAGCCGCCAGAACGACAGCGAGCTGATGAAGTCCAGGTTCTCGGGAACCATCGGCATGACCATGGCGTCCGCCGCCAGCAGTGCGTTCAGATTGAGATACGACAGAGAGGGCGACGTATCCATGAGGATGTAGTCGTAGCGCTTGCGAAGCGGCTCGAGACCTTGTCGAAGCACCGTCCAGAATTTGTAGCCTGGCCGCATCTTCTGCATCGCGGGCAGATGGAACTCGGCGCCAATCAGCTCAGTGTGAGCCGGAAGCACGTCAAGGCCGTCCCAGTAACTCGACTGAGTCCGTGCTTCCAGTCCTCCGTCTACTTCCTGGTCATAGATGTACGGCAGCACCGTGTCTTCCGGCGTCACGTCCTTTTCCGCGTACAAGCCGCACAGCTCCGAGAGTGATGCCTGTGGGTCGAGGTCGACCACCAGCACCTTGCGGCCTCGCAGCGTCAGTCCTTGCGCGAGGCACATCGTGGTGGTTGTTTTTGCCGAGCCCCCCTTCAGTTGGGCCGTAATGATGATTTTTCCTTCCGGTTCGCGTGTCCCGGTCACGAGCGGCGTCTGATAGATGTCTGAAACCTTCTGGACCCAGACGCGCGCTTCCTCCAGCGTGAAGGTGCGGGTTCGACCCGTGCCCGCGGCGGTGCCCGCCGGCAACTCGCCATCACTCTTGGTCGCGAGGTACTGGACTTGAGAGTGAGAGATGTTGCACATCTCAGCGATCTCTCCCGTTTTGAAGACAGGCGGAGCTTTTCGCGGCCGGGGTGCCAAAATGGTGTCACGAAGCTCATCCGTGAAAATTGAGACCTTTTCAGCGAACTCACTAATTTGCCCCAGCGGAACCGTTCGGTCTACAGCAGGAAGTTGGCTTGTTTTCACCATTCTGAGGTTTTCCCGGAAATTTTTGTAAACCTCAGAATACAGGAAATGGTTGAACTATGCCGTATATGTCCATGAATTTTTTGAGAAAATCGACCACCTGTTGTATTTGCATGTGTTCGAGGTCCGGTTGCCGCGCGAAAAGCTACCTATCACACCCCCCCGCCGACGCCCGACCGCCCAAGGTTAGGCCGGCAAGGTGAGGTCGTTTGTGCTTCTTCGCAGCGCGCCTGTCGCCAGGCGAAAGGAAAATTGCACAAAAAAGCGGCAAATGGTGAGTTCGTTTGTGCTGTCCCCGTTGCTACGCCTGGCGTCGACACTAAACCCGCACAATGGACCTCACCTTCCAACCGGTCGTCCCAAGTCGCACGCGTCCAAAACGACTCGAAGTGCCATTCTCGCCCGGCTGTGAACAATCAACCTCACCTTCAATCACGAGTCTCCCGGTTCTGGAACCGCGGTTCTGCAGAGATGCGCCAACACGAAAGTTTCAGCGCCGCACAATCGACCTCACCATGCACCATTCTTCGGTGCCTCGCACAATTGACCTCACCATGAAAGTTGTGCCTCGCAACTTTCTCGCGCGACTCGTTGGTTTGCTGTTTTTAAAAAAAACGAACCCACAAACCAACAGAGCGACACGATGACGTTTATTTTCAATACCTTAACCCCGCAAAGGTGAGGTCCGTTGTGCCCGAGGTGAGGTTGGCTGTGCATGGAGGTGAGTTGCGTTGTGTGGGGTTGGTGAGGCCCGTTCCGCACAAAGGTGAGGCCAGATGTGCGCGACAGGGTCGGTTCATACAAAGGTGAGGTTGAATGTGCTGCGATCTATGGACTCTGCTGGAAGCCCCATGGCAAAAGGCTTTGACGGGCGGGCCGTTTTAGACATGGTGAGGTTGATTGTGCTGAGGTGAGGTTGATTGTGCAACGTGGGCGAGGGTAGGCCTCAATCGGGCCGCGCCGCGCCCTGATGGTGAGGTTCATTGTGTTGACAGCTCACCTAGGCATGCTACATTCCCGGAAGTCCAAATAAAGAACGGAAGAATACATGGCGGCCGCGGATGATCCGGAAGACGGCAAATCGAAGGTGACGCCTCGTCAGATGGCACTCGCGCTGTTCGAGGACATGTTCGACGTGGGCCTGCCCATCAACGAGGCCAGCCGTGAAATCGGGTACCAGCGCAATAACTTCTTCACGCAAATCGTGAACATGGGGCTGCCGGCCCGGCGCTTTCTTGACGCCGCATATTTCATCGTCGCACAAGAAGCAGAAGCACAAGACCAGTACGACGTCGAGCTGAACTACTTCAAGTGGCTGATGCGCTACGACAGCCGCAATCTCAAGCACTTGCGCACAATCGCAGGGGAAGCCCAGGACGCTAAAATTCAGGTCACCGATACTCCGCTCGACCGGGACCCGAACGAAGACGACCTGTGGGCCTCGGTCCAACTGATGGGGATGGTGGGATTCCATAGAGGACGCATTCGATTCGACGTGCATCCGCGCCTGGTCCCGCACATTCGTGACCCCAAAAAATCCCACTGGCTGAGCCTGCGCATCTCGACGGCCTTCACGCGCAGCTTGGCGCGCGCGATTTACGATCAGGTCCTGCCGAGTGTGCGGGATGGCCGAACGGAATGGATACCTCTTGAGGACATGCGAAGCTGGCCCGGCAGAATGGGAGCGAACGCGGCCATCTTCAAATACTTCAAGCGCGACTGGCTGGAGCCCGCCGTCCGTGAAATCAACGAGGTATCCGACATCGAGTTGTCCTATGAAACCAGGACCGAATCCAGCACGTCGAAAAAAATCGACCGCATAAGGTTTCTGCTCAAACGCAAGGACACCGCCGACGCTGCCCTGGCGAGCCTGGCTGACGCCAGCCACCTGTACAAGATTCTCAAAGAAGAATTCAACCTGTCGACCAAGCAATTCAGCGAGATTTCCGAGAACCGCGAACTTTGGACCGATGCACGCATCCAGCAGGCTGTCGAATACACACGCTTCAAGCTCAATCGTGGGCAGGTGAAAAAGAGTCCCGCCGGCTACCTAATGCAAGCCCTGCGCGACAACTGGAAGATGTCGGAAGCAGAACGGAAAATGGTCGAGGTTCAGGCAAAAATGCTTACCGAGGAAACCGAAGCAGAGGTCGCGAAAACTGAAACACAGAGTTCAGTTGCGCGCAGTATTGCCTCGCGCGATCAAGAAGCACGGGCACGCATGACCGAGGAGTCGCTTAAGGGACGTGAGCGCTTCAACGCGGCCGACGCTAAAACCCGGAAGGACCTGGTCCACGCATGGGTTACGTCGAGGGAGGGCAAGCTCATGCTGCGACGTATGAAGCTTGAGGCCTCGACAGTTACGGAGGAGGATATCCTCGCAAACTCGGAACTGGTTTGGTACCTGGGGCAATTCGTGTTCGGGAGGATGGGCTCGTCCAGCGCATCGGCCTAACGTGTCCGCACAAGCACCTAAGCAAAACGCCTGACGGCCAGAGAGCCGTTGCAACTCGAGCTAGTCGTTGTACACGCTGACGATCACGAGTCTTCCGTCAGGCGTGCCGACCTGGACACCTTCCCAGCAAGACCGTGACAGTATCGGCACAGGCCTCGGCCGGGCCAGCCACAGCCGTTGTCGATGTCCCCGGCCGCCATGGGCGGACACACTGCGCGGTCCTACGAGGAAAGTCCCCTAAAGTGCGTGCAGCCGACTGCGCGCACTTCCGATATCGTCCGCGCGACGGTTGCCTCCGCACTCAAAAGCGGACCTAGAGCGACTACAGGCCAGGATACGCCAATGAGTCTGGGAACCTGGGCTGTGCGTCACTACGCTGCGAGAACAGCCTTCGGCTCGAGAAAAGCCTCGAGCCCAAAGGTGCCGTACTCGCGGCCGATACCCGACTGCTTGAAGCCGCCAAACGGCGCGGCCGGCTCGTGCGCGAGCGTGTTGACGAGGACGCGGCCGGCTTCGATCCGCGACGCGACCTCGCGCGCACGCTTCGCATCCGCTGAAAACACGTACGCCTGCAAGCCGTAGTTGGTGTCGTTGGCGATGGAGATCGCATCTTCCGTATCGCGGTACGTGATGATCGACAGCACAGGGCCGAAGATTTCTTCGCGGGCAATCGCCATGTCGTTCGTGACGTCGCTGAAGACGGTCGGTCGCACGAACCATCCTGCGCCGATACCATCCGGCCGACCTTCGCCGCCCGCGATCAAACGCGCGCCTTCGTCAGTGCCAATGCGGATATAGCGTTGTACTCGCTCCCACTGCTTCTGGCTGACCATTGGACCGACAGTCGTTTGCGGATCGCGTGGATCGCCCACCTGTGTGCGCGCCACTTCTTCACGTACGCGCGCTTCGAACGCCTCCAGCCGTTTTTGAGGCACGAGAATACGCGTACCCGCGATGCATGCTTGGCCGCTGTTCATGAAGCCGGCCTGAATCGCAAGCGGTACGACATCGTCAAAGTTCGCATCGTCCAGCACGATTACGGGCGATTTTCCACCCAGTTCGAGGGTGACGCGTTTTAAGGTATCGGCAGCAGCACGCAGAATCGTCTTGCCGACGGCCGTAGAGCCGGTGAATGACAGCTTGGCGACATCGGGGTGCGAGCTGATCTGGGCTCCGACCGTTTCGCCGCGGCCAGTGACGATGTTGACCACGCCGGACGGCAGGCCCGCTTCATGCAGCGCCTCGGTGACGATGCGGGTCTGGATCGCGCTCATTTCGCTAGGCTTGATGACGGCTGTGCAACCTGCCGCCAACGCGGAAGCCAGCTTCCCGCAGATAAAGCCCGCGTCGCTATTCCAGGGCGTAATCAGTCCGGCGACGCCAAGCGGCTGCATCACCACTTCGGCTGCGCCTGCCCGGCGCGTGAACGCGTAGTCCTCCAACACCTTCGCCGCTTCGAGTAAAACGTTGCTCGCGTGCTGAGCCATCCACCGGCCACGCGACACCGGCGCGCCGTATTCTTCGGTGATGGCCAGGCATAGCTCCTCCTCTTTCGCGACGACGGCGTCGTGCATCCGCATCAGCATTTCTATGCGCTCGCGCTTGTCAGTGGTGGAAAACGCCGGAAACGCGCGCTTCGCGGCGGCGATCGCGTCGCGTGCGTCTTGCGCATCGGCGAGAAGCGCGCGGCCAATCACCTGTTCGGTCGCCGGATTGAAGAGGTCGAAAAGTTCGTCGCCGTGCGGCTTGACGAACGCGCCATCGATATAAATCTTGTCGACGATCTGCATGGCTGCTCCTGGAAGGCATTTTGATCGGCAAAAGATAGACCCATGCCATTGCGTCGACTAGCCGTACAATTTCGCATGCGGTATTGAATAATTCGGGACAATGAAAACGTCAGGTCTGAGCGAACTGGAAGCGGTGCTGGCCGTCGCGCGGCATCGCAGCTTTCGCGCGGCCGCGACCGAACTGGGCGTCTCGACGTCTGCGCTCAGTCACACGGTGGCCGCGCTCGAGGCCCGCATCGGCGTGCGGCTCTTCAATCGCACGACACGCAGCGTGTCGTTATCGGAAGCGGGCGCGCAATTCGTCGACAGCGTCGCGCCCGCACTTTCGACGATCCGCGTCGCGATCGAACAAGCAAGCAGTTTTAGTGACACGCTGTCGGGCACGTTACGCATCAATACGTCGGCAGGCGCCGCCAGGCAAGCGATGCCGATCTTTATCGCGTTCCTGCAGCGCTATCCGGACATGAAGCTCGATATCGTGACCGAAGGACGGCTGATCGATATCGTCGTCGAAGGATTCGATGCGGGTATCCGTCTTGCCGAGTTGGTACCACAAGATATGATCGCGGTACCGTTCGGCCATAAACTGCGCTTCGCCGTGGTTGGCAGCCCGGGGTACTTCGCACGACATAAACCGCCGCGTACGCCTGCCGATTTGAACGCGCACCTTTGCATTCGCACTCGGATGCCGAGTGGCGCGATTTATCAATGGGAATTCGAGCGGCATGGCGAAGCAGTGCGTATCGACGGAAAAGGCTCGCTGACGCTCGACGAACCGGGTCTCATGCTGGACGCCGCGCGCGCGGGTCTCGGGCTCACATATCTGACCGAGTGGAACGTCGCCGCAGATCTGCAGGCGGGCACGCTGATGCGCGTGCTGGAAGACTGGACGCCTCCGCTCGACGGCCTCTGCCTGTATTATCCGGGCCGCCGTCATGTGCCAGCCGGATTGCGCGCGCTAATTGACATGATCCGCGAACACGCCGACGCACAGCGGCCGCACCGGGAGTCCGCGTCCTCGAAGAAGAAGGCGCGCAGCGTCCGGCGCTAGTGCTTGCGTTCAGCCGTGGAGCCCCATCTTGCCGCTGGCCATTGCCGCGATGCGAACCACGAGCGCTCGAGGCAGCAACCGCGACAACCAGGTAGCGGCTCTCACGCTGGCCCGCCCCGGATAAACGACGGCTTTCCTGCGGTCAAAGGCATCGAGCGTTTTCTGAACCACCGATTCCGGGCGGTCCATGTTCCCGGGTAACACAGTAGTCGACACGCCATCAAAGAAGCTCGTTGCCGTAGGCCCTGGGCAAGCAGCCATCACGTGGACACCCGTTCCGGCGAGTTCAAACTGCAGCGCCTCGCTGAAGTGAAGAACGAAAGCCTTGGTCGCGGCGTAGGTGGCCATAAAAGGGATTGGTTGGAAGCTCGCGTTGGAAGCGAGGTTGATGATGCCGCCCCTGCCACGTTTTGCCATGCCGCTGCCAAACAGGTGGCTGAGTGCGGCGAGCGCCTGAACGTTGACCTGGATCTCGGACTGCTTCTTCCTGAGATCGTGCGAGAGGAAGCTGCCGGTCAGGCCAAGCCCTGCATTGTTGATCAGCAGGTCTACCTGAACACCGCGGCGCTCGAGTTCCTCGGCGATCTGCGCGGCTGCGTTGGAATCGCCGAGGTCCGCGTTGAGCGCGATGGATTTCACGCCATGCCTGGCGGTCAGGTCGACCGCGAGGGTCTGCAAAGCGTCGCCGGATCGGGCGACCAACACAAGGTTCATGCCGCGTGCGGCGAGGGCCTCTGCAAAGACTTTTCCAAGCCCTTTGGATGCGCCGGTAATCAAAGCGGTCGACCCGCGATAAACAAACATTTTCTGCTCCTTGCTGCGGGATGAACCGGCATTGGCGTAGCGCACGACATCGGACTTCAGGAAAGGCTGACCGCGTCACGATCCTGGTCGGATGCCTCGGCTTCCGGCACAACGGGATAGTCGGTGTAGCCGCGCTCACCACCACCGAACAGCGTGCTGCCGTCGAAGCTGGCCAGCGGCAGACCGTCGGCGAGACGGCGCGGGAAGTCTGGATTGGCGACGAATGGCCGGCCGAAGGCGACCAGGTCGGCGTAGCCGCGGGACACGACCCAATCGGCGCGCGCCTTGTCATAGTTACCGGCTACGACGATGGGCCGCTTAAACCGGGCGCGAATGGCCTGGCGGAATTCCTCGGTGAATTGCGGCGCGTCGTCCCAATCCGCTTCGACCAGATGCAGATAGCCAATGCCGCGTCCCTGCAAAAATTCGGCAGCTTCGAGGATGGTCGGCAGGATGTCGGGACACGCCATGCCACGCGCGGTCAGAAACGGCGCGAGTCGAATGGCGGTGCGCTCCGCGCCCACCTCGTCCGCCACTGCGTTGACGACGTCCTTGAGAAAACGTAGCCGGTTCTCACGTGAGCCACCGTATTCGTCGGTGCGCACGTTGGACGTGGTACGCAGGAACTGGTCGATGAGATAGCCATTGGCGCCGTGGATCTCGACCCCGTCGAAGCCCGCGTTGAGTGCATTGCGAGCGGCCTGGCGGAAATCCGCCACGACATCGTCAATCTCGTCGCGGGTGAGTGCGCGCGGCGTCGGGGAGGCGGCCATGGCGCCAATGCCGGTGGCGGGGTCGACCTTCCAGATCTGGCCGTCGAAGGGAACGGCGGAGGGTGCCACCGGCAACTCGCCGTTGTGGAAATCCGGATGGGACATGCGGCCCACGTGCCAGAGTTGCAGAAAGATCCGACCGCCTGCCGAATGGACCGCGTCGGTCACGAGCTGCCATCCGGCGACGACTGCAGGCGTGAAAAGCGGCGAGGCGGTAATCGACATGATGCTGATCTCCGGACTTCGTTGAGGATGTGCCGCATTGTCCGGAGTCCGGTCCCGCTTGATAATTGGGATACCGGTTGAATCATTTTCAAAAAAAGCGGAAATATCGTGGACAGCCTCGGCGGCTTCCGGCTTTTTGTCGAAGCGGCAAACGTTGGTGGGTTGTCGGCAGCGGGGCGCAAGCTCGGACTCTCTCGTGGTGATACCTTCAACGGCGTGCTTGCTGCCGACATAGACAGAGGCCCCCGCGGCACCCTCGTGTCCGTAGGTCGAGGAGATGTTGATAATGCTGCCGCTGCCTTGCTCGACCCTGTCCGCATTTTTGTGGGCGAGGCGGTTGAAATAAGCGCTAGGAGCGCGCTCGTCGATCATCGGCGACACAAGCATCGAGGCCCGTCTTGAAAAGCGCCGAGGGCAATTGCTTGCCGATGAACACGATCCTGGTCTCGCGCGCTTCGTTCTTTCTCCACGGCGCGCCGACGTCCGCGCCAAAGATCATGTGCACACCCTGGAAGACAACCCGCCTGTTCTCGCCTGCGAGGCTCAGCACGCCCTTGTAGCGCAACATGTCCGCGCCGTATAACTCGACGATTTTGCTGAAGAACGCTTCAACGTTGTCTCGATCCAGTGGCGCAGTGTTGCGATAGACAAAGGACGTCACATCATCATCATGCTCGTGCGAGACGTCCTCCAGAAAATCCGGCTCGATTTCGACGATCGCGTCCAGGTCGAAACTCCGTATGTCGAGAAGATCGGTCAAATCTGTCGTGCCGAAATGCACGGGCCGAATGGGCGCACGCGGATTCATCTGGCGTAGCCGCTGCATCAGTTCCTCAGTCTCCCCTGCGCCTGCCAGGTCGACCTTGGATACCAGGATCCGGTCTGCGAATCCAACCTGCTCCTGGGCTTCATGATGTTCATCGAGTTGGGAATTACCGTGCTTCGCGTCGACCACCGTCACGATGGCATCCAGGAGGTACTTCTCCTGGATGACGTCGTCGATAAAGAATGTCTGTGCGACGGGGGCAGGATCGGCAAGCCCTGTCGTTTCGATAACGACGCGTTCAAACACGAGCTCGCCCGCTTCGCGTCGCGCCGCGAGCGTCGAGAGAATCCGCATAAGGTCGCCACGCACCGTGCAACAGATGCATCCGTTGTTCATTTCGATGATCTGTTCGCTACCGTCCCGAACCAGTAACTCATTATCGATGCCGGCCTCTCCGAACTCATTCTCGATTACGGCAACCCGACCGCCGTGATGCTCGGTGAGAATGCGGTTGAGCAATGTCGTTTTACCGGCACCGAGGAACCCGGTGAGGATCGTGGTCGGGATACGTCGGACTTCGCCTGCATTTGCCATCGTGTTCTCCTTGCGGCGACGGTCCGCCCTCGCCCTGACTCTCGCCGGATTGGGTCATCGGATATGACGTCTGTGCAATGATATAACATATCATCACATGCGCAAAAGTCGGCGGAGTCGAAATATTTGTGAGCAGGGTCTATCGAGGCGGGGAGGGGGCAAGGAATCCGGCTCCCCGCCGCGTTTCAATGGCGCTCAGGCGAGGTCCACCGGACCGTGATCATCGCAGTGATCGCCGTGCGGGTGATGAAGGTGTCCGTTGACCAGGTAATCGACATGATCGCCATGCGGTACGGGCTCGTGTCCGCAGCCTGGGCCGTGTGCATGGCCCGGTTCATGGCCACCGCAGTCTGGCGTACATTGGTCCGGATTTTTTGCGCTGACCTCGATCTTGTGCTCGTCTACATGATCGCCATGCGGATGGTGCAAATGGCCGTCGTGCAGATAGTCTATGTGGTCGCCATGTTTAATTGCGGTGTGACCGCAGCCCGGGCCATGCTGATGGTCATGGTGAGCGTGATGAGGTTCGTTGCATGTGCTCATGCGAGTCTCCTTTGTTCGATTGGCCGTGCAGGAATCACTGACGGCTATCGGCCACCGAGTGACCTGACAACGAGCATCGTCCCAGCAACAGCACACCTTCGGCAGACGTGCTCGGGGCCCGTTCGCTCTCGATCGAACCGGGCTTCAATAGGTGCAAGTCCCGCCCGCCGTGCAACCGAGCGATTGGGAAACGAGGCCGAAACGAGCGGCCATCCAGTAACGATACTCCCAGTCGCTTCGAAGATCACCGGCGCGAGACCGCTCAATGAGCGTCCGGGGTCCTACCCGTAAGCTGACCTCTCTCATGGACGAAACGCACGATCAGGGCGTCCAGCGATAAACAGTGATGCTGTTGCCCTTGACGTTGTTCTTCGTGACCACGTACTCGCCAGTCGATCGAAGGTATGCCCTGATACCGTACATCGAATCGACCGCGCTGCTGGCGTCCACGGTACCGATACTGGTGTTGACCAGCGTGGCGTCGAGGTTGCCTGTAGCGAGACTGAAGGCATCGATGTTCGGCCTGGCTTGCCCGTTGCTGCTGAACCAGTAGCCGACAAAGAGATAGTTGCCGGCCGCGTCAATCGACTTGGCGCCGACGTCGGTGAGGTTGATCACCGGATTGGGGGTGGTGGTGTTGCCCGCGCTCCAGCCGTGATACACCTCGATCCGCGTGCCTATCGACGTCCAGTCCGGACTCCCGACGATGCCCTGTCCGAGAATCATGGTGTCGCTGTCCGCGAGGTAGACGATGCGCGTCAGCGGCTGAATGCTCTCCGGAATCCGGATGGGGATACCGGGTCCCCAGGTCGGCTTGCCGCTGTCGTCGAAGCCGGTCAGCGGGTAGTGGTAGATGTAACCGGTCTTGTCCAGACCGGCCCACACGCCCCCCTTGCTGTCGATGCAGAATCCGCCTGTGACACGCCGGGTCGTGTTGAACGCGGCGCCCGGAATCGATGCGTCCGGAATGGCGATGTAGCCATGCGCCGCGTTGAAATGGAAAAAGTAGAAGATCGGAGGGTTCTGGCCGGACGCCACGAGGATCCGGTTAGCGCCGACGGTGACGAGTTGCCCGAAATGCTCGTCGCGCTGGCTATCGCTCATGTTGACGCGCGGATCCGCCGGGTAGGTGAACGGATCGACGGTGTTCGCGACGAAGGTGCCTCCAGCGCTGCCGGTGTAGATGTTGGTGCCGCCGTAGAACAAGGCGCCATCCGTGGCCGGGTCCGGGGCAGCGACGCCCTCGAAGTTGAGGGACTGAAGCGTCCACCGCTGGTTGCCGCCACTGTCATACGCGTGAATGTCGGTGCCGCCGTTGCGGCCGAGGTCCCAGCTGCCGCCCCACGGGTTGTTGAGCACATAGAGGTTACCGGCGGTATCCTTGCCGATGCCAGTGACGCGGGTGAAGCGCTTTGCGCCGACCTGGCCTTTGATTCCCGTCGTGGTGTCGAGATAACCGCCCTGAATGCCGAATGTACCAGCCAGCGTCGGCGTGCGCGACAGGTTGTAGCGCTTGATGTTCATGTCGGGGCCCTCGTCTCCGACCATGAGCTGCCCCGATGACGCGTCGAAATAGAGCGCCGACGGCTGCGACCCGCTGGGCATCTGGATGGTGTTCAGCAGGGCGCCGGTTGGACTGAACTCGACGATCGTGCCCGCACTCTTCTGTGCGATCCAGACGTTGCCTGCGCCATCCAGGGCGAGCGCGCCCGGGCCCGAGACGTTGATGTCCCGCTGCCAGACACCGTCGGTGGTGAAGATCCGGACGCGATTGCCGTAGAAGTCGCTCGCATAGAGGAGCGAGCCCGCCGTGGCGAGTCCGGTGATGACGTCGACCCGAGGCAGGTTGTTCCACGCGCTGACCTGAATGAAAAGATCGCGAGTCCTGGTGGCGCGGTTGTATCGTCCCACCGCGCCGCTGCCGTACGACTTGCTGTACTGCAGCGCCGCGAAGATCGACGTTGCGTTGCCCGTGATCGCGCCGCCCTGAAACTCGCCGTGCGAGCCGATCGAGCCGAGGCTCTTGCCGTTCTGGTAGATTGCGACGCCGCCCTCGTACTCGTCCCACATGGAGGCCGTATAGATGGCGCCTTCGCGCGCGACCCACATGGAACGCGCGGTGTTACCCACGTGGGCGGCGAGGGTGCCATAGGTGTTCGCCAGCCAGTCGGTGGTGTTGTGCGCATGACTGGCCGGCGCAATCGTGGCGATCGCTGCGGCGAGGAGCGCAGCATGAATTCGTTTTGTTTCGACCATGACTGATGCTCTCCTGAATGTAGCGATCATTCACATGATTCGTTCTACTTCTTTATTGCCGATGTCTTTGTCTGATATAGAGCACCTCGCGTAGTGATTGCCCGCTGGAACTCCGAGGGTGGACGAGACCCTGCAGGCGCGGCTCGCATGGTCGCACGGACAGGATGACCAACTGATGAACATATGCAACTCATTGCGTCTTTACAAGCTCGCGCGACTTTGCATGCGGACGTGAATTGCGGTCTTGAGCGAAGCTCGCCCGTCTTGTCGGCAATTCACCAAGCGAAGTCGATCGGCCAAAATCGGCCGAACGCTGTCCCACGAGAAGATTGCAATCAGCGACCGACCAAACCTTCCTTCCTCATCCAGGCGACGGTATCTGCAAGCAGACGATCCAAGGACGTTTCAACGTAGTCCAGTTCACGCAGGGCCTTGGTCGAATCGACGCGGAGTGTTCCGCAGACCAGCGTCGCACTTTCGGGGGTCACGTCAGGTTCCTTGCGAGTGAGCCACGACGATGCTTCGGCAAGGTGAGCGAAAGTCATCAATGCCCACGCCGGCGTAGCATCGTTAGGTGTGCGCTTGCCTAATACAGCGCCCACGCGATGCACTAGTTCGACGTAGCTTGCATGCTCGCCACCGACCAAATAACCTTCGCCAAACCGTCGCCGTTGCCAAGCTTGCACCTGAGCCCTGGCGACCTCTCGTACATCGGCAAAAGAACCGCTGCCCGGAGGAATGCCAGGTAGCGCCTCGCGGTCCACCATCAGGATGAGGCGGGCCCAGTTGTGACGATCGCCCGGACCGAGGATGTGGGAGGGATTAAAGACAATCCACGGCACGCTGGAGCCCCGCACGGCCTGTTCGCCAAGGAACTTGGTGCGCTCGTAATTGATCCAGCTCTCGCCCCCTCGCTGCGGCACTGACTCATCGAGCGTCCCGCGCGCGAGGTGCGAGTACGCCGCAACCGAAGACGTGTGCACAAAGGCCTGCACACCGGCCGACTCGGCCGCTCTCAGCAGGTTTTGGGTCCCCTGCAGATTGGTGGCCGTTTGTATCGCTGCCCTCGATCTCCACATGCTGGTATCCGCCGCTGCATGGAACACCGCCTCGCAACCGGCCAGCGCGACATTCAGAGATGTGGGATCCGCTAACTCGGCGCGAACCGGCATACCGCCTTGTTCGGCGATGATCGCGTCGGAATCAATTCGACGAGAAAGCGCGCGCACCTCGTGGCCCGCAGCAAGCAGTTCGCGCAACAAATGCCCGCCCAGAAAACCGCTGGCGCCAGTCAGAAAGATAGCGGCCATATTGCCCTTGTTTAGGGACCATCCAAAGGCACGCGGTCAAGTCGACGCACGGGAAAAGGCCTCGCGACCCCACCGAACCGAACGTCACTTCCGACACCACTGAACCGCGATCCTGCATGGTAGTTCATCCGACGCGGCAGACGCCACAGTGAAGTCCGAGCTCCGTGCACCCACCCCACTACCCGTTCGGGTGGTGCGCTCCCATTGTGGTTCTGCCATTCTAAACCCGCTCGTAGTCACGCTATCCACGAAGGATTCGTGCATTGTGGACGGCGTGAGGCACCAGCAAGTCGTGTCGCAGTTGATAGGAGACTAACGTGGAAGGCACATCGTCAAGCGGAAATCCTTTGCAGGACCTGTCGGACAATCTCGCAGAAATCGTCGAGCGGGTCGGGCAGAGCGTCGTCGCGGTACACGGCCGGCATCGCATTCCGTCAAGTGGGGTAATCTGGCGACACGGCGTCGTCATCACGGCTGCGCACACGCTCAGGCGTGAGGACGGCATCGAAGTCACGCTGCCCGATGGCCGTACGGTCGCCGCAGTCCTCGCGGGCCGGGATGCCGGCACCGACCTCGCCGCGCTGAAACTGGACGGTGTGGACCTAGATCAGGTCGAGTCCGGCGATGCCCGCTCACTCAAGGCGGGCCATCTTGTGCTCGCCATCGCGCGGGCGGACGGGTTCAGCGTCTGCGCCGATTTTGGCGTGATCGGCAGCACGGGTGGTCCGTGGCGCACCTGGCGGGGCGGTCAGCTCGATGCGCTCGTGCGACTGGACGGCGGCCTGCACCCAGGTTTCTCCGGCGCAGCCCTCGCCGATGTGCGCGGGCGGGTCATGGGCATCTGCACATCGGCGCTTGCGCGCGATGCCGGCATGGTGATTCCGGCGATGACCGTGGAGCGTGTCGCCGATGAACTGCTGGCTAAAGGGCACGTCTCACGGGGCTACCTTGGCCTCGGCACGCAGCACGTGAACCTGTTGGACACGTGGATCAAGAAAATGAACCTGCCTTCCAGTCGCGGATTGCTGGTCAGTTCGCTCGCGCCCGGCGGCCCTGCGGAGCAAGCGGGTATGCTCATCGGCGATATTCTGATCGAACTGGACGGCAAGCCTTGTCGCGGCATAGACGACGTCCACACCGCACTTGGCTCCGCAAGCATCGGACAGCAGATGAAAATCGTGTTGATCCGGGGTGGCGAACGCAACGAGTGTTTCGTAACCGTGGGCGAACGCCCCCCACGGGATTCATGTAGGTGAGACCCGGGGAAGCGATGAAATGTCGAACGGACAGATGGCACACACGAGGTCGGTCCGGGTCGCGGTTGTTGCGCAGTCGCCGCAGGTGCGCGCAAGCTTGCAAGCGCTCGTCGAGGCAAGCCCAGCACTCGGGTTCGCGGGTAGCGCAGCCGGCGCCGAAATGCTGGCCGATTGCCTCGCCGGTTCGGCGCCCGATGTGGTCGTGATCGACGTGGAACCAGAGGCGAGCGACGCGCTCAAGGCGGCATTCGATCTCGAGCACACGCCACTGCCGCTTGTCGTGTTGACCGACGATGCAGACAGCGACTGGATCCTTGATGGTTTGCCAAGCGATGCGACGGCGATCCTGCCGCGCAACGCGATGCCAGGCGAAATCGTCGTGTCCATTGAAGCGGTGATCGCGGGCCTTTGCGTGCTGTCGCCGGAGAAGCTCGCAAGGCTGATGGCCGGACGGACACTACCGCGTCAGATGGCATCCGACGTGCTGTTCGAAACCCTGACGTTACGCGAGATCGAAGTACTGGCGATGCTCGCCGACGGGCTCGGCAACAAGGAGATCGCGCGGCAACTCGACATTTCGGACAATACGGTGAAATTCCACCTCTCCTCCATCTTCGGCAAACTGGGCGCGACCAACCGCACCGAAGCGGTGATGCTCGGCATGCGGCACGGATTCATCATGGTATAGCTTGCTCGGAGGCTCGCGATCCACCTTGCGCTGGCCAAAGAATCAGACAGGACTGGAGAGATACTCGGCCAGACGAGCCATCATTGCGTCGCAACCCGTGAGTTGTTCAAGCGTGACGAACTCGTCCGGCTTGTGGCCCTGATCCATGCTTCCCGGCCCGCAGACTACCGTGGGAATACCCGCGTGTTCGAACAGGCCGCCTTCGGTTCCGAACGCGACCGTTCCGAACTCGGTAGAACCGCTTAGCAGCGCCAACAGACGAGCCGCCTCGCTGTCGGGGGAGGTGGCTAATGCCGGATAGGCGCTCAACGGCTGGAGGCGAATGTCGGTGTCCCGCTGCACCGAACGCATTTTCGGCAGCAATTCGGCCTCGGCATAGGTCTGCAGCCTGTCCGACACCTCCTCTGCATTGAAGTCCGGCAGCGCGCGTACCTCGAAATCGAATTCGCATTCCGCCGGCACGATGTTCAGCGCACGACCGCCTTTGATAACGCCGGTCTGCACGGTCGAGAACGGCGGGTCGAAGCGACGATCGTGATGTTCAGGCTGCGCGAGCGCCGCGCCGATCTCCTCCAGTCTGCCGATCAGTCGCGCGGCGTATTGGATAGCGTTGACTCCATAGGGTGCGTAAGCCGAGTGGCACGCCGCTCCCTTTACATGGCACCGCATGGCCAGCTTGCCCTTGTGGCCGAGCACCGGTTTCAACCCTGTAGGTTCGCCGATCAGACACAGGCGAGGCTTGTGCGGACGCCTCTTGATCTCCTCCAGCATTGGCCGTACACCCAGACAACCCACTTCCTCGTCATAGGAGAAGGCGAGGTGTACGGGCAGCTTCAGCGGCCGCTCGAGAAAGCGCGGCACTGCTGCCAGCACTGAAGCGATAAAGCCCTTCATGTCGGCGGTGCCGCGACCGTACAACTTCCCGTCTGCTTCGGTGAGGCGGAATGGCTCTACCGTCCACGCCTGCCCGTCGACCGGCACCACGTCGGTATGGCCGGAAAGCACAACGCCGCCTCGGTCCCGTGGACCCATGGTGGCGAACAGGTTGGCCTTGGTGTGCTCGGGGTTGTAGAAGAGCTCGCTCTGCACACCGAGCTCCTCCAGATAATCCCGGATGAAAGCGATCATCTCGAGGTTGGAATCCCGGCTGACGGTGGCGAAGCCGATCAGCCTGTCGAGTAGTCGATGGCTCGACAACTTATTCATCACCGGGCACCCCGTAGCTTGGCGCTGCAGTCGGATTCAACGCCCGCGTCAGGTAGTCCTGCATTTGCGGTCGATAGGCTTGCCACAGCGCATCCAGTTGTCCGATCGGGTCCGCATCCGCCCAATCGACCCGCAGATCGACGATCGGCCAGATCACGTCGCCCACCACCTTGAGCGCCGCCGAGTGCACCGGTCCCGCTTCACCACCGGCCGCGATTGCGGCGAGCATCGACGACAGCAGGCGGTCGGCAAGCATGCCGGGCGCTTTCTCGAATGCCTGAACCATGGCTTCGATCACCTCCGCGCCCGCCAGCATGTTGCCGGCCGCCACGCACTGCTTCCCCCCCACGGCGTGACGAACGCCCAGCGTTTCCTCACCGCTGAAAAACGCCGTATGGCCCCGGCCATCGATTACCGTCACCTGTCGATACTGGCTCCATCCGTCGGCGTCGAGCGCCCGGTCCAGGGCCGCAGCGGGCGCGAGCTGTCCGTCTTCGAGGAAGTCGAGGATCTGCGGCCCGAGGGCGGGCAGCGTGACATTCTGTGTCGCCACCGCCCCTACACCCGCGCGCACCCACGGGCATCGAGCCCCCACCGCGATGCTGGACGAACTGATAGCGATCCCAAGCTGGCCGGTCTCCGCGCAGCGTCCGACGATGGAGAATGTCATGTCCTTCTCCTTAAGCCTGATTCGGCTTCCAGTTATCCGGAATGACCGCGATCACGTCGATCTCCATCAGCCACTGAGGCTGCCCCAGGGCGCTTACCACGAGGCCGGTCGAAATGGGGAAGACCCCCTTCAGCCATTTGCCGACTTCCTGATATACCGGCTCGCGATAGCGAGGGTCGATCAGGTAGGTGGTGGTTTTGACGATATGGGACAGGTCGCTACCCGCTTCCTCGAGCAATTGCTTGACGTTCTTCATCGCCCGTTCGGCCTGAGCCCGCGGATCGCCGAGCCCGATCAGGTTGCCTTCGAAATCCGTGCCCACCTGCCCGCGCACGTAAACGGTGTTGCCGGCCCGCACGGCCTGACAGAGGTCGTTATCCAGCGACTGGTTCGGGTACGTCTCCTTGGTGTTGAACATGCGGATACGGGTGTGCGTAGGTTGGTTCATCATGCGCCTTGATCGTAGTGAGAGAAATCCGTCCAGCCCGATGAAGAGGGAGCCCGACAGGCAGCCGCGGCGCCGGCGGACGTCCCTGCCGTGTCAGTCGAGAAGGTCCGCGAGATGTTGCGAATCAGGGTGTGCGCCATCAGGGCCCGGCTTTTGACCGTCCGCTGCCTGACGCTGCGACGCATCACGATACGAGAGATATCTGCGCTGCGTGGCGATATGGTCCGCAATGTGCATGGCATCGTGCCAAACGCCCCAGATGAAACTGGAGCCACGACGCGACAACCACGGCAGACCCAGAAAATAGACCCCGGGTTCGGTCGAGACGCCTCGTTGATGTTGCGGCTTACCGTTTGCGGCGAAGGCGTTGACGTTCAGCCAGCTGTAGTCGACCGCATAGCCGGTTGCCCAGACGATCGAGGTCACGCCAGCTTCGGCGAGGTCGAGTTCGAGAAGCGGATGGGTCACGCATTCCGGATCGGGAAGCGTCTTTCGGGCCTCGGGTTCTTCCGCAAGGGCCAGTCCATTCCGGGCTATATACGCGTCAGCTGCATCGAGCAGCGCCATGTAGTTCTCGTCACCGCGAGCGAGGTTGCCTGCGAGGTCCGGTTCGAAAGCGACGACGCCGCGATCGAACGACTTCGTCAACCCGACTAGCGTGATGCCCTGATTCGCAAGCGCCCGGAAGTCGACGGTATGACCGCCACGCGCACCGCTTACGGCAATGGTGACGTGCTCCCTGCCCGGCGTGGCGACCTCTCTGTCCCATTCGCCAAGAACGCCCAGCCACCAGCAGTAATCACGGTTGCGATAGGAGCGTGGAGGACGATCGTGCGGTCCAACCGACAGATACACCTTCTTGCCCGACCGCTGCAGTTCATCCGCGATTTGCACCCCTGACGACCCGGCGCCCACCACCAGCACGGCACCCTCGGGCAGTTGGCCTGGATTGCGGTAATCGGCAGAGTGGATCTGCGTGAGTGTCTCGTCTTTTGGCGCGATCGGCGGAATCAAGGGGCGCTGGAACGCTCCGGTAGCGACCACGACACGGTTGGCCTCGACGATGCCCTCCGATGTCTCAACGGTGAAGCCGGGCCGGCCCGCGCTACGCACCACTTTCTTCACCTCCACACCGGTGCGGATCGGAGCATTGAATTTCCTGGCATAGGTTTCGAAATAGTCCGCGACCCGCTCTTTCGAGGGGAAGGCGTCGGGATCGAGATCGTCGAACGCCAGACCAGGAAACCGGTCATGCCAGGCCGGGCCGTTGGCAACCAGCGAATCCCAACGTCCCGTGCGCCAACGTTCAGCGATACGGCTGCGTTCCAGGACGAGGTGCGGCACCCCTTGCCTGCTCAAGTGTTCGCTCATGGCCACGCCGGCCTGGCCGGCGCCCACGACAAGCGTATCGATTGACGTTTTTTCAGCTGACATGGGTGTTCCCTTCTGAACTGTGCGGGCATGGTCCGTGGCGGCGCTGCAGGCACGCCGCGCCGGATTCGTTGCGTGCAATCTACGCGCGCACTGCGCATCCGAAAAACATATTTCAAAAATGCAATTCATCGCTTTTACCTATGCA
Organism: Trinickia mobilis; assembly: GCF_017315705.1. GTDB lineage: Bacteria > Pseudomonadota > Gammaproteobacteria > Burkholderiales > Burkholderiaceae > Trinickia_A > Trinickia_A mobilis. The sequence continues at coordinate 19,180 of NZ_JAFLRF010000020.1, read as the reverse complement.
GACGGATTTCTGTCGACGCACAATCGCGACAGATGAAACGTCGAGGGACATGCGATGGAAGCGGGCCAATTGCACTATTCGCTGCGGCAGCTGCGGTACTTCGTGGTCACCGCGGAAGTGCTGTCGTTCACCGCGGCGGCGAGGAAACTGCACATCTCGCAGCCATCGGTTTCGACGGCGCTCGCCGAGCTGGAGGCGTCGTTCGGCGTTCAGTTGTTCATCCGCCATCACGCGAGCGGCTTGTCGCTGACCCAGGCGGGTCGCGACATGCTCGGACAGGCGCGCAATCTGCTGAAGAATGCGGAAGAACTGCAGTCCGCGGCGCGCGAGTTGGACGGCGGCATGTCGGGTTCGATCGCGCTCGGCTGCATGGTCTCGCTCGCGCCGCCCGTGATGCCGGCGCTCATCAGCCGTTTCATTGCGAGCCATTCGGGCGTTACCTTCCGCACCCAGGAAGCGCATCAGGACGACCTGCTGCGAGGCTTGCGCGACGGCACGCTCGATCTCGCGCTCACTTACAGCCTCGATCTCACCGACGACATCGCGTTCATGCCACTCGTCTCGCTGCCGCCCTACGTGATCCTGCCGAAGCTGCACCGGCTCGCCCGCGTCCGTGCCGTCTCGCTGACCGAACTGCTCGACGAGCCATACGTGATGCTCGACCTGCCGCACAGCCGCGAATACTTCGCGGCGCTGTTCGACGCGGCCGGAACGCGGCCGGTGCCCGCGTTTCGTTCGTCGCAGCCGGAAGTGGTGCGCGGCATGGTCGCGAACGGGCTCGGCTACAGCATCCTGAACTTCCCGCTGAAATCGTTCAGAACCGTGGACGGAGCGGACTTCGTGGTCAAGCCGTTCAAGGAAGACGTAACGGCAACGATGCTTGGCGTCGCGCAATCGCGCGAACTGAAACCGCGTCAGGTAGTGAAGCGCTTCGCGGAGTTCTGCGAGACGCAGATCCGCGAACTGCATCGCAATGGCTGAATCGGGCGCCTGGCGGGCTGCATAGGAAAAAGCTGGCTTTTACATCCGAAAACAATATTTTGGCTGGCAATTTGACTTGATAGATTGGTGTCCATCGCAACGCAATGTTGAGCCGGAGGCCTTATGGATACCCTTGCAACGTCGCCGGATGCTGGACCCGAGATCGCCCACGAACTGCAGGCGAACTGCGAGCGGCGGTTCGACGACGCGCGCGCAATGCCGCCGCGGGTCTATACGTCCGACGCGTTTCTCGCGCTCGAGCAGCGCGAGATCTTTCGCAAGGAATGGCTGTGCGTCGGGCGCGCCAGCGCGCTCAGCAATCCCGGCGACTATCTGACCGCGCAGATCGACGAGCAGCCCATTGTCGTTCTGCGCGACGAAAACGGTGGCCTGCGCGGACTGTCGAACGTGTGCCTGCATCGCATGTCGGTGCTGCTCGAAGGGCGCGGCAACGTCAGACGCATCACGTGTCCCTATCACGCATGGAACTACACGCTTGATGGCACGCTCGCCGGCGCGCCGATGATGGACCGGCAGGCAGGCTTCTGCAAGGAAAGCTACCGCCTGCCGTCGATTCGCTGCGAAACCTGGCTGGGCTGGATCTACGTCACGCTCGATGCCGACGTGCCGCCCGTCGCGACGCAGCTCGAGGAGCTCACGCGGCTGATCGAGCCGTACGGCATGTCGGACTACGTTGAGACCTTCCACGAAGAGCACGTGTGGGACACCAACTGGAAGATCCTCGCGGAAAATTTCATGGAAAGCTACCACCTGCCGATGCTGCATCGCGCGACGGTAGGCCCGCATTCGCGGCTCGATGAAATGGAGTGTGCGCCCGGGCGACCGACATTCAACTATCACTGGATCACGAAGGAAGCGTCGCTGCCGATCGGCAACGCGCACCCGGACAACACGCGTCTGCAGGGACACTGGCGGCGCACGACCGCGCTACTTGCGATCTATCCGACGCATCTCGTGACGCTCACGCCGGGCTACTTCTGGTACCTCGTGCTGCAGCCGCGCGGCGTGGGCCAGGTACAGATCCAGTTCGGTGGCGGACTTTCGCCCGAGTTTCTCGACGATCCGAAAGCGGCCGAATACATGGCCACGCTGAAAACGCTGCTCGACGAGGTCAATGCGGAAGACCGGCGCGGCGTCGAAGCCGTGTTTCGCGGCGTGCATGCACCGCTCGCGAAGCCAGGCAACCTGAGCCATCTCGAGCGACCGAACTACGATTTCGCGCACTATCTCGCGCGGCGAACCGCCACGTCATGACGCGCGAGAGCCGCGCACCGGGTGATCACGACCATGTCCAGCCAATCGTTCATTTCGTTTGCAGGCGTCAGCAAGTCTTATGACGGCGTGCACAGCGTCGTCGAGGGTCTCGATCTCGACGTTGCGCGCGGCGAATTCGTGTCGCTGCTCGGTCCGTCCGGTTCGGGCAAGACGACCACGCTGATGATGCTTGCAGGATTTGAGTCGCCGACGCGCGGCGAGATCCGCCTGAACGGCAAGCGGCTCGACGACAAGCCGCCGCATCAGCGCGATATCGGGATGGTGTTCCAGAACTACGCGCTCTTCCCGCACATGACGATCGCGGAGAACGTCGCGTTTCCGCTGTCGGTACGCAAGGTCGGCCGCAGCGAACGGAAGGCGCGCGTGGCGCGGGTGCTCGAGATGGTCGAGCTGCCGCACCTCGCGCAACGGCGGCCGGCGCAGCTCTCGGGCGGCCAGCAGCAGCGCGTCGCGCTGGCGCGCGCACTTGTGTTCGAACCGGGCGTGGTGCTGATGGACGAGCCGCTCGGCGCGCTCGACAAGCGCCTGCGCGAAAGCATGCAATACGAAATCATGCGGCTGCATCGCGAGCTGTCGCTGACGATCGTCTACGTGACGCACGACCAGAACGAGGCGCTGACGATGTCGGACCGCGTCGCGGTGTTTTCCGACGGCCGTATCCAGCAGGCCGCGACGCCGACCGAACTCTACGAGAACGCCGCGAATGCGTTCGTTGCGAACTTCGTCGGCGAAAACAACGGACTGACAGGCCGCGTCGTCGCGAGCGACGCCGAGTGGGCCACGCTGCAGCTTGCCGACGGCACCACCATCAGCGGCCGTGCGGGCGCCGGCCTGCGTACCGGCGGCGAAGCGATGCTGGCATTGCGGCCCGAACGCGCGCACATCGCGGCGGCGGCTGCGGCCGTGCGCGGCGGAGGCGAATCGAATGTCGTCCGTGCACTTGTGCAGGAGCTCGTCTATTGCGGCGATCACCATCGCGTGCATCTGAAACTGGCGCACGGCGAGAGCGTCGTCGTGAAGGTGCCGAACACGCAGCATCACGATCTGCCCGCACTCGGCCATACCACAGCCGTGACGTGGCGCCGCGACGACTGCAAGGTACTTCCCGCCGTTGCGTCGCGTGTCGCGGTCACTGCCGGCGACAGCCCCGTATTTTCGCCTTCATCGTCCTCATCGCCACTCATGGCAGGAGTCAACTAAACATGCACGCTACCCGCTCCCGTATCCGCCACGGCGCTGTTCTCACCGCCGTCACGGTCCTCTCCTTCCTGTCGTCGACGGTGCATGCCGCCGACACGCTGTCGGTCGTCACGTTCGGCGGCGCTTACGAGGTCGCCGCCAACAAGGCGTGGTTCGAGCCGTTCACCGCGAAGACCGGCGTGGGTTTCTCGACGGAATCGTACGACGGCGGCCTCGCGAAGCTGTCGGCGATGGAACAGGCGAAGAACCCCACGTGGGATCTGATCGACCTCGAAACCAACGACGCCATCACGGCGTGCGACGACGGCCTGCTGCAGAAGTTCGACCGCAAGCAGCTCGGCAATACCAGCGACTTTCTGCCCGGCTCGATCAGCGAGTGCGCCGTGTCGGCGATGGTGTGGTCGACGGTGTATGCGTACGACACGACGAAGCTGAAGGCCGCGCCTACGACCATCAACGATTTCTTCGATCTAAAGAAATACCCCGGCAAGCGCGGCATGCGCAAATCGCCGAAGGTGGCGATGGAATGGGCGCTGATCGCCGACGGCGTCGCGCCGAAGGACGTCTACAAGGTGCTCGGCACGCCCGCAGGCGTCGACCGTGCATTCAAGAAGCTCGACACGATCAAGTCGAGCATCGTCTGGTGGGACACCGGCGCGCAGGCGCCGCAGCTGCTCGCCGACGGCGCGGTCGTGATGACGCAGGCGTATAACGGCCGCATCGACGATGCGGCGCACAAGGACGGCAAGCCGTTCAAGATCGTCTGGGACGCGCAGGTGTACGACTACGAGTGGTGGGGCATCCCGGCAGGCGCGAAGCATGCGGCTGACGCGGCAAAGTTCATCGTCTCGGCATCGACCCCGCAGGCCTACGCGGACTTCTCCAAGTACATCGCCTATGCGCCGCCGCGCAAGGACGCGATTCCGCTGATCGACAAGAACCGCCTTGGTGACCTGCCGACCGCGCCGGCCAATTTCAAGCGGCCGCTGCAGATCGACGCGACGTTCTGGGCCGACAACGCGGATGCGATCGACAAGCGCTTCCAGGTGTGGCTCACGCAATGACGCGAATGGGCGCGACGATGAACACGTCAGTGCAACCCACGGCATCGATCGGCGCCAGCCACCGCAGCGGCGATCGTCACGCCTGGCGGCGGGCGCGTCGCAAGGCTGCCGTGCAGGCGCTCCTGCTGGCGTTGCCGCTGCTCGTGTTCCTGCTTGCCACCTTCATCGCGCCAATCGCCAGCCTGCTTGCGCGCAGCGTGCAGAATCCCGAAGTGCGCGGCAGCATGCCGCAACTGACGGCGGCGCTGCGGGCGTGGGATGGCAGCAGCGTACCCGGCGAGCCGGCATTTGCCGCGCTCGCGCAAGGTTTGCGGCAGTCGGCCGAAGCCGGCGAACTCGGCAACGTCGCACGCCGGATGAATTTCTATCAGCCGGAATTCCGCAGCCTGTTGATGAAAACGGCACGCGAGTCGCGCTCGCTGACGCCCGTCGCGTGGAAGCCGGCGCTGATCGATATGGACCCGCGCTGGGGCGAGACCGAAACATGGCGGTTGCTGAAGCGCGCCGCTACGTCGCCGACGCCCGACTACCTGCTCAACGCGATCGACGCGCAGGTCTCGCCGCACGGCTCAGTGACGTCGGTGCCCGCGGACAGCGCCGTCTATCGCGCCGCCTTTGTGCGCACCATCCAGATCAGCGCGGCCGTCACGCTGTTGTGCCTGCTGCTCGGTTACCCGGTCGCGTATCTGCTCGCAACGCTGCCGCCGAAACAGGGTAACCGGCTCATGCTGTTCGTGATCGTGCCGTTCTGGACTTCGCTGCTGGTGCGCACGACCGCGTGGTACGTGCTGCTGCAGCCGGGCGGCGTTATCAACACCGCCTTGATGCGCTTCGGCATCGTCCATCGACCGGTGCCGCTGATCTTTAACCGCACCGGCGTGCTGATCGGCATGACGCACATCTTGCTGCCGTACATGATCCTCGCGATTTACTCGGTGATGAAGGGCGTGTCGCCGATGTACGTGCGCGCCGCGCAGTCGTTGGGCGCGCATCCGATAACGGCGTTCGTCCGGGTCTATATTCCGCAGACGCTGCCGGGTGTCGGCGCGGGCTGCTTTCTCGTCTTCGTGCTCGCGCTCGGCTACTACATCACACCTGCGCTACTCGGCGGCGCGGGGGACGAGATGATCAGCCAGCTGATCGCATCGCAGACGAACGAGCAGCTCAACTGGGGACTCGCGGGCGCGTTGTCGTGCTATCTCGTGATCTTCACGGCCGTGTTCTATTTCGTCTTCAATCGGCTGGTCGGTATCGACCGGCTGCGATTCGGCTAGCGGGGAGACCGGTATGCAACCCCAACGTCACCGAATGCTGTCGGAGCGTATCGCGGGCGCGGGACTGCGCGTGCATTGCGCGTTGATCTTCCTGTTTCTCGTCGCACCGATCCTCGCAATCGTGCCGCTGTCGTTCAACTCGGGCTCGTTCTTTTCGTATCCGATGGACGGCATTTCGCTGCGGTGGTACGCGCAGGCGTTCGGCTCGCACGATTGGCAGATTGCATTCGCGAACAGCATCGGCATCGGGGCGGTCGCGACACTGGTAGCGACCTGCCTTGGGACGCTCGCTGCGCTCGGGCTGAGCCGTTCGGTGTTCCCGTTTCGCGCGATCGTGATGCCGCTGCTGATTTCTCCGATGATCATCCCCATCGTCGTGGTTGCGGCCGGCTTCTATCTCATCTTCTCGCCCCTCGGACTCGTTGACTCGTATCTGGGCGTGGTGCTCGCGCATGCGGCGCTCGGCACGCCGTTCGTCGTGATCACGGTGACCGCCTCGCTGCTGTCGTTCGACCAGAGCCTGCTGCGCGCAGCCGCCGGCCTTGGCGCGCGACCGTGGACGACGTTTCGCCGCGTCACGCTGCCGTTGATCGCGCCGGCTGTCGCGACGGGCAGCGTTTTCGCGTTCGCCACGTCGTTCGACGAGGTGATCGTCATCCTGTTCATCGGCGGCCCTGAGCAGCGCACGGTGCCGCGTCAGATGTGGAGCGGCATCCGCGACCAGATCGATCCATCGATTCTTGCGGTGGCGACGGTGCTGATCGTGTTCGCGACGTTACTCTTCACCGCGATGAACTGGCTGCGCAGCAGGGCGGCCGCTGCGTCCTCGACCTGACTGCCGGCCGCGCCCGAGCGTTTCGTGGGCGGCAGCCGATATTGTCACGACCGAAGCTGAAGCCAGACGCGACGCAACCCATGCTCGCGTTTTCCCTGACGGCTTTCGCGTTGACTTTCCGAAATCCGAAGATCAAACTGAGTTCGCCTGTGATCACACATCACAACTTCTCAAATTAAGGGAGTAGGTCGTGGCGGCTCGTTCGGTCTCGCGTGTGGTTCCCTCCATGAAGACCGTGGTTCATGAAACGTTGGGGACGAAGGTGTACCAGCAGTTGCGCGAAGCGATCATGAGCGGCCGCTTTCCGCCTGGTCAGCCCTTGAGCCTGCGTGGCGTTGCCGAGGCGGTGGGCTCGTCGACGATGCCGGTCCGCGGAGCACTGACGCGATTGCAGGCTGAAGGCGCGCTCGTCGACGGTCCGGGGCGCGCCTTGATGGTGCCGCCAATCACAGTCGAGATGCTCGAAGAGCTACGCGACGTCCGGATTGCCCTCGAAGGCTGCGTGGCCGAACGCGCCGCCTCAAGGATGACGGATGAGCATTTGAATGCGATCCAGCAGATCTACGACGAGATGGATGCGCACGTCAATGCAGGGGACGCGGCGGCGTACCTACGCACCAATTTCGCATTTCACACGGCGATCTATGCCCAAGGGGCAAGCGAAGTCACGCTCGCCATCATCCAGAACCTCTGGATGCGAATCGGCCCGTTTCTGAATATGGTCGCGCCGGACGTCCGGCACATGCGCCGCTCGATGACTGCCCACAAGATGATCGTCGATGCGCTGTGGAACCGCGATGGTCCAGGCGCCCACGCCGGCATCGCGAAAGACATTGGCGATGCGGCGCAGGATTTGAAGGGACGGCTGAGCGTCGAATCCGCGGCAATGCCAAAACGCGCCAGCGGCTAGCTCCATTAGCCGAAATAGGAAGAAGCAGATGCTCGTGCTTCATTGCCTCGAGCTACAAACACAGCAATTAGTCATCCTTATAATTGCCGGATGGAATTGAAGGCGCGCCGAAAGGCAGCCAAAAATGGAGATAAAGGGAGATGACTGTTTTACAGCTGCTGCAGCCACGAAATGGGTTGCGTGTCCTGGTGACAGGCGGCGCCTCAGGAATCGGATTGGCAATTGCACAGGCCTTTTTCGAGGCGAAGGCACGTGTGCATGTTTGCGACGCTAACCAGGATGCGCTCGATGCGTTGCCCAAACACGGGGCCAACGGTTCGATTTCGGGCACCTTTGCCGACGTCGCCGATGAGGGCGCAGTGGAACGCGTTTTTCGCGACGTCGAGCGCGAGCTGGGCGGACTTGACGTGCTCGTCAACAACGCAGGCATTGCGGGGCCGACAGGCGGAATCGATGAGATAGATGTAGGCGAATGGGAAGAGACCGTCGCGATCAATCTCAATGCGCAATTCTATTTTGCGCGTCGAGCAGTGCCGTTGCTGCGCGCGGCACCTGACGGCGGCTCCATCATTGCGCTGTCATCCGTTGCGGGGAGGCTCGGCTATGCCTACCGAACTCCCTATTCATCGACCAAATGGGCGCTGGTCGGCCTGACCAAGAGCCTTGCGATCGAACTGGGGCCGTCCGGTATTCGCGTCAACGCAATCCAGCCGGGCATCGTGCGCGGCCCCCGCATGCAGGGCGTGATTGCGGCGCGCGCCGAACAGCTGGGACTGAGCTACCAGGAAATGGAAGCGAAGTATCTGGAAAAGATTTCCTTGCGACGCATGACCACACCGGAAGAAGTCGCGGCAACGGCCTTGTTCCTCTGCTCGCCGGCGGGCAGCGGGATTTCCGGCCAGGCGATCTCGGTATGCGGCAACGTCGAAGTGCTGTAGCACGCTCTGCGAATCAAGTGACTAACAGGAGAATCATTTCGTGGCCACCCAACATAAAGTCATTATCACCTGTGCTCCAACCGGTGCAATCCATACGCCGTCGATGTCGCCCTTTCTGCCGGTCACCCCGAAGCAAATCGAGGATGCGGCGCTCGCTGCCGCAAGGGAAGGTGCGGCAATCCTGCATCTCCATGCACGCGATGCGCATGATGGGCACCCGACACAGGATCCGGCAGTGTTCCACGAGTTTCTGCCGAACATCAAGGCGCGAACCGATGCCGTCGTCAACATTACGACGGGCGGCAGTCCGCACATGAGCGTCGCGGAGCGACTGCGCCCCGCGCATCATTTCCAACCGGAGCTTGCATCGCTGAATATGGGTTCGATGAACTTCGGGCTTTACCCGATGCTCGATCGATTCATGGACCTCAAGTATGACTGGGAGCGTCAGCATCTCGAGAACAGTCGAGATTTGGTGTTCAAGAACACCTTTGCGGATATCGAGTACATCCTGACGTCATGTGCGGCGAACGGGACACGATTCGAGTTTGAATGTTACGACATCTCACATCTCTACAACCTTGCGCACTTCGTCGAGCGCAAGCTTGCGAAGCCGCCCTTCTTCATCCAGAGCGTTTTCGGCCTGCTCGGCGGGATTGGCGGCCACCCGGAAGACCTGATGCACATGCGGCGCACGGCCGACCGCCTGTTCGGCAAGGACTACGTCTGGTCAATCCTTGGCGCGGGACGAAATCAGCTCCCTCTCGGCGCAACGGGCGTGGCCCAAGGGTCTCATGTACGTGTCGGACTCGAAGACTCGCTGTGGATTGGACCGGGCAAGCTCGCGGAGTCGAGCGCCGCGCAGGTCGCCAAGATTCGACAGGTGATCGAAGGTCTTTCACTTGAGATTGCGACACCTGCCGAGGCTAGAGCCATGCTGGGTCTGAAAGGTGCGAACGAGGTCAACTTCTGATCGCGATCGCTGTCAGTCGCGAGACATCGACGGGATGTGCTGTGCCGGTTCGAAAGGTTGCACTCGCGGATTGCCGCGACGCAAAGTGCGATAGGAGAAGACAGTGGCAATTTCACGACTGAAGGTGGTGGCGATGCCGACCGGTTGGCTGACGGTCGATCGCTCCACGCAAGTCTACGGACGTTATTTCGGCCAGTCCGTGAAGGTGCCGGTATGGTCGACAGCCATTGTCGGCGCCGACAAAAAAATCGTCGTCGATACCGGTATCCACGACCCGGGCTGGGTGAGCAGCTTTGTGTGCCCGTGCGAGCAAGCACCCGAAGAGCGTCTCGAACGCGCGTTGAAAGAGTACGTGGGCTGGAGTGCGGACGAGGTGGACATCGTGATCAACACCCATCTGCATTACGACCACTCCGGCGGCAATACGCTGTTTCGCAACGCGCGCTTCGTCGTGCAATACGCGGAGTGGGAATACGCCGGACAGCCGCTGCCGACGCAGTCCGCGTATTACCAGGAGTTCCTGCTCGGCCGGGAACCGCTTGCGTATTTCCGCTGGCAGTTCGTCAACGGAGTCGCGGACATTGTGCGTGGCGTGCGGGTCGTGCCGACGCCCGGGCACACGCCCGGGCATCAGTCGGTTGCCGTGGAGACCGCAGATGGCTGCGTGGTGATCACCGGCGACTGTGCGAACTGCATGGAGAACATCGTCGATGCGACGCCGGTAGGCATTGTCCACGAAACCGCGGCGGAACTCGCGTCGCTCAGGCGTATCCGGCAGATTGCCGACTTCGTGATACCTGGACACGACCCGGACGTCGTGCCCGGCACGAGCGGGTTGACGCTGCCGTTGTCCGCGCGATTGCCTCACATTGCATCCCAATGACTATGGAGATTAGGAGGAAGACATGAATCGATTGATGCAGTTGAACCGTCGCGCGAGGCCACTCGCGAACCGGATTGCGTGCCAAACCGTCCTCGGCATGGCGTGTGCCGCGGCGCTTGCGACGCCGGGCGTTGCAGCCGCGGCAGGGAAGTACAAGGTGTTTTTGTCGATGAGCTATGTCGGTAACGATTGGCAGACCGAGGCAGCCAATATGGTCAAGGCAGAAGCGGCCAGCCCGGAAATGCGCGACAAGGTTGATCTCGAGGTCCAGGTAGCCGGGACCGACGCGCAGAAGCAGATACAGCAGATCAATTCGATGGTGCAGGCCGGCGCGAACGCGATCATTGTCTACCCGGTCTCTCCAACCGCACTGAACCGGGCGATCAAGAACGCTTGTTCCAAAGGCGTGGTGGTTGCCGCCTACGACTCCGAGGTCACCGAACCCTGTGCGCACAACATTACGATCGATCAGCACGAGGCGGGCCGCGCCACCGCCGAGTGGCTTGCGAAGACGATCAACCGCAAGGGCAATATCGTCATGATTACGGGCGTGCCCGGTACTTCCGTCGATCGCGCGCGCACCGAAGCAGCGAAGCAGGTATTCGCGAAGTATCCCGACATCAAGGTCGTCGCAGAGGGCGTCGGCATGTGGAGTCAGGCAACCGCGAAGACCGAGCTGTCGAAGATTCTCGCGACAAACAGCTGGGACAAGATCAATGGGCTATGGATGCAAGTCGGCTGCTTCACCGCGGCTTCGATGCAGCTCGAGGCGGGCGTGCCGGACGGCAAGATCAGGCCGTGCGCAGGTGAGTCGTCCAACGGCCACCTCGTGCAGATGCTGCCGGCCGGAACAGTAAAGGGCAACGGGTCGTATCGATCGATCGGCTATCCGTCCATCGCGTATGGGTCGCCGCCGTTTTCGGGCGCCTACGCGCTCAAGCTCGCCGTCGCCAAGCTCGAAGGAAAGGATTTTCCGAATCATGTGACGCTGAAGCTCCCGCTTGTCGAAACGTCGCAGGCCAAGCTGTGCACGACCGGTTCGATCGACGAACTGCGTGGGGGCTGCACGGCGATCTCTCCGGACAAGGTGCCGCCGGGCTGGTTTGCCGACATTTACTCGGATGAGACTTCGAACCTGGGGTTGAGTGCTGCCTTGAACGGCAAACCGGACTGAAGCGAGTCGGAAATCGCTCGCCGCGCGGCGTCGCGCGGCGGCCTGAAGGAGGGTGTCATGGAGACGGATCTTGCGCTCGATTTGTCGAATGTGACCAAGCGCTTTGGCGCAACCGTCGCGCTCGACGGCGCATCTTTCCGCGTGCGGCGCGGAGCCGTGCACGCGCTCCTGGGTGAAAACGGAGCGGGCAAATCGACCACCGTCAAGCTGCTGTCCGGGCTCCTGAAGCCGGACTCGGGGCGTATTTCGATCATGGGCAAGGAGGTGCAGATGCACGGCCCGAGGGATGCCCACCGTGCCGGCGTGCAGACGGCATTTCAGGAGATGACGCTCGTGCCCGACCTGACGGTCGCGCAAAACCTCTTGATGTCGTATGAGCCGACGGGTTGGCTCGGCCGGATACGGCGGCGCGAGGCGCAACGGATGACGGCCGAGTGGCTCGAGCGGCTCGAGCTGACCGATGTGCAGCCTGGCGCGTTTGTCGGCGATCTTGCATTGCCGGTGCGGCAGAAGATCGAGATCGCCAAGGCAATCGTTCGGCATCCGGATGTGTTGCTGCTCGATGAACCGACCTCGGCGCTGTCGGGCCATGACGTCGAATGGCTCGCGCGCCGGATCGATGAGCTGAAGGCGCGCGGCGTCACCTTCGTGTTCATCTCGCATCGGATGCAGGAAGTTCGCGAGTACTGCGACAGCCTGACGATCTACCGCAATGGCAAGGACGTGGGCGCATTCGACGCTGCGGATATTTCCGACGATGAGGTCATCCGGCTTGTCATCGGCCGGTCGCTTCAGGCGAAGTATCCGCCGAAAGAGCCCGCGCCGGAAACGCTCGCGCCGAGTGTGGAGAACGACCGCGCCCCGGCGCTCGAAGCGAGCGGCGTGCACATCGACGGGGTCGTCAATGGCTTCGACCTGACCCTTCGGGCCGGTGAGGTGCACGGGATCGCCGCGCTGCAGGGGATGGGGCAACGCGAGTTGTTCGAAGGGCTCTTCGGCGCGCGGCTCATCGACGAGGGCGATATTTACATCGACGGCACGAAATTGACCCTGACGTCGACGGCGGACTCGCTCAAGAGTGGCGTGTCGACGAGCTTCCTGCCGGAGGACCGCAAGACGGAAGGTCTGTTCTTGCGTTTGTCAGGGGGCGACAACGTGTCGTTGCCGACGATCGGCGGCTACACCCGACTGGGACTGATCGACCGCAAGCGCGAACGAGAGGCGATTGGCGGCGCGCTTGCCCAGATGGAAGTCCATCCACGTGCACTGTACAAGCCATGCTCTTCGTTCTCGGGGGGCAACCAGCAGAAGATCGCCATGGCGAAATGGCTGCTCACGCAAAGCCGCGTGTGGCTGATGTTCGATCCGACCCGCGGCATCGACGTAGGCACCAAGCATCAGATTTTCGTGTTGATGCGCGAGTTTGCGAAGGCCGGCGGAGCCGTGCTGTTCTATTCGACGGATGTCCCGGAACTCGTGAACGTATGCGACCGGGTGTCGGTCGTTTATCGTGGTCGTAACGTCGCGGCCTTGTCGGGCGACGCACTGACCGAAGAGAACGTGATGCGCAAGATGCTCGCGACCTAGACGGAGTCCGCCCATGACATGCAGCAGTAACGAGACAGGGGTGAAGACCATCGCAAACTACCCCGTTGCGGTTCCCGGCGGGGACCTCGTGGGTCCGAGCGCGATCTGCAAGCTCATTGCAAAATTCGATCGTTATCGCGGACTGGGCATTGCCGTGCTCGCGCTGGTCGCCATCATGGTGGCGTGGATTTCATTGTCCGCGACACCCGTTGGTCTGTACGACATCGGATCGGTGATTTCGAGCGGCTCCACGCTTGCACTTGCGGCGATCGGCCAGACGATCGTCATACTGACCGGCGGTTTCGACTTGTCCGCTGCCGCAGTGGTGTCCCTCGCAAACGTGCTGGCTGTGCACTTTGTGCGGGGCACGCCGCTTGAACAGTTCGCCGGTGTCGCCCTGATCGTCGCAATCGGTGCGGGCGCGGGCTTTGTCAACGGCGCGTTGATCGCGTGGTTTCGCTTGCAATCCATTGTCGTCACGCTGGCGACGATGTTCATGTTGCAAGGACTGACGCTGCTGATCCAGAGCAAGCCAGGCGGTAGCGTCGGCGATCAGTTCGTCAACCTCGTCACGGCGGATCTGATTCCGAACAAACTGCCGATGTCGGCGGGCATCGTGGCCGCGGCGCTTCTGGCATGGTGGCTGATCCGCCAGACACGCTTCGGCGTCGGCATCTACGCGCTAGGCAGCGACCCCGAAGGGGCCTATGCCAACGGCGTGCCGGTCACGCGCTATCGCATCGCGACCTACGCGGTAGCGGGCGCGTGCTACGCGCTGGCCGGTCTCTATGTGGCAGGGCAGACAGGTTCGGCGGATCCGCTTGTCGGACGTCCGCTGATGTTGTCGATGTTCACCGCGGTGGTGTTAGGCGGCACGCTGCTCGGCGGCGGGCGCGGTGGCTGCCTCGGCACGGTGTTCGCGTCGATGACGCTGATGATCACGGTCAATATCTTGCTCGTGCTGAACGTGTCAGCGTTCTATACGACTATCGCGGAGGCGACGATCCTGATTCTCGCGGTACTTGGCTCGTCCGTCGGCAAACACTCGGCGGTCCATCAGAGCGTGCGCTACGTCGGCGTCTGGATGCGAGCCTGGAGAACCGGTACGCGCGCTCGAAACGGCACTGGACGGCAAGTACGCTTTGCCGGCGGTACAACTCGTCTGGCGGAGAACGCGGAACTGAAAGGCAGTGCCATCGCTAACTGGATCGAACAGAACCGCGAATGGGTGCAGTACATCGTTCCTGCATACCTGCTTCTCGCCGTAGTGCTGGTGATAACCGGCGCCGTGTACGGGCCGCGCGTGATCGTCAGCGCGAACTTCGTCAGCAGCATGCTGACGCTCACCTTGTTCCTCGCTATCCTCGGCCTCGGCCAGGGGGCGGTGATCATGACGGGCGGACTCGACCTGTCGGTGCCGTGGCTGATGACCCTGTCCGGTGTGTTGTTGACCGGGATCACGCACGGCGTCAACGTTGACGCGCTCTGGGCGGTGCCGCTGGCGCTGGGCGTTGGCTTGCTGGCTGGCTTGTTCAATGGCGTCGGTGTGGTCGTGCTCGGGTTGCCGCCCATCGTCGTTACGCTTGCTGCGAATGGTCTGTTGCAGGGGCTGACGCTAATCTACAGCAACGGGTCGCCGCAGGGCTGGGCACCTCCGCTGCTGAGCGGATTTACGAACGGCCGGATCGGCCCTCTGGCGCCGGCTGCGTGGTCCGTTCCACTGTTCCTGGTCGTCGCATTGTTGCTGCTGCACCGCACGCCGTTTGGACGCCGCGTTCATGCGATCGGTAATTCGCAGGTCGCCGCGAAGCTTGCCGGTGTGCGTGTCGGACCGACGCTGATTGCGGTGTACTGCCTGTCGGGTGTGTGCTCTGCGCTCGCGGGTCTTCTGTTGGCTGGCTTCAGCAACCAGGCATTCCTCGGCATGGGCGACCCTTACCTGCTACCTTCGATTGCGATCGTGGTGGTGGGCGGCGCGCTGATCACGGGCGGGCGAGGTCACTATCTGGGCGTCTTCGGCGGCGCACTGCTATTGACCGCGTTGGGAACGCTCCTTGCCGGCACCACGGTTCCGCCAGCCGTGCGTGACATCATAAACGGGATCGTAGTGCTAGCCGCGGTGATCACGTTACGCGACAAGAAGTCCTGAGATGTTCGGGAATTGGCTAGGGTGAACAGTACTCGAGTCACTGCGGTCATCGGCTCGGGGGTTTGAAATGGGGACGTTGATGGTCGAGATCTGCTTGCTGGTCGACGCTAAAAATCACTTGGGTGAAGGGCCTCTGTGGGACGTAAAGGAGCAACGGCTGTACTGGATCGATAGCACGGCCGCGGAAATCTACAGTTGTCAGGCGGATGGAAGCGATGTACGCCGCTACTTCGTGCCGGCGCATATCGGTTCAATGGCGTTGCGCGAGCAGGGCGGTGCCGTGGTGGCGCTGGCTGACGGTTTGCATTTTTACGACTTCGAGGCGCAAACCGTGCGTTGCATCGCAGACCCGGAGCACGATGAACCCGAGACGCGCTTCAACGACGGAAAGGTGGACCGGCGTGGGCGGTTCATAGCAGGCACGATGGCTTACGACTTCGATCGCTACGACGCCAACCGCGGCCAGCGTCCCACTCGCAGCGGAGGTCTTTATCGGCTCGACTGCGACGGCACAGTGACACGTCTAGAGGGCGGGATCAGTTGTTCGAACGGGCCATGCTGGAGCCCGGATAACCGGACGCTCTACTTTACCGACACTTTCGACAGGACGATGTACGCCTACGATTACGACATCGAGACCGGCGCGGTGTCAAACCGCAGAGTGTTTGCGTCAGCGAAGGGCATGGCCGGAACCTTTGATGGTGCAACGGTGGATGAGCAGGGGTACGTCTGGACAGCGCTGGTCTTTGGCGGCCGGATTCTTCGCTTTGCGCCGGATGGCCGCATTGATCGCGTGGTGCCGTTTCCGATACGCAATTTAACCAGTGTCATGTTCGGTGGCCCCGAACTGGATGTGCTCTATGTGACGACGATGGGCAGGCCAATGTGGGGCATTCCACAGAAGGAGCGTGACAAAGGCGGGTTGTTTGCAATAACGGGGATAGGCGTGAAAGGCTTGCCGGAACCGCGCTTTGCTGGTTAGAGGAAGGAGCGCTCTGTCTGGCAGCGCAATACTTCAAGCGTTCGGCATTTGCTTCCGGTGCTACAACCCTTGAACTGCATCGCGCACGAACTTCAGATGCGCTGTCATTGCGGCACGGGCAGCAGATGGATCGTGTCGCTCAATCGCATCGACAACTGCATGATGAAGATCCGTGCGAAATGCGTGGGCGGGATCAAGGGTCAACTTCTTGAAGGCTGCAATGGCGCTTATCATTGTCAACAAGCTGTCCAGCACTTGCAGAACGACGGGATTTCTGGTGGCCTCCACCAGTGTGCGATGAAACTCTCTATCAAGAAGCAACATGTCGCTCCGAAGCGAAGCAGCGCGATCCAATTCACTGACTATGCGCTTCAGCTTCCGAACATCGGCCGCCTCCGCTTTCGCGGCGACCTCCGCGGCGACCCAACTTTCTAGCCCTATTCGGACATCGATTACCTGCAGTAGAAATTCACGCTGGTCCTCGACTGCTCTAGTCTTGGCGGCATTGGGCTCACTTTTGCCCGTACTAACGTATCGATCCCGCTGCTTGCGCTCAACCAGGCCGAGTGCTTCTAGTTGTTGCATTGCCTCACGTACGGTGCCCCGTCCAAGTCCGAGTTCCGCTGCGAGATCGCGCTCTGACGGAATCCGATCGCCCGGCTTCAACACCCTTTGCGCGATCAGGGTCTTGATGTGAGAGACAATGGCGTCCGATTGTCTTACATGAAAAAGCTGAAGCGACGTCATGGTGATGAAGGTGAGGTAGTTCGTGTCCTGGAGTGTGTCGGCAACTGTACTAGCCCATTACATCCAGGATGTCTGAACGCGAAAGCGAGGGTAGGGGCTAGAAGTATACATGGGGCAGCGGACCCGTCCCATTTTCGGTTAGGAGTCTCTTTCGCAGGATCAGAAGTTTGACGCGCGGATGGGGGCGTTGTCACGAGGAGGCAACGTGGCGCATTCGGCGAACTCGCATGCAGTCGGGGGCCGGTCGATATTCCCTCCAGAAGTCATCGATGGTGTTCGAGCGTTTGGCAGCGAAGGGGCTTGCCTCGCGGGCCGCGAGGAGCATTCCCATATGGGCGATGCGGAAAACCTTCCCCGAAAGTTCAGCGATGCCGTCAGCTAAGATGACACCGCACCGTTTCTCCGCGTAGTCCCGGATTATTTTCGAGTGGCCGTTCGTCAGCACGGCCGTGATGGTGTCGCAGCGTGCGTTGGGTTCGATGATATTGAAATCGATTGCCTGGCTGTCGGCCCAGACTGAGACAGCGCAGCGCACCGCCTCTGCTAGCAGTCTGTGGCGACGAAAGACATTGCCGAGTGCCTCCTCAAAGAGCATGTCGAACGCCTGCCGCAGGCCGAACAGCAGGTGCTCAGGCGGCGTGCCGCCGAACTTCTGGTAGGGCGTTTTCCCTTCACGGAAGAGGAAAATACGATGACCAACGGGAATATCTCACGGTTCGACGTCACTGTTACGTTCAAACGAAACGTGCCGAAATCGAGCCCAGAGAACCAAAATCGGCGTGGAAAACATCGCCAGCTCGCGCTTCGACCATGCCAATGAAGGAGCCGGCCAATACAAATTGGCCGGGCTCGAGCCCAATGTCAAATGGGGCGAGCTTGTTGGCAAGCCAAGCAATGCCGTTGGCCGGATGGTTCATTACGGCTGCGGCCACACCGGTTTCTTCGATGGTGTTGTTACGATGGCATAGCACGGACACCCAACGCAGGTCGAGCTCTGTGGGCTTGATCGGCCGGCCGCCCACGATCAGTGCGGCGTTGCCGGCGTTGTCGGCGATGTTGTCAAGCACACACCGCTGCCTGCCAGTTTCGGGATCCAGGCGATGAGTACGACTATCGACGATCTCACAGACGGGCGTGACGTAGTCGGTGGCGTTCAACACGTCAAAGATCGTGCAGTTGGGGCCCTCTAGTCGCTTGCCCAGCACGAATCCCAGTTCGCATTCCAGCCACGGTTGTACGAAACGGGACATTGGGAGATCGTCCCCCGTTAAGTAGAACATATCGGCCATTAGCGCACCGTAATCAGGCTCATCGATGCCCACCTGGCGCTGCATGGCGCGTGAGGTGAAGCCGATCTTGTGGCCTTTAACCTGGTTGCCCCGCGCCACCTTGAGCTCTATCCAACGACGCTGCACGGCATAAGCATCTTCTTTGGTGAAGCCCGGATATACCACCGAAGAGGGGCGGATGCATTGCCGCTCCCTCTCCGCATCGTCGTAAGCGTGGGCAAGGCTGTCGATGATTTTGGCGTCAAGCATAGGGTCCTCGAACTGGCGTATGTTGATGTTGGTAGGACCAATACTAATCTGTGATTTGCGTGCGAGCAAGCGAAAATATCGCTTCCGTGCAATAATGGTCCGACCAAGTGTATGTCGGGTCCCGCCGGTGGCGCGGGGGTGACCGGGCTCGATGAAATCGTGCGAGGAAAGATGGAGGAAGCGTCGATCGTAGATACGCGCCCTTCAGAGGAAGGCCGTCTCCACTGAGGTGTGCGCCTCAGTGAGAGAAGTTGTGTACGAAGCTTCGACGTGGAGAGCGGCGAGCGATGGCCCGGCATTGCGCTCGGAGGCCACGGGCGTCGGTGTGCTGACTGGCGCTCAATACTTACTGTAAATGGCAGGAGTTCAGCGTATGCGAGTAGTCTTTGTAAATGGGCGATTTGTTCGCGAATCCGAAGCCGCCGTGTCGATCTTCGACCGCGGCTTCACAATGGGAGACGGCGTCTACGAAGTGACCTCCGTGATGCAGGGACGCATGCTCGAGTTCGACGCACATATGGCGCGTTTGATGAGATCCCTGAACGAAGTGGGAATGGTGCTCGATATGAGTGGGACGCGCCTCAAGGAGATCCACGAAGAGCTGATCTCACTAAACAAGCTCGACGATGGGCTTGTTTATCTGCAGGTG
>NZ_JAFLRF010000002.1 GCF_017315705.1 Trinickia mobilis | reverse complement strand
AGAGGTTCAGCGCGCGCGCCAACGGCGCAACGGCTTCCGGCGGAATGAAGCCGGCTTCGTCCTGAATCGCGTGGAGGATTGCGAGGAGCGAACTCCGGCAGCCGATATGCCGTTCAATCAATTCATCGAGATGGACCATGATCTTTTCCTGCCGAGCGGCGTTGGGAAAACTTCACTTTCCTATTGCACATCGCAATCCGTACACGAACGCGCCTTCGGCTGCGCTCACTCATGTGAACCGCCAAGCGATGCCTGAAAGTGCGTTGCCGGCGACTTGTCGGGCACAGCCGAATTCAGAATCCAGCGGCGCCGCAGCGGATACAGAATGAACTTCGCCGACAGGCCCGACAGCATCGAGAGACACGCGAAGAAGACGAAGACCCCGCCCCACCCGCCGTGCGCAGACAACAGCGAAGCCACAGGCACCAAAATGGCGGCCGTCCCTTTTGCGGTGTAGAGCGTGCCGGCGTTGCCCGCAGCGTATTTGGCGCCGAACGTGTCGGCGCAGGTCGCCGGAAAGTTCGAGAAGATATCGCCATAGCAGAGGAAAACGATTGCGGAAAACATCATGAACATATAGGGGTTGTGCCCGAAGTACATCAGCCCCAGCAGCGCCAGGCCTTCGCCTATGAAGGTGATGAACATGGTGTTCTCACGGCCGATTCGATCGGAAATGAAGCCGCACAGCGGGCGCGTGAAGCCGTTGCACAGATTGTTGATCGACAGCGTCATCGTCAGCAGCGGCAACGTGACGCTCAGCGCGCTCACCGGCATCGCCGCAAAACCATATTCCTTGGCGATCGGACCGATCTGCGCGGTGGCAATGATGCCGCCCGCAGCGACGCAGACGAACATCGCGTACATCACCCAAAAAAGCGGCGCGCGGACCATCTGCTTCGTGGTGTAGTCGGTCTTGGTTGCGACGATGCGCTTCACGCCGGCAGCATGAGCCGGCGCCTTCGGACGCACCAGCAAAGTCGCGAGCAGCAGGATTGAGGCGCCCTGGAGCACGCCGAAGAAGACAAACGCATGCTCGTACCCGGAATGCTGGATCATGTTGGAGATCGGGATCACCGTCAGCGCGGCACCGGCGCCGAACCCGGCGGCGGTCAGGCCGGCGGCCAGACCGCGCTTGTCCGGAAACCACTTGAGCGCGGTGCCCACACAAGTCCCGTAAACACACCCTGCTCCGACGCCGGCGATCACCGCGGCAACGTAAAGCACCGGCAGGCTCGGTGCATAGGCATCGAGAATCCAGCCCAGCGCCGCGCAGATCGAGCCCCCGATCACGACGGGACGAGGGCCGAACCTGTCGACCAGCCAACCTTCGACGGGCACCAGCCAGGTCTCGGTGACGACAAAAATCGAAAACGCCAACTGAATGGCTGCCTGTCCCCAGTGATGTTTGGCGTCCATAGGGACGACGAAGAGAGTCCACGCGTACTGCAGATTGGCGATCAAACCCATACAGGCGATGCCGGCTGCCAACTGGACCCAACGGTTATGACGCCTCGCGGTATAAGCGCTGAAGGCCGTTTCGCTTTGTGCCACGTTCTCTGTCTCCGTCCATTGATCTATTTGCTTGCTTAACTAAAGCTCTGCCCGCCTGTCGCCCGATCCGGGCAACGTATCAACTAAAGTGCGTCCTGAACTCGACGTAGCGGATGCAAAACATAGTGCTCTCTCTCATCAATTAGTGAAACGTAATAATTTTTATCGTATCGATCACCTCTTCTTTATGCATTCGAGATCCGCAAAGGCGAATACACCATGTCCCCCGATGCAAGCGCCTCAGTTCGGCGACCCGGAGGAACGGTCCGCCGAACCGAGTCATACTCTGGCAATCCGCAACAGATTGGTGGTGCCCGGCTCGCCGAACGGCATGCCGGCGGCAATGGCCACCTGATCGCCGGAACTCGCCAAGCCTTGCGTCATAGCGATACCGCACGCGGCGCTCACGATCTCGTCGACCGTTTCAACGTCAGGGCTGACCGTGGAATGCACGCCCCATGCCAATGCAAGCCGCCGCGCCGTCGACAGCTTCGGCGTGATACTGAGAATCGGGGCGCTCGGACGCTGCCGGGCTGCCCTCAGGCTGGTGTGCCCGGAAGTCGTATAGGTGACCGTGGCGACTGCGGAGATTGTCTGCGCCACGTCCCGAAGTGCCGCGCAGATCGCGTCCCCCGGCGTGTGCAGAGGAAGTTCGTGCTGAGCGTCGAGCAGGCTCCGATACAGCGGATCACGCTCCACCTCGTGGATAATCCGGTCCATCATCTCGACGGCCTGCACGGGATAGCCGCCGCTGGCCGATTCCGCGGACAGCATGACGGCATCCGCGCCGTCGTAGATCGCCGTCGCGACGTCCGATGCCTCGGCACGCGTGGGAACCGGCGCAGCTATCATCGATTCGAGCATCTGCGTCGCGATGATGACGGGCTTGCCGCGACTGCGGCATGAGCGAAGAATGCGCTTCTGCACGCCTGGCACGCGCTCCGGGGGAAGCTCGACGCCGAGGTCGCCGCGCGCGACCATCACGGCATCCGCCGCGCTGACGATCTCGTCGAGCCGATCGAGCGCCGCAGGCTTCTCGAGCTTGACCATGAGTCCCGCGCGCTCGCCGATGAGCGCGCGCGCATCGACCAGGTCTTCCGGTTGCTGCACGAACGACAGCGCAATCCAGTCGGCGCCGAGCGACAACGCAAATTCCAGATCGATCCGGTCTTTTCGGGTCAGCACGGGAATCGGCAGGATGGTGTCGGGAACGTTCACGCCCTTGCGATCCGACAAGACTCCGCCGTGCATCACGCGGGTGCTGATTCTCTCGCCGTCATTGTCGAGCACTTCCAGTCGCAGTTTGCCGTCGTCGAGAAGCAGGGACTGCCCCGCCGCGACCACCTCGAACAGTTCCGGATGAGGCAGGTGCACGCGGTCGACGTCGCCGTGGGCCGGATTCCGATCGAGCGCGAAGCGCCCGCCAGCCGCCAGCGTCACCTTGCCGGCAGCGAAAGTGCCGACGCGCAATTTCGGACCTTGCATATCGGCCAGCACCGATATGGGCCTGCCCGTCGCACGTTCGACCTCGCGCACGATCTCATAGCGTCGCCGATGATCTTCGTGCGAGCCGTGGCTGAAATTCAGCCGAAACACATCCACACCGGCCCGAAACAGCTGCGTAACCGTTTGGAGATCGGAAGTTGCGGGGCCCAGCGTGGCAACAATCTTGGCTTTACGTCGACGGAGCATGATCGATCACCGGTAAGAAATGAATGGCGGGCGACAGATCTGGCGGCGCACCCAACCGGTCACGCCGCGCAATCCCAAGCCCCTCTGACAATGGAACGCCGTTGTCATGGCGCAGGTCTCTCAAGCGTCAAGCTGCTTGAGCAATGCGTCGACGCTCCCTTTCGCGTCGCCGAACAGCATCCGTGTGTTGTCCTTATAGAACAGCGGATTTTCAACCCCGGCATACCCGGTGGCCATGCTGCGCTTGGACACGACCACCGTACGCGCCTTCCACACTTCAAGCACCGGCATGCCGGCAATCGGGCTAGCCGGATCCTCGAGTGCGCCGGGGTTGACGATGTCGTTCGCGCCGATCACGAGCACAACATCCGTGCTGGCGAAATCGTCGTTGATTTCATCCATTTCGAGCACGATGTCGTAAGGCACCTTGGCTTCGGCCAGCAGCACGTTCATATGCCCCGGCAGCCGTCCGGCGACGGGGTGGATGCCGAACCGAACCCGGACTCCGAACCCGTTGAGCTTGCGGGTAATTTCGCTGATCGTCGTCTGTGCCTGGGCAACTGCCATGCCGTAACCCGGTACGATGATCACGTCGGCCGCATCGCGCAGAATCGCGCTGACTTCGTCGACCGTGGTGGGCACGACCTCGCCCGCGATATCCGTCGAACTCGTCGTGCCCGATGCGCCGAAGCCGCCGAGAATGACCGAGATGAAACTGCGGTTCATCGCTCGGCACATGATGTAGCTGAGGATCGCACCGCTCGAGCCGACGAGCGCGCCTGTCGTGATCAACAGGTCGTTGCTCAGCATGAAGCCTGTGGCCGCGGCCGCCCAGCCCGAGTAGCTGTTCAGCATCGACACGACAACCGGCATGTCGGCGCCGCCGATGGCCATCACGAGATGCACGCCCAGCGCGGCAGCAAGCACCGTCATTTCAAGCAAGGCGCGGATGCCGTCTTCGCTCGACGCCGCGGTGAGGAACCGGTAGCCAACGGCGAAGCAGATCGCCAGCACGAGCAGGTTCAGCAGATGCCTGCCCGGCAGCACGAGCGGCTTGCCGCTGACCGTGCCATTCAGCTTCAGGAACGCGACGATCGAACCTGCAAACGTGATGGTGCCGATAAAGACGCCCAGGTAAATCTCCGAGCCGTGGACGATCCGCTCCGTTCCTCCAAGCTGGACAGACGGCATCACGTAGTTTGTGAAGCCGATCAGCACTGCCGCCAAACCGACAAAGCTATGCAGCACGGCAACCAGTTGCGGCATTTGCGTCATCTCGACGCGCCGTGCCAGCAATGCGCCCACCCCCGCGCCGACAACCGATGCCGCGAGCACGATCTCCAGCCCGGCGCCTTGCGCGATCAACAGCGTCGCCAGGACCGCAATCAGCATGCCGGTCACGCCGTACACGTTGCCGCGGCGAGCGGTTGTCGGATGACTCAGTCCGCGCAGGCTCAGGATGAATAGCGCACTCGCCCCCAGATACGCGATGTTTCCAATTCCGTTCAGCATGAAATCTCCTCAGCTGCGCTGGAACATTTTCAACATGCGCTGGGTCACGAGAAACCCGCCCGCGATGTTGATCATGGCGACAAGCAGCGCGGTTCCGCTGAGCACGCCCACGCCCACGCGCGCGCCGGACGCACCGAGTTGCATCAGTGCGCCAATCACGATGATCCCGCTGATGGCATTGGTCACGCTCATCAACGGTGTGTGCAGGGCGGGCTTCACGTTCCAGACAACGTGATAGCCGACGAACACCGCCAGCACGAACACCGTCAGGTGAGCGACGAACGCCGGCGGTGCGACCGCACCTAGCGCAAGCAGCGCGAGAGCCGCGATCGCGAGCAGCAGAAGCGCCGTGAACCCCGAGCGACGCGTGGCCTCGGCGGGCGTCCCCGCATTGGCGGGGCTCGCCGCGTGCTTCGCCGCAGGCGGCGGCCGGTGCGCCGCGATCGCAGGCTGCTTCGGCGGCGGCGGGGGCCAGCTGATGGCCCCTTGATGCACCACCATTGCGCCTCGCATCACGTCGTCATCCATGTCGAAGCGGGGCTCGCCGTCCTTCTGCGGCGTCATGTCGGTCAGCAGATGGCGAATATTGGTCGCGTACAACTGGCTCGACTGAGTCGCCATCCGGCTTGGCAAGTCGGTATAGCCGACGATCGTCACGCCGCTTGCGGCCACCGCTCGGCCGGGCTGCGTAAGCTCGCAGTTACCGCCCTGCTCGGCGGCCATGTCGACGATCACGCTACCCCGTCGCATGCTGTCCACCATCGCCGCGGTAATCAGCTTGGGCGCCGGCTTGCCTGGAATCAGCGCGGTCGTGATGATGATGTCGACTTCCCTCGCCTGCGCGGCAAAGAGCGCCATCTCCGCTGCGATGAACTCCGCGCTCATCTGCTTGGCGTACCCGCCGCTTCCGCTGCCTTCCTCATCGAGGTCCAGCTTGAGAAATTCAGCGCCCATGCTTTCGACCTGCTGCTCGACCTCGGGGCGCGTGTCGAACGCGCGCACGATCGCACCCAAGCCCCGCGCCGCGCCGATGGCCGCGAGTCCAGCGACACCTGCCCCGATCACCATGACCTTCGCGGGCGGCATCTTGCCAGCCGCGGTGATCTGTCCGGTAAAGACGCGCCCGAAATGGTGCGCGGCTTCGATCACCGCGCGGTAGCCCGCCATGTTCGCCATCGAACTGAGCGCATCGAGTTTCTGCGCACGGGAAATGCGCGGCACGCAGTCCATCGCCAGCACGTTCGTGCCGCGAGCGGCGAGCCGCTCGAGCAAGGCCGGGTTCTGCGCGGGCCAGATGAAGCCGACGAGCGTAGCGCCTTCTTTCAGCAGCGTCGCTTCATCGACATCGAGCACAGGATGAAACTCGGGCGCGCGCACCTTGATCACGAGATCGGCACCGGCCCACAACGCCCGGGTGTCGGTGACGACCTGTGCCCCAGCCGAGCGATACGCGTCGTCGTCGAACGCCGCTCGCTCGCCCGCGCCCGCTTCGACGCTTACCGCAAAGCCTAGCTTCAGCAGCTGACCCGCCGTCTCGGGCGTCGCCGCGACCCGGCACTCCCCAGCATGGATCTCGCGCGGTACTGCAATCGTCTTCGCCATGTCAGTTCCCTGCCGGCAGCGCGTTTGACAGCGCGCCGACACCGTCGATCGAGACCTCGACCGTCGAGCCATCCCTGATAGAACCGACACCGATTGACGTGCCGCATGCAATCACGTCGCCGGGCATCAACGTCATGTCGTGCGAGATCAGGCTCACCTGCTCTTCGGGCGAGAAGATCATGTCGGACAGCGGATAGTCCTGACGCTCGACGCCATCGAGCTTTGTCACCACGCGAGCGGCACGCCAGTCGAGATCGCGCTGGATGACAGGTCCGATGCAGCTGAACGTATCGAAGCCCTTCGAGCGGCACCATTGAACAAAATTCGGGTCCTCGTTCAGCAGTTCGATCGCTGTCACGTCGTTCACGCAAGTAAAGCCATAGATGTATCCCGCTGCCTGTTCGACCGGCACGTTGCTGCAACGCTTGCCGATCACGATGCCGAGTTCGCCTTCGTACGCGATCTTGCCTGCGTAGCCCTTCGGGCGCCGGATGGATTCGCCCGGACCGATCACCGACAACGGCGGCTTGATCAGAAACAGCGGATGGGATGGCGCCGCCTTGCCGAGTTTCTCGGACAGCGCATGGAAGTTGTTCCAAAGCGCGACGACCTTGGTGGGCAGGCAAGGACTACGCAACGTCACGTCGTCCAACCTCAATACCTTGCCGCTTCGAACAGGGTCACCGAACATGTCTCCTTCGTACTCGGTGATGCGATCGTTCTCCAGCACGCCAAAGCCAATATGGCCGTGAGCCAGCTGAAAGCGTGTCCACGAAGTCATCGGGACGTCTCCTAGATGTGTTTTTTCAGGCGTCGGCGCGATACAGCCAATCGCGCCGCAGCGGCTTGTCTTGCGCGTCGACCGCGCAGCAATGCATCGGCCCTGCGGTCAGGTCAGATCGCGCCAACAGCACGCAATTGCGCGATCTGCTCCGAGGCATAGCCGAGCTCGGCCATCACCTCGTCGGTGTGCTCGCCGAGGAGCGGCGAGCGCGTGACTTCAGTGGGGCTGTCGGAAAGCTTGATCGGATTGCCGACCGTCAAATATTTGCCGCGCACCGGGTGATCGACTTCGACGATCGTCCCTGTCTTGCGCAGTGACGGTTCTTCCGCGATCTCTTTTATCGACAGAATCGGCCCGCACGGAATGTCGTACTGGTTGAGGATCGCCATTGCCTCGAACTTCGTCTTCGTCGTCGTCCAGCGCTCGATCTCGGCGAAGATTTCCTTCAGGCGCGGCAAGCGGGCGGCGGGCGTCGCGTAGTCGGGATCGGTGACCCACTCTTCTTTGCCGATCAAGCCGCAGATCTTCGGCCAGACCGGTGCCTGCGTAATGAAGTAGATGTACGCGTTCTGATCCGACTCCCAGCCCTTGCACTTCAGGATCCAGCCCGGCTGCCCGCCGCCCGATGCATTGCCCGCGCGCGGCACCGCTTCGCCGAACGCGCCGTTCGGATGTTGCGGATACTCCTTCATCACGCCGGTGCGTTCGAGCCGCTGCTGGTCGCGCAGCTTCACGCGGCACAGATTGAGCACGCCGTCCTGCATCGCGGCGAGCACCTTCTGCCCGCGCCCGGTCGTCTGCCGTTGATACAGCGCCGTGACAATGCCCAGCGCGAGATGGAGGCCGGTGCCGCTGTCGCCGATCTGCGCGCCGGTCACGACGGGCGGGCCGTCGTCGAAGCCTGTGGTCGACGCCGCACCGCCCACGCATTGCGCAACGTTCTCGTAGACCTTGCAGTCTTCGTACGGCCCCGGGCCAAAGCCCTTCACCGACGCGAGGATCATCCGCGGATTGAGCTCCTGGATGCGCTCCCACGTAAACCCCATCCGGTCGAGCGCGCCCGGCGCGAAGTTTTCCACCAGCACATCGCATTTCCCGATCAATGCTTCCAGAACCCGTTTGCCTTCCGGATTCTTTGTATCGATCGTGACCGAGCGCTTGTTGTGATTGAGCATCGTGAAGTAGAGGCTGTCTGCATCGGGGATATCGCGCAGTTGCTCGCGCGTGATGTCGCCCGAGCCCGCCCGTTCGACCTTGATCACGTCCGCGCCGAACCACGCGAGCAGTTGCGTGCATGTCGGGCCTGATTGCACATGCGTGAAATCGAGGACGCGCACACCGTCCAAAGCCTTGCCCATTTCCCGTCTCCAAAATTGACTTTTATGGGACCACGCCTGACAACCAGCCGGGGCGAGGTCAACCGATCGCGAGCGCAGCAAAGGCGACAGCGCGAGATCGGTGTTGTTACCGTTCCTGATGGCTCGATCGCAAAAGAGCCATTGCGACACCGCGGGCGCCGGCTATGGCCGCCGCTTCGCTTTCAAAGACTGCCTCATCGACAACCCGCTGGTACGGGAAGAGATCCGCCTGCACCTGGGAATCGGGTGCAAGAGTGCGAATCGCTGCATACGCGACCCAGCCGCCGTTATGGATCAATTGCATGGCGGACAACTCGAGCCGGTATTGTCCAAGAACCTCTATGAGCATGGGATACCTCATGGTTGATCGTCACGCGAGCGTTCGGCGCGGGTTGTTTTGCAGTCCTTCTCGAAGCTTGGCGGCATGGGCAAGCCTGCAAGGCTGCGCGCCGCGTCATGCTCCGGCTTGGGCCTCCAGTTCCGCCAGGCGCTTGCGCAAATTGCGCTCTTCCTGGAAGCGGCTCGTTTCGTCGCGAATCACCGCCACGATCCCGGTCAGCTCGTCCTGTGGCGAATGCAGCAGGGCTACGGTAAATGCAATCGACATGGCGCGCCCATCCTTATGCACCGCGGGCACCCGCAGCACGTCGTTGCCGTAGCGGGTCTGCCCGGTGGCCATCGTCTTGTGATACCCGTCCCAATGACGGCCGCGCAAGCGTTCCGGGATGATGAGGTCGAGCGACTGTCCGAGCGCCTCGTTCTGCGTGAATCCAAACATGCGCTCGGCGGCAGGATTCCACAGCGTGATGCTTCCGTGAGAATCCGAGACGATGATCGCATCGCCGATGGCCGATACCATTTGCTCGAAATCGATGTCTGCTTGTTGCATGGCGGTACCTGAGTTGGAAAGGGCTGCTGGGTTCGGAGCAGGACGGCGCCCGGCCTGGGCGCCGTTCATGCCCGGTTCGGAATAAAGTACCAGTACCGGCCGGGCTCTGCAGGCCTGCGCCGCTAGACAGCCTTGACCTCCCGCAAGTTGAAAATCTGCTGTTTGGTGTATCCGAGCCCCGCCAGCACATCTTCGGTGTGCTCTCCGAGCAGCGGCGAAGCGGTGACTTCGGGCTTGAGCTCGGAGAACTTGATCGGGCTGCCCACCGTAAGATAGGTGCCGCGTTCCTTGTGTGGAACTTCTACGATCGTGCCGCTCGCGCGCAGCGAAGGGTCGTCGGCAAGTTCCTTCATCGTCAGCACCGGCGCGCACGGAATGTCGAACTTGCGCAAGATGTCCACTGCCTCGAATTTGGTCTTGTCGGCCAACCATGCCTCGATCGTCGCGAAGATTTCGAAGATGTGCGGCTGACGGGCCTCGGCGGTCATGTACGCCGGGTCGTTGATCCATTCGGGCTTGCCGAGGGCCCGGCAGATCGGCTCCCATGCGTGGCCCTGGACGGTGAAGTAGATATACGCGTTGGGGTCCGTCTCCCAGCCCTTGCACTTCAGGACCCAGCCCGGCTGGCCGCCGCCGCCGGCATTGCCGCCGCGCGGCACGACATCGCTGAACGTGCCGTGAGGATATTGCGGATACTCCTCGAGGTAGCCGACCCGCTCGAGACGTTGCTGATCGCGCAGCTTGACTCGGCACAGGTTCAGCACGCTGTCCTGCATCGATACGGCCACCTTTTGACCTTTTCCGGTTTTGGCCCGTCCGATCAGCGCAGTCAGGATGCCGATCGCAAGGTGCATGCCGGTGTTGCTGTCGCCGAGGGCTGCAGCGCTGATCGTCGGCGGGCCGTCCCAGAAGCCGGTGGTCGATGCGGCGCCGCCGGCGCATTGGGCGACGTTTTCATAGACTTTCAGGTCGTCGTAGTGATGCCCGTCGCTGAAGCCTTTGACCGACGCGACGATCATCTTCGGGTTGAGTTCCTTGAGGCGCTCCCAGGAGAAACCCATCCGGTCCAGCGCGCCCGGACCGAAATTCTCCACCAGCACGTCGGATTCGCGAACCAGCCGTTCCAGCACTTCCTTGCCTTCGGGCTTCTTCGTATCCAGCGTAAGCGAGCGCTTGTTGCTGTTCAACATCGTGAAGTACAACGCATCGACGTTCGGGATGTCGCGCAACTGACTGCGCGTCACATCGCCCGCGCCGGGACGTTCGACCTTGATCACATCGGCACCGAACCAGGCCAGCATTTGCGTACAGGCAGGACCCGCCTGAACATGGGTGAAGTCGATAATCTTGATACCGTCGAGGGGCTTAGTCACTTCAATTCTCCTGGAGTTGCTGGCGTCATTTCTTCATCGCCGCGCTTTGCGGGTTCAGATTCGTCAAGCGGCCGCTCTCGGTGCCCGCCGCTTCGTCGATAACGGCGTTGATGAGCGTCGGCTTGCCGGATTGGATGGCCTTGAGCAGGGCCTGGGTCAGTTCTTCCGGCGTCGTGGCGTGGTATCCGATGCCGCCGAATGCTTCGATCATCTTGTCGTAGCGCGCTCCCTTGACGAAAACGGTGGGCGCGACGTCTTTGCCTCCGGTCGGGTTCACGTCGGTGCCGCGATACACGCCGTTGTTGTTGAATACGACGGTGCAAACAGGCAGGTCGTAGCGGCAGATCGTTTCCAGTTCCATCCCGCTGAACCCGAACGCACTGTCGCCCTCGATCGCAACAACCGGCTTGCCGCTGGTGACTGCCGCGCCAATCGCATAACCCATCCCGATGCCCATGATTCCCCATGTGCCGGAATCGAGGCGCTTGCGCGGTTCATACATGTCGATGATGCTGCGAGCGTAGTCGAGGGTGTTGGCGCCTTCGTTGACAACGTTGATGTCCGGACGCGCTTTCAGGACGTCGCGGATCGCGCGCAACGCGCTGTGGAAATTCATGGGCGACGGATTCTGGGCGAGCGTTGCCGCCATCTTCGCGAGGTTCTTGGTCTTGCGCTCTTCGATGGCCCCCGTCCATGTGGCGTCAGGCTTGCCAAAGCCGGAATCGATGCCGGCGAGCATGGCCGACACGCAGGATCCGATGTCGCCGATAACCGGAGCCGCAATGGCCACGTTGCTGTCGATTTCGGTCGGCGAAATGTCGACCTGAATGAATTGCTTCGGCCCGCCCCAGGTCTTGCCCTTGCCGTGCGACAAGAGCCAGTTCAGGCGCGCGCCGATCAGCACCACGACGTCGCTTTCCGCCAGCACGAACGAGCGCGCAGCCGATGCCGATTGCGGATGCGTGTCGGGCAGCAGCCCCTTGGCCATGGACATCGGCAGGTACGGGATGCCGGTCTTCTCGACGAAATCGCGGATTGGCGCGTCGGCCTGGGCGTAGGCAGCGCCCTTGCCCAGAAGAATCAGCGGCCGCTTTGCACTCCTCAGGAGATCGAGCGCGCGCTTGACGGAATCCGGCGCCGGAATTTGACGCGGGGCCGCGTCGACGACACGTACCAGGGACTTTTTCGCTTTCGCTGCATCGATCGTCTGGGCCAGCAGTTTCGCCGGCAAGTCGAGATAGACACCGCCAGGACGGCCGGACACGGCCGCACGGATCGCACGTGCAACACCGATGCCGATGTCTTCGGCGTGCAAGACACGGTAGGCCGCCTTCGCATAGGGCTTGGCGGCATTGAGCTGATCCATCTCTTCGTAGTCGCCCTGCTGCAGATCGACGATCTCGCGCTCGCTGGAGCCGCTGATGAGAATCATCGGAAAGCAGTTGGTGGTGGCGTTGGCGAGCGCTGTCAGGCCGTTCAGAAAACCTGGCGCGGACACGGTCAGGCAGATCCCGGGCTTTTGGGTCAGGTAGCCGGAGATGGCTGCCGCGTTGCCCGCGTTCTGTTCGTGACGAAAGCCGATGAAGCGCATGCCCTCGGCTTGCGCAAGGCGGGCCAGATCGGTAATGGGAATGCCGACCAGACCGAAGATCGTGTCGATGTCATTCAGCTTCAGCGCATCGATGACGAGATGGAACCCGTCCGTCGTTTCATGCGGGTGTTCTGCAGTGGCGGCCTGCGGTTGGACGATCCCAACGACTTCTGCCATGACGTCTCCTCCTAAGGGGCGGTGTGATTTGTGATATACCATATACTACACACAGTATTTGTCAACAGTACTCGTAGATCTTTTGATGCGGCGTCGCAGCAAAAAGGAGGCGTCCACCGATCCAAAGGCGGCATCGCCCTTCGGACGTGAAATACCGGATGGGGATGAAAAGGGACAACGCGGCACCGGTCGCTGCCGCGCGAGGCCGAGTCAGTCGGCGATGGGGGCTGGAGGGCAGCGCATAGGCTTATGCGGAAGCCCGACGCATCGCTTAGTCGAGGAAATCGCAGTTGGCTTCGACGAACGCCGCGAGATCCAGCGAGTGCTGGCGCACGAGCTCCTCGACCCGTTCCGTGTCGCGCCGTTCAAGCGCTTCGATGATGCGCATGTGGTCCCCGATCGAGCGTGACGCACGGTCGCTCCGCGCGATCGTCGTCCGGCGAATCGCCCGCACGTGCACGAAGATGTTCTTGATCGTGTCGGCAATGATCTGCGACTTGGACAGTTGGACAATTGCCTGATGAAAGGCAATGTTCGCGTCTGAGTACTCTTCGATGTGGTCCGCCGGCGTCGTCTCGCTGAAATAGTCAAACATATGGCGTAGCGCCGCGATGTCCGCGTCTGACGCGCGCAGCGTCGCAAGCCGCGCGGCCACGCTTTCAAGCGCCGCCCACATATAGATCATCTCGACGATTTCTTTCTTCGTCTTACGCAGAATGTAGACTCCGCGTCGCGGTACCGTGCGCAGGAATCCTTCCTGCTCGAGCAGCGTCATGGCTTCGCGCACCGGTGTCCGGCTTACGCCGAGCGCTTCGGTCAGCTCCTTTTCGTCGAGCCGGAACTCCTCATGCGAGCGATAAATATCGGCTTCGGCTATGGCCTGTTTCAGCCTTGCGTACGCTTGATTGCGCAACGAAGCCGAAGCATTGATCGGCGTCAACACCAAGGCGACAGGCGTCGGACGAGCATCCTCATGCGAATCAGCAGCCATCGGTAATGTGTCCCCTATTCTTGAAAGATTCCTACATAGGACCGCCTGACGGTATGTTGCGGTGCAGCGGCTCGTCAAAACATATTTTTTATACTGTATATCACACACCAGTTGTTGTTCAAGCGAGCTCCGCGAGAGAACGATGCATAGTCAATAGCTTATGGTTTTCAAATAAAACTTTAACTATCATTTATTGACTGCCGTTCTTACTCTTCGGTTGAACCTCTCAACCGAAGGAGACGAACATGGGTCAGGTACATAGTGAGGGACACGAACTCGCGCATGATCGTGAGGTGCAAGCACAGCTCTGCGCGTACAACACGGCCTTCGCCGAGCTCGGGCTGCGCTTTCGCTGGGACGCGCAAACCCTCATCTCGCTCGCAGCAATCGACGGTGAACAAGCACGGATCACGGCGTACATCCAGGACCACCATAAGCACCTGCTCCACGCGTACAGCGCGGAATTCTTGAGTCGGGCCATTCTCGAAAAGAAAACCGCTCGCATGCCGCAATGTCTCCCGACGTTAGCCGGGGCTGCGGCAACCGGGAGTCGCGCCGCGAACGTGCCGCAAGCGATCTCGCCAGCAACGCGCGTCTCGGGTGACTTGAGCTTGCCTGCACTTGTCGGCGCATGATTGCGGATCGAGGCGGAGCGCGGCGCTATCCGCCCAATCGTCGATGGCGCCGGACATCCTCGATCGATTATCTATTAGTTATCTTAAATATAAAAAACATTAACTATCGCGAATATATAAACAGCCCTACTCTTGTGATCATCCCGATGCACCGTGCAAAGGTCGCCGTACCCGAGCGCCGGCACGAAGAGCCAAGGGACAAGGTCGCAGGAGTTGACCATGAACACCGCCGAGAAGTCGCTGCATTATCTGGTCGAGAAGTGGCTTGCACCCGGTCCGGGCGGACGGATCCGCGTGGTTCGGTTTGGGCATATACGCGGAGACGCGGGGCGCTACGCGCACGTCGAAGCGTCAACTAGAACCGGCCCGCGAGCAATCTTCTTCTTTCGACACGGCGATGGCGGCTGGTGCGTATTTCCGCCGCGCATGCAGCGTCCCTCGATGACCGCGTATCGGCTTGGGACTTGAATGGCATGCAAGTTCCTAAAAGCCGAACCCGGTCTGGTGAAACGGACCGTGCCGTGTGCGCGCAGACTTTTCCCAGACTGGAACGTGCGGCTCGAGCGCTTTATCGTCGATCATCCAGGCCAATACAGGCATCGTGTGCGCTACGATATTGCCCATCGATTGGGGCCCTGATCGAGGACGTGCCGCTCTGAATGGCGGTGGTGGAGTGCTGCAGAACTCAGGCGCCCTCCGAGTCCCGAAAATGCTCACCTACAGAGCGTTCATATCGTCGGCAGCGAGTTCGACCACCGGCGGAAAGTCCTCACCAACAAGCGAGGTAAGGACTTTCTTCCCGAAATTGGCGCGATTTGACCGAGTAGGAACGATATTCCCGGTTGAGAACCGCTATCAACGCACAATTAAGTTCCGACTCTCAGAGACCGATATAGCGGGCATCTGGCGTGTTCACGCGTAAACCAGCGGAAAATCGAGTTACGACTTTCGACTCCTGCCTCAGATCCTTGCCGCACTTACACGCGCACAGAGTTCCGATTTTAGTTGCCGAGTAAGGTTGGAGCTTAACGGAAAAAATAGGGCTGAATCACTTGTCGTGTTGAGCATCGCTTCGGTCCGGCAGCAAAAGCGGGTGGAGATCGACCTTGACGGTCGATTATGGTCCATACGTGCTGCGGGGACCAAGCTGTGCCGGGCGCATGAGGTACCGTTGACTGACCGGACGGTTACAGTATTCACCTAATTGCACGACCTGGGGGAGCAGAGTGATTTGGTATTTCCCGACGGGAAATCACCGGACATTCCAATGACCCCGTCATCGCTGCTCAAGGCGTTGGACAATATGTTCTACTCGAACAACGTGACGGTCGCAGATGGCCTTCGCGTCATGGGACGCACCACGTTGCACGCGGCTGATTTTCTGAACGACGTCGGCGAAGCCAATTCGTGCACGCGCCGACGGGCGTCCGCGGCGCGTACAACCGGGCCGTGTACCTAACGGCACGCCGCGAAATGCTGACCTTGTGGTCAGACTACCTCGATGGATTAACTTCCCGCAAATCCTGCGCGAGCGTGCATCGTAGCCACCGAAGAGCGAGAGAGCGCAGCGGGACACCGCCGAGGCGCAGCCCCGCTTCAACCGTCGGAGTCGTCGTGCGCGACTTTTCTTATGTGGTCCATCGTGAGCGACGCCGTCCTTGCGCTGAAGGATATCTCCGGGCCGGTGAAGTAACCCCGGTTCGCCATAACCTTCAGCTTTGTCTTACCCATCGCGGTCTTCGCAGACAGTGCCATCCTACTGAGTTGTCCGTGATCGTTTCCGACGTTAGTTACCTCGTGTTCAACGATCAGGTGATGCTTCGTGTCCACGGCGGCCTGAACGTTGCAGCCGACTATGCCGGAGCCTCTTCCGCGTGTTGCCATGGACCGACCGTCGGGATACCTTGCAGGCCTTTTGCTGGCTCGCGCCAGAACTTTGCATCAGATCCGTTGCGAGTTAGCGCGGCCGGGAAGCGAGTCGAGGACGGTCGATTCAATGGAACAGGACTTTCCCGTCGGATTTTGACCTTCCCAGCGGGACGGCTGCAAACCAGCGAGTGCGCGACTGGCCTGCAGCGGCTCCCTGTCACCGCGGATTGCCCGTCTCGCGGGTTACCAGCGGCGACAATGCGTCGAAGCGACCCTGTCGCTTTCCATGCCAGGCCGAAATTGCCTCGGCAAGATCTTGGGTGTCGAAGATCGCGCTCTGCAGCAAGGCCATATGACGCAGAGATTCGGACGTACTATGATCGCGCGCGAAGTTGATCGCAGTCTTGCACCCGGCAACGGCCAGCGGGGACTTCGACGCGATGGTTCGGGCCAGTTCCATCGCGTGTTGGAGCAGCGCCTCGGCATCGGGCAACACGGCATTCACCAGGCCCACTGCCAATGCACGCTCGGCGCTCAACCGCTCACTGGTGTAGGCCATCTGGCGGGCCATGCCGGCGGGAATGATTTTCGGCAGGCGCTGGAGCACACCGAGGTCAGCCGTCATGCCGATCTGAGTTTCCTGCAATGCGAAGAATGCATCGGTCGTGCAAATGCGAATGTCGCAGGCGACGGCGAGATCGAGGCCTCCGCCGATGCAGCCGCCCTGAATTGCGCAGATGACGGGAAACCTGACCTGATCGAGCGTATCGAAGCAATCCATCAGATTTCTCAATGCGTGCTGGAAGCCCAACCGGGCCCGTGGACTGCTGTTGTCAAACCCATCCATCGTGCCGGTGAACACGTCGAGCGCCATTCCGGCCGAAAAATGCTTTCCGGTGGAACTGATGACAAGGGCGCGAGTATCGCCCGTGCCATCGAGCGTCAGTACAGCGTCGCGCAACCCGGTGAAGAAGGCCTGGCCCATCGTATTGAAGCGGTCGGGACGGTTCAGCTGGAGATGTGCGATGCCGGATTCGTTGCTGATCTGAAAGTATTCGTTATGCACGGGTAACCTCGAGAAGTCTGGCTTAAGTCTGCGGCGATTTTCCCAGCCGGTCGCCAATGGACGACCGACGCGATTCGAGTTCCCTGAATCGCCGATAGCTTGCGCCGCCATTCCGCGGTCACTCCGACGAGCCTGATGCAGGAAACGGACTATGCGAGTCCATCCAGTCGTATAAGTCGCTATGGTGCGCCCATGCCCAATTCTTCGCCGGAGTGGCATTGATCAGCTCGACGACATTGTTCGAAGCCGAACCCACGTCGCTCGGATCATTCGTGCCGCTTCTGTGATCGATAATTTGGGAATTCGTACGGTCGTAATACATTGACAGTCTCCTTTTCAGCTTCACATACACAACTACCGGCGCCAACCGTACGAGACTAAAGACCTCTGTGGGGCTTCGAGTTCTGACGGCCGCCAGGGTGATCGGGGTACAGCGCGTTGGCAAGGCAGTTGCCTTCAATTTCACCGTGCTGGGCCCGGGTCATGGGTATTGTCGGCGCCCGCGGTGGGCGTCCAACGTCCGTGGCCTCGGTCGGGCACGCCCTCCCGATAATCGGCCTGCGGTGCTTCTTCCGCCCCCCGCCGCAATACGCAGGAAAAAAATCCGGCAAGCACGGTCTGCATCACCTGGTCGCTCACCATCTGCGGATCGCAGAGTCTGAAGAACTGCACTCCATCACACAAGCTCACTAAGCCGAGTGCGAGGGCATCCGCCTGCAGGGGCAATGATCTGCCGTCGCGCTCCGAAAATGCGCGGATGTACGCGCTGACCTGGTCGAGCTTTTCATGCCGCAAGGCGTTAAAGCATTCCTGAAAACCCGCGTCTCGATACGCGAGTAGTTTCGCTTCGACCCAAAGCAGAAAGAAGTCCTGATCACGAAAATATCGGCTGTCGTAAGCGATGGCGCACGCCGTCGTTCCAGCGGAAGTGCTGCCCTCTTCCATGATCGCTCGCAGATTGGCCTGCGCGCTGTCGTGGTCCCGGCGCAGCAACTCAAGCAGCAGTTCCGGCTTACCGTCGAAATTCGAGTAGAACGCGCCGCGCGTGTAGCCGGCCGCGGCAGCGATGTCCTCCACGCTTGTGGCGGCCAATCCCTTTTTGACGAACATCGTCCGCGCAGCCTCAAGTAGGTGCTCACGCGTCTGTTCTCCGCGCTGTGCATGTGTCATGCGTTCCCGCTTCATGGAACCCGTACTAATGAGATCACCATCGGTAGTGCCACCACATAGGCGCGCATGTCAGATGACGGGTTTCGCATTGGTTCTCTCGACACAGAATTTGACAGTGTCCCGGCCGACCCCGACCAATTCGTGCAACCCCCGCGTTGACTCTTCACTCACAATTACCGCTCCCGCAGCGAAGCGAACTCGGCGCGACAAACGTCGCTGAATCGACCGAGGATGTCCATCGAACCGTCGCCGAGCATTTCGCGCAGTTGCATAAATGTTTTTTCCGGCGCGTGATAGGTATCCACAATCTTTCGCCCAACCAAATCGGCCTCGTTCGCAACCTCAGTCGAGGATTGGACACGCATACGGCTTATCTTCGCGAACAGACTGACGAGAGCAGCAAGGTCCGGCTCATTGTGCTGAAGCGCGTGTACATAGCAATGCGAGGACTCCTCGATGAACTCCTTATAGAGTTCCTGCCGGCGGATGCGGTCGTGCGCAAGCCACTCAGCCTTGGCCTGCGTTCGTTGCGCGACAACGGATGTCAGGCCGGCGATCGCTGCACCGAACAGTGCCGCCATTGCTGATAGGCGCGTTGCATTCAAAGTGCTGCCTCGGCAAGCGTTATCAACCTACTCAATTTGATGAAGCCCGCCTTACTGCCTTCGTATTCGACGGTGAGAATATGCCGTCAGTCGACGACGCGCACGAGTTCACGTCGCGCGCCCACGGGAAGCTGCATCGGCACACGCCCCAACACCACGAGCCGCGCGGCTGCGCCCACGACATCGCCCTCCATCGTGACACCGGGCAGGCCACAATCGTGACATTAAACTCAACATTGATATTTATGTCAATATTAAAAGCACGAGAACGTAGCGGGCGACGCATCTTTCGAACGCGCAGAGGAAATCGAAGTGTGCGATGAGCCAGCTCGAACCGGCTATTCTTGAGCCGCGCAGGGACTCCGCGCTCGTCAACTTGCCGGAGCCTCCATGGGAAGCAAAATCGCGCGCCCCTTCTTGTGTTGGGCGGCGTGTTCGAACGCCAGCTTTGCATCGGAAAATGGCACCGACACGCCCACGGACAGCGTCAACGCGCCCTTCGTGAGGAATGGGTGCAGCATGTCGAGCGCGTTTGCTTCCGGTTGGAATATGATCCAGCGGTATTGTGCGCCCTTCGCGTCGGCCAGCGATTGCATACGCCGCCAGTCCTGGCGCGAGCGCCAAGCCCCCAATAGAAGACCGCAGCGGTCGATGTTGCTGAGGAGCGGATGAACGGTTGTGGCGTATCCCAGGGCTCCCTGCCGGAGCCGGCCGAGAAGGGCTGCCTCATCCTCCCAGGCGCCGAAATTCAGGCAGGCGTCGAAATAATCGGGCAGTTCGTCCAAGCGGCCGCGGGTCCTGTCCCATACTCTGGTCGCGCCGAGATTCCGGCAGAGGTCGATGTTTGCCTTGCTGCAGATGGCGGTGACTGAAGCTCCCCACGCCCCAAGGACCTGAAGCGCCAACTGGCCGAGGCCACCCGATGCACCGTGCACCAGCACGTTCCGCCCTTTTGCATTGCCTTCATTGATGCCAGCGCCGCGTAGCGCCAGCCAGAGCGTGGTAAAAGTATAGGGAAAAGCCGCCAATTCGTTGGAAGCGAGCCCGCCGACCATCGGCCGCACTAGGCGAGCGTTCACCGTCAGGTGCGTGGCATGCGCACCGCCCTTCTTACCTGTAGGCACCAACCCCATGACCCGGTCGCCCGGTAGCCACGGGCTGACACCGGCGCCCACTGAAACGATCTCTCCGGCAAAATCGTTGCCGAGGGACAGAGGAAACTTTCCTGCCCCTTTGAGGCTCAGGAGACGCCGGCCGTACCCCTTGGCGCGCTTAACGTCGATGGGATTGACCGACGTCGCCTCGACCCGGACCAGAACCTCGCCCTTGCCCGGTCGGGGCATCGCGGTTCTTCGTGTCTCCAGTGGGATAGGGTCCGCCGGTCTCAGGCAAAGCAGCTTCGTTGCGGTGCTCATGATCACGCGCCCCCCGCGCCGTTTGTCGACTGGGCCAGCCTGATCTCGCCCAGGTAAACGCTTTCGGCCAATTCGCAATTGCGCCAGGCGTTGCCGAGGGCATGACGAATTTCGACTCTGTAGATGCCGCTTTCCTTGGCCAGGCCACCGAACCGGAAATCGCCGAAGCCATCCGAGACGGTTTCGGCCACCTTCCGATTGCCGACGTACAGGGCAACGACCGCATCCGTGACGCACTCGACCACATCTCCCATCCGCGCGCTGACGCTTCCGCCGATGAAGCAGGTTTCCCAGCGCTCGAGGCCGCTGTACCACACGCGCGGCTTCGTGCCCAGGTTGGGCCGCAATACCTTGAGTCCCTCGCGCCGAGCCTTCTCGGCCATCGCCGCGTCATCGAGCCTGACCGTCTCGAAAACGTCGGTGGGACAGGACTGCTGGCAACGCGGCTGGCGCCAACCCTGATCGAGCAGATGGGCATCGAAGATCCAGGTCTGCGGCAGTTGCAGCTCTTCATTCCAGACGATCGCCTTGTACGGGCACGACTTCACGATGTCCTTCCGGCCCCGCGCCTTCTCGGGATCGATAATGACGATGCCGTCGGCCCGCTTGCGAATGGCGCTACCGCCCACACGCATGCACGGCGCTTCGTCACAATGGTTGCACATGACCGGCAGATACGTGGTCTCGACCATATGCGAGTCGCCCTGAACACGGCGCACGATGCGCACGGGGCTGTCGGCGTTAGCCGCGGCTGGCGCGGCATAACCGGGGAAGTCGTTGCCGACGTGCTCGTCCCGCGCGGCAATGACACAGTTCTGGCAGTTCTCGCAACGCCCGACTTTGATAACCAGATTCCACTTGCTCATTCCATGTTCCTCACGCTGCGCGACCGAGCATGAACGCCTCGGCGCCTCGCCACTTTTCGACCTGCACCAGGCAGGAATTCGGGCTCATGCTGCTGGTGCCGGCGGTTTGAGGCCGGTCGGGTGTGAGCACGTTCATGCAACCGCCGATCTCGACGCGCTCGCCGTCGATTTCGATTAGCTGAAATTCGGCGCTCGCCTCGTACGACTTGACCACTCCCGCGCTAACCAACGGCGAGACGTCGGCCGCGCAGATCACGGCTCCACGGTCGTTATGCACTTTGACGAGGTCGCGATGGGCAATGCCTCGGATGGCCGCGTCGGTCGGACTGAGCCTCAGTAGCCAGAAGCAGTGACCGCCTATCAGGGCGCGGTGGTCCTCGACGCTGTTGACCGAGGAATTCTTGCCGTCACAATGGGTATGGAAGCTGTAGCGGCTGTGCGTGGCGATCAACTGCAACGGATAGCGCCGGGCCAGGTCCGAGCGCAGGCCCTCCCAGGATGGGATATATCGGTTGAGCGGTGGCCGATCGGGATTGTCCGCAGTGTGCCGCTTCAGTAACTCCGGCACGAACTCGATCTTGCCGCTCGGCGTCTGCAGGCCCACGCCGAACTTTTCGGCGAACTGGGACGGCAGCGGATGAGGTTCTTGCAAGTCCTT
This sequence comes from Trinickia mobilis, assembly GCF_017315705.1. Taxonomy (GTDB): domain Bacteria; phylum Pseudomonadota; class Gammaproteobacteria; order Burkholderiales; family Burkholderiaceae; genus Trinickia_A; species Trinickia_A mobilis. The sequence goes on along the minus strand of NZ_JAFLRF010000002.1, from coordinate 457,743 downwards.
TCGCCGGCCCTCCGCGAACCAACGCATGTCCACGGGATGGCGCAACTCTGGCTTTTCGGGCGGCACGACGAAATAGCCCTTGCGGCAGAACTCGCGCCACGAAATGTGATCAGGCAGATCCGAGGAGTCGAACACCCGCTTGACCCAGTCCAGCTCGCCGCATCCTTCAGTGAACACCCCGCCCAGGCCCAGCCGCGTCAGGATGGCAGTGAAAATGTCATAATCGGAGCGGGACTCGCCCAAAGGCTCGATGCACTTGTGCTGCAGCGTCAGCATCCGATGATTCACTGTGCCAAACCCATGGTGGGCGTAGCCACCAGAATTCGCCCATTCGCCGATATCCCAGCGCTCCAGCGGAGTGCACGCCGGTAGGATGATGTCGGCGAACGGAGCCTCGCCCTCCATCCAGATCGACTGGTTGACGACGAACTCGATGCTCGTGTGCCGATAGGCGTCGGCCCAGCGTCCGGAATTGGTCACGGTGCTGAAGGCGGACCCACCGTAGCGGTAAATCATATGGATCGGCGAATAGCCGGGCATGGGGTAGCTGAACGGCGCAAACTGGGCTTCCTGGGACATCCCGTCCCAGAGGTAGCCGGTGGCGTGCCCGTTGAGGATGGCATCGGGCAATTGCTGCCGCGGCACCATTTGCTTGACCGGATTCATGGTCAAGATGTGCGGCATGCGCTGATAGTTGTTCACCGCGTTGGCGGTCCACGCCAGGTCCCCGGAAATGCCGCCGTCCGCGTAGCCCGGAAAGTAGAATTGGAGATCGTGGGGGGCACCGACCTCGAGGCAGCCGAAATTGACTCCCGGCTTGCCCCAGCCCTGCATGGCCATCATCATGATCATGCAGCGCGCCCATTGCGCTCCAGTCGCCCCGCGGCCCGCGCCGCCAAATCCCGCGCCGGTCATCCCAACGGCCAAATGGACCTTCTTATTTCCCCATAGGCGCGCAAGCGCGCGAACGTCTTTGGCGGGCACGCCGGTCTCGCTTTCCTGCCACTCGGGAGTCTTGGGAATACTGTCGGATTCACCGAGAAGATACGCCCTCCACTCATCGAATCCTGTCGTGCGGGTGGCAACATAAGCCTTGTCGTACAGACCCTCCACCGCCCATACGTACATGATGGCGGTCGCCAAGGCGGCATCGGTTTGCGGTCGGATCGGAATCCAGCGCCCGCCCAGCAGCTGGGCGGTAGGGTTGCAGTGTGGGTCGATATGAACGAACTCAATGCCGAGTTCCTTGGCCCACAAACGTCGCGGCGTCCCCTCAAATCCCGCATAGGCCCCATTGGTGCTCTCGGGGTCGCAGGACCAGAAGACGATCATGTCGGCTTCCTTGAGACCATCCTCGACGCCGCCATAGCCGGAGGGCACACCGATGCGCATCGAGTTGCCGAAATGATGCATGGCGCCCCAGTACCAACCTTCCCAGCTGTCTGGATTCGCGGCGACGCGGGTGAAGCCAATCAGGTTAGCAAAGCGCGTCAGCGCGCTGAGGTAGTAGCCGACGTTGCCCCACTGGTGGTGGGACGACATTGGGAATGTGATCGAACCGGGACCGTGAACGCGCTTCTGTCGGTTAATCTCCTTGGCAACGATGTCCAGAGCCTCATCCCAGCTGATAGACACGTAGCCGGACTTGCCTCGGTTCTGGGGATTGCGTTCACCGTCGGGGTCGAAGTCGACCCGCTTCATGGGATGAAGGATTCGCTTGTCAGAGTAAACCAGCGACTTGAGCGTCAAGGCGTGAGGCGCGACCAATCCACGCCGTGGCGGACTGAAGCGGCGTCCGCGCGCCTCGATCACCCAACTTGGCGGATCAGTATTGTCCAGTTCGATGGGGGTCACGCGGACGATGCGGCCATCCTTGACGTAGACGAAGAGCGGTCCGCCATTGGTGCAGGTGGTGTAGCGGCGGGTGCCGTCACGCATGGGCGTGCCCATCGGCAGACCGACGGTCTTCATCATGCCCAGAGTTTGCATGAGCCAAACCAACAACTCGTCCTCGCCGTCGGTCACCACCTTGAAGTTCTTGGCGGCGTGGATGATTTCGCCCGGGTCCGGATTGGGCGAAAGAAACTTCAGGGCGGTGGCGACATCCTTAAAGGCCATGCGCACGTCGGGCCGCGAACGCTTGCCGGCGCGTGACCGAATGCGGCCATTCTTGATCTCGATGACGCGGCCGACGCTTTCATCCATGAGCCCAATCCAGGCGACGAGATCACGCTCCTTAAGGCGATCACGATAGGCGGGGAAGCGGCGTGCCGTCAGGCCAAGGATCTTTGGCAAGGCATAGAGAATGGTCTTCAGGACCTGTCGTTTCATCGTTCGATCCAAAATGAAGCTTTGGTGCGTAGACGGTGGTATCAGGGAATAACCGACCGTTTCTCCCGAGGTGGTGAGCAGCTCGGGAGAACGCGGGTTTTGCGGGGTTGCGGGTTAGAGTCCAGGGAAGGTCGGGTCGCTTTGGAGCAGCGTGGCTAAAACGTATAGCCAACGTTCAAGAAGACGCTAAGGGGATTGAGTCGAAGCGTCGATTTGGACACGATCTGCGTTCCCATTGCGGTCTGCCCGTATAGCGTAAGGTTTGTCTTCACCGGAATGTAGTTAAGAGAGGCACCGACAGACCAGTGTTTTGTAATCGCGTAATTTGCCCCAAGTTCAAATACCGGATTCCACGATGAACTGAGCGTCGCGTGTGCGGAACCGCCGGGACCAAAACTATCGGTAATAAACTGGCTGTTGGTCGCCCGGACCTGTGTGAACCACGTGTAGTTCACACCTAGTCCGATGAATGGACGGAATTTCGACTCGGCCGAAAACAGGTGGTATCGAAGGTCGAGGGCGGGCGGCATCGGCGTCGTTGAGCCGAGGGTGCCGTACTTCTGGAGCGTCCCATTGCCAACCAGATTTACTTTGAGTGGGAGTCCATAAAGCAGCGCGACACCGATTTTATCCGTGACGTAGTACTCCGTGGTAATCCCTATCGTATCCGTGGAGGTCGCGTGCGCCCCGCTACCGACCAGTTGTTGATTCACCGGCACGCCGCCAACAGTTTCCACCGTCAGCGGCGTTGCATCGCCCTGCGGCGCGACGTGGAGCCAACCTACTGATAGCGTCGCGCTTCCGGCCGACTGAGCATTTGCATTATCGGTAAATGCAGCCACGCAGATGGAAGCCACCACGGCAGCAGAGCTGACCGTTCTCCTATAGATCCTCATGTGTCTCGTCCTGTCTCTTGGTGTGAAAATTCTTATAAATCCGTGGGGATACCGTTCGAACCGGGCACTCACTCGTGCTCCGCGACTTGTAGCGGGTACCGCATGCCTCCAAGGCCCTGAACTCTAGTAAGCGTGCATGGCCGAGTGTTCTGCCTCGCCCGAGAACAGGCATCACGCACCGTCGCGGTGTCGAGAGAAAAAGAAACCAATCGGGCTTGTCGGCAGCGAAATCTCAATACGTACATAGCCCCCGATCCGCACATGCACGACCGAATCGGGCAACCCCAATCGGCCATGAACGAGCTGGCCCGAGCCATTTTTCGATCAGCAAACGCGAGGACCTTGTTAATGCAACACCCACTTCCTCTCGTTTAAATAATTTTGCACTACTAACTCTATGAAATTACATTTTGAATGCCGAGCGGGGACGCATAGGCGGTGATTAACCTTTAATCTAGGGGTGCAACGGAATGCGCCGGGTTGATGGAAATCGAAAATGCAAACGGAAATCGGCCGAGCACCGACGTCGCTAGTGCCACGAGCGCCGGGTCGGAAAATTCGACATGAAGTGCAATTCCACGCGACGTGTCTTCACTGACACTCACGGTTGCCCCCTCGACACCGGCCTCCGAGAGTGCCGAGCGTAGTGCGTCCACCGTTTCGCGCCGCTTCAGTTCCAGCTTGAAAATTTTGCCCACCCCGGTAAGCGGCATCACGTCGAGGATTTTGATCTGCTTAGGCAGCGCTGCACGCTCGCCAATCTCGCGTCGCACATACTCGATGAGTTCGTCTACAGTCGTGGTTGCACCCGGCTTGAGTTGGACATAAGCAATCGGCAACTCGCCAGCATGTGCATCGGGACGACCTACCGCCGCAGCAATCTGGACGGCGGGATGGCGATGAAGCGGTTCCTCTATTGCGGCGGGATCGATGTTGTGACCGCCGCGAATGATCAAGTCCTTCCTGCGGCCAGTCAGCCAGAAATACCCTTCAGCATCGCAACGCCCGAGGTCGCCGGTATTAAGCCAGCGCCTACCATCGCCAAGGTCCAGCCAGAGGCCCTTGTTCTGCTCTGGCTCGATATATCCGAGAAAGACGTTCGGGCCGGAAATAGCAAGCAGACCGACCTCGTCGGTCTCGCAATTCCGTACATATCGTCCGTCAGCGTCTACAATGATGGCTTTCATCTCCTGGCCAGGGATGCGAAGCCCAATCGATCCGAGCCTCCGCTCCCCCAACGGCGGATTGGCACTGCTCACGCAGGTCCCCTCGGTCAGGCCATAGCCCTCGAGAATCCGGATCCGCGTCGTTTCCTGAAAGGACCGGAAAACTTCGACCGGCATGGGAGCCGCACCGCACAGCCCATACTCCAGCGAACTCACATCGCGCTCGCCGACAGGAATATCGAGTAACCCCGCATAAAGCGTCGGGACACCGCTAAAGAAATTGATGCGGTAGTGCTCGACGATTTCCCAGAAATGTTTGACAACACCATCGCCTCGATAGCCTTGTGGCGTGCCGAGCACAACATGCGCGCCTTTGGAGAAAGGCAACAGACCCGTCGCCATCACGGCATTCACGTGAAAGAGTGGGAGTCCGCAGAAAAGCGTCTTGCCTGGCCCGATGCTTTCGCCGAAGAATTGACCCGTGCTCCAGGCGTTGGCCACTTCGTTGCCGTGACAGCGCATCGCGATTTTCGGCAGCCCGGTCGTCCCACCTGTACAGAAGTACGACGACACATCGTCGGCGAGGAAGTGCCGCTCACTACGGAGCGCTGTCCCAGACTCCTGCGCAATGGTAGTGCCGAAGTCGTGGATCTCGATGTGCGCTGGAACCGCGCTGCGCATCCCCCCCTTTCCGTGCAGCCTCAAGCACTCGCCACGTTGCAGCATCCGCGCTGCGAAACGTGCTGCCCCCGGGACGCGTTCGGCCAGATTCACGAGCACCACATGTTGCAAAGACGTGATCTTGTCGATGACTGCGTGCACCTTTTGCCAAATATCGGTTCCCGGAAACGGCGCGAGCGTCACCAGTACACTGGCCCCCGATGCGTTGAGCAACTCGGCAATCGCCCCGCCTTCGAGCAAAGGGTTAATCGCGCAGACGATGCCGGCCGCTTCCGCTCCCCAGATCACGAAATGCGTTTCTGGAAGATTCGGAAGAACATATGCAACTACGGAATCCCGGCGTACACCAAGGCGTGTGAACATGTTCGCGGTACGCGTAATATCACGTACCAGTTCGCCGTAGGTCCAACACTCCGCATCCCGATGAGCGTCCGCGGTCAGAAAAAACGAGAGCGCAGGCGCCGACGGATCGATAGCCGCGGCGCGACGGATCATCACGTATGTGCTGACCGGGAGGTCAGCCGGCAGCCCTTGCGCTTCGATCGCAAGAACGTCTTTCCGGGTCGCGATGCCTTTCATGCTGCCTCGTCTACGACAAGGTTGTGCTGGACACCGAGATTGATCGACCCGTCGACGCTCGTGATACGCGCCTCCACGAGGTCACCCGCCCGCAGATACTGCGGCCTTTGCGCCTGCATCTCTATGAAGAGCCGCCATTTTTCCGCTTCAGGCAACTGCGCCGCCGCGCGCATCTTTTCGGGTGACGGAATGCTCAGTGCGCAACCGGCGGGCGTGCCCGTTGCGATCAGATCCCCGGTGCGAAGATCGTGCACGCTGGAAAGCTCCGTCAAGGTCTCCGCCGGGCCGTAGACCAGATTTGCCGTCGAGTCCTTCTGGCGAACCTCGTCATTGACTGTCAAGGTGAGGTCGAGCGCCTTGAGCGTCGGGATATCGCGCTGCTCGAGCAAGCACAGGTAAGGGCCGACCGGCCCGAACGTGCGATAGCTCTTGCCCTTGTAGAACTGCATCTGGGGAATCTGGATGTCGCGAGCGGAGTAATCGTTGACGATCACCAGGCCGGCGATGTACTCGTGCAGGCCCTCTTCCGTGATGGTCCGTCCGGACGTGATGTCGCACTTCAGCACAAGGCCCAGTTCGATCTCGTAGTCGAGGAACTTCACATGCTTGGGCTTCACGAGCGGCGAGTCGGCGGAGACGATGCAACTTGTCGCCTTCGTGAAGATCATGTTGAACTTCTTCGCATCCGGGTCCATGCCCGACTCGATCATGTGCTGCCTGTAGTTCGCCCCTTGGCAAATGAATTGCTGATTGGCGGTGACGGGCGACAGCCATTCCACCTCGGATTCCGGAATCGTTGGACCGCTGAGCACGCTCAGCCTTTCGACCGGATTGGCTTCAACAAAATCGGCGGTCGTCTTGAAGTCGCCCGGGATCGGCGTAATGACACCCTTGCTGACCACACCCCATTGGGCGCGGCCTTGGTGCTTGTAATGCAGAACGTGCAGTGACATATGTGCGTCTCTCGTGTGTCAGGAAATCGGTTGGCCTTCAGGCAAAAATCTTGGCCAGCGTCAAAAGCTTTCTTACCGTCAAGTCAGGGCTACGGCGCAGGTTGCGAAACAGCGCCATCAAGCTGGACGGCGTGAACTTTGGCTTCGTAAAGGTGCGTGGCATCGTTGGCCCCCATTGGGCCATTGCTTCGCGGCTCACGTCGTGCGTGCCCGTCGGCTTGTCAGCCGTGAACAGGTCGCCGTCGCAGTAGTGCTCGTGTTTGTCGCCCCACGGGTCCTGCCAGTAATCGAAGACCTGGCTGCCAAGGATGTGCCGCCCGATTCCCCAAGCGTGCGTCCACCCTTTCTCGCGCAGAACGCGGTTCCCCATACCGAGCGCATCGGCGTCTACCAATTCATAGGCGCTGTGGCTATAAGTCGGCACGAACCCTTGGGCCAGTGCGAGTGTGTGGTGATCGGCGGGCCGATCACCACGATCGAGCCGCATGAAAGCAACGGCCGGCGAGCCGTCCGGAAGCACCTGCACATCGCTCGGGATGAACCCGAAATGCTGCGTGTACCATGCGCAAGTCTCCTGAAAGTCCGCCAATTCCAGTACGACATGTCCCAGCTTGATGACCTCCGGCGCACCCGTGGGTGGCCGCTGCGTCCCGTTGATGCGGACCGTCGCATCAACGGAGTTGAATCGCAACGGCGGACGATGCGGCAAGAACACGGCAGGCGTCTGTCCCGCTATGGCGTCGACGCGAAAGCCGGAGGGATCGGTGAGTCGCACGTAGTAGCCGCCGCCCGGCCAAGGGGACGGTTCCACCCCCGAAGCGCCAGAGATCCTTGCAAGCGCGTCCAGATCGGCTTTGCTGTCGAGCTGTAGTCCGAAACCGACGAACCGCGCCTTTGGCGCCTTGCGGACCACGTAACAGAAATGCGCGGCGCCTGTGCCCCGCAAAAGTAGTTGCGATTCATCCCATGAGACAGGTTGGAGTCCGAAGTCAGCGAGAAACTGCTCGGCTTTCTCGAGGTCCGGACGATCGAATATCAGGTAGGCCAGCGCCGACGCTTTGGTCGTGGGATTCGGATGACGGGCCGGCTGTACATTGGTCATTTTCATGGCGAGAAGAGGTCAGGCGATTCGAAGAGCGGTTTCGACTGCGGGCGTCGCCACGCTCACTGGGGTACCCAGCAACGCGAGACTCTCCCGCACGATCCGGGAAACATCAGTCACCGGTCCGTCGTGAACAATTGTCCTGTCGGGCCGGACGACTGCGGCCCATCCGACTGGCACGAGACCGGGCATGAATACGCCGTCGAGGTCCTCCCAGCTTTCCTGTCTAGCCGGGTGCAGCCGCTGTCCCCGATGGGCGATATGGACGACTGTGCCGCCCGCGCGAGCAAAGGCTGCCGCCGTGGCGGAGTCAAGCGACGCTCTCAAGTCGCGGCCGAAGCCAATCAGCGCAAGTCCTTGCCCGAGCGCCTCGTCGCTCAGGCACGTGCTGCCGTCGGGCGCTCTCACCCAGCCCTGCGGTAAGACAGCGCCGCGAACGAGCCGCGTGGCCGAGCGCCCCTTGACGAAGAGTCCGCGGCGGAATGCGTTCCTCGGCTTGATTTCGAGCTCCTCGAACTGCGCGCGCAACCGCGGCACCATCCGCGACAGACGCATCAACCCGTGAGTGATGAACGCGATGGCGGCATTGCGCGGCATCACGAGCTTTCCCATGAACTTCGCAAGGTCGATCATCGCCTTCGCATGAGGGCGCCGTTCCTCGTCGTAGGTTTCGAGAATCCGCGGCCCCGCGCGTCCCTGAATGACCCAGGCCAGCTTCCAGCAGAGATTGGCCGCATCCCGCAGTCCGGCGACCAACCCTTGTCCCACGAACGGGGGCGTGATGTGGGCAGCGTCGCCAGCCAGAAACACGCGGCCCTTGCTGAACGCATCGACGGTCCTGGCGTGAAAACGGTAGACGGCCTTGCGCTCGATGATCATGCCGTCGACGTCGCCCCATGGCGCGAGCAGCTCTCGGACGCGGGCGTCGGATTCCATTTCCTCGCGACGCTCGCCAGGGCGCAGCATGAACTCCCAGCGCTCCCGTCCGCCGGGCGCCACCATGTGGGGAATCGGTCGGCGATGATCGCAAATGAACTCGATATGATCGATGGGCCTCGGGACGTTGCGGGCATCGACGATGAGCCAGTCCTCAGCGAAGGTCTTGCCCTTGAATTCCTGCCCGATGAGCTGGCGAACGAGCGAGCTCGCACCGTCGGCACCGACAAGATAACGAGCCCGGACGGTATGAGTGCGCCCTCGCCCGACGTCCAGCGTGGCGAGCACGTGGTCGCGTTCCTCGGTGAAGGCGAGTAGTTCGGAGCCGAGGGCGATATGCGCGCAGTCATAGGTTTGTAGCCGCTCGCGCAGACACCGCTCGAGGTCGGGCTGATAGAACGTGACGAGCTTCGGATGGCCGTCCAGACTGCCAAGCGAATTCACCTTGCCGAACTGACCCAGGGTGGGCGACCACATGCGAACGTACGGTATGGCAACGGTATCGAAATCGCGCTCCGCTATGCCGGCAAGTTGCAGGATACGTAACGCTTCGTTGTCGAGCGCGATTGCGCGGGGCGCCATGAAAATCCCGGTGGCCTTGTCGACCACCATTACACGCACGCCGTGACGCGCCAGCAGCACGGCTATCACGGCCCCTACCGGACCGTATCCGACCACGAGGACGTCCACCGCCGACGGCAGCACACCCGTCCCTGACTGAACGGGCTCATTTAGCTCGACCGGCTCAGCTCCGGTTTGTGTTCCTGTCTCCACTCTGACTCCGTTCATCGCTTTGTTTATTCGTCCGGTCTCGATCGGCCGGGTTTTGTGACATTAGAGTCATCGCTGATGATTTTGTCAATATAGACAATAGAATCTATACTTGGGAAAAACCAGAGACCGGAACCGTCATGCCGAGCACCCCGAATCGCCAGACAAAAAAGCGCCCCATCCCGCAGGCGCCTGTCCCCCCCGCCGTGGAGGCCGATGAGCGCGAGCCGCGCGGCGCGCGCCGCAAGCGTGAGACGCGTGCCCGTCTCCTCGACGCCGCACTTCGACTGATGGCCGTAAAAGGCATGGAAGGCGTAGCCATCAACGAAATCACCGAAGCCGCCGACGTCGGCTTCGGTTCCTTCTACAACCACTTCGAATCCAAGGAGGCGATCTATTCCACGCTCGTCGATTCCGTGTTCGAGGAGTTCGCCGACTGGCTCGACCGCCTTACCGGCGACCTGGCGGACCCGGCCGAAGTCATCGCCGTCTCCACGCGTCACACCTTGATGCGTGCCCGGCGCGAGCCGGTGTGGGGACAGTTCCTGATACGGGAAGGGTTTTCGGTGCGAATGATGAGCCGCGGCCTGGGTCAGCGGCTACTGCGGGATATCGAACGGGGCATCGCCGCGAAACGTTTCGTCGTCGCCGACCCCTTCATTGCCTTCCTTTCGGTCGGCGGCATGGTGCTTGCCGCGATCGCCGCCGAGTTGAACTTCGTCGCCCCTGGCGCGCCGGCGGCAGACGCCCTGAAGAAATTCAGCTTCAGCGGAGAGCATTTCGCCGAGCGTGCTGCCGCAGGCCTCCTGCAAACGCTCGGGCTCAAGCGAGCCGAGGCCGAAAAGGTCGCCCACCGCCGCCTTCCGGTCGTCGAGTCGGAAGTCAATGTGGAGTGATGCGAGAAGCGCGGTTTGCGACTAGCGCATGCTCGTGAAAGCGCAACCGAGTCTCGCGCCGACGATCTCGATTCAACAGCGGCCTATCGCATGGATGTCGCCAATCAACTGGCGATCTAGTTCGTCAACTGTGTCTGCGTGGAAGATCAGCAGTTCGCGCAGGGCTGCTGAAAGCGTCTCGATAGGACGAAGTGTCGCCGGATAAAACGGCCACGCATGCAGCAGATAGATGAGTGGTGTGAGCTCGCGGCGCTCACACCACCGGTCGAAAAGCGCGATGCAAAGTTCATCGATTTGTCGGTGCAAATCGAAATCGACCTCAACACTGCTAGTGACTGTTTTGGCCTGAACGCAGGTTAGGTTGGTTGCCGTTTCGCGGCAGCGGGTTCTCTCCATTCTTTCTTCGATCCGATACGACTTCAGGGTTATGCAGTGACGTCTAGTGCGGCTGCGAACCGACATTGAGCGTCGAAATGAAATGCTCACGGACCGCGATGTATGTGGGGCTCCTCAGCCCGTCCGTCATCGCTGCGGCAAGCAGGGCCTAAGCTGCGGCCCGTGCGACCGCAACCCCTATCAATGCCGCCTCGACCCCGGTAAGCAGCGTAGGCAGCCGGCAACCTTCGCACAACAAGTGCGGCAAGCACCGGCTATCAGACATCACGCTCGAAATCGAGGATCCCAAGATGGCTTCATCAACGGGTCCTGGCAGATTGCAGCGGTCACGAATCAGGTGCAGCCTTACTTCCCAAATGAGCAGCGTGGCGAGCTTGCCAAATGCGCTGCGACTTGAGCCGCTCCGCCCCCTCACGCTGATGGACTCATTCTCTGGATGCCGTTCGCGGGTCAGCGACCGAGCCCGGCAATTCGCCCATGGCCTGGAACAGCGCTGCGGTATCGGTCATGCGCCGGCTCGCCGCGCGAACCACATCAAGCTGGGCATCCAGGTATTGCTGCGCGCTCACGTGTTCTGCCGTTAATGGCAAGGACCCCATGCGGCGACGCAACGCCGTATCGTCGAATGCCACACGCGCTGCGTCCGACGCCGTTTGGGTAGACGCGAGGGTTTGCGCGTCGTTATCCAGCGCCGCGAGCGTATCGGCGACGTTCTCGAACGCCGACAGCACCGTCGACTTGTATTGCAGGACCGCCGCATCGTAGTTGTCGATCGCCGCTCGGCGTTGCGTGAATAACGCTCCGCCATGGAAGATCGGCTGTGAGAGGCCCGCGCCGAGCGCCCACAGTCCGCCGGCCCCTGAAAGCAACATAGGCCAGCTAAAGCCGCCACGACCCATTGAAGCCGTCAGCGACAGGCTCGGGAAGAGTTGTGCCGTCGCCTCCCCTGCGTCGGCTGCCGCGGCCTTCACGGCGGCGTCGGCGGCCTGAATGTCAGGACGCGAACGCAGCAGATCAGACGGTACAGCGACAGGGACATGATCGGGCAACGACAGACTGTCGATGTCGGGAACGGTCGGGGCGTTATCGGGCGTGCGGCCCATCAGCACCGCCAGCCCATGGATCGCCGCCGCGCGCTGCTGGCGCAAGGCTGGAAGACTCGCCGCAATCGACGCCGCGTTTTGCGTCGAGGCAAGCGCCTGCGCTCGCGAAACCGATCCGAGCGTATAGCGTTGCTGATCGTCACGGGCTTGCTCGTTCGCCACGGCGACGAGCCGTTCGGTAAGCGCGACCTGAAGGTCGAGCGAACCCACGTCAATCGCCGAGCCGACGATATCGGCGGCGAGCGCGCGGCGTGCCGCTTCGAGCTCATATGCCTGCACGTTCACGCGTGCGGCGCCCGCCGCGTTTGCGTAGCGCGTCGCGCCGAACAGGTCGAACGTGTAATGCGCCTGGATCTGCCCGACGAACACGTTGTAGCGCACGCTGTCCGTTCCGGTCGGCGTGACGACAGGGTTGCGCTCGCGCGCGACCACTGCCTGTCCGTCGACGGAAGGCAGGGTCGAGGCGCCGATTTGCGCGCGAAGGTCCTCCTGTGCCGCGGCAAGGTGTTTCTGCGCAGCTGCAAGTGTCGGGCTGTCGCGCAAGCCTTCCTCGACGAGCGCGTCCAGAGCGTCGGAGCGGTAGAGGCGCCACCACTGCGGCACCAGCGCAGCTCCGACGTCGAACTGCTGCACAACGCCGCCCGCAGTGACGGTTTTAGACGGCTGCGCCTCGGCGCCATAGTGCGCGGGCGACGGCATCGCCGGCGCCGCACCACTGGGCCCGAACGTGCAGGCAGTCAATGCAAGCGTCGCGGCCACGGCGACGACAGATGTCTTACAGGCAAGGTTCATGATCAAATCTCCGTATGCTCAGCGACGACCTGTTGCAGCCGGGGCTCGCCGGGGCGGACTCTGAAGCACGTTGCATAGAGGGCCGGCAGGAAGAACAAGGTCAGCACCGTGGCAATCGTGATGCCGCCCATCAGCGCTGTCGCCATCGGCCCGAAGAAGCCAGACCGCAGCAGCGGAACCAGAGCGAGCACAGCGGCGGCGGCGGTCAGCATGATTGGCCTGAAGCGCCTCACAGTTGCACCGACGATTGCCTCGAAGCGCGAATGGCCCGCGGCGATGTCCTGATCGATCTGGTCAACCAGAATCACTGAGTTGCGCATGATGATGCCGAACATCGCTATCACCCCTAGCAGGGCAACGAAGCCGAAGGGCTTGTCGAACAGAAGCAGCGCGGGTACCACGCCAATCAGCCCGAGCGGAGCGGTCAGTACGACGATGAACGTCCGCGAAAAACTTTGTAGCTGAATCATGAGCAGTGTCACCACGGCGATGATCAAGATCGGCATCTCCGCATTGATCGAGGCCTGACCTTTCTCGCTTTCCTCGACCGAGCCGCCAATGTCGATGTGGTAGCCGACCGGTAACTTGGCGCGTACCGCAGCGAGCGAGTGATCGATGTCGCGCGCCACGTCGATGCCTTGTGCGCTGCCCCGAACGTCGGCTTGCACGGTGATCGTCGGCTGGCGGTCGCGCTCCCAGATCACGCCGTATTCGAGCGTGTCCCGGATGTGTCCGAGCGAGCCCAGCGGTACTGGTCCGTTCGGCGTCGGAATCGCGAGGCTCGTTAGCTTCGCGGGATCGACGCGTTCACTCTTCGGCGAACGCAATTCGACGTTGATCAACTTGTCGCGCTCACGGTATTGGGTAACCGTGTAGCCCGAGAGCGTCATGGCCAGGAAGTTCGATACGTCCTGTGACGTTACGCCGAGCTGACGCGCCCTGTCCTGGTCGATCTCGAACGAGACCGACCGCTCCGCCGGCTCGTCCCAGTCCAATTGCACGTTGCGCGTGCGAGCATCGGCGCGCGCCGTTTCGGTGACCTTATCTGCGATGCTACGCACGGTTGCAATGTCACCACCGCTCACACGGAACTTGATCGGAAAGCCCACGGGCGGACCGTTCTCGAGCCGCGCCACGCGCGTGCGCACACCGGGAAATTGCTTCTCGAGCGCGCCATCAAGCAAGTGCAAGAGCTTCTCGCGGGTTTCGAGGTCTTTGGCCGTGATCACGAACTGCGCGAAGTTGGGCTGCTGAAGCTGCTGATCGAGCGGCAAGTAAAAGCGGGGCGCGCCGGTACCGACGAAATCGACGAAGTGATCGATCTCCGGGCGACCGTTGAGCGAAGTTTCAAGGCGCTTCGCCTCACGCAGCGTCGCCTCGAATGAGGCGCCTTCCGGCAACCGCATGTCGATAATCAACTCCGGCCGTTCCGAGTTCGGAAAGAACTGCTGCGGAACGCGCGTGAAGGCCGCCATCGCGATTGCGAAGAGCACGGCAGTGACGCCTAGTACGGCCCAGCGGCGCTCGAGACACCACGTGATCCAGACCGACAGGCGACGGTAAAAGCCTGTGTCGTAGACATCGTGCTCGTGATGGTGTCCCGCGCTACCGTCCCGCTTTTGCTCGGGCAGCAGGTGATAACCGAGCACCGGCACCAGCACCACGGCTGCGAACCACGAAACGATCAGCGAAATTGCTGACACTTCGAAGATCGACCGCGTGTATTCGCCCGTGCTCGATTTGGCGAGCGCGATGGGCAGGAACCCCGACACCGTGACGAGGGTGCCGGTCAGCATCGGGAACGCAGTCCTCGTATAGGCGAAGGCGGCCGAGCGCATACGACTGTAACCCTGCTCGAGCTTCACGGCCATCATCTCAACGGCGATGATGGCATCGTCGACGAGAAGCCCCAGCGCGAGCACGAGCGTGCCGAGCGAGACTTTGTCCAGCCCGATACCGAACAGATGCATAGCGAGTGCCGTCACGGCCAGCACGATCGGAATTGTGATGACGACGACAAGCCCAGTGCGCAGACCGAGCGAAACAAGGCTCACGACAAGCACAATGGCTACCGCTTCGGCAACCGCCTCAACGAAATCGTCGACCGAATGCTTGACCGTGTGCGGCATGCTGGAGACTTGCACCAACTTGAGCCCTGCGGGCAACTGTGCTTGCAGTTCGGCACTTTTGGCGTCAAGCGCTTTGCCGAGGCGAACCACGTCGCCACCCTTTTGCATCGTCACGCCAATGCCCAGCACCGCTTGACCGTTGGCGCGCATCTGGGCGAGGGGCGGATCGTCATAGCCGCGCGTAATCTTCGCGATGTCGCCGAGCCGGAACGTGCGCTTGTTGACCGTAATCAGAACGTCGGCGAGTGCCTGCACGTCCTTGAACTCGCCACTCGGTCGCACGAACACTCGGTCGTCCGCCGTCGTAATCGTGCCGACCGGCGCAACTGCGTTTTGCGCGTCGATGGCCTGAGCAAGTTGCTGCGGCGTGATCGAGAGCCTCGTCAGCTGCGTATTCGATACTTCTACAAAAATGTGCTGGTCCGGATCGCCGAAGTAATCGACCTTGGCGACGCCGGGCACGCGCAGCAGTACCGTACGCAACTGATCGGCGTAGTCGTGCATTTGCGCGGGCTTAAAGCCATCGCCCTCCAGTGCGTAGATGTTGGTATAGACATCGCCGAACTCGTCGTTGTAGAACGGCCCGACCGTCCCCGGCGGCAACGTCGCCTTGATATCGCCGACCTTCTTACGCACCTGGTACCAGGTTTCGGGAACGTCCTTGACGGGCGCCGTGTCTTTCATCGCAAAGAAGATCATCGACTCGCCTGGACGCGAGTAGCTCTTGATGTTGTCGACGTACGGCGCAGCCTGCAACTGGCGGCCGATGCGGTCAGTGATCTGCTCCTGCA
Organism: Trinickia mobilis; assembly: GCF_017315705.1. GTDB lineage: Bacteria > Pseudomonadota > Gammaproteobacteria > Burkholderiales > Burkholderiaceae > Trinickia_A > Trinickia_A mobilis. The sequence goes on along the minus strand of NZ_JAFLRF010000002.1, from coordinate 442,221 downwards.
CCTCGCGAGCGGTCGCGCCGGGCCAATAGGTTTGAATCACCATCGTCCGGAACGTGAACGGCGGGTCTTCGGACTGCGCAAGATGGGTGTAACCGATGACACCAAAGAGTGTCATGAGCCCGATCAAGTAAATTACGAGATGCTGATGGCGCAACGCCCACTCTGACAGATTGAAACGGCCTTCTCTCTTCGCTTCGGCGTCTGGCGAACTGAGCGGTGCATCGTCGCGCACTTTTTCACGGTCGACGCTGCTCATGATGCGAGATCCTCGGGATGCAGGGGGGGCACTACTTGCACATGTTGGCCAGCGCCGACCGCGTGCACGCCTTGCACCACAACGCGCTCGCCGTTGTGCAGGCCCGAGGAGATCGAGACAGTACGCTCATCGTATCGCTGGACGGTGACGGAGCGCAGCTCGAGTGTGTCGCCGCCCGAGCGCACCACCCAGACGGCGGGGTCCTCGCCGCGGTGAAAGAGCGCTGTCGCCGGCACCGTGTACGGATCGCTCGCCGGAGCATCGCCGACGGCGTCGAACGTGACATTCGCCGTCATGCCGAGGCGCACTTGCGGGCTCGGTGCAACGAGCGTGAGCTTCACGCGCCAAGTTCGACTTTCTGGGTCGGCCGCGCCCGATACCTCACGCACGCGCGCCTCGAAGGTCTTGCCGGGCAGCGCGGGCAGGCTCACGCGCGCGGTGCTGCCGATAGTCAGCGAGTTCAGCGTCCCCTCCGGTGCGTCGCAGACGATATCCACGTCACCGGTCCAGTCGAGGTGATAGACGGCCTGAGTGGCCTGTACGTTCTGGTCCGTGTCGGCATCTTCCGACGCGATTACGCCGTCATGATCCGCCGTAAGCGTTGCATAGCGCAGATGGTCCGTGGCAAACGCCATTTGGGCAAGCGCTGAATCGCGCTGCGCGAGGGCGGACGCATACGCGTTCTGTGACTGTTCCAGCTGAGCAGTGGCGATCAGGTTGGCCTTTGCCTGGGCCGTATCGCGATCGAGTTGCTGCTTCGCGTAGACCAGATTGTGCTCGGCTGCATCGAGCTGCGCGCGGGCGGTGGTCAGGTTGATGCGCAGATCGGTCTCGTCGAGCAAGGCGACGACCTGGCCTGCCTTCACGGTATCGCCAATTCTGACGCGTCGCTCAATTATCTTGCCGCCTACGCGGAACGAAAGGGGCGTGGAATACCGCGCCTGTACCTGAGCCGGCAACGACGCATTCGGCGCGACGCCATCGGGATGAACCACGAGCGCGACAACGGGCTTGGGTTCCGGCGCGACAATTTCGCGCTGGTGACACGCCGCAAGGAGAATTGCGCCACAAGCCACGATAAGGATCCGCATCCGCTGTGGCGGCTGCGCGATGGAAGACAAGATTTGGCGCGCGGGATTAGGCGCGCTTAGACCAGAAAGTTTCACGATGTTCCCAATGCAGGTGGTGGTCCAGAAATAGGTTCGCGACGCTTCCGCAAGGCTCGGTGTTACCGAGCACAGCTCGCACTTCGCGCAAACGCACAAGATTCTATTTTCCGTAGTAATCCTACGTTTTTATTTCATTAAGACATTTGGCAATCTTTCAGACTTCGTCGTCGCATGCTTTACCGCACGTCACCGCGTCCTCGCTGCCGCGCCGAAATGCGGCGTTGGCGAGGTTCAGCAACGACATTCGATCCACTGCCCCCCATGCTCACCGCTATCGGACTAACGTGCTTCGACTCGCAAAGGTCGAGTTGACTTCACTGAGCAGCACCCCGCCACGGCGGCAGCACTGCAAAACACCCCTCGGACTAGTCGACTCCTACCGGCCTGATACGGTGACATTAGACCCATAACTGATATCATTGTCAACCATGACATTTAGATTCAGAATTGAAGTATGAAGAAACAGGAGCTGACATGAAGGACTTGCCAAACCGCCGCACGACGCGGCCGCGCGTCACGAAAGTGCCTTCCGCATCCACCGAGGCGGCCGAAGTGACTGAAGCGCGCCAGTCGCGCGGCGCGCGTCGCAAGCGGGAGACGCGCGCCCGCCTGCTTGACGCCACGCTGAGGCTGGTGGCTGACAAGGGTATGGACTGCGTGACTATTAATGACATCACCGAAATCGCCGACGTCGGCTCCGGCTCGTTCTACAACCACTTCGAATCGAAGGAAGCGATCTTCGCAGCAGTCTTCGAATGGGTATTCGACGAGTTCGCTGACGCGCTCGATCACCTCGCCAGCGGCTTGTCGGACCCAGCTGAAGTAATCGCCGTGTCCGTGCGTCACACCCTGATGCGCGCGCGGCGAGAACCGGTGTGGGGACAGTTGTTGATACGTGAAGGGTTTTCGGCACGAATTCTCAACTGGGGCCTCGGTCCTCGGCTGCTGCGAGATGGCAAACGAGGCATCGCCGCAGGACGCTTCGTCGTCGCTGACCCCTTCCTGTGCCTTATCTCCGCCACTGGCATCATTCTCGCTGGCATCGCGGTTGAGCTGCACTTTGCCACTTCAATTGTGGCAGCGACGCGTGGGCAAACGGAGCCTGACTGGGGCGGGGAGAAATTCGCGGAGCGCACCGCGGCATATGTACTGCAGGCGCTTGGTCTAAATGGTGAAGAGGCGGAAAAAATCGCTGGACTTCCGTTGCCAATGGGCAACTCGGAAGTCAAAACCGGTTGAGGGATCCCCGCCGATAATAGCGATATCAAGCCACGCACATCCGCCTGGCGTTTCAAACCAGATCACGACCACCTCCCTCTTGCCCGTATTTGTTCAGCGGTGCCGCCCCGCCGACTGATAAGGAGACAAATCACCAGCCCTCAGCGTGAGTCTTTTCTGCTCATGTTCCAATTGCAGTTCTCCGTCGATCACGCACAGAAATTCTTCGCTTACGTGAACTCTTGTTTCGGTACGTGACTGCCCTTCCGGCGTGGCGCCGCTGTGCCCACGACGCGCGGTCTGCTGAATCATCATCGAAGCCGCCCCGGCCGCGCTCAGCTTGATTTGACTTTCAGTTCCGTACCTGGCAGGGCGCGCCTTGCGATGTCCTCTGCCTCCGCACGCTGCAGGCCTAGTACCTGCAAGAGGCCTGCAGCGGTGCGCTCTGCGAAATGTTCGCCGCTGAAGCCGAGTTCCTCCAGCACTCCGGCCGCCGACGCGCCGGGCCCGACGAAGTGCAGTTCGGCGGCGATTGCCGCCAGCACCGTCCCCCCTATCGAAAGGAAGCCGATGTAGGGATCGGCGAGTACGAAGCGCTTGGCGGCGATACCGCGTTGGACGTCCCGCAGCAGCCTCTGCCCCAGGCCACGGCTGAGAACGTGCGCGGAAAAGCCTTCACGTATCAAGAGCCGCCCCCATACCGACTCGCGCCGGGTACGTATCAAGGTGTGACGCACCGAGACCGCGACGACCTCGGCGGGGTCGGACAAACTGTCGGCGAGGCGGTCGAGCATATCGGCGAAGTCCTCAAACACGCGGTCGATGAGTGCGGAATAGATTGCCTCCTTCGATTCGAAATGATTGTAGAAGGAGCCGAAACCGACGTCTGCAGCCTCGGTGATTTCATTGACAGCTACGCCTTCCATTCCTTTTTCGGCCATCAGCATCAACGCAGCGTCGAGCAGGCGGGTACGGGTCTCTCGCTTGCGGCGCGCGCCGCGCGGCTCGCGCTCTTCGACAGCTGGCGCGGAAACGGTGGCGGCCTCTGGGATGGAGCGCTTCGGTGTCCGGCGGCTCTCGGTATTGTTCGACATGACAGCTCCGATCTGTGTTTATTCCCCAGTATAGATTACAAAATCGTAAATGACTATTTAATCATTTTTGGAGATTCGATCACAAAAACAGCGTTGTCTGACTGAGGTCGGCCAACTGTGCCAAGTGCCATCTGGTCTGCCTCAGTGTTCGGAAAGATTGCACGCATGTCTGGTTTAGCTCTTGGTGCACATCGCGTACCTTAGCCGTACGCGGTCGAGAACACGGCCCCATTGCCCCCGTCTTGCAGGTTCCACGCTCACCGTGCTTCGTCTCACGGGTAACCAACAGCGGTAATATTTCATCCTCCATCGTCATTATTGACATTTTGATCAGTGTAGAGTTTAATATCACTGTGATGATCGATTGAAGCCGGATGGTCATCGCGTACTTGCCGTCGCGAAGTGGTACCGACAGCAAAAGAACGAGGACTTCAAATGTCGATAAAACTGCGCGGAACGTTTCGGGCCGAGCAACGGTCCGGATTCAGCTCAGGAGACAGAAGTGGAAGGAGACGTACGTAGCTTGCGTTCGCTCGTCGATAAGTGGGGTGGTTACGCACCCGGAACGCCAGTTCGCCTGACCCGCTCACGCGGTTTTCAATCATCAGCTGTGCGCTGCATTTGCCTCGCGGCGACCGCGCGAGACCGCACGGTGACAATTTTCTTTTTTCGTCACGACGACGGCTCATGGAGCGTCGTTCCCCCTACCGCCAAGCGCCCGACATTGAGCCGCTGCTGAAAACCCTCAAGCAATAAACCATCCCGCGTTGAGCGCAGGAGCCGCCGTCCCACTTGGACGCGGCTCTGCCTTTAATTCCGGCGGTACGGAGTAAAGGCTCGGACTACTGCAGCTAGCCACTCCGTGACCGTTGCAAAACGAGGTTCGTACCTTTTACATATGGACTGCCACTGCCGTCCGTCAATTTGCCCGATATCGACCGGTTTGGTTGGATAGCCCCCCGTTCCCACCACATCTTGGATTTAGCCGCTGTGTCGCAGAACGCCCCACTCCTCACTCCATACCATCGACAGACCCTGTTCTGGGGTGCCGTCGCCCTCGGGATCGGCATCCTAATGTGGATCTTGCGGCCCGTCCTCACACCGTTCCTGCTCGGTGGACTCATCGCATACGTGTTGCAACCCGGCGTCGAGTGGCTGGTACGCAAACGCGTGCCACGCGGGTTCGCTGCCCTCGTGATGATGTTCTTCTTCGCTTCGCTGATTACGTCACTCGCCTTGCTCGTGTTCGCCGTAATCCAAAAGGAAGGGCCTGAGCTCCATATGCAGATTCCCGCCTTGACTGCGACGCTGAACGCATGGCTGCAGCCGAAGCTGGCCTCGCTCGGCCTTAGTCGCTCGTTCGACCTTGCCAATGTCCGCACTATGCTGACGAGCCCGCTCGAAGGCAGTGGACAGACAGTCGCCTTCGCCGTGTGGCGCTACTTGCGCTCTGGGGGAAATGCGATGATCACCGTAGTCGGCAACGTCGTGTTAGTGCCGCTCGTGCTGTTCTATCTGCTCTACGACAGGCAACAGATGTTCGCCCGCATGGAGAGTCTAGTGCCACGCCGCTGGCTCGCTAAGACGCGCGACTTCGTGACCGAGATGGACCAGATGCTTTCGCAATACCTTCGCGGCCAAATGCTCGTGATGGCCGTGCTCGCCACGTTCTATCCGATCGCGCTGATGATTGCCGGGTTCGAAATCGCGCTGCCCGTTGGCGTCGTCACCGGTCTTGCCGTGTTCATTCCTTACGTCGGCTTCGCAACCGGGCTCGCACTGGCGTTACTCGCCGCGCTAATGCAGTTCGGCAACTGGTACGGCTTCGGTGTAGTGGCAGTCGTATACGGCACCGGCCAGATCCTCGAAAGCTTTTTTCTTACCCCGCGGTTCATCGGCGAGCGCATCGGCCTGCATCCGCTCGCGGTGGTATTTGCCTTACTCGCGTTCGGACAACTGTTTGGTTTTTTCGGCGTGCTGCTGGCGCTGCCCGTCAGCGCGATACTTGCGACGGCGTTGCGCGAATTGCGCCGCCGCTATTTGGCAAGCGCGCTCTATCAAAATTGATCGGTTTCATCCCATGCGACGCTAACTGACGGACGAGGTACGCGCGACGTCGCCATCGACACGCGCGGTAACAGCCTCACTTGACACGCACTTCGAAGCGCGATAACCAACGTTCAAGAGAAGTCCAAATCTCAAGCGATTGAGCGGTTCTCTTTAAAGGACGTAGATCTATATTCGACGTCGAATCCACGCCGAACTTCGGTCGCCACCGGTCGCTTGCTTGCGCGATACTCCGTGGGCGTGGTCTCAAGGTGTCTACGGAATAGCTACGGAAGCCGTCCGCCGCTACCGATGCCGCAGCGCCTCGCGATTTTGTCCACGGGCAGATCGGTTTCGGCGAGTAGCCGGCAGCTCATTTCGAGCCGCACGTGCAACAGATAGTCAGAGGGTGTCATGCCCATTTCCATCTTGAAGCGGCGCAGAAAGTTTCGCTCGCTCATGGCAGCAATCTGGGCGGCGCTGTCGATGGCGACGGGCTGATCGCCGTTCGCCTCGAGCCAGCGGGCCGATTCCTGGATCTTTTCACTGACACAAACTGAAGCATTCTTGCGCACGATCGAGTTGAACGGCGTCTCTGCCCGCGGTGCGATCCAATTGGAGATCTGACGGGCCGTTTCATCGCCGAGATCCGCCTGGACGACCGACAGCGCGAGACGCAAAGCTTCAGCCGGTTCGGGAACGTGTGCTGATCCGGTCGAGCTTCGCAACGAGTCTGCGAGGCGTCCGCCGTAACCTCGTCCGTCGGTAGCTTGGTCGGATCCGACCACTTCGAGAAGCAGGCGGCCCTCAGCGATCGGGAATATAAGCTCCGAGCGGGAATAAGCGCGACGCAGCCAGATGGTCAAGCGCCCGTCGCGCAAGGCGTCGGCCGCGCCGGTCCCGCCGACGATGAACAGGGCGTGGAAGTTGTCCGCATTGCGCTGCGATTCAACGCTGTCGGTCCACACGAACATGGACGACGAACTTGCGATTCTGCCGCCAGCCGCGGACAAGAGACAGACTTCGTAACGTTCGCCACTCTGCTCCGCCGAGGCGGCGAGGGCGTTTGCCGAGTGGAAGACTTCCGCGATCGTGGCCGCGCCCAGCAACGCAAAGCGGTCGAACAGCGCTATGCCGATTCGCTTTGTCGCGTGCGTATTCGGCATAACCGGCATTCCATGGAATTCAGCAAAGCACTCCATTTGACTTTCCCCGGAAAAAGGTAGTGCAGTTCCGATCGCCGTTGAGCCGGTTTAGTCCAACGTGGCGACACTAGCTAGCTAAGCACTTGCTAGAAATGTCACAAAACGATGACAAATACCCGCGGCCAAAACACCCTGAATGCTACTTCTACGCGATTCTCTTGATCCAGACTCTGTATGCCATTCGTACAGTTGTCGGTTGCAAACAACGGCGTCGACGCCTCACCCTCGCAACAGTTTGTTGCCGCCATTATTGACCAATATATCATCCATGAGCATTCGATCATAAATGTGGCTCGCTGCCGGATGCCATAGCAGCACGACCAAATTCAGATTAGCCAGCCCCCTAAAGGGGTAAGTGGACTGACGGACATACCTCATCGACAAGACTGAGACCAAATGACGTGAATGACCCTGAACCGGAAGAGATACCTATTCGCGACTCTAAGCTCCTCGCTAACGCGACAAGGAGAACGGCGAGCGTCGTCACAGCAGACGCCTCTGAAAACTGGCTCGAATTCTGACAGGAGCCAGCCGAGGGCGTTGCACTAGTTAGCGCCGGGGTCAAAGAACATAGCCTGCTGTCGCAGCCACTCCAGCGCCGCTGCATCTATTTCTCAGTGCTGGCTCTCTCAGCTTGATAGAGCAAACTATGAATTTCGGCAATATGAGACTCGGCGTCAAACTAGTCAGCGCCTTTATCCTGATATCCAGCATCAGCGCCATCGTCAGCGGGGTAGGTCTTCACGACATGGCCCAGATTAGCGCAAACGCAGATAGGACCTATCGGTTGGACCTCGTGGGGCTTAACTTAATACAGGAGGCGAACACCGACGTACTGAAAGCGGGTACATATTTACGCAACGCCATTCTGGTTTCCACCGCCGAGCAGCAAACTGAATCCCTGGGCGAAGCCGAACAGGCCCTGGCCTCAGCGCGCGACCACCTTAACCAAGTGCACCCCCTCCTCTATACCGAGAAGGGAAAGGCTGCCTTCGCCGATCTTGATCAGAGCTGGCAGGAATACATGCAAGCCTTCAACGAAATGAAGGGCAGGATTGTCGCCTCTGGGTCACAGGATCGAAGTGCCGTGACCGAATATCTATTAGGCGAATACCACCAAAAGGGTTTCAGGACCTTGAGCCTCATGAACACACTGGTTGAAGTGAAACGGAGCGTCGCGCAAAACACGGCCGAAGCAAATGACAGGGTGTACGAAGAAAGTCGCGAATTGATGCTTGCGTTGGTGGTCTTGTCTGCCTCGGTAGGCTTGGGACTCGGCATCTGGATGTCGCGAAGCCTGACACGGCAGTTGGGAACCGAGCCAGGGACAGCCGCCGACCTGGCCAGAAGCGTGGCAGCCGGCGATCTCAGCGTGAGCATCAACCTTCGGCCCGGCGACACGAGTAGTCTAATGGCATCGCTGAAGGCGATGCGCGATGCTCTGTTGCAGGTGGTGTCGGAAGTACGCGAGAACGCTGAAGGTGTGGCGACGGCGAGCGCTCAGATTGCTCAAGGCACTCTGGATTTGTCGAGCCGTACGGAGGAACAGGCGGCATCCCTGGAAGAAACCGCCTCGAGCATGGAAGAACTGACTGCTGCGGTCCGTCATAACACGGACAATGCGAAGCAAGCGGCAACACTCGCTCGCACGGCCTCGGGAGTCGCGCAGCGCGGCGGCGAAGTGGTTGGACGAGTAGTCGAAACGATGCGCGAGATCTCCACAAGCTCCGCAAAAATGTCCGAGATCATCGCTGTGATCGAAGGGATTGCCTTTCAGACCAACATCCTCGCCCTCAATGCAGCGGTCGAGGCGGCTCGCGCCGGTACACAGGGTCGCGGGTTTGCGGTCGTGGCCGGTGAAGTTCGTACGCTCGCGCAGCGCAGCGCTGCGCTGCTGCTGCAAAAGAAATCAAAGACCTGATCTGCGATTCGGTCGAACGAGTGGACACTGGCTCGAAGCTTGTCGAGGAAGCGGGCAGCACCATCAGCGAAATCGTCGAATCGGTCAAGCATGTGACCGACATCATGGGCGAAATCTCATCGGCATCGGAAGAGCAGAGCACCAGGATTGAGCAGGTGAGCCGAGCGGTAAGTCAAATGGACGAGGTAACCCAGCAGAATGCCTCCCTGGTCGAGGAAGCCTCAACCGCTGCCCAGGCGATGGCGCAGCAGGCCCAGGACCTACGCGACGCGGTGGCCTTCCTCAACGTGGGCGACAGGACGCCAACCACGTCACGCACAATTGCCGTGAGTAGCGAAATGCGCTCGGCAACGAACGTTCACACATCGCGCCGTGCGGTGTTGACAAGAGCGGATACAACGGCTCGGATTACCCCTGACAGGAACACATTGAATGCAACCGGCACCGGTGCCGGCAACTGGCAAGAAGTCTGAACGGAGCCGAAAAAAATTGGACAATGCAAACGAGGTGCTTGCACAAATGGGCAAGCTCGTCACCGCCAATGCGAAGGTCGTGAGCGCGCTTGGCGCTCGAGCGATGGTTCTGGGCAAATTTTTTGATGCAGCCTTGCCGCACTTGGCAACGTCGCAGCGAGCCGAGATTGCTAAGTCGTTCCGGCACGGCATCGAAGATGCTATGTCACTGATGGACGATGTGCCCCTCCCCGCCGAATATCACTCGACGCTGCTTCAATTCACAAATTCCATCCTGGCCGCGCTCAGTCACGGATCGTCAGGGAGTCGATCCGATTAGTGAGGCCAGCCAGATGCACGTCAGCTTTAACCTGATCACCAAGATGCTTTACGGGCGCCACGTGGCCCCGAAAGGCGCGTAATTGATGATATATGCCGTCCCAACATACAAGTCATTGGCCGTTTCGGCCCGTCGTCACAATTCATTTCTGAACGCAGTCGCGCTTCCCGAGTCCAACTTTTAGGATTGCGGATTAGTCGTTCGGCGACCCAATCGTCTTTGCAACACGCCGGAGTTCGTAACGGAACCGACTGAAAACCGAGAACAACCGCGACGAGGCCAAGCATCGCGAATTAGCGGCGCGCACAGCAAGTTGGGCACAGCAAGCGCAAGCAAGCCGAAGCTCAAAATGACGGCGCCGAACATAAATTTGAACGCCCAATGCACCTCAAACCACGGAACAGCGCGTCGGATAAGCGTCAGTCGCGCGACTGCTGAAGAGCAGTCAGAAGAAGCCGGCAAAAATGCCGGCTTTTTTGTCTGGCGTACTAGAAAATTGGCCGGAACCGAAGCGGAGCGGGCGGCCTCCATTCGACCGCCGGGCCAGGGAAACGCTGTTTTTTTCCTGAGGGACAGGAGCCGGGCGGGATGCCGGTTTCCGTGAGCGCATCACCTACAATGTAAAGATGGTCGCAACCCAGCAAGGAGGCCGCCATGACTCAGTCAATGATTAGCTTTGTGGTCGGCCTGGCGGTCCTGTTGGTCGTCGCGTTCATGCTGGCGCAACGTTACATGCGCGACCACAAGGGCGAGGGGATGGTTCAGTGGCTCGATGCACATCACATGGGTTGGATGCACCATAAGCATTGACGGTGCGGTCAACGATGCTGTTCCGATCCCACTCTTACAAATCCGTGACTACGGTTGCGCGCCCCGCTGAATAAGCCGCGGCGCGCACTGCGGTTCGCCTGGTCGTGGGGGGCTGCGAAAAACGCTGAGAGGAGACTGCCATGCCCGAGTTAATGACGGCAGTGTTGTTTGGGGTGATCGTACTGATCATGGCTGCGATATTGGTGGCAGAACACTACAGGCGCGGGTACCACAGGAATCAGCAACTCCGCTGGCTGGACGCGCATCCTCCCATGCGAGACTGGATCCACCATAAGCGTTGACCGGATGGCCGTGAATGAAATGCCATCCTCGCCGCAGGCGCATGCTCACCGGTGATGCTGTCCCTACTGGGTCGAGGAGCGGCGCACACGTGTGCTTGCGCATAGGCAACTGTTAGGCCCAGCGACGGGAAAACGGGCCACCTCGGATTTTGATACGCTCGCCGAGCGCTGCCACACCAGGAGGCTTGATGGGTCCTTCGATGCGAAACCAGACATCGAACATATCCGTCGATGTGGGAAGCAGATCAATGTGAACTTCGAATCCGCGATATTCGACTGTTCGTTGCATGAAGACCTCCGGTTCCAGCGCCGCAACAAGACGGAAAAATCAATCGTAGACCTATTTTCCTTCTGCCTTCCCCTTCAGGTGGACATCGCCCGCATCTTTTGCGGCAGCCGTCAACTCGTACCTGCAGCGCAGTAACACGAGCGATTTCATTCCGGCTTGTCGAAGACGCCAGCTTCGAGATCTGGCCTGAAACGCCGCGCTCAGTCGGTTTCGTAACCGATGGGTATCCGAATTGAGTCGATACTCTCATCCATGTCCGATCCGGTCGCAGCCGGGAACTACGAGCGTACAGATTTTGAGCGCGCGCGCGACGGTGAACTGCCCGGATAGTTTGGTCATGGCTCATGCCATCCTTCACGACCCCTGGCAATTTGCGTCGGTTTCGCGCGCGACCGTGAACCGCCGGGGCCGTCGGCAGATGAATCGAAGGACGTATGTGACGTTCGGAGTATGTCTCTTCCGCGGCCAGCCGTTTTGCTCAACCACGCCATCTGCCCACGGATCAGCCGACGCACAGACCGATAGTTAAGGCTTCCTCTCTACAACGGCGCTACACTTTAAACAGGACAAGTCCCGGAGCAGTATCATGGCCGACGCAACCCCCCAAAGCACTTTTCGCGGTCTTCCCTTGACGCCGGAGCAGGACGCAGAAGTCAGGCACTACGTGAAGAGGAAAAGGCAGCAAGGCGCGCCGTGGGACACGCCGGAGTTGGCTGCCATGCTTAGAGACATGCTGGAGCCCCCGAGCAACGACGACGGAGGACCTGGCGCCACCGTCGACGAAACGCGGGCGGCCACACAACGCGCGACAGCTTCCATCGACGAGGCGATGGAACCCATTGAGGCCAGCGAGGAGCGGAATGCTGCCATGGAAACCGAGGGTATGAAGGGACCCAGGCGCAGAATCCCGCGCGGCGCGCGACGGGTGTCCTTATTGTTTTGTACCTGCGCAGTGGCGGGCATCTCTGGGCAGAATGGAACATGGACCGGTTAAAGCACGCGCTGCTTGAATATCACGAACACAGCAAACACCGCGTCAACTGCTATGCTCCCGGCCCTAGGGAACTCGACTGGACAAACCAGCCGGATCCGTTCCGAGAGTTTTACGGCACACCGCGCATTCGTCTGCCGTTAGCCGCGGACACACTGGCTACGCGCTACAACGAGCTGCGCTGCGGCGCCCTACCGCCCGCACACGGATTCGACCTTTCCGATGTGGCAATCCTGTTCGAACTCTCGCTCGGCCTGTCGGCGTGGAAATCCTCTGGCGCCCAGCGATGGGCACTGCGTTGCAACCCTTCGAGCGGAAATCTGCATCCAACCGAGGGCTATCTTCTGTGTCCGGCTTTGCCCGGCTTATCCGGTGGGGTCTACCACTACCTGAGCCGGGACCATTTGCTTGAACGTCGTGCTGCCGTGGATGATCCGCGATGGACTGAGGCGTTCTCGAGCAACGGCGTCCTGGTCGGCATCAGTTCGATCCACTGGCGCGAGGCGTGGAAATACGGCATGCGCGCCTGGCGCTACTGCCAGCACGATTGCGGCCATGTCATCGCCGCGCTGAGTTACGCAGCGGCAGCTCTCGGCTGGCAGACGCGACTGGTGGAGGCGGCTGCGGATGATGCTGTGGCCAACTTGCTTGGATTGGACCGCGGCGACGATTTCGGAGTGGCCGAAGTTGAGGCGCCGGATGCTTTACTTTGGATCGGCAACTCTGAATTGCGGCCTGATCTGGAGCGCATGCTGATTGCATTGGATACGGCGCAGTGGCACGGACGCGCGAATCAGCTAAGCCCGGGACATGTGAGGTGGCCGCAAATCGATTCGATCCGTCGCGCCACGCATAAGTCCCGTACTCGCGAACCGCCCCCGCCGAATCCGGAACGGCGCCCGGCGCCCCCCACGCCCGCCCTCGATCTCAGCTTCGCCCGAATCGCCAGACAGCGTCGCAGCGCTGTGAATTTCGATGGTACGACGCGCGTCACCGACGCGGCTTTTTTCAGCATGCTGGCGTGTCTGTTGACACGTCCAGACACGCCGCCGTGGAATGCGCTGACGTGTCCTGCTGCCGTGCATGCGGCGCTGTTGGTACACCGCGTGGAAGGACTGGAGCCGGGCCTGTATATGCTCGTGAGAAATTCGCGCGCACTGCCGGATCTCAAGCTGTCCATGCGTCCAGAATGGCTGTGGTTAAAGGCCGGACCGGACCCTCTGCCGCTCTATTTTCTGCTGCCTTACGATTTGCGAGCCGCGGCAAAGTTGATCTGCTGCCACCAGGATATCGGCGCCGATTCCTGCTTTGCGCTGGGGATGATCGCGAGATTCGAAATCGCCTTGAAGCAACCATGGCGCTATCGCCATCTTTTCTGGGAATGCGGCATGCTCGGCCAGACGCTCTATCTCGAAGCGGAAGCCGCGGGCGTGCGCGCCACGGGGATAGGCTGCTTTTTCGATGATGAAATGCACGCACTGCTCGGCATGGAGGATCACACTTGGCAAAGCCTGTATCACTTCACCGTCGGTGGCGCGGTGGACGATCTCCGTCTGTCCGCATTCCCGCCGTATGTGGTTCAACCTTGAAGCGAGGGCCCCAAAGCTGCTGGTGCTGTGGATGCGCGAGAAAGAAACGCACCATCTCGGCGCTGGCGTCGGGGCCACTGGCATCGGTGTACGTTCCGCCGACGCTACCACCGGACCATGCATGCGATGCACCGTGAATGATCCAATACTCCGCTTCAACGCCGTTGACGGCCGTCAGCCATTGCCGCGTGCACAGTCGCCCGCCTGCCTGGCTCCACAGTGCCTCAGCGAGGGGAGGCGTGCTCGGGCCGAATTCCCGCAGGAGTTCGATGCCATTGGAGGGGTGAACCGTCGCATCAGCGTCGCCGTGGAAGACGATCAACGGCCGCTTCGGCGCGGTGGACCTATCGTTACCGTTGGCGAACGGCGCACGCCGGGCCTGTTTGCCCCCTTTCATCGCTGCGAGTGCCGATGGCAAGTCGTGAGCGCAGCGATATGGCAGACCCGAGTGAATTCCTGCCGCTGCATAGAGTTCCGGGTAGGTGTGAATCATCACTGCGGCCATCGCACCACCAGCCGATAGACCGGCGACGTACACGCGGGCCCGGTCGACACCGTGGCTGCCCATCACGTAGCGGGTGATTCCCGCAATCAGCGCAGGCTCGCCTCGCTCCCGTTGCTGGTCACTTGGCTTGAACCAGTTCCAGCACCTGGACGGGTTCGCCCGCCGCGGCTGGATCGGGTATGCGACGAGGCAGCCGTGCTGCTCGGCGAGCGTGTTCATCCGGGTGCCTGCCGAAAAATCGTCGGCGTCCTGCGTGCACCCGTGCAACATCACGATCAGCGGCAACGGCGCGCCCGTGTATCCGCTAGGCACGTAGAGCTTATAGTTCCGCCGCCCGGCGTCGTTGGCGTACGTCCTCGCGCTGAAATGCCCGCGGTCCTCGACATCGGTCTCCCGAACGACATGTGGGTGGGAAGACGCGTCCGTCGCTCTCGCGCGGGCCGGTGAATTCCGGTGGAACACGCCATCGCGAAGGATACTGCGCGTCGCCTACGTCAGCGGGCGGTCGGGGCGCCGCGGCACCTGGCGTGCCGTCGGTGCCCCGCAGCGCTCGTTGAATCGCTGCGGTTGCTTCGAGCGGACCAGCGGTGCGCAACAGGTGCATCGCCTCCCGCATGGACGACAGGAAATCTTCGTTCATCTTCATCATCGGAGTCCTGTTCAGGCAGCAGGCCGGGCTAGCTGATTCGTTCAGCCAACGCTGCCTTGACCGCAGGTGAAGCGTGGAATGCGCCCAGCACCACGACCGACGCGATCGTGGCAAGCGCGAGCTCAGGGGTGACATCGGAGGCAATGCTGGCGAGCCCCAGCACCTGAATGTTGAGCTGCTGTCTAGCGGCCCTCACCGCCTCCAGATCCTGTCTGGAAAAGTGCTGCAGACCAAGCACCAATGCCCGGCGCGTAACCGTTTCACTGACGGTCTGGGCGTGAACCGCCAACTGGTTGCGGATCGCAGTGCGGATCAGATCGGTGCGATTCGAGTAAAAGCCTTCTTCGACCAGCAGGTCGATCTGGCCGAGGTCGACGGGACCGAGATTAATGGTGATCTTTTCCGTCTCGCCGCCCTTCGGACGGAGCGGTACGGTGAGTGCATGCGGGGGTTTGCGCGCTTCCATTTTCCATCCATACGCCATCCATATGGATGGTTATAGGATGGCGAACTCGCCACGTCAATCTCCAGATATGGGGTCACGACAGGTGCGTTGCGCTAAGGCACGCGCCCCGTGGGGCGACAAGCGGCTTATTCGACGCCACGTGACGACCTTTAGCGCGTCGGTGTGCGCGGCCAGCGGTTCTTGCCGGTGGGAGCATCTGAAGAAAAGTGCCCTTCGCGATGGTTCCCACGCGTGTACAGCCGCTGCGGGTCAGTCGTGAGGTGAAAGTTGCGACCGGCAGCCGTCGGCCAAACCGAGCCCTCTATTGCGCTAATAAATGTCTCGTTACAGGTGCGTTGGCTGCCGAAACACAGCCCCGAGGGGCTGTGTTTCGGCTGGTCCGCATGGGCGCTTCGGCCCCGTCTGTCTGGCACGGCATCCTCTGATTTTCGATGGGCAAGAGCACTGGCGCGGATCTATAACAGTATTGCGGCCGAAGACGACGTGCCGCTTGCTCGCCGGCCCCGACGCCGGCAATTCAACCTTGGAGGTTTAGCGAATAGGCCTGATGAATCCATGCTTTGCTTGTTGGAATTTCGATTTGCTAAGTATTGGAGGTAATCATGGAGTTCAAGTACCGCGGCTGGGTCATTGACCCAACCCCGGATTTCTCGCTTGGTCGGTTTTTTGCGCACGCGCGACTGATCCGCGCGTCAACTGACAATGACGATGGTGCGGACGCTGAGATGCACATCGAGCGCAATCTTTCCTGGTTCGATAATGAAGATGAGGCGGTTCAGGTAGCGCACGAATGGTCGATTGAGTGGATCGACGCACGCGAATGCAACATCGCCAACCCGGATACTGGTTCAACTATACAGACCAAGACCCTGGTCAAGTGAAGGTCCGGATACATCATTCCGGGCCAGACGAGCGGCGCTGCGCCCATTTTGCAACGCCTGCGGTCACGATGAACTTACGCCCCGCCCCGCCGTAGATGCGGCAATGCAGCCTCTCTCATATATTCAGACGAGATACCTGATTGATTGAGAGGCGCGGATGTGTACGATGGGACCAACAATGGGGATGCGAACGATGGGACCAACGTCAGCGCTCCTTGCGCAACGTGTGCTTCAGGCCGCAGACAATGTCTGCGGCTTTTTTACACGCGGAATCTCTTCAGCGCTTACGCGAGCTATCCGGCGTCGCTAACTTCCACAGCACAAACAGCTGGCGCAGACTTACCGAAGGAAAAACGGCGGCCTCGGGTAAACGAGCTACGACGATTGCCACTGCTTCACTCATCGGAATCTCCATTGCCGATCTCTCGGGTTCACTGCAAGTGTTGGCCGCCGTTGATCGCAATGTTGGCGCCGGTCACGAAGCCCGCTTCGCGCGAACACAGGTACAGCACGAGTGCGGCAACTTCGTCCGGGTGCCCGAGCCGGCCGACCGGAATCTGCGGGATGATCTTCGTCTCGCGGATTTCCTCGGGCACCGCCATCACCATCTTCGTCGCGATATAGCCGGGCGAGATCGTGTTGACAGTGACGCCTTTTTTCGCCACCTCGAGCGCCAGCGATTTCGTGAACCCATGCATGCCGGCCTTTGCCGCCGCATAGTTGGTCTGGCCGAACCCACCTTTGGAGCCGATGATCGACGACACGTTGATGATGCGGCCCCAGCCGCGCTCGACCATGCTGTCGCACACCGGCTTCGTCATGTTGAACACCGAATCGAGGTTGGTGCGGATTACCGCGTCCCAATTGACCTTGTCCAGTTTTTTGAAGCTGGCGTCGCGCGTGATGCCGGCGTTGTTGACCAGGATGTCGACGGGTCCGACTTCCGCTTTGATCTGCGCCGTGCATTTTTCGCACGAGTCGTAGTCGGCGACGTCGACCGCATACGCGCGGAACTGTCGTCCCTCGGCTTCCGTGCGTGCGAGCCACTCATTCGCACCGGTGTTGCCGGGCGAATAGGTGACTACGACCGCATAACCCGCGTCATGCAACTTGATGCTGATCGCCTCGCCCAGTCCACCCATGCCACCCGTTACTACCGCGATCTGCTTTGCCATCGAATCGTCCTCACAAATACCGGCGGCGTGCTCGTCTGGAGCAACACTGCCTTCAGTGAAAAATTGGATGCATTGAAATGCCGGACTCTTACCCGCATTGAATAAAAGGAATCCTACATATAAGTATGGAACCGATAACGCGGGCATCGCTGCCCGCGTGAGTCTTAGTGCTACGCGCTCACGGCTACGGCAGCCGACTCGGTGGCACTACGTTTGGCGGCCTTGGACGCTGAGGCCGTGACGGCTTCGAGATTGGTCCCGGCCATTTCCACGGCCTGCTGCCCCGTCTTCTGCAGCGATTCGCACAGCGTGGTGGTGGCGCTGATCGCGGACTTCCACGCGGCGATCGCCGCTTCGGAACCCGCGGGAGCACTCTTCGTCGCTTCCTCGATGAATTCCTGCATGCGTGCGTTATACCGTTCGTACTGCGTCTGTGCGAGTTGCGCGACCTCAGCCTGCGTAGTTGACGCGATGTCGAAGAGTTGACGGCCGTATGACAGTGATTTCTCCGCGAAAGGCGCGGTGAAACCGGCTTGCAGCGTGAACCACTGCTGCGGGTCTGTTGTGCCGGGCGTCTTCGTCAGGTTCTCGTGCGATTCCGCCAGCGTAGACTTGACGACCTGCACGTTCAGCGCAAGCAGATTTTCGACGCCTTCGAAGACCTTGCCGGTCAATCCGAAGAATGCGTCGAGGCTGGCCTTCTGCGATGCGGCGATTTGCTCGGGACTCGATAGAGCCATTATTGAAATTCCTCAAGATGCAGTCCGCCGCGCGAAACCCCGATCGACCGGATGTCGCGCGGCGAATGACGATGATGGATGGACCGAAGTGCAAGGACGCCTGCCAGGCAGCATGCGTCGCGAATACTTCGGAGGGTCGTTACAGCAAGAGGCACTACACATTAAAGTCCAACAAAAGCTACTTCGCTTACTTCTTCGTCGGCGCACTCGCCACGTGCTGCAGCGACACGCGCCGCAATTCCCTAGCGCCTACGCGCGACAGCTTTGAGAATGGAAGCGCCTTCGCTTGTGACATGAGGACGTCGGTGGCCCGACGCGAGACGTTCCAGTGTTATGAGCTGACGTTCCAGCAGCGTGTCGAGTTCGGCGCGGTCCAGTCCGATCCGATCCGGCGCGTCCTTGATGAGCATTAAGGTGGCGAATTCATGGGGACTCAGCATGTCGTCTCCTCGATTTAGTCCGTCTGCGCCGCGAGCATTAATTACCGTCTTCGCGGCAAATGGCGGCAAACATTTCCTTTGCCTTTGCAAATCAAACGTTCAGGAAATCCTTACAGAGACGTCATCATAACCGCACAATTTTCAATTGCAATATGCGGCGTACATTTTTGATTTGTGTGTTTATTTAGCCTGAGTATTGAGTCAACGCCTTGCCGTCGCCCCTGCCAGTGCGGGGGCCATGTAAGCCTTGATCGGCGGGGGCCGGGCCGATCTGGGGCGCACGCCATGTCTGAATTAGCACTCAATCAAGGACACAGCGCAGCCAGGACGCAGCGCAGCCGCGCCTGTTCATATCTGAATATGGCGTTTATAGGTCAGCATTGTCTTCTTCAGATATAGCCGCGTATGACCTGATATTTAGAGATATTTACAACGCCCCATGCGAGTCGTTTATTTTTATAATTCTGATCAGCGAAAATGCTCAAGAAGTATTGACTTTTCCCGGCTGTCGCGACGGACCAAGGGGTGTCGGCAAAACCAAATCGGATCACTACGCTTCCCCATGCCCGATTCCGTCGCCGCAGTACGGGATTGCTTCGAGATGCATCGATAGGTAGTCCTTGATATGTTGTTCGAGTGTCGCGAAAGATTCGCGTATTAACGTAGACCGCAATACTTTTGTTACCGTCGCGACGGTAAATGTGCCACTTCGCGGTCACGCAGTTCGCAGAGGAACGGGAGAGCCTTGCTGGATAATGGTTCGAGCCGCGCGGTCGGGTGGCAGCGCCGTATTGCTTCTACGATTCCACCGATGCCCGCCAGGATTGCTGGATCGTCTCCGCCGTTCCAGTTCTGCGCGGGTACCTGCGGACGCGAATTCAACGGCATCGCTTTCACTGCTGTTTGAACCGTTGGAAAGCTTCGTTGTTCCCGGTTCGGCGATCGCCAGGGACGCGCGCAGCTTCTCCAGCTCGGCGTCGCCTTGCCCTTTCAGCGTCGCCCTGTAGGTTTCCAGCTTCAGCGCTGCATCGGCCTGCAGCTGTGCTCTCAGGCTTTCGAGCTTTTCCGCGTACTCGGCCTGGATCGCCCCGCGCACGCGCTCACCGATCCAGGTGTGCAACAGCCAGACCAACGCAGGTGTCAAGACAACGCTCACACCGGCCGACGACAGCATCACCACCGCAAAATCCTGCCAGCCCGTCATACCGTTTTTGCCTTGAGGTTCGTCCACGACGGCTCGCGTCCGCGGCCGTCCTGCGACACTGCACTCACTCCGTATCGCCCGCATCAGAATGGTCGGGGTCGCCGAGCCAGTCAGGCCCGATCGTGCCAAGCTCCATGTGATGGAGTCCGGTCAGGATCTCGACTTCATCTACTGCCATGCGGGCCGGGATATCGCCGGTGAGCGTTACGAGCGCGCGGAACCGGATCTGCTCATTTCGCACGACTGAGCCATGACCCATCGGAAGGTAATCGCCGTCCGATGAGTAGTAGCGCTGGAACTTGAAGTAGCTCGCGACACGGGCGCGTGCCGTGCCTTCGACCTGCAGCACCACGTACCCTTTCCCATAGTCCACCGCTTCGAACAACTCTTCCGCCTTCACGGGATCGGGCAGCTCGACGTCCTCAAAGTCTGGCTCTACCGTGTCTTCCTGGAAGTAGAACTGCGAGTCCGCCTCGATCGCGAATTCGATCCGCTCGCTATGCATCTGCAGCGCGTACAGCAGGGCCGCTTCCAGGTTGAGCGGATCGCGTACGCGGGATACCCCGCCCAGGGCCAGCGACTCACACACCCAGCGGCACGCATAACGCGCGGTCTCGCCCTGGAACGCACCCAGCGCGTCCGCGAGATCGCGAACCACGACGAGTCCCGGGCTCGTTGCGCAGTACCGGACCCAGTCGGGATCGTTTGAGACTACCAGCACCTTGCGCTGCTGCTGTTCGGCCCACCCTTCAAGCGTCAGCAGCGCGACCGCATCCGGAAACTCATTCTTCTTCGGACCGCTTGCCGCAAAAGGCGGCTTCGCATCGAAGTACCGGAGCAGGACCTGATCCAGCGTCACATGTTCGCCGGCGTGGAGGACCACGGCGCCCGAGCGTTCGATCCAGGCCGCCAGGCGCTCGCTCGCCACTTCGGTTGCGGCCGCCGGTTCGGCGATCCGCTCGAGTAGCTGCTTCGCCGGCGTCGCGCCATCGACCAGCGACAGCAGCTGCGCCTGCTCCATCAGACGCATCGCGCGCTT
This sequence comes from Trinickia mobilis, assembly GCF_017315705.1. Taxonomy (GTDB): domain Bacteria; phylum Pseudomonadota; class Gammaproteobacteria; order Burkholderiales; family Burkholderiaceae; genus Trinickia_A; species Trinickia_A mobilis. The sequence continues at coordinate 421,440 of NZ_JAFLRF010000002.1, read as the reverse complement.
GAGCTTGCCCTGCGCTTCGCTTGCGGCCTGCCTCAGATGGGCCTCGACCTCGCTGGCGACTACATCGGGCAGCAACACGGTGATTTCGCTGTCGACAAACTGTGCGACTCGCTTCAGCAGCCCCGTTTCCAGATTGAGCTGTTTCGCGTCGAATACTTCGGTGTCGAGCGCGATCGCCCCTATCCGGCCATGCTGAAGGTCGTCGAGAATTGCCTGGTCCATATAGCGCATGCACGGTAATGGAAATGCAGCCGATTCTTCCATACGCCGGATCATTTTTAGACAGTTTTTGTGATCTTTTTCCCGCTACTGAACATTACCGCCAATGTTCAGTAGTTTTGATCCGGCTCTGCCGCAGTGTGGCTCATGCAAATATGCCGCGCGGAACGCACTTCGGATGCCCGCCGCCTTGGCGACGATAAGCGTGTCAATGCTTCGCGGCGCGCCATGCTCGGCACCGAGCTTCGCTTGGTGCGAGCCGTCCCACCTGAGTGAGTGCCTCGCATCACCCTCCAACGACCATGAAATTCGCCGTCGGGCGGCAGGAGGAAGACCCGACGTTGGCTTGCTGGTGCTTCGGCACGCTCACATTGCTGAGAATGAGCGTAGTCATCCGTCGTGCGCTACTCCAGGCCCGTAAATGGCCCGAGATACCGCCCCGGCACAAAGAGAAGTTCACGGGTCGGGGCCGACGTCATGCAGGGGCGCTCGCCACCCAGCCTTCGAGGGATGCCGGACTCCACGGAAGTGCCATTTGCATCCACCCTTCGTTTCGTGAGGGTCGCGTAAGCGCGCTGTTGTGTTCCGCGAGCGAGTAGGCACCGACGGCATGTACCACTCCGCTTTCGGTCGGCTGCATCGCGTAGGTCGTGCGAATCCAGTATCCCTCGCGGCGCAATTCATAGACGCGCGGTCGCGGATCGTAGACGTCCAGGAAGCGCATGGCCTCGAGCGTCGTGACTTCTTCAAACTGGCGCATCGCGGCGAGCATGCGCGCCCGCTGACACGCGGCGCTATTGCCGGGAATGCGATCCAGAATGGCAGTAAATGCGGCTCGGTTCTTTTTGCTGAGTTCTGCGTCCATGCGACTTCTCAGGGTGGTCAAGATGGACGCTATGGTCGGCGACCGCCCCGCGTTTGCTGCTACGAAAAACCTGCCGCCCGGCGGCGAATTCGCGCCGGCGGAAATTCACTCCGAAACGCTGCCATTTCCGCCGTCGGCTTCGGTCTGCGCCTCAGGCAAGATACCGAGCTCGTCAGCGATGCCGCGCACGGCGTCGACCATCAAGATCGACGCCGTCGGGTCCGTGAGGCTGCGAAACAGCTCGAGCCCAGCGGCGATCTTTTCGGCGTCGCTGCGCGTGTCGGTTCGCTTGGCGGCGACCAGCGTCGGGGGAGCCACCTTGACACGGTTGAGCAGCGCAAAGGTGGCATTCTCATATCCAACCTGCGCCGCACGCCGCGCGCGCACCGTCGAGGCAATCGAGGATCTGACGGTTTCGGTCAGAATGTCGCGAATCTGCCGCTCGCCCGTGTCCTCCCATCCCTTGATGGCCGCAATCATCAGCAGCTTGATAGGGAACGTGGCGCTCAACTCGTACAGCGACTCGGCGAGCGACAGGACGAATTGCCGCCGCTTGAGCAGGGGCGGGCGACCCACCGCACGGGGCGCCAGGGTCGACGGCGCCGACGCCAGGCGGCGCAAGGGCTCGCGAAACTCCGACCGTCGCGCGTCGGGAACGACCCACCCGCCGGCCGACTCCAGCTTAGACGCCAACGCGCTGGCGCTGGCCTTCAGGCCTTCGACCTGTTTGACCGTCGGCGCCAGTGCCTCTTCGCCGCTTTCGACGCAGACGACGTAGGCTTTAGCCACCAGCGCGGCCACGGCAACCGCAAAACCCGTGGTGCTCCGGATCGCCTCCCCCGCGAAGAACGTCCGCGTGTCCCGGTCGTCTCGAATGCTCTTCAGCCAGGAGGACTGCGCTTGGGCGTGTGGGCTCATGGCGAGATAGCCGCGTGCCTCGTCATAGGCGTGCGCCAGATGCACTTGTTCTTTTTCGTTGCTGATCACGAGTTCTTTGATTACCCGAGAGGTTGACCGGATATCGCTGGGTTGGACGCCGCCACCGGCACGACTCCTGCCGGTGAGCGTGGCTACGCCATTTTACGTGACCGCGGTATGCCCCTGGGTTCCCTCTGCCCCACCGCACAATACGTAAAAGATCAAACACACCGGCTGCGCGCGTAGTACCTGCCGTTGTGCCATTCCCGAACTTTGACTCTGTACCCAGGTGCGTGGGATGCCAAGTGGTTGGGGCAGCACGGCCACGCCTCCACTACGTTTGGATTCGCTACGGCGCCGGATAAAACCCGTCGTTACAGGTAGTAGATCCGCGCCACGAGCAACTTGATGCGGCATACAAGACCTACTGCACTCGCCAACTTATCAATGAACGTCGTTAATACGTCAGCTGTTGCTTTTAACCCAGTCGAACGTGCCTTCTACTATGCTGTAGTCGACCATCACGATCGGCGCAGCCACCGGGCCGATCGTGTGATTGCGGCCCAGACCCCAGTCGCCGTAGTTGTAGCCCGAGATGATGCCGCCCATCACGGCAAGCCGCACGAAGCCCCAATGCGCGAACTCGGGCGCCCATACGCCTCCGCCGTACCACGACGGCCGCGACAGCGAATTGCGATAGCCGCCCGCGGTCAGCGCCCACTGGCCATTGAGCCAGCACTCGACGCCGAGCCCCGGATTGAAGTCTTCAAACTGTTGCTTCGGATGGATGTGTTGCGACCCGATCATCGCATCGACCCAGATGCCGCCGCCGCACCAATCCGCAGCGTCGGCGCTCGAAGCCGTCAATCCGGTCAACGCCAGCAGTAGCGCGCACCCGCGCGCCGCTCTTTTCGCTCCCACCCCAAACCGCATGTCCGCTCCGATATCGGCTTCTGGCCAAAGCAGTATTTGTCTTGAATAAGACTGCCCGTCGCGCACTCTACCTCAACGAAATGACGCGGCGTATGGAGGGCTTGCTCGGATGGACAGACTCGCGCGGCGCACGCGCGCAGCCTGTCGTGCGGGGTGGCGGACAAGCGGGTCAGAGTCCGAGATCGGACAGGCCGGGATGGTCGTCGGGACGGCGTCCGAGCGGCCAGCGATAGAGGCGATCGGCCTCTCGGATCGGCAGGTCGTTGATGCACGCAAAACGCCGCGCCATCAGCCCGTGCTCGTCGAATTCCCAATTCTCGTTGCCGTACGAACGAAACCAGTTGCCCGAATCGTCGTGCCACTCGTAAGCGAAACGCACGGCGATGCGGTTCTCGGTATAAGCCCACAGTTCCTTGATCAGCCGGTAATCCAGTTCCTTCGCCCACTTGCGGCTCAGGAACTGGACGATCTCGGCGCGCCCCGTGACGAACTCCGCGCGATTGCGCCAGACGCTTTGCGGCGTATAAGCGAGCGACACGCGCTCAGGGTCGCGAGTATTCCAGCCGTCTTCGGCTGCGCGGACTTTCTGGATCGCGGTTTCGCGCGTGAACGGCGGAAGCGGCGGACGGGATTCGGGGGCGGCGGACATGCGATTCTCCTATCGATGAGTCAACGTGACGACGCGCGCCGGGACGGCGAGCGCGAGGATCCGGGTTCGTCGCCGATCAGCCGCTCGGCCGCGGCGCGCGCATCGCGTGCGGCGCCGGGCTCGCCGCTGACGAGCGCAACGCCGATCGCGCCGTCGATCAGGATCAGCCATTGGCGCGACAGATTGGCCGCGTAGCGGCGGTCATGACCGATTGCGGCGGCGTACTCGTCGAACAGTTCGCGGATGAAGCTCAAGAGACGCGCCTTGTGCTTGCGCGAGACGACGCGGATCGGATCGGCGGCATCCGCGATCTCGCCGGCCGCATTGAGAAACGCGCAGCCGTGAAAATCCTCGGACGCAAACCATTTGCGCAGCACCTCGAACATGCCGAGCAGTTGGGCGCGCGGCGTGTTGCCGGTTTTCCTCGCGGCCTGCATGAACCAGTTCATCCAGCGCTCGTCGCGCCTCTCGAGCGCCGCGGCCACCAGCGCATCTTTCGATTCGAAGTGCGTGTAAAAGCTCTTGCGCGCCGTGCCCGATTCGCGAACGATCGCATCCACGCCCGTCGCGTGGATGCCGCCCGCGTAGATGAGCGCTTCGGCTGCGTCGAGCAAGCGCTCGCGAGCGCTCGGCGATGAGGCGTGTTCGGTCGATGTCGTCATGGGCTACAAGGTAGAATGCTCGTTCTCCCATGTCAACGACGAGAAGCATTAGTCCTTATCGCGGTGAGGTTTTTCCGCCGGCTATCGCGGCGCTTACATCTGCGCTATCGTGACGCGGCATGATCGACGTTGAATCCATCTCGAACCCGCGAATCCGAAAACGATGACGCAACTCGCAATTCGCAAGGCGGCCGCGTGCAGGGCCATGGCCCTGGGAATCGCGGCCACGGCCGCGCTGTTCTCGGGGTGCACGCCGTTGCAGGTGGTCACGCACTCGGTCAGCGCGAATGAAGCGCGCGTGCCGCTTGGGCACTACGAACTCGACGCGCACCATTGGAGCGTCATCTTCGACGTCGACCACTTGAAGTATTCGCGCTTCACGATACGCTTCGATCGCGCAAGCGCCGCGCTCGACTGGAACGCAGGCGGTCTCGATGCGAGCACGGTAGCGGCATCGATCGACGCGGCGAGCGTCGATACGAACGTGCCGATTCTCGACAAGCTCGTGAAGGGCCCGGATATGTTCGATGTGGAGCGCTATCCGCAAATCCGCTTCGTCAGCACGCGCTTTCAGCGCACCGGCGAGGCTACCGGGACACTGACAGGAGACCTGACGATTCGCGGCACGACGCGTCCGGTCACTCTCGACGTGACGTTCAACGGTTTCGCACCCGATCCGCTGACCAAGGAGGACAAGCTCGGCTTCTCGGCCGAGGGGCGTTTCAGCCGCTCGCAGTTCGGTCTCGGGACGTGGTATCCGGCCGTGGGGGACGACGTTCACGTCCGCATCCAGGCCGAGTTCGTGAAGCCCAAGGCGGGAAGTTGAGGCGGCGAGTTGCGCGCGCCGCGGGAAAGGTGAGCTTTAACGGGAGCCGGTGTGCCAATGAAAAGCGCGGACTTCCAGGTGAGGAAATCCGCGCCCGCTTGCTTCACTTCTTCAGATGCGCTTCAGCCTTGGCCGCAAGACGCGTTGGCCATGGCCTTCGGCCATTCCTCCGGGCTGACATCGCGCACATGCGTCGCGACCGACCACTTGTGCCCGAACGGATCTTCCAGTTGACCATAACGGTCGCCCCAGAACATGTCGGCGACGGGCAGCGTGACTTTGGCGCCCGCGGCCACGGCGCGCTCGACCGTCGCATCCGCGTTCTCTACATAAAGATGAACGAAGACCGGAGAGCCTTTCAGGGCCTTCGGCCCCAGCGCCCCATGCTCCGGCATTTCATCGACGAGCATGAGCGTCGAGTCGCCGATTTTCAGCGACGCATGCATCAGCCTGCCGTTCGGCCCGGGCAAGCGCGCGACTTCGACGGCATTGAATGCCTTCTTGTAAAACTCGATGGCCTCGGCGGCGCCGGCGCAGATCAAGTGGGGAGTCAGAGAATGGTGGCCTTCGGGGATCGGCTTGACGGTTGACGTGGACATGGCGGCGGCTCCTTGGAGGGTGTGAAGTTCGCGTATCGGTAACCTCTGCTGAAACAGCATGGTCACATCACTACGACGATCAAGCGACTGCGGAATCGACAAGCGCCCCAAATAAATTTTTGCCGGACTCGCGGCGCTGTCATGCAGACGCTTAATCGATCAAGCCGTCCAGTCCAGAATGACCTTTCCGCTTTCGCCCGAGAGCATCGTCGCAAACGCCTTTTCGTAGTCGTCTACGGCAAACCGGTGCGTCAGGATCGGCGACAGATCGAGGCCGCTTTGCAGCATCGCGACCATCTTGTACCAGGTCTCGAACATCTCGCGTCCGTAGATGCCTTTGATTTCGAGCCCTTTGAAGATCACCTGATTCCAGTCGATCACGGTCTGCGCGGGCGGGATGCCGAGCAGCGCGACCTTGCCGCCGTGATTCATCGCTTCGAGCATGCCCGTGAACGCGCTCGGCACGCCGGACATTTCGAGGCCGACGTCGAAACCCTCGGTCATATGGAGATCCGTCATCACGTCGCGCAGCGACTCGCGCGCGATGTTGACCGCACGCGTTGCGCCCATCTTGCGCGCGAGTTCGAGCCGGTAGTCGTTGACGTCGGTGATCACGACGTTGCGCGCGCCGACGTGCTTCGCGATCGCCACCGCCATGATGCCGATCGGCCCCGCGCCGGTAATCAGCACGTCCTCCCCGACGAGATTGAACGACAGCGCCGTATGCGTCGCGTTGCCGAACGGATCGAAGATTGCCGCGAGATCGTCGGAGATCTCGGGCGGAATCTTGAATGCGTTGAAGGCGGGAATCACGAGATACTCGGCGAACGCGCCTTCGCGATTCACGCCGACCCCGACCGTATTGCGGCACAAATGCCGCCGCCCCGCGCGACAGTTCCGGCAGAAGCCGCAGGTGATGTGACCTTCGCCCGACACGCGGTCGCCCAATTCGAAGCCGCGCACTTCCTGGCCCATCTCGACGATCTCGCCGACATATTCATGGCCGACGTGCATCGGCACCGGAATCGTCTTTTGCGCCCAGTCGTCCCACTTCCAGATGTGGATGTCGGTGCCGCAGATCGCCGTACGCTTGATGCGGATCATCACGTCGTTGTGGCCGACTTCGGGCTTCTTCACGCGCGTGAGCGTCAGGCCCGGAGCGCGTTCGAGTTTGGCTAGTGCTTTCATCTGCGCTCCCTTCAAATAATGCCGAGATTGCGGCCGACGCGCGTGAATGCATCGACGGCTCGATCGATCTGCTCGCTCGTATGCGCGGCGCTCATCTGCGTGCGGATGCGTGCGCGGCCCTTCGGCACGACCGGGAACGAAAAGCCGATCACGTAGACGCCTTCATGCAGCAACGCATCGGCCATGCGCGACGCCACTTGCGCGTCGCCGAGCATCACCGGAATGATCGGGTGCTCGCCCGGCACGAGCGTGAAGCCCGCCGCGCTCATCTTGCCGCGGAAATGCTCGCCGTTCGCGCGCACGCGGCGGCGCAGCTCGGCGCCTTCGCCGCTCGCGAGCAGCTCGAGCACTTTGAGCGACGCCGCGGCGATGCTCGGCGTGAGCGTGTTTGAGAACAGGTACGGACGCGAGCGCTGCCGCAGCAGCTCGACGATCTCCTTGCGCGCCGCGACGTAGCCCCCCGATGCGCCGCCGAGCGCCTTGCCGAGCGTGCCCGTGATGATGTCGACGCGGCCTTCGACGCCGCAATACTCCGGCGTGCCGCGTCCGTGCTCGCCGATAAAGCCGACCGCGTGCGAATCGTCGACCATCACGAGCGCGCCGTAACGGTCGGCCAGATCGCAGACGCCCTTCAGATTGGCGATGATGCCGTCCATCGAGAACACGCCGTCGGTCGCGATCAGTTTGAAGCGCACGCCGGCCGCGTCGGCTTCGGAGAGCTTCGCTTCGAGATCGGCGAGGTCGTTGTTCTTGTAGCGATAGCGCTTCGCCTTCGACAAGCGCACGCCGTCGATGATGCTCGCGTGGTTCAGCTCGTCGCTGATGATCGCGTCGGACTCGTCGAGCAGCGTCTCGAACAGGCCGCCGTTCGCGTCGAAGCAGCTGGAATAGAGAATGCAGTCGTCGGTGCGCAGAAATTTCGAAAGCGCGTACTCCAGGTCCTTGTGCACGGTCTGCGTGCCGCAGATGAAACGCACGGACGCCATGCCGAAACCGTCCCGATCCAGTCCATCCTTTGCGGCGGCGATCAGGCGCGTGTCGTTCGCGAGGCCGAGGTAGTTGTTCGCGCAGAAGTTCAGCACGCCGTCGCCGCTCGCGAGCCGCACGTCGGCCGACTGCGGGCTCGCAATCACGCGCTCGGTTTTGTAGAACCCGTCTGCGCGGATCTGGTCGATCGTGTTGCGCAGGTGGGCGAGATAGGGTTCACGCATCGAATAGCTCCTGATAGGGTCGATGTGCCGGACGCGCCGGGATCTCCGGCGTGTCCGGCGGCCTGTTGCTGTTATAGTCGCTCGTCGAATTTACCGGACAATTTCGTTTTTCCGAACTAAAGTTCGGTATGTCGAACAACTCTAAGCGATTGGAAATCAAATGGCAAGCTCGGGAAACCGGCGCGCGGCGCCGCCTGCATCCGCCGCTACGACGTTAGCCGCGCCCGCCACGCCTCCACGGGTGGGCGAGCAGATCCAGCGGCTGCGCAACGAACGCAAAATGACGCTCGACGACTTGTCGCGCGCGGCAGGCGTGTCGAAGTCGATGCTCTCCGAAATCGAACGCGACAAGGCGAATCCGACGATCGCTGTCGCCTGGCGCCTGACCAATGCGCTCGGCGTCAGCCTCGATCACCTGTTTGCGGCACCCAAAGCGCCGGAGGCGATCAGCGTCGCCGGGCCGCACGACATTCCCACGCTCGACGGACACGACGCGAAATATCAATTGCGCGTGTGGGGGCCGATCGAGCTGGCCGGCCGCTTCGAATGGTACGAGTTGACGCTGCAGCCGGGCGGTGCGTTGGTATCGAATGCGCACGAACCGGGGACGCGCGAGCATCTGACGGTGCTGCAAGGCACGATCGAAATCGAAGCCGACGACACAATGAAACGCTTGAAATCCGCCGATACCGCGCGCTATCTCGCTGACGTGCCGCATGCCATCCGCAACGCCGGAAAGGGCGAAGCGAGAGCCCTGCTGGTCGTGATCCACGGGTAGGCCCTGGCAACCGGCAATTCCGCCAGGTTGCGCCGACTACTGTATATTTGTACAGTATACGGGTCCACAGGAGATGGTATGACCGCCCCTCACGCTCACGTTCGTTCGCTGTCGACCGGAGTTAGCGCTTTAGCGCTTACTCCGGTCCCATGCAAAGCGCCCCCCGAGGGGGCGGATGCTTCCCTTGGGGCGGCCGGGCGCCCCGAAGAAAGTTCCCCGCACCACGGCCCAAGGCCACTTCCTTCGGGGCGCAGGAAGTCCCCATGGGGGATTGAGGGACGGGAAGCATCCATGCAAGAGCAAAAACTGGCCGCGCTGCGCTTTCAGTCTGCGGCGCGCGATCTCGAACACATCGTCCGCGACATCGCAACGCGCTACATCGCGCAAGGTGTTCCGCTGACGTGGCGCCTGCTGCACGCGATCGAGGCGGAGGCGCTCGCCGATCTGGGCTTCGCGAGCCGGCACGACGCGCTCATGCTCTCGCTGTTTCAGCGCCCGGCGGACATGGCTTATCCCGAAACCGACGATGTCGTGAATTTCGGGCAGTCGAACGCGCTGCCAGCCGCGTTTGGGTTCGCTGTCGCGGTCTATGAAGAGGCGCAATGCGATGCCCACGAAAGGCGGTCGTCCAAGCATGAGACGGCAGGCGGTGCGCGTGCGCGTCGGGAAACGGCCTGGGGCGGATAAAGGACCGCCTTGCTTGGCCGTACGGTGACTTCGTCCTACCGTGCGATACTTCGGTTTCGTGCAACTAACGGAAAAATAGCGATGGTCGCTTCACGTTCGACTAGTTCGCCCAGCCCGCGCACATCCGATACTGATCTCTTCGACCAGCAGCGGGAAGACTGGCGCCGCAACCCAAGCATCGCGTTCGATGCATGGCTCGCCAAGCAACATTTCCGCCGTTCGTCCGCGGACGTCTACCGCGCGCAATGGGGCGCCTTCCTCGATTGGCTGAAGATGCGCCACAAGGACCTTCAAACCGTCGACAGCGCGACCATCGCCAACTTCGTCGCCGAGCTGCCGATTCGGAAGCCCCAGCGCGTACGGTATCTACGGCTCATCGAACGAGTGCTCGATCACGTACGGGAAATCGAAATTGCGTCGACGAATCCTGCCCGATTCATCGCGCAAGACGGCGAAGCGGCGTGGCGCAACGCACGCGACAACGACCCGACGGGGTTTCTGACCTCAGCTGAACGCGCCGCGCTCGTCGGCCATTTGTTCTCGCCGCTCGGCGACCTATCACCCGCTCAGCGATGGCGCGAAAAGCGCGACCGCGCGCTGATCGCGGTCTTCCTCGGCGGCGGCTTGAAGACGGGCGAGGCTCGCGATCTAACGATTAGTTGCGTAGAACCGGGAAAGCCGTGGGTCACGATCGAGTCGGCGAATCCAGCATTCACCCGGCGCACGCGGCTTTCGCCATTCGCAGTCGCGGTGCTCGATTCCTGGTTGGCGGAACGCCGTTTGTCCGCTCTCGCCGGCAATCTGGTCTTTCCGGCGTCGCCGTCCGGGCGTCCCATGCATAAAGCGACGATGCTGCGCGCAGTCGACGTGCTGATCGACGAGGCCGGCATTGCACAAACGAGGACCGCCCGGGCAAGCCCGCAGACGTTGCGCAATACGTTCGCGGCCGATTTGTTCGAAAGCGGCGCCTCCATCGAGCTTGTCGGCGCGTGGCTCGGGTTCGTGCAGATGGTCTCCGTCAATCGATTGCATCGAGCATGGAAAAGCTGGCACGACGAGGCCGAGTCGATGCGGGAGTCGAATCGAGACAATAAGGCGTGATCTGGCTGTTGCATAAGTGGCGCGGACAAGCCCGGTGCGAGGCGGTTCGGTGCGCTATGAGGCCCCGCAAAGGCTCACCTTTTGATTCCCGAATTTCCTCACCTGTCGCGGCAAGTACCGCTTTTGCGGAGCCTTCGCGCGATTTATTCGCGCCGACAGCGTTGCCTAATCGTTCAAAAAGCGCGCAATGGCTTCAATTCGGGACCGCCCGGCTCCGGATGAATGCTCGCACTCAGGACACTGCAATTCATAACCGGCGCCCGTTTGCGATAGCTCGGGTTCGCCGTCTTCACATTTAGGGCAGCGCGGCGGAATCACGACGTACCCGTCAAGCACGTTACCGATCGAATTCAATTCATCCGCGCCGAGACGGCCCGATGTCGCCAATGAACAAAGCAGTTCCGCGAGTGCCGGATCGACGCCTTGTTGGGCACGCAAGGCGCCGACTTCTCGAGTCAACGCGTCGATCTCCTCAGACTGGGCGCGTATTTGGCCATCCAGCCTGTCACCGCGCGCCTTGGCAACGCTAAGCTGTTGAATGAAATCGAATTCCTTGCGGCTCGCATCGCGAATACCGGACTGGTACGTGGCGGCCATACTACGCAGTGAGTCGAGTTCCACCAGCATCGGCTTGACACGCCGTTCGGCCTCGGCGATCGCGTCCTTGATCTGCTGCGCGTAGTGCTCAGTGCTTTGACGCATCTCGGCATGCAATGCGTCGATTCGGTCGCGCAAGGCGGCGTTGGCCGCCTGTTCGGTTTCGAGTCGCTTGGCGAGGCTCTCTTTTTCAGCTTCTAGCCGGCGCACGGCACTTTGCGCGTTTTCATGATTCGTGGAGCGCTGGGTAACCGACGCGCTCAATTCAGCCTCGAGTTCGCGCACGCGGGCGAAGGCGATATCGATGCGTGCTTCCGCTCGGCGCAGCGCCTCTTCGCTGGCCTCGCGCAGTATTTCGGCTTTTCGGGCCTGCTCTTCGGCGGCTTGAATAGACGTCAGCGTTTCGCTGCGTTCATGGTCGAGTGCCGCTCGCGCTTGGACGCGGGCCGCTTCGAAGAGCTCCCCGAGCAATTCACCCGCTTTTTCTTCAAGCGCCTTCGGAATGGCTCCTGCGCCGACTCGAACTTTCGATGTCTCGCGAATGCGCTCCCAGAAGTGATCGATGTCCTTCGGGATATCGCTGGCACTTCCCGTTTGGGTCAAGTCGCGCACAGCGGCCATCGACGGGCGTATGCCGAGGTCGAAAAACAGACGCTTGCACGCATGGAGCGACAACTCCTGCCGACGGGCGCCATTTGCACGTAGCGTTTCGAGCTCGCTTCGGATGGCTTGCCGTTCTTCGTCTAGCGTCATAGTTGTGTACGTTGGTATCGTTTGGGTGAAGAAATAATAACAACATACGTATCATTTGCTACGCTTTTGAGGGGGTCTGTTGTGCTTTTGTTGAATTGGCGCTTTTTCTCGATTTAGACGGACTGCCATGGGTGCCACTCCGGCAGAATTTCGTGAAACAAAGCGAAGAGCCGACGATAAATCTTTGTTTTAAAAGGACTCTATCCGAATTTTCCGCTTCGGTGAGTGTTTCACGACGTGGGATCTTGCTTGCTGAGACGATTTTTGGGAGAAACTCGCGGGGCGCGCTTGAGAGTAATAAAAGTAAACACCATTGAACCTTGTTAAAAACGTTAACGCCACGCCAAACCTTTATGGGACAAGGGAGACAGCTCGATAGGGTGAGGCTTTACGGGGCGTCTGGTGAGGACTTGCAGGATGAACAAGTGATGGGGTTCGGGGCGGCCGGTGAGTCGCTGCGGGAAAGGACGTGAGCGGGTTCAGGAAGACCGCGTCAGGTATGCCCTTTGCCAAGGTGAAGCTTTTCGGGAGCTGGCTGTTCCGTAAGCCCTTTCACGACGATAGGGCCGGCTTCGAGAACGAAACCCCGTCGGTGAGGGCTTTCGGGAAGGTCCCGGTCCCTGTTTTTGAGGCCCGTTAACCGGCTGAAATCCCAAGAGGTGAGAGGCGGCAGGAGGAAACGGCGCTCGGACGTGAGAGTTTTCGGGAGCTGGAGGTCGGATTTGCTTAAATATTGTGCAAATCGATGCCTAAGGTGAGGATTTCCGGGAGGCGGACTAGGCTTCTCGCTTGGTCCGCCTGCGGATTTATTGGGCGAATAGGTCAGTTCTCACTAAAAGGTGAGTCTATTCGGGGATGCTGTTAACGCGGTCGGCGCCGTTCGAATTCGGTCGCGCGAACCTCGACGGTGAGTGTTTACAGGACCTGAATTTGGCTCGAAAACACCAACAGGTGAACCTTTTCGGGAATAGTTGGCGGTTACTCACGCTGAAAAGCCCGTGAGACTTGATTGGTGAGCGCGGTCGAAAATCCTGCGGTGTAGCTAAGGTGAGATTCTACGGGAGGAGGCAATTCTCCGGCGCTGGCATTGGTCCTTCTCGACGCATCGTCAAAGGTGAGTCGATACGGGACCTATTCGACATCGGAAGTGCATGAGCTACGAGCGATAAGTCTCGGACGCGATTGAATATTTTCGCCGAGCACTTCAATAGGTGAGCTTTTGCGGGAGGTGCGGATTGTGCGGTGCTGCCATGTCCATTTGGCGGCGGTGGGGCTAAAGGTGAGGCTTTTCGGGAGTATTCCGAGGGCCTTGCATGGGATATCTGGCTTGGAAACCGGACTGGCGGCTGCTTTGGGCGGGGCCATCGGTGAGGATTTACAGGAGCGATTTGCGTGAAGCGCCGCGGACCGGCAGAGCGTGAAAGTCCGAGTCGAATGCTCCGCGCATCTGCAAGAAGCCAGGCTCATGCTTTGAATGTCGTCAATGTGAACACCGAGGGCCTGGAGAAGGGAAAGCCGCGTCGTCGGATCAGCATGGGCTCGGGCGGACGGCAATTTGCCGTGGCGGGTTGAGGCGGCTCGAGATTCGGCAACGCGGGACCATCGACTCGGCCGGGTCAATGCCTGCGACACTGCATCGTGGTGAGCGGTTGACGGGCTGAAGGTGGGGCGAGGTCTCGACGAAGCAGCACAGTGACGCTTTAGTGGCTCGTTGAATGCGACTACTTCGAACGAGGTTGAGCCGTGGCGCCTAGGGGCGCACTCGGATTTTCCGGCGAATGGCGACGCGAGGCCCAACTCGTCTTGTCGCGGTGCCGCGCGTTCGTGCCAGCGTCGTCATCTCAACTCCGGGCTGCTGGAGATTTTTGATCGTGGATCAAAGGCGCGACATCAGAAGGGCGATCGGCGCAGTGGTGCGATCTCCCCCTACGAAGCGGCGTCGACGGCAAAATCGCGTCGTGAATTTGCGACAATCTTTATGGTGAGCCAATTCAGGAGCGGATTGCGGCGGCTTTAGCGATCGTGGACAGGCTGTATACCTTGCCATCCTCTGGCTGGTAACGATGCTCGGTTGGGACCGATGTTTGGTGAGGTGAGCTTTTCCAGGAGATCACCGAAGTGAGTCGCGGTTCGTAAACGCGGTTCACCAGAAAACGGTGAGGGTGTGCCTATAGACGTGCTTCACCGCAGTCGGTATCCTCTCCGGAAATCTCATTTCGACCCGACGCATGGCAACGAAGCGCGCGAAGAAAACCGATGTGGTGAGCCCAAGCTCCGCCGAATTGCGCAAAGCTGTCGAAGCGATCGCGATTCAGCCGAAGAGCGGGAAAATCACGCTCCTTACGCGCAAGCTCTTCAACGTGCTCCTGGCCGTTGCCCAGCAGGCCGACGAGTCGGGAGACACGTATCGTGCGCTGCTTTCCGATATCGTCGCGAACTCCGCGTTCGATTCGAACGATACTGCGCTGGTCAAGGAGCACTTGCGGCGCATGGTGTCGGTCCAGGTCGAATGGAGCCAGGGCACGTCGAGCCAGAAGCCGGGGCGCAAATGGGGCATCTCGACGCTCATCGCCGACGCCGAAATTCTTGAAGACCCAACGACGCGCCGGGTGTGGGTCGAATTCTCGTTTGCGCCGAAGATCAAGAAGAAGCTGTTGGACCCGGTCCAATACGCGCGTTTGAGCCTTCAATTCCAGAGCCAATTGCGCAGCAGCGCCGGCCTCGCGCTTTACGAAATCTGCGTGCGGTACTTGACCAATCCCAGCCACTTGACAATGCGCGAGTCGTGGGAATGGTGGCGGCCCATTTTATCGGGTACGCCGGATACCGAAGCCGGCGATGAAGCCAAGCGCGAGTACAAATACTTCAAGCGTGACTACCTGCGTCCGGCCATCGCGGAAGTCAACGCAGTGACGAATATTTTCGTCGAATTGATCGAGCATCGCGAAGGACGGCGTGTTGCTGAAATTCAGTTCCGAGTGACGGAGCGCAAGCAGCCGATGCTCGCGCTCGATGAGCATCCGAATGTGTTCGACAGCACGTTGGTCGATCGCATGGTCAAGATTGGCATTCCGCTCAAGGAAGCGCAGACGCTTTACGCCGATAGTGAAGAAAACCGGATTCGCGCGGCGCTGCAAATGACCGAGCAGCGTATGCGCAGCACGACGCTCCCGCCGGTGCGCAGCGCGCCGGCGCTCTTCAAGGACGCATTGAAGAAGGGTTATGCGCCCCCGCTGGATGCGTTGCCGTCGGCTACCAGCAGCGGCAAGGCTGCAGCGGCACCGCCCGATGATTTGAAGGCGCGTCTGCTCGGCGAGTACGCGGCCTATCGGCGCAAGGAAGCCCGCGCACTTTACGACGAGCAGGGCGATTCCGAACAGGAACTCGCGCGTCAGTCGTTCGAGGAAGACATGCTCCCGGAACTCGGCACCCATTTGCGTGACGATTGGCGCCGGCGCGGATTGGACTCGAAGCTGGCGGAAACGGCTTTCTTCGATTGGCTCGCGCGCAAGACATGGGGTGAGCCGACCGATGGCGATCTGCTTTCGTTCACGCTAAGCCAACCGCGCGCCGCATAACGCCGCGTAAGCGCGGCGTTTCTTTTCCTCTCTTTATCGCAACGAGTGCCGCTTAGTTCGGCAGCAGCATATTTTCAATCTGCCGCAAGATGTCGTCCCGCTTTTCCTTCGACAACCCGCGCAGCCGCAATTCGAGACGGTCGTCGCCGTAAGATTTCAAGTCACCGACAGATACGCCGTCCAGCTTGATCTCCATCCGCTGCGCGTAGCGCTGACGCCCCGCGGGCTTCGCGCTTTCTTGCGTGCTGGCCCTGCCCTTCACGATATCCGCAACTTGCCGCGTGCTCAGATCGTCCGACAGGATCTTGTTGATCAGACGTAACGTAGAGTCGATTCCCCGGGCCGAATGATATCGGCCAACCTGATAGGCCATGTTTGATCCGAAACGGTCCGGCCTTGCGACCATTTCTTGCATCACGACTTCCGGCAACTTTGCAATGGAAAGCGCGACGGCGACGGTTGATTCATCGAGGCCGAGGTGCTCGGCGAGCTCCTTCTGACTTTGAAAATGCTTATCGTCGAGGAAACGCTTCCAGACGACCGCGTTATCAAAAACGGTTTGTGAATCGCGCTGAACGTTCAGGTCATAGCCGAGCTTGTAGCTCTGGATGCCGATCGGCAAATCGATGACGATGGCTTTGACTGTTTCCTTATTGGCCTCCTTGAGTGCTCGAACGCGTCGTCCGCCGTCGCTGACGAAGTAGGTGCCGGGATTGTCGTAATCGGGAATGACGTGAATGGCCTGCTGCTGTCCTTGCTTCGCAAGGTTGACTGCCAATTCGGCGATCGACGACTTCAAATAGAAGTGCCGTGGGTTAAACGGACTCGGCTTAATCGCTTTGAGCGCAAGTTCGATGACCTGGCCGGGACCATATCCGTGCTCGATGCGCCAAGCGCGATATTGCGGCGATTCGCTGTCATGCGCTTGATCGTCGGCCTGCGGCACGGCGACGAGCGGCTGGCTCGAACGACCGGGTGCCTTTCCGGCGGGGGTAGATCCATCACTCTTGACGATGCCGTCGATCGCATTCAAGCGATCAAGCGCGGTTCTTTTCTCGCTGCTAGTCGTTTCAGGGCGCGCTTGGAAGCCTTTGGCGAATTGGGAAGGTTTCATTCAGGGTCCTTTATGCGCATAAATTCAGGGTAGCAAGGCGGCGATTTCGTCCGCACATGCACGGATTTCGACGGCGGCGAGCCTCGCGCCACGGTCACTCATTTGGAGCACCGTCTGCCCGAGTGCCATTGCCTGCTTATAGGCTTCGCGCGTCGGGATTTGTGTTTTCAGCAAGGGGAAGCCGAGTTCTTCCAATGCGCGCTTGAGTTCGCGCGTCAACATCCGTTTTTCTTCGGTCTTGTTGAGCAGGAACACCGCACGAAGGTCCTCGTTCATCACTTGCGCTTGCTGGATGAGTTTGACGAGTCCGACGCTCGACCAATAATCGGCTGGCGATGAGGAGGTTGGAATGACAGCGATCGTCGCCGCGAGCAGGACGACTCCGGAGACCTTTTCGGTGATGGACGGTGGGCAATCAACGACAATGATGTCGTAGTCGTTAATGAACTTCTTGATCTCGCGATGGATCTGGCTGCCTGCTTCCGAGAGGTTCACGACCGGGAACGGGATGCCCGAATCACCTTCCGAAGAGGCGCTAGCCCAATGAACTAGCGTGTTTTGACCGTCGGCATCTACGACGAGCACTCGCTTGCCCTTTTCGTGGAAAGCCGCCCCGAGATGCATGGCAATGGTGCTTTTACCGACCCCACCCTTTTGTTGAGTTACCGCGACGATTTCCGCTGCCAATTTTTTTGCTCCCTTATCGAGGTTGGTGAATTCTACCGGGAAATATTTTCATTTCAATCATTTCGTCGTGGCAGCGCTACGAAATAACCGTTTGGGGGATGTTTATGCGCATAAAGCGGGTGGAGGCTACGGCGAGGTGTCCATCGGCATGTGTAGAACCAGTGCCCCTTATCCGTTCGATTCAATGGGCGCCGTTATACCAGCGTCGAAAACAAATCGCATCCCGGCCGCGATCGCTAGTTTGAGTGCGTGCGCAAGAGGTCTAGGTCTATGGTCCGCCGTTGCGGTGACAAGTTCTAATCGCACCGGCCGTTCCGGCTGCGATTCGAATCCGCCGGTGCGGCTACGAGACGCGATCGGACGTTGTCTCGGTTACTCGTGCCGCGGACGATGTGCCGCCAGATTTATGCGCATAAATCTGGCGGCGGCCCCCGGCGGGGGTATCTTGGTTTTCGAGCAGTGAGAACTAGCGAGGCCTCGCGCCGCCAAGGATGGACCTACTTTGCTCGCGGAAGATTGGCCGACAAGTGATCGCTATCTGGCGTGGCACTCGATGATCTCTCTAACTCGAGACGTCTAGCGAAATCGGTTACCTACGCCGACGCATCCTATCGATGCTTTCTGCTCCCTACGCTCTTAAGTCTTAACCAGCGATTTGCGAGACCTAATCGCGTGCGTGCCCAGCAACCCGGGGCCTGTTCTACGATCGGCAAGGCACATTCGCAAGCCTGCTTTTAGCGTGAACAGGCCCCAGCCTTCGAATAGTCCAATTCATGCGTCAATTAGCTGGCCTTGTTTGTTTTGGGCCTATTTTGTCGCATGTCGCATGTCGCATTTCGCGATGACTTGAATGGCTGAATCACCGGATTTAGCGGCAATTTTCCTGAGCCGCCCCTCAAACCCATCGAGGTGCAAATCGACGCTAACCCGGCAGCACAGAAATATCGCGAATGGTTTCCGCCGCTTTAAGCGTTCGCAAGCGACCCCCCAAAAAAATTGCGCAACCCGCGTTGTAGACAAATCCCTTCCGACCACAGATCCCATCTCCCCTTGGCCGGCGACCAACAGGTTTCCTTGAGCACCGACTCCACCATTCCAGACAACCCCGTCATACCAACCCCGACCTCACCCCAACCCATCACCCGCTACAATGAATCGCCTGTCAAATCCACGCGTCGACTCCCCGACTTCACGATCACGATCTATCACAATCCCTGTTGTTCCAAGTCGAGAGGCGCATGCGATCTCGCCGCCAACACCTTCAACGTATCCGGCGACTCTGTCGATATCGTCGAGTACCTGCAACAACCTCCGACCGTCGTGCAATTTAAGGAATTGCATCGAATGCTGGGCGGTTCGGTGCGCGATATGCTTCGCGATAACGAAGCGCCATACAAAGAACTCGGGCTCGTGAACCAGACGTTGACGGATGATCAGTTATACGAAGCAATTGCCGCCCATCCAATCTTGTTGCAGCGTCCGATCGTCGTGCGCAACGGAAAAGCGGCGATCGGCCCTTCTGGCGGCCAGCCCGAAGAAGGAGCCTTTTAATCACGGGAACGTGTCTTGCCGGCCGCATTGCGGCGTCGCTTCTCGCTTGTTTGGCGAGGCCAAACGGCGCTCCGGCCTCCTTGCACTGCGCCCCGAAGGAAGTCCCCCGCCCGGCGGCCCAAGGCCACTTCCTTCGGGGCGCAGGAAGTCCCCTTGGGGGACAGCCGGCAAGACAAGTTCGCAAGCTTGTTATTAGCGTGAGCGCGCCCTAGGCGCCTTGATGGCCGAATCCGGCGCGGCCGGCCGGCTCGTCTCGACGATACTCAAGCATTCGACGCCACGCTCGCTGCCTTGGATGATGACGCTCGTCGCGATCATCCTCGGCTTGCCGCTCTTCTTTGAAGCCGCTCTTGTGATGATGGTGCCGATCATCTTCGTCATGGCGAGCCGCCCGGTTTTGCGATTTCGCTCGTCACCATCCTGAGCTTTCGATCGGGGCGGGGTCGGTGTTCTTTTGCCACGTGCACGACGCGGGCTTCTAGTTGGTGCGCGAGTACTTCGGCTTGACGCTGAAGCAAACCGTGTCCGTCTGGTCGATATTGCTGACGATCGTCTCTGTGGCGGGTCTCGCGTTGACGCTCGTGCTGTGGGGCGCGTTGACTTAAGGACGCTTTGCCAATCGCAAGCGCGAGAACCCCCGCCCGACGAAGCATCAGTCCTGCGGCTCGTCGGGCGTGACGCGTTCTCCGCCGCTGACTTCCTGCGATGCACTGCGCAGCAGCGCAATCTGCTTGCGAAAATTGCGGCATCCGCTGCAAACGGGCAAATGGACGCCGATGGCCAGCCATTCCCCCGGGCTCAGGCGCCGGTCGAGCGCATCCGACAACAGACGAGTCACGTCCTTACACTTCCCCATTCGCGTCCTCCCTGCGCAGCCCCTTCTCGGACAGACACGTGCGCAGCCTGAGCCGCGCGCGATAGATCAACACGCTGCAGTGATTCGCGGTGAGCTTGAGCTCGGCGCAAATGTCCTCGGTATCGAGGTCGAGGAATTCGCGCATCATGAATACGCGGCTGATCTGCTCGGGCAGGTGCTCGAGACAAGCCTCGAACAGACGCCAGAACTGCTGTCGCTGCAATTCCGTTTCGGGCGTCGCCCACGGACGCGGCTTCGCATGCGGCGTCCAATGGCCGTTGTCCTTGAATAGCTCTTTATCGAGCAACGCCTCGCAGTCCAATTCCGATTCGAGCGCCGACAGGTTGATCGTCCGCTGCCGCGCACGCAGCGTGTCGATCAGCTTGTGACGCAGGATGCCGAACACCCATGTCTTGTGCTCCGATTGCCCCGCAAACCGTTCGGCTTGCGTCCACGCGGCGGCGAGCGCCTCCTGCACCGCGTCTTCCGCCGCGGCCGCATCGCGCAGTTGCAGCCGCGCAAAGCGCAACAAATCCAGACGCAATTGCGCCAGATAGATCGGATCGTCGTGCGCGGCGCGCGCCGCCTCCCGCGTCAAACGGGCTCCTCCCGCAGCTTTGCGGACTTGGGACGATTGAGCGGGCCGTCGAGCGACCAGCGTCCGGTGCCGCGAAAGAAGAGATAGGCGATCAGCACGGCCCACAGCACATGGTCTTTAATCATCACAGGTTCGAATCCCGGGTAGGAGATCACCGCAACCAGGTTGACGACGAACAGCCCCGCCGCAGCGAAGTGTCCGCGCCGTCCGAGCAAGAGCAGGATCGGAAAGATCGGCTCGCCGCCTGCGCCCATCACGGCGGCGACAGCCGGCGGCAACACCGGCACATGATATTCGCTCGTGAAGAGATACGGGGGCTGCCGCAGTCCCGCAGCTTGAGGAGCCCGGATACGAAGAACACGCGGAACAAGTAGAGCCGCACGGCCAGCGCGATGAGCGGCTGCAGAGCGACAGCGATGGCCCCGAAGCGGCCGTACAAGCGGCAGGCGAGATTAGTGTTTTCCATTTTCAGGTTCCACTATGGCATGGACGAGCCCATGACTGAATAGATGCGCGAGCAACGAATTCGGATCGCCGCAGGCGTGCGACAGGGCGTTTTCGATGCTGCTGCCTTTCCATAGCGCGGCGACCACTTGCGTTTCGTCGCCGTCGATAGCGCGCCAGCGCACGGCGAAGCCTTCGCGCCAGACGAGGACCGCTTGCCCGCCCGCATCGAGGGACGCCGCCGGACCGCCTTCGTGCATCGCGACGATGTCGGCGATCGGCCACTTCGCCGAGCGCGCGACACCCACGGACGCGCTAAACCGCAGCGAAGCAGCGGCAAACCGATCGGGTCCGAGCTCGGCAAGCGAGGCGCGATTGAGCGGCGCGCTGTCGTCGGCGTAATAGGCCCGCTGCATCAGCCAGTCGACTTCGGCGACGTCGCCGAGATAGGGCAGGTCGGCGGCGGGTGCGAAGCCTCGGATGAAGGCGGGCAGGGCGGCGCCGTCGTCGTGCAGATTGGCCGATGCGGCCGGCGTCGCGATGACGAAGGCCCGCGCGAGCGAGCGGAAGTAGTCGCTGCCCACGAGCGTGACGACGTGCGTGAACGCATCGGCGAGCGCCGCGATGCGGTTGAGCCGCACGTTGTTGCGGTAGACCTCGATGTGCGTGCGCGTTGCGTCGGTTAGGCCTGCGGGCGCGCGCGACTCGTCGTCAAGCGAGGCCGCGAAGCTGTCGAGGAGGTCGCTGTAGCTCGACATCAGCGCACCTCTTGCGCGGGCGAGTGCGCCATCGCTCGCTCGCGCGCATCGGCGACGCGTGCTTCGAGCTGCCGGTACTCGCCGGCGAGCGCATCGAGCGACGGCAGGTGCGTATCGCGCTCGAGCAGCACCGGGGTCGGCGCGAAGCGCGCGAGCGCGGCGTCGAGCAGCTTCCACACGGCATCGCTGACGCTCGCCCCGTGCGTATCGATCGCGACGCCGTCGAGCCACTCGAAACCGGCGACATGCATCTCGCCGACGCAACCGGCGGGCAGCCGCGCGATCTCCGCGAGCGGATCGGTTTTCAGGTTGAGCGCATTCACGTAGAGATTGTTGACGTCGAGCAGGACGCCGCAGCCGGTGCGCGCGACGAGCTCGGCCAGCATCTCGGCCTCGCTGCACGTCTCGCCTTCGAACGCGACATAGGCCGATACGTTCTCGATCAGAATGCGGCGCCCCAGGGCCTCCTGCACGCTGTCGATGTGCGCGGCGATCAGCGGCACGGCGCCGTCGACACGCGGCACCGGCAACAGGTCGTTGAAGAACCGGGCCGCACCGCGATTCCAGCAGAGGTGTTCGGAGACGAGCGCCGGCTCGATGCGCGTGATGAGCGCTTTCAAACGCTGCAGATGCTGCACATCCGGCGCCGCATGGCTTGCGAGTCCCATGCCGACGCCATGCAAGCTGACCTCGTAGCGCTCGCGCACGCGTTCGAGCGCGGCAACCGGCTCCCCGCCGCCGAAATAGTTTTCGCTATGGACCTCCCACCATCCGACCGACGGCCACGCCGCGAGCACGCCGGCGACGTGCGGTCCGCGCAGGCCGAGACCTGCGCCAAGCTGAGGCTGGGGATTCATGTTGCCTCCCTGGGGGGCAGCGAACGAGTGTGAGCGTGGGGGTGGTTCAAGGTGAGCGTCCTGTCCTTGTGCCGCTTTGGCGCTGATTGGGTGCCGATGAAGGCGGCGACGGCCGCGCATCTCGCTAGTATCGGCGAGGTTGGCTGCGCCTGGCGCCGCTTACACGCCGGGCTGAAGCGAGCCGCCCATCTGCCGGCACGTGTCGGCGTGAACTGCCCCGAACTCGCCCTTGTGCATGCCCTTCGTGCCTTGACCGGCGCACGCGTGATTATTGCCCGTGCAATCGTTCTGACCTCTCCTTGGGTTGGAAACGGAGCCGTGAGATTGGCGTCCGGGAGCTTGAGTCGGCGCTTGCGAGCGGTTATGACGCGCCGTCGGAAATATTTTCTTACGGCTTCCCGTGCGCCCGAACCATCGCCAGGACATTCGATTCTTGCAGGCTTCGATACGTCCGCGTCCGGAGGGAGCCCTGTGGATGCAAACGACACGGCCTATCATCGAGTGGCGCGACGCGGCGCCGACGTTCGCAATTCCCCAAGCGGCACCGTCACGTATCGGCCACGGAAACGTCACGGATGTAACCACGAGTAACCGACGCCGGTCGCCGGCAAGTTATCCACAGTTTCTGTGGAGAACTTTGTGGAAAATGTGGCCGAAACCCACCGCGGGCAGGCCATGAGCTGGATTGCATGAAAAACAAGCCTGTGTCTTGAATTTAGCCTGCACTATTGAAAGCTTGTATCGTTTGCGCGTTTCGTCCAACCACCACCAGTGAGGGAACAGGAATGGCTTACAACATTGCGGTAATCGTCGGCAGCCTGCGTCGCGACTCGTTCAACAAAGCGCTCGCGCATGCTGTCACCAAGCTCGCCAGCGCGGACTTCGCGTTCGAATTTCTCGACATCGGCTCGCTGCCCCTGTATTCGCAGGACTACGACGCCGATTTTCCCGAGGTCGCGCGGCACTTCAAACAGCGGATCGAAGCCGCGGATGCGCTCCTTTTCGTGACCCCCGAGTACAACCGTTCGATTCCCGGCGTGCTGAAAAACGCGGTCGACTGGGGCTCACGCCCGTGGGGCAAGAATTCGTGGGGCGGCAAGTCGGGCGCGGTGCTGGGAACGTCGCTGGGCGCCACGGGCACCGCGCTGTCGCAGCAGCATCTGCGCAATGTGCTCGCCTATCTCGACGTGGCGACGCTCGGCCAGCCTGAAATGTTCATCAAGCATGTCGACGGGTTGATCGAGGCCGACGGCAACGTCACCAACGACGACACCCGCAAGTACCTGCAAACCTTCGTCAATCGCTATGAGAGCTGGGTGAAGCGGCACGTGCACAAGTAATCGCGCGTCGCGCGCAACAGTGAACGGCGGCGGTCCGAATGAGGACGCCGCCGTTTGTTTTTGCCGTCCCCGCTTGCATGTGGCGCCGCGTTCATCCGAGGACAATGGCAAAGCGCCGGTTGTCACGCGTGGTGATCGTGATGCGTGACGCGTTCCCACCCGTGCCGCACCGCCGCTTTGAAGCGCCCCCATGCGTTGTGCGGATGCGCATCTTCCCAATCGCGTCGAGCGTAAGGCTCGACGTCCTCCCAAGACCGGTGTTCGGCGTAACGAGCGTCGCGGCCGAGCGTCGTGCCGTGCCGGTACGCGCTTTCGTAATCCTCATAGCGTGAGCCGCCGCTCGCGTACTTGGTCTCGTAGTCGCCGCGGAAGTCCTCTTCGTACTGCAGGAATTCGTCGGGAATGGGAGCGGCGGCGCCCGCTGGCATGCTTGCCGCACCTTCGGCCGCGGCGCTCGCGCTCGCCGCCGCCGCGCCCGCATGCTTCGGCTCGCTGCGCCCGGCGGAAAAGATCGCGCCCATGCCCGGCGCAGAGCCGGCCGCCGTGGCCGTCGCCGCGGCTTCGGTCGCAGGGCGGTCGGCGGCGGTCGCTTCCGTGCCCGGAGGGGCCGCCGCGCCCCGCATGTAGCTGCGCACCGCGCCCCGCCGCCGCGCCGGGGCTCTACGAATGCCGAGTTCCTCGAGCGGCGAGTGCGCGCGGGCGGTTTCGTCGTCGGGGGCGCGCCAGGCGGGGGCGGCCGTATCGTCGGGCGCGTGCCAGGTCGCCGCGCGCTCGTCGATATTGATCGCGCCGCTTCGCTCGAGCATCGAGCGTGCGAGTTCGGCGTAGGCGTCGGTGGCCGCGTCGGCGCTCAACATCACGGCGCCGCGCCGCACGGCTTCGGCGTACTGGGCGACTTCGTGCGGGCGCGGCCCGGTCACGAACAGTGCTTCGAAAAAGCGCTCGATGCTCGCGATCACGCCTTCGTCGGCGGGGAGGGTGGTATCGGCGGCGGAGGTGGCGTCGCTGGCAAAGGTTGGCTCGCAGCGGGCCTGCAGCGCAATGCCGTCGCGGTCAAAACCTGCTCGGATGAGCGCGTCGCGCGCGGCCTCGGCTTCGGGGTAGGTGTCGAACAACGCGATAACGGTGTGTTGCATGACGTTCTCCTCGATTTTCAGGGCCTGTTAATAGCGCCCCCAGACCTGCCGTTGCGCGACAGCTCCCCCCCGAGGGGGGCAATCGCCCAATCCCCCAAGGGGACTTCCTACGGGGCGGGGGACTTCCTGCGCCCCGAAGGAAGTGGCCTTGGGCCGCGGGGCGGAAAACTTGGGGCGGCCCGGCGTTTTCTTGAGAGCGTGAACAGGCTCCAATGCATCGGGCAGCAAGCGCCGTGCCGCTCGCTTCCATCTTCGACTGCGTTCAGCCCGGCTTGCTGGCGGGCTGCACGCGTTGCTCGCGTTCGTGCCGGATCGTTTGCAGTATTTTTTCGAGCAGCGCGATATCAAAAGGTTTTGACAGCACGCGCGCGTTGACATTCCGCGCCCGCTCGAGCTCCTCGGCATAGCCGGTCACGAGGATCACGGGCAGCGGCGCGGGCAGCGTCTCGATCGCTTCCGCGAGATCGATGCCGTTCATCGCGCCGGGCATGTGGATGTCCGAAATCACGAGATCGACCGGTGCGGCGGGGTCTTCGACGAGGCGCAAGGCGGCGTCGGCGTTGAACACGTAGGTGACCGTGTGGCCCATCATCTCCAGGAGCGCTTCGGTTCCGGCGGCGACTTCGTCGTTGTCCTCGACGAGCAGGATGCGCAGGCCGCCCGATGCCGCCGGTTCTTCGCGGCGCGGCTCCACCGCGGGCGCCGCCGCGGCCACGGCGCTGCCGCGCGGCAGATAGAGACGCACCGAAGTGCCCGCGCCGATTGCGCTGTCGATCGTGGCGAGCCCGCCGGAGCGCTCGCAGAACGCGAACACCTGCGGCAGGCCGAGGCCGGTGCCCATCCCCTTCGGTTTCGTCGTAAAGAGCGGCTCGAACGCGTGCGCGAGCACGTCGCGTCCCATGCCGGAGCCGGTGTCGTCGAGCGAGATCTGGACGAAGTCGCCCGTCAGCGGAAAGCCGTCGCCGTGACGCAGGCTGACGTTGTTCGCGCGCACGGTGAAGCGCCCGCCGTTGGGCATCGCGTCGCGCGCGTTGACGGCGATGTTGATGAGCGCGAGCTCGAGCTCCGCGACGTCGACGAGCATCGGCCACGCGTTTTCGCTCACGTCGATCACGAGCTCGACCTTCGCGCCGAGCGACGCGCGCAGCAGCTCGCGGCTCGCCGCCATCCAGCGCGCGAATTCGATCGTCTCGGAGCGCAATGGCTGCTTGCGCGCGACGCCGAGCAGCTGCCGCGTGAGCGACTGGCCGCCCTTCAACGCGCGCTCGATCGCCGACAGCTCGCTGTCGATCGCCTTGACGCCGCGCCGGCGCGCAATCTGCACATTCGCGGAGACGATCATCAGCAGGTTGTTGAAGTCGTGCGCGACGCTGCCGACGAGATTGCCGAGCGCTTCCATCTTGCGCGATTGCCGGTACGCGGATTCGATCGAGCGGCGCATCGACGCCTCGGCCTGCCAGCGCGCCCACGCCTGCTCCTCCGCGCCGAGGCGCTTGAGCGACAGGCCGATCACGAGCCACAGCACGATCGACGGCGTGAAGACCGACACCACGAGCACCGTCAGATGGCGGTACCAGTCGGCCCAGATCGCGGATTCGCGGTACGCGCAGGACACATACACGGGATACGAGCCGACGCGCCGGTAGGCGACGATCTCGCCGTTGCCGTCCGCGCGCGTGTGCAGGACGCCGTCGCGGCTGCCCGAGGCGAGCGCGGCCGCGAGCGCCGAGCGGGGCGCCGCCAGCGCCCGCTGCGTGGCCGGCAGCGGCGGGTACGACGCGAGCACGGCGCCGTCCTCGCGCGTCAGCATCATCGTCATCGCCGCGCCTTCGCTGCCCAAGAGTTCGCGGTAGAACGCGTCGAAGTACGACTGTTCCAGCGCGACCGACACCAGCCCGGCGAACGACCCGTCCACATTGCGCCGCGCGATGCCGGTGTTGAACACGGTTTCTCCCGCGCCGACGCGCCCGATCATCACCTTCGACACGTGCTCGATCACCTTGCCGTCGCGGATGCCGGTGAAATCGTCGCGATCGGCGATCGACGCGTGCGGCGCCGGGTAATAGCGGCTGTTCGCGAGCAGCATCCCGTCGGGCCCGAAAATCGACACCGACGCGACCTGCGGATAGCCGCCGCCGATCGTCTTGAGCTTTTCGTGAATCGTGGCTTCCTGTGCGCGCACGGCTTCGTTGTCGAGGCCGCGCACGAGGTCGTCGATGCGGGCGTCGAGCGTTTCGTTGAGGTCGAACACCTTGAGCGCGTGCTCCTCGCCGATGCGCACGGTGCGCAGCGTGATGTCGGTCGCTTCGGCGACGCGGGCGCGGAAACTGGCGTAGGCCGAGGCGGCCACATACACGCACGGCAGCACGATCGCCGCAATCAGGAGCGCGATCAGCGTGAAGCGCCGTACGGCGAAGTCGGGTTCGGGGACGGCCGGATACGGCGACTCTTCTTGCCAATTCGGAGCGGATTGGCTCGTGCGAGGATCGTCGGGCCGGTAAGGCGTCATCGTCGGAATCGTATGAGCGATAGGAAAGCTGTGCGTGCCATCATAAACGACTTGGATTGACCGGCGCGGCCCGGCCGGCCGGCGGGCGGCGCCCGCAAATCGGGGCTTTCCTCCAGCGTGGCCGGGGCGCGCGCGCAAACAGCGACGAATTCGGTAGCGCAAACGTACACAAAAGAATACTTCACGCTTTTTTCAGACGAATAGATATGAAGTATTCCGCGAAAGCGGGAATACGATATTATTTTTGTTTGATCGCCGGAAAATTGGCGAGTTGCTTTTCGAACGGTTTCCTCCGAAAATCCCACTTCACTTCCACGACATAGACGCCCGCGAAGTCCGGGCGCCACCAGATGCGCGAGCTTCGCGCATTGCGCACGCGAACCGCGCCCTGGACCGGGCCCGGGCAATCCGCACGTGCGCCGCCTATCGCGTCGCAGCCTGTTGACGTCCTCGCTCCGCTAAAGAACAGATTCGAGCCGCCGTTAACGCGACATAGAAAACTCCGTTTATTGTCACGCTGCCATGCCTTTGCCGATTGTGATCGCCGACGATTCCCTGCTTGCCCGCAAGGTTCTTACGAAATCCTTGCCGGGCGATTGGGACGTCGAAATCGAATATGCGTCGAACGGCCGCGAAGCGCTCGCGCTGTATCGCGCCGGCAAGGCTTCGGTGATGTTTCTCGACCTGACGATGCCCGACATGACCGGCTACCAGGTGCTCGAAGCGCTCCAGCACGAGGACCTGAACACGTTCGTGATCGTCGTCTCGGCGGACATCCAGCCGCTGGCCCAGGAACGCGTGCGCGCCCTCGGCGCCGCGGCGTTCGTCGCCAAGCCCGTGACCCCCGAGGCCCTCGTGCCGATCCTCAAGGAGTACGGGTTGTATGCCTGAGAACGTCTTCACCGAAGAACAGCGCGACGCGTTGCAGGAGATCGCCAACCTGGCGATGGGCCAGGCGGCGACACGTCTTGCCCGGCTGCTCGATACGTTCATCGAGCTGTCGGTGCCGCGCATGCGCGTGGTCGAGGTGAGCGACGCGGCGGCGGCACTGCGCGAGATGACGGGCATCGACGAAACCGTGACGGCCGTGCGCCAGGGCTTTCGCTCCGACATCAAGGGCGAGGCGCTCGTGATCTGCCGCAGCAGCGGCGTCGGTCAACTGTGCTCGTTCGTCAACGATCCCTACATCGAATCCTCGTACGAAGCGGTCAGCCAGAAAGAGCTGATGTTCGACGTCGCCAACGTGCTGACGGGCGCGTGCGTGTCGTGCATTCTCGACCAGCTTGACCGCACGCCGATTTTCTCTCCGCCGGGTCTTCTTGGCGAAAAGATTTCGCTCGACGACGTGTTCCAGGCCGACGTGCTCGCATGGAAGGTCGCGCTCCTGCTCGAAGTAAACTTCGCGCTGGAAGACCAGAGCTTCCGCGCGCACCTCGTCATGCTGATGACCGAAGACTCGATCCGCCGCGTGAACGATGCGCTGGCCGCGCTGCTTTCCAGCCTATGAACGTCCCTACCGAGCCCTCTCTTTCCGACCTCGTGATCGAGCGGGTCGGATTCGGCATCTTCGTGGTCGACCGCGATTTCAACGTGCTGATGTGGAACCGGTTCATGCAGGACTACAGTGGCCGGCCGGCCGCCGACGTGGTCGGCAAGCCGATTTTCGACAACTTTCCGGAACTGCCGCGCGTCTGGTTCACGCGCAAGCTCGAAAGCGTGTTCCAGCTCGGCAACTTCGCGTTCAGCTCGTGGGAGCAGCGGCCGTATCTGTTCAAATTCGAGCATGACCGGCCGATCACGGGCGGCGTCGATTTCATGCAGCAGGACTGCACGTTCATGCCGCTCATGCGCGGGCGCGACGTGGTGGCCGTCTGCGTGACGATCTCGGACGTGACCCATGTCAGCGTGATGCAGCGCGAGCGAGAAGAGGCGGTCGTCAAGCTGCAGGAATATGCGAACCGCGACGGCCTTACCGGCATCGCGAACCGGCGCTTCTTCGAGGCGCGCCTGCGCGACGAACACCAGCGCTGGCAGCGCTACGGCGGCGACTTTTCGGTGTTGCTGTTCGATCTCGACCACTTCAAGAAGATCAACGACGAATTCGGCCACGTGGTCGGCGACACGGTGCTGCGCGTGATGGCGCAGCGCGTCGGCGAAGCGGTCCGCGCGCAGGATACGTTCGGTCGCTTCGGCGGCGAGGAGTTCGCGCTGCTCTTGCCGTGCACGACGCTCGACGAGGCGATGGTCGTCGCGGAAAAGATCCGCAAGACGATCGGCGACACGCCGGTCGACGTGGAAGGCGTGAGCGTGCCGGTGACGGCGAGCGTCGGCGGCGCGGCGGCGCGCGCCGGCGTGAGCGCGTACGAGGTCCTGATCAACGATGCGGATGCCGCGCTTTACAGCGCGAAACGCCAGGGGCGCAACCGGTCGGTGGCATTCGTCTGATTTTCCGGCTGGCGCGGCGGCTTTTATCGCGCGGGGCGGCCCGCCGCAAAGATTGTTATACTTTTCGCCGTTTCCGGCAGCCATGCCGGCGCGCTGCGCACCTTCCAGCGCGGCGCTGAGCGGCACGCCGCCTGGCATTCAGACATCAATCGCCCAAGAGGGCGCCACAGCGGAGTTCGTCTTGGCCGTTTCCAATCTCGTCGTGGACGATCCAGAAACCGACGCCGCTGCCGTCACATCGAGCAGCTCGTTTTATCTCGCGATGCGCATTCTGCCGGCCGCGCAGCGCGACGCGATGTATCAGGTCTACGCTTTTTGCCGCGCCGTCGACGACATCGCCGACAGCAACGCGCCGCACGCCGAACGCAGCGCCGGCCTCGCGCGCTGGCGCGAGGCCGTCGACGCGTGCTATGCCGGCGCGCCGCGCCCGTCGCTCGTGGCACTGACGCGCCACATCCGTACGTTCGATCTGCAGCGCGAAGACTTCCACGCGATGATCGACGGCATGGCGATGGACGCGGCCGAAGACATCTGCGCGCCCGACGAAGCCACGCTCGATCTCTACTGCGACCGCGTCGCGAGCGCGGCGGGGCGGCTATCGGTGAGGATATTCGGGATGTCCGAGGAACCCGGCATCCGGCTGTCGCACCACCTCGGCCGCGCGCTGCAATTGACGAACATCCTGCGCGACATCGACGAAGACGCCGCGATCAACCGCTGCTATTTGCCGCGCGAATTGCTCGCGCGCGAAGGGATCGTCGCAACGAATCCGGCCGTGATCGCGGACGATCCTTCGCTGCCGCGCGTCTGCGCGACGCTCGCCGAGCGCGCGCTCGAACACTTCGCGCATGCCGACGCCATCATGGACGCCGCGCCGCGCCGCGAAGTGCGCGCGCCGCGCATCATGTCGGGCGTCTACCGCGTTCTGCTCGAACGCACTCTCGAACGTGGCTTCGACCTGCCGCGCACGCCGATCGTGAAGCCGAAAGGCCGGCTTCTCTGGATCGTCGCGCGCTACGCCTTGTTCTGATGGCGAGGCGGGTTCATGTGATCGGCGCGGGGCTGGCGGGCCTCGCGGCCGCGGTTCAATTGCAGCAGCGCGGCGCTCAAGTCGTGCTGCACGAAGCGGCGGAGCATGCCGGCGGGCGTTGCCGCTCGTACTACGACGGCACGTTAGGCGCGACGATCGACAACGGCAATCACTTCGTGCTGTCGGGCAACCACGCGACGCTCGGTTACGCGCGCGCGATCGGCGCGGCCGGCGAGCTCGTCGGCCCGTCGCAGCCCGAGTTCCCGTTCGTGGATCTCGCGAACGGCCGCCGTTGGACCGTGCGCTTGACCCCCGGGCGCCTGCCGTTGTGGATCTTCGACGCCGCCGCGCGCGTGCCCGATACGCAGCCGGCCGACTATCTGTCGCTCGCGCCGCTCTTCTTCGCGAAGCCGGGCCGCACGATGGCGCAGACGATGCGCTGCGACGGCATCCTGTGGGACCGTTTGCTGAGGCCGCTCTTTCTCGCGGCGTTGAACGTCGAGCCGCGCCAGGGCACGGCCGAGCTCGCAGCGGCGGTGGCGCGCGAGACCCTCGCGGCAGGCGGTCAGGCATGCCGGCCGCTCGTCGCGCGAAACGGGCTCGGCAGCGCGTTCGTCGATCCGGCGCTGCGTTTGCTTCAGCATGGCGGCGCGGCCATCAAGCTCGGCTCGCGTCTTGCGGTGATCGTGTTTGCCGACGCCGCAAAGGAGGGTGCCGCGACTGGCGCCGCGAGCAGCACGGCCAACGGATTGACGGCGAACGCCCGCGTGGCCGCGCTGAACTTCGCGGATGGGACGAGCATCGCGCTGGAACCTGGCGAGTCGGTCGTGCTGGCCGTGCCTTCCGAGGTTGCGCAAACGCTCGTGCCGGGCGTGCGCGTGCCCGATCGGTTCAGCTCGGTCGTCAACGCGCACTTCGCGGTCGAGCCGCCGCACGGCCTGCCGCCGCTCACGGGCCTCGTGAACGGGACGGCTGAGTGGATTTTTGCGTTCGACGGGCGCCTGTCGGTGACGGTGAGCGGCGCCGACCGCCTGCTCGACACGCCGCGCGACGCGCTGGCGAAAACAATCTGGGCCGAGGTCGCGAAAGCCGTGAGCCTCCCCGCCGATCCGATGCCGACCTGGCAGATCGTGATCGAAAAACGCGCGACGTTCGCCGCGCTGCCGTCGCAGGAAATGCTGCGGCCGGCAACCCGAACGCGCTGGAATAATCTTGTACTCGCGGGCGACTGGACGGCCACTGGCCTGCCCGCGACGATCGAAGGGGCGATCCGCTCGGGGCAGAAGGCTGCCGAGACGCTCCTCAATCAACCGATGAACCGCCGATGAACGATTTGACCGCCGTACCCCCCGCCGCCGCGACCGCCGCCGACGCCGCCACGACCGAAGCAGCGCCTTGCGCCGCGCCGCAAGCGGGCGCAGGCGCCCGCGCGCAAGCGACCCCCGCGCTCGATGCCGCCGTCACGCGCGCGGTCGACGCGCTCCTCGCCGCGCAACGTCCCGACGGCCACTGGGTCTACGAGCTCGAGGCCGACGCGACGATCCCGGCCGAGTACATCCTGCTCGTGCATTACCTCGGCGAAACGCCGAACCCCGAGCTCGAGCAGAAGATCGCGCGCTATCTGCGCCGCATCCAGCTTGCCGACGGCGGCTGGCCGCTCTTCACCGGCGGCAAGCTCGACGTCAGCGCCACTGTGAAGGCCTATTTCGCGCTGAAGATGGTCGGCGACGCCGAAGACGCCGAGCCCATGCAGCGCGCGCGCCGCGCGATTCTCGCGCACGGCGGCGCTGAAGGCGCGAACGTGTTCACGCGCATCCTGCTCGCGCTCTTCGGCGTGATTCCGTGGCATGCGGTGCCGATGATGCCGGTCGAAATCATGCTGCTGCCGATGTGGTTCCCGTTCCACCTGTCGAAGGTGTCGTACTGGGCGCGCACGGTGATCGTGCCGCTGCTCGTCTTGAACGCGAAGCGGCCGAAGGCGAAGAATCCGCGCGGCGTGCGCATCGACGAGATCTTCAAGGGCGCCCCGGTTTCCACCGGGCTCCTGCCGCGCGCGGAGCACCAAAGCCAGGGCTGGTTCGTGTTCTTCCGCGGCGTCGACGCGATCCTGCGCGCGATCGACGGCCTCTTTCCGCGGCGCACGCGCCAAAAGGCCATCGATGCGGCTGTCGCGTTCGTCGACGAACGTCTGAACGGCGAGGACGGGCTCGGCGCGATTTTCCCGGCGATGGCCAACGCCGTGATGATGTACGACGTGCTCGGCTACCCGCCCGATCATCCGAATCGCGCGATTGCGCGCCAGTCGATCGAGAAGCTGCTCGTGATCGGCGAGGAAGAAGCGTATTGCCAGCCGTGTTTGTCGCCGGTTTGGGATACGTCGCTTGCCGCGCACGCGCTGCTCGAAACGGCGGACCCGCGCGCCGAGCAGGCGGCGCTGCACGGCCTGCAGTGGCTCCGTCCGCTGCAGATCCTGAATGTGCGCGGCGACTGGATCTCGCGCCGGCCGAACGTGCGGCCCGGCGGCTGGGCGTTCCAGTACGCGAACCCGCATTATCCGGATGTCGACGATACGGCCGTGGTCGTGATGGCGATGGACCGCGCCGCGACGCTCACGCAATCGAACGTCGACCGCGAAGCGATTGCGCGGGCGCGCGAATGGGTCGTCGGCATGCAGAGCAGCGACGGCGGCTGGGGCGCGTTCGAGCCGGAAAACACGCAGTACTACCTGAACAACATTCCGTTTTCCGATCACGGCGCGTTGCTCGATCCGCCGACCGCCGACGTGTCGGGCCGGTGTCTGTCGATGCTCGCGCAGCTCGGCGAAATGCCGGCCAACAGCGAGCCGGCGCGCCGTGCCTACGACTATCTGCTGAAAGGGCAGGAAGCCGACGGCAGCTGGTACGGCCGCTGGGGGATGAACTACATCTACGGCACGTGGACGGCGCTGTGCGCGCTGAACGCCGTGGGCATGTCGCACGAGGACCCCCGCATCCGGCGCGCGGCACAGTGGCTGATCTCGATTCAGAACGAAGACGGCGGCTGGGGCGAGGACGGCACGAGCTACAAGCTCAACTACCGCGGCTACGAGAAGGCGGCGAGCACGTCGTCGCAGACCGCCTGGGCGCTGATCGGGCTGATGGCGGCGGGCGTCGTCGATCATCCGGCTGTCGAGCGCGGCATCGCGTATCTGACGACCACGCAGCGCGAGCACGGGCTCTGGGACGAAACCCGCTTCACGGCGACCGGCTTCCCGCGCGTCTTCTATCTGCGCTATCACGGCTATCGCAAGTTCTTCCCGCTGTGGGCGCTCGCCCGCTACCGGAACTTGAAGCGTGCCGCGAGCACGCGCGTCACGGTCGGGATGTGACGGTGCGGCGCGATCCGGCGGCTGCGATCGGCGGCGGCATCGCCCAACCGATGGCGGCCCCGCCCATCATTGCCGTGACCGGCATGGCGTTCGAAGCGCGCATCGCGCGCGGCGACGGCGTCGAAACGGTCTACGCGGCGCGCGCCGACTGGCTTGAGCGTGCGCTCTCCGAGGCGGTGGCGCGCGGCTGCGCGGGCATCGTCAGCTTCGGGACTGCGGGCGGCCTGGCGCCGGGTCTCGAACCCGGCTCGCTGATCATCGCGGATGCCGTCGATGGCCCCGTGGGCCGCATCCCGACGAACACTGCGTGGGCGGCCCGCTGCGCAGAGGCCCTCGCGGCGACCCCGCTGCGCGATCGCGTGCACCGCGGCACGATGGCCGGCGTGACGGCGCCCGTCGCGAGCGCGCAAGACAAGGAACGCCTCCATCGCTCGACGGGTGCGCTGGCGGTCGATATGGAATCGCATATCGCGGGCGCGATCGCCGCGGCGCGCGGGCTGCCGTTCATCGTGTGCCGCGCGATCGTCGACCCCGCATGGCGCACGCTGCCGCGCGCGGCGACGGCCGGCTTGCGCGACGACGGCACCACGGCGCTCGGCCCGGTTCTGCGCGAACTGGCGCGCCAGCCGTCCCAGCTCGGCGCGCTGATCCGGCTCGCCGCCGATGCGCGCTCGGCCCGCACGGCGCTCGTCCAGGCGCGCCAGGCGCTCGGCGCGACCGGGGCGCTTCGGCCGGCGTAAGCCGCCCGGCGCGTGAATTGGCCGCTGGCTATTGCCCGCTAGGCGCGCTCGCCGGGGCCGACGCCCCCGCGGGCGCCGACGCACCTGCAGACGACGCCGCGGCCGGCGCCTGGGCCTCGTTCTCATCGCCATAGTTAGGCAGCGCGGGCGGCGCCGACCCGGGCTGGTTCAGCATCGCCTTGCGCTGCTGAACGTAGGCGTCGCGGACGAACGAATACTTGTCGAGCGCCGCCTCTTCCAGCAGGTTCGTCGCACCGAGCAGATCGGCACGCGCGCTCACGAATTGCGCGATATAAAGCGGATTGCGCCACGCCGGGTCGACATAGTTCAGCGGATTGAATTTGACGTCGACCGCGCGGCCGACGCCGTCGCGGAACG
Source organism: Trinickia mobilis (assembly GCF_017315705.1). GTDB lineage: Bacteria > Pseudomonadota > Gammaproteobacteria > Burkholderiales > Burkholderiaceae > Trinickia_A > Trinickia_A mobilis. Next base: position 386,066 of record NZ_JAFLRF010000002.1, on the reverse strand, counting down.
AACTCGGCCCGAACAGCGGCAGCACGAGATACGGGCCGGACGGCACGCCCCAGCGGCCGAGCGTCAGACCGAAGTCCTGATGGTGTTTCGGCAGCCCCGCCGGCGTCGCCCAGTCGAGCAGCCCGCCAAGGCCGAACGTCGAGTTGAACGCGAGGCGCATCAGGTCTTCGGTCGCGTCGGTGATCTTCAGCTGCAGCAGATCGTTCGCGAAGTTGGTGATATCGCCGAGGTTCGAAAAGAAGTTGCTGACGGCGGTGCGCAGCGGCTGCGGCGTGACCTTCTGGTAGCCCTTCGCGACCGGCTGGGCGATGGTCCGGTCGACCGTATCGTTGACCTTGAAGATGACGCGGTTCATCGGCTCCAGCGGGTCGCCGGGCGTGGCGTTCGGGCCGGTGGCGCAGCCGGAGAGCGCGCCCGCGGCCGCAAGCGCCAGCGCAGTGTTTCGCAGCTTTTTCATCGAGTGCCTAGTATCTTTTTCTTCGGTGTGCGCTTAACGCGCGGTTTGCCCATCAGTACGGGCTGGAAAACCACTGCGCCGATCAGCGTGCAGGACAGGGACAACGCAAGCAGTCTGCCCATGCTGGCCGTGCCCGGGTGATGCGAGAGCCACAGACTGCCGAAGGCAGTCGCGGTCGTCGCGGCACTGAGCATGACGGCGTGCGTGAGGCTCGATTGCAGCAGGCTGGTCTGCCCGGCGCGCCAAGCCATCACGAAGTAGATCTTGAACGCGACGCCCACGCCGAGCATGAGCGGTAACGCGATGATATTCGCGAAGTTGAGCGGCATGTGGAACACAACGCACAGTTCGAGCGTCACGACCGCGGAAACCAGCAGCGGGATCAGCGTGCGCAGCACGTCGCCGAAGCGGCGCAGCGTAAGCCAGAGCAACAGCGTGATCGACAGCACCGCCCACAAGGCCGCTTCCGCGAACGCCTTGATGATCGTGTCGGCCGAATGCAGGATCGAGATCGGGCCGCCGATCGCCGACGGGTCCGCCTGCTTCACGGCGTGGGCGAAGCGGCGCAGCATCGTGTCGTCGTTCGCATCGGCGCCCGCCGGCACCTTCGGCGAGATATTGACCAGCGCGCGCCCGTCGGCCGACACCCAGTCGCGCACGATCTCGGGCGGCAGCGTCGCGCGCGTGATGGTCTCGGGCTCGAGCAGCAGCGTGAGCTGCCTGAGCGCGAGGCGCAGCGGCTCGGAGATCGCCGTTTCGGCGCGGTCGCGCGTGGCCGCATCGGCGGCGGCGAGCTTCGCCAGCGTGGCGGACAAGTGCTTCGCTTCGGCAGCGCCCGGGCCGGGGTGGTCGTCGGCAGCGAGCGAGAGCTGGTTCGCCGCGCGCTTGAGCGAGGCGACGCGCAGCGCGTCGTTCGATGGGGGCGCGCCGGGCTGCGTGAGCGCGGGCGTCAGTTGCTCCGCGGCGGCGTCGATGACATCGGTCTTCTGCGGCTGATCGCTCGGAATGAAGCTCGAGAGCGTCGTGACCCGGCCGACTTCCGGCAGCTTCGCGAGCCGTGCGGCGGTGCGGTCGGCGGCGGCGAGTGACGGCGCGAGCACCGTCACGTCGTTGACGCCCGCTTCCGGCGAATCTTTCAGCGCGAGCAGCGTCGCCATCGATTCGCTGTGCGGGTCCTTCAAATGCAGCGGGTTGAAGTCGAAGTGCAGATGCAAGAGCAGCGGCAACGCGGCGACGATCACCACGAGCGTGCCGATCAGCACCGGCTTGCGGTTGCGGTCGAGGTAATCGTCGACGGGGGCAAGACGCGGAAAGCCCGGCGAGGCTTCTTCGCCGGCCGGCTTGAACAGCTTGATGAGCGCGGGCAGGAGCGTCATGTTCGTCAGATACGCGACGAACATGCCGACGCCCGCGATCAGGCCCAGCTCCGACACGCCGCGATAGGCCGTCGGCAGGAACGAGAAGAAGCTTGCGGCAACCGCCGTGGCGGCGAGCGTGAGCGGGATGCCCACTTCGCGCGCGGTCGCGATGAGCGCGCGGTTCAGGTCGTCGTCGTGAAAGCGCGCCTCTCGGTACTTGACGCCGAACTGGATTCCGAAGTCGACGCCAAGCCCCACGAACAGCACCATGAACGCGACCGAGATCATGTTGAGCGATTCGACCATCAAGAGCCCGAGCGCCGCCGTGATCGCGAGCCCGACGAACAGCGTGATGAAGACCGCGACGATCAGCTTGCCCGAGCGCAGCGCGAGCCACAGGATCATCAGCACGACGAAGAACGTGGCGATGCCGTTGACGAGCGCGCCTTGCTCGACGGAGGCGAACTCCTCGTCGGCGAGCGGCTGTTCGCCGGTCAGGCGGACCTTCGCCCCGTAGCGGCCGGACAGGTTCAGCACGGTGGCGGTCGCGCGGACCGCTTCCGAGCCGCGCGCGCCCGCTTCGAGCGCGCCGTAGTCGACCACGGGCTGCACGGTGATGAACGCACACACCGGTTGTTTGACCGGGTCCTTGTCGACGAGCCCGCGCCACGACAGCACCGAAAACTTCCCGGCGAGCACGCCGTCGAGCGTCGTCGCGCTTTTGTTCAGCAGACTCGCCATGTCGCCGAGCTGGACCTGGCCGAGCTGCAGCGGCAGCAGAAGGGTCGTGGTGAGCGTATCGGCGAGGCCGGTGAGGCTCGGGTCCTTCGCGAGCGTGTTGATGAGCGGCTTGGCTTTGACGAGCTGCGAGGTGGTGTCGTCGATTTCTTTCGGCGACAGGAACAAGAGACCGTTGCGCTCGAAGAACGCACCGCCCGACGGCTGCGAGACCGAAGCGAACTCGTTCGGCTGCTTGCGCAGCGCGGCTGTCAGTTCGTTGGCGGCGGCGTCCGCGAATTCCGGCGCGGCCGCCTCGACGACGACGAGTATCGTTTGGCCGCGCTGCGGAAAGGCCTTGTCGGTGGCGTCGCCGAGCGCCGTCCAGGTCTCATCGGTTTCGATCAGCCGGCTGACGTCGGTGTTGATCTTGAAGTGGTTGACGACGTAATGGCCGCTCACCGCGGCGAGCAGCAGCGAGACGACGATGACCCAGACCGGAAAGCGCACGGACCAGGCGACGAGGCGAACGACGGATGACTTCAGCATGTAGGCAGGGGCGCCTTGTCAGAGGGGATTGCATTTGGCAAGAGGCGCAAGTATACCGGCGTGCTGCCGAAGGGCACAGGATGCTGCTCTTCGTGCCGACGGTTGCTCACGACTTGCCGGCGCGGTCCTGGCGCGCAAGGTGCGGGAAAGCGATCCGGTAAAGCCGGTATACTGGCCCGATGCCCGCAGGCTTCATAGCCGCGGCCGCTCAATTCTTCACTGTTCTCACGAGCGTATGAAACGTTATCTGATTGCTTTTCTCGCAGCTGCATTCGTGTCCGGCACGGCTTTCGCACAGTCAAGCCCCGATTCGGCCGTGAAGTCGGCCGTCGAAGGCACCGTCAACGCGATGAAGGCCGACCCTCAGGCTAAGAGCGGCGACATGGCAAAAATTACCGGCCTCGTCCAGACGCGCTTCGTGCCGTACACCGACTTCCTGCGCACGACGCGCATCGCGGTCGGGCAGGATGCCTGGAGCAAGGCGACGCCCGAGCAGCAAAAGCAGTTGTTCGAGCAATTTCAAATCCTGCTCGTGCGGACCTATGCCGCGTCGTTGTCGCAATTGCGCACCCAGGACGTGAGCTTCAAGTTCGAGCCGTCGTCGACACCCGAGGGCGCCAAGGACACGGTCGTGCAGACGCACGTGATCAACAACGGCGATGACCAGGCAATCGGTTACCGCATGGAAAAAACCGCAGACGGCTGGAAAATCTACGACATCAATATGATGGGCGCCTGGCTGATCCAGGTCTATCAGCGCCAGTTCGCCGAGCAGATTTCGAAAGGTGGCGTCGACGGCCTCATCAAGTTCCTGACCGAGCACAACGCGCGCAGCGCGGGGTAATGCGACAGGCGGGCGGCTGGTCGCGAGCCCCAGTTAGGCGGGCAGACCGCTTTGGCGACGCTTAAATGCCGAAGTCCGGCCAGTTCGCCAGGTCCGCAGGTCCGGCGATACGCGCAAGCGGGAACGTCTCGCCCCCGGCGATCTTGTCGATGGCGTCCTTGCCCTTGAAATGCAGCGCGCCGCGCTCGCCCAGCACGGTGCCGTGCGTGCCGTCCGAGTAGAGCGCGGAGCCTTCGGGCAGCGCGAATACCTGTTCGGGCGCATTGATCTCGAGGAACTCGGCAAGCCGTTCTTCACGGCTTTCGCCGTTATGTCCCACGGGCTTGCCGCCGATGAAGTGCGGATTGATCTGGAACGGCACGAGGCCGAGCGCGCGCAGCGTCGGGGGTTGGACGATCGGCATGTCGTTGGTCGTGCGGATGGTCGGGCAGGCCACGTTGCTGCCCGCGCTCCAGCCGACGTAAGGCGTGCCCGCGCGCACCTTCGCGCGAATTGCAGCGGCGATATCGGCCTCGTACATGCGCTTCAAAAGCGCGAACGTATTGCCGCCGCCCACGGCGATCGCCTCGGCTTCTTCGATCGTCTTTCGCGGATTCGCGCTGTGATGAATCGACTCGAGCGTATAGCCGAGTTTCTCGAATACCGGTTTGACGACGCCTTCGTACGTGTCGAAGCTGTACGTGACGCCCGCGAACGGCACGAAGACGATCTTGCGCGCTTCGTGCTTGAAGAGCGTATGGATCTGTTCGGCGGCGTGCTCCAGATAGCCGAGGCCGTCTTTGCGGGAACTGCTCATCAGCAAAATGCGTTGGGTCATGGTTTTCTCTGGTCGAAAAAAGGGCGCAACAGCATGACCTGTTGCGCCCTTTTTTTGTAGCGCACGAAGCCGTGCGCTACAACTGCTCAATGCGCGGCGACTGCCGGCGATTTCTTCGGGCTGCTCGTCCGCTTGATTTCGTCGAGCTTGATCTCGACGTGGCGCGAGAACACGTATTCGGCCGGCCGCTGCTTGTCGAGCGGAATGTCCTTCGCGAAGGCCCCTTCCGTCTTCGGGCCGCGCATGGCCATGCCAAGCGCCTTCAGGGGGTGCGCGACGGTATCCATCACCGCCGTCGCCTCGAAGCCGCTGTGGACCATGCAGTCAGCGCACTTTTCGTAGTTGCCGGTGCCGTACTGGTCCCAGTCGGTGGTTTCCATCAGTTCCTTGAAGGTCTTCACATAGCCTTCGCCGACCAGGTAGCACGGACGCTGCCAGCCGAACACCGTGCGCGCGGGGTTGCCCCACGGCGTGCAGTGATAGGTCTGGTTGCCGGCCAGAAAGTCGAGGAACAGGCCCGACTGGCTGAACGACCAGTTCTTGCCGTTGTTGCCGCGCTTGAAGATCTCGCGGAACAGCTGCTTGGTCTTGTCGCGGTTCAGGAAGTGCTGCTGATCCGGCGCGCGCTCGTAGGCGTAGCCCGGCGACACCGTGATGCCGTCGACGCCGATCGGCTTGAGCGTATCGAAGAACGCGGCCACGCGCTCGGGCACGGCGTCGTTGAACAGCGTGCAGTTGATGTTGACGCGGAAGCCGCGGCGCTTCGCTTCGCGGATCGCGGCGACGGCCTTGTCGTAGACGCCTTCCTGCGACACCGAGTGATCGTGCATCTGCTGATCGCCGTCGAGGTGCACCGACCACACGAAGTACGGGCTCGGCTCGTAGTCGTCCATCTTCTTTTCCATCAGGAGCGCGTTCGTGCACAGGTAGACGAACTTCTTGCGCTCGATGATGCCCTTGACGATCTGCGGCATTTCCTTGTGCAGGAGCGGTTCGCCGCCGGCGACCGACACGACCGGCGCGCCGCACTCGTCGACGGCGCCCAGGCACTCTTCGAGCGACAGGCGCTGGTTCAGGATGGGATCGGGATAATCGATCTTGCCGCAGCCGTTACAGGCGAGATTGCAGCGGAAGAGGGGCTCGAGCATCAGCGCGAGCGGGTAGCGCTTGTTGCCTGAAAAGTGTTGGCGAAAGATGTAGGAGCCAACACGAACTTTTTGCAGCAGCGGAATAGACAAGGTGTGCTCCTTAGGCTTCGCGCGCGACGGCTGGCTCGGCCAGCTTCGACGGCAGCTTGAATTCGACTTTTTCTTCACGGCCCGTCATCGTCGTGACGTCGACGGGCCCCAACGCGCGCAGCGCATTGATCACGTGTTCGACCATTTCCTCGGGCGCCGATGCGCCCGCGGTGATGCCGACCGTGTGCGCGGCGGCAAACCATTCGGGTTTCACTTCGGAGCCGTCCGCAACGAGGTAGCTCGGCACGCCGCTTTCGGTGCCGATTTCGCGCAGGCGGTTCGAGTTCGAGCTGTTGGTCGCGCCGACGACCAGCAGCACGTCGACTTCCTTGCTCAACTCGCGCACCGCGGCCTGGCGGTTTTGCGTCGCGTAGCAGATGTCGCGCGTATCCGGGCCGACGATGTCCTTGAAACGGCGCATCAGCGCTTCGATGATGCCGCGCGTGTCGTCGACGGACAGCGTGGTCTGCGTCACGTACGCAAGCGGCGTATCGTTGGCGAGCGGCAGGCTCGCGACTTCCGCTTCGCTTTGCACGAGCAGCACCTTGCCGGGAATCTGGCCGATCGTGCCCTCGACTTCCGGGTGTCCCGCATGGCCGATCAGGATCAGCGTGCGTCCGGCAGCCACGTACTGGCGGCCTTGCACGTGCACCTTCGTCACGAGCGGGCAGGTGGCGTCGAGCACGTCGAGGCCGCGGTCTTCGGCGTCGCGCTCGACGCTTTGCGCCACGCCATGGGCGCTGAAAATCGCCACGGCGCCATGCGGCACCTCGTGGAGTTCTTCGACAAAGCGGGCGCCTTTGCTGCGCAGGTTTTCGACGACGTGCCGATTGTGGACAATCTCATGGCGCACATAAACGGGTGCACCGTGTCGTTGCAGCGCGCGATCCACGATTTCGATTGCGCGGACGACCCCCGCACAAAAGCCGCGGGGCTGAGCAAGGATGACTCGCATATGTTTGGGAACTCCGACTGACGCGGGGTCTCGAAAACAAGCCGGTAGCCACGGCTGCATCGCCCCGAATCCAGGTATTAGAAAGCGGGTGCAATCCCCGGCAAACCGAATCCAAGCGCGCATTCTACCGCTATCGGGTCCGGCGCGCTTTATTGGGGCCGTCGCACATTTTGCAAGCAGTCGTTACGCCGCGTTCAAGGGCGCGCCGGAAGCCAGTAAACTACTGGGTCGCGGGCGAATCTTTCGCTTGTATTACTGAATTTGCTGTATGGAAGTTGATCCTTACGAATACGATCCGGTCGCGCGCATCTTGCTGCCGAAGGCGCTGCGTGCGCCGGCCGGCGTGATTTATCACTTTGTCCGCACCGCTGCCGAAATCGCCGGCGAAGGCGGCGGGAGCCCCGCCGGACGCCGCGCGCGCCTGGCCGACATCCGGGCCGGGCTCGATGCGGTCGCGAACGGCCGTGCCGCCCCCGTACACCCGCTCTTGTTCGAAAAACTGGCTGTCGTGAGCGCGCAACAGGGTTTGCCGCTGGCGCCGTTCTACGACCTCGTTGCGGCGTTCGAGCAGGATATCGACACCGCCCGCTACGACAACCGGGCCGCGCTCACCGAATACTGCCGCCGTTCGGCAAGTCCGATCGGGCATCTGCTGCTGCACCTGATCGGCGCCGCCACCCCCGCCAACCTCGCCGATTCCGATGCGGTCTGCACGTCGCTGCAACTGATCAACCTGTGGCAGGACGTGGCGATCGACTGGAACAACGGGCATCTGTATCTTCCGCTCGCCGATATCGGGCGCTTTGCCGTGACCGAATCGCAGATCGCGCAAGGCATTTGCGACGACGCATGGCGTGCGTTGATGGCGCATGAGGTCGCCTACGCCCGGGCGCTGATGGTCCGCGGCGCGCCGCTCGCGCGGCGTCTGCCGGGGCGCTTCGGCCTCGAGCTCTGCAGCGTCGTGCAAGGCGGGCTGCGCATTCTCGAGCGGATCGAGCAGGCCGATTACGACGTGTTTCGCCATCGTCCCGTGCTGGATACGCTCGATTGGTGCATCATCGCGGCGCGCACGGCGAAAATGCGTCTTTTTGGCAGCGTCGGTGTCAGCGCACTTTCGTCCGAGGGCCACGCATGATCGCAATTCTGTTTGTGTTGTCCGCCATATCGCTTGTGATCTGGTGTGTGCTGTTGTTTGCTCGCGGCGGTTTCTGGCGTACGCGTCCGGCGCCGCCGCTGCCTGTCGGGCCGCGCGACGCGTGGCCGGCCGTGTCCGCCGTCGTGCCCGCCCGCAACGAGGCGGACGTGATCGGCAAGGCGGTCGCGACGCTGATCTCGCAGAACTATCCGGGCGCGTTCCATGTGATCGTCGTCGACGACCACAGCACCGACGGCACCGCCGATGCCGCGCGGGCCGCCGCGCTGTCGCTGCAGCGTCCCGAGCGCCTGACGGTGCTGACCGCGAAGCCGCTGCCGCCGGGATGGTCGGGCAAGGTGTGGGCGCAGTCGCAGGGCATCGAAGCGGTGAAATCGCTCGGCCTGCCCGCGGACTACCTGCTGCTCACCGACGCCGACATCGGCCATCCCGCGGACGCCGTCACGCAACTCGTTGCGCGCGCAATCGAAGAGAAGCGCGACCTGGTCTCGCTGATGGTGCGGCTGCGCTGCGATTCGTTCTGGGAGAAAGCGCTGATCCCGGCGTTCGTGTTCTTCTTCGCGAAGCTCTACCCGTTCTCGTGGGTCAACAATCCGCGCAACAAGACCGCTGCGGCCGCGGGCGGCTGCATGCTCGTGAAGCGCGCGGCGCTCGAGGAGGCGGGCGGAATCGAATCGATCCGCGGCGAATTGATCGACGATTGCAGCCTCGCGAGCCGGATCAAGCATCGCGGCGAGGGGCATCATCCGATTCGGCTCGACGTTGCGGCGTACAGCGTGTCGCTGCGTCCGTACGACAACTGGCGGGAGATCTGGAACATGATCGCGCGCACCGCGTTCACGCAGTTGCGCTATTCGCCGTGGCTGCTTGCGGGCATGCTGATCGGCATGACGCTGATCTATCTGGTGCCGCCCGTTGTCGCGCTCGGGCTGGGTTCGCATGCGTGGCCGGCGTGGGCCGCGTGGGTTGCGATGTGCTGCGCGTATGCGCCGATGCTGCGCTACTACGGCCGCTCGCCGTTGTGGGCGCCGGCGCTGCCGCTGGTTGCGTTGTTCTATGTCGGTGCGACGCTGGCGTCTGCCGTGCGCTATTGGCGCGGCAAGGGCGGTCAATGGAAGGCGCGCGTGCAGGCGCCGGTGCAGGAGCGGTAGGCCTTTGACACCGCACGCGTCGTGCGGCTGACGGCGCGGCGGCGCGTAACGCGCTGCCGCCGTTTCAACACCATCAGCGCTGGGTCAGCATCATGTAGAGCTGGATGGCCATGTCCGGCGAGAACGTATAGGGCACCCAGCCGTGGCCCGTGTGCCGCAGGACCAGCAGACGGTCGCCGTTCGATTGCTTCTGCACCGCCATCACCGGATTCTTCGTCGACACGAAGCGCCAGCCGGGCGCCAAGGCCATCGGCGGCTCCGGCACCATCGACGCACGCGCGTTCGCCAGTTCCTCGATCAGTTGCCCCAACTGCTCGGGATGCAGCGAGACTGACTTCCCGCCGACGGTCAACACGATCTCGTTTTGCGCTGGGCGCCCGACATGCAGCGTGGGTTTTTCGTCGACGGTTTCTACCGCGTTCGCCGGTTCGGCAAGCGCGGCGTCGGCGGCGGGCGCCGCCGACGCGCGCTCAGCCGACGCTTCGGGCGCCGCTTGTTGAGCGAGCGCGGCTTGAATGAGCTGGGTGAGCTGATCGACCCCCGTTTCGAGCGCGCCGATCTGTTCTTGGAGGTTCATGCGAGGCTTCTCTACGTAAGACTCGCGATTTTACTCGCTGCGCGCGGGCTTTGATCGCAGCGTGGCGTACACAGGTTGTAACAAATTGCTCGTCGCCGCGCATGTGCCATGCCGTGCCGCCGCACAAGTGCGGCGGCGTCATCCTGTCATGCCTTCACGCCTTCATTTCAGGTAGCCCGCTTGCCGGAACCAGTCGAGCGCATCGCGCAAGCCTTCGCGATACGGCCGCGCACGAAAGCCCAGCTCGCGTTCCGCCTTGGCGGACGTGAAATACATCTTGTTCTTCGACATCTTGAGGCCGTCGACGGTGACGAACGGCTCGCGCTTCGTGATCTTTGCGACCGCCTCGGCGCCGAGCGCGAGCGGATAGAGCGGCCAGCGCGGCAGGCTGATCGTCGGCGGCTTGCGGCTCGTGAGCGCGGCGATGTCGGCGAGCATCTGCTGCAGCGGCAGGTTCTCGCCGCCGAGGATGTAGCGCTCGCCGATGCGTCCGTGTTCGAGCGCGAGGAAGTGGCCGGCGGCGACGTCGTCGACGTGCACGAGGTTCAGCCCCGTATCGACGAACGCCGGAATCTTGCCGAGCGCCGCCTCGACGATGATGCGGCCGGTAGGCGTCGGCTTCACGTCGCGCGGCCCGATCGGCGTCGACGGATTGACGATCACGGCGGGCAGGCGGTCGCGCTCGATCATCCGCTCGACCGCGCGCTCGGCGAGCACCTTGCTGCGCTTGTAGACGCCGATCGCCTGCTCGGCCGTGAGCGGCGCGGTTTCATCGGCGGAAATGCCGGCGCTCGTGACCTTGAGCGTCGCGACGCTGCTCGTGTAGACGATGCGCTCGACGCCCTCGGCAAGCGCCGCGCGCATCGTCGCTTCGGTGCCTTCGAGGTTCGCGCGTTCGATCTCGGCGGGGTCCGGTGCCCACAGGCGATAGTCGGCGGCGACGTGGAGCAGATAGCGCACGCCACGCAGCGCGGCGCGCATCGACGCTTCGTCGCGCATGTCGCCGACGGCGATTTCGGCGTCGAGGTCTTCGAGGTTCTGGCGCGGGCTCGTCGCGCGCACCAGTACGCGAACGGCGAAGCCTTTTTGTTGCGCGATGCGTGCGACGGCCGAGCCGACAAAGCCGGACGCGCCGGTGACGAGAACGAGGTCTCGCGATTGATCTGCCATGGGTTCCTCAGAATGGCGACGGCGCACGCGGGACGAACCGCATGCGCCGTTCTGGACGTTGCGCGATTTTACTTGCCTTGAAGAAGGCAGGGGCGCGGCTTGGCGTCGGCGAACGATGCCGCACTCGAAACAGCGTCAACTGTATTCGGGCACGCCCTCGTTGAAGTTCAGAATGAACGCATGCGCCTGCGCCGCGAGCATCGGCCGCGCGAACCGGTAGCCCTGCACGAAGCTGCAGCCGTGGCGGCGCAGGAACGCGAGCTGTTCATCGGTCTCGACGCCTTCGGCTACGACCTTGAAGCCCAGCGCGCGGCCGAGCGACAGAATCGCGCGCGTGATCACTTCGTCCTCGCGATGCGCGCCGATGCCGCGCACGAACGACATATCGAGTTTCAAGCGGTCCGCATGGAACGTGCGGATGTAGGAAAGGCTCGAGTAGCCGGTGCCGAAATCGTCGATCGCGATATCGACGCCCGTCGCCCGTATCGCGCGCAGCATTTCGATCGACCCGTAGGCCATCAGCGCGCCCTCGGTGATCTCGACTTCGAGCAGCGACGGCGACAAGTCCGCACGCGTCAGCGCGCGCTCGATCACGCGCAGGATGTCGCCGCGCGCGAACTGCCGCGGCGAGATGTTCACCGACATCCGCAACGCGGGCAGCGTCGACTGCCACGCCTGCGCCTGGTAGCACGCCTGCTGCATCACCCATTCGCCGATCGGCACGATCAGGCCGTTTTCTTCGGCGATCGGAATGAAGGTCGCGGGACTCACCGACCCGAGCTCCGAATCGCGCCAGCGCAAGAGCGCTTCGACGCCCGTCACGCGGTTCGAATGCAAATCGACTTGCGGCTGGTAATCGAGCCGGAATTCGCCGTTGGCGAGCGCAGCGCGCATCCGGCGCGACAGCGCGAGCCGTTCGTCGGCGAGGCGGCCAAGCTCAGGCTCGAACCGATGCACCGCGTTGCGGCCGTTCGACTTCGCACGGTACATCGCGAGGTCGGCACGGCGCAGCAGCGTTTCTGCATCGGCGCCGTCGGACGGAAAGCTCGCAATGCCGACGCTCGCCTCGACGTGGAACTCGGTATCGTCGATCCACACCGGGCGCGAGAACGCGTGCGAGACGTGCGCGAGCACGTCGGTCAGGCGGTCGGTCTCTTCCTGTTCGACGATCACCAGCACGAACTCGTCGCCGCCGTAGCGCGCCACCGTGTCCGATGCGCCGACGCATCCGGCCAGGCGCGCTCCGATCTCGCGCAGCAGCCGGTCGCCGATGCCGTGGCCGAGGCTGTCGTTGACGTCCTTGAAATGATCGACGTCCATGAAGATCAGCGACACGCGCGTGCCGCGCTCGGCGCCGTGCCGGATCGCCTGTTCGAGCCGCTCGTTCAATAGCGCGCGGTTCGGCAGCGCGGTGAGCGAATCGAAATTCGCCTGGTGGCGCAGCATGTCGCGCGATTGCACGAGCTCGGTCACGTCGTTGACGACGCTGATGTGATGCGTGACCTGTCCGTTCTCGTCGCGCACCGGCGCGATATAGAGCTGATTCCAGAACAGCGTGCCGTCGCGCCGGTAATTGCGCACGAGCGTCGTCACGTCGCGTTCGGCGGCGAGCGCGCGGCGGATCGATTCGATGCCCGGCTGGTCGCGATCGCTGCCGTGCAGGAAGCGGCAATCGGAGCCGATGACCGCATCGGTCCGGTATCCGGTGATGCGCTCGAACGCGGGGTTCGCGTATTCGATCAGATTGCCCGTGTCGGCCGCGCGCGTGATCAGCACGGCGTTGACGATCGCGTCGAGCGCGCGGCTGCGCAGGCGCAGCGCGAGCTCGGCATCCTTGCGCTCGGTGATGTCTTCGTAGGTCGCGAGCAGGCCGATGACGTCGTCGCGCGCGTTCTTGAGCGGCACCTTGGTCTTTCTATACCAGCGCCGGGTGCCGTCCGCCGCGGGCGCGAATTCTTCGTAGGCGTTCAACGGCTTGCCGCTCGCGATCACTTCGCTGTCGCGCATGCGTGCCGTCGACGCGAAGCTCTGCCAGGGCAGGTCGTAGTCCGTAAGGCCGGCGATCTTCGAGGCATCGGCGATGCCGACGTCGTCGGCGAACGCGCGGTTGCAGCCGAGGTAGTGCGAGCCCGTGTCCTTCCAGAAGATGCGCTGCGGCACGCTGTCGATCACCGCTTCGAGCATCTGCTTCGATTGCTGCAGCGCTTCTTTCGCTTGCTCTTTTTCGGTGACGTCGACCGCGACGACGAAGCACGCGCGGCGATTCGCATGATTGAGAAAGTGAAAGGACGGTTCGACGAAGAAGCGCGTGCCGTTCTTCCTTACGTGGCAGCGCACGCCGCTCGTGCCGCTGATCGTGCGGGGCGCCTCTGCCTGCTTGGCGAAGCGCGCGAGAAAATCGTCGGCATCCTCGGCGGGCCTCAGCTTGGCGACGCTGAGGCCTTCGAATTCGTCGCGCGTGTAGCCGTACAGGCGCACTGCGGCGTCGTTGACCGCCGCTACCGTCGCCGTGGCGGCGTCGTAGATCAGCATCGGCAGCGGATGCTCTTCGAAATATTCGCGAAAGCGCGCCTCGCCTTCCTCGGCGGCGATGCGCGCGCGTGCGCGTTCGAGCCCGAGGCGATGGTTCGCGAGGAAGCCGTAGACGAGCAGCACGAACGCCGCCGCGGCCGCTGCCGCGAACGCGACGCGTTCCGAGGCGAGGCGGCGCGCGGAGATGCTCGCGCGGGCGCTGGTGGAGAGTTCGCGTGCGGGATCGAGCGATTCGATGCCGACGGCGAGGCGGTGCCGCGTTTCGTTGACCTCGCCGAGCCTCTCCCGCTCGACCGAGACCGTGTGGCCGTCGGTGCTCGCGGTGAGCGTCGTCTGGGCGAGCTGGCGTTGCCATTGGTGGGTCGCTTCGCGCAGCGCGTCGATTTCACGCGCGCGCTGCGGGTCTTTTGCGAAAGCGTCGGAAAGTTTGCTGAAATAGCGTGTGGCGCGCTCGAGCCGCTCGACGGTCCACGGCACGGCGTGCGACGAAGGATTGTCGAGCAGCCGCAGGAAATCGACGTCCGCTTCCGCATAGAGCGCTTCAAGCCCTTGGACGTCGTCGCGCACATCCAGCACTTGCGTCAACTGGGCGTCCGCAACTTCGCGCGCGGCGAAGATCTGGCTCGCGCAAAACGCGACCATGCCAACGGCAATGGCGCACAAGCCGACCGTCAGAATGGTCGTGTTGTGCGCTTCGAACCAGCTTTTGACCCTCCGGATGCGGTTGACACCTACCGCGTGGTCTAGTGCAGCCACCGTGAAGTCTCCCCGCGCGATCGATAAGAAGATGCGTAAACTGTTTACGACCGCCGCTCTGATTTACTTAAGTGCTAGTCGAAATGATTTTGCTTTTCGCTTGCTGCTTGAATGGGTTGATGCGGTTGCTCTGCTTGTATTAATCGCTCTAACTGTTTCAACAGCGCCCCCGTTATTGACAGCGCCGCTCGCTTTATTTCATCCGCCGGCACGATTGCAGCGGCACGACTAGAATGCGGTGCGAAATGAATGCGCAGGAGATGCAGGTATGACCGGGCCCGATTTAAACACAAGAATCGAAACTTATTATGTCCGCGTGCGCGGCATCGTTCAGGGTGTGGGTTTTCGGCACGCGACGGTGCGCAAGGCGCATTCGCTCGGCATCACCGGCTGGGTCGCGAATCTCGATGACGGGTCTGTCGAAGCGATGCTGCAAGGACCGGCCAATCAGGTCGACCTGATGCTCGAATGGATGCGGCGCGGGCCGCCGTCGGCCCGCGTGACCGATCTCGCAGGCGAGGAGCGCCATACCGGCAAGCGTTTCGAACGTTTCGAACAACACTGACAAGGTTGGACGGCTGGCTGACTAGCGCCTCTAAGCATCCACATCAAAGCATCGGAGGTGCATCGGGACCGATCAATCCATTACAATGAGAACGGTTCTTATTTCAAGTTGAAATTCCGATGCGCTTGTCCGACTTGCCAAAGGGTGCTCCCGCCGTTGTGGAGCATGTTCAGGATGTCCACGCGTCCGATTCGATTGCGCAGCGCCTGCGCGACCTGGGATTCGTGTCCGGCGAGCCGGTGCGGGTGGTCGCGCACGGGCCGTGGGGCGCGGATCCGATCCTGATCCAGATTGGCTCCACGCGGTTCGCGTTGCGTCGCGCGGAAGCCAGCCGCGTGAGCGTTCGGGAGGCGACGAGCCTATGAGCGCGGCCAACCTGCGTGTCGCTCTCGTCGGCAATCCGAACTGCGGCAAAACCGCGCTGTTCAACCAACTCACCGGCGGCCGCCAGAAGGTCGCCAATTACGCCGGTGTCACCGTGGAGCGCAAGGAGGGCCGGTTCACCACGCCTTCCGGCCACCACGTTCAAGTGCTCGATTTGCCGGGCGCCTATAGTTTCGAATCCACCAGTCCCGACGAGCGTATCACCCGCGACGTCCTGCTCGGGCGCTATCCCGGCGAGGCGGTGCCGGATCTGATCGTCTGCGTCGCCGATGCGACCAACCTCCGTCTTCATCTGCGGTTCGTGCTCGAGGTCAAACGGCTCGGGCATCCCGTGTTGCTGGCGCTGAACATGATGGACGCCGCTGCAAGGCGCGGGATCGCCGTCGACGTGCCGGAACTGCAACGCCGGCTCGGCGTGCAGGTCGTGGAGACCGTGGCCGTGCGGCGCGGCGGCGCCCGCGCGCTGATCGATTCGATCGACCGGACGGATTCCGTCGCGAAGCGGGCGTCCGCATCCGTGCCGGGCAGTCAGCGGGATTACGCCGACTTGCACGCCGAAGTCCGCGCGCTTTTGGCCGCCGCCGTCACGATGCCGCGTGCGACCGATGCGCGCGACGACGCGATCGATCGCATCGCTCTGCATCCGGTGTTCGGGCTGATGATCCTGGCGCTGGTGATGTTTCTCGTCTTCCAGGCGGTCTATTCGGTGGGCAAGCCGATGACCGATGCGATCGGCGACGGCTTCGCGTGGCTCGGCACGCAGGCCGGCGCGTGGCTGCCGGACGGGCCGCTGCGCAGCCTCATCACCGATGGCTTGATCGGCGGTCTTGGCACCGTGCTCGGATTTCTGCCGGAAATTCTCGTGCTGTTCCTGTTCATTCTGCTCTTGGAGGAATCGGGCTATCTGCCGCGCGCAGCGTTTCTGCTCGACCGCGTGATGGTTTCGGTGGGGCTCACCGGACGGTCGTTCATCCCGTTGCTGTCGAGCTTTGCGTGCGCGATTCCCGGCGTGATGGGAACGCGCAGCATCACAGATCCGCGCGACCGGTTAGCGACGATTCTCGTCGCGCCGCTCATGACTTGCTCGGCGCGTCTGCCGGTCTACGCGCTGTTGATCGGCGCATTCATTCCGACCCATCGCGTCCTCGGCGTATTCAATCTGCAGGGCCTCGTGCTCTTCGCGCTCTATGCGGCCGGAATTTGCGGCGCGATGCTGGTCGGGTGGATCTTGAAGCGCCTGCGCCGCGAGCACGTCGAACACGCGTTGCTGATGGAGCTGCCGTCGTACCGGCTGCCGAAGTTGCGAGATATCGCGATTGGCCTGTGGGAGCGCGGCTCGATCTTTCTCAAGCGGCTGACCGGCGTGATTCTCGCGCTGACCGTGCTCATGTGGTTTCTCTCGACGTTTCCGTCGCCGCCGGCAGGCGCCACGGGGCCAGCCATCGATTACACCTTCGCCGGCTACATCGGGCGGGGCCTGCAGTACCTCTTCGCCCCGCTGGGTTTCAACTGGCAGATCAGCCTTTCGCTGATTCCGGCTTTCGCTGCGCGCGAAACGGCTGTCGCTGCGCTTGCCACGGTCTACGCGGTGAGCGGCGGCGATGGCGACATCGTAGGCCTCGGGCACGCGCTGGCCGCCAATTTTTCGCTGGCAAGCGCGCTGTCGCTGCTGGTCTGGTTCGCGTTCGCGCCGCAATGCATGTCGACGCTCGCCGTGATTCGTCGTGAGACCCGTTCGTCGCGCATCGTGGCGATCGCCTTCGGCTATATGTTTGTCATGGCCTACGCGGCATCGCTCTCGACGTACCAGATTGCGAGGTGGCTCACGTGAATTCCAGTCTGTGCTGGCAGTACGCGGTGATCGCGCTTCTCGTCGTGGCGAGCCTCGTCTACACATTGCGAAAAGTGGCGCCGCAGTTTGCGGCCCGCTGGCAGGCTGCGGCTTCGATCGCGCTGACGCAGCCCCGGCGATCGCGTGCTGCGCAGGCGTTGGGCCGCTGGCTGCGTCCCCGCGGGGCTACCGGCAATTGCGGCGACGGCTGCGGAACCTGCGGCAGTTGCGATGCGCCGCGGCGATCGGCCGAGCATCCGGATGGGCAGCCGATCGAGTTCCGCTCGCGGTAGCAGGAAGGCGTGCCGGGCGTCATGATGTCTCCCGTCCCCCAATCCCCCTCGGGGGGAGCTTTGCATGGGACCGGAGTAAGCGCTAAAGCGCTAACTCCGGTCGACAGCGAACGATCGTGAACGTGGGGGCAGTTCAATCGGATCTTCCGTTCAGCCCTGATGACGCGGCTTCGCATGTGGCGCGTTGATGCGCGTCGGGCCGACTCGGCTTTCGATCGCCTCGCGCAGCGCCGGCCGCCAGCCGAACCCGAACAGCGCTTCGGCCAGCACGAAGAGCGGACCGATCAAGAGGCCGGCCACGTCGTCGACGAAAGCCGGCTTGCGATGCTCGTACGCCGCATGGCCGACGAACTGAAACACCCAGCCGATGACGAAGAGTCCGATGCCAGCGCCGAGCCACGTGCGGAGCGCGGCCTCGGCGAGCCAATGGCCGAGCCACAGGCACAGTGCGGAAATGACCGCCATCATCAATCCGAGCGGCACGTCGAGCACGAGGTAGTAGACGGTCGCCGCGACGAACAGGACCCAGGCCGGCGAGAGGGCGAACGGCAGCATGCCGAAATTCGAAGCCGGCCGGTTCAGCAGCACGGCGAGCGCAACGACGATCATCGGAATGCCGACGAAATGCGTGGCGATGTTGCGCCGGTCGCGATGGTAGGCCGCGTACCGCGCAAGTTGGTCCGTCAGCGTTCTCATGGATGCCTCCCATCAGCCCCCTTGGGGGGAGCTTTGCATGGGACCGGAGTAAGCGCTAAAGCGCTAACTCCGGTCGACAGCGAACGTAAGTGAGCGTGGGGGTGGTCATTGTTCCCCTCCTCGAAAGTGCTCATAATCGCGTTCAATTGTCCGTCGACACATTCGGGTAGCCGACAGTCTCCGCCTCCATCCGCCTCCATGCTATGACATTCCATTGCGCCAACACGCCTGCCGATCGCGAAGCGCTTGCCTCCGCGCTGGCGGCGAGCGCGTGGTTCCGCGCGAGCCCCGCGGACTTGCGCGCGGCACTTCTCGAAGAGGGGCGCGTCGTGCGGCTGCCTGCCGGCGCCCGGCTTTTCATCCGCGGCGACGCAGACGACGGCATTTATTGCGTGCTGGAAGGGGCCATCCGGATCGGCGCGGCCAGCTTCGCGGGCAAAGAGGCGTTGCTTGCGCTCATCGAGCCGGGCAATTGGTTCGGCGAAATCGCACTGTTCGACGGCAGGCCGCGCACGCACGACGCCTACGCCGAGCGCGATGCCGCACTGTTTCACGTGCCGCGCGCGGCGCTAGCCGTGCTGCTCGAACGCGCGCCGCAATACTGGCACGCGTTCGGCCTGCTGCTGACGCAGAAATTGCGCCTCATGTTCAACTGGATCGAGGAAACGGCGCTGCTTCCCGCGTCGCAGCGCGTGGCGCGCCGGCTTTTGCTGATGGCGGGCGGATACGGCGACGCGAGCGCAGCGCGGCGGGTGCTCAAGGTGCCGCAGGAAGACCTCGCGATGATGCTCGCGTTGTCGCGCCAGACGATCAACCAGATCCTCAGGCAATTCGAAACGCAGGGCGCGTTGACGCTGCGCTACGCTGAGATCGAGATCGTCGATGCGGTGCTGCTGACGGCGCTGGCAATGCCGGACGCGGTCGCGCGGCCTCATCGCTGAGCGCTGCTCGCCGTTTGCCATGGCGGAGGCTTGCCATGTATCGCCGCGCGCCTCCTTGACTATGTGCGTACGCACATATAAACTGCCTGAATTGAAACAGCCCCTGCGTTCACCGCGTTCGCGGCACGTACCGACATGAACAGACCCCTCTCTTACGACGAATGCAATTGCTTCGCGCTGCGTCAGGCGGCGCGCTATGTCACGCAGATCTACGAGCGGCATCTGACGCAGGTCGGCATGACCGCAGCCCAATTCACGATCATGGCCAAGCTTGCGCGCAAGCCGGAGTCCACGATGCTGGAGCTGTCCGACCAGATGGTCATGGACCGCACCACGCTCGTGCGTGCGCTAAAGCCGATGCAGCGCGACGGGCTGGTCGTCGCGAAGCCATCGGAGGAGGACAGCCGGACGTTCGTGCTCAGCTTGTCGGCTGCCGGCGAAAAGATCTTCGATCAGGCGGTGATCGCGTGGCACGCGGCGCAAGACGAGTTCGAGAAGAAGTTCGGCCGTGCGCGTGCGAAGACGCTGCGCGCGGAGCTGTTCAGCATGACGGTCTAATAAGCCGCGCACCGATCGAGGCGGTCCATGATTCCTACGCAGGCCGCTAATTTTTTCCTTGACTGTGTGCATATGCACTAATAAACTTCGCTCGAAAACATGCCGACCCTTACCGATGACGATTGTTTCGCGATTCGGCAAGCTGCCCGATACGTCTCCCATATCTACGATAAGCATTTGGCGCGGGTCGGATTGACGACGACGCAATTCTCGATCCTGGCGAAGCTTAAGCGCTTTGGACCGTCGACGGCTTCGCACCTCGCGGAGGCGATGGTGATGGAGCGGACCACGCTGGTGCGGGCGCTTCAGCCGCTGCAACGCGATGGCTTGATTGCGAGCGCGCCGTCCGAGTCCGACCGGCGTGCGCTGTCGATCCGCCTGACTGAACTCGGTGTGCAAAGGCTCGCGAGCGCGGTGATTCCGTGGCAGGCCGCGCAAGCAGAGTTCGAAGAGCGCTTCGGCACGCAGCGTGCGGCGTCGTTACGGCGGGAGTTGTTCGCGTTGACGCAGGGATAGCAAGGTCGTTTTGAAACATCGCAATTCGGTTCGACGCGCTCGGTCGCGCTTTATTTCAATTCAACGGAGTGCATACGCACATTAATCATGTCGACAACCCCGTCCACCGTTGCGCCCGCAGGCGCTGCCCATGTTAGCAAAGCGCCGCGCCGCATTCCGTGGATGCTGCTCGCCGTGTTGTCCGTGGTCGTCGTGCTGGCCGCAGCGGCCTCGTATTGGTTTGTGGTCGGCCGGTTCATCGAATCGACTGACGACGCGTATGTCGGCGGCGACGTCACGGTCATGGCGCCGCGCGTGAGCGGCTTCGTGACCGACGTGCTCGTGAAGGACAACCAGCACGTGAGCGCCAACCAGGTGCTGATCCGGCTCGACGCGCGCGACTACGACGCGCGTCTCGCGCAGGCGCAAGCGGACGTCGCCGGCGCGAAGGCGGCGGTCGTCGAATTGCAGGCGAAGAAGGCGCTGCAGTTGGCGACGATCAACGTGCAGGCCGCCGACGTGCGTTCGTCGCAAGCCGAGTTGACGCGCAGCGTCTCCGATGCACAGCGATATCGCGAGCTCGTGAAGGACCAGGCCGTTTCGAACCAAGTCGTCGAGCGTGCCGACGCCGACCTCGGCAAAGCCCATGCCGCCGTCGACGGCAGCCAAGCGGCGCTCATCGCGGCCCAGCGCCAGCTTGAAGTGCTCGATGCGCAGATCAACGATGGCGAGGCGCGGGTCGCCACGGCGCAAGCGGCCGAGCGCGTCGCCGAGCTGAACGTCGAATACACGACGATCCGCTCGCCAGTCGACGGCTATGTCGGCAACCGGACCGCGCGTGTCGGCCTGCTCGCGAATACGGGCGCGTCGCTCTTGACCGTCGTGCCGTCGAACGGTCTGTGGGTCGATGCCAACTTCAAGGAAGATCAGTTGAAGAAGATGCACGTGGGCGACGCGGCGGAGGTTTCGCTCGACGCGTCGAGCGGCACGATTCGCGGCGTGGTCGAGAGCCTCGCGCCGGCGACGGGCGCCACTTTCAGCGTGCTGCCCGCCGAAAACGCCACCGGCAACTTCACGAAGATCGTGCAGCGCGTGCCGGTGCGGATTCGGCTCGACGTGCCGCAGAACATGCAAGGCGTGCTGCGTCCGGGCTTGTCGGCGACGGTGAAGGTTCACGTCGATGCCGGCGGCACGCAAGGCCGCGCGTCATGAACGACCCCCACGCTCACATTCGTTCGCTGCCCCCCAAGGGGGCGGATGCCTCCCTTGGGGCGGCCCGGCGGGAGGCATCATGAACGACCCCCACGCTCACATTCGTTCGCTGTCGACCGGAGTTAGCGCTTTGGCGCTTACTCCGGTCCCATGCAAAGCGCCCCCCGAGGGGGCAGCCCGGCGCACTGAAGGAAGTCCCCTTAGGGGACGGGAGGCATCATGAGCACAGCGGCGACCCCGGCCATGACCGCGACGCGACCCGCGCACATCAACCCCGCCGATCTGCCGATGCGGACCAAAGTCTTCGCGTTCACGCTAATGTGCCTCGGGTTCTTCATGGCGACGCTCGACATCCAGATCGTCGCTTCTTCGCTGCGCGACATCGGCGGCGGCTTGTCCGCGAGCCAGGACGAGCTGTCATGGGTGCAGACGTCCTACCTGATTGCCGAGATCCTGGTGATTCCGATGTCGGGCTGGCTCACGCGCGTGTTCTCGACGCGCTGGGTCTTTGCGTTCTCGGCATTGGGCTTCACGATCACGAGCATGCTGTGCGGACTCGCCTGGGACATCAATTCGATGATCCTCTTCCGCGGCCTTCAAGGCGCGCTCGGCGCGGCGATGATCCCGACGGTGTTCACTACCGCGTTCGTCCTGTTCCCGCCCAAGCAGCGCGTGATTGCCTCGACCGCGATCGGCGCGCTCGCGACCCTCGCGCCGACGATCGGCCCGGTGATCGGCGGCTGGATCACGTCGGAATGGTCGTGGCATTGGCTCTTCTATTTGAACCTCGTGCCGGGCCTCGTGGTGACGGTCATGGTGCCGCGCTATGTCGACTTCGATCGGGCCGATATTTCGCTGCTGAAAAAAGGCGACTACCTGGGCATCGCGCTGATGTCGGGCTTTTTGGGCTGCCTCGAGTACGTGCTCGAAGAGGGGCCGCGCAAGAACTGGTTCGGCGACGACGTGATTCTCGCCTGCACCTGGATCTCGGCGATTTGCGGCTTTCTGTTTTTCGTCCACGCGCTGACTGCTAAAGAGCCGATCGTCGACCTGAAGGCGCTCGTCATTCGCAATTTCGGCATCGGCAGCCTGCTTTCTTTCATCACCGGCATCGGCATCTTCTGCACGGTGTTCCTCACGCCGCAATTTCTCGCACGCGTGCGCGGCTTCGATTCGTTGCAGATCGGCATGGCTTTGCTTTCGGTCGGCTGTTTCCAGTTGCTCGGGCTCGTTGCGTATGCGCTGCTTACGCGAGTGATCAACATGCGTTGGCTGCTGACGATCGGACTCGTGCTATTCGGCGTCGGCTGCTATCTCTACGTGCCGCTCACGAACCAATGGGGCTGGGAGCAATTGCTGATTCCGCAGGCGCTGCGCGGTATCGGCCAGCAGTTCTGCATTCCGCCGATCGTCACGATGGCGCTCGGCTCGCTGCCGCCGGCGCGGCTCAAGTCGGCGAGCGGCTTGTTCAATCTGATGCGCAATCTCGGCGGCGCGATCGGCATCGCGGTGGCGAGCACGATGCTCAACGATCGGCTGAACCTGCACTATGAACGGCTCGACGAGCACGTGAGCGCCGGGCGGCCCGTCGTCGAATCGATCCTTCGATCGCAGACTGCGCATCTGGCCGCGGTGGGCGGCGACGCGCTCAATGCCGCGAACGCCGGGCTCGACGTGCTCCATTCGCTTTTGATCCGCGAAGCGCTGGTCCTGACGTTTTCCGACACGTTTTTTGCTCTGGCGCTGTGTTTCGTGGTGGCGCTGGTGAGCGTGATTTTCATGCGCCCGTTCGGCATCGACACCGCTCCGCCGCCTGACGCCCACTGAGATATCCCATATGAACAACCCCCACGCTCACTATCGTTCGCTGCCCCCCGAGGGGGCGTTTCAGTACGCTTGGGGCGGTGAGATGAAATCGAAGCTTGCCAATGCGATCGCCGCTGCGGTCGCGGCTTTGAGTCTCGCCGCCTGCGCTGTGCCGCCTGCGGCCCACGACAACCTTTCCCAGACCGTCCATACGGTAGCGCCGAACACGTGGGATGTCGCCGCGCCGCAGGACGCCGCGAATGCCGATCAATGGTGGCAGCAGTTCGGCGATCCGGTCATGCACCAGCTCGTGACGTCCGTGCTCAAGGACAATCTCGACGTGCAGGCGGCCGCGGAGCGTGCGAAGCAGGCGCAAGAAGTGGCCGCGCAGCGCCATGCCGCGCTGCTGCCCGAGCTCGACGCCACGGCGAACGCCGCGTATCAGCGCATCAACACGCCTCCGCCGCTTGGCTACGTCAAGGAGGCGGGCTTCGGCCTTGCGGCGAGCTGGACGCCGGACGTGTTCGGCGGCCAGCGCCTGTCGGTGCTGGCCGCCGAGGCGCAGACGACCGGCCGCGAGGAAGCGCTGAACGAGCTGCGGCTCGCGCTCGCGGCTAATACGGCCGCCGCGTACATCGATCTGCGCTGGGCGCAAGCGGAGCTGCAGATCCTCAACGACAACGAGCAAATCCGGGCGCGCGCGCTCAAGCTCACACAGGAGCGTTTGCACTTCGGCTTGTCGACGCAGCTCGATGTCGCGCGTGCGCAGAACCAGTTGAGCGATCTGCAAGCGCAGATTCCGCGCGTGCGGTCCGATGTCGTGCATCAGTTGAGCTTGATCGCGGTGTACTCGGGCCGGACACCGGAAAGCGTCGACAGTCTGCTGCTGGGCGAAGCGCGGCCGATTCCGGTGCCGGCGCAAAGCGCGCCGCAGGTGCTGCCGTCCGAAGCACTGCTGCGCCGCCCCGATGTGCGCGAGGCCTATGCGCTCGTCGAGCAGCGCGCCGATGAAGTGGGCGTGTCGAGAGCGCAGCGCTATCCGCAATTTCAATTGAATCTCGCGGACGGCTTGCTTGCGGCGTCGTATCTCGGCTTGCCCACGTTGACCGACAACTTGTTCAGCGCGGCGCTGAGTGCCGCAAGCCCGATCTTCAACGCCGGACGGATCACCGCGAACATCAACGAGAGCGAGAGCAAGATGCGCGAGTCGCAACTCGCGCTGCGGCAGACGATGCTGCAAGCGCTCAAGGAAGTGGAAGACACGCGCAGCGATATCGTGAGCAGCTCGGATCAGGTCGTTCGTCTGGGCGGCGCGCTCGATGCGTCGAACCAGGCGTTGCATCTCTCCGATGAACTCTACAGGGGCGGGGCGGCGAACTTTCTCGACGTGCTGACGGCGCAGGAAGCGTATCTGCGCGATTCGGAGTCGCTCAACCAGGCCAAGCGCGAGCATGCGCTGGCGGCGGTCGCGCTTTACCGCTCGCTTGGCGGCGGGTGGGAGGCTGGGCAGACAGATCAGGCTTCATCGGCTGGGCCGGCGACAGTCGCTTTGCAAGCGCCGGGCGCGAACTCAGTACGCGCCCGGCCGCCGCAAGCGTACTGACGCCCCCTCGGGGGGCAGCGTGTCGATCCGGAGTTAGCGCTTTAGCGCTTACTCCGGTCCCATGCAAAGCAAGCGGTGAGCGTGGGGGTGTTTCATCCAAGCCAAAGCTTCGAGGCAAGCCGCGCTTGAACAAGGGGCGATAGAATGCCCGCATGACCACCTATATCGCCCTGCTACGCGCCGTGAACGTCGGCGGTACCGGCAAGCTTCCCATGTCGGAGCTGCGGAGTCTGTGCGAATCCGCAGGATTCGCTCACGTGAGGACGTATATCGCCAGCGGCAACGTGGTTTTCGAAAGCGCGCTTTCGAAGGCTTCGGTCAAAGCCGAACTCGAGCGGTGTCTGGAGGACTATGCGGGCAAGCCGGTGGGCGTGCTGATTCGCACTGGAAAGGAAATGGCTGCGGTTGTCGCTGCGAATCCGTTCAAGTCGGCGGCGCCGAACCGGACGGTCGCCCTCTTCCTCGACGGGCCGCCGCCAGCCGATGCGCTCGCCAACGTAAGCGGCCTGCAATCGGAAGAAATGGCGTTCGGCACGCATGAGATCTACGTGCACTATCCGAACGGAATCGGCGAATCGAAATTGAAGATCCCGGCCGCCAAGACCGGGACCGCCCGCAACATGAACACCGTGGCGACGCTTGCAGAGTGGGCGGCCGCGTAATCGGCCGCCATCGATACGGGTATTCGCCGTCCGAGCGGCCGCGCGGCTCGACTGTCTTCTCAGATCAACTGTGGTTGTCTACCCAGGCGCGGCACCAGTTGAGCCCCATGATTTCCGCGTCTGTCTCCGATTCGAAACTACCCAGCACGCCCGACGTTTCAACGAGCTTGTTGTTCCGCGTAATCGTGCCGCTGGCGACGTACCCCTGGCCCTGCCGGATGGCATGCCCCCAAATCGAATAGCCGTTATAGAGTTCGGCTTCCATCACCGGGTCACCTGTGGCCGAGCGCCTTGCGAACCGACGCGCAGCACATTGCCTTCTGGCGTCAGCAGAGGCGGGAGGTCCCGCACTTGGGGAGCGGTGTTGACAGATACGGCATGCGCCGCCTGGACATGCTTCGCTGCCTTTGCCGTGCTCGTTGCGGGGCGGCTCGGCTTCGCCTTTGCCGCACGCGCGGGTGCCGACACGCGATGTGGCTTTGGTTTTGGCGCGGCGTGGTTGCCGGCGTGCAGTGCTTGCCGGGCCTCGGGCGGGTTCCAGACTTCCACGTAGTGTTCGCCCGCGTTGGCAACGGAAGCGCTTGCCAGCAGCATTACGCCCAGAACTCGCAACATCTTATCTCCCCACCTTTAAGGCAAATTCGGCGAATGACGTGTAGCATACTGTATAAATATACAGGCGTCATGTTTTTCCGATGTCCGTTGTCCGAGTCGGTGCCGAAGAAATTCGCTCGTCGCTGTGGCGAGCCCCGCGGTCGCGGCTCCCCACGTCGGGTCAGGCAATATTAGGCCATACAGCTTACTTCTTGGGATAGCTCACCTCCATCCCCGCGCGAGCGTCCTGCTGGATTCCGTACTGCGCGAACGGATACCGAAGACCATTTTTCGCGAGGGCCTCCATGCCCGCAATGGCCTGCGTCAAGGTGTCCGGCGGCAGTGCCATCAACATCTCGTCGTCCAAGACCCCGCCGTATCTTCGCTCTGCATAGCAGGGGATCGACAGGCTCGGCAGTCCGGTCTTCAGCGCTCTCCCCCACGAGTCCGCACACGATGATTCGCCGACGACGCTCCAGTCGAACCGCTTGTAGCCCGACCACTGCAATCCGTTAATGAAGTACATCATTGCGCCGGGTGTCGCATAGAACAAGGCAATTGCCGGGTCGATACGGCCGGCCGCCAGTGGGGACACGACGAGTGCTTCGTACTTCCCGTCCGGGACGCAGGTCATCGCTGCTTGATGCGCGCGGGAGTCTTCAAGGGTGGCGTACCAAACGCCCGCCATCTGCCGGCCTGAGATCCACTCGGCGTCCTTGGCCCTTCCTAAGCCAACGACCGCTCGGCATTGCGATCCGACCAAATCTTCGGCCGTGACCCCGACAGTAAAACCCAATCGAGCAGTTTGCCCGACGATTTGGTCCAGCGTATGGATGGCCTTCGGCCGACGGATACGAGGAATCGCCTCCATATCCTCGCGCCGTTCGCAAAGCGTCATTCCGAACGGAAGGCTGCGCAGCTTGAGCAGCCGCTCGAGATCGGAGGCAATCCTTTCAAGGTCTTCTCTCATCGACGTCTTCCCGGAAATTTGCACGCGGATAAAAACAGGTGTCGCCGTACGAGTTTGCGCCAGCTCGCAAGATAATTCAGAAGTCGGTTGAAAGTCACGGGTGTCGCTTCTAGTAGCGCTCTGAAACCGCATAGCGTTCGTTCCAGTTTGCGGTGTAGAGCTTGGCGAGTTCGCGATCCCCGCGAATCAGAATCCCATTCTCTGCGTTGCGTTCTTGCGCGGACTTCGTGAAGTTGAAAGAGCCGGTGAACACGGCGGAATCGTCAAAAATCATCACCTTGTTGTGGGCGATCGCCGGCTTGGAATCGATGACGACGTCGATGCCGGCATTGCGAAGAAATGTCGCGCTGCTGTACCGTTGCGAGACTTGGCTTTTGTCGAGGATCACCTTCACGTCGACCCCTCTGTCCTTCGCGCGCTTGATTGCCGCTGCGACGGGAGAACTAGTGAACGAGTACGCCTGCACTCGCAAGCGAGTCCGGGTTTGTTCGATCGCACTGACGATGAGCGTTTGGCAACTATTGCCGTCCGGCACGAAACAAAGCTTGTATGTCGCTCCAGCCTCGAACTGCCTCGGGGCTGCCTGCGAATCGGCCCAAAGCCGCAACGAGTCCACAAAAGGTGTTTTTGCGTCGATGGCATGAGCGGCGCTGACGGCGATGATCGCAGCAAGGATGTAGGCAAAGCTCTTGTGAGATTTCATTTCAGGCGAGGCAACGAAAGGGGCGAAAGTATAGCTTCGCTTGAGCCATTTTCCCCAAGCGCCAACGTCGCATGGAGCCGATAATCGAATCGTTGTCCGGCGTGCATCTCGATGCGGCGAGGCGTTTCGCCGAGCTTGCGAGTATGCGCCCAATGCGATGTTCCGATCGCGACCACTTTTCTGACGGCAAGGAGACAGTGAACATGTTCGACCACATTTCCATCGGCGTTAGCAATCTCGCGAAGACCAAGGCGTTCTACGACGCCGCGCTTGCACCGCTCGGCTACCGGTGCCTGCGCGACACGCCGGACATGCTGGGGTACGGGCGCGACGAAGTCGGGCTCTGGATCACGCCCTCCGAGCATCCGGTTCCGGCCGACATGCGCTCGGGCCTGCATTTCTGTTTTGCCGCGGCGAGCCGCAAGCGCGTCGATGAGTTCCATGCGCAGGCGTTGCGCATGGGCGGGCGCGACAACGGCAAGCCGGGCTTGCGCCCGGAATACGACGCGACGTACTACGCCGCGTTCGTGATCGACCCTGACGGCTATCGGCTCGAAGCGTATTGCGGCGGCGCGTGAATTCGCCGGTTGCGCGCTCCAAATTAGCCGATAGCGGCGACGATCACCCCAAAGCCCCGCCGGAAACGGACGGGGCTTTTTCATGCGCGCTCCGTCTGTCCGCTGCGACAGAACCCGAATCAGCGCGTTTTCGTCTCACGCGGCCTGATGCCGAGGGCTTCCGCTTTGCGTACAAGGTCCGCGACCGATCTTGCCGTCATTTTCCGCATCGCGTGTCCACGGTGGACCTTCACGGTGATCTCGCTCAGATGCATTTCCGAGGCGATTTGCTTGTTCATCAGGCCGGTCACCACGAAGGCCATCACCTGTTGCTCTCGTAGCGTCAGCGAGTCGTAAGCGGCGCGTAACGACGCGTTGGATTCCTCGGCCGCCAGCCGCTCGCTGTCGCGCGTCAGCGCCTGCGCGACAGCGCCCAGCATGTCCTGATCGCGAAACGGCTTCGGGAAGAAATCGACCGCGCCCGCTTTCATGGCCTTGACCGACATCTCGATGTCGCCGTACCCGGTCATGAACAGGATCGGCATGCGCAGTCCGCGCTCGGCAAGCTCCTGCTGGACCGCAAGGCCGCTCTCGTCGCGCAGCCTGACGTCGAGGATCAGGCAACTGGGCACGTCATCCTTCGGGAAAGCGAGAAACTCTTGCGACGATCCGAAGGTCTCGACGCGCAAGCCGACCGAGCGCAGCAGGCCGCTCAACGAGACCCGCGTCGACTCGTCGTCGTCGACGACATACACGATCGATGTCCTTTTCCGGTCGTTGGTCTGCGTCGAAACGAATCTCGGGAGCATCTCGGTTTCTCGTGAATTGTTGAAGCAACAGGGGGCGAGGGCGGGCTTGATGGTCGGGCGACGTGTGGCCGCGAAGCTCGGGACGGAGGTACGTTTCCGGCCGCAATGCTACGCCCGACTGCGGCATGTGTGCCGAGTAGTGTCGCATCCGGACGCGGCTTAGTAGAAGACAGGTGCGCGGCATAAATACATTCCTGCCAGGCATAAATCCCGGGTTCGACGAGCCCTTACCTCCGTGCAACGATCACGTGCAAGCAACCGTGGCGGTTACGCAGCATCGGTGCATCTCGTGAGCCCGAGCGTCTCTTCGACGAAGCTGATGAAAGCGCGCGTCTTCGCGCTGACCATCCTGCCCTCAGGGGTGACCGCCCACAGCTCGATCGGCGGTAGGCGCCAGTCCGTCAGGACGGGCCTGATTCGGCCACTCTTCAGCTCGGGCGCGAACATCCACTCGGAGGCCACCGCGACACCGAGGTTAGCCAAGACCGCTTCGCGTACACCTTCCGCTGCACTAATGGACAACCGCCCGGAGAGTGAAACCGACACCTCGGAGCTGTCGCGGCGGAAGGTCCATGTGCCTCCGCCGCGGGGTTGGCTGTAGGTAATGAATTCATGGGAAGCCAGATCCGCGGGTGTGGCGGGCACGCCCGCCCGCTCGAAGTAGGCGGGCGTGCCAACGACGAGCCGCGGGGCTTCGCCGAGCTTGCGCGCCGTCAGGTTCGAAACGTCGAGCGTTCCCATGCGCAGCGCGATATCGATGCCTTCTTCGAGCAAGTCGACATTGCGATCGTCGAGGATGATGTCGAGCGAGAGATGCGGGTGCTGGTCAAGAAACCGGCCAATCACCGGGTTGATGTGCAGTCTCCCGAATGTGACGGATGCGCTTACGCGTACACGGCCTGCAAGATTGGTCGCGGCTCTGCGCGCCACCAGTTCGGCCTGCTCAACTTCGCCGATCGCACGTTTCGCGCATTCATAAAACGCCGTGCCGGCATCGGTGGGCGTCAGCCCACGTGTCGATCGAAGCAGCAGTCGAATGCCCAGACGCTCTTCGAGCTGCGCGATCGCCTTGGATACGGCGGGCTGTCCTACGTTAAGCAATCGCGCGGCGCCCGAGAACGACTCGGTTTCTACCACGCATACGTAGGTTTCCATCGCCGTCAATCGGTCCATTGTCGTGTCCTTCTTTTAGAAAGCGAATAGCAGGGGTTCAATTTTTGCGTCGTCAACGCGTACGGGAATGACAGTGAGCCGCAGGAAGGCGTTCGTGCGCAGGTATAGCCAGCCGATACGCACTATGTCGTGCGAGCGCGGGGCGGTATTAACATCGGATCCGTATGTGCGTACCGGACGCGGAGCGAGCGGCTACATCGGCGACGCAAGCTTGCCGATCGCAAGCACAGATATGTCCCGGGGATCGCCGGAATGCTTGGGGCGAAGAAGGCGAGCCATTGGAGACAACCTACCTATGTGTCGGGTCGAGATAACGGCGGACATCTCTCGGAACAGTGCTTTTCAAAGCAAGCCCGGAACCGAAACGTGGCGGGGCGGAAAGTCGCCATTTTCACCGCCTATAGCGGTTCGATACTTATGTACGTTGTGGGTTGTTCACCCGCTCACTAACATTTGAGCGCGCAGTTCGTTGCGCGATTGCGAATCTGCCGATGGGCAACGTGCTTCGCACCGAGGCCACGGACGAAACGCGCGGCTTGATGACCGCTTCAGTACCCCATCGAGAGGCGGTGCGAAGCGGCGAGCGCTTTCGCCGCTCCACTCAAGCGAGCGCCTCGCGCACGAGCATGCCGTCGAGTCGTCCCGCGTCGTCGAGCGCGCGCAGATCGTCGAAACCGCCCACGTGATGATCGTCGATGTAGATCTGCGGAACGGTGCGGCGCCCCGTGCGTTGCCGGAGCGCTTCACCCAAAACGCGGTCGCCCTGGACGCTGATTTCAATGAATTGCGCGCCTTTGGCTTGCAGCAGCATTTTGGCCGCGACGCAGTAAGGGCATGTCGGTTTCGTGTAGATCGTGATCGAAGCCATACGTAATCTCCTCCGGTTCAAGTCTGGTCAACGGCCGTCGACGCATCGATTGCCGCCTGTGAGGTGTGCCGCCAGCGGCGGCATGACTACACTGTAGGCGCGCGACTCGCGTCCGTAAATGTTCCGAAGGTTCAACAACATCCTCGATCGTCTCGTCGAACGTCGCGTCGCTTGCCGCGTGAGACGCGTAAGCAATCTTTCGAGTCGATCGAAGATTCCGATCCGGCGGCGCGCTGCATATAGTGTCGCCATGCGAGCCGCTCGATCCGCAACTCACTCATCGTGCGTCCTTTCTCACGGCTCGATCAGCGGGCCGAGGGACGAGTTCGCCATTTATGCCTTGATTCGTTTCGATGATCGCGTCGATACCTAAGTATGTTGTGGGGCGGTCTCCCGTTCACTAATATTGGATTGCGCTCTTCACGGCGCCCAGGCCCAGAGAAGGCGCGCCGCTTTCTTGGTGTGGCATTTCCAAAATCGGCGAGCGTCGTCATAAGCGAATGCCCGCGAATTCATTATGTGATTAGGAACACTTACTAGATATAAAGTCGAAAGCGCGGCTGAGTCTTTCTGCCAGCCGCGTTTGGAGCTCAGCGACATCTGCGTCGGCAATCTATGTGCCGACTGAGCAGCATACGCAACCAATAAGGTCCGTGAACAACCATGCTTAGTCCGCACGAGTACGCAACCCTAATGCTAATCAAACATGCGTCACAATCGATTGATCTCAGGAGAGAGGAGATTCACGCGCTGGTGCAGCGCCGGCTCGTCTCCATTGACCCGGACGAAAGATCCACGCGGATCACCGCCCTCGGTGATCGCCTCCTCGAAGCGTTGTCATCGTTCGATCAGTCTCGACGGCTCTACTAGCCAACGGTGTTTCGTTTCGCCTTCCGCCGCCCGTACATCAACCTCCTGTGCGGCAGCGGGCCGTACTGCCGTCGACCGGGGAATCACGGGTTTCTTTTTTTTCCTGTCACTGCTATCGGCCGAATCCATATATACGTACGTATCATCGCAGGAAATCCTGCCAGCGCGTACTCTGTAAGAAACGACATGGACGAGCGCACCGGCCGTCGTCGTTCGTCGATGGGGGTACCATTTTGCACACTTCGCCTATTGTGTCGATTGTCGACGACGACGATGCAATTCGTCTCGCCTTGGGTAGCCTCGTCCGGTCCATGGGGTGGCAAGTGCGCCTATACGAGTCCGCGGAGGCGTTTCTCGATTCCGGGGAGGCGGCCAATACCGCGTGCCTCATTTCCGACATTCTTATGTCGGGCGCGTCGGGTGTGGAAATGCATGCGAACCTTGTCGCTCAAAGCGTCGCGCCGCCTACGATTTTCATCAGCGCATATCCGACTCCTGCGCTGCAAGCGAAGGTAATGAGCAATGGCGCGCTAGTGCTGCTTGAGAAACCGTACTCGACTGCCGTAATCGCGCATTGGCTTTCGGTCGCACTTGACGGCGCGTAGAGGCCGGGGTTGCACGAGAGGGTGCCGCATCGTTCGCACCAGTTCGCCTTGCGCGCTTGCAGGTGCGGATCACGTTTGCCCAGCGCGTCGGGCGGCACGATTCACGGCGTGCTCGTCTGGTTCGTCCCGATTATGCCCGACAGGAATAAGAATTATGCCGCGCGTCGAACTTCCGCTATGCCGAATTCACATGTGACAATGAGAGCGCACGGCGCTTCAGTTGACCATCGGAAGCACCAGCGCGACTCACACCAAGCCGTATCGGTTGCCTTTTGTCCAGGAACCCGCTTGAGCCGCCTCACTCCTCAATCACGGGGTGGACCACGCACGAGGCCGCTCTGTCATCTCAAGTGCGATGCACGCCGAAATAGTTTTCGGTGCTCACTTGGTGCGGCATCGCGATTGCTGAGTCGCGCATTCGCCTACGTCGTGATCGGCCGCCCAGCCGCAGCGACTGCTTTACGTTGTGAAGGTGGGCTATGCGGCAGCAAGTTCTTGTGCATTCAATGTATAGGGCGGCTGAGTCAAAGCCGCTCGAAGCGGGCTCGTTTGCATGAGCGTCTTTCGACGATCGGTCGGCGACAACGGTAATAGGAGGCCATCCTACAGCGGGTGGCAGCGCCAGGGACGGCGCTGCCGGTCTTCTTCATTGCGACGAAACAATCGCGGCTCACCATGCTAGATATTTCGGATTACCACCTTTCAATCATCGACGAAGGGGACTTCGTTCTCTATCGTGGTAGCCGCAGGGATGACTTTATACTCGTCGTCGTACCGTCGGATGACGAGCCAAGCGCGCGAAGCCTGGCGTGCCTGCAGAACGAACTCGCGATCCGCGACCGGCTCGACCCTCGCCGGGCGGCGCTGCCTGTTGGCCTGACCCGGTGGAGCGACAAGATTGCGCTGGTTCTGCACGATCCCGGCGGCGTGCCGCTGCGCGCTTCATGCGGCGGGGGACTGGCTACGCGCGAGTTCCTTGCCGCGGCGATATCGCTCGCCGAAGCGGTCAAGGCGTTGCACGATAACGAGCTGATTCATGGCGGGATTCGTCCGGCGAATGTCCTTGTGCGAATGCAAGGCGACGACTGCTGGGCCTGGCTGACTGGCTTCGGCTTCACCGCATGCGCGCTCGACAAGCAAAAGGGAACGGACGCGCTGGGGGCAACCCGGGGTGCCTTCGCCTATCTGGCACCGGAGCAAACGGGGCGCATCAATCGGGCGGTCGACGCGCGCAGCGATCTGTACGCCCTTGGATGCACGTTCTACGAAATGCTGACAGGCGAGCCGCCATTTGCGGCGTTGGATCCGATGACCTGTATCCACTCGCACGTGGCAAGGCTGCCCACGCCGCCGTCCGAAGTGGTGTCGAGCGTTCCGCCGCAAATTTCGTCGATCGTCATGAAGTTGTTGGCCAAGACACCCGAGGGCCGTTATCAGACGGTCGACGGGCTGCTGGACGATCTGCTGCGCTGCCAGCGTGTCCGGCGGGAACATGGCAGCATTGGCGCGTTCGCGCTCGACGCATACGACATTGCTTACCGACTCAAGAGGTTGGACAAGCTGTACGGCCGGGAGACCGAAGTATCGACGCTGCAAGCGGCTTTCGCCCGCACGATCGAGGAGGGCAGGGCCGAGTTCGTATTTGTATCCGGCTACTCGGGCGCGGGCAAATCCACGCTCGTTCAGGCGTTCGGCAATCACGTGCGTCTCGCTGGGTATGCGTTCGCCGCCGGCAAGTGCGATCCTGTCAAACGCACCATTCCGTACGCGAGCTTTGCTCAGGCGCTGCGAGACCTCGTGCGTTTCGTGCTTGCTCAAGAGGAGTCGGATTTCGAGGCGTCGCGCGAGCGGCTGCTCCAGGCGCTCGGGCCCAACGCGGCAATATTGGCGGCGTTGGCTCCGGACCTCGAGCTGATTGTCGGGGCTCACTCGGCGCCTGCCGACCTTCCTCCGCCGGCTGAAAAGGCACGCTTTCTGCGGACCGCCGCGCGGCTGATTGGCGCCTTCGCCACGCGCGAACGTCCCTTGGTCCTGTTTTTGGACGACGTTCAATGGGTCGATCGCGGAAGCTGGGCAGTCGTCGAGTATTTGCTTACCCACTCGGAGATTCGTCATTTCCTGCTGGTCGCTGCGTACCGGGACAATGAAGTGGACTCGGCACACCCAGTATGGCGCACGCTCGAATCGGCGGGAGCCCCAATCCGTTCGCTTCGACTCGCGCCCCTGCGGCTCGACGATCTGGCGAAGCTGGTCGCGGAAACGCTGCAATGCCGGGTCGACGAGGCGATGCCGCTCGCAGGTCTCATTAGCGAAAAGACCGGCGGCGACCCGTTCTTCACCGTCCAATTTCTGAGCACGCTGGCCGACGAGCGTCTCGTCGCGTTCAATCACGCTCAGCAGGTCTGGACCTGGAACCTCGAGAGGATTCGGGCAAAAGGGTATGCCGACAACGTTATCGATCTGATGCTCGGCAAAGTGGACTTGCTGTCGGAGGAAACGAGGAGCATGCTCGAGCGCCTTGCCTGTCTCGGCACCAGGGCCGCATGCGATACGCTCAGCGCCGCGGCCGGCGAGCCGGAGGAGCGGGTTCACGCTGTACTCGAGGAGGCGTGCCGCGTCAATCTGGTTCATCAAGTGAACGACGGATATTCGTTCTGGCACGACCGGATTCAGGAGACGGTGTATGCCAGCATCGACGACGTCGAACGGGATGCGAGACATCTGGAGATCGGGCGGCGCCTGCTTGTGCTCGGCTCGACGGCGCATGCCGGTGACCGTCTTTTCGAAACCGTCAATCAGATCAACCGGGGCGCCGCACTTGTCACGGTAGCGGAGGAACGCCGGCAATTCGCGCGGCTCAACCTGCTGGCGGGCCAGCGGGCCAAATCGGCGACGGCCTATTCGTGCGCCCTGGTTTATCTGACGACCGCGGAACGCCTCATCGAGGGCAATGCCGGCATCGAGTTCGACGAGACGGCGCATGCGATCGAGCTGCACCGTGCCGAGTGCGAATTCCTGACCGGCGCCATGCAGGCCGCGGAAGCGCGATTCGACGCCTTGTCGCGCCGACCGATCGCGCTGCCGTTGCGCGCCGAGTTGACCCGTCTGCGCGCGGCGCTCTATATCACTGTCGATCGCCCCAAAATGGCGTTGGAAGTGGGCCTCGATTTCTGCCGGCAAGTGGGCATGCACTTGCCTTTGCATCCTGCCGACGATGACGTGGATCGCGAGCACACACGCGTGCTCGAGCAATTGGGCGGGCAAACGATCGAGGATTTGAGGGACTTGCCCGCGATGCACGAGCCGGCCTGGATCGGCGCAATGAACGTCCTTGCCGACCTTGTCCCCGCTGCCTTGTTCACCGATGTGAACCTTCACGATCTCGTGCGGCTGCGAATGATCAACCTGAGCCTCGAGTATGGGCATTGCGACGCGTCGTGCTATGCATACGTTTGTGCGATTTTCGGGTACCGCTACGCCGATTACGACACCGCGTTCAAGCTTGGCGAACTGGCGCGTGATCTGATCAACGAAAAGCGCATGACGAGGTTCAAGGCTCGCGTCGAGATGTCTTTCGGCGCGCTCGTTCTGCCTTGGAAAAGGCCGGCGAAGGAAGGGCAGGCGTTCATGAAGCAGGCGTTGCAGATTGCGGCGGAGAGCGGCGATCTGACCTTCGAGGCCTACTCGCACCGCAATCTCTTGACGAATCTGATCTTCGCGGGTGAGCCGATCGACCACATGCAGGCAGCAGCGGAAAAAGGCTTCGCCTTTGCAAAAGAAAAGCAGTTCGTGCTCGTCGTCGATGCGCTTCTCGCTCAGCTTCTCATGTTTCGGCGCCTGCGCGGCGTCTCGGAGGGAGACGGCTCACCTGCCGATCCGGGGTATGACGAGCGATGGGTCGCGCATTTCCGGCGTGCGGCGACATCGCACAGGGCGATCGCCGCGTTTGCCTTCTGGACGCATGTGCTGACCACACGGGTCCTCTTTGGCGATACCGGCGGAGCGATAGAAGCGGAGACGGCCGCCGGCGGTCTCTATTGCTCGTCCCGCTCGTTTCTCGAGTCGGCCGATTTCCATTTTTACGGCTCGCTTGCGAGAGCTGCGGCGTGGCGCCTGGCACCCGAAAACGAGAAAGACACGCACCTGAGCGCGCTGAAGGTGCACTACGCGAGACTTTGCACATGGCGCAAAACCTGTGCGGAAAACTTCGCCGGCAGGGCCGCGCTCGTGGAAGCTGAGCTCGCGAGGAACGAGGGCCGGCTCATCGATGCGGAATGCCTCTATGAAGAGGCCATTCAGCATGCCCGCAAGCAGGAGTTCGTGCACAACGAGGCACTCGCATCCGAATTGGCCGGACAGTTCTACGCGGATCGCGGGTTCGACACGATCGCGGGTGCCTATCTGCGCAACGCCAAGCACGCCTATTCCCTTTGGGGTGCCGACGCCAAGGTGAAGGAATTCGACTGTCGCTATTTTCAGATGCGGGCGCGGCCGGGTACCGAGGCGTCAGGCGCGTGGATCGCGGGTGCTTCGCCACTGTTCGACATCGGCACGGTGGTGAAGGCTTCGCAAGCGCTCTCGGGCGAGATGGTGCTCGACAAGCTCGTCGAGACGCTCATGGCGATTTCGCTCGAGCATGCCCTCGCCTGTCGTTGCTTGCTGATACTGTCCGAGGGCGCTGCGCTCGCCATTCGGGCCGAGGCCTCGATCGGTCTGGGTCCTATCGAGGTCGTGCTCAGGCACGATCCGGTCAACGGAGAGGAGCTGCCAAACTCGCTCGTGCAAACGGTTGCCCGTACGCTGAATTCGGTCGTGCTGGACGACGCTACCAGCGACAGCACGTTCGCGGGGGATGCGTACTTCCGCCGTCGGCATGCGCGGTCGGTTCTGTGCGTGCCGCTGGTGAAGCAGGCGAAGCTCGTGGGTATCCTGTACATGGAAAACGAGCTCGCTTCGGGGGCATTCACAGCCGAGCGGACGTCGATATTGCAGTTGATCGCATCGCAGGCCGCCATTTCGATAGAGAATGCACGTCTATACGCCGACCTCGTCGAAGAGAATCAACGGCGCGAATCGGCCGAGAGCGCGTTGAGAGAGGCGCGTGCGGCCCTCGAGCACGCCGCTCGCCTGACGACGATGGGCGAGCTCGTCGCGTCGATCGTGCATGAGATCAATCAGCCGCTTTCTTCGATGGCCACTTGCGCGAACGCCGGCTTGAGGTGGCTCCAGCGGGAGACCCCCGAACTCGCCGAAGCGTGCGCAATGTTCGAGCGTATCGACATCGACAGCACGCGCGCAGCCGATGTCATCCACGCATTGCGTGCGATGGCGCGAAAGGCCGTACCCGAGCGGACGCGCTTTGACATCAATGAAGCGATTCGCCAAGTGCTTGCCCTGACGGCGCGCGAGCTCAAAGACCGAGGCATCGTTCTCGATGCGAGCCGCATCGTCGACTCGCGCGAGGCGTGTGGCGACCGCATTCAACTGCAGCAAGTCATCTTGAACCTGGTGATGAACGCCGTCGAGGCAATGGCGGATGTGACAGACAGAGCGCGGTCGCTGTCGCTGTCGACCGACCGCTGCGGCGAAGGCGGCGTTCTCGTCCGAGTCGTGGACACGGGGTGTGGAATCGATCCGACATTCGCTTCGCGCATTCTCCAGCCCTTCGTCACGACAAAACAAAGCGGCATGGGCATGGGGCTTTCGATTTGCCGCTCGATCGTCGAAAGCCATGGGGGCCGGCTGCACTTCATTTCGCTCGAGCCGTACGGAACGGCTTTCGAATTCACGATTCCCCCGGAGTCGGAAAAGTGCGGCGGCGAGCAGGCGTAGCGCGACGGATTTGATCGCGCAGTTCATAGCGTGTTTATCGCCATGACGAAGGCTATGCCGGCGAGGGATTCGGCGAAGCGTTTCGCTTCGAGCCGCGTGATACCAATGTATTGTTGTTGCGTCCGCGGCGGGTCACTAATATTCGGCTGTGAAGCGCTTGGCGCGGCGATTGCGGGCGGCACGTTCATCCTCACGACGTCGTTCGTCTTCAGCACGCCGGGTATCACGCTGACGAGCCCGTCGAGCTTTCCGATCATCTCGACGTTGCTCGAACAGTGACTTCTGAATGACCTCGCTTTGCTAGCCGCGTGCCTGACGCTGCTCGTCGCTTCCTTGCGGCGGCGGAATGAAGTTTGACGAATTCCTATAGCGTCACCGCAAAGCGGGCAACGGGGCCTGTCTATTTACGCGGTTCTTCCAACTGACGGAGAGTGCAATGGCTAAACAGGCGGATGTCTCGTCGACCACCGATGCTCCGGCTTCCGTGCGGCCAGCCGGCCGTCACTTCTCGTATCCGGACGCGCGCAGCGTCGCCATGTCGGACAACGAGCAGGCGTTGCGCTGGGGGCACATTACGAGGTCGCTCGCTGCTTGCGACGGCGAAGGGGATGACGCCGCGGGTCGCATGCGACGCCGCCCGACTTCGCCCTGCGACCGTTCTTCGGACGACCGCTACGGGATGAATGCCACGATCGAGATTCTGGAACGCCCGAGCTCCGCGTCGGCTGTCCTCTCGTGGCGCGACCCGACCGGCTGCAGTTACGGATATCAGCTCTGGCACAAGGGGATCGCCAAGCAAATGGGAACCTGCGTGCTGAGCGGCACGCCGATACGACGCGGTGATGCAATCTTTCGGCCGTGTATGAAGAGCGGCGGAACGTCGAATCGGTCCGCGATGATCCTCGCCGCCTACATCGATCGTCCTCAACTTGCGCCTCGACGGACGTCGCGTGGGTGACTTCGGCTGGGCCCCGCCGGATGTGCAAGTTCGATCGATGAGCGAGTCGGTGTGCGGTGTCGCACCGGCTCGTGGACAGCAGTCCGCCGACTGCGCGGCGGGCGAGCGCATTGAAAGGGCGGTCCAGGGCGGCCGTGCAGTAGCCGACGAGATGTGATCAGCATTTCCTCATCGAGTAACGCCTCCGTCTCGCAGATCAGTAGATTTCACGGGTTTTACGCGATGGCTTTTCGATTGAAGCTCGACGCTGAAGATATGCCACGGATGTTGAACCAATAGCCCGCAGTGGAGGGAACAGACGTCAACACACACGGGCTGCCCGTCGTGCAATACGGTTACACGCGCGGTCTTTGGCCTGGATCGGCATATTGCGCACATTGGCTGAAACATGAGTGAAACCTCCTGCTGACATTTCCCGCAGAGACGTCTGCGTATCGCCGCGCGGCCAGTCCGACACGGGCTCTAAATCTTGTCTATCGAGGCTGTTGAATGCACATTTCCATGACCTGTATCTTTCGCAGTAAGCCGGCAGCCGCGACGCGGGCGGACCACTTGCTCGGGCAGGCGGAATACGCCACGACGATCGATCAGTGAGCTTGCGATCACGAGGAAGGTGGCCGTCTCATCTTCGCTTTAGTCGAGTCCGACGCCGAAGCGGGTATCGAACCCGCACCGGCGCGCGATACACCAAACGTGCGTTGGTGGGCATCGGATGCGCGCGGAGCTGCTTCTGCCGTAATTCCAAGTTCGAAATTCGGAAAATGTTGGGCGTTCGCGAGACAGATACAGACGAGAGCGATGACGATCGCAGCGCGCCGGGTGATTCGTGGGTGTTTCCCATCCAGACTGTCGATGGGGCCGGTGAATTCATACCGCCGAAGCTCATTGGCCGGCAGACGCGGGCTCACGCGCGGCGGAACCCAGCTCCCACTGATCCGCACACGCGGCATCACGCCTTGCCTCACCAGTGCCGCCTTCGCTGCTTTCTGACGGCGTGTCGTCCGTGCGCATCGCATTTCGTGCGCCAGAATGAGCACGTGAGATCGCGTCAAAGCACTCATTTCAACCTCCCACAAGCAGACCAAGCAAGTCGCCGCCAAACATTGCAATTGCGAGCAGCAATAAAAGCGCACGACAGAACACGGCCAACGCAGCAGCCCGCATTGAATCTATGTTTCGAAGATAATTTTCATTTAAGCGTGGCATATGCGTAAAGATACGAGGTGAAATAGCCGAGTGAATAGTTGAGCGACTACAATTCATTCGTTTCATTTCTTCAAAAGAACCTGACGATTCCCAGCAGGGGATGCCCTTGCATCCTAGTGCCAACTATCGAGTGTGTGGCTTACACCTACGTATAGTTCTCCCAAACCGCTCGGTGAGATGGCGGCTCTGTCGCATTAACGCGGTGAATGCCGAGCGCGAGACGCCCATCAAGGTTCGCCAGGTCGAGTATTTGAACGACATCGTCGAGCAGGACCATCGGGCCATCAAACGTCGAACCCGCCGATGCTCGGGTTCAAGGATTTCAACTGCGCGCGCGTCATTCCGGGCGGCATCGAATTGATGCACATGATCAAGAAAGGACAGGTGAAATGTCCGGGTAAAACTCCGCTATCTGCCGTCCGGCAATTTTGCTCGTTGGTTTCATAAGTCTTCCTTAGCATATCGCCTTTGCTAGACTCGCTTGCCTTACTGCGACAGAACCTTTCCCGATGCACGAGCGCACGCGGGCATCCGTATCACCCGAGCGTCGGCGTCGACCCGCGCTCGTTTTCGAGTCGCATGCAGCGCAACAGCACATTCGTCGAACGGCCGAGCGGCATGCCCGCAAGCAGGCCCCACGCGGCAAACGCCAAGAATTCGAACACGCCGCTCACAGCCCACGGCTGATGCGCTTCGACCGAATAGTGCAGGAAGAAATGCGTACCGTACGTCACCATCAGAATGGCGAGCAGGCTCGGGTCGCCGGGTACGCGCACGAGCCGCTTCGCCGCGTCGAATTGCACTTGCCAACGCGCGGCGTGCGCCCAGCCGAGCAGCACGCCGACGCCGCACGCCAGCACGGCCGCTGCCGCGTATGCCGGATCGGCGTTGGGAAACAGGGTGTGCAGGCTGTCGGCGCCGAAGAATACCAGCAGCAGCGGAAAGACGATCATGCGCTCGGGGCGCACGGTGCGCGGATAAAGGCGTTGAACGCCAACGACGATCGCAACGGCGAGCATGGCGATGGCGGACGTGGTGATGTGCCGCATGGAAACACCTCGGGTCGGTTGGCGTCCGCGCCGGATGGCGCCGGACCTTGCTTGATCGTGACTCTAGCGGCGCGGCGGCGGGGCGGCAGAAGTTTGCGACGAAGCGCGCCGGACGCCGATAATTGGTGTCGTTCGCTGATGGAACGCGGCGGCTTTCGAGGGACGGATGACGCGAACGCGGCGTGCGGCGCTTGGGCAGGGAGGGTTTCGCGGCCCCGTTTGGCGCCTCGCCGCGGGGGCCGGCCTTCCGGCATCGCGCCGGCCGTCACCGTCCGTCGCGCCGCCGCGCGGCTGATCGGCAGGTCGCGCGTTTCGTCGCTCGGCTCCCATCGAGCGCCAAGCTGCATTTACAGTGGCGTCATCGGCCGTTCTTTCTTCACACCATGCAAAGCAAGCTTGCGTCGACGCGATTCGCCAAACCCGGGTACAGGAGCAAGGTTCTGTACTGGGTTGGGTTCGTGCTGGTGACCAGCCTGATCGGCATCGCCTTCTGGACGAAATCGCGCCAGGATCCCGTGCTGCCATATTTGGTGATCAGCAATGCGATCGGCTTTTCCGCCCACTCGATCAGCGGGCTGTTGAGCCGGATCACGAAGCAGCGAATCGGGCTCGTGCCGCGGGTCTTGATCGTCGCGCCGTTGGCCGTCGTGATCGGCGTCGAGTTGACGGCGAGGACGGTTGGCCACGTGCCGAGCCTCGTCGAGCACGCGAAATTCGCAACTTGGCTCAACTTCGCGCCGTCGTTTCTGGTGGCGGCCGCCTGTATTTCGCTGTTTTCGCTGTTCTACCAGTCCACACAGATGCGCGCGGCGCTTGAAACCGAACGCCGCGAAGCCGCCGAGCTGCGCCAATCGGAAACAGCCGCGCGCCTCGCGCTGCTGCAGGCGCAGATCGAGCCGCATTTCCTGTTCAACACGCTCGCGAACGTGCAGAGCCTGATCGAACGCGACCCGGCGCGCGCCTGCGCGATGCTCGACAGCCTGAACCACTATTTGCGCGCGAGCCTCGGACGCACGCGCAAGCCTGTTTCGGCGCTTGCCGAAGAACTGGAGCTCGTCGACGCATTGCTCCATATCGCGTCGATGCGGCTCGGCGACCGGCTGCGCTATAGAATTTCGGTGCCCGACGCGCTGCGCCAGCTCGCATTGCCGCCGTTGCTGCTGCAGCCGCTCGTCGAGAACGCGCTGCTCCACGGCATCGAGCCGGCCATCGACGGCGGCGAGATCCTGGTGACGGCCAAGCGCGACGGCGACATGCTCGAGCTGAGCGTAATCGATACCGGCATGGGGCTGGGCCACAACCGGAATCTGCACGGCGGGGTAGGGCTGTCGAACGTGCGGGCGCGGCTTCACAGCTTGTACGGTGACGCGGGCCGTTTGACGATCGCGAACAATACCGGTGCGATGGCGAGTGCATGTGGCGCAGGGAGCGGTATGACGCCGGATGCTCCGGCCGGCGCGAGAGGCATCACGACATTCAACGCCGCGCGGGGCGTCACCGCGACTTTGCGAATTCCGATATGCCGACCGCCCTGATCGCCGATGACGAGCCGAACCTCGCTGCCGAACTCGCCTCGCGCCTTGCAAAATACTGGCCGGAGCTGCAGATCGTCGCGATGCCGCGCAACGGCGTGGAAGCGCTCGCCGAGCTGAACGCGAAACAGCCCGATTTCGCCTTCCTCGACATTCGCATGCCCGGCGTCGACGGCCTGGAAATCGCACGGCTGCTGCCGGCCGTGCGCGTGGTGTTCGTGACGGCTTACGACGAATACGCGGTGCAAGCCTTCGAAACCTCGGCGGTGGACTACCTGCTCAAGCCGCTTAACGACGAGCGGCTGTTGCGCTGCATTGCCAAGCTGCAGCGCGGCGGCTTGGCGCCGCAGGCCGCATCCGCATCCGCATCCGCAGGCGCCGGCGCTTCGCCGGAGAAGGATCACGCGCCGATCCAATGGCTGACAGTCGGCCTGAAGGACACGACGCATCTGGTGTCGATCGAAGACGTGCTGTATTTCCAGGCGACCGACAAATACACCGAAGTCGTCACGGCCGAGCGCCGCCACATTATCCGCACGCCGCTCAAGGAATTGCTGCAGCGGCTGGATGCCGCCAAGTTCGCTCAGGTGCACCGCAGCGTCATCGTGTCGTATGCGGCGATCGATCGCGTCGAGCGCGATCTGCTCGGAAGGCTGCGCATTCATTTGCGCAATCACACGGACGTGCTGCCGGTGAGCCGCGCGTATGTCGGGTTGTTCAAGCAGATGTAAACCCGACAAAAAAGCCGCGCTTGGGGCGCGGCTTGTTGTCGGTCACGCATTCAGTGCAGCACGTACTGCGCGCCGTAGTAACACGTGAACATCGAAGGCATCCCGCACAGATACAACGCCGTGTTGACGCGCGATGGCGCCTTGACCTCGAACCGGTTGCGGGTGGCGAGCAGCGCCAGCAGCGAAGCCGCGAACAGCCAATGCCCGATCGCATCGACTGCGCCAAACGGAATGACGGCCAGCACGAAGAAGCCGAGCAACACGACGATGCCCAGCTTCGACGACAGGCGGCCGAACAGGATCAGGTACGCGCAGGCGAACTCGACAAATCCGGCGCTGAGCAGGAAGAATTCGCGATCGAGCCCGAACGAGAGATACGGATACTGATCGAGCAGCCGATAGAAGGTGTCCGGATACGCGAACTTCTCGACGGCGCCCCACAACAGCGTGAACGACGTCGCGACGCGCAGCACCATCAGCGACGCGAACGTGTACTTCCCGGGACGCAGCGATTCGATGATCAGAAAGATCGCGATGCCGACGAAAATCGTGTAGTCGAGCAGATGGAACAGCCCGTAATGGTGCGCCGCGATGCCGTACAGCGCGATCATGCCGAGCCCGGCCAGAAAGGCCGTCGCCTTGAAGAGCGCGAGGCCCGCGATCGCGATCTGCAGCAGCGTGACGATAGTGGAGTCGATCTCGAGTTCCGGCGTGAGGATCACGCGCAGGTCCGTGACCTGCAGCGTCATGAAGAACAGCGCCACGGAATAGCGCATGAACGGCCCGGCATGGCGCATCCCCCGTTCGTCGATCGCGTCGACGAACGGGGGCGGTGCTAGCCGGTTGTCGATCGAGATGACCGCGAAAATGGCGATGGCACTTAGCGCAAGCAGGATCAGGAATAGCGGATTGCCGATCACCGACCCGATGTGTAGCGGCGCTGCGGTGACGTCGTATTCATTGA
Organism: Trinickia mobilis; assembly: GCF_017315705.1. Classification (GTDB taxonomy): domain Bacteria; phylum Pseudomonadota; class Gammaproteobacteria; order Burkholderiales; family Burkholderiaceae; genus Trinickia_A; species Trinickia_A mobilis. The sequence goes on along the minus strand of NZ_JAFLRF010000002.1, from coordinate 341,325 downwards.
ACCATTTGACGTGCGCGTTCGACAGCGCGGGTGCCGCGGCCGCAAGCGCAGCCAGTGCCTTCAGGAGGGCTGTGATTGGGTTGACGTGCTTCATGGTTGTTCGTAAAGACTGTGATTTGAAATCCGTTCGCGATTTGCCGAACCGCCGTATCGATGACTGCCGGTCCCGGCCCGGCGCACGGGCTGCGTCGCGATCGGGCGCATCGCGGTGCGATGGATGCCCCGCACGGCGCCCAGTTATGCACAGATCGTGTTGACAGCCCTGTTGATAACCTGCCGGACAACCGCGCAAGTGTTTGAGCGCGCAGCGTTTTGTGCCGTTGCTGCGCAGCGAGCGCTCACTGTGGCGTCGGCGGCCTGATGCGATCGACGCGCATTCGAAACGGAGCGAGTGTCGCGCACATCGCGATGCGCGCAAACGATTCTCAACTGTTGTTGAATATGGCGCGCCGCGTGTTCATCGAAATGCGCGTTCGTGCTGCCGGTGAGCCGCGCGTATGAAGGGTTGTTCAAGCAGGTGCAGGAAACGCGAGGCGGGCGCGATTCGAGCACGAAAGTTAGTGCTTCCTCACGGCGCCGGCGTCGGCTGGCGAGGCGGGGCGTATGCACACTTTATGCGCACAAAGGTTTGACCTCCCTCCAGCCAGCGGTCCAGCCGGCCGGCGCCTTGCGCGCGGGCCGGCAGTTCATGAGGCCTCCCGCAGCGAACGATAGTGAGCGTGGGGGTCGTTCATGATGCCTTCCGCCGGGCCGCCCCAAGGGAGGCATCCGCCCCCTCGGGGGGCAGCGAACGATAGTGAGCGTGGGGGTCGTTCACCCTTACATCGACCGCAGCGCGAACCGCTTCAGCTTTCCCGTCTCCGTGCGCGGCAGCGCGTCGAGAAAGCGAATCACGCGCGGGTACTTGTACGGCGCGACCGTGTTCTTCACGAACGCCTGCAACTCGGCGACAAGCGCCTCGCTCGCCGTGTACCCCGGCTTGACGACGACGAACGCCTTCACGATCTGCCCGCGCTCTTCGTCCGGTACGCCGACCACGCCGCATTCCGCAACCGCCTCGTGCTTCATCAGCACGCCCTCGACTTCCGGCCCGGAAATGTTGTAGCCCGCCGAAACGATCATGTCGTCGGCGCGCGCCTGATAAAAGACGTAGCCGTCGTCGTCGAGATAGACCGCGTCGCCGGGAAGATTCCAGCCGTCGCGCACGAATTTCATCTGGCGCTCGTCCGCGAGATAGCGGCAGCCCGTAGGCCCGCGCACCGCAAGCTTGCCGACCGTGCCCGCGGGCACCGGTTGCATCGCGTCGTCGACTGCCTGGATCGCATAGCCGGGCACGGCCTTGCCGATCGCGTTGCGGCGCACCTCGGCTCCCGCCGACGAGACGAAGATATGGATCATCTCCGTGCCGCCGATGCCGTCGATCATCTCGATGCCGGTGGTGTCGCGCCAGAGCTGGCGCGTCGAGTCGGGCAGCGCTTCGCCGGCCGATACCGTCTTGGCGAGCGTCGAGACATCGAAACGGCCGGCGAGCGGCGCCATCTGGCGATAGAACGTCGGCGCAGTGAACATGATCGTCGCGCGAAAGCGTTCGACGGTCTGCAGCAGCGTTTCCGGCGTGAGCTTTTCGATCAGCACCGTCGACGCGCCGGCGCGCAGCGGGAAGCACAAGAGGCCGCCCAGTCCGAACGTGAACGCGAGCGGCGGCGTGCCGCAGAACACATCGTCCGCTGTCGGCTTCAGCACGTGGCGCGGGAACAGATCGCACATCGCGAGAACGTCGCGATGAAAATGCATGCAGCCCTTCGGCGCGCCGGTCGTGCCGCTCGTGAAGGCGATCAGGCAGACATCGTCGGCCGCGGTATCGCAGGCCGTGAAAACGCCGGATTTTCCGGCGGCGAGCGTGTCGAGCGAATCGGGCGTGTCGCAGTGGAACAAGCGAACTTGCGCGAGATCGGCGCAAAAGAATTCGTTGCCGGGTTCGCGGCATTTCGCCAATTCGTCGATCAAGCGCGCGTCGCACAGCGCGGCGCTGATCTTCGCTTTGTCGACGATCTGCTTGAGTTCCTTCGCGCGCAAAAGCGGCATCGTCGGCACGACGACGAGGCCCGCTTTCAGGCTCGCGAGAAACGCGACCGCCATCTGCAGCGTGTTCGGTCCGCGCAGCAGCACGCGGTTGCCCGGCTGCAAGCCCATCTCGTCGACGAGCACGTGCGCGGTGCGATTGACCACTGTGAGCAGCTCGAGGTAGGTCGTGGCATGCGTTATGCCGTCTGCATCCGACCAGATCGCAACGCGATCGCCGTGACCTGCCTCGATCGTGCGGTCGAGCAGCTCGGTCGCGCAATTGAAGCGCGCAGGGTAGGCGACGTCGGGGTTGTCGAGCAGCAATTCCGGCCATTGGTCCTGCGGCGGCAGGTTATCGCGAGCAAACGTATCGACGTGGGCTGACGGTTCCATGGCTATCGCCTCCGGGTTGGCGTGAACAGGACACTAATCAGGGATCACCGCGGTGGCTTCGATTTCGACTTTTGCCTTGTCTTCGATCAGCGCCGCGACTTGCACCGCGCTCATCGCGATGTCGTAGTCGCCGATCAGTTCGCGAAACGCCTGGCCGATGTCTTTGAGCGACGCAAGGTATTCGCGCTTGTCGGTCACGTACCACGTCATGCGGACGATGTGCTCGGGGCGGCCGCCCGCTGCGCCGAGCACCGCGACGATGTTCTCGAGCGCCTGCCGCGCCTGCGCCGCGAATTCGCCGGATTGGAACGTCTCCGTTTCGTCCCAGCCGATCTGCCCGGCGATGAACACCTGCGTGCCGCGTGCGGCGACGCCGTTGGCATAGCCGCGCGGCTTGATCCAGCCTGGCGGCAAGAGCGGTTTTTTCATGAGGATTCTTCCTTCAAGAGATACCATGCGTCCGCCGCAAAGCGCGTGAGCGCCGCGCGGATATCGCCGGGGATGTCGATCGACGCGCCGGTTTCGAGCGACGTCGTCACGAGCACCTGGGTCGCGCGAAAGCGGATTTCATCGCCGAGCCGGCCGGCGATTTCGATGCCGATCGAGCGCCGTCCGATGGTCTTCACGGTCAGTGCGAGCGTGATCGTTTCGCCCATGCGGCTCGGCCTGGAAAACTCGCAGTCGAGCTTGACGATCGGCAGGCCGACGCGGCGTGCGCCGATCATGTGCGCGTAGTCGATGCCGAGTTCGTCGGTGAACCAGTCTTCGACGAGGCCGTTCGTCAGCGTCAGGTATTGCGGAAAGAACACGATCCCCGCCGGATCGCAGTGTGCGAAGCGGATGCGCACCGGCCTTTCGAATCCGGGTGCGTCGTGCGCGTCGCCGCTCATTGCGAAGCCTCCTGCTGGCGGGCCTGGTACGCCTTCAACAGATCGCGGCCGACGATCAGCTGCTGGACCTCAGTCGCGCCTTCGTAAATGCGCAGCGCGCGAATCTCCCGATACAACTGCTCGACCGTCACCCCGCTTTGCACGCCCTTGCCGCCCCAGAGCTGCACGGCCGCGTCGATCACCTGCTGCGCGCCTTCGCTCGCGTGCCACTTCGCCATCGCGGCTTCGCGCGTCACGCTCTTGCCCTGATCGCGCAGCCAGGCGGCGCGGTAGACGAGCAGCGCGGCGCTGTCGATCGTGAGCGCCATCTGCGCGAGCTTTGCCTGCGTCAACTGAAAGTCGCCGAGCATCTGGCCGAACATGCGGCGCGAGGAAGCGCGCGCAAGCGCTTCATGCATCGCGCGCCGCGCAAAGCCGAGCGACGCTGCCGCGACCGACGTGCGGAAAATATCGAGCGTGCGCATCGCGAGCTTGAAACCTTCGGCCGGCACGCCGAGCATCTGGCTCTTCGGCACGCGCGCGCCTTCGAACTTCAGGCGTGCGAGCGGATGGGGTGCGATCACGTCGATCCGTTCGGCGATCGTGAGGCCCGGCGTGTCGGCGTCGACGATGAATGCCGTGATGCCGCGCGCGCCGGACGCTTCGCCGGTGCGCGCGAAGACGACGTAGAAATCGGCGATGCCGCCGTTCGAGATCCAGGTCTTTTCGCCGTCGAGCACGTAGGCGTCGCCGTCGGCGCGCGCGGCGAGCGCTATCGCGGCGACGTCGGAGCCTGCATCGGGTTCGGAGAGCGCGAACGCCGCAATCGCGGTGCCGTTCGCGACGCGCGGAAGATAACGGCGCTTCTGTTCGCCGGTGCCGGCGAGCGAGATCGCCCCCGAGCCGAGACCTTGCATGGCGAGCGCGAAGTCGGCGAGGCCCGAATGTTTGGCGAGCGTTTCGCGCAGCAGGCAGACGGCGCGCGTATCGATCGTGTCGCCGTGGCCGCCGTAGGCTCTGCCGCCGATGCCGTAGCGCAGCCACCCGGCCGCGCCGAGTTCGCGCACGAGGTGGCGGCAGGCGTCGTCGACCGATGCCGGATCGTGCGGGACGTGCGACAGATGCTTGACGGCCCAAGCATCGAGATCCGCGGCCAGTGCGCGATGGCGCTCTTCGAAGAACGGCCAGTCGAGCGCGTTGGAGGAAGGGTCGTTCGTGCCCATGTCAGTTTCCCTCGAACACAGGACGCGTCTTCGCTGCAAACGCGCGATACGCGCGCTCGAAATCGTGCGTCGCCATGCAGATCGCCTGCGCCTGCGCTTCGGCCTCGATCGCTTCGTCGACGCCCATGTTCCATTCCTGATGCAGCATTTTCTTCGTGACGCCGTGTGCGAACGTCGGGCCGGCAGCGATGTCCGCGGCGATTTTGGTTGCGTGAGCAACCAATTCGGACGGCTCGCACAAGCGGTTGTAGAACCCCCACGCGTAGCCTTCCTCGCCGCTCGCCGAGCGTCCCGTGAACAGCAGCTCGGAGGCGCGGCCCTGACCGATGATGCGCGGCAAGATCGCGCACGCGCCCATATCGCAGCCCGCCAGGCCGACGCGCGTAAAGAGGAACGCGAGCTTGCTGCGCGCGGTTCCGTAGCGCATGTCGGAAGCCATCGCGACGATCGCGCCGGCGCCGGCGCAAACGCCGTCGACTGCCGCGATGATCGGCTGCGGACAATGGCGCATCGCCTTGACGAGGTCGCCCGTCATGCGCGTGAACATCAGCAGTTCGGGCATCGGCAAGCCGATCAGCGGGCCGATGATTTCGTGCACGTCGCCGCCGGAGCAGAAGTTCTCGCCCGCGCCGTGAATCACGACGGCTTTGATATCGGTCGCGTAGGCGAGCTGTCGAAACAGGTCGCGCAGCTCCGCATACGATTCGAACGTGAGCGGGTTCTTGCGCTCGGGGCGATTCAGCGTGATGGTCGCGACGCGATCGCGCACCGACCAGCCGAAGTGACGCGCTTCATATTGAGCGAGCGTCGTGCGATTGCCCGCAAAGAGGCCATCTGCGGTGGATGCTGTCATGGTTTCTCCAAGCGGCTTCGTTGTGAACGCAACGAAGCTCGCGATTCAGCTCTTCAGGTTGTCGATCAGATGTTTCTTCAGCTTGCCGAGGCGCTGATGCATCTTCGATTTCTCGTCGAGGCCGAGGCCGCCGAACAGCTCGACGACCCATTGCTCGTGCGCGACCGCCATCCGGTCGAACAGCTCGCGTCCCGCCGGCGTGAAGCGCACGCTGAACGCGCGGCGATCGTTCGGATCGGCATCGCGCGCGACGAGCCCTTCCTTTTCCAATTGATCGGTAATGCCGGTCACGTTGCCGCCCGTCACCATCAGGCGGCGCGAGATCTCGCTCATCTTCAGGCCTTCGGGATGGCGCTCGAGCTGCGCCATCAGATCGAAGCGCGGCAGCGTGGTATCGAATTCGGCGCGCAGCCGCCGGCGCAATTCGGCTTGCACGAGGTTGGTCGTCGTCAGCATCCGCAGCCAGAGGCGAAGGCCCATGTGGCTGTCGGCGCCGGTGCTCATCTCGAGATCGACGACGTTGTCGGCCGGCTTCGGCGTGCCGTTGCGAACGTCGCTTGCGGGCGTGCCGGTTTTCTTCTTTGCGGTCGCGTTGGTGTGGTTGGTCACGTGACTTCTCCGCCTGAGACAGATATCGACTGGCCGGTGATCGATGCGGATTCGGGCTGGCAAAGCCACAGCACCGCATGCGCGACTTCGCCTGGCGTGACGAAGCGCTGCTGCGGGTTGCCTTGCACGAGCGACGCGCGTGCTTGCTCAACGCTCCGGCCAGTCTTCGCGATGATTTGATCGAGCGATTCGCGCAGCAATTCGGTTTCGGTATAGCCGGGGCAGACCGCGTTGACGGTCACGCCTTTCGCCGCGACTTCGAGCGCGAGCGAGCGCGTGAGGCCGATCACGCCGTGCTTCGCCGCGCAATAGGCGGCGACGTACGGATAGCCGATCTGTCCCGCCGTGCTTGCGACGTTGACGATGCGGCCGTCACGCTGCTCGATCATCGTGGGCAGCACGGCTTGCGTGCACAGAAACACGCCGGTCAGGTTGACGTCGAGCATCCGCTGCCACAATGCCATGTCGGTCTTCGCGAACGGCGCGGCTTTCGCCTGCCCTGCATTGTTGACGAGCACGTCGACGCTGCCGGACGTTTTGCTCGCCGCGGCGAACGCATCCGCAACCGACACCGCTTGCGTGACATCGACGCTGACGCACGCAACTTCACCGAACTCGGCAAGACGCGCGCGTTGCGCGTCGAGCCGGGCAGCGTCGCGGCCCATCAGCGTGACGCGGGCGCCCGCGCGCAAGAGCGCTTCGGCCGTCGCCGCGCCGATGCCGCTGCCGCCGCCCGTGACGACGGCGTGTTTGCTTTCCAGCGAACGATAGTGAGCGTGGGGGGAGTTCATACCAATTCCTCCGCGCGCTGCGCACGTTCGAGCGGCGTCGCGCGCGCGTTCTGCTCGGCCATGGCGCGCTCGCGTTCGAAGTTGCGTTCGAGCTGCGACTTCGCCGCGGCGTATTGCTTCGGCCACGCGACGTCGAAGTAGCCGATCTTGGCCGCTTCGGTGAGCGTCCACGCCGGATTTGCCAGATGCGGCCGCGCGATCGCGCACAAGTCGGCGCGGCCCGCCGCGATGATGCTGTTGACGTGATCGGCTTCGGAAATCGCGCCGACCGCAATCGTCGCGATGCCGGCCTCGTTGCGGATGCGATCGGAAAACGGCGTTTGGAACATGCGCCCGAACACGGGCTTTTCTTCCTTGCTGACCTGGCCCGAGGACACGTCGATCATGTCGGCGCCCGCCGCCTTGAAGGCGCGCGCGATCTCGACCGCGTCGTCGGGCGTCGTGCCGCCGTCGACCCAATCGTGCGCGGAAATCCGCACCGAAATCGGCTTGTGCTGCGGCCAGACTTTGCGGATCGCCGCGAACACTTCGAGCGGGTAACGCAGTCGATTTGCGAGCGAACCGCCGTATTCGTCGGTGCGACGATTCGTGAGCGGCGAGAGAAAGCTCGACAGGAAGTAGCCATGCGCACAGTGCAATTCGAGCCAGTCGAAGCCCGCTTCTTCGGCCATTTCCGCGGCGCGGATGAATTGCTGCTCGATTTCGCGCAGTTCTGCGCCGCCCGCCTCGCGCGACCATTGGCTGACGTCTTTCAGATATTGTTGCGGCGACGCGGACACGAGCGGCCAGTTGCCTTCGGGGAGCGGCTGATCGATGCCTTCCCAGCTCACGCGGGTCGATGCCTTCGCGCCTGCGTGGCCCAACTGCATGCCGATCTTCGCGTCGGAGTTCGCGTGCACGAAGTCGACGATCCTGCGCCATGCGTGCAGATGCTCGGACGCATACATGCCGGGGCATCCCGGCGTGATGCGCGCTTGCGGCGACACGCAGGTCATCTCCGTCATGACGAGTGCGGCACCGCCCATTGCGCGCGCGCCGAGGTGCATCAGGTGATAGTCGCCGGCGATGCCGTCGACCGCAGAATACTGTGCCATCGGCGACACCACCACGCGGTTTTTGAGCGTGACGCCGCGCAGCGTGAACGGCGTGAACATCGGCGGAATCGAACGCGCGGCGCGGCGCGCGTCGTGCCTTGCGCCGGCGGCGCGCGACGCGAGCCAATTCTCGAACGACGACAGATAGTGCGCGTCGCGCGTGCGCAGGTTTTCGTGCGAGATGCGCTGCGAACGAGTCAGCAGCGAGTACGCGAATTGCTCCGGTTCGAACGATGCATAGCGTTCGACATGCTCGAACCACTCCGTCGAATTGCGCGCGGCGTTTTGGATGCGCAGCACGTCGACGCTGCGCACGTCGGTGTAGTGATCGAGCGCGGCATCGAGATGGCCGGGATGTGCGGCGATGCTGGTCGCGAGCTCGATCGCGTCTTCGAGCGCGAGTTTGGTGCCGGAGCCGATCGAGAAATGCGCGGTATGCGCAGCATCGCCCATCAATACGACAGGCGTGGTGCCGCCGTCAGCGCCCTGCGGGCCGCTGATACGCGGCTTGCGATGCACCCATTGCCGGTTGACGACGCGAGGAAAGCGGATCCATTGCGACGAACCACGCAGATGCGCTGCGTTCGACATCAGAGGATGCCCGTCGAGATACTTCGCGAAGAGCCGCTCGCAAAACGCGATGCTGTCTTCCTTGCTCATCGTGTCGAGGCCGGCGGCACGCCACACGCGCTCCGGCGTTTCGACGATGAAGGTCGAGGTTTGATCGTCGAAGCGGTATGCGTGCGCCTGAAACCACCCCCATTCGGTCTTTTCAAATGCGAACGTGAAGGCGTCGAACAGCTTGTTCGTGCCGAGCCACACGAAGCGGCAGTCGCGCAGGTCGACCTCCGGCTGATAGGTTGCCGCGTATTTCTGGCGGATTGCGCTGTTGGCGCCGTCGCAGGCGACGATCAGGTCGGCGTCGTAGGCGTCGTCGTCCGTCACAGTGGTTTCGAAGACGAGCTTCACGCCGAGCGCTTCGCAACGCGCCTGCAGGATATTCAAGAGACGCTTGCGGCCGATGCCGCAAAAGCCGTGGCCGGACGAGCGCACCTTGTGGCCGCGAAAGTTGATCTCGATGTCGTCCCAGTGATTGAACGCGTCGAGAATCATGTCGGCGCTCTTGGCGTCGGCGGCGCGCAGGTTGCCGAGCGTCTGGTCGGAGAACACGACGCCCCAGCCGAACGTGTCGTACGGGCGGTTGCGCTCGATGACCGATACGTCATGCGCCGGATTCTGCAGCTTCATCAACAACCCGAAATACAGCCCGGCCGGACCGCCCCCGATGCAGACGATGCGCATGCTCGCTCCTTGCGTGGTGTTGGACTTAATTTAGTCGTTGATATTTTAGGTGTCAAGTAAATATTGGAAAAGGCCTGTCAGCGATTAGACAGGGAATCGCAAATGGGGAGCGGTTGCCAGCCGAATCAAAAAGCAGCGCGGGAAGCGCAACAATGTTTTGCTTTCGCCAATGCAGCGCGAGCGCGTTTCGTCTGAGATACTGGTGTCGTGAATTGCTTCCCCTGCAAAACACATAGTCGTCCCTGCCCGCCGTTCTGCGGCGGGCTTTTTTATCCAGATCGGAAAAGCAGGAGTGTGCACATGAACGCGTCGCTTGAAACGCTGTTCCCGAACCAGAACCAGGCCGAGGACAGCATCGTCACCGCCCTCAACCATCAAGACATTGTCGTCGCGTTGTCTGCGGCGCTGTCGGCGCAGAACGTCGCTGTGTTGCACATGCTTTATCCGCGCACCGATGCGCGCACGCACCGTAGCCTCGACGCGCTCGTCGACGTGCTGCATGGACACGGTCTGCACGAAGTCGCCGGCCTGATCGCTCAGGAAGCGCATTACTTGTTGTTCAAGGAGCCGCTAAAGGCGTGGAAGGCATTCCATGAAATCCGCAACGATTCGCTCGCGATCGGCGTGCATCTGTATTACCACGGCCTTATCGGCGAAGCGGCCGAACGCGCGCTCGACGCCGACGCGCGGCGCTAGGCGTAACGTTTGCGCCTGGATGTCGAGTTCGGCGCCATGCTTGTCCACCGCACGCCACAGCAGGTAGGGCTCGCCAGTCACGCGGGAATTAAAGGACCGAAAACCTGCGCCCAAGGCCGGGCTCAGCGCCACTCATGGCAAGCGCCTTAGCGAGCGTGAGCCCATCCGGGACTCCGCTAACGGAAGCCGTAGACCAGGACCTTTTTCCCCTCAAAGCTTTCTTGCACACCTTGCTCGCAATACGTCGGACACTTTACTGTGCCGTCCGCGCTCTCGCCTGACACGGTGACCGCCCTGTAGACAACGGATTCGATGAGTGTCCCGTCGGCAGCGACGACGATGTTCAGATCGGTCTCGACGCCGGCCGGCACGGCTCCGCCGGCGGTATAGACGGTTTTCATGGTGCCGGTGCAATCGGAGTTCACCGTGTAGGTGCCGATCTGGTTCGGATTGAATGTAATCTGCCCCCCTTTCGGCAGCCCGCCGATAACCCCGAAGTCGGTGCGTGAGAAATGGCCCATACCGTCGAACGTCACCAGGGCGACGTCATCGAGGATCGACGTTGCGGCGTACGAATGCACCTTACCATCGGCACCTATCAATCCAAGAATCTCTCCGTGACCGATAAACTCAAACGGTCCCCTTAGCGTTGCGTTCGAGCAAAGGCCGCCGGCCTGCGCGGCACCACTGAGCGAGAGAAGTGCAACGGCTGTTGCCGACGCAATGCTTAAATGCTTGATCTTCACGGTCATCTCCTTGCCAGCGAATCGGGCGCTTAACATCACGGCGCGCAGGGGTCTATTGCCTGGCTGGATTGGGCACCCAATTCAAAATGACATTCAAAAAGGCCGCAGTGAATCCTGGCTGCCGCCGTTTGCGGAGGAAGCAATGAGAGAACGAATGGCCGTCAGTGCGGCCGAGTGTTCTGGAGTGTGGGCGAGAAAGCCGAGGTGCGGGCCAAGCAATGAACTGCGAAACGCTTCACCAAGCAGTTATTGTTCGCTTGGCGTCGGCAGACACGCGCAGAAGAGGTGCACGAAAGTCCGCGCAATTGTGACTTCGTGAGTCAGCCACGCATTAAGGTCGCATAGCAAAAAATAGTGTAATCCACGATCTTCGCAGGTGCCAGGTAGATTTCGGACAAAATGACAGGCGCGTTCAGAATCGCGCGGTGCGAATCATGCGCTCTCGCCTACCTGTAAATGAGAGCAGGCGTCGAATAACCCTGAACAGGAGGCGACGGTCGACATTGTCGCTTAGAACGACCCCTCTTTGCCCCAAAGACCGACCTTCACGGTTAGCTCCATGTCCGTAGAACAGGCCGGGGTGCACCCGGCCTGTTGGGGTGTTGGATGCGCACAGCGTCGCGTGACTGCGGAAGCGCTGCGCCTTCGATCACGCTGCGTTGATGAGTCCAAGTTGTTGCAGCGCGGTCACACCGTCGTCCAGCCCGATTTCTTCAACTATCTTGCCGTCTTTGAGCCGTAGCACGGTCGTGCCGGTGAAGCGCATTTTCCGGCCGGTTGCAGCCGGTAACGATCCAATGAGGAAATCGTTGAATGCCGGACCGGTATGTGTGCCGCCACCCTCCCAGCGGCCAACTACATAGTCCCCCTCGGCGATAAGATCAGCGGCGCCCCAGAAATTGAGGTCCGGAAACGCTTCGCGGAAATCGGTCATGAATGCCTTGATGTCCTCGCGGCCACGGCGCGGTTCGTGCAGCGAGTATTGAAGCAGCATGTCGGGAGCAGCAAGCTCATCGACGATGTCGAGGTTGCATGTCTTGCCCCAAAAATCAGTGAACCAGCGGCCCACGACGGCCTTGTTGTCATCTTCCTTGGACATGGTGAATTCCTCATTGACTGTGATTGAGAGAGGGAAACGCAATCGCTTCCCTCTGCATGAACAATATTGGTGCAAGCATTCCGCCGCCCCCCGTTTCTTGCTGGAATACTCGATAAACCAACGGGCGGCTGATGGCGACGATGGTCACTACACGTGTCGATTCGGCTGTAGTGCATCTCGCCGGATTAAGTAAGGACGACAAGACGGCATAGCCGTTTGCGTTAAGCGCTACCTTGTGTTCACAGCAATTAGGCAGCAAGAATCGGAGCGCCGGCACCGACTCGCTGCCATATCTTGTCCATGCGATCGCACAGTAGACGAGGTCGACGGACGAAGAATGGTGCGCTCGAATCCCATGTATCTCGCGGGCGACCGGTCGCCAGTTCGGTTATCGGCGTAGGGCGCGCCTGTCCTTCATTGACTGGAGTCCAACCATGTTGCCGTTTCTCTCGCTTCATGCGCTCGCAGCCCAACGCGGCGACGGATTGCGTCCTGAACTTAAAGCCTTGTTCGAACACCATGCCAGGCTGGCGACCGGGCTCGCCGCTGCCATCGAGTCTGTCGAAACAGAGTTTCCTTCCCAGGTGGCAGGCGTAGTTGCCGACATTTCTGTGAAGGAGTGCGGGGCCGATGGGCCGTCGGCGAGCGTCTCACGCCTCCGCCGGAGCGGTCAGTAAGGCACGCGCTTCTGAGCGACTCAAACGGGTCGCGTACGGCCGATTACCAGCAGGCCCACGCAGGCCATCTACAGCCGCTGGCCTGCGCCTCCACACGGACATTCGAACGCCGGCCCCGCCAAGATTACGGACCTTCGGGTGCAGCGCGACGCAATCCTGCCGGTCATTGGCGGAGGAATCACGCAGCATATAATTGCGGCGCATCTAGTCACTACACAGATCGTAACGGAGACGAGCCAATGGAAATCGACACTGGGGAGCAATCAAAAATGGGCGCCAACGGAGTCGGCGTCGGCGCCAAAAGGTTGCCTCATATTGCGATCCTTGGTACTGGCGGCACAATCGCTTCGACGGCGGCCAGTGCCACCCAGTTGCACGACTATAAGTTGACTGGCGATATCGACGCGATTCTGAACGCTGTGCCGCAAGTTCGTAGGATTGCTGAGCTTCGCGCCGAACAGGTGGTCAGCGTTGACAGCCACGACATTGACAACGCGATGCTCCTGACAATTGCGAGACGCGTTGACGCCGTTTTGTCCCAGCCGGACGTAGAGGGTGTCGTTCTCACTCATGGCACCGATACGCTGGAAGAAACTGCGTACTTCCTGAATCTCACCATCAAGCGTTCCAAGCCGATCGTCGTTGTCGGTGCCATGCGGCCTTCCACCGCGCTCAGCGCCGACGGACCACTTAACCTGTATAACGCGGTTCGCGTGGCCACTTCGGCACAAGCTGCAGGAAAGGGCGTACTGGTCGTATTGAACGACAGAATCGGCGCAGCACGCTATGTCAGCAAAACCAGCACGACGGCGACCGACGCGTTCCGATCATTTGAGCAGGGCTGTATCGGTGAGATAGCGGGCGGTAAAATCCATTTCTACAATATGCCAACGGGTATCCACACGCAGGCGACTGAATTTCCGATTCAGGGGGTCGGCGATGACTTACCTCTGGTCGATATCATCTACGATCACCAGAATGCGGGAACGCATTTATACGATGCTGCGATTCGCGCAGGCGTTCGGGGAATCGTGCTGGCGGCGACTGGAAACGGAAGCCTGTCCCGAACTGCCAGAGCGGGCGCACGTTCTGCGCTTCATCATGACGTGAGGTTCGTGCGCTCGACCCGGGTCGCTCAGGGCGTGGTGACATCACTGGCGGACGACGAGATGCTTCATATGGTCGCCGCTAATTCCCTCAATCCACAGAAGGCCCGCATCCTGCTGATGCTTGCCTTGACCCGGACCAGCGATTTCCGCGCGATACAGGCGTATTTCGATACCTATTGAGTGATGCGGAGTCCTGTTACCTGCGCGTGCCGCGCTTTGGCTCAGCGAGATCCCTTAGCACTTCAAGAAACAACTCGACATTGCGCGTCATCGGACGGGACGCTTCCGTTATCGCACATATCTCATTGCGGTAGACAGGCGTCCCGGGGATGACCTTGAGTGGATAGCGATGCGTCACAAGGTCCGCATAGTGCTCCGGTAACAAGCCGGCGTAGTGACCCGTCGAGATCAACAACGCAATCGCTTCTAGGCCGGTGGCGTCCGGTCCTCGCTCAAACCCGTCGAGAGTCAGCGTATCTTCCACAAACGGGTGCGGCCGGTAGACCAACGTCACCGGCGACGACGTTTTTTCCCCGACCAAATGCGCCATGGAGTAGACACGCTGAACCTCGACAAAAAGCGGCAAATAGTTGAACGCACGCTCCTTCTTGTACATGCCCCGAATGACCACCTCGACGCTTCGCTCACGTAGCGCCTGATTCAACTGACTGAACGTCATCACGTTGATCTCCGGACGAATGTTCGGTGCCCGGCGTTTCAATTCGGTTAACGCTTCCGGAATCCGGCATCCTTCGTGCGTCACGATCTGTTCGACCATACCAATGACGAGCGTGCCCGAGAGAACTCCGCGCACCGCGTCGATTTCCGGTTTGATGCATTCGAGCGATTTGAGCGCCTTCGAAGCAACCTCGAGGGCGACGTGACCCGCTGTCGTCAGTTCGAAGCCGGCCGGGCCCCGATCGCACAGGCGCACGCCAAGCCGCTCCTCGACTTCCCGGATGTGGCGGCTGATCGAGGCTTTGGACATATTGAGTTGATGTTCCGCAGCAGCAAAGCCGCCTGCCCGTGCAACGGCGCAAAAGATACGCAATGATCGAAGGTCCCGCTCGGAAAAATCCAGTTTGGTCATGACGATGAAAAGGTCTCGTTTTTCGCCACCATATCACTAAAAAAATCAGTTTTCACAACCAATTTGACCCACTAAATTGGTATCACCACACGATAAACGGAGACAAACCATGGCTGCCTCTCTGCGACGCACCTTCATCAAAACTACGCTGGTTATTGCTGCAATCGCTGGATTCGCGCCTCAATTGGCTCTCGCGGAAGGTGGAACCCTCGCCGATATCAAAGCAAGAGGTATGTTGACCGTGGGGACCGAGGCTGCCTATGAGCCGTATGAGTTTGTCGAGGACAGCAAGGTCGTCGGCTACGGGCACGACATTCTGGAGTATATGGTTCGCAAACTTGGCGTGCGCCTGAATCAGCTCAATCTGCCTTTCCAGGGTCTCCTACCGGGTTTGTTGACTCATAAATTCGATCTGGTTGCAACGAGTGTCGGCATTACTGAAGAACGCGCGAAGCGCTTCGCGTTTACCCGGCCGATCGGCGTTGTGCATTCGCTTATCGTTGTGAGCAGCAGCAATCAATCGATCGCCAAACCGGAGGATATCGCCGGCAAGATAGTTGGAACCCAGATGGGGTCGTCGGCGCAGCCGATGGTCAACGATTATGAACAGGTGTTGAAGGCCAAGAAAGGAAAGGGCTATGCCAACGTCAAGTTGCTGCAGTCCTATCCTGATGTAGAAACGGCACTGGAAAATGGAACGCTGGATGTCGGCGTCGTGCCGTCGAACGTACTGGCTGTGGCGATGCGCAAGCAGCCAGGTAAATTCAAGGTCATCGGGGAAATCGGTCAGCCTAAGCTGCTGGCTTGGGTCGTGAACCCCAACGACAAGGAAATCCTCACGTTCGTGAACAGCACCCTCGATGAGATGCGCGCGAACGGCAAGCTCGCGGAACTGCAGAAGAAGTGGTTCGGAGAAGCAATGGATCTGCCGGCTTCGGGCTATCTTCCCCAAGGAGCGTTGTGAGGTCGTCGATGATTGAAATCCTGACCGCGCACGGTGCGTTGAAGCCTCTTTTCGACGGTTTGCTCCAAGGTGCCGGCACCACCCTCTATACCAGCTGCGTCGCATTTCTGCTCGGCCTGGCTTTCGGCGTCATGCTGCTGGCCGTGCGAGTGGGGACCGGTCGCGTCGGGAGCGCGCTCGTGATGTTGTACGTGAGCGCGATTCGCGGTACGCCGTTGCTCATCCAGTTGCTGATTGCCTACTACGTTTTGCCGACGCTGATCGGCTTATCGATAACGCCGGCCGCAGCTGGCATCCTGGCGCTGTCACTGAATACCGCTGCATACATTTGCGAGATTCTTCGCGGCGCGCTGGGCACCATACCAGACGGTCAGCGTGCTGCGGCGTCAGCGCTGGGTATGCGTACCTTGCAAATCTGGCGTTATGTCCTGCTTCCGCAGGTGTTCTATCGAGCTGTCCCACCGCTCACGAGCGAGTTCACGGTGCTGCTGAAAGCGTCATCCCTGCTTTCGATCATTGCGGTAACCGAGCTTGCAACAGTCGCACGGAACGCGACTTTGCAAAGCGATTTGCCGTTGCAGGTATTTGCTGCCACAGCAGTTGTCTATTTCATCATCCTGTTTTGTGCATCGTCGGTGTCACGCATGTTCGAACGGAGAATTTCCCGAGTATTGCCCAATGTCCATTGATCTCAATGTCGTAAGCGAGGCCGTACCTGTCCTATTGCGCGGCCTGAAGGTTAGCGCAACGGTCAGTGCGATCGGCGTTCCGCTCGGGGCACTGGCGGGCACGGTGGCCGCATACATGGCTGATTCGAAAACCTGGTGGCTACGAAGTGTTGCATTGGGTTATGTCGACCTCGTGCGAAACATACCGTTCCTGATTGTTGTCTACCTGTCGTTTTTTGGTTTGCCGAAACTCGGGATTCATGCGTCCGCTTTTGCTGTGGCGATCGGTACGACGGTCTTCTACACCGGTGGGTATTTTTGCGAAATCCTGCGCGCGGCTTTCAAAAGCGTTCCAAGGGGGCAGGTCCGTGCTGCCCAGTCGCTTGGCATGCGCGGCTGGCAGGTGCAGCTCCACGTTGTCGTGCCGCAGATCTTCGGCTTTGTTACGCCACCCGCTACCAGCCTGGCCATCATGATGTTCAAGGACTCATCGATCTTTTCGGTCATGAGTCTGCCGGAGCTGACCTATCAAAGCAATTTATTGACCGCTGATACTTTTGCCTACGTCGAAGTCTTGGGCACCACGGCACTGATTTATTGGGGATGCAGCGTACTTATTGACGCCTGCGGGCAATTCATAGAGCTACGCGTTAGGCGTTGGAGTCATCGCTGACCGTTTATCGCTACTTTTACACTGGAGTATCAATGGAACCACTGACCGTTGCACCGCCCGTCGGACACGCTACGTTGCTATATTCCGATCTGGACACCGATCTGGAAAATCTGAAGGCGGACATCGCCATTCTTGGCATGCCGTTCGGATCGCCTTATACAGCGAAGGCGTTTACCAACGACCAGACCAACGCGCCGCAGGCAATCCGCGCGGTTACCGACCGGATCGTGCGCGCGCCAAGCCACTACGACTTCGATATCGACGGCCCGATGCTTCAGGGACGCTCCGACATCCGGTTCGTCGATTGCGGCAACGTGATGCCCGACGTTACCCGGCCGGGTGACCACTATCGACGTGGGGAACTCGCCGTGCGCCAGATTCTTAAGGGCGGCGCGCTTCCGATTGTGCTGGGCGGCGATCATGGCATAACCACACCGATACTGCGCGCCTTTGACAGCAAGACGCCGGTCACGTTGGTCCACATAGACGCTCATCTGGACTGGCGCGACGAGGTGAATGGCATCAAGGATGGCCTGTCAAGCCCGATCCGGCGTGCCTCCGAGATGGCGCACGTTGAGCGCATCATCCAGATTGGCCTGCGCGCGCAGGGCAGCGGACGCCCTGAAGATCTGGAGGCGGCCCGCCGGTATGGAGCCGAACTCGTCACCGCGTACGAGTTGCATGAGGTTGGTATGAACGCGATTCTCAGTCGTATTCCGGACGGCGGCAATTACTATTTGACGATTGACGCGGATGGGCTCGACCCCACGATCATGCCAGCGGTAGACGGACCGGCGCCCGGCGGTGTTACGTTTGTGCAAGCGCGGCAGCTTATTCATGGCCTGGTCAGGAAAGGCCGCGTCGTGGGCATGGACATCGTCGAGATCCAGCCGTCCAAGGACAATGCAAGCAAACTCACTTGTGTGACCGCGGGACGCCTGGTTCTCAATCTGATTGGGGCCGCCATCAAGGCCGGCTACTTTGACCGATGAATGACGCACAGGCCATGGCGAGCACCGCCGGAGTGCCGCCCACATCCGCGACGGTCTTGTCACGGCCGACTATTGAGATCCGTGCGGTCAGCAAATGGTATGGCAAGCATCAGGTTCTGTCCGCATGCTCGACTCGGATCAACGAGGGTGAAACCGTCGTGGTCTGTGGGCCGTCGGGCTCTGGCAAGTCGACCTTGATCAAGACCGTCAACGGACTGGAGGCGTTTCAGAATGGCGAAATCCTCGTGAACGGAGTCTCGGTAGGCAACTCAAGAACCGACCTGCCGAGCCTTCGCGCGCGCGTAGGGATGGTCTTCCAGCATTTCGAATTATTTCCGCATCTGTCGATCGTCAGGAATCTGATGCTGGCGCAAACCGCGGTGTTGGGGCGACAACGGGATGACGCCGCGGCGAGGGGGTTGGCGCTGCTGGATCGAGTCGGTTTGCGTGCCCACGCCGACAAATATCCGGGGATGTTGTCGGGCGGGCAACAGCAGCGTGTAGCGATCGCGCGATCGCTGTGCATGGATCCCGTCGTCATGCTGTTCGATGAGCCGACCTCGGCGCTGGATCCGGAAATGATCAACGAAGTACTGGACGTGATGGGCGAACTGGCAAACGACGGCATGACCATGATGGTGGTGACGCACGAGATGGGATTCGCCAGACGTGTCGCCGATCGGGTGATCTTCATGGAAGCGGGCGCTATTGTCGAGGATAGTTCCGTCGATCATTTCTTTGGTGGACGTTCATCGGAGCGAGCCCAACTGTTCTTATCGAAAATATTCTCTCATTGACGGGTAATTGACGGCCGCCGAGCACTTATCGCCCGCACGTGGGCATGGGTCCGCGGCTTACCGGCAAGCTGCCGTTTAGACGATGCCTGCCGGCGTCTTTCGTATCGCCACCGCCGATACGTTTCCAGTTAAGGATTCACTCAGCTTGAACCCATTCCGGCTTCTGTACCGTCGCTCCGTGCAGCCCCTTGTACGCCGCCACGGACGGCTGCGACCACCCTTCCAGCAGACGCGGCGCAAGCCGATAGATCTCCACGCCGAGCGGTCGGCACACTTCCAGCGGGTCGCGCGCATCGGGGCCCCACATCGGCAACGAGAGATCGCCGCCCGGGCACGTCGACAGCGCGCAAAGCAAATCGATCTCCGCGAAGAATTCCAGATAATCGCCCTTCTTCGCCGGACAGGCCTTCATGAAGTACTTGTCGTCGAGATTCAGACCCGTGCACTGGAAAACGTTGAGCACGTCGTGTACGTCGTACTCGGTCAGGCCGTACGGCGCAATCGCACGCGTGAGATTCGAATGGCAATGGAAGTGGAAGTCTTCGCCCGTCAGCATCCGGTTCACGTACGGGTCGCACCGCGTGCCGAGCAGATCGTGAACCCGCCCGCCGTGTTCGTCGATGCCGTAACCGGCGAGACTGTCGTCCGTGATCGTCACCATCGGACGAAGGAACGGCAGCGTCGACCAGAGGCGGTCGAACGTGCTGACGTGCGCGGCTTGCAGCTGGCGCGTGCGCGACGCCCACATCCGCTCGCGCGGATTGTGCAGGTTCCACATGTTCACGTCCGCGACCTGCGGCCCTTCGATCGTCACGATACGGAAGACATGTCCGGCGGGCACTGTCCACGCCTGCCCCGAGCGGATCGGAATCACGATCGACTCGATCAGTTCGCGGCCATCGTGCTCGGCCGCGATGCGTCCATAGAATGCCTTGTCGACATCGAGCGCGGAACCCTTGGTCGATTGGTAAGCGGCTGGGTAATTCAACATGAGATCGCTCCTTGATGATGCGGCCGACGCGCCCACACGCTAGTCGTTTCCGTCGATGCGGCCGGCCGCGGGATGTGTCACAGATAATCGAGCATCGCCTGTTCCGACTCCGTCAGATAGTCGGCGAGCGCCGCTTGCGCCTTGTCGAAACTGCCGCGCTCGATCAGTGCGAAAATGCGCTGGTCTTTCGCGATCCACGGTTTCTGAAAGCGCTTTTCGTCGGGCGCGGACGCAAACACGAGCCGCAGCTGCGCGAGGATCGTCGTGAAGAACGCATCGAACAGCGCGCTGTGCAAAAGGCGCACGATATGCCGGTGAAACAGCAGGCTGCACGTGCCGACGGCGCGCCAGTCTTCACGTTCGACAGCCTCGTGCGCGCACTGGATCGCTTCGCACATCAACGCGAGTTCGTCCGCTTCGATGGGCGTTTCGCGCGCCAGCGCCTGCAGCTCAAGCGTGCGCCGCACGCGGTAGATATCCCGCACGTCGTGGCGCGTCAGCGTGCGCACGACCACACCGCGGTGCCGGTAGTGCACCGCCAGCCCTTCACGGCACAGCAGCCGCAACGCCTCGCGCAGCGTGTTGCGCGACACGTTGTGCAATTGCGTCAGATCGTTTTCGACGAGCGCCGTGCCGGGCAGCAGCTTGCCCTCGATGATCTCGTCGCGGATCGTCGTCAGGATGCGGTCGGTCACGGACTGGTCGGTCTCGACGGCTGTCGCGGCAGGCGTGGAACTGGCGGGCATGTGTGCTGTTGTCATTCGTCGGCTCAGGCGATGTGGACGTCTTTGAGAAAACGGGCGATGCGCGAGGTCTTCTGATTCGCCAGTTCGAGTGGAGGACCATCGCTGAGGATCGTACCGCCTTCCATGAAAACCACCCGGTCCGAAATGCGAAACGCGAACTGGATTTCGTGCGTGACGATGATCATCGTCATTCCGTCGCGCGCGAGCTGTTCGATCACTTTCAGCACTTCCTGCACGAGTTCCGGATCGAGCGCGGAGGTCGGCTCGTCGAACAACACGATCGAAGGCTGCATCGCAAGTGCGCGCGCGATCGCCACGCGCTGCTGCTGGCCCCCCGACAGCTGATGCGGATACTTGTGCGCATGCGCCGCCATGCCGACCTTCGCCAGCAGCTGCATGCCGGACTCGTCGAGCGCGCTGCCCGTCAGGCGCCTGTGATAGCGCGGCGCGAGCGTCACGTTCTGCAGTACCGTCTTGTGCGGAAACAGATTGAAATTCTGAAACACCATGCCGATGTCGAGAATGCCGCGCAGGTAGTCGCCGCGCGGCGCCTTGCCGTGGCCGCGATGCGCGGAATGCAGGAACGCGCGGCCGTGCAGGCGCACTTCGCCGTCGTCGAGCGTTTCGAGGCCGTTCAGCGTGCGGATCAGCGACGTCTTGCCGGACCCCGACGGCCCGATGATCGACACGACTTCGCCGGCCCTCACGTTCAGATCGATGCCCTTGAGCACTTCGTGGTGGCCATAGCGCTTGCGAACGCCGACCGCTTCGAGTGCGCGAGCGTCGCTTCGCGCGTCACCTGTTGCGCTGGCGGCGTTCGCAACGCCATTCGATGCTTGCGCCGGCGGTACCGCGACGTCGATCATCACGGCGTGCTTGCGGCGCGTCACGTCGAGGCGCTTTTCGAGCATCTTCAACAGATGGCCGAACACCGTGATGATCAGCACGTAATAGAACGACACCGCTAGCATCGTCTCCAGCACCTTGAAGTTCTGAGTGTAGAGCCGCTCGCCCACGAGCAGGATTTCAGCCAGCGAGATCACCGACACCAGCGACGTCAGCTTGACGATCGTGATGTACTCATTGATCAGCGACGGCAGCGCGACGCGAAATGCCTGCGGCAACACGATCAGGCGCTGCAGCCCGACAAATCCGATGCCGAGCGCTTTGCCCGCTTCGAGCTGCCCTTTGTTGAGCGCGAGCAGGCCGCCGCGATGAATCTCGGCGATATACGCGGTTTCGCTGATCGACAACGCGATCAGCCCTGCCCAGAACGGATCGGACAGCACGCCACTCGACCAGGGCAACACCTGCGGCAAGTTGTAGACGAAAATCAACAGCACCAGCAGCGGCAAGCTGCGAAACAGCCAGATATACCCGCCGCACGCGGCGCGCAACGGCACGAACGCCGACTGCTTGCCGAGCGCAAGCACGAATCCGGCGACGATACCGATCAGCCACGTCGCCACGCTCAATTCGACGACGAGCCACGCGGCCTTCCAGAATGCAGCGTCGACGAGCAGCGACGCCGCGTAATGCCAATCGAACAACATGGGGTTCCCCTTCCCGCGCGCTGCGATGCAAAGCACGCGTGGCGAAGCGGGCCGTAACGGCCCGCCGGACAGTACGGAAACGGGACGTTATTTCTGCGTGCTGCCTAGCGCGAGCGCGACGTCACTGCCCGTCGGTTCTGCGACGTTATATTGCTTGAGCAGGGCCGCATACTCGCCTGACGACTTCATCGATGCCAGCGCCGTCTTCAACTGCGACAGCAGCACGTCGTTGCCTTTCTTCACACCAAGACCGATCACCACGGGATAGAGCGGCGCCGTCGACGTGATCTCCACACGTCCGCCTAGTCGGGTTGCTGTAATCTGGGCGACGGCGGAATCCTCGAATTGCGCATCGACGGCATGCGACAGCACGGCCTGAGCTGCTTCCGGCGAGGTCTCGAACTCGCGCACATCGATCGCACCGCGCCCGGCCGGGACGCACACCTTGTTCGACACGTCGTTGAGTTTCGGAATCCACGACGCGCCCTTGATCGAACTGACCCGCTTGCCGCACAGGTCTTCCGGCGTCTTCGGAGCGAAGCCCGTGCCGCTGAGCGCAAGTAGCGAACCGCCCGTCTTCAGGTAAGGCAGAAAGTCGATCTGCTTCGCGCGCTCAGGTGTCACATACAGCGCGGACGCGATCACATCGAAGCGATTCGCGTCGACACCGAGAATCAGATTCGCAAAGCGCGTATCGACGAACGACGGCTTGAGCTTCAGATGTGCCGACAGCTTATTCATGAAGGCGGGATCGAAGCCGGCGGGCGTCCCGTTGTCCAGATAGTCGTACGGCGGATAGGTCAGATCGGCGCCGATCTGCAGGCGCTCGGCCGCGACCGTCCCCGCCGCGGCGGCAATGTCCACGTGCGTCGCCGCGAATATGGGTGCGATCGCGACGGCGATCTTCATCGTGTGCGAAAGGCCCTTGAGGGCCGACTTCGGAAATGTGAGGGCTTTCATAGGGTCTCGCTCGTCTTGTTGCGCTGATTGATTGTTGAACAATGAGCAAACTATTGTTGAACAATATCCGGAATGCAAGCGCTTTTTTGTGCCACGACGCGGCGCGCGATACGAGAACGAAGGGAAGTCAGGGATCGGCGGGACTGTTGATAGAGGCAAAAACGCCCGCGCGATGCCCGACAGTCGGCTCGCGCTCCCACACGGACGTTTGACCGTCTCGCCACCGCGAAAATCGTACAGCCGCGGTCCGAATCGCAATTGGGCAGCGTGCGAGCAGCCGCTCGCGGTCGATGCCTATAATCACGCGACGATCTCAACTTGGCGCGCTGCGACGCGCGCACAGACAACGGAGAAACGCGATGAAGCGGAATAGCGCAGTGGTGATCGGCGTGGGTGCCGAGCTCGGACTGGGCGGGGCGTTGTGCAGAAAGTTCGCGGCGAACGGATATCACGTGTATGTTGCGGGCCGCACGCAGGCCAAGCTCGACGCGGTGACGAAAACCATCGCGGACCGCGGCGGCTCGGCGGAATCGTTCGCGATGGACGGCACGTCGGAAGCGGATATCGTGCGGCTCTTCGACAGTGCGATGTCTCCATCCGAGGACAGCATCGATGCCCCGTCGCTCGTCGTCTACAACGTCGGCAACAACCGGCGCATTCCTTTTCTCGATTTGAACGCGGAACAGTTGCAGGAATTTCTGCGCTCGGGGCCCGTAGGCGGCTTTATCGCCGGACGCGAAGCGGCGCGGCGTCTTGGACCGCTCGGTCGCGGCACGGTGATCTTCACGGGTGCGTCAGCGAGCCTGCGCGGCAAGCCCGGCTTCGCGCATTTTGCAGCGGCAAAAGCGGGACTGCGCATGATCGCGCAAAGCATGGCGCGCGAGTTCGGGCCGCACGGGCTGCATGTCGCGCATGTGGTGATCGACGGCGGGATCGACGGCGAGCGCCTGCGCAGTGCGCGTCCGCAAGCGTCCGCCGAGCGCGGCGAAAACGGGCTGCTCAACGTCGATGCAATTGCCGAGGCGTATTGGCAGATTCACTTGCAGCATCCGTCAGCGTGGA
This sequence comes from Trinickia mobilis, assembly GCF_017315705.1. Lineage (GTDB taxonomy): Bacteria > Pseudomonadota > Gammaproteobacteria > Burkholderiales > Burkholderiaceae > Trinickia_A > Trinickia_A mobilis. Next base: position 317,304 of record NZ_JAFLRF010000002.1, on the reverse strand, counting down.
CGCATGAGATCGATCTGCGGCCCTTCAAGGAGCCCTTTTGAACGGGAGCGCCTCGACCGCGCGCCGCGCGGTCAGGGTTACTGTTCTGGCTTTATCGCTGACCAGCGGTCAAGGACATGTCCTTTTAAGAGAGGCCAGGGCTCACGTGCGTCGGCAGAAGCGCCTGCCGATTTAGCTGTCGCTCTTCGAACGACCCGACACGCGCGGCCGCCTCTCGACATGACTCGAACGCGATTCGGCCTCTTCGGACCGGCTGGAGGACGTCTGCTTGTTGAAGACGAGTTCCTCAACAGTTCGCCAGTAGGCATCCACCACGGCGGGATCCGACGGGGAAACATTGGCGGTCGCCTGCATCTCCGGGCCGAAGCCGGAAAGGGTCGACGTCAGACTGATCAACAGATAGTGGAAGATGATGGGCTCGCCTTGGGGCAACGCGCCTTCATCTTGTGCGGCACGAATCTGTGGCAGCAGCCAATTGATCAGCGGCTTGAGCACCGTGTCCGCGAGCCACTGCAGCCTCGGGCTATATCCGAGGAATTCCTGAAGCATGAAGCGATGAAACTCAGGATAGTCGACCGTGAATCTAAACAGGCCCCTGTACACCACTCGTACACGCTCTGCAGCGCTGCTAGGGGGCGTATCCGCCAGATAAGCGTCCCACTCGTGACGGATACGTTCGAAAACATATTCAGCCACCGCCTGCCATAGAACATCTTTGGAGCGGTAATGGTAAGTGATGAGCGGGTGCTGCAATCCGACTCGGTCCGCGATACTGCGGATGCTTGCAGCCTCAAAGCCCTTCGCGGCGAATTCCGTGAGCGCGGCGTTCAAGATCGCAGCCCGCGTTTCCTGCGCGCGCTGCTGCTCCGCGCGTCGGAGTTCTGTCGGACGACCCTTGCTGCCGGAGTTTTTGCTGGAAACTGTACGTTGCACCATTTGGCTTCTCGAATAGGAATTTCGTTGCCGGAGCGCGCCCGCTCGGGGGCTTGGCAAGACGGCATTCGATACCGGTTTCGGCGAGCTGTATTGAATGCCCGCGTCGCGGGCGTGGCGGCAAAAAACTATACAAAAGTATAATACAACGGAATAGGCGTGCTAATTCATCCGATGATAAGCCGGGTAAGGCGCTGAGGGGTCGCGGCCATGCGGGAGTGTTCCCAAACAGGCAAGCGAGGTAGCCGCATCACGCCTTTTAAATTGAACGGCGGTAAAGTATAATGGTTCGGCTGGTGCGAGGAAGACCGCAACGTAGCACCTGGGTCCGGCGACTAATTAATCGATCACTAAATTCGAGGCGTCAAGCGCACCGTGACCTAGGCGCCGAATCGCACCTGAAGAGAGCTGAGTTCTACCATCTGAATTTCGTGAATGCAGGCGTCGCCAAATGCAGAACAACATCACCTTAACCTCCCGTGACGATCTCGCCGTCATCACCTTGGGAAACGAAGCGCAGGCAAACGCGATCGACCTGGAGTTCTGCGATGGCATGTTGAGAGCTCTCAGCGACATTGAGGCGCGCGAGAAGTATCGCGCGGTCGTTTTGCGAGCCACGGGCCGAATATTTTCGGCCGGTGGAAATCTCGTTCAGATCCTGGATGGGCTGCAAAGATCCGATGGCTTTCTCGAAGCACTAATCAGTGCGCTCAACGCTGTCATTCTGACGCTACGGCGTCTGCCGATTCCTGTGATCGCGAGCGTGCAGGGGGCTGCGGCAGGCGCAGGTTTCTCGTTGGCAATGGCGTGCGATCTGGTCGTAGCGTCACGTGCGGCTCGCTTTGTCGTCGGATACGGCAAGCTCGGGACCTCGACCGACGGGGGACTTTCTTTCCATTTGGCGCGCCGCCTGGGGGCGGCGCGCGCCCTGCAACTTCTGCTGGTGAGCGATTCGTTGAATGCAGAAGAAGCGAGTTCATTGGGACTTGTGCAATGTGTTGCTGATCCAGCTTCGCTGGAAGAAGCCACCCTCGCTATGGCACGGAATGTAATGGACTTGCCGCCGTCGGCGGTCAGCGAGATGAAATCGCTCGTTGGCATGGCATCGGAGGACGGACTTGAGCGACATCTCGAGAATGAAAAGCAGGCGTTCTTGAGATGCGCCTCGACGGAAGCGTTTTATCAGCGAGTCGCCGGGTTCGTTGGACGATCGGGTTCGCCAAGAAACTCGTCAACTTAAAGGCGAACCCCCCGTTTGACCGGACCAAGGAATCGGCAAATGGGCCAACTGCCGAACGCCTTTTGTCAAAGACGGCCTCGTCATGGTTGCGCTGCCGACCCAAAAGCGCTGTTGGATTCCTATCGAAACCTGGATGAGACGGGCATTCGCAACCCGCACCACTGCCACAGCACCCTCCCGGCTCTTTCCCCCCTTCCCTTGACTTTCTCGATCACGTCTGGCGTGGCAGCGGTTAGATCGCAAGACTCCGCCTCATAGGGATAGTCCCAGTCTCATAATCCTTTACGTGCGGAAAGGTTTTTTCTAAACTAAAGCTGTACGATCGGAAAATATAAAGCTTCTTCATACAACTATCAGCGATGTTCAATCGCAAGCAGAACTAAAAGGTCAGGAGATTGGAGATGAAGGGATTGTCGTGCGCCATCGCATTGCTTTGCGTCTCATCCGCTTCCGCATATGCGCAAAGCAGCGTGACCTTGTATGGAATAGTTGACGAAGGCATCACCTACACCACCAATCAGAAGGGAGCCTCGAATTGGCAACTTCAGAGCGGCGGAGCGTCGATCTCGAGATGGGGACTTCGGGGTTCAGAGGATCTCGGTGGTGGCATGAAAGCCGTTTTCGTGCTGGAAGACGGTTTTGATCCATCCACAGGCAACGTCGGCAATAACGGAGCCCTTTTTGGTCGGCAGGCGTACGTCGGCATCACAAGCAACTATGGGGCGCTGACACTTGGGCGTCAGTACGAAGAGATGGCTGATTTGCTGTCGAAAATCAATGCCGGATTGAACTGGTCGGTCTACTTCGCTCATGCCGGCGACATCGATAACACCGCAGGGACCAACCGTATCAACAACGCCGTCAAATACGTCAGTCCCCCAGTGGCAGGATTCTCGTTCGCCGGACTGTATAGCTTTGGCGGACAGGCGGGCCAATTTTCCACGAATAGCGTCAAATCGGTTGGCGTCACTTACGCCGGCGGACCGGTGTATGTCGCCGCCGCCTATACGTATATCAAGAATCCTTTTGCTGCCGTGTTCAACAGCGTTGCGCCCAACGCGGTCACGTTTGCTGCCTATGTGCCCAACGCACAGAGCCAGACGCTCGCAGGCGTCGGCGGACAATACAAACTAGGCAACGCGACGATCGGCCTTGAATATACCTCCACGCGCTTCAAGAACGCCTTCTTAGGCAATGACGTTCGCTTTGACAACTATGAGGCCAACTTTGGTTACTTGATCAGGCCCGACATTCTGGCCGGCATCGTGTACGTGTACACACATGGCAAGGTCGACGCAACCGGTGCAACCCCGATCTACCGCGCGCTCGGTCTCTTTGCGGACTACTACCTGTCCAAGCGAACGGACGTCTACTTCGCCGCTCAATTGATGAAGGCCGCAGGTTCGGCGACGCAAGCGCAAATGACGTATGTGACGAGTCCGTCAAACGGGCAATCTCAAGGTCTCTTGCGCGTCGGGCTTCGTCATCGCTTTTAACGAAGTCAGGAGGTTCGCTTGGGCTGGAAAGCCCGGAGAGACGGGTGGCGCGTCGTGATCGTTTCAGGCGACAACGTCACTCTCACTGCGGCTGCCTCTCGGATACGCGAACCAAACATGGTTGATGAGGTGCTTCGGATCTCGGCCGCGAGGCAGAAGCAACCTGAATTGAATTTCCATTGAAACCCCGCCTCGCCAGCTTCAAGGAAACCTAATGGAACGCACAGGCTACATTCGTCGCGACATACGCCAATTTCTCAATGATTCTCCGATGGGGAAGAAGCAGTGGATGGTGTTTTTCGTCTGCTTTGCGGCGATCGCGATCGAGGGGTTCGATACGATCGTCATGGCGTTTATTGCGCCTGTCGTCAGTCACGATTGGCAACTTCCTCCCGCAGCGCTGGCGCCTTTGGTCGCTTTAGGGTTGTCCGGATTGTTGGTCGGGTCGATCGTGGGTGGGACGATGGCCGATCGTGTGGGTCGCAGGGCGGTGGGCATTACGGCGATCGCATGGTTTGGCATAGCGGCTCTCGCATCCAGCGAGGCGCAATCACTAGTGCAGCTCGTTTTGTTGCGTTTTATCACCGGTCTGGGTGTTGGCGCAGCGATGCCGGCAACCTCGTCGCTTGTCGCTGAATATAGCCCGGACCGCTCCCGCTCCGCTATGCTCGCCTCGATATTTTGCGGGTTTCTCTTCGGCGCTGCTGCAGCTGGTTTCGTCACTTCGTTTGCAATAGGCGTCTTAGGTTGGAGGGGAATGCTGGTATTGAGTGGCGTACTGCCGCTTTGCGTCGCGGGCCTATTTATATGGCAAGTACCCGAGTCGCCGCTCTACATGGTAGCGAGCCGTAAGACCAACGCAGCTGTCCAGCGAGTCGTGGCCAAAATATTCCCGGCGTTCGATTGTTCCGATTTGCATTTTGTCATTGCGGCACCAGGCGGTTCGAAGAGAGGAAGCCTGGCGCTCCTCGGAAAGGAATATCGGCTGGGAACCGTACTGACTTGGATCGCGGAATTTGCGGGGTATTTGGTCTTCTTTCTGGTTGGAAGCTGGTTGCCGACGCATTTGAAGCAAGTCGGCCTGTCGATGCATGAGGCTTCACAAGTATCGTCGATGTTCCAATTCGGCGCTCTTGGCGGTTCGGTACTTTTCGCATTCCTCGTGCGCCGCTATAACGTAGCCTCGGTCATTTGCGGCGCATTCGGCGCAGGTTCATTGCTTGTCATAGGCCTGGGTCTGTCCGAGACCGCATCGTGGCACGCGAACGTGGTTTTCCTGGCCGGGTTGGCCATCGGTGGCCCGCTGACCTGTGTCAATACGATTCCAGGCATCTTCTATCCGACAGCGCTTCGTGCATCCGGCGGAGGATGGACGGTTGCAATTGGACGGCTCGGTTCAATCATCGGGTCGTCGTTGATTGGTCTGATAGTCATATCAGGCTACCCCTATGTGCTTGTATGCGCGTTGTTGTCGATACCGCTCGTGATAGCCAGCGCTTGCATGGTCGTCATGGCACGCGTTCTCTCGGCACAACCGCGGTTGCCGAGCGAACGCGTGGAAATCATCGATACGGTATCGGCCCATGACAGGACGTTATCGAATAGCACCACGAGCGGGCCAGGCGGCTGAGTCAAGTCGTCGACGAAACGTGTCACGGCGGCGGGATTCTGCTATTGGGCGTTGTTCGTCTTGCATACTTTACGGACGTGAAGTATAGTAACTTGCAGAACCTGAATGATCGCGGACATCGCCAAACGGCAAGCGCGAAGTCCGACATCCGAAAGTATGGGCCGCCTTCGAATGCAGCGGCGGCCGCCCGTTGAAGCCGAACGTACCAATGAAATTGGAGGGGACATGATTGAAGAACGCGACGTCATCGTAGCGATGCGGGATGGCACTCGTCTCGCGGTCGACGTCTATCGACCTGAGGGGAAGGGAAAGTATCCGGTGCTCTATGCTTCGGCTCTGCACAACAAGGATCTTCAGGGCCCGGATATTGCCGACGTGTTGCCTCCGCAACCCGCGCATGCTCCGCTGTGGTTCGGGCCGGTGGAAGCCGGTGACACTCGCCGCTTTGTTGCTAACGGCTATGTACACGTCATTGCGCAGCCGCGAGGGTCGGCCAAGTCGGAAGGTCACTATGGCGAGGAGAACACCGATCATTACGACATGATCGAGTGGATCACGCAACAGCCGTGGTCGGACGGCAAAGTCGGGATGGTCGGCATTTCGGGTTTTGCCGGGGAACAATGGCGCGCGGCCGCGCAGGGGCATCCGGCGCTCAAGGCGATCTTCCCTTACGACGCCTGTAGCGCATACGGAGGCATGTTCGGGTTTCGGGATTTCAATCCTGGCGGCGTCATCCATACGTTCCCTTACTTGCTTGACGTTTTCAGCACCGTGCATGAGTCACGCAGTGTGCCGGGGCCGCTACCCGACGAGCAGGAGGCGCTCTGGCGCGCGGCCATGCGCAATCCCGATTACAAGATGTACATCAACCTCTACAACATTCTGACGCAGAAGGGTCAGCGAACGTGGGTGATGTACCACATCATGACGAACCCTTGGGAGCCGGACGGGACCGTCGAACGAGCCGAAGAAATCTTCAAGTCGATCAAGGTGCCGTTCTATACGGGATCCGGTGCCTATGCGTACACATACAAATTGCATTGGCTTGGTGCCCAGCACTACTTCGGAAACGTCAAGCAGCCGCGCAAGCTGATTTTTACCGGTCCGGCGCATCTGGAGCGACCGTTCCACCAGTACCACGACGAGGTCATTCGCTGGTACGACTACTGGCTCAAGGGTGTCGACACCGGCATCATGGATGAGCCCCCGGTCCGTTACTGGGTCATGGGCGCCAACGAATGGCGCACGGGTAGCGACTGGCCCTTGCCCGAGACGCAATGGGCCAAGTACTACCTCGGCGGTTGGGAGCGGCTTTCCACGGACGCGCCTCGACCGTCGGCTGAGGTCGGCAATGCGCAGCGGGAGCCGGATGTCTTTACGCAAATGCCGCTCAAGAAGACGGCCAAGGTTGAGCGCCTGCGCTACATGACTGATCCGCTCCCCCAGGACGTCTTGGTGGCGGGTCCGATCTCGCTCACGCTCTACGCCGAGATCGACCAGGCGGACACGAACTGGATCGTCGTACTCAAGGACGTGGGTCCGGACGTGTCGGTCGTTACCGCGCGCGTCGGTGAACGGAGCGTTCCGGAGACGTTGCCCGAACGTGAACTGACCCGCGGCTGGCTGAAAGCCTCGTACCGAGCAACGGATCCTGACCGCTCCAAGCCTGCGGAACCCTTCTACAAGCTGACGAAGGATTCGATCGAACCGGTCACGCCGGGGGAGGTTGTCAAGTATGAAATCCAAGTGTTGGCGACGGCCAACCAGTTCAAGGCCGGTCATCGAATCTGTGTCGAGATCTGCAGTCTTGACGTGCCCACGGGAACCGGTGCGATGACCGACGTCGAGTACATTCCGTATCACGTATGCAGTAGCAATACGGTCACTCACAAAATTTACCGCGACGCCGACCGCCCTTCACATTTGCTGCTTCCCATCATTCCGTTGAATGGGGAGCCATCCTGAATTGCGGATCCTTGAAGGGCGCCGTGGGCGCCCGGTGAATTTGACCGACAACATGAGGTTTGCAAATGAAAAGCATACGTTTTGAGCGCGAAGGCAAGGTCGGGAATATCGTACTGGCGAATCCGCCCTACAACCGGCTTGACCTGCGTTTTGCCCAATGCCTTCGGGAGGCGGTTCACGAGGCTAGCGAAAGCGATATCCGGGTGCTGGTCGTTCGCGCAGAGGGGCCGCATTTCAGTCTCGGTGGCGAGGTTCGCGAATGGCCAGGAAAGGACCTGAACTGGTTCCGCACGTTCGTTGCGGAAATCAATACGTCGTATCGCGCGATCGAGGCCCTGCGTGTTCCGACGGTGGCGGTGGTGCAGGGCTTGGCATTCGGCGGCGGCCTCGAACTCGCATTGAGTTGCGACTTCATCGTGGCGGCGACGGATACGGTCTTCCGATGCGTCGAGGTGACCACCGCGATGCTACCCATCGCCGGCGCGCTGCAGCGGCTGGCTGAGCGCGTGGGGCGTGGTCGCGCCTCACGCTTCGCCATGCTGGGTGAACCGATTCCGGGCAGCGTGGCCGGGGAGCTCGGGATTGCCACTCACGTTGCCGATCCGGGCGAGCTCGAAGATGTCGCCAAGGAACTGGTGATGCGACTTTCGGATGGCCCGACGCTTTCGTATGCGGCGACGCGCACCCTGCTCAAGACGTGGTCAAGCGGCGGTGTGGCGGGTGCCGACGTCGCCATGCTGGATGTTTGCATGGGCTTGTACAAGACGGAAGACGCCACGCGGGGTTTTGCCAATACGGCCGAAGCGTTCGATCACGACCAGGAGCCTGGTGATCTCGTGTTTTACGGCAAGTAGCTGGACGCTTCCGGTGGCGGCTACAACAGCGACGTGACCTTGGTTCATCGCACTCCTGACTAGGAATCCGCAGCAGCGTTGGAGAATGGCTTTATGCAAACCTTACCCGATTCCCTTGAGCTTACCGCACCTGCCGGCGGCGTTGCATACGTTCGCGGTGCGTCGGATGTTCCATTGAGCGAATCCACGATCGGCCAGTTTCTAAGAGATACAGCGCAACGTTTTCCCGAGCGGCAAGCCGTGGTGTTCCGCGAACAGGGCGTGCGCTGGACATGGAAGGAATTTGACGAACGCGTCGATCGATTTGCCGCGGGCCTCTTGTCATTAGGCATAGCAAAAGGCGACCGCGTCGGAATCTGGTCGCCCAATCGATTCGAATGGCTGCTCACGCAGTTCGCCACGGCACGCATCGGTGCGGTGTTGGTCAACATCAATCCCGCCTACCGGGTTTCAGAACTCGAATATGCCTTGCGCAAGGTGGGATGCAAAGCGCTCGTGACGGCCGAGCAATTCAAAACGTCGAAATACATTTCGATGCTGCTAGACATCGCCCCAGAGCTCGCGGCGCAGCAAGCCGGCGATCTGCATTGCGCGCGCCTGCCGGAACTCCGTACCGTGATATCCGTCGGTGATCCGGGCATACGGGGCGTGATGCCATTCTCCGCCGTGATGCTGAAGGGCGAGGCGATCCTGCGCGACGAAGGTCAAACGACGATCGTGCTGTCCGCTCACGATCCAATCAACATTCAGTTCACGAGCGGCACGACCGGCAGCCCGAAGGGCGCCACGCTGACGCATCGAAACATCGTCAATAACGGGCGTTTTGTGGCGATGGCGATGAAGCTGTCCGAAGTCGATTCGCTCTGCATCCCCGTCCCGCTCTACCACTGCTTCGGAATGGTTCTCGGCGTCCTCGCCTGCGTATCGGTCGGAGCGCAGATGGTCTTCCCAAGCGAGGGATTCGATGCCGGCGCGACCCTTGCGTCAATCGCACAAGAGCGCTGCACGGCGCTTCACGGAGTGCCGACGATGTTTATCGCCGAGCTGGAGCATCCGGAATTTGCTGCGTTTGACCTAAGCAGTCTCCGCACCGGCATTATGGCCGGTTCGCCGTGCCCCATCGAGACCATGAGGCAAGTGCTGGCCAAAATGCACATGCAGGAGGTCACCATTGCGTATGGAATGACGGAGACCAGCCCGGTTTCGTTTCAGAGCGCAACCACGGACCCGCTCGATAAGCGCACGACCACCGTCGGGCGGATTCAACCTCACCTGGAAGTGAAGATCGTCGATCCCCTTGGCAATACCGTGCCCGTCGGCGCAACCGGAGAACTCTGCACGAAAGGATACTCCGTGATGCTGGGGTATTGGGAAGATGAGGAGAGGACACGTGAAAGCATCATTGATGGATGGATGCATACGGGCGACCTTGCAACGATCGACGCCGACGGCTATTGCAATATTGTCGGCAGACTCAAGGACATGGTGATTCGCGGTGGCGAGAACATCTATCCTCGCGAGATAGAGGAGTATCTGTTCAGGCACCCGAAAATTCAAAATGTTCAGGTATTCGGCGTACCCGACGAGAAAACCGGGGAGGAGCTGTGTGCGTGGATAGTGCTTCGTCAAGGCGAGTATGCCAGCGAGGAAGACATCCGCGATTTTTGCCGGGGACAAATCGCTCATTACAAAGTGCCTAGGTATGTTCGCTTTGTCGATGAAATGCCCTTGACCGTCACGGGGAAGGTGCAGAAATTCGCGATGCGCGAGGAGATGATTCGTTTTCTGAATTTGAGCGAGAAAAAGACCGCATGATAGGTGCATGACAGCCGCGCAGATTCTTGGATAAGGCTGTTCCGGCTTTCAATGTAATTAGTTATCCGTATCAAAATGCGAATGTCATCGGATGACGAGGTTTTGATATCAGGAGATTCGAAATGGCAGAAATTACTACAGACGTGCTCATCGTGGGAACGGGGCCGGCGGGCTCCGCCTGTGCCGCGTTGCTCTCGACCTACGGCGTTGAGAATATGGTCGTCAACATGTACCGTTGGCTGGCCAACACGCCGCGGGCACATATCACGAACCAGCGAACGATGGAGGTTCTTCGCGATCTCGGCCGGGAAGTGGAGCAGGAGGCTTACCTGCACGCGACCGATGAGGATCTCATGGGCGGAACGGTTTTCTGCGAAAGTCTGACGGGCGAGGAGATCGGCCGGGCGCCCAGTTGGGGCTTGCATCCCACGTCGAGAGCGGAGCGCCGATTGGCGAGTCCCACAAAGATGAACGATTTGCCGCAGACGTTCATGGAGCCGCTCCTATTCAAGACGGCTTGCGCACGTGGCACCGAGGCGCGGATGAGTACGGAATACCTGAGCCACACGCAGACGGACGACGGCGTGATCACGCTATGCCGCGACCGATTGAGCGGAGAGGAGTTCACGGTCCGATCAAAGTACCTGGTCGGCGCGGATGGCGGGAACTCCAGGGTGGCAAAGAACGCGGGGCTGCCTTTCGAAGGGAAGATGGGTGTGCGCGGCTCGATGAACATCTGGTTCCGCGCCGACCTCTCTGAATTTGTCGCGCATCGTCCTGCGGTGCTCTACCCGATCATGCAGCCGGGCGCGGAAGTCGGCGGTATCGGGATGGGCCTGATACGGATGGTGCGGCCGTGGAACGAATGGTTGATCGTCTGGGGCTATGACATCAACGAACCGACTCCGGTCGTCGATGAGGCCAAGGCCACCGAAATAGCGCGTCAGTTGGTCGGCAAGCCGGATCTCGAGATCCAATTGCTAGGGGCGAACACGTGGACCGTCAACAACATGTATGCCACTCGCATGCAAGACGGGCGAGTTTTCTGCATGGGCGACGCCGCGCACCGGCACCCGCCGTCCGGCGGGCTGGGCTCCAATACTTCCATCCAGGACGCGTTCAATCTTGCTTGGAAACTCGCAGCGGTGATCAAAGGGAAAGCGGGTGAAGCGCTGCTCGATAGCTATTCGATGGAGCGCGCCCCGATCGCGAAGCAGATCGTCAACCGCGCCAATCAATCGATTGCCGAATTCGCGCCGCTCTATCGTGCGCTTGGGATTGACGAAACAACCGATGCGGAGGTCATGCAGTCCAACATGCATGCTCGCAGCCAAGCGACTGCGGCCGCGGAAAAGCAACGGGAGGAAATTCGCGAGGCATTGGCGTTCAAGCGATATGAACTTGACGCTCATGGGGTCGAGATGAATCAACGCTATCGCTCGAGTGCAATTGTCACGGACGGTCAAGCTGAACCGGCCTTCGAGCGCGACCCCGAACTGTATTACCAGTCGACGACGTGGCCAGGCGCTCGATTGCCGCACGCCTGGGTGTTCGACAAACGGGGACGGCAGCAATCGACGCTGGACCTCGCCGGGCATGGACGGTTCACTCTTTTCACCGGGCTCGGAGGCGAGGCATGGGCTGAGGCCGCCGCACAGGTCGGCGAGGAACTTGGAGTCGGAATCGACGTGCACGTCATTGGCCCGCGACAGAAGTACGCGGACCATACCGGCGACTGGGCTCGCGTACGGGAGATCAGCGACAGTGGCTGCGTGCTGACCCGCCCGGACCATCATGTGGCTTGGCGGAGCTTCAAAGTGGCGGCTGATCCGGCGGCCGAGCTTCGCCGCATCATGCGGAGCGTGCTCGCAAAATAGGTGCTGTTGACTGCGTCTTGCGCCGGTCCGCGAGACGCCGAATACACAGGTTGACTTATGTTCCTAAGGCACGGAATGGGAGAGAAAAGTGAAGGAGCTAACAGCGCGAGCGCCGGGTGGGGCGGGTGGCTTTCCGCAGCGGGTACAAATTGTCGAGGTGGGACCTAGAGACGGTCTTCAGGCCGAAGGCAAACTTGTGCCAACCGAGGTCAAGATTGAACTCATCAATCGGCTCATTGGCGCGGGCGTCAAGCGAATCGAAGCGGCCTCCTTCGTTTCGCCAAAATGGGTTCCGCAAATGGCGGACGGTGCCGCTGTGATGGAGGGAATCGAGCGAGTGCAGGGTGTCTCATATGCCGCGCTCACGCCTAACATGAGAGGGCTCGAAGCCGCCATAGAGAGCAAAGTGGACGAGGTCGTCATCTTCGGTGCGGCAAGCGAAGCCTTTTCCATGCGCAACATCAATTGCTCCGTCGACGAATCGGTCAAACGCTTCGCTCCGGTGGCGCAGTTGGCGAAGGAAGCGGGACTGCGTTTGCGCGGTAGCGTCTCCTGCTCGTTCGGATGTCCGTACCAAGGGCAGGTGCCGGTTGATGCCGTCGTCGATATGGTAGGGCGCTTCCGTGACCTCGGGTGTGATGAAATCGACATGGCCGATACGATCGGCGTAGGTACGATGACACATGTCCAACGCGTTATCGAAGACGCTTCGAGGGTATTTCCGTTGGAGCGTCTGGCCGGCCACTTTCACGATACCTACGGCCAAGCACTGGCAAATATCGTTGGCGCACTGCAGGTTGGAATGTCGGTTTTCCATTCGTCCGTCGCCGGACTCGGCGGCTGCCCTTATGCGAAAGGTGCCACCGGTAACGTCGCCACCGAAGATCTGCTGTACCTCCTGGACGGCTTGGGTATCGAAACCGGAATCGACCTCGACGCAATCGTATCGACAGGTGAGTGGGTGAGTCGGAAAATGGGCAAGGAAAACGGCGCGCGTGCAGGTAAGGCGCTGATGGCGCGCAAGTCCATCAACTGATTGCCGGAAATTTCTCAAACACGAGCTGCTCGACGGTACGCCACCAGGCATCGGCCAACGCCGGATCGGACGGCGAAAGATTGCTGGTCGCCGAGATTTCAGGGCCAAAGCCCGATAGCGTCGACGTCAGACTGATCAACATGTAGTGAAAGACGATAGGTTCGACCCTCGGCAAAGCCTGCTCGTCTTGAGCGGCGCGGATTTGCGGCAAGAGCCAATCTATCAGCGGCTTAAGAATCGTATCTGCGATCCATTGCAACCGCGGACTGTAGCTTAGCGATTCTTGAAGCATGAAACGATGAAACTGAGGATACTCTACAGTGAAACGGAATAGCGCTCGATAAGCCAATTTGAGCCGATCGACTGCACTTGCCGAACTCGAGCCCGACAGGTTGGCATCGCGTTCCAGACGGACGCGCTCGAATACATATTCGGCAACGGCCCGCCAAAGGATCTCTTTGGATCGGAAATGATATGTGATTAGCGGATGCTGCAAACCAATCCGGTCTGCAATGCTGCGAATGCTTGCAGCATCGAAACGTTTGGACGCGAATTCCGCCAACGCGGCGTCTAATATTGCTGAACGGGTTTCCTGTGCTCGCTGCTGCTCGGCACGCTTCAGCTCCGCCGGGCGACGTGTCCGGACGGATTTTGCAGCGGTGAAGATACGTTGCGCCATGCCGTGATTCTGTTGCGACACACGAGTAGATAGCTCTATGCACATTAGCATATCTGGCCATATCGCAGCCAGCGGATCGCTTACCTGCAGAATGGCCGTGAACTTTCAGATTCACGGCTTTGGCGCACTCCCTTCGAATGCCCGTTGCAGCAACGCACGAATCGCGTCGCGTTCCAGCGGCCGGGGATTCCAGTACGCATTGCTGCACGAGAGATCGGCGGCTTGGTCCAGCTGGTCTTCGCGCATGCCGATTTCTTTCAACGCAATGGGCGCGCCGTTTTCACGCGCGAGCTCGAACAGACCTTGCGCGGCGTTTTCATGTCCCACTGCTTTCGCGATGCGTTTCATCGCGTCAGGTGCAGCCTCGGCGTTGTACGCCAGTGCGTGCGGCAGCACGATGGTATGGGTCGGCGCGTGCGGCAGATTGAAACTGCCGCCAAGCGTATGACAGAGCTTGTGATGCAGCGCCATGCCGACGCTTCCGAGCACCGCACCGCACAGCCAGGATCCGTATAGCGCATCGGCGCGCCCGGACGGGTCGTTCGGATTTGCAACGATGTTGGGTAAGCTGCGCGCGAGCGCCGTGATGCCCTCTTCCGCCATCAGGCTCGTAAGCGGATTGGCGTCGCGTGAATACAAGCCTTCCGCCGCGTGCGCAATGGCGTTGATGCCGCTTGTGACCGACATGCCGACAGGCAGGGTCAGCGTCAGGTCCGGATCGTAGATGACCGTCTTGGGCAGAACGCGAATATCGGTTCCAGTCCGTTTCAGGCCCGCTTCTGTCAGCCCGTATATGGGTGTCATTTCGCTGCCCGCGTAAGTGGTGGGCACGGCGAGAATGGGCAGGCTCGACTCAAGTGCGATCGCCTTGGCAAGGCCGATCGCCGATCCGCCACCGACGGCGACTATGCAATCGGCGCCCGACGAAACGGCGGCCGTTCGCGCTTCGACCGCCAACTCGAGCGGTACGTGCATGACAGCACGATCGAACAGGCCCGCAGAGCGGCTCCCCAACTGCTCGGCGACCGTTGCGCCGAGCGTACGCTGTTCCGGGCTGCACAGAACTAACGCGCGCTGCGCGCCCAGCGCCAGCAATTCGCGTTCAAGATAGCTGCGTGATCCATTACCAAATACAACACGCGTGGCGCGACCGTTAAAGACAAAGTCAGATGTGGACACGGTGGACCTCGAAGACGGGTTGATCGAGCAAAACGCTGATTGGCTGGCTCAGTCAAGGCCGGCGTCTTAGCCTCGAGCGCAAATTTCGACGCGCCGGGTCATGGCGTATGCCCGACGGGATTGAGGACGAAGTCATAGTCAAGCGTGTAAAACGGCGTGCCCATCTGCGTACCATCCGGTGCCGCGCCCGGGGGGTGCTCGATCCAGTCCGATACCAAGGTTGAGCGCACGCCGAAGACGGCGTCCGAGTCGAGGTACTTGTCTCCGTTGCGGAAAACATGCGTGATCAAGGGCTGGTACCCGGCCGCGTTGATCCAGAAATGCAAGTGCGCTGGGCGCCAAGGATGTCGTCCGAGCGCGTCGAGCATCCGTCCCACCGGACCGTCGTGCGGGATTGGATAAGCCTCGGGGAGAATCGAGCGAAAGTGAAAGCGTCCGTCAGGAAGCGTGCGCAGGCGGCCGCGGGCCTGATGTTCCATTTCGGTTTGCTGCGGGTCGGCATACTGCACGTCGTAGTAGCCATGTTCGTCCGATTGCCAGACCTCGATCGTCGCGCCCGGCAATGGTTCGCCATCAAGACCGCGAACTTGGCCAGCGACAAAGCACGGCAAGCCTGCCGCACCATTGGATATGTCTTCGCCGTTCTGGAATTCGGGTGCCCCTTCGACAAAGAACGGACCCAGTACCGTCGCCTCCGTGCATTCGGGCGGCTTGCGGTTGTTCTGCGTGGTGGTCAGCATCGATAGGCCGAGCGTATCCGACAAGAGTATGAACTCCTGACGTCTATCGTCAGTGATATGGCCGACATCGGTGAGGAAGTTGATCGCGTACAGCCACTCGCTCTCGGTCAGCTTGACCTCTCGTGCGAAGGAATGCAAATGTTGGACAAGGCTGGTCATTACAGTGCGCAGCCTGTCATTTTTACTGCCAGACATCGCTGCAAGCACTGCCTGGGTGATGGTGTCTTCGCTGATGTTGCGCATGATCTCTCTCCGAGTTCCTGCTTGCTGACTTCACTCCGGAGGAGCGGCCATGTGGGCACTCTAGCGGCGTTCGAGAAGGAAAAATATGCGCTATAGTGAAAACATATTTCCACTGAGCGGAAGAATCGTCGCATGGATCGCTACATGCAGATGGAGTTTTTTGCGTTGACGGCCGACCTCGGCAGTCTGTCCAAGGCAGCGGAACGCCTGGGTATTTCAAACGCAGCGGCGAGCCGCATGTTGAGCGCGCTCGAAGACCGATTAGGAGCACGTCTGGTCGAGCGGACCACGCGCCGACTATGGCTCACGGATGCAGGACGCGAGTATCAGCGGCGCTGCGCGTCAATCCTCGCGGACATCGCGGAAGCGGATACCGCTGTCAGCGACATGGCGTGGCGCCCAAAGGGCGTGCTGCGCGTGACGAGCTCGGTGTCATTCGCGGTCCTGCATATCGCGCCGTGGCTGCCGGAATTCAGGCAACAGTATCCTGAGCTGTCGGTGCAAATTACAGCAGCGAACCGTTACCCGAATTTTATTGAAGCAGGCATCGATTGCGCGATTCGCACGCGCGAACATGAGGCGGATTCGGGCATTACCGTGCGGCGGCTGGCGCATACGCGCCGCGTGCTGGCCGCGTCGCCGGCGTATCTTGCGCAGCATGGCGTGCCGGAGACGCCGGAAGACATCGCAAATCAGAATGTGCTCGTTTATAGCCACGCGGCGGACCCCTATTTACTGCAATTCAAGCGAGGCCGCGAGCGACGCAACATTCCAATCCGCGCGGTGCTGGAGTCGAACGAGGGGCAGGTGATTTGCGCAGCGGGCCGTGCGGGCTTGGGAATTGTGGTTCAGCCGCTCTACATCGTGCACGACGATATCGTCGCTGGCCGGCTGATGCCGCTGTTGGGCGACTGGGAGCTACCGCCGCTGACGATCAACCTCGCATACCAGAGCCGTCGGAACCAGCCTGCGAAGATTCGGGTATTTGCCGATGCGTTGAGCGAGCATGTCAGGAAACTGGATCTGGAGAATCGCTGGAACGCAGTGCCGAAAAATGCCTTCACCGCACGAACCGCCCAGGGAAGCCAGGCTCGCTGACGACGGACGGCGCACAGCAGGAACGGTGTCCTCCACCGCGATGGCGACGCTCTCGATCGCCACCAGGCATGCTGTGTAACCCGGTGTGTGCGAGTCGGGTAGAGCGCCGGAGTGGCCGGGTAAGTCGCGTGTCGATTGTTGCAGTGGTGCAACGGTGAATCAATCAGGCTAGGGGTTTGCCCTGGTATCTTGCTCTCTTACACTGCGTCCCGCCGTGGCCAAAAGTGGGTTCGTGGCGCCGTTGACAACAATTTCAGTGAGAATGAGCATGAAGTCGATCACGAGGGCGGTCATCGTTGCTGCCGTCATTTCAGCGCCGGTCGTATCGTTCGGCCAGTCCAGTCCGCAGGTCAGCCGCGCGGAGGTGCGTGCCGAGCTGGCGGAACTCGAGAAAGCCGGCTACGACCCCCACGAGTGGATTAACTATCCGGAAAATCTTCAGGCTGCCGAGGCAAAAGTCAGCGCGCAACGCGCTATGGCTCAAGCCGCCGAAGTGAGTTATGGCGGCCAATCCGACGCATCGTCCCAATCCGGACGCACCCCGAGCCAGTCACTCCCCGCCGTGCACTGAACTGCGGCAGTCGAACCGCAGATCCCGAACTGCCCGCTCTGCGACCGCGCATTTCCTGCCCGCATCCGTGCGGAGCGGGAATCCCGGCGCGGCCAGAGCCGCTGCTCAGCTGTTAAAAACCACTGGCGTATCCAGCCAGCAGCGGCTGCTCAGCTTGTCCACGGTATCGCCATTGGTCATCGCCGTGAGGTCTTCTGAACGTTCTATCAGCGGCAACGATGCGTTTCAATTCAGGAGATATGCGGGAATTCGTTGCGAATATAGCATTCGTCTCATTGCCCGCACCAGCGCCGAATTCGGTCGATCGCACAGGTGACAAACGTCGCATTGGCGGGGACGGGAAACGGAGGCGGACATGCTCACACACAGGCGTTGGGAATCATTGGATAGTGCGGAACTCGGCTGGCTGCGCGCGAAATACCATTTCGCGGTCAGCGCCGGCGGCAATGCCGCGCACGCCGCGTTGGGTCCCCTGATTGTCTGGAACGACGACGAGATCGCCGTTGGCAGCGGTTTCCCCATGCACGGGCACCGTGACATGGAGATCATCACCTATGTGCGCCAGGGCCTGCTCGGGCATCGAGACACCTTGGGATCCGAGGGCACGATCCACGCAGGCGATGTCCAGGTCATGAGCGCCGGCAAGGGCATACGCCACGCCGAGTTCAACCGGGGCGAGCTGCCGCTCAAGGTTTACCAGATCTGGCTGCTACCTCGTGAAGCCGGTGGTGAACCCGCGTGGGATACCAAGCCGTTTCCCAAAAGCGACCGGTCGGGTCGCTTCGTAGTCCTTGCCAGCGGGTTCGCCGGCGATGAAGATGCGCTTCCCATCCGCGCCAATGCGCGTGTGCTTGGCGCAATGCTAAAGGCAGGCGAAAGCGTTCGGCACGAGTTGAGTCCAGCGCGTCGTGCCTATCTCGTCGCGGCCTCGGGACGCATCGAAGTGAATGGCGAGCCCATTGGGCCGCTAGACGGCGTGGCGATCACGAAAGTCGCTGCGGCGCAGATTTCGGCCCTTGAAGATTCTGAGCTGGTGATGGTGGACGCCGGCTAATTCCCTTTTTCGCATTCCACCTACGCAAATTCATTTCAGGAGAACGTAATGGAACGTTTCAAATTTCTTCCGCTGTTGGGTCGCATCATGATCGGGGCGCCGTTTGTCATGAGCGGGCTGGGCAAGCTCGGATCGTACGCTGCGACGGTCGGCTATATCGCGGCCATGGGCCTGCCCGTGCCGCCGCTCGCGTTCATGGTTGCCGTGCTGACCGAACTGGGCGGCGGCCTGCTGCTGCTGTCGGGCTACAGGGCGCGTTTCGTGTCGCTGGCGATGGCGGTGTTCTGCGTGGTCACTGCGATTTTCTTTCACCACAACTTCGCAGATCAAAACCAGATGATCCACTTCCTCAAGAACGTGATGATGGCTGGTGGCCTCCTGCAGATCGCCTATTTCGGTGCGGGCGCGTTCAGCCTGGACGCGCGGTCCGGACGGGGCGGTTCGCACGTGCCGTCTCTGGATGCGCGCTAAGGCAGCGACGCGATAGTGTCGTCGGCGGCAACGCCCTCCGTTTCGTCATCGGACCCTCCGGGTGCACGCTGAGCGCAAGCGGAGGGGCGGGCAGTTGGAGGCATCACCCACCTGGACGTTCTGCATATTCATTTGCGCCGTGTGCCTTTGATGCGAGGCTTCGACGAGGTGTCGTCGGGCTCTTCGAGACCCGGCAGTACCAATTCTTCCATCAACGCCAGTGTCCGCAGACAGAACGCATTGCCGGCGGCGCGTTCCGCTTCTGAAAAGTGCGCCATCGCAGGCGCGATCGACGATTCCTCGGCGAGCTTCACGATCGCCTTCTCGACAATGTCGAGGCCTTTCTTGGTCAGGTGGACGATGAACCCGCCGCCGTGACTCGGGTCAGGCTGGCGTTCCACCATGCCGAGGCTCGCGAGCCGGTCGATCTTCTTGGTGATCGCGCCGGAGGTCACGAGCAACGCTCGATACAAGTCTGTCGGGCGCTTCGCATACGGGTGGCCGCCGCGGCGCAGTGCCAGCAGCACTCGCATGTCCGACCCGCTGATACCGCATAGGCCCTGGCACATTTTGTCGAACGCCTGTTCCACGAGCGTGCCGATCCGCATCATATAGATTGCGAGCAGGAAGTTGGAGAGATCGAGCTCGCTGTGTTCATGCTGCCACTGCAGCGTAATGAACTCGATGTGGCTGCTGCTACGAAGATTCGATTTCCTGACGGGCTCCGGCTGCTCCAGCACTGCATTCTTGCGGGTTCGGTTAGACGCGGGTTGCTTCGCGGCGCTGCTCATCTCGATGGCTTCCTTGGAAGAACGTGCGATCCCGGCCGATCGGAATGGGCTCCCATACAACCGTGCACTATTTATTGTACGTAAATTCTCCAACGCGATGGCGGCGCGCCGTTGCACGGCGCGCCGTATTGCTTCGGTGAGAATGGGCAGGGCCCGCTCGGCTGCGGGCGCCTCTTCGATGCGGCTAGGCGGCCTGCACCGCGGTGCGCAACATGTCGGCTAACTGGCGCTGGGCGAGTGCCGCGGCATCGACTTGGCCGCGCATGCCGTAAAAGGTATGCAGCATGCCGAGGTAGCGCACGCACGTCACGGGGACGCCCGCTTCGGCCAGTTTCCGGGCATAGGCTTCGCCATCGTCGCGCAGGGCATCGCACTCGGCGGTGATCACGATGGCCGGGGGCAGGCCCGCATGGTGATCGGCGAGGAACGGCGAGAGCTTCCATGTCGACGGCGTCACACCATGATCGATGGCATACGTGCGGAAGGCGTGCTCGACGTCGGCCTTGCGCTGCATGAAGCCTTCTGCATAGGTGGACAGCGACTCCCCTTGTTGCCGAGCATCGGTAGCCGGATAGACGAGTGCCTGGGCGAGGATGCGCGGCCCGCCGTACTCGCGTGCGAGCAGGCATGCCACTGCGGCAAGATTGCCGCCGGCCGATTCGCCGAACACGGCCAGGCGCGCGGACGGAAGCCCGTGCTCATGGCCGTGCTCGGCGGTCCAGCAGGTCGCTGCCCACACGTCGTCCAGTGCCGCGGGGAAGGGGTGCTCGGGCGCCAGCCGATAGTCGACACTGACCACCGCCAGTCCGGAGTCGTTGGCCAGATGCCGGCACACCGCATCGAAGCTGTCGAGGTTGCCCATTAACCAGCCGCCGCCGTGGAAGGCCATCGTCACCCCGGCGGCGCCAGCGGGGTGATAGATGCGCACGGGGATTGCGCCGCGAGGGCCGGGCACGACGAGGTCGAAGACCTGGTCGATACGGGGGCCGGGCGCCCGGGCGGCCGTGCGCGCGGCGATGCCGGCGCGCGCTTGCTCGGGGCTCACCTCTGCCAGGCTTGGCTTTACCGCGGCAGCCGCGGCGATTTCCCGAAGCGATGGGTGGGTCTGATTTGGGGGAGAAGAAGGCTTCATCGGACTCAGGGGGTCGGCGTCGCTGACGGTGCGAACGTGAGGTTGGGAATGGCTGCGAGCACGCCGATGCCGCCATCGACGTTGATGATTTCGCCGGCCATATGGGCACTCAGGTCGGAGGCCAGGAATAGCAGGTGGCCCGCGATGTCCGCCGGGGTCGCGGCACGTCCGATCGGGATCGCGCCATCGATGGCCGCCCAGGTCGCTTCGTCCAGGCGCTGGCGCAGCCGCGGCGTGCGGACGAAACCCGGCGACACGGCGTTGATGCGCACGTTGTGGCGGGCATACTCGGCTCCCGCGCAACGCACCAGATGGTGCAATGCTGCCTTCGACGATGCATACGCGACCTCATTCGGTATCGCGCGATCGCCGGCGAGCGAGCCGACGAAGGCGAAGGTGCCGCCGCCATCGGCCTTCATCATCTCGCCGCCGATCTGAATGGCCAGGTAGGCATGGCGCACCACGATGTCGAACTGCTGGTCCCACGAGGCATCGTCGACGGCCGACAGCGGCTTGATGCCCGCCACGCCGATAATGTCGACGACCCCATGGACGCGTCCGAA
This sequence comes from Trinickia mobilis, assembly GCF_017315705.1. Lineage (GTDB taxonomy): Bacteria > Pseudomonadota > Gammaproteobacteria > Burkholderiales > Burkholderiaceae > Trinickia_A > Trinickia_A mobilis. Next base: position 295,937 of record NZ_JAFLRF010000002.1, on the reverse strand, counting down.
GTGCTCGCGCGCCGTATCGAACACGCGCTGCATGTCGGCGCGCGATGTCGCGTCGGCGGCGCACGGGATGCCGCCCGCGGCTTCGGCGATGTTTCGAGCGAGTGGTTCCTCCTTGTCGACGCAAAGCACGCGGGCACCCGCTTGCGCGAGCGCATGGACGGTTTGCTCGCCGATGCCCTGGCCGGCGCCCAGCACCACAAAGCCACGGCCGTCGAGCCGCAACAGGGACAAGTAGTCCGGAAGGGTGTTGCTGATGTGATGGGTGGTCATGTGTTCCTCCTCAGGCTAGCGCCGCTTGGCGATGCGACGGCAGCAGATCCTGCCAGGCGGCACCCTCTTCGAGCGGTCTGTCGCAGGCGCTCACGCCGCGCAGGTCGAGGCCGAGCGCAGCCGGCTGCTTGTTCTCCATGACCCGCTTGATCGATTCCAGGAGCACGCGGCGCACGCGCACGACCGCCTGGTCGGCGGGCACCAGGTGCTCGCGCGAACGGTCGTAGAGGGGCCCCTGGGAAAGCCCGATCGCGGCGTCCTCCACTTCGACGCCGCGCAAGCCGGTCCAATTCTCCTTCATCAACTCGCGGCTCTGACCGAACGTGTCCAGCCAGCTCGCCGAAAAGGTGCTGGTTTTGCGGTCGTAGTACCGTGGATCGTCCAGTCCCAGCAGCTCGATGATCTTCTCTTCGGCGACCGGCGCGTTGCCGTGCACGACGATGTAGGTGCTCGTGTGCGTGTCGTCTTCGGGAACTTCGAGGACGGTAAACAGGAAGGCAGGGGCGGGGATGATGCGGCCATAGGGCACGATGAACGGGACCACGCGCGCATTGCGGAGCTGCGGGTCGTCCGTCTTACGCAACGCGACATAGTGGAAGCCGAACGCCGTATCCTCGATCTTCAGTACCGGCTCCAGGTCGTTGGAAGCCAGCGCGGCGGGATTGACCGCGTCCGAGTTGCGAGTGAACTCGTTATCCTTCCAGCCCGGGCGCGCCATGTTGGTATGCAGCACGCCGACATGCGAGCTGTCTTCTCCGCCCTCGACCAGCTGCAAGTAGTTGCAGGCGACGTTGATGCGCAGGACGACGCGGTGGCCCGGCTCGGCATCCATGAACGCGTAGCGCGAAAACGCGGGGAGCAGTTCGGGCGGGCCCACGTACGCCCAGACGATGCCGCCTTCCTCGCGCACGGGAAAGGCGGGCGCCTTCAGGCGCGCGGCATACTTGGGGTCGGCATGGTTCGGCGTTTCCATCACGGTGCCGGACGCGCTGAACTTCCAACCGTGATAGAGGCATCGGATGCCGCCTTCTTCGACCCGTCCAAGTGCAAGCGACGCTCCCCGGTGCATGCACAGCTCTTCCAAAAACCCGACATGGCCCTTCGTATCCCGGAACGCCACATAGTGTTCGCCGAGCAGGCGTACGCGTAGTGGCGCGCAGTCCGGATGGGGCAACTGGGCCGACGTGCACACCGGGTGCCAGAAGCGTCGCATCAAGGTGCCGCCCGGCGTACCCGGGCCGACACGGCTCAGAATCTCGTTATCTTCGCGGCTCAACATTTAACACTCCTTACTTGACTTTCGTTATCGGCTGCGTTCTGCACGTGCGCCATGGGACGAAACGATTCGATGGTGCGGAACCAGGGTGCGCCAGTCCTCATCCAGGCCGATCTCGGCGGAGATGCCGATGGCTCGGCCCACTTCCGCGCGCAGCGCCGGCATGTCGCGCTGGTCGCGTATCGCCCGGGCGCACGCCAACAGGCTGCGATGCAGGCGGCTGATCGCGATATCCGCGGGGCACAGCATCTCCTGCGATCGGTCGCGGATCGCGCCGCTCGAAACGCTGCACGCGGCGTCTTCCTGCGTGATGCTGTCGAAGCCGGTGAAGTGGCCGCCTCTCTGCTGCGCGCGGTCCTGGCGGAAGCCATTGGCAACGGACATGGCCGCCGGCGAGTCACAGGTGTCGGCCGTCATGCCGTACTTGCGCAGCGTCGGCTCATCGAGGCCCACAAACACAAGCTGCTCGCTGCGCAACGGCTCTTCGCCGACGCGCTTGTCGGCATCCCACCATACGTGATACAGGTTGCAGCGCTCGTCGTTGACCGGGACGATCGCGAGCCAAATATCTCCGTTCGCATTGGCGATAAAGCAGGGTGTGATGAATGCCGTGACTCGAGCGATGCGCTTGCCCCCGGTCTGGCGGATTGCGACATAGTGGAAGCCAAAGTCCGTCTCGTCGGCTTCGATCTTGGGCGCCGCGTCGAATTGCATATGCGACGTCTTCTTCGCATAGTCGAGATTGGAGTCATGGGTCCTGGCCAGTGCGGAACTATGAAGCACGGTCAAATGCGAGGAGTCGACCAGACCTTCGATCACCTGAATAAAATTGGCGTTGAGAACTGCGCAGGCGTTGATGCGGTGCGCGTCCGGCTGGTCCATGAAGGCCCAGTGCGGGAAGGGCGGCGCGTCACCCTGTGGGCCCAGATAAGCCCAGAGGAGGCCCCCCGCTTCCCGCACCGGATAGGTTCGGCCCTTGATGCGCTCCTTGAATTTCGGATCCTCGACGTTCGGTGTTTCCAGGACCGTCCCGTCCACTGCAAACTTCCAGCCGTGGTAGATGCAGCGCAGGCCATCGCCCTCGGAGCGGGCCAGCTGCATGGACGCCCCCCGGTGCAGGCAGCCTTCTGCGTAGAGGCCAGGCCGGCCCTGCTGGTCGCGCCACACGACAAACCGTTCTCCCAACAGTTCGATCGTCCGCGGTTCTCCATTCGCCTGCGGCATGTCCGACGACTGGATCACGGGCAGCCAGAAACGGCGCATCGCGTCGCCCATGGCCGTCCCCGCTCCGATACGGCACATCAGTTCGTTGTCTTGCTTGGTCAACATGTTGATCCCCTCGCTACAGTGTTTGGCGGTAAGTGACAGACGGCATCAAAGATCGAGCACCAGCCGGGAAGTCTTGGCACGCGAGCAGCACGGCATGAAGCAATCGTTGCGTGCGTGCTCGTCGTCCGTCAGATAAAGGTCGCGATGGTCGGGCACACCGGCCACCACCTTCGTCATGCAGGTGCCGCAGACACCCTGCTCGCAGGACAGCGGCAGATCGAACCCGGCATCGAGCAAGGCGTGCGCGGCGCTTTGGCCGTCGGCGACCTCGATGACCTCGCCACTGCTACGTATCTCGATTTCGAAGCGCTCGTCCTCCGAAGACTCGAGTGGCGCTGCAGCGAAATATTCGCGATGCAGGTGTCCTTCGTCCCAACCCATCTCGCGCGCAGTCTGCAGGATGTGATTCATGAAGCCGGCAGGCCCGCACACGTACAGATGCTTGTCGGATGCCGGCGCACCGATCGCGGAGCGGGCATCGAGTTGCTGGCCCGAAGTCCCATTGTCGACGTGCACGTGCACTTGCGACTCGTCGCCGGATTGCGCTTGTTGCAGACGGTCGATGAATGCCATGCGAGACAGGGTGCGTCCGCAATAGTGCAGCTCGAATGGGCGGTGCTCGCGCGCGAGTTGCTGCGCCATGCAGAGGATGGGCGTGATGCCGATGCCGCCCGCGAACAGAATCGAGCGGTCCCTTTGACCGTTGTGCAGGGCAAAGTGGTTGCGCGGGGCGCTGATCGTGAGCGTGTCTCCCGCGTGCACGTTCTCGATAAGCTTGATGGAGCCCCCTCGGGATTCGGGATCACGCAGCACGCCGATCCGGTAGCACGACGGTTCGCCCGGCAAGTCATGCAAGGAATACTGACGCACGGGCCCCCCGGGCACGTGCAGGTCGATGTGCGCACCGGCTTCGAAGGCAGGCAGCGTGCTATCCGACAACGGCGTGAGCTCGTAGCCGGCAATGTCGTCAGCCAGCCAGATCTTGGCGGCGACTTTGACTTGCAGCAGGTTGTTCATGGGATTCGATTGGTCTTCCATAGGGGGCAGGTGCGTACACGGGAGAGCGAGTCAGGCTGCGATCGGAAGTCGACGCCGGATGACGACCGGCGAGGCACCCAGTTGCCGCTGAACGAGCCAGCGCGCGAGACTTTGGTCCATCACCCGCACATGCTCGGGAAACCAATCCACCAGCGCTCGGGCAAAGGAGCGGACGACCTCCGTTCGCCCCTCGGCCAGCAGGGCGCGTACCTCGTCGAGCGAGCGGAGCACGGCAGCGTGCTCCTCGATATGGCAGCCCGCTGAACCGTAGGCAGTCTCGCGCATCGCGGCGTCCTCGTCGCCAAAGTGGCGACGCGCATGCTCGGCAAACGCTTCGAGTGCGATCCCAAGATTGGGGTCTTCCGTAGTCAGCAGCGTGTGTACGCACGCGACAAACTCGTGGTGGGTCTCGTCCATCGTCCCATGGCCAAGGACGTAGTCGTCGTGCCAGGCGAAGCCAGCGGGCACACGATCCTGTGCCCTGGCTTGTTCCGCCGACTCCGCCATGGATGACCCGGCAGCCGGGCCCGGCCACGGCGCCGGAGCGAGGCCGTTCATGATCCGGTGATCTTCCAAATTACTCATCTGTCTTCCAATTCCTACTCAGTTGACACGTCGAAACATAACATCTTCCTGCGAAGATAATGTTTGGCGTGAAGGTTGTCGAGGTAGGGCAAACGCCGATCTGAATGAGACGCGAGATCAGTTTGCAGAATCAGGCAGAAAATCAAGCTGGAACTTGAAGAAGCGCGGCACCGACGTCCCGGCTACGGGTAACTCCTGAACTCAATTCGTTTGACGTGGAAGATATTTAATACTTATCTTCTGTGGAAGGTAATAACCAAAATGGAGACAGGAGAATGGGCGTACGGTTGAATCGGTCCAGGGGTGGTTTCGCACGGCGTCGGGTGGTTTGTTGGGGGCTCTCGTCGCTTGCGGCATGTGCGTCGAGCGCATCGCAGGCGCAGAGCTCCGTCACCCTGTATGGGATCATCGATACCGGTGTCGAGTATGTGACAAACGTCGGTCCGAAGAACGCCAGCGTAGTCCGCATGCCGTCGCTCACGGGATCCATCCCTTCAAGGTGGGGCTTCCGTGGCAAGGAGGACCTGGGTGGTGGTCTTAGCACGGTTTTTGTATTGGAGTCGGGTTTCGCCCCGGCACAGGGCACGCTGAATCAAGGTGGTCGTTTGTTTGGCAGGCAGGCCTATGTCGGGCTTTCGGGACGGTGGGGGACGTTATCCGTCGGCCGGCAATATTCGCAGATCTTCTGGGCGTTACCGGGCGACACGATGGGGCCGAATATCTACGCCGCCGGCGATCTGGACCCATACCTGGCCCAACCGCGAGTCGACAACGCGATCGCCTATAGCTTCACGTCATCAGGGCTGACCGTGGGCGTGACGTATTCGCTCGGGCGTGACGCGGTGGATGATCCGGTCGCCGGAGGTTGCGCCGGCCAATCGCCGACGGACTGGCGGGCCTGCAAGGCGATGTCCGCCATGGTGAAGTATGAGGCCGCGACGTGGGGCGTAGCGACCGCCATCGACCGCAACTACGGCGGTGGCGGGCCCGGCTCGCCTCTGCCCAGCAGTTCGCAAACCGATACCCGTGCCGTCTTCGACGGCTATGTGAAGTTTGGCGCCTCGACTATCGGTGCGGGGTTCCTTCATCGAATCAATCACGGGGAGCAGACGCCGACCCTATTCGACGCGACCAGCAATTATTGGTGGATTGGCGGGACCTATTGGCCCACTCCGGAAATCGCCCTTGACGCCCAGTTCGGCCATATATCCGTGAACGGCGGTAGCTCCGCGGGAGCCTCCTTGATCGCAGCACGCGCGAGTTACTGGTTGTCCAAGCGTTCCTCGGTGTACGTCACCGCAGGGCGTGTGTTCAACCAGCGCAACGGGGCGTTCACGATTGACGGCGGCGTGATCCCACCCGCTTCGACGCCATTGCCCGGTGCGAATCAAACCGGTGCAATGGTGGGTATTCGCCACCAGTTCTAAACGGCACGACATGAACCCGTGCCAGGCGCATGGCCTGGAAGGCTTTTAGTCCATTCTTCCACCGAGCGGAAATCACTTTTTCCATGAGCGCATTTTTCTTCGTGGCTCAGGCATCTATCGTAAACGATAAAATTTGGCGGTCGGAAAATATAAAGCGATGGCGTGCTGGCGGAGGTGAAGCCGTGCAAAACATGGTTCGGGGTGAGGTCGAGCCTGACTGCAGATTGGATTCGACGCGCAGGAAACGGGACGCGCGACGACCCGGAAACGGAATACTCCTCCCTCGACTACGACTTCGTTTTGAATCCACTTCATGAGGCAGAGCAATGATCAGGCACATCGTGATGTGGCGTGTTGCGGGCCAAACAGCAAGCGAGCGTCGTGAAACGGCCATGTGCGTCAAAAAGGAGTTCGAGCGTCTTCGAGGCCTGATTCCCGGCTTGTTGGGGCTCGATGTGGGGCTCGATGTCAGCGAGGCCGACTACGCGTGCGACGTCGTCCTGGTGGCGGATTTCGAATCACGCGCTGCCCTCGACGCGTATGCGAACCACCCGGAACACCTTCGGGTTCGCGCGGCCCTTTCCGGCATGCGAGAGGCACGTCACCAGGTTGACTACGTTGCCGGCTGAGCACGCCTCGGTTTGTGGTTTGCATCTTTAGCAGTAGACGATGGGGCCCCGGCGACGGGGCGTGTACGACATCGGAGTCGGCCGTGTGCACTGAAAGATGATCCGGTGCGTGCGCCGAACGACCTTAACCTTTGAAACACCATGGTGAGCCAATGAGAACGACATATAAAGCGGTGTTGTGGGCGTTAGCGGGATGGCTGTCAACGGTTGCTCTTGCTCAAGAACCGGCGTCCAACGCGGCTGCGCAAAACGGCGCCACAGTGGCTAGTGAAGCGTCTCAGCCTGGCGTCTCGAAGAAAGCCGAGCGCGCCGCGAACCGCTTGTTTGCGAAGAAAGTGCACCAGGCGTTGAACAAGACGAAGGGCTTGGCAGGTGCGGACATCGCGGTTTTTGCGAACTCGCGAACGGGTGACGTGATTCTGGGCGGTTTTATCGATAACCAAGACCAGGAACACATTGCAACGGAAGCCGCCGGCAAGGTGCCGGGCGTCAAGTCGGTCACCAGCAAAATAGTGCTGCGACCGCAGCTTTGACGGGTTCCAGCTTTACTTTGAAATGAAAGTCGATATTCACGCGCATTTCATCCACCCTGTGTTCTTTGACGCAGTGATGGATCTTCCGGGCGTATCAATTCGCACGGTCGGGGAAGGGATTCAGGAAGTGCGTCGCGGTAGCACCACGCTGCTGCCGCGACGTGATATATGGTTCGACCCGGACCATTGCGTCATGGACATGGATAAGAGATGGTATGGCGTGACGGCAATGCATCGAACTGCAAATATCCGTCCGAGAAAACCGCTGCAACGTTGATATGGGCGACGAATGAAACGCCGGCGGATTTCATGGGCGCCCGTGATGCCGGCGAGCAGAATCTCGGGGTCTCGCCGCCGGAGCAAGGAACGCGCTTCAGTGTGGTGGAGTTCGAACCAGGAAACCAACCGCATAGTCTTCATCGCACCGACTCGATCGACTACGTGATTTGTCTCGCAGGTGAACTCGAGTTGCTGCTGGATGGCGAATCCGTCGCGATTAGGCAGGGAGACGTCGTTGTGCAGCGCGGGACCCATCACGCGTGGGTCAACCGAGGTACCGTTCCTGCACGAATCGCGGTCATACTCGTCGACGGGAAGCCGAAGCGAGCCGGGTCGCTTTCTGGTTTGGAAAACGCCCCTTGAAACTCAGCTGTCGACCGAGAACGGCACGGCGTCTCCGGTAGCGGTGTCCGTCGTCGCACCGCCTGCTAAGGCAAGTCGTCAAGCGCCCCCGCGTTCTCGTACAACTTGAGCAGCATGGCGCGAAGTGCCTGAACGTCGTTTGCCGTGAAACCGGAAAGGACCACCGACTCATGTCGCTTTGCGACGGGGACGATGCGCAGAGCAAGTTCCTCCCCCTTTCTCGTCAGGGCAATCCTGATTGACCGTCCATCCGTCGCGCTCCTCTCGCGCTTGACCAGCTCTTGACTCTCAAGACGGTCAATGATCCTGGACAGTGCGGAAATATCCGCCGTCGCATGCACAGATAGTTCAGACAAGGTCTGATGAGGCACGTACAGCAGCGAGGCGCAGACTCGCCACTCGCTGAGGTTCAGGTCGAACGGTTTCAGTGCCTTTGCGAAAGCGTTTCCCATCCTGCTTCCGGCGCGCGTCAACAGGAAGGGAATCGCCTGTTCGAGTTCTTGCGGTCGCTTGGGTGTCTTCATGGTCGTCGGTGGGTTGAGGGTTTACGCGAGTTCTGATATTTGAAAAATCAACTATACTTCACCTCGAAAATAATTGAAAAATCAAATAAATGCCAGCTGGGCAAACTCGGATAGCCCGCCCCTTTCCTGACGTGAGCAACGCGTCATACGCTGAACCGGAGCAGATTGATGAGAAACAAGATTGCGCTTGAAGAGCACTTTGCGATCGACCTGACTATCGAGCAATCGAAAGGTTATGCACCTCCCCATGTTTGGGAGATGATGAAGTCGAATCTGATGGACATCGAGCAGCAGCGACTCGAGCGGATGGAGCAGGGCGGAACCGAGTATTCAATCTTGTCGCTCAACTCGCCTGGCATCCAGGGTATTCCGGACATCAAAGAAGCGATTGATGTCGCGAGGCGGGCCAACGATGTCCTCGCCGAACATGTTGCCCGTCATCCGTCTCGCCTGGGTGGATTTGCCGCGTTGCCGATGCAGGACCCCGAAGCCGCGGCACGTGAGCTCGAGCGCAGTGTGAAGGAGTTAGGATTCCATGGCTTCATGGTGAATGGCTTTTCCCAGGTGGGCGATGCGGAAAATGTCGTGTATTACGATGCCTCGCAGTACGCCGATTTCTGGGCGAGCGCGGCGGCGCTCGGCAAGCCTTTCTATATGCATCCGCGGGATCCGTTGCCGTCCCGTGAACCGATCTACGACGGTTTTCCGTGGCTGACCGCAGCGACCTGGGCGTTCGCGGTTGAAACGAGTATTCACGCGCTGAGACTGATGACGTCAGGTCTCTTCGACCGCAATCCCGGGTTGCAGATGATTCTTGGCCATCTCGGCGAGGGCATTCCGTTCAACATCTGGCGTGTTGACCACATTCTCCGAAAGGCGCCGCGAGGGCTGCCGTGCAAGCGCAGCGTGGGCGAATATCTCAGGGAGAACGTCTACGTGACGACGAGCGGGAATTTCAGAACGCAGACGCTGCTGTCCACGATGCTGGAGGTCGGCAGTGAGCGAATCATGTATTCGGTCGACTACCCGTTTGAAACGCATGACGAGGCGTCCCAGTGGTTCGACACGTGCCCGATCAGCGAAACCGATCGCGTGAAGATCGGACGGGAAAACGCACGACGCCTGTTCAGTCTTGAATGATGCGAGAAACCGGAGAAATCGGATGTCCGTGACCGAGTTGGCGCCAGCAGACGTGTGGCGTAACAAAATCTATAGCGGCGGGTGGAAACCAAGGCGCTATCGGTTGGCGATCCTTTCAAGGGCGATTTCCATCTTGGTCCCGTCATCAATGAACGAGACCTGCCCGCTTATCCATTTTTAAAAGGTGCGAAATTGACCCCCGGTACTGCGCAGCGAGTGCAAGAGGCACATTCTTCGATCGTCGACATTGGCGCGCTGATCGATAGCCAGCCACTGAGCACCTTCCAGAAATGGATCATGGTAATGATCGGTTGCTCGGTGGTGATGGATGGATTCGATGTGCAGACGATGGGTTTTGTCGCGCCTGCGATTGTCCGGGCGTGGGGCATCAGCCCAGCCGAGCTCGGCCCCGTTTTCGGCGCCGGCTTGCTGGGGATGCTCGCGGGGTCCATCGTTTTCGGCGCCATGGCCGATCGCGCGGGGCGCCGGCCGGTGTTGGTCGGAGCGACGGTCTTCTATGGGCTATGCATGCTCGGTACCGCCCTGGTTCAGAGCGTGCCGGAATTTCTTGTCATTCGATTCCTGACCGGTTTCGGTATCGGCGGCGTGATGGGTAACGCTATCGCGCTGGTCAGCGAGTACAGTCCGCAGAAATATCGGGCGTCGCTGATGACATGGGTCTCGTGTGGCTTCACGGGTGGGGCAATCGCCGGAGGGCTTCTCTGCGCAACCCTGCTCCCGTCGATGGGCTGGAGGTCGGTGTTCCTCGTTGGGGGCATATTGCCGCTGGTCATCGCCGTCGCGATGGCCAGGTATCTGCCCGAATCGCTCCAGCTGCTGGTGGTCAAACAGCGTAGCCCGGAAAGGATTGCTCAGTGGCTTGGGCGAATCGCGCCGAACGTCCAAATCGGGCCGGGGACCCGCTTTGCCGTTCACGGCCAGACGCACGCGAAGGCCTCCGTTGGCGAGCTCTTTCGACATGGCCGCGGCACGACTACGTTGTTGCTATGGGGCATCAACTTCGCGAACCTGCTCGATCTCTTTTTCCTGTCGAACTGGCTTCCGATGCTTTCCTTGCGAGTCGGCCACGGTGTGTCGACGGCTGTGCTCATCGGTACCTCATTGCAGATCGGCGGTACCGCGGGTGCGCTGCTGATGGGCCCGTTGATGGACCGCTTCGGCTTCTATCGTGTCTTGGCGCTCAGCTTTTTGGTGGCGACATTTGCGGTGGCGTCCGTCGGTCTCCCTGATCTATCGACGGGATTGCGCTATGCCGTCGTGCTGATAAGCGGGATCTGCATTGTGGGTGGGCAGCCGGCGGTCAACGCGTTGACCGCGACACGCTATCCAACCTCGTTGTGGGCCACCGGGGTTGGCTGGAGCCTGGGAATTGGCCGAGCGGGTTCAATTATCGGTCCTGTAGTGGCCGGACAATTGATCAAGCTGCAGTGGTCGAACACCGCGTTGTTCGTCGCGGCCGCCGTGCCCGCATTGGCATCGTGTCTGATGCTTCTTTTCCTCAGCCAGGTTTCGGGGAGCAATCGGACCGATTGCGTCGAGTGTTAGCGGGTTGCGACAGATTCAGTGAGAATCTTTCGATATTTAAATTAGTACTACGAATATAAAATAGAATTCGTGACGGCGGTTTCTGCGTCGGGCTGATCCACGAAGACATGGCACCAGGCATGGGACGTCAAGGAAGATGACATGGACATTTCGATCGCGGTGAATGGCAAGCGGCACCTTCTGGCCGTGGCAGCTGATACGCCACTGCTCTACGTGCTGCGCAACGATCTCCAGTTGAACGGTCCAAAGTTCGGCTGCGGCGAAGCGCAGTGCGGCGCATGCACGGTTATGGTCGGCAACGATGTGACGCGCTCCTGCGTTTTTCCGGTTGGCGCGGTAGGTGCGGCTCAGGTGACCACTATCGAAGGCTTGGGCCACGGCGAACGGCTTCATGCGTTGCAGAAGGCCTTCCTCGCTGAGCAGGCCGCACAGTGCGGCTATTGCTCGAGCGGGATGTTGATGACCGCAAAAGCCCTGCTGGAGCGAATTCCCGATCCGGACCCGGCGACCATACGACGCGAGTTGGCCGGCCAGAAATGCCGGTGCGGCGCGCACAACCGAATCGTCCGTGCGATTCAGCGCGCAGCGCAGGAGTTGCGCGGATGAACACCGTCAGACTTTCTCGACGCGCGTTCGGCAAGCTGGCAGGGGCGGTCGTCGCGACTTTCTCGCTTGCGCCATTCTCGGCGTTTGCGTGGGCCGAGCCCGACCTCCCGGTTGATCTTCGTGCCAATCGCAGGCTTGACGGTTGGATTCGAGTCGACGAGGCGGGCACGTTCACGATCTTTACGGGAAAGGCCGAGCTGGGGCAGGGTATTCTCACCGCGCTCTTGCAGATCGCTGCGGACGAGCTCGATGTGGATTGGGTTCGCGTGCGCATGATTTCCGCGGATACGGCCCGCAGCCCGAACGAGAACTACACCTTCGGCAGCCAATCGGTCGAGCAAGGCGGGGCGGCGATACGCGCTGCCGCAGCCCAAGCGCGGGCGGTCCTGCTTGGCGCGGCGGGCCGGCGATTCCACGTTTCGGCGGCGGATCTTCGCGTCGAGAACGGTGCCGTGCTGACCGCCGACGGCCGCCGCATGACGTACGCGGAGATCGCAAGGGACGAACGGGAACTCCTCGCGCGCGAGGTGACGGCGGACGTCACGCCAAAGCGTCCGTCGGAATACAAGCTGGTCGGCAAGTCGGTGCCGCGCATTGATTTTCCGGCAAAGTTCACCGGCGGCGCGGCATTCGTTCAGGATATGCGTCTGCCGGGCATGCTGTTCGGCCGTATCGTGCGGCCTCCGAGGGTTGGCGCGCAGCTGGTTTCGCTCGACGACGCATCTGTCAGGGCGCTCGCGGGTGTAGTCGCCGTGGTTCGCAATGGCAACTTCCTCGGTGTCGTCGCCGAGCGCGAAGAGCAAGCGATCGCTGCGCGCCGTGCGTTGCAGGGGTCGGCACAGTGGAGCGCGGATCATGTCGCGTTGCCGGACGTGAACCATCTCCAGCGGGCATTGCAACACTGGCGAAGCGAAGATGCCGTGGTTGGCGAATCGGGACAGGATACGCCCGCGCCCGATAGCGCGACGCAACTGGAGGCTACCTACTCTCGCCCCTACCTTTCACACGCGTCAATTGGACCTTCGTGTTCCGTGGCGCTGCTCCAGGACGGGCACATGACCGTCTGGTCTCACACGCAGGGCGCGTTTCCGCTGCGGGGCAATCTCGCCGTGGTGCTCGAAATGCCCATGAACGCGGTCGACGTGGTGCACGTGCCGGGTGCGGGGTGCTACGGCCACAATGGCGCCGACGATGTGGCGCTGGACGCGGCGCTGCTTGCTCGCGAAGTGGCGGGACGGCCGGTCAAGGTTCAATGGATGCGCGATGACGAATTCGCATGGGCGCCGATCAGTCCGGCAATGGTGATGCGGGCGAAGGCGGCCCTCTCCAAGGAAGGCCGCATTGTCGACTGGCACTATGAGGTGTGGAGCAATTCGCACGCAATGCGGCCGGGCCAACCCGGTGGTGTGAATCTGCTGGCCGCCTGGCATCTCGCCAAGCCCTTTCGACCGTCGGCGCCCGTACCGATTCCACAGCCATACGGCAATGGCGACCGCAATGCGGTGCCGCTCTACGATCTGGCGCGCAAGAGAGTGACGAACCATCTGCTGCTGGACGCACCCATTCGCACGAGCTCGCTCCGCACGTTGGGCGCTTACGGGAACGTATTTGCGATCGAGTCGTTCATGGACGAGCTTGCGCTCGCGGCGAATGCCGATCCGGTCGCGTTCCGCCTGGCGCACCTCAGTGATCCGCGCGCGATTGCCGTGGTGCGGGAGGCGGCAGGCCGCTCCGGATGGCAGGCCGGGTTGAAGGGCGACGGGCAGCGCGGACGCGGCTTCGCCTATGCACGCTACAAAAACATTGGGGCGTACGCGGCGATCGTCGTCGACGTGCACGTCGACCGCTCCACGGGCGTGGTCAGTGTGACAAAAGTGAACGCTGCCATTGACGTGGGTCGCGTGATCAATCCTGACGGCGTGAAGAACCAGATCGAGGGCGGCATCGTCCAGGCACTGAGCTGGGCGCTCAAGGAACGCGTCATGTTCAGTCGCACCGAAATCACGACGCGTAGTTGGCAGGACTACCCAATCCTGACCTTCGCCGAGGTGCCGCCGATCGACGTCGTGCTGCTGGCCCCTCCCGATGCGGCTTCCCTTGGCGCAGGCGAATGCTCGCTCGGCCCGACGGCGGCCGCGCTGGCGAACGCGGTAGCGCATGCAAGCGGTGCCCGCATGCGCGATCTGCCTATGGTGCCGGACAAGGTTCTCGAGCGTCTCGTCTGACGGGTGCTCGCCCCCGGTCAGGGGGTGAGTTGCATCCGTTTGAGTGAAAGATGCACGGTTGGCGTGCTCGTGGTCCCCGGATTCCGCGCTTCGCGCCGTCTATGAGCGCGACCTCGTCATCGTCCCCGTCCTCGTCCTCGTGCGGCCCGACGTGTGGATTATTTAAATAAGTATAACTAAGTAAATTTCAACAACATTGGAGATGAATAATGAGTTCACGGTTGAATCGGGCCAGAGGCGGCCACTCATGGCGCCAGGTGTTTTGGTGGGCGCTCTCGTTGCTTGCAGCATGTGCGTCGAGCGCATCGCATGCGCAGAGCGCTGTCACGCTGTATGGGGTCATCGATACCGGCGTTGAATATGTGACGAACATCGGACCTCGGAAGTCGAGCGCAGTACGCATGCCGACGCTGACGGCCTCGCTGCCATCACTTTGGGGCCTCCGTGGCAAAGAGGATCTGGGTGGCGGTCTTAGCGCCGTTTTTGTCTTGGAGTCGGGCTTTGCGCCGTCACAGGGCACGCTGAATCAAGGAGGCCGCTTGTTTGGCAGGCAGGCCTATGTCGGGCTTTCGGGACGGTGGGGGGCCTTGACGCTCGGGCGGCAATATTCGCAAATCTTTTGGGCGGTATTAACGGGCGACACGTTGGCGCCGAATCTCTATGCCGCCGCCGATCTGGATCCCTACCTGACCCAGCCGCGAGTTGACAACTCGATTGTCTATACCTTCACGTCATCGGGGCTGACCGCGAGCGCGATGTATTCGTTCGGCCGTGACGCGGTGGATAGCGCGGCGGCCGGAGGGTGCGCCGGCCAATCGCCGACCGACTGGCGGGCCTGCAAGTCAATGTCCGCCATGCTGAAATATGATGCGGGGAAATGGGGCGTAGCGGCGGCCATCGATCGCAACTACGGTGGGGGCGGCGCCGGCTCGCCCCTGCCCCTCAGCTCGCAAACCGATACGCGCGCCCTCGTCAATGGCTACGTGAAGATTGCCAATGCGACTTTCGGCGCGGGATTCCAACACCGAATCAATCACGGAGAGCAGACGCCGACCGTTTTCGACGCGACCAGCAACTACTGGTGGATCGGTGGACGCTATTTGCCCCGTCCGGACATTGCTCTTGACGCCCAGTTCGGCCATATAACCGTGAGCGGTAGCGCCTCGGGAGGCTCCGTGATCGCAGCGCGCGCGATGTACTTCTTGTCCAAGCGCACCTCGGTGTACGTCACTGCAGGGCGTGTGTTCAACCAGCGCAACGCAGCGTTCTCGATTGACGGCGGCACGGTCCCGCCCGCTTCGACGCCATTGCCAGGCGTGGATCAAACCGGAGCGATGGTGGGGATTCGCCACCTCTTCTAAATGGCCCGTGGCCGCTCGATGTCGCTGCGCTGCCGAAGCCCGATCAGGCCATCCACACGCTAACTGCTTACATCGGCGGCGCGACTCCATCCTTTTCGACCACCACGCGCTGCGCGACAAACGCACCCTGCGATGCGGCCGTCGCGACCACGAACACCTGCTTGCCCGGAGTCAGGTCGGTGCGTGCGGCCGGCGTGAAAGTCACGATCGGTACGTTGGGCGGGACGGTCACCTCATTGCTCCCGCCTTTGTACGACAGCTTCAGATTCCGGCCGCTGGTACCCTGCACAACCGTGTCGACGTTCGCATTCGTCATCGTGCTGTTCGGACCGAGGTCCCAAGCGTAGTGACCTTCACCCGTGCCGCGCGCGGATTCCGGGAAGACGACCACTTCGGTGGCCGTCAACTTTCCGTCAGTGCCCGTCGTTGCGGCCGTGCCGACGAAGGAGCCCGGCTTGATGTCCGAAAGCTGCATGGCCTTGACCGCCGATACGGCAATGGTCGGTTTAAGCTCGATCGAGACCGTGTCGCCGCTACGGCGATGCACCTTCAGGACGTCGCCGTCGAGCGAGACGATATCGCCGCGGATGCGCGCCGGTTTGGCAGCGGGCGCCTGAGCGAGCGCGACACCGGCAAAAGTCAGCGCGGCGAGGGTGACGCCAAGTTTCATGCGAATAGACATGGATGCTCCGTAAAGGATGGTTGAGCTTCGAGTGGACCAATGCACATCAGGACCCGCCGAACCAGTTGTAGCCCTGGTTCTCCCAGTAACCACCGGGGTATTCGTTCGTCACACTGATTGCGACGATATGCTTCGGATTCTTGTAGCCGAGCTTGGTCGGCATGCGCAGCTTCATCGGGAAGCCGTATTTCGGCGGCAGCACCTGGCCGTCGTAGGTCAGCGTCAGCAGCGTCTGTGCATGCAGCGCAGTGGGCATGTCGATACTGGTCCAGTAGTTGTCCGCGCAGTGCAGCGACACGTACTTCGCCGTGATGTCGGCGCCCGAATGCTTCAGGAAATTGGAGAAGCGCACGCCGCCCCATCGGCCGATCGCACTCCATCCTTCGATGCAGATATGACGCGTGATCTGGCTTTCCTGCGGCATTGCGCGCAGCTCGTCGAGCGTCCAGACACGTTTGCCGTTCGCGAGGCCGCCCACCTGGAGCCGGTAGGCAGCGGCGTCGACTTCGGGCACATCGTCGATGCCGTAAAACGCGTTGAAGGGAAACGGCCGCGTGATCATCGACTCCGGATAGGTCGGGGCCATCTCGTTCGGATTGAACAGCAGGGCTTGCACGTCGTCGTTGAAGAACGACATTCTGCGCAGCATGGTGTTGACCGACTTGTCATTGGACAAATCGCAGCCTGACAGCATCGCAATGCCGCCGAGCGTGAGAACTCGCTTGCCGAGCATCCGGCGCGCCGGATTTTTCAGTTCGTTGCGCGCATCCTTGATGATGGATTCAGCGTGAGACGAAAGAAACGTATCGGGCTTCCCAGCCCTTTTTCGAAAAGTCATGGTTACCGTCCACGAATCATCAGAAGCAGTGAGCGCGGCACCAGTGCGACCATGACGACGTGCACGACGAAGAACGCCACCAGCACGCTCATTGCAGCAAAATGCACGACGCGTGCATTGTCGTACCCGCCCATCAGCGTGCGCAGCAGCGGGAACTGCACCGACTTCCATATCGCCAGTCCCGACAGGACCACGAGCGCGATATCGACGATGACGACGAGATAGGCGAACTTCTGTACGGCGTTATAGCGTGTGAGGTCCTCATGCCCGAGCGTGCCGCGCAGGGCGGCGACGAGATCGGTTGCCAGCGACTTGAAGCTGATCGGCAGCAGTTTTCGGCGCAGACGTCCCGAAGCGATATTCAGCCCGACATAGACGAGGAAATTCACAACCAGCATCCACATTATCGCGAAATGCCATTGCAAGGCGCCGCCGAGCCAGCCGCCCAATGTGATAGCGGAAGGAAACTGTAAAGCTGGAAAGAGCGGCGAGGCGTCATAGATCTGCCAGCCGCTTGTCACCATCAGTACGACAGCGAGCGCGTTAATCCAGTGTGTGATGCGGACCCAGGCGGGTTGATTCGATGCGTGGCTCAAAGCGATCTCGTGATTGATGAGGTTGCCCATGTCGGACTGCCGGTCGGCCGCGACCAGGCTGTGTCCTTATGGGTAAACATCACCGGCGAGCAGCTATTCCACTGCACGACAAATAATTTTTCTTACGAGAGGCCGACGCTCCGAATGCATGAGCGGCGTTGTGGCCGCGCAGCACCTGAAGTCCCCAACGCCTACGGCCGGGAGTTCGATTTGGCTGCGCTTAGCTTTTCGAAGTCTTGAGCGGAGATGCCGCGGCCTTTGTAGAGGAACGCCGTCAAGTCCCAGATCGTCTGGTCGTCTTGCGTCTTGCCGAACGCAGGCATCGCGGTCATTTTTACGCCGTTTTTGATGACCCAAAACATCATCTGAGGATTGTTGCGGCGTGTTGCGCTCAGCAATTCCGGCGCGATCGGAAGAATGCCCTGGCCAATCGGGCTCAGCGGTTGTCCCGGTGCGCCGTGACACGCCACGCAGGTACTCCGGTAGAGACGCGCGCCGGCTTCGACGTGGGCGAGGGTCATCAGGTCGGCCGGGACCTGGATAGCGGCCGCGTGGCGGTGCAGCGACTGCAGGTAGGTCTTATGCAGCACCCAGGCGACAAGCGGGTTGTGTCCGGATGCGGCGGACACATCGTACAGCCCCGAATAGATGAAGCCGAATCCCGCCGCCACGACCGCGACAACGGCTGTAGCGAAAACGCTCAGCGTGGAATGACGGACAAGAAAAGAGGAGTCTTTGGCTACGCTCATGTTTGATCACCTGTGGTGGTTTCAGGCCGTGCAGTTCACCTTTACGTGCAGGTACTGGCACGGGTAGGGCGTCCAGGACGACGTTCGTCCGTCGGCGTTAGATTCAGTCCCTGTTCCAGATCGAATCGGAGGAGTATTCGCGCAACCGCCGGCGGCAAGCGCGACGAGAACGATGGCAAGGCGAAATGGGGCTTTCATGAAAATCCGGGTATTCGTTAGAAGCCCATGGTCTGCGGCAAGAACGCCCGGCGACACCGGTGCTTTTTACGTGGGGCGTGAACGGTGATGCGGTCAAGGTTGACTTTCGCGCTCCGTCCACCATCGCGGCAGGTATCGCGGTCGACTCGATAGACCGCACTGGAGCGTGGCTTGTTAACGTTGAGACCGTGCGTTCATTATTCGATCGGGCGGCTGACGGCACGCTTGCCCGTTGATTACAGATTTGTCATCGACCGGTAACGACCGGATCTTCAGCAATGAGCCGCATCATCGTCGACAAGGAATTGCAGGCGCTCAGGTTGTCTGCCTCAAACGCTGCATGGCGAAACCAGTTGGTCACAAGCGAGTGATTCGAAGAAGGGTGCGGCGCGGGCGAGAAACGGAGGGAGGAACGGATAGGGCAAGTCAGAGCGGCGGGATCGACATCACTTGTTCACCAACCGCCCGGGAATCAGCGCGATGATCAAAGCAGCAGATAGCGTCAGCGAAGCTGCGACGACGAGCAGCCCCGACGTCAAAGTATGCGTGACCGTCTTTAGCCACCCGATAACGGCCGGACTGACGAACCCGGCGAGATTGCCTGTGCAGTTGATCAGTGCGATACCCGCTGCCGCACCCGTGCCCCCGAGGAACGCAGTGGGCAGCGACCAGAACATCGGCAACGCGGTCACGACGCCGCCGGCTGCGAGCGTGAGCCCGATCATCGAAAGCAGCGCGTGGTCGCCGTTGAACGCGCAGATCGTGAACCCGAGCGCGGCCACGACCGCCGGCACGGCGACATGCAGCCGCCGCTCGCGCGTGCGGTCGGCGCTGCGGCCAGCCGCAATCATCGCCACGAGGGCCGCCGAGTACGGGATCATCGTCAGCAGGCCGATCATGAACGGATCGCGGATGCCGGTGCCGCGGATGATCGTCGGCTGCCAGAAGCCGATCGCGTACGAGCCCATCACGATGCCGAACAGGATCAGGCACAGCAGCCAGACGCGCATCGAGGTGAACACCCTCCGCACCGAGCCGTGCGTGTGCGTCGAGGCATCCGCATCGATCTCGTTCTGGATCGTGCGCTTTTCATCGGAGCCGAGCCATGGTGCGTCGGCAACGCGGTCGTCGAGATAGAAGAAGACCACGACCCCAAGCACGATTGCGGGCAATGCCTCGATGATGAAAAGCCATTGCCAGCCGGCCATTCCCCAGGTGTGGTGCATCACATGCATGATGTAGCCGGAGAGCGGGCCGCCGAAGAGACCGGACACCGGATTGCCGGCCATCAGCAGTGCGACCATCTTGCCGCGGCGGTGAGAAGGAAACCAGTAGGTCAGGTAAAGGACCATGCCGGGGAAGAAGCCCGCCTCCGCAATGCCGAGAAGGGTGCGCATGACGTAGAACATCATCGGCGTGTGCACGAACGCGGTCGCGATCGACAGCGCCCCCCACGTCGCCATGATGCGCGCAATCCAGCGCCGTGCGCCGAGTCGATGCAGCAGCAGGTTGCTCGGCACCTCAAAAAAGAAGTAGCCGACGAAGAAGAGCCCTGCGCCGAGTCCATACGCAGCTTCGCTGAAGTGCAGGCTGTTGACCATCTGCAGTTTCGCGAAACCCACGTTCACGCGATCGAGATACGCAATCACGTAGCCGACGAACAGCAGCGGCATGAATCGCCATGCGACGCGCCTGAAAAGCGAATCGGCGTGATTCGATTCAAGCGCGGGGGCGGCGGAGGTGCGGACGAACATGACTGTCTCCTGGCCCGCCTTGATGTTGTCGGCTGCAGTGGCTGGCGACCGCAGTATGGCGTGCGACAGGCGCATGAGAAAGCGGCGGCCGGTTGCTTCAAATTTTAAATATTTTTGTGTCCGGCCCGCGAAGAGGGCGCGAGTCGATCGATAAAAGTCTTATCGACTAAAGAAACCAACGGATACTGTTTTTGATCGTCAAGGGCGATCACACTCGGGTTCGCATTCAAATGGTCAAGGAGGCGCCAATGGGGCGCGGTGAAGGCGGTTCCGTGCCGCATGACAGAGCCGCTGCTCGCTCATTTCGCGAATCCCTGTTGGCGATGCTCGGTATCGGCCTCGTCAACATGCTCGTCGCACTCGATCAGACGGTCGTCAGCACCGCGCTGCCTTCCATCGTCGCCGATCTGAAGGGCGCCGATTACTACGCTTGGATTGCGAGCGTCTATCTGCTTGCGTCCGTCGTGTCGGTACCCATCTTCGGCCGCCTCGGCGACTACTTCGGCCGCAAGGGCTTCGTGATTGCATCGATCACCACGTTTACGTTCGCGTCTGCGCTATGCGGGCTCGCGCCGAACGTGCAAATGCTGGTATTCGCGCGGGTGCTGCAGGGAGTCGGCGGCGGGATGATGGTGGGCACCGCATTCGCGTCGATCCCCGATCTGTTTCCCGATCTGCACGCCCGTGTGCGCTGGCAGGTCGTGATGGCGGGTTCCTACGGAATCGCCACGGCAGCCGGGCCGTTTCTCGGCGGATTCCTGAGCGCTGTCTATGGCTGGCGCGCGACGTTCCTCGTCAACCTGCCGGTCGGGCTCGCCGGGCTCTATTGCGTGATCAGGTATTTGCCTCGTGTCGAGCAGCGGGGCAGCCGGCGCACCACGATCGATTGGGCCGGTGCGGCGTTGTTGTCGATTCTGCTCGGATCGGTGCAAATGGCCATCGAGCGGCTGCCCAACAGGGGGCTCACCTTTTCGACGCTCACGCTTGTCGCACTCGCGGTCGGCACATGCGTCTTGTTGTACCAATGGGAAAAACGCCACGCGCATCCGATTCTGCCGATCGACCTGTTTGCCGACCGCAATCTCGTGCGGCTGTTCGTGCTGTCGTTCGCCGCCGGCTTTGCGATGTTTTCGCTGCTGTTCTTTACGCCGCTGCTGCTGCAAACGGGCGTCGGCATGACGCCGCAGGCGGCAGGCATTGCGGTAACGCCGCTACCGGTGTGCCTGGCGCTCGGCAGTCTCGCGAATACGCGGATCGTCACGCGCTTGCGTGCGCCGATGACGATCGTCACGGTCGGCTTCGCGCTGATCGGCGCAGGCTGCATCGGCGCGACGATGCTGGGCGGCACGAGTTCGCATGGGTTGAGCGCAGCGTCGATGGCGGCGGCGGGTGTCGGGCTCGGCTTCATCTTCAACAATCTGAACGTCTTTGCGCAGGAATTGAGCGGGCCAGAACGTTTCGGCATCACGACCGCGCTGATCCAGTCGACGCGGATGGTCGGCGGCATGCTGGGAACGGCCACGATCGGCACGCTCGTCTCGCGCAGCCTGGCGCACGTCGTCGCCAGCGCCGGACAGGGTTCGCTCGCCGACGATCGGGTCGCCGTCGTGCACGCGGTTCACGTGGGTTTCGTCATCGACGTCGTGGTGGCGTGCGGGGCGCTGCTCTGCGCGCGGCGCATCGTTGGCGTGCACTTGCGCCCGTCCGTGTCGGTCCGGCAATGGGAATGAACGAGCCGAATCAAACGGAGCATTTGACGATGCGCAATCTGTCGAGCACCCATGCAAAGCGCGTGTTTTCGATCCGCGCTGTTTAATGCTCGCGCGGTGCCGCCGCCGTGCCGCGCACGATCAGGTCGACCGATAGCGTATTTGCGGCGCTGACCGATCGCCCCGCGATGCGGTCCAGCAGGTATTCGGCGCTGCGCGTGCCGACCTCCTCGGCGGGCAGCCGCATCGTCGTGAGGGGCGGTGTCGTGAAGCTCGCGAACTCGATGTCGTCGATGCCGACGATCGACACGTCGCGAGGCACCTCGATTCCACTCTGACGGGCCTGCACGAGAGCGCCGATGGCAAGCACGTCCGTGCCGCAGATCACGGCGCTCGGGCGGTTCGGCCCCTGCATCAGGCTCTTCATCGCGTTTTGCCCCTCGATGCTTCGATGCGGGGTCTCGATCAAGTGCTCGCGCTTCAATTCAAGGCCGCGTGCGGCAAGGGCCTCGCGCACGCCGGAAATTCGATCGGCCGCGCGGTCGCTGCTTTGCACGCGCTGCACGATGATGCCGAAGTTGCGATGGCCCAGATCGAACAGATAGTCCGCGAGCCGCCTGCCGATCTCGACGTTATCGAAGCCCACGTACGGGTGCTGGCTGTCGACGGTCCAGCAGTTCACGAAGGGGATGTTTTTCTTCGCCAGCAACTGATAGAGCGCGGGCGCATGAGTGCGCCCGACGAGCATCAAGCCCGCGATGCCGTCGGCTACGAGCGCGTGGACCTGCTTCAGCTCCTCTTCGGGGTCGTAGTACGAGCAGGCGAGCAGCAGCGTGTAGCCGGCATCGACGATGCGCTTTTGCAGTGCGAAGACGCCCCTCGCGAAGTTCTGGTTTTCGAGCGACGGAATGACCGCGCCGATGGTCGTCGAACGCTGCGTCGCGAGCGCGCGGGCGGCCGCGTGCGGCGTGTAGCCGAGCTCGACGGCGACAGCCCTCACGCGGCTCGCCAGCGGCTCGCCGACGTTGGCGCTGCCGTTCAGCACCCGGGACACCGTCGCCGTCGACACGCGCGCTTCGCGCGCGACATCGAGTACCGACACCGCTTGCGACGTGCGGCGCGGCGCCCGCTTATTCGATCCGGCAGTCAACGGCGCACCTCATGCTTGGCGAAAAGACAGACGGGCGTGGCACGACGGCCGGCTGAACCGTGCGCGGGCGAGCCGCCCGAGCACCGGGGCCCGCATACCGCATCAGTCGATCTCCTCGATGCGTCCCGCGAACTCGTTGAGACAGCCGAAGCCGCCATGAAACAGCGCCTCCCGCTCGTCTTCGCGCGCGCCCGTCGCCAGGATTTGCGCGGCGTAGTGTTCGGCGTCGTCCTCCGGCTGGTAGCCGAGGAAGCGCACGTTCGAGTTGTCCCAGCGGTTGCGCGCGTTGGCGGACACGCCATACGCGACGATGAAGTGATAGTCCGGATGATCGATCGCGCGGCGCACGAGCTGCACGGTGTCACGGTGGCTGATCCACGTCGACAGATGGCGCGGGGCGGTCGGGCGGTCGTCGGGGCGGAACGACCCGATGCGCAGGCAGGCGACGGAAAGACCGTACTTGTCGGCATACAGCCGTCCCACTGCCTCTCCGAACACCTTCGATAAGCCGTACCGGCTGTCGGGGCGGGGCGTCACGGTGTCGTCGATCATCCGGTCGCGCCGATGAAAGCCGACCGCGTGGTTGGAGCTGGCGAATATCACGCGCTTCACGCCCGCACTGCGCGCCGACTCGAAAACGTTGTAGCAGCCTTCGATGTTCATGCGGCGGATGCGGTCCCAGCTGGCCTCATCGGGAATGCCCGCGAGATGCACGACGCAATCCATGCCGTCCATCGCGCCCGCGAGCTGGATGGGATCGGTGATGTCGACGCTCACCACCTGTTCGCCGGGGCCGGCCGGTTCCTGAGCGGCAATATCGGCGAGCCGCACGAGGGAATAGTGGCCCTGCAAGCCCTTTCGCAAGACGCGGCCGATGTGCCCCGCGGCACCTGTGATCAAAACTCGAGTCATCCAATGGCTCCTTCGTTTAGGGATTGACGGCGGGGTCTTGCCCCGGCGGATACGATGCGCATTCGAAGACGCGCGGGTCATGTGCGGGCAGCACCTTGGCGCGCAGCGCGGCGATGCGCCGAAAACTGTCGTCGTAGGCGCGCAAGTCCGTATGGTTGCCGTTCGGCACCGGCTCGCCGCCGTGCGCAGGCCAGTTCTCGTAGAGCGGGATCAGGTCGCCTGCGATGAGATACGGACCGTCGTCCGTGTCGACGAGTACCCCCTGCGAGCCGGCGGTGTGTCCCGGCAGCTTCAGCACGCGAATGCCGGGCAGTACGTTTTCGTCGCCGTGAGCGACCATCATGCGGTCGAGCACGTCGATCCAGGGCGGCGTCTTGCCCCGCTGATTCGTCCCGTAGATCGGGCGTTGAAACGGCACCGGCCACACCGCCTCCTTCAGTTCGGCCTCCTGAACGTGGAACCTCGCGTTGCGGAAGAGGCGGGCTCCGCCCACGTGGTCGTGGTGCAGGTGCGTAAGGATGACCAGCTCGATGGCGTCAGGCTCCACGCCTGCTCTCGCGAGGCCGTACTGCAGCAAGTCGTCGTGGCCGGCGTCGGATTCGGTGTAGCACTGCGGCGCTCGTGCGCGCGACCCGGGGCCGGCATCGACGATAACGGTGTGTGCATCGCTTCGCAGCAGCCAAGCGATGCAAGGTGCATTCAGATGCGCGCCGCCGCAATCCTTGCGGTAGAGAAAGCACGAGCGCGCGTGATTCACGATGTCGCCGCAGCGAATCGGCACGATAGTGAAGGTGGACATGGTGAGGGTTTCATTTCGAGCCGGGCGCCGCTCACGCGCCGGCGTCGCCGGCGTCGACATCGTAGCTGTCGAGCACACGCTCGTCGAAATCGAAGCCGAGCCCCGGTGCTGTCGGCACCACGAGCGCACCCTGTTCGACGACGAGCTGGCGATCGATCAAGCGGCGAAAGTTGAGCACGGCGTCGTCGGGAAAGAACTCGACATATCGCGCGTTCGAGGTCGAAGCCACGAGGTGCACGTGCAGATCGTGGAACCAGTGAGGGCAGACGGTCACGCCAAAACCCGCCGCCATGGCCGCAATGCGGCGCCATTCGCTGATGCCGCCGCAGACCGCAGCATCCGATTGCAGAATGGACGCGGCGCGTTTTTCAAGCAGTTCGTGATGGCGCCAGCGACCCGCTTCGATCTCGCCGGTCGCGACCGCGACCGGCGTGCGGCGCGCGAGCTGCGCGTGGCTCTCGATGTCGTCCGGGCTGAACGGCTCCTCGATCCAGAAGGGATCGTACGGCTCGTAGCGTTTCATGTACTCGAGCGCCGTGGAAACGTCGCTCCACGCATTGTTCGCATCGAGCATCAACAGCACGTCGTCGCCGATGGCCTCGCGTGCCGCGCGAATACGCGCCTCTTCGCTCTTCGGGTCGAGCCGTCCGACTTTCATCTTCACCGCGTTGAAGCCGAGCGCCACGTATCCGGCGAGCTCCTCGCCGAGCATGGCCGGGCTCTTGCCGTCGAGGTAGTAGCCGCCGCTCGCATAGGCCGGCACCCGCTCGGCGGCGGTCGCGCCGAGATAGCGGCTGAGCGGCAATCCGGCGGCGCGCGCATTGCGGTCCCACAGGGCGATGTCGATGGCCGACAGGGCACGCATCACCGAGCCGGCTCGTCCATGCAGCAGCGAGTCCTGGTACATCTCGCGCCACAGCCCTTCGACTTCGAGTGCCGAACGTCCGCGCAATTGCGGGGCAAACAGTTCGCGCACGGCATGCGTCACCAGCGTGCCGCCTCGGTGGCCGCCGTAGCAAAAGCCGATGCCGTAACAGCCGTCGGCCGTCTCGATACGGACGATCGTGTAATCGCGCGATTCGACTCGGCGAGTGGCGAACGAGGTTTGACGGGCAAGTGGAACGCGCACGGTTCGGGCTTGAATCCGCTCGATTCGCGCGTCATGCATGTAAGCGCTTTCACAGAGTTGCTGGGTGATGCTGTCCATCGTCTCCGCCAATTCATCATCGAATAAAGCTGAAAATAACGCCGATTCGGCCCCGCGCTTTGATTGCCGACCTTGAATTGTAAGCGCTTACCAGTGGCCAACTATAGGCGGCGAGCACTGCGAAGTCAAATCGGAAACGGCAGGGTGTGCGCGGCGCGGGCGCCAGGCGCGCCTGTCCGCCCTAGCTGATGGCCGCCGCGCCGAGGCGGCGGTGGTACGCCTCGATATACGCATCGCGCGCCGGGATCAGATGCTCGCGGCACAGCTCGACGAGCCTCGACTGGTCGCGCGCCGCGAGCGCTTCGAGCATTTGATGATGTTCGATGCGGGCCTTCTCGACGTATTGCGGAAACATCAGGGTGGCGGAACGGATGGCATGCGTGCGCCGCTCGTACTCGCGGATGGCTTCGGTCAAGGCGCGGTTCTCCGATAGCGCGAACAAGGCGCGGTGAAACGCCATGTTCGACCGAAACACGCCGCGCATGTCGCCCGCCAGGGTGGCGGCGTCGTGCGCCTTCTGGATTTCGGCGAGCTCCGCGAGCTGCTCCGGCGCGACCGGCAGGGCAATGCGCTGGGCTGCGCTGGTTTCGAGAATCTCCCGCACCGCATATAGATCCGTGACTTCCTGCGGCGTATATGACTTCACCAGCGCGCCGACATTCTTGCGCCGTTCGACGAGACCGCGTTGCTCGAGCTCGGCGAGCACCTGCCGCACCACATGGCGCTTCAACGTGAAGCGCTCGCAGAGGTCGTCCTCCACCAGGCGTTCGCGCGGATGCAGCACGCCGAGCACGATCTGCTCTTCGAGCGTGTCGGACACGCGGGCGACGTTGGCGTCGATGTCACGGTCCCGCACGGCCGCGGCGCGCGGCGCGCGGCTCGGGCCCTTGCCTGATGACCGGTTGGAAGTCGGGACGCTTTTCATGTCGATCGGATGACGCAGATGCGTGGGTGTTCCGGAAAGCCGCCCAGTATAAACAAAGTCGTCCGCGAACCGTCACGGCTTGCCGCTCGCGGGCGGCAGGCTCGCCGTGCGCGAGAGCGCACGCTCATTCGCGCAGCTTAGGCACCTTCGCGGTCTGCTGCGACGCCCGCAGGAAATCGAAATCGCAGCCTTGGTCCGCTTGTGTGATCGAGGTCAGGAACAGCTTCCTGTAGCCGCGCTCGTGCGGATCGATGGTGTGCGCCGGCAGTTGCTCACGGCGCCGGCGCAGTTCATCGTCATCGACGAGCAGCTCGATCGATCGCTTGGCAACGCTCAGCCGAATCCGGTCGCCTGTGCGCACGAGCGCCAACGGACCGCCGATCGCCGCTTCCGGCGTCACGTGCAGAACGATCGTTCCCGCCGCCGTGCCGCTCATGCGGCCATCGGAGATGCGCACCATGTCTTTGACGCCGAGCCGGCCCAGCTTTTTCGGGATCGGGATGTAACCCGCTTCGGGCATGCCCGGTGCACCGACCGGGCCGATGCCCTTGAGCACGAGGATGTCGTCGGCTTCGACATCGAGCCCGGGGTCGTCGATGCGCCGTGCGAGATCCTCGGCGTTCTCGAAGACGACTGCGCGCGCCTCGTGTTCCATCAATTCGGCGTCGGCAGCGGACTGCTTGATGATCGCGCCGCGCGGCGCAAGGTTGCCGTGCAATACGGCGATGCCGCCTTGCGGGAAGATCGGCGCATCGAACGGGCGCACCACGCTTTGCTTGAAGCTCGCCGGTGCGGCCTCGAGTTCCTCGCCGAGCGTGCGGCCGGTGACGGTGAGCGCATCGAGGTGAAGCAGCGGCTTGAGTTCGCGCAGCACGGCCGTGAGCCCCCCGGCCTTGTGCAGGTCTTCCATGTAATGCTGGCCCGACGGCTTGAGATCGACGAGTACCGGCGTTTCGCGTGCCATTTTGTCGACCGCGTCGAGCTCGATTTCGATGCCGAGGCGGCCGGCAATCGCCGTCAGGTGAATGATCCCGTTCGTCGAGCCGCCGACGGCGAGCAGCACGCGCAATGCGTTCTCGAATGCGGCTGGCGTGAGGATGCGATCGGGCGTCAGCCGGTTGGCGATCATCGCCACGGCTGCCGCGCCGGTGCGTTCGGCGATGCGGATGCGGTCCGCCGTCACCGCGGGCGCACTCGCGCCGCCGGGCAGCATGATCCCGAGCGCCTCTGCGATGCAAGCCATGGTGCTTGCCGTGCCCATCACCGAACAGGTGCCCACCGTCGGCACGAGCTGGTTGTTGACGTCGTCGATTTCGCGCGCGTCGATTTCGTCGCCGCGAAAGCGCGCCCAGTAGCGCCGGCAATCGGTGCATGCGCCGACCCGTTCGCCGCGATGCGAGCCCGTCAGCATGGCACCGGTGACGAGTTGGATCGCGGGTACGCCTGCCGCTGCGGCTCCCATCAACTGGGCCGGCACCGTCTTATCGCAGCCGCCGATCAGCACGGCCGCGTCCATTGGCTGCGCGCGGAGCATCTCCTCGGTGTCCATCGACATGAGATTGCGCAGATACATGCTGGTGGGGTGCGAAAAGCTCTCGGCGATGGAGATCGTCGGAAATTCGACCGGCAACCCTCCCGCCAGCATCACCCCGCGCTTGACGGCTTCGACGAGTTGCGGCGCGTTGCCGTGGCAGGGGTTGTATGCGCTGCCGGTGTTCGCAATCGCCACGATCGGCCGCAACAGCGCGTCGTCCGTGTAGCCCGCGCCCTTGATGAACGCCTTGCGTAGGAACAGCGAAAAGCCCTCGTCACCGTAATTGGTGAGTCCTTGCTTGAGTCCGCCCTGCTCTGCCTTCTTGTCCATAATCGTATCAACCAAATTATCAATAATCTTGACAGCGATCATATCGGCTTTTATAGTGAGCCGCAAGTCAGCAGCCGGGCGGTCGTGCCGGGGACCCTTTTCAAAGGATCGAGAGATGAGAAAGCGAGTCGTGCTCTACCGCGCGGTGCCCAAGGACGTCGTCGACGTCTTGCGCCGGCATTTCGACGTCACCGAGTTCGCCGCGGTCGACGAAGGCAATCGCCGCGCGTTCATCGAAGCGCTCGGGGCCGCTCACGGCATCATCGGCAACATGCTCAAGATCACGACGGACTTGCTGGATGCGGCACCGTTGCTCGAGGCGGCGTCGACGATTTCGGCGGGCTATGACGCCTTCGACGTCGGCGAGCTGACGCGCCGCGGCATCGTGCTCACCCATACCCCCGGCGAGGTGACGGAAACGACAGCGGATCTCGCGTTCGCGCTGATGCTGGCGAGCGCCCGCCGCGTTGTCGAGCTTGCCAACTGGGCGAAGAGCGGGGCGTGGGCCGGCAATGTCGATGAACGCTTATTTGGCGTCGACGTGCACGGCAAGACGCTCGGCATCGTGGGGCTCGGGCGTATCGGCGGCGCACTGGCGCGCCGCGCGGCGCTCGGGTTCGGCATGCGCGTGCTCTACACGAACCGGCAGCCGAATGCGCAAGCCGAATCCGCTTACGGCGCCGTGCGCTGCCCCCTCGACGAGCTGCTCGCCCAAGCGGATTTCGTTTGCACGTTGGTGCCGCTTTCGAGCGAGACGCATCACCTCATCGGCGCGCGCGAATTCGCGCTGATGAAGTCAAGCGCGATCCTGATCAACGCGTCGCGCGGCCCGGTCGTCGACGAGTGGGCGCTCGTCGATGCGCTGAAAGCCGGCCGGATCCGCGGCGCCGGCCTCGATGTCTTCGAGCGCGAGCCGCTGCCGGCCGAGTCCCCCTTGTACGCGCTGCCGAGCGTCGTCGCGCTGCCGCATATCGGTTCGGCGACGCGCGCAACGCGCGCGGCGATGGCACAGCGTGCGGCGCTCAACCTGATCGAGACGCTGGAGGGCCGGGCGGCGGCAGCGACCGTCAATCCCGAAGCGCGCGCCGTGCGCCGCGAAGCGCGGCAAGCGCAGTGACACCTTGAACGAGGAGCCTATTTCATGTGGCAAGCGAGCGAGCGCTATCCCGATCCGCGCATTCAGGTATTCGATCCCGAGTTCGAGAAGTTTCGGCTTCCCTATGCGGCCGTCGAGCGCCTTGCGACCGGCTTTCGCTGGGCGGAGGGGCCCGTCTGGTTCGGAGACGGGCGCTACCTGCTATGGAGCGACATTCCGAACAACCGCATGATGAAGTGGGAAGAGGAAACCGGTGCCGTCAGCGTGTTCCGAAGCCCGTCGAATTATGCAAACGGCAACACGCGCGATCGTCAAGGACGCCTGATTACCTGCGAGCACGGAGGCAGGCGCGTCACGCGCACGGAGTATGACGGCTCGCTCACGGTGATCCTCGATCGTTTCGACGGCAAGCCGCTGAACTCGCCGAACGACGTGGTGGTCAAGTCGGACGGTTCGATCTGGTTCACGGACCCCCCCTTCGGCATTCTCGGCAACTACGAAGGCCGGCAGGCGCAGCCCGAGCTGCCGCAGAACGTCTATCGCGTCGACGGCGCATCCGGCGCGGCGACTGTCGTCGCCGGCCACATCAAAGGGCCGAACGGCCTTTGCTTCTCGCCCGACGAAAGCCTGCTCTATGTCATCGAGTCGCGCGGTACGCCGAATCGCATGATACGGGTGTATGACGTGGTCGATAACGGCACGGCGATCGCAAACGGCCGTGTGTTTCTCGACGCGGGCGCGGGCACGATCGATGGCCTGCGCTGCGATGTGCACGGCAATCTATGGTGCGGATGGGGCATGGGTAGCGACGAGCTCGACGGCGTAATGGTCGTTTCGCCGCGCGGCAAGCTCATCGGACGGATCGCGTTGCCCGAGCGATGCGCCAATCTTTGCTTCGGCGGACTGATGCGCAACCGCCTGTTCATGGCTTCGTGTCAGTCGGTATATGCGCTTTACGTCAACACGCAAGGAGTCGCCGGGGGCTGACGTCCGCGTCAGGCAGGGCCGGCTTCGCCGGCGCGGCATCGAGCCAGGCGAAGCAGCGAAGCATGTTCAATCAGAAATCCTAATCATATTGGAGGCGCAATGTCCGGAAAATACAGATTCGCCGTGGCGGGGCTCCTGTTCGCTGCGGGCATGATCAACTACATGGATCGCGCGGCGCTCGGCATCGTCGCGCCTATCATCAGCAAACAGTTGAGCCTGTCGCCGTCGCAACTTGGCATTATCTTCAGCAGCTTCTTCGTCGGGTATTCGATCTTTTCGTTCGTCGGCGGCCATCTTGCCGACCGCTTCGGCCCAGTGCGCGTCTTTTCGTGGGCGATGGGCGCATGGTCCCTGCTCTGCGGCATGACAGCGGGGGCGATGGGCTTCGTCTCGCTGTTCATCCTGCGGGCGCTCTTCGGCTTCGGCGAAGGCCCGATGAATTCGACGACGAACCGCGCCATCACCAACTGGTTTCCGCGCGACGAGACCAGCTCGATGATCGGCTTTACGTTCTCGGGACAGACGCTCGGCAATGCGCTTGCCGGGCCGCTCGTCGGCCTCGTGGCGATCGCCTTCGGCTGGCGCGTGTCGTTCATCGCGATCGCTGCGCTCGGCTTCCTGTGGATCGCGGTCTGGCGGTTCTTCGTGACCGACACGCCCGCGCAGAGCCGGCGCGTGAGGCAGCCGGAGCGCGAACTGATCGAACGCAGCCGCAGCGTCGCCCATCCGAGCGAACAAGGTGCCGACGGCGTGCCGTTGCGCGCCTATCTGTTTCGCCCGAGCACGCTTGCGCTCGGCGTCGGCCTCTTCGCGGTGAACTACACGTTGTTCATTTTTATCTCGTGGCTGCCGAGCTATTTCACGAACGCATTGCATCTGGACCTGCAGAGCATGAGTCTGATGACGGCGATTCCCTGGGCATGCGGCACGATCGGCTATTTCGGCGGCGGCCTCGCGGGAGATGCGCTGTTCAAGCGCATGGCGAACAAGCTGCTCGCGCGAAAGCTTGCCGCGGTGGTGCCGCTCGCCGTGTCGGGGCTTGCCATGGTCGCGGTGAGCATCGTCTCGTCGACGGCGCTTGCCGTCACGTTCGTCGCAGCGGCGGTGCTGTTTCTTACCGCGTCGTCGCAGGCCGTTTGGGCCGTCGTTCATGAACTCGTGCCGAGCAGGCATCTCGGTGGCGTCAGCGGTTTCGTGCATCTGATGTCGAACATTTCGGGAATCGTCGGGCCGACCGTCACCGGCTTCGCGGTCGAATACTTCGGCGGCTACAGCAGCGGTTTCGCTTTGGGCGCGACGATCGATCTCATCGGCGTGCTGGCGATGGCACTCGTCGTGCGCAGCAACGGCGGCATGCGGGCGATGGTGCCGGATTCGGCAGCCTGAATGCCGGAGCGCGCCGCAGGCGGACCTTCATTAACCAAGCGGCTGATCAGCCGGGAGCAAGGCAATGGACTTAGGACTGGGCAAGAAGACAGCGCTGGTCATGGGCGCGGGCGGCGGACTGGGGCGCGCGATCGCAGTTTCGCTCGCGCACGAGGGCGCGAACATCGCGATCGCCGATATCGATGAAGCCGCGCTTAAGCTGTCCGCGCAAGCGATCGAGGACGCCGGCGGCCAAGCGCTGACCCTGCGCTGGGATTTGAGCGATCTGTCGTCGATCGAAGGCCACGTCTTGGCGATCGAAGCGCGCTTCGGGGCCGTCGATATCCTCGTGAACAACACCGGCGGCCCGCCGCCGACGCCTGCCTCGGGGCAGCCGTCCGAGGCATGGCAGAAATATTTTCAATCGATGGTGCTCCCCGTGATCGCGATCACCGATCGCGTGTTGCCGGCGATGCGCGAGCGCAAGTGGGGACGCGTCATCACGAGCGCGTCGTCGGGGGTCGTCGCGCCGATTCCGAATCTCGGCATGTCGAACTCGCTGCGCCTGTCGCTCGTCGGTTGGTCGAAGACGCTTGCGCGGGAGGTGGCACGCGACGGCGTCACCGCGAACGTCGTGGTGCCCGGCCGCGTCGCCACCGACCGCATTCGTTTCCTCGACGAAGCGAAGGCGCGCCGCGAGGCCCGTACGGTCGAATCCGTCGCGGCGGAGAGCACGTCGTCGATTCCGGCCGGGCGCTACGGCGAGCCGGGCGAATATGCGGACGTTGTCGCGTTCCTTGCGAGCGAGCGTGCTTCGTATGTCACGGGCAGCGTCGTCCGCGTGGACGGCGGGCTGATCGCGAGCATTTGAGTCACACGCGTGCACCGAGCGCGCGCCTTCTTTGTAAAGAGAAACTTCCATGACCATCGACCAACGAATCATCGATACGCTCTCGAGCGTCACGACAGCCACGCTGACCACGCTGCTGCTCAAGCGCGGATTGCGCAACGTATGGATCCGAGGGGCAAAGCCGCTCGCCCCCGGTTTGCCGCGCATCGTCGGCCGGGCCTTCACGCTGCGCTTCGTGCCGGCACGCGAGGATCTGGCGACGCCTGAATCGTGGTCCTCGCCACGCTCGACGCGCGCGGCGATCGAGGCCATGCCGGCCGGGTGCATCGCCGTGGTCGACGCGATGGGCGTGACCGATGCCGGCATCTTCGGCGACATCCTTTGCGCGCGCATGCACAAGCGCGGCGTGGCCGCCCTCGTGACCGACGGCGTCTTGCGCGATGTCGCAGGCGTGCTCGGAACCGGCCTGCCGGTATGGAGCCGAGGCGTGGCGGCTCCGCCGTCCGTCGCCGGGCTCACGTTCGTCAACTGGCAGGAGCCGGTCGGCTGCGGCGGGGTCGCCGTGTTTCCGGACGACTTGATCGTCGTCGATGCCGACGGGGCAGTCGTGATTCCGGCCGCGCTCGTCGAGGACATCGTGCAAGCCGCGCCTGAACAGGAGCGGCTCGAAGGCTGGATCATGGAACAGATCGAAGCCGGCGCGTCCTTGCCGGGACTCTATCCTCCGAACGAGGAGAACAAGGCGCGTTACGAAGCGGCGAAGCAAGGCCGCAAGTAGCGGCTCGATGCCGCTTAGCCGCATTCGAACTCCGAGGCCACTTGCAGAAAGGCCTGGATCAGTCGGATGCGGGCTGAGGAGCGCCCCCATAGCAACCCGACCACGCGCTTCGGAAAGGGATGGGGCAGCGGCCATTTGGCAAGCGATAGTTCAGTGAGCGGCTTGGTCGTCCAGTCGGGCACGAGCGAGACGCCAAGACCGCGGTCCACCAGCGCGGCTATCGCGCCGAGCCCGTCCAGCTCGCAGCGCTGATGCGGCCTGATTCCATGTTGCCGGAGGTAGCTCTCGGCGAGCTGCCCGCCGACGACATTGCGGTCGTAACGGAGAAACGGTTCCGTCTGCAATGTGACGTGCGGATCGGTCACCGTCATTGCGGCCGGCGTCAGCAGGATGAGCGGCTCTTCCCTGAACGTGTGCCAGTCGCAACTTTTCGGTAGGCTGAACGGTTGCTGTGCGATGACGGCGGCATCAAGGTCCCCGCCGACGACTTTCCGATGCAGGTCGAGCGAGCTGCCAGGCTCGAGATAAAAGTCGATTCCAGGGTGACGCGCCAGCAGTTCGGCAAGCATGTCGGGGATCAGACTCGTCATCATCGTTCCCATGCCGCCGAGGCGCAGTTGTCCGCCGAGCGTCGACGCATTCTCCAGATCCGACTTCAGATCGCGGATGTCGTGCAGCACCTTGCGGGCGCGTTCGAGGATGCGCTCACCGGCCTCCGTCGTGCCGACCGTGCGTCCCGAGCGGCGCACGAGCTGACCGCCGAGCTCGGCCTCGAGCATCTTCACGCGCTGTGCGACCGCGGCCGGCGTCAGATCGAGCCGGCGAGCGGCTTCCGCGATCGAGCCCAATTCGACTACGTAGACAAAGCTCTGAAGATAGCGGGTGTCCACCGAAAGAAATTTTATGTTTTGAAGAAAGCAAAGATTACTTCTTTTGATGCGCGGTGACCACCATACTCGCCGCTATCACTCATCCGGTTCGGCATCGGGCGACCGGCAAACAAAGTCACCACCATGATTGAATCAGCCAGCAAGACGATGGCCGGGCCGGTCATTCGGCTCCATCCTGACGACAACGTCGTGATCGCGCGCGTCGACATCGCGATCGGGACGCCCGTTTCGGGTTATGGCTTCACCTGCCGCAGTCAGGTCCCGGCGGGTTACAAGATCGCGGCGCGCGCGATCAAGCAAGGCGAGCCGGTTCGCAAGTACAACGTCGTGATCGGCTTCGCGGCAGGCGAAATTGCGGCCGGGACGATGGTCCACAGTCATAACCTCGAGTTTCGCGAGTTCGACCGCGACTACGCGTTCGGCGCGGACTACCAGCCGGTGGAGATGGTGCCGGAGGCAGCGCGGGCAACGTTTGAGGGCATCGTGCGGAGCAACGGCGAAGTCGCGACGCGCAATTACATCGGCGTGCTCGCAACGGTGAACTGCTCGGCGACGGTCGTCCACAAGATCGCCGATTGGTTCACGCCGGAGCGGCTTGCGGACTACCCGAACGTCGATGGCGTGGTCGCTTTCAGCCACGGCATCGGCTGCGGCATGGAGATGAGCGGCGAGCCGATGGCGCTCCTGCGGCGGACCATCGCGGGCTATGCGCGTCATCCGAATTTGGCTGCGACCCTGATCGTCGGGCTGGGCTGCGAGCGGAATCAGTTGGCAGGACTGATGGACCAGGAGGGGCTCGAACGCAGTTCGCGGCTGCACACGTTCGTCATGCAGGAGAACGGCGGCACCCGAAGCACGATCGAAGCCGGGATCGAAGCGGTCAAGGCGCTGTTGCCCGAGGCGGACCGGGTCGAGCGCACGACGTTGCCGGCGAGCCACTTGAAGGTCGGCCTGCAGTGCGGCGGCTCGGACGGTTTTTCATCGATCACGGCGAATCCGGCGCTCGGCGCGGCGATGGACCTGCTCGTGCGCCATGGCGGAACGGCGATCTTGTCGGAGACGCCCGAGATTTACGGTGTCGAACACACGCTCACCCGGCGCGCGGCAAGCCGCGAAGTCGGCGAGAAGCTCGTCGACCGGATTCGCTGGTGGAAAGAGCAGTATTCGGTGGGCCGCGACGTGCAGATCAATGGCAAGGTCAGCCCCGGCAATCAAGTGGGCGGTCTTGCCAATATCTATGAAAAGTCCATCGGCTCGGCGATGAAGGGCGGCACGAGCCCGCTGATGGAGGTCTATCGATACGCCGAGCCCGTGAAGACGCGCGGTCTCGTCTTCATGGACACGCCTGGCTTCGACCCGGTGTCTGCGACCGGCCAGATTGCCGGCGGGGCAAACGTGATTGCTTTCACGACCGGACGCGGGTCGATGTTCGGCGCAAAGCCGGTGCCGTCGCTGAAGATCGCAACGAACACGGCGATGTACGAGCGGCTGATCGAGGATATGGACCTGAACTGCGGCGGTATCCTGGATGGCGTCGCGTCGATTGAAAGCGCCGGCCGGGAAATTTTCGAGGCCATCTTGAAGACTGCCTCGGGCGAGCGCACGAGGAGCGAGCGATTGGGCCTTGGCGATCATGAGTTCGTGCCTTGGCAGATCGGAATCATGAGCTGAGCCGAGTTTGCGGCCGTCGGGGCAGGCAGGGACCGAGACCTTGGCGACCCATCAAAGGAAGGAGACGATGACTGTGCCAGTCAGCCTTCGTGGCGCGACCGAAACGCTTGTGAGAAGCGTTTCGCTGCTCAACCTCGGCACGCTGATCAACGATCAGTCGTCCTTGACGATGCGGCGCGGAATGGGCACGCGGGTCGAAGTGCCCGTGACCGGTGCATGGATCGAGATGGCGGACGGCGAGCATATCTTGTTCGATACCGGTCTTCTGCCGTTCGACTGCGAACGGAATGACGGCGCCGATCGCTGTCTGTCGATGAAGCGGTTTTCCGAAATGATCGCCCGGTATGAACGACAGGACGACATTCGCGCGCGGCTGGCCGACCTCGGCCGCACGCCGGAGGACGTCAAGATCGTCATCAACAGCCACTTCCACTGGGACCATTCGGGCGGCAACCGGATATTCCGTCACGCGCGCTTCCTGGTGCAGAGTTCGGAATACCGCTTTGCTTATCAGCCGGACAGCTTCGTCGCGCGGCCGTATGAGCGCGCCTACTTCGATTGCGACATCGATTACGAACTGCTGCGCGGCGATCAGGTGGTCAAACCCGGTGTGGCCGTGCTCGCGACACCGGGCCACACGCCGGGACATCAATCGCTGATGGTGCGTCTTCCGTCGGGCTCGCTGATGATCTTGACCGGGGACGCAGTGTTCTGCCCGGCCAACCTCGACCCCGACTCGCCGCCGGGCAACGCGCACACGACGGAACAGGCGATCGCATCGATCGCGCGGCTGCGCTTGCTGTGCGAGTTCTTCGGCGGTGAACTGGTGATCTGCCACGATCCCGGCTTCTGGAAGAAGTGGCTGCCGGCTCCGCACCGGTACACGTGAGTTGGAACAAAGATAAAGCGTGCTCTCGCGCAGGGCCAGTTGCTGCCTTGCCGGCGAGCGCGCTAAACATGGAGACAGATGATGAACCAAAGATGGTTTCGCTTGCTGCCCGTGATGATGATGACCCTCATCATCGCGTTCATGGATCGCACCAACATCGGCTTTGCGATTCCATCGATGGGCAAGGAGCTCGGGCTGACCGCCTCGATCCTCGGATTCGCGTCGGGCGTGCTGTTTCTCGGCTATGGCGCTTCACAGGTCCTGGGCGGCTGGATCGCCGACAAAGGCTACGGCAAGGCGCTGGTCGCGGTGCTCATGGTGCTGTGGGGCATCATCGAAATGGCGCAGGGTTTTGTGCACGACGCGCAGGAGCTGGTCGTCGTACGCTTCGCGATCGGCGTATTCGAAGGCGGCATATTCCCGACATTCTTGCTGTTCGTGAGGAACTGGTTTGCGCCGGCCGAGCGTGCTCGCGCAAACGGCATCTGGCAGCTTTGTTACCCGTTCGCCGCGATGGCCAGCGGCCCGATCGCGGGCTACATCCTGAGGCTCGGCGACTGGCGCACGTTGTTCATCGTCGAGGGCGTGTTCCCGCTCGTATGGGTATTCGTGTGGCTGTGGGGTGTTGCCGATTCTCCGCGCCGCGCGAAGTGGCTGAAAGCTGCCGATCGGTCGCAACTGCTCGAACGCCTGGACTCGGAAAACAAGCGGGACGCGTCGCAAGCGCCGTCGCCGACGCCGGTGTCGTTCGGCTCGCAACTGCGGCGTCCGGCGGTGTGGCTTTTCGCGGCGTCGATCCTGCTGTGGAACACGGGGTTCCTCGGCTTTGTGATTTGGCTGCCGAGCGTGATTCATCAACAGCCGGGGCTTTCGTCGACAGACATCGGCTGGCTCTCGTCGATTCCCTACGCATTCGCGATTGTGCTCATGCCGATCCTGACCTATTGGTCGGACCGCAGACTCGACCGGCGACTCTTTTCCGCGATACCGCTGGCCATTTCCGGCCTGGCGCTCCTGGTCGGCGGCGAGACCTATGGGTCCAATTCGTTCGTCGCGAATATGGCGCTGCTCGTGATCGCCGGCGCGACACTTTACGGATCGCAGCCGGTACTTTGGTCGATTGCCACCGAGCTGCTGCCCCCCGAAGTGACGGCTCGGATAAGCGGCATGATCAACGGCA
Source organism: Trinickia mobilis (assembly GCF_017315705.1). GTDB lineage: Bacteria > Pseudomonadota > Gammaproteobacteria > Burkholderiales > Burkholderiaceae > Trinickia_A > Trinickia_A mobilis. Next base: position 257,697 of record NZ_JAFLRF010000002.1, on the reverse strand, counting down.
TCGGCATGATCGGGGCATTTGGAGGGCCTTACATCGTCGGCTACGCGCGCTCGCTGACCCACTCGTTTTCCGCCGGATTGTTGGTGATGGGCGTCTGTCTGGTCGGCACGAGTGCGTTCGTGATGTTGATCAAGGAAGCCGCGAGGCCGCGCCGTCACCGCGATATGACGGCGCAGCCGAACATGGGCCGTAGCTGAGCCCGGCGAAGGAACCCTGCTATTCCTCTTGGGAACGATGACGTGGGATTCGACCAAAGAAGGGATGCTTGGGATCGTTGAACCCGTGAGTCGAAGGGTGGCCGGAAGGCACGAGCGAGTCGACGAAAGCTTCGTCTTCGGCGCTCAGGCGATAGCTCAGGGCCGGCAGATAATCGTCCCATTGCGCTTCGGTGCGCGGGCCGGCGATGGTCGAGCTGATATAGCGGCTGTTCAGCACCCACGCGAGAGCGAATTGTCCCGCGCTCAAGCCCCGCGCTGCCGCGTGTTCTTGGACGCGCCGCGCCAGTTCGAGCGACTCGGGACGCCATTCGGCCTGCTGCAGGCGCCGGTCACCGCGGCCAGCCCGCGTATCGGACGCCGGGGCCGCGCCCGGTTCGTACTTGCCGGTCAGCACGCCTCGGGCGAGCGGGCTGTACGAGATCACGCCGAGGCCATAGCGATGCGCGGCGGTAAGCTGTTCCACTTCGGCCTGGCGATTCGCGAGGTTGTAGTGCGGCTGACTGGCCACCGGCGCATCCAGGCCGAGCCCCTGCGCCGTATGAGCGAATTCGGCGATCCGCCAGCCGCGGTGGTTCGAGAGGCCGTAGTAGCGCAGCTTGCCGGCCTGCACCAGGTCGTTCAACGCGCGCACCGTTTCGTCGACCGGCGTAGCGTGATCTTCAGCGTGCAGGTAAAGCAGATCGATATAGTCCGTGTTCAGCCGCTTCAGGCTCGCCTCGACGGCGCGCATCATGTGTTTGCGCGACGCGCCGCGCGCATTGACGTCGCTGTCGTCCAAGGAGCTGACGAACTTGGTCGCCAGCACCCAGCGATCGCGCCGGGCGGCGATGCAGCGCCCGACTACGCGCTCCGATTCACCGCCGGCGTAGACGTCGCCGGTGTCGATCGAGTTGACGCCCTGCTCATGCGCCTTGTCGATGATGCGTGCTGCGCTCGCCTCGTCGGTCGGACCGCCGAACAGCATCGTACCGAGAGTCAGTGTCGAAACCTTGAGGCCGCTGCGGCCCAGTTGCCGATGTTCCATTTCAGAGTGGTTTCCGTAGTGTGAGAGGGTTTCAGCCCATTCTGAAATCCTCGTGTAACGCGTCCCATAAGATCCGGATGTCTAGATGAGTTAATCGACGCCATGACACGTCAGGATCGGCTTGTCACCGGCCGTACTTCTCGGTGAACTCAACCGCACTGAGCGCGCGGAAATCGGCCAGCGCCGCGTCGATCTGCTCGGGGCCCCAGTCCCACCAGGCGATCTGCTGCAGGCGTTCCGACGTGTGCGCGTCGACGCGAAAGCGCAGCACGCGCGCCGGCACGCCGACGACGATCGCGAAAGGCGGCACGTCTTTGGTCACGACGGCTCCCGAGCCGACGGCCGCACCCGTGCCGATGGTCACGCCCGGCATGATGATCGCATCGTGGCCGATCCAGACGTCGTGACCGATCTGGACCCGGTCCTGCGCGCGCCACTGGAAGATGTCGGCGTCGTCGTCAAGAGACAGTCCGTACGAGCGTGAACGATAGGTGAAGTGATGGTGGGTCGCCCGCCACGAAGGGTGGTTGGGCGGGTTGATCCGCACGCCGGTGGCGATGTTGGCGAACTTGCCGATGCGCGCGTGGGCGATCTGGTTGTCGCCCATCGCATAGCCGTAGTCGCCGAGCACCGATTCGGCGACATGGCTGCGCGGGCCAAGAAAGGTGTAGCGGCCGAAGTCGCTCGCGCGAACTACCGCCGTCGGGTGTATCTCCGGGTCTTCCGACAGGACGCGACCGAGCGTCCAGGGGTCGCCGGCGACGCCATGATTGATAAGCATGAGTTCTCTCTAATTCGATGCCCGCACTCACGCGACCAGGCCGCGCAGGTAAGCCGATACGCGTTCGGCGCAAGTGACCAGTGCGAAGGTGGCGATCAGCAGGAACGACACCGTCTGATACTGGAACAGGTTCATCGCGGTCAGCAATTGGAAGCCGATCCCGCCCGCGCCGACGAAGCCGAGCACCAGCGAGGAGCGCAGGTTTTCGTCGAAGCGGAACAGCCCGATGCCGAGCAGCGACGGCAACACGCCCGGCACCACCGCATGGCTCAATACCTGCAAGCGGCCGGCCCCGGTCAGCGTCAGTGCCTCGACCGGGCCCATATCCATGTCCTCGATCACTTCCGCAAACAGCCGCCCAAGCATGCCGACCGAATGGACCGCCAGCGCCAGCGCGCCTGGAAACGGCCCCAGCCCGACGGCAGTGACGAACAGCAGCGCCCAGACCAGGTCGGGCACGGCCCGGGTGACGCCGATCAGCGCACGCGACGCGTAGTACAAGGGCCGCGCCGGCGTGACGTTCGCTGCGGCGAGGATCGACAGCGGGAAGGCCAGAAGCACTCCGAACACGGTGCCGAAAATCGCCAGATCGATCGTCTCCAGCACGGCCCACAGGCTCGGGCCGAACTGGTCGAACGCCGGCGGCATCGCGCGCGAAATGATATCGGCCATGCCGTGGGCGCCGGTCACCAGATCCTGCGGACGAGCCTGGACGACGATCCATGCCTGCACGAACAGCGCAAGTGCGACAACCGCGGCGCATACCGACCATACGGTGCGTGCGCTCGACGAGACAGCCGGCCCGCGCATTTCAAGAGCCTTGGTCACGATGCTTCACCCACATACAGGTTCGCGATCTGCTGACTGGAGACTTCCGAAGCCGGCCGATCGAATTCCAACTGGCTGCGGCGCAGGCCGACCAGCCGATGGGCATAGCGCATTGCCAGCTCGGGCTGGTGCAGTACGCAGACCACCGCGAGGCCATCATCGGTGGCGAGGCGGCGCAACAGCCGCATGACCTCGTCGGCGGCTTCCGGATCCAGGCTGGCGACTGGCTCGTCGGCCAGCAATACGTGCGGACGCTGCGCCAGTGCGCGGGCCACCGCGACGCGCTGCGCCTGTCCGCCCGAGAGCGTGCCGGCGCGCTGGCGAGCGAGATGCAGCAAGCCGACTTCGTCCAAATAGGCCTGCGCGGGTTCGATTGCCTCGCGTGGGAGACGCCCGAATGCCGTCGCCAGCGTCCGGTGCCTGCCCAACGCGCCACAGCAGACGTTGGCAAGCACGCTGCGTCGCTTCACCAGGTTCGCGTTCTGGGAAATCAGTGCGAGCGGCAGACGCGCCTGCCGCAGGGCTTCGCCCGAGAGCGCGGCCAGATTGCGTCCGGCAACCTCGACCGAACCGGCAGTGGGGCGGTTCAGTCCGACCACGCACTTCATGAAGGTCGACTTGCCGCTGCCATTGGCGCCCAGCACCACGACGATCTCGCCGGCACGGACCGACAGGTTGAGGTTGCGCAGCGCCGTATGACCGTTCGCATAACGCATCGTCAGATCGTGGACGGCTAACTTCACGCCTGGCGCGAGCGTGGTGCGCATGGCTGTCCCGGGCCCGGAGGACCCGGCCGCCGCGAATGCGGCTGCCGGGTCCGCCGGGATGTCGCCAGAAAGACTAGACAGGGTATTCACAGTTTTGCGAGATCGATATGAAGCGTAGAAACCAGATCGCGAATCTGGTTGTAAGCAGCATCCGTTTGCGGCACGGTCCTGAGCTCCGGGTTTTCGTTCGCCGCGAGGAACTTCTGGTCGGCCTCGGGCAATTGATGCAGATCGAGCGAACCCAGCACGCTTGCCAAACGCGCCTTGAAATCAGCGGGCAAGTCCCCGCGCACTGCCAGCGGGTCGAGCGGGATCGGGTCCGATTGCCACAGCGTCACGTAGGCCGAAGGATCGAACTCGTTGTGCAGCTTGGCGCTGGCGATTTCTTCGCTGTTCAACTCACCCGCGTCGACCTTGTGATTGCGCAGTGCCTCGAACGATGCCGTGTGGCTGCCCGCGTAGATCGCCTTCACGCCCTTGTCCGGGTCGACGCCGTTCTTGCGCAGACCGTAGGCGGGAAACAAGTGGCCGGACGTGGACGCCGGATCGGCATAGGCGAACGAACGGCCGTTGGTGTCGGCCACCGTCTTGATGCCGGAGCCGGGCCACGTGACGATGGAGGCGTAGTAGGTGGCCGGCTTGCCGTCGTCGCCTGCAAACGTGGCAACGGCGTCGGCGTGCGCGACCTGGTGCGCGAGCACGTAGCCGAGCGGGCCGAATTCTCCGATCTCAAGCTTGTTGTTGCGCATCGCCTCGATTTCGGCGTTGTAGCTGGTTGCGACGTAGAGTTGTACCGTGCATCCGAGCTTGTCGCCGATCAGCTTTGCGAGGTCGGTATAGACGGGCAGCATGCGCTGCGCCGATTCGTACGGCTCGACGCCGAAGCGGACCACGCCGTTGTTCGGACAGGTGCCGGCTGCATGGGCTGCACCGGAGACGAGACCCGTGGCGAACGCCGCGGCAGCTAAAAGTTTGGATACCTTCATATTTACCTCAAGTTATGTTTCAAGTGTGCCAACTCGTTCAACGACCCCTGCCTGTCTCCAGGCTTGCCTCCTGCGCAGGTAATCGACGCAGGCCAATTGTCCAACCTGACGCATTCTAAGAATCTCATGTGGCACATTGGTGTATGTATGGAGACGTCTAGATGAATGGATCGCCCGCCGGCTTCGTCCCGCGTGACGAAGCCGGCGTTCCTGATCAGCATCGACATGCTCCATATGCGTGTCGGCCCCAGCGCAGTGCTGCTGCCGGACGATTCATCTAGGCATCTAAACGTCTAGATGTATAGGGGCGCGACAATTTGGAGCGTGACGCATGCTGTCCGGCCGACATTTCCGGCATGGCTTGCTCCCTACATGGCGCAGCTAGGGAATGATTTGAACCGAGGGGGATGACAAAACCGTGACATAGACCGACAAAGCTGCACGATGCTTGGCGCGCCGATTCCGACCGCCGTCAATGGTCGAACTCGCGGCGCGCCCGTTCCATCTCACTCATATGGGCCTCGACCCAGTCCCATATCCCGCAGATCTTGTCGAGCAGGCTGCGCCCCAGCGGCGTCAGCTGGTAGTCGACCCGCGGCGGTATCACCGGATGCACGTAGCGCGAAACGAGGCCGTCGCGCTCGAGCTGCCTCAGCGTCTTGGTGAGCATCTTCTGGCTTACGCCCGCGACCTCATCGCGCAGCCGCGAAAAACGCATCTCGCCGTGAGTGCCGAGCGCGTCGATGACGAGGATCGTCCACTTGTCCGCGATCTGCTCGATGATGTTTCGCGCAAGGTCATCGGTTTTTTTTTGCGGGTTCTCGTGCGCGTTAGCGCCGTCGCAGCAATTTGTTTCCATGGGGAAAGTATGAAACCGTCAGGTGCCTTCTTGTGAGCGGCGGATGCCGCTGAAATAATCGGTTCGCCTGCCCGTCCGTCGGGCTCGGCGCGGTTTGACAGATCGCATTCGACCACGATGCGCTGCTTTGATCAGAGAGCTCCACATGACTATCGAAACAATCGCAATTGAAGGTTTAACGACACCCGTCTCACGCATCGGCCTCGGCACCTGGGCGATCGGCGGATGGATGTGGGGAGGCACCGACGAGAAAGCGTCTATCGCGGTGATTCGCCGGGCGCTCGACAGCGGCGTCAATCTGGTCGACACCGCGCCGGTGTACGGCTTCGGCGTCTCGGAAGAGATCGTGGGCAAGGCGCTGGCCGACGGGTATCGGCACAAGGCGGTCATCGCGACCAAGGTCGCATTGGAATGGCGCGACGGCGGCGTGTTCCGCAATTCGTCGCCCGCGCGCATTCGTCAAGAAGTAGAGGATACGCTGCGTCGCTTGCGGACGGATTACATCGACTTGTACCAGGTTCACTGGCCGGATCCGCTCGTGCCGATCGAAGAGACCGCCGCGGTGCTGGACGATCTGCGCCGCGCGGGCAAGGTGCGGGCATTGGGCGTCAGCAATTTCTCGCCTGCGCAAATGGATGCGTTCCGGCGCGTCGCGCCGCTCGCGACCACGCAGCCGCCGTACAACCTGTTCGAGCGCGATATCGACCAAGACGTGCTGCCGTATGCCAAGCAGCATGGCCTCGTTGCGCTTGCCTATGGCGCGCTGTGCCGCGGGCTGCTGGCGGGACGCATCGACGCCGGGACGCGCTTCGAGGGCGACGATCTGCGTCAGCGCGACCCGAAGTTTCGCGAGCCGCGCCGCGAGCAGTATGTCGCGGCCGTGGCCGCGCTGAATGCGTTCGCGCGCGATCGCTTCGACAAGTCGGTGCTCGCGCTCGCGGTGCGCTGGGTGCTGGACCGCGGCCCGACGATCGCGCTGTGGGGCGCACGCCGCCCGGCACAACTGGACGGAATCGAAGAGGCGTTCGGCTGGCACCTCGACGAGCAGGCGTTCGAGCAGATCGACGCGATTGTCGCGCACTTCATCAAGGACCCGGTCGGTCCTGAGTTCATGGCGCCGCCGCAACGCGCGCTCGCAGCGTGACAGGGCGCCATCGAACATGCGAGCCCGTCGACGCGCTGTTCGGCGCAAAGCAGGTGAGCGGCTCGGGCTGGTGCAGCGGTTATCAGGCAAGAGCGTGAACGGCGTGCGCAGGTAAGGCGATGCTAAGCAGCGCCGCCGGGTGCCGCGAACGCCGACAACATGGAGTGAACTGATGGAGCTGATTGTGAATGGCGTGCATCGCAAAGTCGACGCCGACGCAAACATGCCGCTGTTATGGGCCGTGCGTGACCTGTTGGGGCTGCATGGCACCAAGTTCGGCTGCGGCGTGGGCGCATGCGGCGCGTGCACCGTGCATCTGGATGGCGTTGCGGTGCGCTCGTGCGTCACGTCACTGGCGGATGTACAGGGCAAGCCGGTGACGACGATCGAAGGCTTGAGCAAAGGCGGCGAGCATCCGGTGCAGCGAGCGTGGAAAGCGGCGAATGTGCCGCAGTGCGGCTATTGTCAGCCTGGTCAGATCATGCAGGCCGCGTCGCTGCTCAAACAGACGCCGAGGCCGAGCGACGAGCAGATTGTCGATGCGATGTCCGGCAATGTCTGCCGCTGCGGCACCTATCAACGCATCAAGGCTGCGATCAAGGCCGCGGCGGAGCAAGCATGATGAACCGCCCCCACGCTCACTTACGTTCGCTGCCCCCCGAGGGGGCGGATGCCTCCCTCGGGGCGGCCCAGCGGGAGAAAATGAACCGCCCCCACGCTCACTTACGTTCGCTGCCCCCCGAGGGGGCGGATGCCTCCCTCGGGGCGGCCCAGCGGGAGGCATCGTGACCGACGAAATCGTCAATCTCAGCCGACGCCGGGTACTGAAGGGCACATTGGCGGGCGGGATCGTGCTGGGCCTGCATATCGGCGGCGCGCGTATGGCGATGGCGGCAAGCCCGCTGACTTCGGCGAGCGGTGTCAAAGCCGTGTTTGAACCGAACGTCTATGTGTCGGTGGCGCCGTCGGGCGAGGTCGTGCTGGTCGTGCATCGCTCCGAGATGGGGACAGGCATCCGCACCAGCCTCGCGATGATTCTTGCCGACGAGCTCGATGCCGACTGGAGCACCGTCAAAGTGGTGCAGGCGCAAGGCAATGCGAAGTACGGCGACCAGAACACCGATGGCTCGCGCAGTATCCGCCAGTTCTTCCAGCCGTTGCGCGAAGCGGGCGGCTCCGCGCGGCAGATGCTGGTAGCGGCCGCCGCGCTCCAGTGGCGAGTGGCGCCGGCGAGCTGCGGGACCGAGCCCGGCCATGTGGTGCACGCGGCAAGCGGGCGGCGCCTTTCATATGGCGCGCTCGCGGCGGCGGCCGCGCGGCAGCCGGTGCCGGCGCGCGACACGTTGCAGCTGAAAAACGAGGACACGTGGCGCTATATCGGCAAGTCGCTGCCCATCGTCGATCTCGACGACATCGTGCATGGCCGTGCGACGTACGGCATCGACGTCGTGTTGCCCGGGATGACTTACGCGTCGGTCGAGCGCTCGCCCGTGTACGGCGCAACGCTCAAGAGCGTCGATTCGACCGAAGCGATGAAGGTGCCCGGCGTGCTGCACATCGTGCGCATTCCCGCGGCGCCGCTGCCTGCCGGCTTTCGGCCGTTGGGCGGCGTCGCGGTAGTGGCGACCAATACGTGGGCAGCGCAGGAGGGGCGCCGGCAACTGAAGCTCGTATGGGACCTCGGGCCGAACGGCGGCTACGATAGCCGCGCGTATCGCAAGATGCTCGAAGATACCGCGCGGCAGCCGGGGAAGGTCGTGCGCAACAACGGCGATACCGCGGGCGCGCTAAGGCACGCCGCAAGACGCGTGTCGGCGGACTACTACGTGCCGCACCTGGCCCACGCGGCGATGGAGCCGCTTGCCGCGACTGCGTCGTTCGCGAACGGCGCGGTCGAGGTATGGACTGCCACGCAGAACCCGCAGCAAGCGCGCACGACGGTCGCACAGGTGCTCGGCCTGGACGAACAGGCGGTCACGATCAACGTCACGTTGCTCGGCGGCGGCTTCGGCCGCAAGTCGAAGCCGGACTATGTGGCCGAGGCGGCATTCCTGTCGCGCGAAGCCGGCGCACCGGTCAAGCTGACGTGGACACGTGAGGACGACATCCGCAACGACTACTTCCATGCCGTGTGTGCGCAGCACATGGAAGGCGGACTCGATGCGCAGGGCAAGACGATTGCGTGGCTGCACCGGAGCGTGTTTCCGTCGATCGGTTCGACGTTTACGCCGAACGTGGTCTATGGTTCAGCGGGCGAACTGGGGCAGGGCGTGACCGACATGCCTTATGAAGTCGCCAACGTGCAGTGCGAGAATGGCGCGGCGACGGCGCATACGCGGATCGGCTGGTATCGCTCGGTGTACAACATTCCGCACGGCTTCGCACAGGGCTCGTTCGTCGACGAACTCGCCGCTGCCGCGGGACAGGACCCGGTGCAGCATCTGCTCGCGCTGCTGGGCAGTCCGCGCCATGTCGACCTGCACGCGCTGGGAGTCGACTATCCGAACTACGGCGCGTCGATCGACGAGTATCCGATCGACACCGCGCGCTATGCGGCGGTGGTCCGGGCAGCCGCCGTGCGGTCGAACTGGTCCGCTGCGTTGCCTGCTCGCCACGGGCGTGGCATTGCGGTCCATCGCAGCTTTCTGACTTACGTCGCCGCGGTTGCGCAAGTGCAGGTGGCCGACGACGGCTCGGTGCGCGTGACGCGTGTCGACCTGGCGGTGGACTGCGGGCGTATCGTTCATCCCGATCGCGTGATCGCGCAGTTCGAAGGGGCGGTGGTGATGGCGCTCGGCAACACGCTGTACAGCGAGCTCACGTTCAGCGGCGGCGCGGCTGAGCAGTCGAACTTCACCGACTTTCGGGTCGCCCGCATCGATTCCGTGCCGGAAACCCACGTGTATATCGTGCCGAGCGATGCGCCGCCTGGCGGTGTCGGCGAACCGGGCGTGCCGCCGACTTCGGCGGCGATCTGCAACGCGATCTTCAACGCGACAGGCACGCGGATCCGGGTGTTGCCGGTGGATAGCGCAGTCTTGAAGCGGGCGTAACGGAGGGCGCCGATTGCATAGGGTTCACTCGTGATGCTCGATGACGACGCATTCGAAATTGCCCGCCGCTGCTGCCCGCTCGATTGCGTCGGGCAACGCATGCAATGGAAAGGTCACCGGGCGGATCGCGCTCATGTCGAGTGCGCCGGTCCCGATGAGCGCGAGCAGGCGCCGGTACGCGGCGCGCGGATACATGAACTGGCCGAGAATCTCCCAGCTATTCACCATGACTTCGGTATAGGGAAGCGGCAGCGGCACAGCCATGCTGCCCATGAGAACCAGTCGGCCGCCGGGGACGAGACTGCGCAGCGCCGCAAGCGTCATGTTCGGGTCGCGCGCGCCGCCGACCATGTCGAAGGCCATGTCGGCGCCGCCGTGAGCCGTGGCGCGGATCATGTCGGCATCAGCCGCGCTGTCGCCGGTCGCGGCGACCGGCGTGACGCGCCCGCGTCCCGCTTCCGCCAGCGCGTCGAGCGCCGCCGCATTCCGGCCGACAGCAATCACGCGCGCCGCGCCCATCGCCACCGCGAGCAGAACGGCGGCCGTGCCATACGCGCCCGTCGCGCCGGAGACGACGACGGTCTCACCGGCGGCGAGGCGTCCGCGCAGCAAGCCGCCGCACGGCACCACGTAGCGCATCGACACAGCGAGGCGGGCGGCGTCGATATCGAGGCAGTCGTCGACCGGCGTGACGGTTGATGCCGGCAGCAACGCGTAGTCAGCCAGCGTGCCGTTGCGCCAGTCCGCCTGAACGCGCTCGGCGACGGCGCCCGCCGCAGTGACCCCGATCAGGATCTGCGCCGGGTTCGCAACGTTTTCCTGCGCGACGAAATGCGACGAGATCACGACGCGCTGCCCGGCCTTCAGATGCCAGACCTCGGACCCCACCGCGTGGATCACGCCGAGGCCGTTTCCACCCGGGATGAACCGACCCTCCGGCGCGTGGTGGACCGGCAGCTTGCCGTCGACGGAGTTGGATGCAATGATCGCGCGACGAAGGCTGGGTTTGTATAATCAAAACAGCTTTTTTCTTATTAGATCGTACATTTATGGACGCTCTTTCTGACGTGCTGTCGCTGCTGCGGGTCAGCAGCGCCCTCTCTTCGCGCTTCGAAGGGCGGGGCGCATGGGCATTTCGTTTTCCGGCGTACCGGCACGTCAAGTTCGGCAGCGTGCTGTCGGGGCACTTCCATCTGTGGATCGAGGGCGAAGGCTCACCGCTGCTGATCGAGGAAGGCGATTTCTATCTGCTGACCAACGGCCTGCCGTTTCGCTCCGCGAGCGATCCTGCACGTGCGCCGCTAGACGGTCCCGCGACGTATCGCTCGATTCGAGGCGCGGACGGTGTCGTCCGCTACCACGGCAAAGGCGAGGGTGCCCTCGTGAGTCTTGCGAGCGGACGCTTCATCTTCGAGAACGACGTGACGGAGATTTTGCTCAGGCAACTGCCGCCGCTCATTCATCTGCGCGCCGCGGATGTGGGTTCGCACGCATTGGCGCGCGTGCTCGATCTGCTTAAATGGGAGACCAGCGCCGCTTATCCGGGCGCCGACGTCGCGAAGGGCAGTCTTGCTACGCTGGTCCTCGTCCATGCGCTGCGCGCGTATCTCGCGTCGACTGAACAGCCCGAAGGCTGGCTCGGTGCGCTGTCCGACGCCAAGATCGGCGCCGCGTTATCGATGATGCACGCGAAGCCCGGCGAACGATGGACGGTCGAAAGTCTCGCGAGCGCAGTCGGCATGTCGCGCACCGCTTTTGCAGTTCGGTTTCGCCGCTCAGTCGGTCGTGCGCCGCTCGAATATCTGAATCAATGGCGCATGACAATTGCGCGCACGGCACTGCGGCACTCGGAAGAACCGTTGGTCAATATCGCTGCGCGCATCGGGTACCTGTCCGATACGGCTTTCAGCATCGCGTTCAAGCGATGGACCGGACAGAGCCCGGGGCGTTACCGGACGGCAGGCCGGCGAGTGGCCGAGGCATGAGTACGGGTGACAACGGGCTGCGTGATGGCTACGGATGTCGCCGGCAACGACGATGCATGGAGGACAAATGTCGAAACACGTGTTGCTTGCGGTATTGCTGCTGACGCTTGGCGCGATCGGGCATTGTGAGGCCGCGCAGCCCACGATCGAACTCACGATTGGCGGCAAGACCCAGTCGTTTAGCCAAAGGGCGTTGCTGGCGCGGCCGGATGCCGTCGAGATTCACGTTCCGCGAGATGTCGCCTACGGTTCGTCGACGACGTACCGCGCAGTGCCGCTGGCCGACCTGCTCGACGGTGCGGCGTTGCCTGCGGACAGCGTGCTCGAGGCGCGTGCGACCGACGGCTTCGCCGCGCAACTGCCGATGGACCTCGTGCGCAACCGTGATCCTGCGACAGCCGTCGCATGGCTCGCGGTCGAGGACCCGGCGCAGCCGTGGCCGAAGCTGCCGGGCAAGCCGGTCAGCGCGGGACCGTTCTACTTGGTCTGGGTCGGCAGGGAAGCGGCTTCTGTCCGCAGCGAGCAGTGGCCTTACCAGATCGCGCGACTGGCTACGCAACCGTCGCCATCCGCGCGTTGGCCGGTGCTCGCCGTCGATCCGGCGCTGCCGGCAACCGATCCGATCCGCGCGGGCCAAAGCTTGTTCATCACTCAGTGTTTCGCTTGTCATCGGCTCAACCGCGCGGGCAGCGCGGACACCGGCCCCGACCTCAACGTGCCGATGAATCCTGTCGAGTACTTCCAGCCCGCTGCATTGCACCGCTACATTCGCAATCCGGCATCGGTTCGAGACTGGCCCGGCCGGACCATGCCCGCTTTCCCGCAGGACCAACTGAGCGATCGCGAGATCGATCTGATCGTCGCTTATCTTGCGTATATGGCGCAGCGGAAGGTTGGACGGTAAGGCTACGAGTCAAGGGTTGGGCGATGCGCAATCGTCTTTCACCGGCCTGTGCAAAGTGGAATTTGCTCCGTCAGGCGGTCACTGTGGCGGACAGAGATCGGCCATGATGCGTCCGCACGCACCATCGCTCGGACGTTCAGACGTCGGCTCCGCCCAGCAAACGGCCATTCGATTGCCGAAGACGAACGTTGCCTCATCTTGATACGGCCCCATTCCTGTGGCCTAGACTGCAAGGATCGGTCTGCGACCTCGTCGGGAACATTGGAGGGGTAATGCCATGGCTGACACCTGGAAGGTTTCCGGTACCTATTTCGAAAGCTGCAACTGTCTTGCCCCCTGCAGTTGCGTTTGCCTGGGACCACCGTCCCAGGAGGATTGTGGGGTGCTCGTCGGCTGGCACATCGACCAAGGCACGTCCGGTGGCGTGGCGCTTGACGGGCTCAATGCAGCTTTCTTTGCCTACGTGCCCGGCCACATGTTGCAAACCAAGTGGAGGGTGGCCCTGTATCTCGACGAACGCGCCACGCCCCCGCAGCAACAGGTATTGAGTGCGATTTTCTCGGGCCAGGCCGGCGGACCGCTCGCGGCGCTCGGTCCGCTGATCGGCGAAGTGATGGGTGTCAGGGCGGTCGCCATTGAGTACCAGATCGACGGGAAACGGCGCAGCCTGCGCATTCCTGACGTGGCCGAGGTAGAAATCGAAGCTCTGGCTGGCCAGGACGGAGGCGACGTTACGATCTCCAACCACCCGTTCACCGCCGTGCCAGGTTTTCCCGCAGTGATCGGGAAGTCGAAACGCTTTCGCTTCACCGACTACGGATTCACCCGAGAAATTTCAGATCGAAACGGCTTCTATTCGCCGTTTGCCTACGAAGGCTGAGCCAGTTCTTGGCCGGTATTCAACGCCGCCCACTGCGACGGGTATTCACTACGCGCTTCGCTTACCGGCTGCGCGCCGAGACGTCACTCTTTGTGCTTTCCGTGAGGCGGACGGGCCTCCCGTTTCTCCGTGTCTTGCGTTTTTGGCGAGTAAGTAACGAGTAAGTCGACCGGTCCTAGAGTCGCATCTGTTGCAATCATCGACCTCCGGGACACGACCGTGAAAAACCCCCTCCGCCGCGAACGCCCGCTGTTGCTCGCCGTTGCTTCGCTCCTGCTTTCATCGGGCACCGCCTGGGCCGACGGCGCGGCCGCAGACCCGTCGGGCGCCGACGACTCCGGCCTGACCATTTGAGCCACGCCACGAACGTGTGCCTCAGACGCGTGTTGTTGGCGTCCGCGAACGCGAGAAACGGCGATCCGTGGCTGGCCGGCCGCCCGTCCGATGCCGGCACGATCGCCCATGTGGCCATCGGCGGCAGACCGTATGCCGTCGCCACCGAGCGGGTCTCGAGGGGGAAGACTGTCTTCAAGCCGCTGATCAGCGCCTTCAATGAAGCGCTCAGCAGGCTGGAAAACGGCTTTACGGTTCAGCAGCAGTTTCTTGCGGCAGCGGCGCACGAATTGCAAACGCCGTTGACGCTGGTCAGAGGCCAGATCGAGCTGCAACCGGAGATCAAGGATAGGGACTTGCTGCTGCGCGAGATCGATCTGATGGCGCGGCAGGTTCGCCAGTTGCTGCATCTCGCGGAAGTCAGCGAGTCGCAGAACTTCAGCTTCGGTCAGGTGAGCATCGTGGATGTGGCGCGGGAAGTCGTCGCCTATCTGGCGCGCAAGGCGGACGCGAAGCAGGTCAAGCTCGAGCTCGAGGAGCGCAAGGGACTGCCGTCGATATGGGCCGACCGGAGTGCGCTCTTCATCATGCTCAAGAACATGGTCGAGAACGCGATCAACGTGTCGCCGCCCAATGGCGTCGTATCGCTATGGATCGACGAGGTGTCGATCCAGATTCGCGACGAAGGGCCGGGTATCCGGCAGGAATACCTGCCGTTTCTCTTCAAGCGGTTCTGGCGTGCGCCCGATGCGAGGCACGACGGCGCGGGCCTCGGGCTTGCCATCTGCAAGGAAATTGCCATCGCGCACGAATGGCGGTTGACGGTGAGCCGCCTCGCGACCGGGACCCGCTTTACCGTCTGGTTTTAGAAGCGTGATGAGCGCGTGCTCGCCGGTGCTGCCGGTTGCCTTTTCCCCAGCACCGGTTTTCATTGCCGCTATCGAGCGTCGCGATTCGAACGGCGCGTGACGTCGCGCCACTTCTTCGCGCCGCAATCCCGGCGTGCGCCGCCGGGCGATGGGGAACCCCAAAGCCGCGGGGTCGCGTTTCGCGCGACGGCCCCTGAGATCGGCGCCAAGCAAATTGTCGTTTCCGTTCGGAATGGGTCCCAATAAAAAAAATTGCTCAATTCTTCATAAAAAAGCAGGCACTCCCCGTTTACTGCTTGTCACGTCAATCCCGACGTGATTTTCAACCACTCAAGGAGATCCATCATGCCGAACATCAGCGATATTCATCGCCTCGTCACTGACATGAACAACAAGAACATCCTGAATACCAGCACCACGCTGAACGATTTGCTATCCATTTCTGCGGACAGTATCACCAATCCAGGCGTTCAAGCCGGCTGGTACGCGTTGGGTGGCGATCACTATGTCATCGTCTGTGGCCAAAACCCGGGTGCTGCTGTGATCAATCAAGGTGCCGCTGCGCAAGGAAACGGCCAGTAACGCGCCGTATAAGCCCCGGACTTAACGCACTTAGCCATTTCCGCCCGCGAGGAAGCGGGCGATTTTTCCAAGCGAGCCCGTCAATGCGCGACACCCGAGATAATCTTGCACACGTTCTTAGATTCGCGCGATCCTTGCTGATGGATCTGGACAGATTTGTGGAATTGTCATCCCGTTATGATCCTGCGCTGGATGGACATCAAATCCTGGATAAGCTGGTTGCTGAAACGGCGTTGCTGCTCCTTGTAGCAAGTCGTATCCCTGAAGACTACGGTTTTCAAACAGATATTAGTGAGCTGAGCGCGATTTTATCCCCGCACGCCCGCACGGCTCGGCATCTCTTCCTGCTGGCTTCGAGCCCACAAGCCGTCGGAGGCATTGCCCTGGCTCATATTGCACTGACGTGTCTAGGCGAACGGGATGAAATCTTCGACGCCGCAGTACAGGCAGCATTTGCATCGCCCTATATTGATTCAATCGATCGACCCAATTTTCGACAGATGGAGATCAGATGGCTATACGGTCTCTACTCCAATACAATCCCAGATTTCTCGGATTTGCTCCCGTGCAGCATCATTAATAAACCCACGCATCCCATCTTCATGCGGCGGGAAGACGCATATGCAATCACTCATGCGGCGATGTATCTAACCGATTTCGGTCGTTCGACATTTTGTCCCAGTATAGATCGATGGCAATTATGTGGATTTATTGACCACTCCATCTCCTGGTGTCTTGCCTATTCTGACTGGGATCTGCTCGGCGAGATTGTCATGGTTCAGCGTTTTCTTCAATCTCGCGATTCGATTTTTTCAAAAACAGCGAGTTCCGTATTGTCGGATGTGTTTTCGCGCGACTGGTTCATGCCGGGACCGAATTTCGTTGCTGAAACGTATAACGCGTTACTGGAGAATCAGAAAATGGAATATGCCATGGTGCATGGGTATCATAGCACGTACGTTTACGGAATTTTATGCAGTCTCGGCTTGATACGTGGTGAAGACACCGTGGGACACGATTTGGATGACGTGACCCCTTCAGATGAACAAGTGGTGGCAGCAAATTCGAAGCTGATTAAGCTCGCTCGGGAAGCACGTGGAGTAGAACTGATGCAAGAATTGGAACAACATCGCAATGCCTGCATACTCCGAGTATCCGAAACATGCGAGGTTGCTGCGGAAGCGATCTGTCAAACGCTTAGAGCGAGTGCTTATAGGCGGCTGGAACTCGAGCCACGACACTGAGGTGCTCGCGGAGCCGATGTACGCAGCCACCATGATCGACGCGCGTCCGGCCGGTGCGCGCAGGATGACGAGCAGCAGGCCGGCGGCCGCCCCGCATTGACGGACCTGGAGGTTGCGGAGCCGGCAGCGATTGGGAGCATTCCGTAACGGTAGATCTCTTACGGAGAAAATCGACGGGCAACTGCGGGCCGGCATGTCGTCCGGAAGCCGCTTTCAATGCGTTTGGTCTTCCGCTTCGACGCCCGCGCGTTTCAGCAGCCACAGCCTGAACGCCGCAACTTTCTCAAGTTGGGCCTCGTTTTTCCGGTAAGAAAGAAAATGCGTTTCCCGCTCGAAGTGCGCGAATGCATCGCTGCGGACTTCGACGAGATCGCCGCGCGCGATCTCGCGTTCGGCCAGCCGCGTGCTTTCGAGCACGACGCCCATGCCGTCCGCGGCGGCCGATATGCCGAGCGCGGCGCGATCGAAGGAAGGGCGAGGCGTGGTCGGCATGTCGAGTTGGTTGGCCGCGAACCAGTCGGCCCACGTGACGCGGCTCAGCGGCGTATCGATCAGCGTCAGTTCGCTCATGCGCCGCGCCAAGGGCGTGCCGTTGTCGAGCAAAGCGGGCGAACAAAGCGGCACGATGGCTTCGCGGCCGAGCGGAACGATCTCGAGGCCGGGACGATGGAGCGCGCCGCCGTATGAGATCTCGATGTCGACTTCCTGAACGCGCGTGAGGTCGAGCGGCTCCGCGCCCGTCGACAGACGAATCGTGATACGTGGATAGGTCTGGTTGAAATCAGGCAGCTTGGGCCCTAGCCACTTCACCGCGAAGCTCGGCGCGCAATGCACGGCGAGCACCTGCGCATCCGGCGCGAGCGTGACCTCGCTGCATGCCGTCTCCACGACATCGAATACGCGGCTCAGGGTTTCCAGCAAACGCATGGCCTCGGGCGTGGGCTCGATGCGCCGGTTGCGGCGCAGGAACAGCGGGCGGCCGAAATACGCCTCCAGTTCTTTCACCTGATGACTGATGGCCGAGGGCGTCAGGTGGAGTTCCTGCGCGGCGAGCGCGAAGCTCTCGAGCCGGGCGGCTGCTTCGAAGGCGCGCAGCAGCACGAAGTTCGGCATCCGCCTCATGTTTTCCCTAACAGGTGAATGTCATTCATGCTTTCATGAACAACGATCGTTTGTCAACGCGGCCGGCGGAGTTGACCATGTGCTGACCTAATGTCCACATGTTCAAAGGAGCCGATATGTCCGAAGTGATGGAAGCCTCATCGAAACCGGTCGATCTCAAGGGCCGCATCTCGATCTATCAGCCCGAGCAGGAGGGTCTGATCTTTCCGCAGTTGCCGACGTTCAAGGACCCTGCGCAGCACCGGCAGCATCTGAAGGAACGCTTGGTGGGCGCGTGCCGTGCGTTCGCACTGCAGGGGTTCGACTATGGCTTCGCAGGTCACCTGACGGTGCGCGACCCCGAGAATCCGGGCCTCTACTGGACGAACCCGATGGCCGTGCATTTCTCTCAGGTCAAGATTTCGAACCTCATTTGCGCGGACCACGAAGGCAACGTCGTCGAGGGCGAGCACGCGATCAATCGCGCAGGCTTCGTGCTGCACGCCGCCGTCCACGAGATGCATCAGGACATCGTCGCGATGTGCCATGCGCACACGGTGTACGGCACCGCGTTCGCGTCGCTCGGCAAGAAGCTCGATCCCATCAGCCAGGACGCGGCCGCGTTCTTCGAAGACCACGTCGTGATCGGTGAAGAAGCAGGTCAGGTCGCCGTCGAGGTCAAGGCCGGTCATAAGGTCGCGAATGCATTCAAGGGCGTGAAGGCGGCGATTCACCAGAATCACGGGCTTCTGACGGCAAGCCGGCACAGCATCGAATCCGCCGCGTTCTGGTTCATCGCGCTCGAGCGCTGCTGCCAGCAGCAATTGATGATCGAGTCCACCGGCATCAAGCCGCGTTTCGTGGCGCAAGAGCGGGCCCGATATAGCCGCGAACACGTCGGCAGCGAATACATCGGCTGGCTGCATTTCCAGACCATCTGGGATCAGCTCGTCAACACGCAGCCCGATATGTTCGACTAAAGCCGGTGCATCGCACCGCATCGCATTGCATCACCGCGCGGCGGGCAGGCTCGGTGCCCGCTCGCCGCAACGATCAAAACACGACGGAGACATCCCCATGAGTTCGATCAGCGAGGACGTGTATCTGAAACCTTCGGGAGCGGGCACCTATGCGAAGGTCGCATGGCGCCTGATCCCCTTTCTGTTTTTTTGCTATCTGTGCGCTTACCTCGATCGTATCAACGTCAGCTTTGCGAAGCTGCAGATGCTCCGGGATCTGGGGATGAGCGATGCCGTCTACGGGCTCGGCGCAGGGATTTTCTTCGTCGGTTATCTGATGTTCGAGGTGCCGAGCAACCTCGTTCTGCTGAAGGTAGGGGCCCGGCGCTGGATCGCGCGGATCATGGTGACATGGGGCCTCATCTCCGCGTTGATGATGTTCGTCTCGACGCCCGCGCAATTCTATGCCGTACGTTTTCTGCTGGGCGTGGCCGAAGCGGGCTTCTTCCCCGCGATCCTGTTGTATCTGACGTACTGGTTTCCCGCGGGCCGGCGCAGCAAGGTCACGGCGCTCTTCATGACGGGCATTCCGATGTCGGGCGTCATCGGCGGTCCGCTGTCGGGCTGGATCATGCATTCGCTGAGCGGCGCGCATGGGCTGGCCGGCTGGCAATGGCTGTTCTTGCTCGAAGGCGTGCCGACCATGATGGTCGGCATCGTCGCGTACTTCTATCTGGACGACAAGGTCTCGGACGCACGTTGGCTGAGCGACGACGAGAAGACCGTGATCGTTGGCGATCTGCAAGCGGAAGCCGGTCATCACAAGCTGCATTCGCTGCGCGATGGTCTCGCGAGCCCGCGCGTGCTGCTGCTGTCGGCGATCTACTTCTTCTTCACGATGGGCCTGTACGGCGTGAGCTTCTGGCTGCCGTCGCTGGTCAAGGCCTCGGGCGTGTCGGGGACGCTGAATATCGGCTTGCTGTCGGCGGTGCCTTATGCGGCGGCAGCGATTGCGATGGTGGCCGTCGGCCGCAGTTCGGACCGTCGCGGCGAACGCCGCTGGCACTTGGCCATTCCCGGCGTGATCGGCGCGTTGGCACTCTGCGCGAGCGTCCTGTATGCGCACGATACGGTCGTCGCGATCATCGCGCTGACGGTCGGCACCATGGGTGTCATCACGACGATCTCGCAGTTCTGGACGGTGCCGCCTGCCGTGCTTCAGGGCGCGGCGGCCGCGGGCGGCATTGCGCTGGCGAATTCGGTCGGCTCGATCTCCGGCGTGGTAAGCCCCTACGTGATCGGCTGGCTGCAGACGTCGACGGGTTCGACGGGAAGCGGCGTCGTGGGAATTGCCGCGAGCATGGTGATCGGCAGCCTCCTGACGCTTACGTTGCGCCGCGCGCACGTGAACAACCCGTCGAATCGCAGCTGACTCAACCCGCCTTCAGCACTTCTCCAAGCCGCGCGACGAGATTTTGTCGCGCGCGGCTGGCATGCAGTTCGGTCAGCTCCGCGGCACGCGCGGGTTCCCGTGCTGCGATGGCGTCCGCGATCGCCTGATGTTCATCCCAGATCGAATCGCGCAGCCGCGACGATTGCAGCACGGCGCCCATCACGCGGCGCAGATGCACCCAATGCAATTGCGCGCTTTCGCCGATCAACGGGTTGCCCGACGCTTCGTAGATGGCCTGATGAAACGCAATATCCGCATCGATCATCGCCTTCACATCCTTGCCCTTCGACACGAGCCGGCCACGCCTGATGAGCGCGCTGTCGATGATCGCGCCGCGTTCAGCCGCAAGCTTCGCGGCGAGCGCGTCGAGCGCGCCGCGCACCTGATAGAGCCGGCTGGTCCACTCGACATCGAGCGGCGCGACGAGCACGCCGCGCCCCGGCGCGTCTTGTACGAGCCCATCCTTCTTGAGCAGACGCAACGCTTGCAGCACGGGCGAACGCGATACTGCGAACTGTTCGGCGATCTCTTCCTGCGTCAGACGCGTACCCGGCGCGAGCGACCCGTCGCTGATCGCATCGAGCAACACGCGATACACCTCGTCGACGTAGTCGGGACGGGTCTGGATCTTTTCAAACTTGAGTGTCATGGCAGCCTCTGCATTTTGGATACAGACTACAGTTTGAAAGGATAGGCGTCAACCTTAGGTGTAAACCCATATTGGCGGGCATTAAGTGTGCGCCTAGTCTTTGTATACAGAGTTCGGTATCCGTATTCAAACGTCGAAAGGCAGGCCGGAACGGCTGTCTTCACTTACCCATAGTCACAAGGAGCGGTCATGACGATCAAGTCGGAACAGAGGGAGAAGGGCGGCAGTGCGGGCGGCGCGGTCGTGAAGAAGCTGATTCCCTACGGCGGCTACCACACGAACAAGGTGCCGGCGCACGACGTCGAACTCACCGAGACGGGCCCCGGCACGCCGCTGGGCGAATACATGCGCCGCTTCTGGCATCCCGTCTGCATGTCGATGGAGCTGACCGACACGCCCCGCTTCCTGAAGATCCTGAACGAAGAGCTCGTCGCATTCCGCGACGGCAGCGGGCGCGTCGGCGTGCTGCACGCGCATTGCGTGCACCGCGGCGCGTCGCTCGAATATGGCGCGATCCAGGAGCGCGGCATCCAGTGCTGCTATCACGGCATGGTGTTCGACGTAGACGGCAGCTGCCTGCACGCGCCGTTTCCGAAAGGCGAAGAGACGGAAGCAGAAAAGTACGCGTGCTCGATCAGGCAGGGCGCGTACAAGGCCGTCGAGCGCAACGGGCTCGTGTTCGCGTACATGGGGCCGCCTGAAGAAGAGCCGCCGTTCCCCGAGTGGGAAGGCAATTTCACGGTGCTGCCGACCGACGAACTCGTGCCCTATAGCAATTTCCAGCACTGCAACTGGCTGCAGGTTCAGGACAACGCCGCGGATAACTATCACACGGCGGCCTTGCACGCGGGCAAGAACGTGGTGGGCGGCAACTACCAGGGCACGACCTTCGACGAAGTCGGCGCGGCTTCCATGGAAGTGCCGCCCGACATGCAGTTCATTCCGGTTCAGCAAGGCCGCAGTCTCGCGTGTGCGGGCGCGCGCCGCGCGGACAAGGATCACCTTTTCGTGCGCGTGCAGCATCAGGTTCTGCCGAATCTGAGCCTGCACGCCTACACGTCGGAAGATGGTTTGAGCAAGAAGCTGTTCAGCCGCTTTCACATGATCCGCTGGACGGTGCCCGTCGATGACGAGAACAGCAAGATGATCGGCTGGCGTGTGATGGGGCCGGGCGTCGATACGCGCGGCGTGGGCGACAAGTCGCTGGTCGGCTATGAAACGATCGACTTCCTCGAAGGCCAGGTGGCGATGCGCAGGCCCGAACGCTTCGGCAAGTACGCGCTCGAAGACATGCCGCCGATTCCGAAGCACCATCGCGAGCGCGAGCACTACAAGGACGCGCAATACGCGCCGGGCGACTACGAGGCGATCATCAGCCAGCGCCCCATCGCCGTCCATTCGCTCGAGCATCCGACCAAGTTCGACGCGGGTCTTTATCTGTTCCGCAAGATGCTGCGCGATGCCGTGCGCGGCACGAATCCTGCCGCATCGCCGTCCGAATTCGCCGAGTGGCTGCGCAACGTAGGCGCAACGCCGAACAGCTATTGCTCGGGCAACGTGTTCGAGATTCCCGAGGCCGCCACCGTGGAAGAGGAAGTCGCGCAGCGCCGCCGCATTTCGAAAGCGGTCGTCGCGATTCTCACGCAGAGCGATCACCTGAAGGGCGAAGCGCGCGCTGCGTTCGTGCGCGAAAAGATGCAAGAACTGGAGCAATCGACGCGCACCTGATGGCGTGACGTGCGGCGCTTACGCGGCGCCGCATCGCGCGACGGACTCATGGTGCTGGGAGAGATCAAGTGACAGCAGGCAATCAGGCAGCGGCGGCATCGTCGTCGACGCAGGAGCTTTTCGTGCGGCAAGTCCGGTACGAAGGCCGCAATATCCAGTCGTATGAACTGGTCGATCCGGAAGGCAGGGATCTGCCGCCGTTCACGGCGGGCGCGCATATCGACGTGCATCTTGAGAACGGCATCGTCCGGCAGTATTCGCTGTGCAATTCACCCGGCGATCGCCGGCGTTATGTCATCGCGGTGCTGCGCGACGAAAAGGGCCGAGGCGGATCGAAAGCCGTTCATGAGCATTTGAAGGTGCAGGACCGCGTGCGTGTCAGTTGTCCGCGCAACCATTTCGAACTGGCCGAAGGGGCGCGCAAAGTCATTCTGATCGCGGGCGGAATCGGCGTGACGCCGCTGAAGTCGATGGCGCATCAGCTCGCCGGCCGGGACGACGCGGGCTGCGAACTTCACTACTGCGCGCGTGATGCGCAATCCGCCGCTTTCACCGAAGAACTAGCGTCGTTGATCGAACCCGGCCGGCTGCATTTTCACTTCGACGGCGGCGATCCGGCGAAGGGACTCGATATCGCGCAACTCCTTCGCAATGAAGCGCAAGACGGCACGCATGTTTATTATTGCGGGCCCGCCGGCTTCATGCGCGCGTGCGCCGACGCGTCGGCGGATTGGCCGAAGGGCACGGTGCACTGCGAGCATTTCAAGGCACCGGAGCGCGCAGTGCCGCGTGACGAGCGGACGCCAGGCGGATTCACGGTCGAAATCGCCAGCACGGGCGAGCGGTTGCGTGTCCCCGTCGACCAAAGCATCGCGGATGTACTCAAAGCCGCGGGTGTTCCCGTGCAAACGTCGTGCGAAGCCGGGTTGTGCGCGACATGCAAGGTCCGGTATCTGAGCGGCGAAGTCGAACATCAGGATTGCATCCTCGATGGCGACGACCAGCAGAATTTCCTGACCATTTGCGTGTCGCGTGCCAAGAGCGAACTTCTGGTGCTCGATTTATAGGTTTTGCCCCGCCGTGCACCGAGGCAAGGTGCCAACCCGAAGAGGCCGCCGCGCGCATGACGGCTGAATCGGAAGCGCGCCTATTCAGTACCTTCGACGATGCGGAAGTCGCGTTCGGCGGCCTTGCCGAACGCGACCAGCGCTGCTTGGTACGCGTCGCTTTTATAGGTGCTCATTGCGCTTTCCAGGCTGTCGAACTCGACGACAACCGTACGCTCCTGGATTCCCGCGCCGCTTGCATATGCCGCATCGCCGCGAACGATAAGCCGTCCGCCTCCAGCCTTGATCGCAGGGCTGGCCAGCTTCCCGTAAGCGGCCAAACTCTCGGCATCCAGAATCTTCCGATAAGCGACAACCCAATAGCCTTTTGCCACGACAATCTCCTTTTCGCTCTAGACAGTGCATTTCGTTTCAACCGGCCGGACGCGGGTTTGCGTCCGGTTCGAACGTGCACGGCGAGCTTATCAGCAACCACTCGAGCTTGCAGCGGAGCGCTTTACCGCCGGCTCCGCCAGCAACACTTCGAAGCCTTCCTCCTGGTTAAGCAACGCCGATCGTTCCGTTCAGGGAACACGGTTTTGCTGTACGCCGGCTTCTTCTTCCAATTTTGTCCCGTGAGGATCGCCTAACCGCATCCGACGCGGACTGCGATCGCCGTTCGCAGCCGATCAACCTGCACGACTACGACCCCCGAACTGCGAGACCATGAAAAGACTCTGCTTACTTTCGATCTGCATGGCGATGTGCCCGATTTCGCACGCCCAGAGCAGCGTAACGCTCTATGGCCGTCTCGATTCAGGCCTCGAATTCCAGACTGGCTTGCCGCACGGACACCTGCTCAGCACGCAAAGCGGCAATCTGGAAGCCAGCGAGCTCGGGCTGCAAGGCATCGAGGATCTGGGAGGCGGGCTCGCGGCGATCTTCAACTTGACGATGGGCATCGACGTCAACGACGGGTCGACGCTCGGCGACTTCTGGGGACGCGGGGCCACGGTGGGTTTGCGGAGCGATCGCTGGGGCACGTTTCGAATGGGCTACATTGGGGTGCACGAAATCGCGGGGGATTCCTTCGACGTCGATCCCGAGCGATTCCAGTGGTTCGGCATTTCGACGCTGGTGCGAGGGCGCAATTGGTCGGAGGCAGGCAACGCGCTGGAATATCAGTCGCCCGAGATTCATGGCTTGTTTTTCAAAGGCCAATACGATTTGACCAACAGCCCGGCCTGGAATGCGGGAAACCCGGGAAGCGGCCCGGGAACGATAGGCCAGGCGCAAGGCAGGTCCGATGGCCTGGAAGTCGGCTATAGCCGCGATCCCGCGCATTTGCGCGTCATCTACGACGAGATTCGCGACCCGAACGGAAACTTCAGCAACGTGTACACGGCGTCGCGGTCGCTGTTGGCGGGCGTCACCTACGAGATCGATCCGGTTACGCTATATGCCGGGTACCAGCATCTCAGTGCGCCCGCTGCATCGAACCAGGGCTATTTCGGCAGCGCGCCGCCGCCGTTGCGTCCGCAGGGCGTATCGTTGCCGGCCACGGTCGACTATGCGTGGCTAGGCGCGTTGTGGAAGGTCACGCCGTTCACGTGGCTGACGTCTGCCGTCTATCACGCCAATGCGAACGGCGGGAACGGCAACGCAACGTTGTTCACGTCAGGCGCTACGTATGCACTCTCGAAGCGAACCTTCCTGTATACGGAATTGGGCTATGTGTGGAACAGCTCGACGTCGAATATCGGTCTTGGAAACGGCTTTAGCGATCCATACGGAGCGAATTCGAACGACGACCCGGTGCACGCCCTGCCGTTCAACACGAATCCGAATTTCGGCCACGGGCAGTTCGGCGCGTCTATCGGCATAGTCGCGAATTTTTAGCCGGCGATCTTATAGGATTCCTGATTTTTTTTGCGTCTCTCGGGGCAATTCGTTGAACCTTGCCTGATAGTAGGCCGAGAAGCGGCCCAGGTGACCGAACCCGTACGCAAGCGCAGTATCGGTCACGCTCGCGCTCGGGTCCAGGACGAGACGAGCGCGCACGGCGTCGAGCCGCATGTTGCGGAGCAAGGTCATCGGCGCGACGCCGAAGTGCCTTTGACACAATGCGTTCAACGAACGCACGCTGATCCCAGCGGCGTTGGCAAGGTCTTCGAGCGACACCGGAGCGGAGAGCTTCGCGTCGACGTATTCCAGCAATGCATCCGTCCGACGCGAAGAGCCCACGTACTCGTCGAAGTGTCCCTGACTGGAGGAGGCCGCCTCAACCGCCGAACCGAGCGGGAAAATCGGCGCTGCAGGCTGATGAGCGAGCAGGAACAGCGCGATGTTGCGCTCGAAATGATCGAGCCACGACGGGTGCACGGCGCTCGCCTGCTCGCTCGATAACAGCCCGAGCAGAGACTGCACCAGCAGGTCCCATTGCAGATTCAATTCTCGCGGCACGAGATAGCCGGGCATCAGGCTCGCTTCATGAGCAGCATCGTGCGCCGTCGCCGCCCGCAAAAGCGCATGCGGGATTTTGATGATCAATTGCCGCGTGCCGGCATACCAGCGCATCCGCAAGCGATCGCGCGGGGCGAGTATCGCAGTGCGTCCTTCGGACACGTTGAGCGTGTGCCCGTCGGCTTCGATTTCGGCCCCGCCTTGCAGCGATGTATGGACCAGCGCGAAATCGTCGAACGGGCTCGGGACGACTTCGACATCCGCCCCGTACTGCAACGCGTACACCGTGAGCTGATTCAGTTTGCCTTTGAAAAGGGCCGCATCGGGCGCGCCTCGTCTCCAATGCAGGACGTGATCCGCAAGCTCGTGCGCAACCTGATCGTGGACGCTCACGCGGACATCGGAGCGGAACAGGCAATTCCGGTAGAGCCCCGAAAGGACCTCGCTCTTGGGGGACAGCGACATCGATTTTCTCCGAGTCGTCGCGCCGCAACTGAAGGATTGCTGAAAGCAAGCGCGCGCGGAGGTTGGAATGCTTCGATTCTGTCAGAAAAAAATCTTCGCGTCATGGAGGTGTCCGAACGAGCCTCGCAAAAAGCGGATAGAGCCCGAGCGTTTTTCGCCGGTTTCGGATAGCGGCGGAAAAATGGTCTTCTTAAGATTCGCCCTACAACGACATGGTATGGAGATATTCAATGTCAGAAGCGCCAGAACTCGCGGACCTCACGCAGCGCGCAACGGAACGGCGCGTCGCGTTTCCACAGCCCGATGGCTCGTGCGTTCCCTATAGCGTTTTCAGTTCCCAGGAAGTCTACGATCGCGAGCAGGAGCGTATCTATCGCGGCCCGCACTGGAGTTTCGTTGCGCTTGCTTGCGAAATTCCGAACGTCAACGACTTCAAGAGCACGTTTGTCGGCGACACGCCGGTCGTCGTCACCCGCACGGCGAACGGCTTTGCCTGCTGGGTGAATCGTTGCGCGCATCGCGGCGCCGTCGTGTGCCGCGAGAAATACGGCAATGCCGCTTCGCATACGTGCGTTTACCACCAGTGGAACTACTCATGCGAAGGCGACCTGCAGGGCGTGCCGTTCCGGCGCGGGCAGAAGCAGGGCGGCACGATGCTGATCGGCATGGCCAAGGCTTTCGATCCGGCAAGTCATGGTCTTCAGAAGCTGCGCGTCGAGGAATACAAGGGTCTCGTGTTTGCGACGTTCAGCGATGAAACGCCGCCGCTTTCCGACTACATCGGCCCACAGATGCGGCCGTGGGTCGACCGCGTATTTCACAAGCCGATCGTGTATCTGGGCTGTACCCGCCAATACTCGAAATCGAACTGGAAGCTGTATCTGGAGAACGTGAAGGACCCGTATCACGCGAGTCTCCTGCATCTGTTCCATACGACCTTCAACATTTTCCGCGTCGGCATGAGCGCTCGCTCGATTCCCGACGAAACGCATGGCCTGCACAGCCTGATTACCGTGACCAAGCCGATTGCGGATACGAATACGGCGACGGCGTACACCGATCAGAAGATCCGCTCGATGCAAGAAGGCTTCGCGCTCGAAGATCCTGCGGTGCTCGGGCAGATCTCCGAGTTCGATGAGGACTGCACGAATCACATCCAGCCGATTTTCCCGCAGCTCGTCATACAGCAGATCCATAACACGCTGGTCGCGCGCCAATTGCTGCCTAAAGGTCCGAACAATTTCGAGCTGATCTTTCATTTCTTCGGCTACGAAGACGACACGCAGGAACTGCGCGATCTGCGCCTGCTGCAGACGAATCTCGTGGGTCCTGCCGGCTACATCTCGATGGAAGACACCGAGGCGACGGAACTCGTTCAGCGCGGTACGGTGCGCGACGGCGACAAGACATCGTATATCGGCATGGGGCTCGATGCGCCGGAACAGACCAACAGCAATATCACCGAAAACCTGATCCGCCGATTCTGGACCGGATACCAGAAGGCGATGGGCTACTGACATGGATAAGCATCTGCAATGCTGGCTCGAACTGAGCGCGCTTCAACACCGTTACGCCCACGCGATCGACAGCGGAAAGCTCGAAGCATGGCCGGACTTCTTCACGGAAGACGCGAGCTACACGATCGTCTCGAAGGAGAATGCGGACCGCGGGCTGCCTGCGCCCATCATTTACTGCCGCAACCGCAAGATGATGCGCGACCGGATCGTGGCGCTGCGTCACGCGAACATCTTTGAGGCGCATACCTATCGCCACGCGTTAGGCGGCCTCGTCATCGACGAGATGAACGGCGACGAGGTCAAGCTGACCTCCAGCTACATCGTGGTGAGCACCGGCACGGCGGGCGATTCCGTCGTCTATCAGGCAGGGTGCTACCGGGACACCGCCGTCAAACGCGAGGGCGTGTGGCTGTTCCGCGAAAAACGCGTGGTCTACGACACGTCGCGTGTCCAGACCTTGCTCGCCACTCCGATCTGAAGAGGTAAACGCATATGAGCACCTGGCATGACATCGGCGCGCTTGACGATTTTGTCGAAGACGAACCAAGCGCGGTGAGCGCGGATGGCGTATCGATTGCGATTTTCCGCATGGGGGACGAGCTCTTTGCGCTGCACGATCTGTGCACGCATGAAACGGCGCCGCTATCGGAAGGATTCGTCGAGGATGGCTGCGTCGAATGCCCGCTTCACCAAGGGCTTTTCGATCTGCGTACGGGGGAGGCTCGCAAGGCGCCTTGCGAGAAGCCCGTGCAGACGTATCCGATACGTATCGCCGCGGGACGCGTGGAGGTCCAGGTGATGCCGCACATCGCACTGGCCGGCTGATCGTTCGTCATCTCCAAGGTAAACAACATGAGCGAGCCAACCATCATCGTGGCCGGCGCGGGACAGGCTGGCGGCTGGGCCGCGCGGACGTTGCGCAAGGAAGGATTTGCCGGACGCGTCGTCCTTGTCGGCGACGAGGCGCATCCCCCTTACGAGCGTCCGCCGCTTTCGAAAGCGGTGCTGACCGGCGAGAAGCCGGTCGAGAGCACGCATCTGTTTGGCGCTGGCGACTTCGCCGAACTATCGCTCGACTGGAGGAGCAGCGTCCGGATCACAGCGCTGCAACGCGAGGCAAAGCGCGTCACGCTGGACGGGGGAGAGACGCTCCGCTACGACGCGCTGATCTTCTGCACGGGTGGACGCGCGCGCGAGTTGAGCGTGCCGGGCGCGGACCTGCCGGGCGTCCACCGGCTGCGCACGCTCGACGATGCCTTGGCGTTGCGCCCGCTGTTGCAGCCGGGCGTATCGATCGTCGTGATCGGCGGCGGCTGGATCGGTCTGGAGGTGGCCGCGACGTGCCGCAAGATGGGCGGTCATGCGGCTGTCGTCGAGAGCGCTCGGCGGCTGTGCGAGCGTACCGTCCCGCCCGACGTTTCCGCTTACCTCGCAGAGCTTCATGCATCGCATGGTGTGCCCGTGGTGCTCGGCGCGGAGGTGGTGGGTTTCACCCGGCAAGCCGGCGGCAAGCTGTCGGTCACGCTTCGCGACGGGCGCGAACGGGTTTGCGATGCAGTCGTGACCGGCGTGGGGCTCATTCCCAACGACGAGCTGGCGAGAGCAGCGGGCATCGCATGCGATGGGGGAATCATCGTCGACGAACAGTGCCGCACCTCCGATCCGTTTATCTTCGCCGCCGGTGACGTCGCAGCCGCACACAACGCGTGGGCCGGGCGGCGTCTGCGCCTGGAGTCTTGGCAAAACGCGCAGGAGCAGGGCATCTGTGCGGCGAAGTCGGCGCTCGGGCAGGCGGTGCGGTATCAGCCGTTGCCGTGGTTCTGGTCGGATCAGCACGGCGTCAATCTTCAGATCTACGGATTTCCTCACGCTTCGCACACGCTGATCGAACGCCGGCAGCCGGAAAGCAGCAGCTTCATTCGCTTTTATCTCGAGGGGCATTGCGTCAAGGCGGCCATCGGCGTCGATGCGGCGCGAGACCTGCGATTTGCGCGCCGCCTGATCGAAAGCCGGCGCGCGGTATCGGCAGAAAGCCTGGCTGACGCCAGTGTTGCGCTATCGCGGCTTTGATAGCCGGCTGCGCGTGACCACGCGCAGCCGCTGACGATACGAAGACAGACCTCGATACGATAGCGAAGCCGTGGCTCTGAGCGTCGATGCGCCAGGGCCGCGGCTTCGGTTTCACGCGTTGGGGATTCGCACGTCGTCCGAGTGCGCCTCGTTCTCCCATCTCTCCGCGCGATGCGTGCCGTCGCAATACGGCTTGCGGGCCGACTTGCCGCAGCGGCACAGGCTGAAAATGCCTTGATTCGGAAACGCGTGACCTGCGGCGTCCACGATTTCGAAGTCGCCCGTCAGATGAAGCGGGCCGGAATTCATCACAGTGATCTTGAGTGCAGACATGATGCGAAGCTTTCCAAGGAGGGGCTAGCGGGACTGGGAAGCGCTTTGCGGCGCTCGCGGACAACTCGAAAACGCCGCCTCTTCATGCGACGCATCGCAGAACGGCGCGCGCTTCGTCAGGCCGCACCGGCACAGCAGGCATCGTTTTCTGCGCCGAAATGCGACACCGTTGTCGTCGACCATTTCGAATTCCCCCGACACTTCGATCGGTCCGTCATCCATGATTGTGATAGTGCTTGCCACGATCGGTATTCCTTGATGCAAGAGAGAGAAACGTCGTTACTCCGGACGCACGGATTCGACCGCCGCGCCAAGCGAATAGAAATGGCCGCGGCTGCACACGAGCGGCCGGTTGTCGGTGCGATGAATCTCGAGCGCTTCGCCGACGAGAATCGTGTGGTCGCCGCCCTCATAAGCCGCCCAGCGCCGGCAGACGAACCAGCCCATGGTGCCGGTGAGCACGGGCGCGCCTTCGTGCCATTCGTAGGGCGGGTTCCACTTTTCCGGAATGCGGTTCGCAAAGTAGTGACCGTGGAAGGCCTGGTTTTCGCCGAGGATATTGATGGCGTAGAGCTGGTCGGTGCTCAGGATCGCGTGCGATCTGGCGGTTTTCGCTACGCTGACCGCGACGAGCTGCGGATCGATCGAGACGGCCGCAAACGAACTTGCCGTCATGGCGTGCATGCCGCCGGCGTCGTTGGGCATCGAAATGAC
The DNA here is from genome assembly GCF_017315705.1 of Trinickia mobilis. Lineage (GTDB taxonomy): Bacteria > Pseudomonadota > Gammaproteobacteria > Burkholderiales > Burkholderiaceae > Trinickia_A > Trinickia_A mobilis. The sequence continues at coordinate 226,742 of NZ_JAFLRF010000002.1, read as the reverse complement.
GGTGACGCCTGTCGTAAAAGCGCGCAGGCCTTTGCGGAATTCTTCGGGGTCTAGCATGGAATGGGCTTCTCCTGACTTCGGTGTGCCGGGCCGTGTCGCCGGACGTTGCGGTTCGATTGCGGATATGACGGATGATCCAGCCTATGTTCGCAGCCGCCAAAATGGGCCGCAAGGCGCGTGCGCGGAACGGCGTGTTCCATTTCTGGAACCGGCTTTGGGCCGCAAGCGAGATGCGCGCTAATCCTATTTGTCCCGGTTTTTTGGCGCCGCTAAAAGAACCGTTCCGATTCGCTGACCGCCATTGCACCGGCTCGCCGCCGGCGCACAACACGCCGAGCTGCCATGGAACTGCTAGACCTTCGCGTATTTGCAAAAGTGAGTGAATTGTTGAGCGTCAGTGGGGCGGCGGATGCGCTGGGCTTGCCGAAGTCCACCGCGAGCCGCAGCCTCAGCAGGCTGGAACAGCATCTCGGCGTCGCGCTGATCTATCGCTCGAACCGGAAAATCTCGCTCACGGAGACCGGCGTGCTGTTTGCGGCGCACGCACGCAAGATTCTCGACGATGTCGACGATGCCGAGCAAAAGGTAGGGCAGATCCGCCACACGCCGCGCGGCCTGCTGCGCGTCAGTGCGCCTGTGACGCCCGGCCAGTGGATGATCGCGCCGTTGATCGGCGACTATCTGCGGCAGTATCCCGAGATGGAAGTTTCGCTTTCGCTTACGAGCAGCAAAGTCGAACCGCTGATGGACGAGGTCGACGTGGTGATCCACACCGGAGAACTCGAGGACAGCCGCCTGATCGCAAAGCGGCTCGGCACGGCCTCGTTGAAGCTGCTCGCGACGCCGGCTTATCTCGAGCTATACGGCGCACCCGAATCGCCGGAAGCGCTTGTCAAGCATGCGTTGCTCGATATCGCCACGAGCGGCAGCGAATGGCGATTGAGCAACGGCAGCGAAGTCTTGGCGATTCATGTGCGCCCTCGTTTCTCCGCGAACGATACGGGCACGGTTCGCACCGTGCTGCTCGATGGCCTCGGGCTCGGCTGGCTGCCGGATTATCTGTGCAAGCAGGACTTGGCGGAAGGGCGTCTCGTGCACGTGATGCCGGGGTGGGCGCGCGGCGACCGCGACATCCATGCGGTGTTTTCAAAGCATCGCACGCTGTCGCCGAAGGTCAGGTCGTTCATCGATTTCCTGGGAAGCCGGTTCAACAAGTAGCCGCTCGATCGATTCGGTGCCGCATGAACTCGGCGCACCGAAAGCGCCGCGCGCCACGCGAAGCTGCATTTCGCCCATGCGTTCCAGGCGGGGAACACCGTGTTTCGCCAACGCGATGCGCTCAGTGAATGGGTTTAACCGATCATAGGGATCGATGACCCCGCAATTTCGCGCCGGGTCGACGTGAGCCTACGATGGAGCGCGCATGCTAGTAAAACCGGTTGACGACGTCCGTCCTGCACAGGACGCAACAGCGGGCACGGGACAACGCTGGATCGTCTTGGCCTGCGTCTGGATGGCGTTGTTGCTGAGTACGGTCTGCCGGCTCGCTTGGGCGTCCGTTGCGCTGCCGCTCGGCCATTCGTTGGCGCTGCCGATCGCGGCGCTCGGCGTGTTCGTGACCGCGTTTTACTCGGGCTATGTGCTGTCGAACGTGATTGGCGGTGTCGCGACGGACCGCTTCGGCGGCCGCATTGCGCTATCGGTTTCGCTCGTCGGCTTGGCGGCCGCCACGATCTGCTTCGGCTATACCCCTTCGTTCGCGGCCGGCTTGATATTGCAGGCGCTGATGGGGCTGACTGCCGGCGCCGACTACGCCGCGGGAGTCAAGCTCGTCAGCACGTGGTTTGCGCAACGGCGCCGAGGCCGCGCAATCGGATTGCTGATGAGCGCGTCGTCGGTTGCCGTGATCGTGTCCAATGCGCTGTTGCCCTATCTGGTTCAAGCATACGGATGGCGCGCCGTCTATCGCGGGTTGGGGCTCACGGTGCTTGCATTTGCGTTCGTGGTGTTCTGCGTGGTGCGCGATCGCGGGCCGCAGGCAAGCGAGAACGTGCCGCCTCCGGCGCGCGGATCTGCCCATTTCAAGGCCGGCCTCCAAGCGCTATCGACGAAGAATTTCGCCTTGCTCGCCATCGCCGGCTGCGGCGCATTCTGGGGCACGCTCGGCTTCGCGGCGTGGGCCATTCCGCTCATGGTCAAGGGGCACGGGATGAGCGCCACCGACGCCGGCTGGATCGTCGCGACCGCCGGCGTGGCGGGCCTCCTGAGCAAGCCGTCGATCGGTTGGCTCTCGGACCGTCTCGGCGCGCGGCGCAAATTGCTGACGATCGTCTCGCTCTTGTTTTTTTGCGTGATGCTGCTGATTTTCGGCGGCCTGTCAGGGGCCGCGACGTTGCGCATCGTTGCGCCGCTCGTCGGCATCGGCGCGTTCGTCTATAGCCCGCTGCTCGTGACGATGGTCGCGGAGCAGGCCGGAGCGCAACTCGCCGGGTCGGGGGCGGGGGTCGCAAACGCAGTCTGGCAACTCGGCTCCGCGCTGGCCCCGGCGGCGGTCGGCATGACATTTCAGGCTACGCATTCTCTTTTTGCCGCGTTCGCCACGCTCGCGGCCGGGCCGTTATTCGGCGGTCTGTGCATGCTTTTCGTCAAGGAGCGGCGCGCGGGCTGAATGGCGGTTGACGAGTATGGTTTCAAAGCCAATTTTTTGGGAGGCGCTAGATGCAACACGTTACGAACACGTTCGATGTCCCTTGGATTTCGCATCGGATCGAAGGGTCCAAGGGCTACGAGTTCATTTTCAATATTCTTGGGAGCGAGTACACGGACGCATACAACATCGATATCGCGCGCGTCGAACCCGGCGGCTACTCGCCGCTGCACATCGACCATGACAATCACGCGTTCTATATCCTCGACGGCGAGGCCGATATCGACGTGGCCGACCAGTGCTATCGCGTGCGCGCGGGGGCGGTTGTGCGTGTCCCGCGCGGTGTGGTTCACGCTATCCGCAACAGCGGGGAAGGGCATTTGATCTTGCTGAGCATCTACGATCCGCCGCGGGTGCGCAAACAACTGCAAGCCAAACAACGCCCTTAGTCGAGACGGCTTCCGTCAGGTGGGAACGATTGGCCCTACTGGGACGCGGACACCTTGGTCACGCCGGCCGGTTCGGACGACCGGATGACGACGCCTACGGACTGGTCGTGCTGGCCGGCGCCGTGCGTGACGACGTTCTCCTTCAGGATCGCGCACATGACGATCAGCAACGCGATGGCAATCGCGCACAAAATGCCGTAGCCGAGGAATCTCAAGTACCCCATCGTGTCCTCTACTCGTATGGTCGTTCGGACAACCGCCAAATAAGCGGCATTGGATATACCTGTCCGACGCGAAGCCGCAAATGCCGCGTTGCAGGTATATACCATGCGCGCGTGACATGCAAACGCAGCTTACGGGGGCGAGGCGCAACGATGCGAGGGGGCGTTGCGTGGCCTGGTGCCGCGCAAGCAAACCTCAGCGCAACTGCGCGGCGGCGAGCAGCAGCACCATGCCGCCGATCGCGCCGTCGAGCACGCGCCAGGCGCTCGCACGGCGGAACAGGGGCGCGAGCAGACGCGCGCCGTAGCCGAGGCCCACGAACCACAGCGGACTGATCGACATCGCGCCGAGCGCGAACGCCATGCGCGCGCCTTCCGGTTCGCGCGCGCCCGCCGTGCCGATCAGCAGGAACACGTCGAGATACACATGCGGATTGAGCCACGTGAACGCGAGCGTCATCAGGATGACAGGCCACGGGCGAAGCGCCGCCGGCGTGCCGCCGGCGGCTGTTGCCGCACCGGAGGACTTCGCCGGCTGCGCGCCGACGTCCATCACCGCATGCCCCGGACGCAGCGCACGGCGCAATGCGCTGATGCCGAACCAGGCGAGATACGCGAGCCCCGCGTACAGCACTGCGTGGATAAACACCGGATAGCGCTCGACGAGCACGGACGCACCGCCCACACCCGCCGCGATCAGCACGAGATCCGACAGCGTGCACAACAGGACGATCTTGCCGACGTGTGAGCGCATGATGCCCTGGCGCAGCACGAAGGCGTTCTGCGCGCCGATGGTGACGATGAGCGACGCGCACAATGCCGCGCCGTGCGAATAAGCGGTCCAGTTCATATCGATTCAGGCGGACGAGACGGGTGGACGAGAGAAGCGAACGGAGCTAGTCTGCGTGTTTTGCATGCGTAAGAAAAGCTAATTTAGCTAATGCAGATTAAGGAACGCTAATGCTCGACTATGCCTTGCTCGACGCGCTCGCCGCCGTCATCCGCTACGGTTCGTTCGATCGCGCGGCGAGCGCGCTGAACGTCACGCCGTCCGCGGTCTCGCAGCGCGTGAAGCTGCTCGAAGAGCGCGTCGGCAGCGTGCTTGTGAAACGCGGACAGCCTTGCGCCGCGACCACGTCGGGCGCGCTGCTGTGCCGCCATACGGAACGCGTCAAGCTGCTCGAGTCGGAACTGACCGGGCAGGTGCCGTCGATGCCCGGTTCGCTCGCCGAATCGTGGCCGACGCTGCGGGTGGCCGTGAACGACGACAGCGTCGGCACCTGGTTCGTCGATGCGGCCGCGCCGTTCTGCGTCGAACGGGAAACGCTGCTCGACCTCGTCATCGACGATCAGGACCACACCGCTCAGCGGATTCGCGACGGCAGCGTGCAAGGGGCGGTCACGACGCAGGCCGAGCCGGTGCAGGGGTGCCGTTCGACGCGGCTCGGGAGGATGCGGTATCTGGCTGTCGCGTCGCCGTCTTTCTTCGCGCGCTATTTTGCGGACGGTGTGAACCGCGACTCGCTGCGGCGCGCCCCGTGCGTCGTGTTCAATCCGAAAGATGCGTTGCAGACGCGCTTTATGCGGCGCATTACGCGCGCGGAAGTCGATCCGCCGCTGCACTGGATTCCACACGTTGGCGGTTTCCTGCGTGCGGCGATGACGGGAATGGGTTGGGGGATGTGCCCGGTGCCGATGATTTCCGCGCACCTTGCGGCGGGCGAATTGGTGGAGATTGCGCCGGGCAAGCATCTCGACGTCGACCTGTATTGGCAGAGCTGGCGGCTTTCGATCGGCTGGCTCGACGATTTCGGCGCGGAGCTGAAAAAGCGGGCGGGGGCGTTTCTGGATTGAGGCCCGGACGCGAGCACGGCGCTGCACGGCAAGGCAAGGCACGGCACGGCACCAGACACCGGCGCGCCCGCCTGTGCCGCTCCGAGTGCGCCTACCTGGCCTTCTGAAGCCTTTCGATGATTGCCATTCCCGCCGCCGGATTGCGCACTTTGAAGCCGCTGATCACGTAAAGGTAGACATCGCGCTTGCTCGCCTTGCGGGGCGCCTCGGCCACGGTTTCGAGTCCGCCGGGTGCGCCGCCCGCCGCCCACTGCTGCGCGCGTTCGGTCCATAGATCGAGGGCGTCATCGGAATAGCCCCGCGCTTCCGTTTCGGCGGTGCCCATGATGCGGGCGTAGACAAAGGGCGCGGTGAGATCGGCGATCTGCGGGTACTGAGAATCGCCAGCGACGACGACGGCCACGCCGTAGCGGCGCAGAAGCGCGATGAAATCGGCGTTCTTGAAACTGTCGTGACGGACCTCCACCGCGTTCCGCACCGCCTGTCCGTCCACTTCATGGGGCAACAGCTTGAGAAAGGCCTCGAAATCCTCGGCGTTGAATGGTTGGGTCGTCCGGAACTGCCAGTTGATCGGCCCGAGCTTTTCCTTGAGCCTCATGACGCCGCTCGCGAAGAACCGTTCGACCGATTCGCCCGCCTCGGCGAGCACCCGGCGATGCGTCGCGAAACGCGGCGCCTTGAGTGCGAAGACGAAGCCTTCGGGCGTCTCGTCGTACCACTTCGCGAAGCTGTCGGAGCGCTGCGTACCGTAGAAGGTGCCGTTGATTTCGATCGACGTCAGTTGACGGCTTGCGTATTCGAGTTCGCGCTTTTGCGTGAGGTCCGGCGGGTAGAACGTGCCCCGCCAGGGTGCGAAGGTCCAACCGCCGATGCCGACGCGAATGTCGTGCTTTTTGCGAGGTGCCATAGTCGATCCGATTGTCGAGTGAGCCGATCTCCAAACGGGGCAACTTTAGCAAACGGATTTACATGCTGCGCAGCGCGGCGAAATCGGCGATACGGATCAGCTTGCCTTCCATTTCGATGATCCCGCGCTTTTGGAAGCGCGACAGCATGCGGCTCACGGTTTCGAGCGACATGCCGAGATAGCTGCCCATTTCCTCGCGTGTCATGCGCAGATGGAATTTGCTCGGCGAATAGCCGCGCTTCGCGTGGCGCTCCGAGACATCGAGCAGGAACGTGGCGACGCGCTCTTCGGCGTTCAACGAGCCGAGCAGCATCATGTGCGAGGTTTCGCGCACGATTTGCTCGCCCATCAGCTTGTGCAGGCGCTGCTGCACCGAGCCGGATTCGCGGCACAGGGCTTTCAGGGCGTCGTAAGGCATGATGCAGACGGAGCTGTCTTCCAGCGCGACGGCGTGGCAGGTGTGTGTGTCTTCGCCGATGCCGTCGAGCCCGAGCGCTTCGCCGGCCAGATGGATGCCCGTGACTTGCTCGCGGCCGTCGCGATGCGTGAGGACGGTTTTCAGCGAGCCCGTGCGGACCGCGTACAGATTGCTGAACGGTTCGCCCGAACGGTACAGCGTGGAGCCGCGCTTGACGGTTCGCGCGGTGCAGACGAGCGCTTCGAGCTTCGGAATTTCGTCGGCCGCGAGGCCCTGCGGCATGCACAAGTGGCGCATAGCGCAGCTCGAGCAATGGGCGTTTTGGCGCAAAGCCGTGCGGTTAATCGGAACAACCTGGGTGGCCGAATGAGTTCGGTGACTTGGGCTACTCGGGCTACTCGGGCTACTTGGGCTACTTGGGCTACTTGGGCTACGTAAGGGGACCACGGTGGGAGTCAGCATGATCGGCGGAAGCAATTTCATTTACGATGAAGTGATTGTCCCACCGCAAGCCCTGTGCATTTAGCGGCATAACGCCGCGTTGGACCGATCCAGACCCCCAACGCGATCAACGAAAAGGCACCTCATGACAGACAACTCCCGCCGCTATCCGGATCCCGCCGTCCGTGTGCTCGACCCGCGCTTTAACGCACTGCGTGTCGCATCGGCTTCGGTCGAATGCTGGTATCAGGGGGCGCGCTGGTCCGAAGGACCGGTGTGGTTCGGCGACGGACGCTACCTGCTGTGGAGCGACATTCCGAACGACCGGATGCTGCGCTGGGACGAAGCGACGGGCGCAGTCAGCGAGTTTCGCAAGCCGTCGAACAACGCGAACGGCAACACGCGCGACCGCGAGGGCCGGCTTGTGACTTGCGAGCACCTGACGCGGCGCGTGACGCGCACCGAATACGACGGCTCGATCACCGTGCTCGCGGACCGCTATCGGGGCAAGCGGCTGAATTCGCCGAACGACGTGATCGTGAAATCGGACGGCTCGATCTGGTTCAGCGATCCGACCTTCGGCATCGACGGCTTCTACGAGGGCGAACAGCAGGAGTCCGAACGGGTTGCCGCCGTCTATCGCATCGACGGCCGGACGGGCGAGCTGTCCGTCGTCGCCGACGATCTTGCCGGCCCCAACGGTCTCGCGTTCTCGCCCGACGAATCGATTCTGTACATCGTCGAATCGCGCGCCAATCCGCGCAAGATCCGCGCGTACGACGTTGCCTCGGACGGCACGTCGATCGAGAACGGCCGCGTGCTGATCGACGCCGGCCCCGGCACGCCGGACGGTCTTCGCGTCGACATCCACGGCAACCTGTGGTGCGGCTGGGGCATGGGGACCGACGAGCTCGACGGCGTGCGCGTCTTCACGCCGCAAGGCGAGGCGATCGGCCATATCGCGCTGCCGGAGCGTTGCGCGAACGTGTGCTTCGGCGGGCGCCACCGCAATCGCCTCTTCATGGCGGCGAGCCACGGGCTCTATTCGCTGTATGTGAACACGCAAGGCGTAAAGGGCGGGTGAGTAGCGTGACCCGCAGCGATCACTATCCGTCGAAGACCACACCGCCATGCCCAAAGCTGCGCCCCCCGATCTTCGCGATACCCCGGGACAGGGACGCTCGCTCGCGCGCCGCTATCCGCGCGGGCTGCACATCGAGCCGCATTCGCACGATTGGGCCCAGGTGCTCTACGCCGTCTCGGGCGTGATGTGGGTGGAGGTCGGCCAGGAAGCGCTGCTGGTGCCGCCGCAGCGGGCCGTCTGGCTGCCGGCGGGCACCGTGCACTCGATCCGTATGATGAGTGCCGTCGAAATGCGCAACGTCTATCTGCGCGCGCCGTTCGTGCGGCATCTGAGCCGGCAGTGTGACGTCTTCGAGATCAACGGGCTGTTAAGAGAGCTGATCACGACGCTCGCCGAGCGTGAAGGGGAGCGCGATCGGACTTATCTCGACGCGGCTTATCGGATGGTCGTCCTCGAACTCGAGCACGCGCCGCGCTATTCGCTGCGGATTGCCCTGCCCGGCGCCTCGGACCGGCGCCTCGAATCGCTCTGCCGCGCCGTGATCGACAATCCCTCAATCGACATCAGCTTCGAGCAGCACGCCGTGTCCGTGGGTGCGAGCGTGCGCACGCTCGCACGGCTCTTCACACGCAAGCTGGGCATCGGCTTTGCCGAGTGGCGGCGGCAGGTTCAGTTGGCGGTCGCGGTGGCGCGTCTGGCGGAAGGGCGCTCGGTCAGCAGCGTCGCGCGTTCGCTCGGCTACCTGCCGAGCAGCTTCAGCGACATGTTTCGCCGCGAGCTCGGTGCGCCGCCCACCGAGTTCTATCCGCATCAGACGCTCAAAGCCTCGGGCCTCGAAGCGGGCGATCCCGCCGATCTCGTCGACGAATAGCAAAACGACCGCGCGCGAAGTCTGTCCGAAATTCGAAAGCACTTGTCGGCACGCCGGCATCCCGGACATCTAGACTTCGGTCGTGCGCTGCATTCGGCAGCCAACTACCGCCAGGAAAGATCGCCATGAAAGCGATTCAACTCAAGTCGTTCGGCCACGGCGAAGCGTCCGCGATCGGCGTGAGCGGCGGGGTGGGCGGCGCGGTGACGCAGATCGCGAAGGCGCGAGGCGCGCGCAGCCTATGAAGCGGTGGCGGCCGGTACGGCCGGACGCGTCGTCATCGACATGTGAGAGGAGGCTGGCGATGAAACCTTATCTAGTCTCACTGGCGCTCGGTTTGCTGGTCGGCGTGATTTACAGTGCGTTCGGCGTGAGATCGCCTGCGCCGCCGACGGTCGCGCTGGTCGGTCTGTTCGGGATGCTGGGCGGCGAACGCTTGATTCCGGTTGTGCGGGCTGTGTTTGAGCGGGTTTGGGGCTGAGTCGGACCGGCGGGTGTCGAAGTTGACATCGCCACGCGTGGCCTTTAGGATGCCGCGGCCGGTGGAGGCCGGGGCCGGCTAGCGCCGGATGCGCTCCACCGCGCGTTTTACCGCTATGGCAAGGCTTTTTTCGCAAAGTTTCTTTTAGGCTGAAAAGGATGCTTCTTGCCTTGTCTGACTCAACTGCCCATTTAAATATTACGAATCCATGACAGTTCCGCGCGGCATTCCTCCGCTACGGATCGCGGTACTCGTGCCTGGTTACAACGCGGCCGCGACAGTCGGCGCCGTGGTCCGCAATTTCCGGACGGCACTTCCGGAGGCCCGCGTCCATGTCTTCGACAACAATTCGTCGGGTGCGGACACGCCCGTCCCCTGACATGCGCAAACAGCTTTTTCACTTTGGCGTCGCCGGCATGGCGGGCTTTCTTGCCGATGCGGGTGTCTTGTATTTGATGCTTGCGCTCGGCCTCGGCTATTACGCCGGCCGCGTCGTGTCGTTCCTGGGCGCCGTGTTCGTCACCTGGCAAATCAATCGGCACTACACATTTACGCCGCGGGCGAGCGCCATGCCGGCAACCCCGCGTCGCGCCCGCTCGCTCTGGAGCGAGTGGTGGCGGTATCTGTTCGCCATGTCGGGCGGCGGGGCCGTCAATTATCTCGCCTATTCGGCAACGGTCTTCCTGCTTCACCCCATGCGATTCCTGCCGCTCTTTGCCGTCGCAGTGGGATCGGTCGCCGGTCTTGGCGTGAATTTCGTGTCCGCCAAGTTCTGGGTGTTTCGACATCGCTAAGCAAAGCAAACGTTTGGCGTTCCCTGAACAACCCCGGATAACGAGGTCTCCTCTGGATGTCGAAGCTTGCTGCCTGGATGCGGTCGATCGATTGGAAAGATGCAAAACCGCAGCGCCGTGCGGCCCTGAATAGGCTGTTCAGTCTCCCACGCGATACACCCGCCCCGTCTGCGCGCCTTCCACGCTGCGGCAATACGCCCGCGCGGCGCGATGTGCCGTGACCGGCTCGAAGCCGCGGAAATACGGCCCGTACATGCCCATCGATTCTTCGAGCACGGTGGGGCTCACCGCGTTGATCCGAATCCCGCGCGGCAACTCGATCGCCGCGCCGCGCACGAACCCTTCGAGCGCGGAATTGACGGTCGTCGTGTTGACGCCGTCGCGAATCGGCTCGTCGGTGAGAATGCCGGTCGTCAGCGTGAACGACCCGCCGTCGTTCACGTGATGCTGGGCGGCGAGCACGACGTTCACTTGTCCCATGAGCTTGTCGCGCAGGCCGATCCAGAACTGATCAGCCGTCATTTCGTGAAACGGGCCGAAGTGCGTTTTGCCGACGGTCGTCACCACGGCATCGACTTTGCCGATCTCGTGAAAAAGCCGCTCGACGCTCGGCAAGTTCGTGACGTCGACGTGATAGTCGCCGTGCGTCGCGCCGACTTCGATCACTTGATGGCGGGTCTTGAGTTCGGCCGACACGGCGCGCCCGAGCGTGCCGCTGGCTCCGATGACGACGATCTTCATGATGCCTCCCTTGGGGCGCCGGGCCGCCCCAAGGGAGGCAGCGAACGTAAGAGAGCGTGGGGGGCATTTGCGAGCCCCGAAAAAAATCGGCTCAATGCGGCTTCGAGGGGCAAATCTCGAAGAGACGCGTCGGGCGCATGTGCTGCAGCTCCCATTCCCAATCGATGTCGTTTGCCGACCGGCGCATCCTGCCGTGTATCTGCAGGTAAGGGATTTGGGTGAGCTGTACGCCCTTGTCCACTACGTCGTAGCCGGGCTTGAGCGCAAGCAGCAGCTTGCTGCCGCCGACCCGGCTGTCGAAACCGGCGAAGCCGTCTCCTTGCTCGGGCACGCTGTTGTCGAGCGTCGCATCGCAACACGTCACTTCGTCTGGCGAAATCGGTTCGCCGTTCGCGAGGCGCTCGGCTTCGCGATACTTGCCGTCGGTATCGACGGTGCTGTCGAAGGTCGCATCGTTGCTCAAATCGACGCTGCGCGGACGCCGGTTCGTCAGGCCGAGCGGTCCGGGTTGAGCGTCAGGTTCATTCGTCGCGCGATCGGCGCCGCGCGCGCCGATTGGGTTGTCGGTTGTCGCATTCATGACGATCCCCATAAAAAAGCAATCGATGAAAGCGCTGCAAAAGCCGTTCCGCCGCTCAGGCATGAGGGGTCGCGCACTGGAACCGTAAAGAAGGGTTAGCGTCCGATTTTTTTTCGTAGAACACGCACTTTGTACAGAGTATGATCCTCTCCTCAGAGCTTGCACGCCATCATTACATGTTCGTCGTGCGTGCCGTTCAAACCCGCGGCGAACTCCCCAATTGTGCGTACAACTCGAATAAACCAGGCAGGGCACTCAGGGCAGGTGACTCATGCATTTCGATTTCGACGCTGCATTCACACATCGCGGCTACTTGTTGAACTGCGCGCCGGCGCGCTCGGGCGACGGCACCTACCAGGCGTATGTCGTGATCTCCCGTTCGAGCGACGGAGAACTCGTCGCCAATCGTTTCTTTCCGAATGAGCTGCGTTTTACGGATGAAGCTTCCGCGATTGCGCACGCGCGCGACTGGGCCGTGCGCTGGATCGACGCGAGCAGCGTGACGATCTGACTCCCATCGGGCCTCGCGCGAAGGCGGCAAAAAAGCGGTAATCTTTGCGGACACTTCACTTAACAGCCGCGATAAGCGGCTGCCGCGTCATCATGTCGAATTCGCAGTCCCACAACTGGGGTCTTGAGCAAATCGTCGCCGAGTTGCGCGCCTCGCGCGAACAACTGCATCGCACGCGCCATCCGCGCGGCATTCGGGAATTGCCTTCCCGCGATGCGATCTGCGGCATCGTCACCGGCCTGCGCGCCGCGCTTTTCCCGACGCACTACGGTGCGCCCGATCTGACCGACGAAAGCGTCGACTACTACGTCGGGACCACGCTCGAAAGCACGCTGCGGCTGCTCGCCGAACAGGTCCGCCGCGCGCTGCGCTTTCTGCCCGAGCACGCCGATACCTCCAACGACGAACTGAGAGCGACGGCATTCGCAATCGCGCGCGATTTCGGCGCGCAGTTGCCGAAGATTCGCGCGCTGCTCGTGAGCGACATTCAGGCCGCGTATGCGGGCGATCCGGCCGCCCAGCACATCACCGAAATCCTGCTGTGCTATCCCGGCGTGTTGGCGATGATGCATCATCGGCTCGCGCACGCTTTGCATCGTCTTGGCGTGCCGTTGCTTGCGCGTTTCATCAACGAGATCGCGCACTCGGCGACCGGCATCGACATCCACCCCGGCGCGCAGATCGGCCCGAGCTTTTTCATCGACCACGGCACGGGCGTCGTGATCGGCGAAACGGCGATCATCGGCGAACGCGTGCGTCTTTATCAGGCGGTGACGCTCGGCGCGAAGAGTTTTCCAGCCGATGGCGACGGCGCGCTCGTCAAGGGCAATGCGCGCCATCCGGTGGTCGAAGACGATGTCGTGATCTATGCGGGCGCGACGATACTCGGGCGCGTGACGATCGGGCGGGGTTCGGTGATCGGCGGCAACGTATGGCTCACGCACAGCGTGCCGCCGGGCAGCAGCGTGTCGCAGGGCAAGATCCGCGAAGGCGATCGCCGCGACGAAGCGAAGTCGTGACGCCGGGCTTGCCGACGGTCCGGCCGGTAAGGTTCGAAATACAGCTGTAGCCTGGTTGTAATGACATTGCCATTTGTGACAATTCCCATCTCGAAATGGGCAGGCATTCGTCCGAGCCGATCTCCCTAGCGCTCACGTATTCGGCACGTTGTACGCCGTGCTGTTCGACACGATCGATAGAAACTCGCGCCGCGTCGACGGATCCGTGCGGAACGTGCCGAGCATCCGCGACGTGACCATCTCGACGCCCGGCTTGTGCACGCCGCGCGTCGACATGCATTGATGGGCCGCCTCGAGGATCACGCCGACGCCCTTCGGCTGCAGGATCTCGTTCAGCGTATCGGCGATTTGCGCGGTCATCTTCTCCTGGATCTGCAGACGCTTCGCAAACGCGTCGACGAGCCGCGCGAGCTTCGAAATGCCGACCACGCGATGCTCCGGCAAGTACGCAACGTGCGCGCGACCGATGATCGGCACCATGTGGTGCTCGCAATAGCTTTCGAAGCGGATGTCCTTCAGCACGATCATTTCGTCGTAGCCGTCCACTTCGGAGAACGTGCGCGCCAGGATTTCACGCGGGTCCTGCTGATAGCCCGAGAAGAACTCTTCGTACGCGCGCACGACGCGCGCCGGGGTTTCGAGCAAGCCTTCGCGCTCGGGATCGTCGCCGGCCCAGCGCAACAGCACGCCGACTGCGGCTTCCGCTTCTTCGCGTGTCGGCCGGCTCAAAGCGTCGCCGTTGTGCTTTTTTGCTCGAGATTCGTTCGTCATCCTTGGCTCCTGATGTGCCGATTCGCCGCAGCCGGGCAATCCCTATCCGTCACGCGTTCCGCATTGTTCCATGTTTTTTGCGGCGCCGCCCGGGGCACCCCGACTTCATTTCGCGCAGCGTACTCGAGTCATGAATCGGGTCATGACTTGGGCCATTCGTCGGCAGCGTCGTTGAACAGTTCGGAGACGACGCCGCGCAGCCACGACAGCCGCGGATCGTTGTGATACTTGCGGTGCCAGTGCTGCTTGAGATCGAAATGCGGCAGCGGCAAAGGCGGCTCGGCGAGCGTGATCGACGCATGCTCGGCGGCGTACGCGAAGCCGATCGCATGCGGCACGGTCGCGATCAGGTCGGTGCGTGCGAGGATGAACGGCAGGCTCATGAAGTGCGGCGTCTCGAGCACGGCGCGGCGGCGGATGCGATTTTTCTCCAGGAACTTTTCGAGCACTTCCTGGCTGCGTCCTTCGGCGCGCACGACCGCGTGGCCGCAGGCGAGAAACGGGTCGAGCGCGAGCGGCGCACCCGCGAGCGGATGGCCGCTTCTCAGCAAGCAGATGAAGCGGTGCGTAAACAACCGTTGCTGAAAAAAATTGCTTCCGGAGAGGTCGGGGAAATAGCCGATCGCGAGGTCCACGTCGCCCGTTTCGAGCCCGCGTTCGACGTGCGCGGGCGGCAGCGAGACCGAACGCAGGTTCGCGTGCGGCGCGCGCTCGGCGAAGAGCTGCAAGAGGCGCGGCAGGAACACGATCTCGCCGACGTCGGAGAGCGCGATCGAGAACGTGCGGGTCGTCGTGGCCGGGTCGAACTGCTGAGCGTCGAGCACCCCGCGTTCGATGGATAGAAGCGCCTCGCGCGCGGCGGGGATGAGGGCGAGCGCGCGCGGCGTCGGCTCCATGCCGCGCGACGTGCGCACGAAGAGCGGATCGCCGAAATACTTGCGCAGCCGCCCGAGCGCCGTCGACACGCGCGGCTGGCTCACGCCTAGCAGCTCGGCGGCGCGGCTTACGTTGCGCGCGTCTTCCATCGCGACCAGGTAAGGAATCAAATTCAAGTCGAGTTCTTGCATCGCGGTCTTACGCTACCTTTATCGCTATTGCGTATACAAGGTATTCGCATAATCGCGTTGCCGCATATTGGGGAAAGCGCCGACAATCGTTTCATTAATCGAACCAATGTTCAGGAGACGAACATGCGCACACAAGTCGCCATCATCGGCGCGGGGCCCGCAGGCCTCTTGCTTTCCCATCTGCTTCGTTTGCAAGGCATCGATTCCGTGATCGTCGAGGCGCGCGCGCGCGAGTATTGCGAGAACCGCATCCGCGCCGGCGTGCTCGAACAAGGCACGGTCGATACGCTCAACGAAGCCGGGCTCGGTGCGCGGATGCAGCGCGAAGGGCTCGTGCATCACGGCATCGAACTGCTGTTCGGGCGCGAACTGCACCGCATCGACGTGACGGCGCTCACGGGCGGGCGCTCGATTACCGTTTATAGCCAGCATGAAGTCGTGCGCGATCTCATCGCGGCTGCGCTCGAGCACGAACAGCCGCTCTATTTCGAGGCGGAGGACGTGTCGCTGCACGATTTGCAAAGCGATGCGCCGCACGTCCGCTTCAAGCACCGCGGCGTCGAGCAGCGGATCGATTGCGACTACGTGGCGGGATGCGATGGTTTCCATGGCATTTCGCGCGCGTCGATTCCGGCCGGCGTGCTGCGCACCTACGAACGCGTCTATCCGTTCGCCTGGCTCGGCATCCTGGCAGACGCGGTGCCGTCCAAGGACGAGCTCGTCTACGCGCATCACGAGCGCGGCTTTGCGCTCTTCAGCATGCGTTCGCCGAGCGTCACGCGCCTCTATCTGCAATGCCATCCCGAGGAAGACCTTGCGCAGTGGTCCGACGAGCGCATCTGGGCAGAGCTGCGCACGCGCTTCGAAAATAGCAGCGGTTGGTTGCCGAACGAAGGGCGCATCACGCAGAAGAGCGTGACGCCGATGCGCAGCTTCGTCACCGAGCCGATGCAGTTCGGGCGCCTGTTCCTCGCGGGCGACGCGGCGCACATCGTGCCGCCTACCGGCGCGAAGGGAATGAATCTCGCCGTGTCCGACGTGCGCGTGCTGTCGAAGGCGCTGGCGGCGCGCTACCGCGATGCGCGCGCCGATCTGCTCGACGCCTACTCGCAGACCTGCCTCGAACGCATTTGGCGTGCGGAGCACTTTTCGTATTTCATGACCAACATGCTGCACTCGTCTTACGACGACACGCCGTTCGGCAATCGCCTGAAGATGGCGGAGCTGAAGTACGTGACGAGCTCGCGCGCGGCGGCGCAATCGCTGGCGGAGAACTATGTGGGGCTGCCGTTTGTGGCGTAGAGACATGGTGTCGCATGGCGTATTCATTTCGATATGCTTACAATCTCCGGTTTGTGTGTACACGAGAGGAGGCAAGCATTGGACAATACAAACGGCCCATCGCCGTATTACAAGCTGGATGGCTTATTCAGGCCGCGCTGGCAATTACATGAAGGCGAGCAAGGCTGCACGCCGGTTCGGATCGAGGACGTGTGCTTAAGGCTGGAGCGGCCGCCGCCGAAGTTGATCCATGCGTCGCCACCCCCGCCTGCGCCACCCGTGAAGACCCCGCCGCGGGTTGAGACCGATGGCGTGGTGAAAATGGTGACGGACATTCTCGATTTCATCGATTGGGTGCGTACTCCGCCGCCTCCGCCCATGCCCAAGGTCAAGGCGGCGCCGAAGCCACCCGCGCCGCCCGCACCTACCGTGCCACCGTTTGACATCCAAGACATTCCCCGCGCAATGGATGCACTCGGGCTGAAAGTCTCGGCGAAATTGATGCGCCGCTGGTTTGCTGGTCAGCTTAATTATTCGCGGACCAAGCACGATGAAACCTATGGCATCAATCAATTCGGCCAACCGTATCCAAAAAGCATGGTAGATACCGAGAGCGTAAAGTTGGAGTGGTTGTTGCGGCATGACTTGATCCAGAGCCAGTACGATGATTTGAGTAAAAAATGCCATTTATAGCTCAGGGGCAATGGAGGTGCTAAAAGGCAAGCCTGGCGAGGGGCCAGGGATGCTGCAGCGGTTCTTCGATCGAACGGGGATGAAAAGCGGTTGGCTGCTTACCTGGGCGTTGTGCGGGGAGGATATTGAGCAATTGCATGCGCGGTTTCAATTTCAGCATAGTAAGGTGGATATTTGGCGCTCGGTATTCGCACGCGATATATCCGCCGCGCTGGGCAACTTCTATTTCTATGCCGCTACCGGTTTGGCGCGGGTCGAAAGCCAAACCTATGGGCGCCACGAAAGCCATGGCGTGCGCTATTACATACGGCGAACCGTGCACATTACGCACATCTATGTCTATGCCAAGGAAAACTATTCTTTTGCGGATGATGGTGATGGCCATTCGCAATATCTTGGGCATTGGAATAAGCATGACATGTTGTGGCTGGCGGCATCGTTGGCGGGTGACTATGTAAGTAAGGAGTTCGGACAGCAACCGCAAATACGCCCCCACCTGTGGAATGGCACCGACAACCCGGTTTATACCGAACTCCCGTTGTTGGAGCGCAGCGTCTATTATCCGATCCGCAATCGAGATTTCCGAGCTTGGCAGCGGCAACACCAGCAAGGCGGCGATTTCCTGATTTATTCAGATCGAATATTCATTCAATTGAAAACCCCGATTACTGTGGAGCTGCCCGAATGTCTTCTTTAATCCGAGCCATCAGGCAGCCGCAGTTGAAATACACGATCACGTTGATGATCGCATTGGTATGGATGGCACAAGCTGTCTACGATCTTTATGACTATTGGGACACAGCGCCCTTTCTCGAACGAACGCTACTGCGTAGCATGCTCGTACCAGAATTCCTCTGGCGCGCAATAAAGTTCACCTTCATTGCAATTTGCCTGCTACGCAGCTGGGCCTATGTATTCGCCGATTCGGCATCAGGCCGTGCACACCGCACATTCAAATTGGCCACAACGGTGGCGTTGCGGATCGGCATTGCCGCACTGTTGCTCAACCTTTGGAACCTGTGGTGGAACTCCGGTCCGGTGTGGAGCTCGGGTCCGTACGGTTGCGAGAAGTACACCGCGATGATGACTGAGACAATGGGCGGTAACGTATTCGAAGATGGCGGACGGCGCTATGAAGTACGGCTATGCGAAGTCGCCTCGTGGGCCCCGTTTTTTGAGAAAAGAATGCGGTTGCAGCTATTTTCCGCCGCGACGGGCGACTTACTGGCGGAGCGCTTATTCTATTTTTCTCTAGGCGATGGGTTCTGGGATGCCCGCGTGATCACGACAAAGCCCGGCAAATTGAATTACGGTCATGGCGACGACGACGGCTATGGCGGCAGGCTGAGCCTGCCGCCTACCAAGCTCGATTGGCTGCGGGCGCGATTTCCTTGAGCGTTTTGCGCGCGTGCATGACGGCGATATGCATCGCACGTGCGGTAGCGCCAAGGAGGCGCGCAGTCAAGGCTGCCCGTCTGACGATCCTTGACAAGCGGTTCGCCCCGACTCTATGATGCGTTGAAACGTTCGCTAATCGAATCTATGTTCGAAATACGAACAAAACGCAGCCGACGCACCTCCCGCGCGACGGTTGACGGAGACGCCGGGCACGCTTTCGGGCGCGCCCCTTCACCTAGCGGTCGGCAGCTTTGCATGGGACTGGCCTAAGCGCTAAAGCGCTAAGGCCAGCCGACAGCGCCGCAACATCAGGAAGACAGCATGGTTAACAAGATTTTCGAATCCCTCCAGTCGGCGGTGGCCGACGTATACGACGGAGCGACGATCATGATCGGCGGCTTCGGCACGGCCGGGATGCCGTCCGAGCTGATCGATGCGTTGATCGAGCAGGGCGCGCGCGATCTGACCATCGTGAACAACAACGCGGGCAACGGCGACACGGGCCTGGCCGCATTGCTCAAGACCAAGCGCGTGCGCAAGATCATCTGCTCGTTCCCGCGCCAGACCGATTCCTACGTATTCGACGCGCTCTATCGCGCAGGCGAGATCGAACTGGAGCTCGTGCCGCAGGGCAACCTCGCGGAGCGCATTCGCGCGGCGGGCGCCGGCATCGGCGGCTTCTTCACGCCCACCGGCTATGGCACGAAGCTCGCCGAGGGCAAGGAAACGCGTCTGATCGACGGCAAGCACTATGTGCTCGAAGCGCCGCTGCACGCGGATTTCGCGCTGATCAAGGCGTACCGGGGCGACCGCTGGGGCAATCTCGTCTACCGCAAGACGGCGCGCAACTTCGGCCCGATCATGGCGAGTGCGGCGAAGACCGCGATCGCGCAAGTGTCGGAAGTCGTGCCGCTCGGCGCGCTCGATCCGGAAGTGATCGTCACGCCCGGCATCTTCGTGCAGCGCGTGGTCGCGGTGCCGCAGACGGTGCACCGCGACGCCCACGCCGAACAAGCCGCCTAACGAGTGCCCGAGCTTTGCATGAGGTCAGAGTAAGCGCTAAAGCGCCAACTCCGACCGACAGGAGAATCGACGATGAAACGACTGACCCGCGATGAAATGGCCAAGCGCGTCGCCCAGGACATCCCTGAAGGCGCTTACGTGAACCTCGGCATCGGCGTGCCGACGCTGGTGGCGAACCACCTCGCCGCCGACCGCGAAATCTTCCTGCACAGCGAAAACGGCCTGCTCGGCATGGGCCCGGCGCCGGCGCCCGGCGAGGAAGACGACGAGCTGATCAACGCCGGCAAGCAGCACGTGACGCTGCTCACGGGCGGCGCGTTCTTCCATCACGCGGATTCGTTCGCGATGATGCGCGGCGGCCATCTGGATTTTTGCGTGCTGGGCGCGTTCCAGGTCTCGGAGAAGGGCGACCTCGCGAACTGGCACACGGGCGCACCCGATGCGATTCCGGCCGTCGGCGGCGCGATGGATCTCGCGATTGGCGCGAAGCAGGTCTACGTGATGATGGAGCACTTGACGAAGCAGGGTGAAAGCAAGCTCGTCGGGCAGTGCTCGTACCCGGTGACGGGCATCGGCTGCGTCGACCGCATCTATACCGACCTCGCCGTGATCGACGTCACGAAAGAAGGGCTCGCCGTGCGCGAGATCTTTTCCGACATCTCGTTCGACGAATTACAGAAGCTGACGGGCATCGCGCTCATCGACGCGACCCAGGCCGCCGCTTCGGCTTGAAACGCCCTTAGCCGGGCGTATTCACGCATACCCAAAAAGCGGCTTCGCGAGACAATGGCAGTTCGCGAGTCTCGCGCGCCGCTCGTTTCCCGCCTTTGCAGCCACGGCGCGGTTTTCAATGTCCACCCATTTCATGCTAGAAGCCAGCGCACGCCTCACTAGCCTCATCTGCGGGACGCAGCCGATGAACGACGTGTGGTCGCCGCGCGCCACGCTGCAGCGGATGCTCGATGTCGAAGCGGCGCTTGCGCGCGCGTCGGCGGCGCATGGTGTGATTCCGCAGGCGGCGGTCGGCGCGATCGAAACCGCGTGTCACGCGGACCGGCTCGACGCCGGCGCGCTTGCGCGCGATGCGGCGCTCGGCGGCAATCTGGCGATTCCGCTCGTCAAGCAGCTTACGGCGAGCGTGAAGGATATCGATGCCGAGGCGTCGAAATACGTCCATTGGGGCGCGACGAGCCAGGACGTCATCGATACGGCCACGGTGCTGCAACTGCGCGATACGTTCGCGTTGCTCGACGCCGATTTGCGCGTGTCTTGCGATGCGCTCGCCGCGCTGGCGAAGCAACATCGCGCGACGCCGCTGATCGGCCGGACGTGGCTGCAGCAGGCGCTGCCGATGACGCTCGGCCTCAAGTTCGCGCAGTGGCTCGACGCGCTGTTGCGGCACCGCGCGCGCCTTGGCGAATTGCGTGCGCGCGTGCTCGTGCTGCAATTCGGCGGCGCGGCCGGCACGCTCGCGAGCTTGCGCGATGCGGCGCCTGCCGTGGCCGCGTCGCTTGCAAAGGAGCTGGGCCTCGCGCTGCCCGCGGTGCCGTGGCACACGCAGCGCGACCGGATTGCCGAATCGGCCTCGCTCTTTGGCATGCTGATCGGCACGCTCGGCAAGATCGCGCGCGACATCTCGCTGCAAATGCAGACCGAAATCGGCGAGCTCGCGGAACCCGCGGCGCCCGGCAAGGGCGGCTCGTCGACGATGCCGCACAAGCGCAACCCGGTCGGCTGCGCGGCGGTGCTGACCGCGGCGGCTCGCGCGCCGGGGCTTGTCGCCACCGTGTTCGCCGGCATGGTTCAGGAGCACGAGCGCGCGCTCGGCGGCTGGCAGGCCGAGTGGGACGCGTTGCCCGATCTCGCGCGTCTCGCCGGCGGCGCGCTCGCGCAGACCGGCCAGATCCTCGCGGGCCTGAATGTCGATGTCGAGCGTCTCGCGGCCAATCTCGAAGTCACGCACGGCCTCATTCTCGGCGAGGCGGTGATGCTCGCGCTCGGCGACAAGATCGGCCGGCTCGACGCGCACAAGCTCGTCGAGCACGCGTCGAAGACGGCCGTGCAAACGGGCCGAACGCTCTTCGACGTGCTCGCCGCCGACGATGCCGTCACCGCCCATCTTCCCGTCGCACGCTTGCAGCAACTGCTCGATCCGGCGCAGTACGTCGGGCAGGCGCATGCGTACGTCGACGCCGTTCTATTGCTGCACGCCGCTGCAGCCGACCAGGAGTAATCGCAATGCCCCACGCTGCCGTCAATGGCATCAACCTTCACTATCGTGTCGATGGCGCCCGGCGCGCCGCCGCGCCGTGGCTCGTGCTGTCGAATTCGCTCGGCGCGGATCTGTCGATGTGGACCGCGCAAGTCGAGGCTTTTTCGCAGCACTTCCGCGTGCTGCGCTACGACACGCGCGGCCACGGCCATTCCGATGCGCCCAAGGGGCCGTACACGATCGAGCAATTGACCGGCGATGTGCTCGGCCTGCTCGATGCGCTCGCGATCGAACGCGCGAATTTCTGCGGCATCTCGATGGGCGGCCTGACGGGGATCGCGCTCGCGGCGCGCCATCCTGAGCGCTTGAACCGTGTCGTGCTGTCCAACACGGCGGCGCACATCGGTTCGCCGGAAATCTGGGTGCCGCGTGCGAAGCGGGCTCGCGAAGAGGGCATGCTCGCGATTGCGGATGCGGTGCTGTCGCGCTGGTTCAGCGCCGGGTTCATCGAGAGCGAGCCGCTCGTCTTCGCCCAGATCCGGGACGTGTTCGTGCACACGAACAACGAAGGCTATGCATCGAACTGCGAAGCCATCGACGGAGCCGATCTGCGCGGCGAGCTCGCCGGCATCAAGGTGCCGTCGCTCGTGATCGCGGGCACGCACGACGTCTCGACCACTGCCGAGCAAGGCCGCGCGCTCGTGAGCGGCATTCCCGGCGCGCGCTACGCCGAGCTGGACGCCTTCCACATTTCCAATATCGAGCGGGCTGATGAATTTACGCCGACAGTGCTCGATTTCCTGGCAGGGCCGCAATGAACGACGAAGAACGCTACGAAGCTGGGATGAAGGTGCGCCGCGCGGTGCTCGGCGACGCGCACGTGGATCGCTCGCTCGCGAACCGCACGGAGCTGACGACGGAGTTCCAGAATTTCATTTCGCGCTATGCGTGGGGCGAGATCTGGGCGCGCGAAGGCTTGCCGCGCCATACGCGCAGCCTGCTGACGATTGCGATGATGGTGGCGCTGAACCGCGGCGAGGAGCTGGCGATGCATTTGCGCGCGGCGAAGAACAACGGCGTGACGCGCGACGAAATCAAGGAAGTGCTGCTGCAGACAGCGATCTACTGCGGCGTGCCGGCAGCGAATTCGGCGTTTCACCTGGCGGACAAGGTGTTCCGCGAGGAAGACGCGGGCGGGGCGGCCTCCGCCGAATAAGACCGCCGCGTCATGAAGAGAGGCGGCCAAGAGGGGCGGCGGCCCCGCTATTCCTCCG
This sequence comes from Trinickia mobilis, assembly GCF_017315705.1. GTDB lineage: Bacteria > Pseudomonadota > Gammaproteobacteria > Burkholderiales > Burkholderiaceae > Trinickia_A > Trinickia_A mobilis. Next base: position 204,005 of record NZ_JAFLRF010000002.1, on the reverse strand, counting down.
CGTCGTGGTCGGCGACGAAGCGCATCAGGAACGCGCGGATGGCGGCCTCTACGGCGCGATGGTCGGCGCAGCTTTTCGAGCCGGCGTCGGCCTCGTCGCCGAATAGAGTAGGCGGCGCGCAATAGACGCCGACTTCGAACCCTTCACGCAGCACGCGAATCTCGTGCGCCGTCTCCGAGTATTCGGCCACCCAGTGAATGCCTTCGATATGGGTGCCGGTTCTGACGGGTGCTTTCATCGGTGTCCCCTTATCGGCACCGGCCGCGCGATGTAGCGCGACAGCGGCGCTGCCGTCAAGCGTACGCCGAACGCTGGCGTTGCGCACGTTGCGGGTGCAAAACGCCAGACGAATGTCACGCGAGCGTCACCGCAGCATCGCTGCGCGCGCCGTCAATGATTGATCGACTCGAGCGAGCGCCCACGCGTGGACGGCCCGAGCAGGATCATGCAGATCGCGACCACCATCGACGCGCCGATGAACACGGCGACCCCCGGCACGCCGTAGCCGTGCAGCAGAATGCCGATCGCGAGGCCCGCGAAGGCTGCCGCGATCCGGCTCCACGAGTAGACGAAGCCCACCGCGCGGGCGCGCACGCGCGTCGGATACAGCTCCGCCTGGTAGCCGTGATACGCGTACGACATGATGTTCGACGCGAGCGTGAACAGCACGCCGAGGATGATCAGGATCGTCGGGTCGGACGCCTGCGAGAAGAGCGCGATCACGACGCCCATCACAAACAGCGCGGTGCAGATTTGCGTCTTGCGCTCGACCTTGTCGGCGAACCAGGTGCCGAGCAGCGGACCGAACGGGTTCGCAATCGCAATGATGAATGCGTAGCCGAGGCTCGCGGTCACGTGGACGCCGCGATGGATCAAGAGCGTCGGCACCCACGCGGCAAAGCCGTAGAAGCCGATGACCTGCGCCATGTTGAAGATCGACAGAATGATCGTGCGCTTCAGATAGAGCGGGCCGAAGATCTCGGCGTAGGAGCCGCGGCCTTCGCGCTCCTGCGCCGCGACTTGCGGCGGCGGCAGCGCGATGCCTTTTTCCTTGGCGACGCGGCTTTCGATGTCGGCGATGATGCGCTCGGCTTCGTCGACGCGGCCCTGACGCGCGAGCCAGCGCGGGCTTTCCGGCACGTTGCGGCGGATGAACCACACGGCGAGCGCGCCGACCGAGCCGATCAGAATCACCACGCGCCAATATTCGAGGCCGAACGGCTGCGTCCCTTTCAGCGCCCACGCGAGGAACGCGATCACCGGCACCACGGAGAACGTGATGAACTGGTTCGCGGCGTACGCGCGGCCGCGCTCGGCGCTCGGAATCAGCTCGGAGATGTAGGAATCGATCGTGACGAGCTCGACGCCGATGCCGATGCCCGCGATGATGCGCCAGATGTTGATCCACTGGCCGGAGGTCTGGAACGCCATGATGATCGTGCAGACCATGTACCAGACGAGCGACCACGTGAAGATGAAGCGTCGCCCGAAGCGGTCGGCCACCGAGCCGAAGATCAGCGCGCCGATCCAGAGCCCGGCGAACGTCGAGAACACGAAGGTGCCGAAGCCGGCCACCGCGAGCCCGGCGAGCGAGCCGAAGATGCCGAGCGATTCGGGCTTGAAGAGCCCCGATTCGACCATGCCGGGCGCCACGTAGCCCGTGAAGAACAGGTCGTAGAACTCGAATACGCCGCCGAGCGAGATCAGGATCACCATCGTCCAGACGGTGCGCGACGGGGGCAGGCGGTCGAACCGCGCAGCAATTTCAGCCGACTTCTGGTGGGACATTGTTGCCTCTTGGTTTTGGGACGTGTTTATCGGGCGGTCTCCGAGCCGCGCTAATGTCGCACATTGCTAATGCACTCAACAATGCGTGCGAATACCGACTCCTGGGCCGCTCCTGACGAGCCGATGAATGCAAACCGTAAGGTCTCGACGATGACGGCGGCGATCGTCGGCGCATCGTGCAGCGCATCGTTTGACGCGCCGCGCTTCATGCTCCCTCACTCCGGCATGCCCTTGCCCCGCGTCTCCGGCAAGAACCACGGAATCACGATCCCGAGCAGGTAGCACGAGCTCATGATCAGCGCCGCATGCGACACCCCGCCGAACGTCTTGATCATCGATCCCGACAGAATCGGAAACACCCACGCGATCAAACGCGCCGCGTTGAACACGAAGCTGATCGCCGTCGAGCGCACGGTCGTCGTGAACAGCTCGGACGGATAGATCGCCATCCACGCATACGCGCAGCCGAGCGTAAAGAACCCGTTGATCGGCGCGATGATCAGCATCCCGCCCAGCGTCGCCGTGTACTGGTACGTGATGACCGTCGTGATCAGCGCGCCGGCGAACGTCATGCACAGGAACGCGCGCCGGCCGATCGAATCGACGATGAAGCCCGCCGCCAGATACGCGACGATCGCTCCCGCGGTGTAGACGATCGAGATCCGCGAGCCCCACGCCACGGCGTCGGCGGCTCCCGTCGCTTTCGCCAAGGACACCGTGAACGTCGGCAGCCAGCTCGAGATGGCCCACCAGCCCGTGGTCGAAACGATCGACAGGAGCATCGTCAGCAGCGTGCGGCGCAGCGCTTCGCGTTCGCTGAACAATTGCTTGAGCGTGAACGGGCGCTTGTCTCGATTGCCTGCCTTCGCGACAGCATGGCCGCTCGCGTCGGCCGTCGCGCTCCAGCGCTTCTCCTTGACCGCCGTTTGCCACTTCTCCGATTCGCTCAATCCGCGGCGCAGATAGAGCACGAACAACGCAGGCAGTGCGCCGGCGACGAACATCAGGCGCCACGTCTGTCCGCCCAGCGGATGCATCGACGAGAGCGCATACCAGACGACGACCGCCAGCAGCGTCCCCCAGCCGAATCCGGATTGCAAGAACCCTGCGCCTTTCGCGCGAGCGTGCTCGGGCCACGTTTCCGAAACGAGCGCGACGCCCGTGCTCCATTCGCTGCCCATCGCGAGGCCCGTGAGAAAGCGCAGCGAGCACAGCACCAAAAACGAACCGGAGAACGCGGTCAGCCCCGAGAACAACGCATAGAGGAACACCGACCACAGCATCATGCGCTTGCGTCCGACATAGTCCGCGAGGATGCCGCCCACCATGCCGCCGACGCCCCAGCCGAGCAGTGTGATGCCGATCACGCCGCCCGCGTAGACGGGCGTCGACAACGCTTGCGCGGGCGTCAGCACCGACTTGAGCATCGGCGCGAGCACGACGACGAGCGCGAGCGCTTCGAAGCCGTCGAAAATCCAGCCCAGGAAGCTGCCGCGCAGCACGCGCCAGTGCGTGGGTGTGAGGCCGTCGTACCAGTGCGCTTTGGGTGGCTGCGCGATGTCGGTTTCTTGCATGTTGTCGTCTCCTGGGCTAGGGGAAGGCGCCTTAGCGATTTTTCATCGTCTGCCGTGGGGGCGCCCGTACTGTTCGCGATATAGGTTGCGCTTAATCTCGTTGCTCTGCTGCCCTACCGTCGCGTTGCAGCGCACGTTCGCGGATCGCCGCGAAATCCGCGGGCAGCGGATGCAGATCGAGCCGCCGTCCTGCCTTGACGATCTGGCCCGGCGTGTCGTGGCCGATCAGCGCCGGCAGACGTTTCGAGGCCGCGATCAGCGCGGCAAGATCGACACCGGTGTCGTATCCCATCCACTCCAGCGCGTGCACGATCTCTTCGCTGCAGACGTTGCCGCTCGCACCCGGCGCATACGGGCAGCCGCCGATCCCGCCCAGCGACGCGTCGAAGCGATTCGCGCCCGCGTCGATCGCGGCCAGCACGTTGGCGAGGCCCATGCCGCGCGTATTGTGGAAATGCAGCGTCAGTTCGGTGCCGGGCCAACGCTCCGAGAACATCGCCGTGAGCTTGGCGACTTGGCTCGGATAGGCCATGCCGGTCGTGTCGCAAAGCGTGATGCCGTGCGCGCCGGCCTCGTCGATCAGGCGTTGCGCCCAGCGGAGCACCGTGGCTTCGGACACGTCGCCCTCCATCGGGCAGCCGAACGCGCAAGACAGCGAGATGTTGACGGGCAGCTTCGCGTCGCGCGCGAGGTTCGCGACGTGTTTCAACGCGCCGAACGATTGGTCGCGCGTCATGCGCAGGTTCGCCAGGTTGTGGCTCTCGCTCGCGGACATCACGAGGTTCAGCTCGTCCGCGCGCGCGTCGATCGCGCGCTCGGCGCCGCGCACGTTCGGCACGAGCGCGGTATAGACGACGCCCGGTTTGCGCTCGATCTCGCGCATCACGATCTCGGCGTCGCGCAGCGCAGGGATCGCTTGCGGCGACACGAACGCGGTCACCTCGATCTTCGCCACGCCCGACTCCGACAGCGCGTCGACGAGCGCGATCTTGTCCTTGGTGTCGACGAACGCGCATTCGGCTTGCAAACCGTCGCGCGTGCCGACCTCCTGCATATGGATGCGACGGCGTTCCCCGTTCCAGACGTTCATGCGATGGCGCCTTTTTCGCGCAGCTCGGCAATGCGCGCGCCGGAAAGTCCGATTTCGCGCAGCACATCGTGGGTGTCGTCGCCGAGCTTCGGCGCCGACGAGCGTATCGATCCCGGCGTCGCCGTCAGCTTCGGCACGATGCCCGGCACGTCGACTTCATAGCCGTCGCGCGTCGCTTGCCTCACGATCATGCCGCGCGCGCGGTAGTGCGGGTCTTCGGCGATGTCCTTGGCCGTGTAGATCTTGCCGGCGGGGACGCCGGCGTCCGACAGCGCGGCGAGCACGTCCTTCACGGAGCGCTCGACGCTCCAGCGCTCGATCGCCTGGTCCAGTTCGTCGACGCGTTCGACACGTCCCGCGTTGTTCGCGAGCGCGGGGTCGGCGGCGAGATCGGCGCGGCCGATCGCCGTCATCAAGCGCTTGAAGATGCTGTCGCCGTTGCCCGCGATCAGCACGTAGCCATCGGCGCACCGGTACGCGTTGGACGGCGCGATGCCGGGCAACGCGCTGCCGGCCGCTTCGCGCACCGCGCCGAACGCGCTGTATTCGGGGACCAGGCTTTCCATCACGTTGAACACGGCTTCGTGAAGCGCGACGTCGATGACCTGCCCTTTGCCGCCGTTCGCGTCGCGGTGATAGAGCGCGGTCAGCACGCCGATCACGCCATGCAGCGCGGCGAGCGTGTCGCCGATCGAGATGCCGCAACGCACGGGCACGCGCCCCGGTTCGCCCGTCAGATGCCGCAGCCCGCCCATCGCCTCGCCGATCGAGCCGAAGCCCGGCAAGTCGCGATAGGGGCCGGTCTGGCCGTAGCCGGAAATGCGCAGCATGACGAGCCGCGGGTTGAGTTCCGACAGCGGCTCGTAACCCATGCCCCAGCTTTCGAGCGTGCCGGGGCGGAAGTTTTCGATGAGGACGTCGGCCTCGGCGATCAGCTTGCGCGCGATGTCCTGGCCGTCGGCGCAGCGCAGATCGAGCGCGAGCGAGCGCTTGTTGCGCGATTGGACTTGCCACCAGACGGAGGTGCCTTCCTTCATCAAGCGCCAGTTGCGCAGCGGGTCGCCGGTGCCGGGCGGCTCGATCTTGATGACGTCGGCGCCGAAATCGCCGAGCGTCTTGCCGGCGAACGGGCCGGCGATCAGTTGGCCCATTTCGATCACGCGCACGCCTTTGAGCGCGGCGGGCGACGCCGGGATGGGGGGGTGGCCGCTCATGATGAAGTCTCCTTGTGATGGAGACGATTGTGCACGCGAGCTCGCGCGGGCGGAATGCGGCAGTGGGAGAACCCGCTTTCGCGAAACGCGAAAGCGGGTGCGAGGCGATCGAGACGAGCGTCAGGCAGCCGCCGATGGGTCCGGCGAGGCGCCGATCAGATGGTTGACGAGCAGACGCGCGGGCTTGGGCAGCGCGCTGAGGTCACGCGCGCAGATGAGCAGCTCGCGCTCGGCCCAATCCTCGGACAAGGCGATCTTGTGCAAGCCCATCGAGCGCAAGTGCGGACGGATGGCCGCTTCCGGCAGCACCGCAATGCCAAGTCCAGCGGCGACCATCAGGCACATCGCGTCGAAACTGCGCACCTGGATGCGCAGTTTCAGGCGTTTGCCGGAGGCGTCGGTAGCGAGCTGCAGGCGCTTGGCCAGCGACGTATCGCGCGCGAGGCTGACGAAGTCGAAGTCCAGCGCTTCATCGAAGGAAATGGCTTTGCGGCGGGCCAAAGGGTGGGAGGTCGGCACGACCAGCACGAGCTGATCGCGACGGTAAAACGTGGTCTGCAAGCCGAGCGTCGGCATCTGGTCCGCGAGGATGCCGAAATCGGCTTGCCCATCGACGACGGCCAACGCCACCTGTTCGCTGTTTTGCTCTTCGAGTTCGATGCGGATTTCCGGATTCGCCGCCGTGAAGGCCGCAATCTCGGCGGGCAGGAACTGCGTGATCGCCGACGTGTTCGCCCACAGCCGCACTACGCCCACGACGCCGGCCGCGTAATCGGAAAGATCGGCCGACAACTGGTCGACGTCATTCAGGATGCGCTGGGCGTGGCGCAGTAGCGCGTCGCCGGCTGCGGTGAGCGTGATGCCCCGGGAGTGGCGCTCTAAAAGCTCGGTGCCGACGGCGGCTTCCAGATCGGCGATGCGCTTGCTCGCCGCGCCTACCGCGAGATGCGCGAGTTCGGCCCCTTTGCTGATGCTTCCGCTGCGAACGACGAGCGTAAAGAGCGATAGCGAAACGAAGTCGAGGCGATGGAGGTTCATGATGCCTCCCGCCGGGCCGCCCCAAGGGAGGCATCAGCCCCCTTGGGGGGCAGCGAACGATAGTGAGCGTGGGGGTAGTTCATGATGCCTCCCGCCGGGCCGCCCCAAGGGAGGCATCAGCCCCCTTGGGGGGAGCTTTGCATGGGACCGGAGTAAGCGCTAAAGCGCCAACTCCGGTCGACAGCGAACGATAGTGAGCGTGGGGGTAGTTCAACTTCAGGGTGACTCCGAACGTGGCAATGCCACGATTATGGAGCACCGCGTTCGCTATCCCGTCACGCGAGGAAGTGCTCGACGGCCGGATACAGCGACAGCACGAGCAGGACCGCCATCGTGATGTTGAACGTGCGCAGCCGCTGCCGGTTCGACAGGAAGCGCCGCAGCGCGAGGCCGCCGGCCGCCCACAGGCTGATGCTCGGAAAGCCGATCACGACGAACACCGCCGCCATCAGCGTCGCGTTGAAACCGAAGTTATCGGAGAGGTGCAGCGTGGTCGCGGCGGTGAGCACCATCATCCAGGCCTTCGGGTTGATCCATTGGAACGCGACGGCTTCGAAGAACGTCATCGGGCGCGGCTCGCCCTTCTTCACCTGCACTTGGTCCGACGAGCCGATTTTCCAGGCGAGGTACAGCAGGTAGACGACGCTTGCCGTCTCCAGCGCCGTGTACAGCCGCGGAAACAGGCGGAACGCTTCGCCGAGACCATAGCCGACCGACAGCATCAAGACGGCGACGCCCGCGCTGATTCCGCAGATGTGCGGCAGCGTGCGGCGAAAGCCGAAGTTGACGCCGGAGGCGAGCAGCATCGCGTTGTTCGGGCCCGGCGTGATCGTCGTGACGAGCGCGAACAGGATGCCGGCGGGCAAGGCGTTCGGGAGGTCGAGTGGCATGGTGGAAGGTCCGGTCGATTACACAGTTGGGCTAGTGTATCGAACGGTTCCGGTACAGTACCGATACAGATTGCTTGATGGTTTCCGGTACGGATGAGGGCGGTTTCAGGCGCTTGAATGCCGGAATCCATCGCACGCGGATGCCACTGTTCGCGTCCGCAAGCGGTGGCGGCGTCCCTGTATCAGATGTCGAGCGTCATCCCTCGACGATGGCCGGCACGACCTCGCGCATCATCTCGACAAAGCGGACCAGCCTCGACGGGTAAAACTGCGCGTGAGGGTAGGTCAGATAAAGCGGCAGCGGCGCGGCCCGCCATTGAGGCGCGAGGTGCAACAACCGCCCTTGCGCGATATCGTCGTGCAGCAGCCACGCCGAGCCGATGCCCACGCCGAGTCCCAGCCGCGCGGAACTTCGCAGTGCGTAGAGATTGTCGGTGCTGATGCGCGGACGGATCGGGAAACGGACGGCTTCCCCCGTCGCTTCGTGCGTCAGCTTCACTTCGTTGCGGTAGTACGTGCGCAATGCAAGCCACGGCAAGCCGGCGAGGTCGGCCGCGTGTTGCGGCACGCGCGAGCCCTCGAAGAGCGACGGCGAGGCCACCACGATGCGCGGCACCGCCGCCAGTTTGATCGCGACGACGGCAGGGTCCGCCGGTTCGCCGGCCAGGATCGCGCAATCGATGCCGGCCGCGATGAAGTCGCGCACGTCGTCGCGCAGCAGCCATTCGACGGATACGCGCGGATACCGGTGCAGAAACTCGGCCAAGGGCACGACGAATTGCTCCTGCCCGAACGCGTGCGGCGCCGTGATGCGCAGCGTGCCTTCCGGTTCCTCCTGCGCGCCGCGCAGATCCGCTTCGAACGATGCCCAGCTCGCGAGCAGCTCCTTGGCACGCTCGAAGCAGCGCTCGCCGTCCACGGTGAGCCGCATGACGTGCGTGGAGCGTTGCAGCAGACGCACGCCGAGCGATTGCTCGAGCGCCTGGAGACGGCGGCTGATGGTCGGCTGTGTCGCGTTCAGCTGCGCGGCAGCCGCCGACAGGCTGCCGGCCTCCACGATGCGTACGAAGGTCTCCATCAATTGGAGACGATCGCCGGAGGCGGGCGAAGCGAAGCCGCCGGCGAGCGGGGGGGAGGGGCGTGCGCTGGTCATGCGTCGAGCGTATAGCAAATGTTCGGCGCGTGCGACTACCGTTATGCGAACTTAATCCGCACAATCTCAACCGAGCCGTCAATCAGAGGGATATGTTCGATGTCTATCATGCACGACGCGGATACAGTGGCCGCCGCGGAATTCGATCCGCCCGCGGAAACCTCGGCGCTTAGTCCGCAACTGGTGCTGCTGCTTGCCGCGGGCGCCGCCTTTTCGGTCGCGCCGCTCTATTACGGCCAGCCGATGCTCGGCGTGCTGAGCGCGGACACGGGCGCCTCCGCGCGCATCGTGGGTCTGGTGCCGACGCTGACGCAACTCGGCTACGCGCTCGGCATCCTGTTTCTCGCGCCGCTCGGAGACCGGTTCGATCGCCGCCGCGTGATTCTGTGCAAGGCGGCAGCGCTCGTTCTCGCGCTGCTGCTCGCCGCTGCCGCGCCCTCGATCGGCTTGCTGCTGGCCGCGAGTCTCGCGATGGGCGTGGCCGCCACGATGGCCCAGGACATCGTCCCCGCTGCGGCTACGCTCGCGCCCGACGCGCATCGCGGCAAGACGGTGGGCACCGTCATGACCGGGCTCTTGCTCGGCATTCTGCTGTCGCGCGTGGTGAGCGGCTACGTCGCCGAGCACTTCGGCTGGCGTGCGATGTTCGTGATCGCGGCCGCGAGCGTCGCGGCGATCGGCGCGGCGGCCCGGCGCGGCCTGCCGCGCTTTGCGCCCACGACGCGCGTCTCATACGGCGCGCTGCTCGGCTCGCTCGGGCAACTGTGGCGGCGCCACGGCGCGTTGCGGCGCGCCGCGTTCGCGCAGGGACTGATCGCGGTGGGCTTCAGCGCATTTTGGTCGACGCTCGCGATGATGCTCCACGACGCGCCTTTCCATCTCGGCAGCGAGGCGGCGGGCGCATTCGGCCTCGCCGGCGCGGCCGGCGCGCTGGCCGCGCCGCTGGCGGGACGCCTCGCCGATCGCCGTGGACCGGAACCGGTCACGCGGCTCGGCGCGAGCCTCGCGATCGTGTCGTTCGCGGCGATGGCGCTGGCGCCGCTGATGCCGCCGCGCGCGCAACTGGTCCTGCTGGCGATCTGCGCAGTCGGCTTCGATCTCGGCGTGCAGGTCACGCTGATCGCGCACCAGACCCTCATTTACGGCATCGATCCGAACTCGCGCAGCCGCTTGAACGCCGTACTGTTCGTCGGGATGTTCACCGGCATGTCGGCGGGCGCCGGCCTCGGCAGCATGCTGCTCGCGCAATGGGGCTGGATCGCGGTCACGGCGCTTGCGGTTGCGACGTCGTGCGCGGCGCTGGCCGTGCGGTTGTGGCCGCCGAGGGCGGCCCTCCGATTCTTGTGATGCAATTGCGTGCCGCATGAGCGAGCGCGAGAATGAACGCTTGCGAGCGGCAAGCCGCGCCGGTCGATACGGAGGGCGAGATGGACGATCCCTATGACCTGCAGCGCTTTGTCGATGCGCAGGATCGGGTCTACGCGCAGGCGGCGGACGAACTGCGCGACGGCCGCAAGCGAAGCCACTGGATGTGGTTCGTGTTTCCGCAGATAGAGGGGCTTGGGGACAGTGCGATGGCGCAGCGGTATGCGATCTCGTCGCTGGCCGAGGCTCAGGCTTATTTGCGCCACCCTGTGCTCGGCGAGCGCCTGCGGGAATCGACGAGGCTCGTGAGCCTCGTCGCAGGCCGTTCGATCAAGGAGATCTTCGGCTACCCGGACTACCTGAAATTTCGCTCGTCGATCACCCTCTTTGCGCGCGCAACGGACGACAACGAAGTCTTCGTGGAAGCCTTGCGCAAGTATTTCGACGGCGAGCCCGATCCGCAAACGCTGCAGCGAATCTAGCGCCGGCGGCCCGCCGGCTCAAGATCGCTTCTGAACAGAGCACTTACTCGGGGCCCGTGTGAATCCGGTTGCGTCCCGCGCGCTTGGCGGCGTAAAGCGCGGCGTCGGCCGCGCTGACCAGCTCGTCGGGGCTCGTCAGCGTGCCCTGCTCACGGGTGGCGCACCCGGCGCTGACGGTGACGCAGCCGAGCTGCGTCGGCGCGCCCAGGCCCAGCAATACCACCGCTTGCCGTGCCCGCTCGGCGATGGCCGAGGCCGCGTGTGCGTCCGTATCGGGCAACACGAGCGCGAATTCCTCGCCTCCGTAGCGCGCCACGAAATCGGCAGGGCGGCGCACGACGCCGGCCAGCGCGTTCGCCACCGCCTTCAGGCAGGCGTCGCCCTGAAGATGGCCGAAGGCATCGTTGTAGCGCTTGAAGTAGTCGACGTCGAACATGACGAGCGACAGCGGCTCCACGTTGCGTTTCGCGCGGTCGAATTCCTTGCGCAGCTGGTCGGTGAAGTAAGTGCGGTTGTAAATGCGGGTCAGCGCATCGAGCACCGAGCTTTGCAGCAGCGACGCGTACGCGTCGGACATCCTCCGGTAGAGCACCGTCACTTCCCATACCAGCACGCAGACCAGGATCCCCGGGGCGAGCATGCTGAAAACGCGCCCGATGTACCAGCCGACCGTGAAGCGGTCTGCGCTCAGCAGATTCAGGCAGATGTCGATGAAGCAGGCGAGCACGGCGATCGCGAGCCACAAGTCGAGCAGGGAGCGCAGCCGTCCCGTCGACAGCACGACGACGATTGCGACGATGTTGAAGAGCAGGATGACGAGCGCCGTGTGATCGCTCGAGAGATTGCCGGCGTCGGCGGCGGGATTCAGTGCCTGCGGCAGTTGCAGATGGATCGCGAGTGCGCCGAGAGCGACGGCAATCGCCACCGGGCCGCCGATCAGCGCCCAGGCCCACGAACTGACGTGCGCGGGATTGATGGGCCGTTGCTTGAAACGCCCGCGTATCAAGGCGGCCAGCATCACGAGCAGCGGAAACCCGCCGTGCCAGAACACCCAGATCCAACCGGAGCTGTGCGGTCCGGCGCCGAAGAGGCCGGAAGGCGTCATGACGCCCGGAAACGTCAGCAGTTGCAAAGCCACGGCTACGGCCGTGTAAGCGTAAGCGCCGCCGAGCGCGCAGAGCATCAATTGACGCGTCGCGGCAAAACGGGCGCTGAGCAGGAACGCGGCGATACACGCGGTGGTGAACACCGTGAGCGCGCACATCGGCAGGAACGGGGCGACCGGCGGAAGTGCAAGGTGCGCGCGCGGCGCGGCGATCGCCAGCGTGAGCAGAATGAGCAGCGCGAAGACCCCGGCAACTGCGACCTGTTTGCGCGTTGCGCGCTGTATCAGCAAGTCTTCCATCCCACGTGTCCCGTTTGTTGTCGTGCTGTCTTTGCTGTCGGCGAGCAATGCGGAATTGGTTGCGGTTGGTCCCGGGTTTGTTGTTCGCGCCCGCCGGTTCGTTATTTTCCTACAGATCGAACCGCAATTGAGCGTGCAGTGCGTTTTAAAAGTGCGTGAGATTCCCCGCTTGGCGCAGGCGCCAAGCGGGGCTCCCGTTCCGTCGCTGGAACGATCCTTCGAGAAGGCGCACCTGCTGCAGCGCGCGCCCTGGCATATCATGTCCGCTTCCCGAAGCTGACCGCCCACAAGGCAGATCGACATGAACGAGCCCGGCAACCCGCTGCTGCAAGACTGGCAAACCCCTTACCAGTTGCCGCCGTTTGCGCAAATCCAACCCGAACACTTCATTCCCGCCTTCACGACGCTGTTCGCCGAGCATCTCGCCGAAATCGATGCATTGGCAACCCATTCCGCCCCGCCCACGTTCGACAACACGGTTGCCGCGTTCGACGCCGCCGGCGTTCGCCTCCAGCGCGTGCAACTGGTCTTCGAAAACCTCTGCTCGTCGGAGGCGCCGCCCGAGCTGCAGGCGGTCGAGCGCGAAATGGCGCCGCTCCTGGCGGCGCATGCGAGCAAGGTGTCGATGCACGCCGCCTTCTTTGCGAGGCTCGACGAGGTCCGCCGACAAGCCGCCGAGCTGCCGTTGAGCGAAGAGCAGCAACGCTTGCTGGCACGCTTGCATACCGATTTCGTGCGTACGGGCGCGACGCTGAAAGGCGCCGCACGCGAGCGCTTTGCCGCGATCGCTGAGCGCCTGGCGAATTTGCACACGCGGTTCGCGCAAAACGTGCTCGCCGACGAATCGAGCTACCAGTTGCCGCTGAAAACCGAGGCCGACCTCGCCGGCTTGCCCGATTTTCTGCGCGAGGCCGCGAAGAGCGCCGCGCGGGAACGCGGCGTGGACGGCTGCGTGATCACGCTGTCGCGCTCGCTGGTGCTGCCGTTTCTCACGTGGTCCACGCGCCGCGATCTGCGCGAAGCGGCGTGGCGCGCCTGGACCGGCCGCGGCGAAACGCCGGAACGCGACAACCGTCCGCTCGCGCGCGAAATCCTGGCGTTGCGCCACGAACAGGCGCAATTGCTCGGCTACGACAGCTACGCCGACTATGCGCTCGTGGACCGGATGGCGGGCAAGCCGTCTGCGGTCTATGACTTGTTCCGGCAAGTGTGGGAGCCCGCCAAAGCCAGCGCGCGAGAAGAGCGCGAGGCGCTGGCCGCGCAAGCGGCGGCGCTCGGCGAGCCCACGGACATCGAACCTTGGGACTGGTACTACCTCGCCGAAAGAGTGCGCGCCGAACGCTACGCACTCGACGATGCCCAAGTGAAGCCCTATTTCAGCCTGGACGCGATGATCGGCGCGATGTTCGATTGCGCGGGCCGCTTGTTCGGCGTGCAGTTCGTCGAGCAAACCGGCGTGCCGCTGTATCACCCGGATGTGCGCTTGTGGGAAGTGCGCCGCGGCGGCGAGCGGGTGGGCATCTTCCTCGGCGACAACTTTGCGCGGCCCAACAAGCAGGGCGGCGCGTGGATGAGCGTCTACCGCAACCAGTCGAAGAACGGCGGCAAGTCGATTCCGGTCGTGGTGAACAACAACAATTTCGCGCGCGGCGGCGACGGCCCGACGCTCTTGAGTTTCGACGATGTGCGCACGCTGTTCCATGAGTTCGGCCATGGCTTGCACGGCTTGTTGTCCGACGTGACTTACGGGCGTCTGTCCGGCACGCAGGTGCCGCGCGACTATGTCGAGTTGCCTTCGCAACTGATGGAGAATTGGGCCACGGTTGCGGAGGTGCTCGCCAAGCACGCGCGTCACGTGAGCACGGGCGAGCCGATTCCTGCCGCGCTGATCGAGCGCATCCGCGCGTCGCAGACGTTCAACCAGGGGTTCGAAACGGTCGCGTATACGTCGTCGGCGCTGATCGATATGGCGCTGCATTTGCAGGAGAATCCCGCCGGTATCGATATCGCGGCTTTCGAAGCGGAAGAGCGTGAGCGTCTCGGCGTGCCGCGCGAAGTGGGCATGCGTCACCGCTTGCCGCATTTCGGGCATGTGTTCAGCGGCTCGTACTATGCGGCGGGCTACTACGTCTACATGTGGGCGGAAGTGCTGGAGGCCGAGGCGTTCGACGCGTTCGAGGAAGCCGGCAACGCGTTCGATGCGGTGCTGGCGGAGAAGCTGCATCGCTACATCTACAGCGCGGGCGACAGCCGCGAGGAACGCGCCGCGTTTCGCGCGTTCCGAGGCCGCGATCCGCAAGCGGCGCCGATGTTGCGCAAGCGGGGGTTGCTGGCGGCTTAAGTGCGCGGCCGCTTGGGCGCGACGCATCGCACGGTCAGCGGCGTGTGCTCGGGCGGCGTATCCGGCGATTCGACGCCATGCATGTCGACGTGAGGCGACGTGTTGATCGGATAGCCGCGCCGCCTCCACGCATCGAGATCGCCCTTGACGGTACGGATGCGCGTGAAGCCTTTCTCGCGCATTTTTCGGCCGATTTCATCCGCGCTGGCGGGGTCCGGGCAGACGCAGTAGACGACGGCATCGTCAGCGAGAAGCGCCTCGTCCACGTTCTCCGCGCAGGTCAGATCGAGCGGCCGGGCGCGCGCAATGCAATGCGCCGCGTGGCTGCGAATCGGCTCCGGGCGCGCATCGAGGACGATCGGCGACGGCGTGGCGTGCAGCCACGGCGTCTCCATGGCATGCGCCGTGCGCCGCATGCGGACCAGCAGCCGGCGCAGGCGCCACCGTTGCACCAGGCGCAGCGCGAAGTATCCGGCGACGATGGCGGCGAGCACGTCGATGAACGTGGCGTTGTGCGCTCTGACGACGCTCAGCAACACGTGCAATTCCTTTTGCACCAGCACGCCGCCGAGCAGCCAGAACCCGGCCCATGCGGTGGCGCTTACCACGTCCCAGGCCATGTAGATGCGCGTATCGACACGCGTCGTGCCCATCAGCGGCGGGGTAATGAACGCGAGGCCGGGCACGAACTTGGACACGGCCGTGATCGACACGCCGAAGCGCTCGAACATCGAGCGCGCCGTCCGTACGGTGATCTCGATGTACGGAGACAGCCGCGCGAGTGCGTCGAACACGCGCTCGCCGTAGCGGCGTCCCGCCGCGAACCACACGCCGTCGCCCGCGAGCGCACCGCACACCGCGCCGAGCAGCACGGGCCAGAACGACAGCGTGTCGTTCGCGATTGCCGTGCCCGCGAGCACCAATATCGGCACGGCCGGGACCGGGACGCCGAGCCGCGTCAACAGCACGTTCAGAAAGACGGCACCGGCGCCCCAGGTTGCAATCGCCGCAGGAGGAATTGGGTGCATTGGCTTCGTTTCCCGTTACTTCTTGTTTGCCGCGGCAGCCTGCTGCCGTGGGTCCGACGATAACAAATTGACGGGCATGCCGTCGCAGCCCGTGCCTCTCGCTACTTCGAGTTCGCGCCATGCGGCCGGCTTGCCTGGGTCCGCGATGAGACGGCCCACGCGCTTGTCGGGGCGCAGGATATTGAACGGCCACGACGGCCGCAGCAAGCGCTCGTGAACGAGCGAGCCGAGCCAGATCGGCGCCGGCGGTTCGCCGTCGCGCCGGTCGACGGCATAACCGGTCGCCCAGAAGCGCAGCACGTCGCGTTCGTCGCGCATGTCGCGCGAACGCGTGAAGACGAGCGTCGACGGTTCGCCGTTGTTGAGCTTCGGCAGCGCCGGCAAGTCCGTCGCCGAGACGTCGGGCGACACGAGCGAGAGCAGGCTGCGCGTCGTCAGACGCGGGCCTTGGATCCATCCCCGGCTTTCCAATTGGGCTTCGAGCTGCTGCGGATCGGCCGCCCATTGCACGGTCATGGGCTCGCGCCGGTCGCCGATCATGTCGGAGCGATAGCACGGAAAGATCTTCCAGACCGAGTCGGCCCACTTCGCTTCGCTGACCGCGATGGGCGCGCTTGGCGGCGCTTCGGACGCGGCGTTGCTCGACACGCTGCTGCCCGCCTGCCACGCGACGCTCGCGCCGATCATCACGAGAAATACGGCGGGCATGTGCGGCCGGCTCGGCGGCGGATCGGGATGCTTCCAGACGCTGAACAGCCCGGCGATGGCGACCCAGATGGCCGCGAAGGCCGCGCCGCCCAGCGCGTCCGACAGCGCAAACCGGCCGAGGTAGAGGCCCGCGAACGCGACGGCGACGATGATGCCGGTCGCGACCGCGGCCACCGCCATGCCCTGGATGCGGCCGACGCGGCGCGTGAGCAGGAACGCGAGAAAGCCGTAGATCGTGACCGTGGCGGCGACGTGATTGCTCGGGAACGAGTAGATGTCGGAACCCGCGTGCCCGGGCGCCGCGCGCAGCACGCTCAACTGGATCACGAGGATCAGCATCTGCGAGAAAACCACGGCGGTCAGCCAGTAGGCGATGGTGCGCCAGCGGCGCTCATAGGCCATCAGCAGCGTGGCGGTCGCGACGAGCGCCGCGAGTGTCGGCACGGTGCCGAGCGTGGCGAGCACGGAGAACACGGCATCGGCCCACGGCGAGCGGATCGATTGCAGATAGCGGTAAGCGGAGAGGTCGACTTGAACGAGCGGCGCGCCGCTCACCACGCCGGCGAACACGCCGAAGAAAATCGCCGCCGCCAGCACGACGAGCACCGTGAGCGCGACGAGCGAACCCATGACCGGCCGGGCGGGGTCGAACATCCGCATGACGAGGCCGCCAACCTTGCCTTCGTGATTGCGTGCCCAACGCTTCAGGGCATCGCGCGATGAATTCGCCCAGTTGCGCGCGTGGTCGAGCACGACGCGCACCGCGCGGACGCTGACCCACAACGCCGCGGCGAGAATCGCTATGACGGTCACGAGACGGAAGGAAACCGCGCCCGCGAGCACCAGCGACGCCCCGAACACGACGCCCGGCAGGATGTGTGCGAGCGCCCATAGCAGCGCCGACAGGACATTCATCGTGTAAAAGCGCGCCGGGGTCATGCCCAGCATGCCCGCGACGACCGGCACGATGGCCCGCAGCGGGGCGAAGAAGCGCGCGGTCACGACGCTCAGGACGCCGTGCTTCGCGAAGTACTGGCGGCCGCCTTCGAGGAGGTTCGGATGCGTGCTGAACGGCCGGCGGCACGCGATGGAGTCCCGGTAGCGATGGCCGATCCAATAGCTGATGCCGTCCCCGCAAACGGCGCCGGCGACCGCGCTCGTGAAGAGCCAGCCCAGATTCAGCGCGCCCGTGCCGACGAGCGCGCCCGCGACGAACAGGATCGTGCTGCCGGGAATGAAGGTGCCGATGACGGCGACCGCTTCGAGAAACGCCGCGAGGAAGACGACGGTCAGCGCCCAGCCTGCGTGCTCCGCGAGCGCGTGCAAGAGTTGAGCGTACGCATGCTCCATCTGGGTCTCCGGCGGATACGCAACGCTCGGTCGGGTGGGGCGGGATGCAGGGCCTGCGATTCGCGTGAACAAGCCCTATGGCGCCGGCGATGCGCCCGAGGCCGCGGCCGGCTGGTGACGTTACTTTAATACAGCGCTGCCAGGCCCGCCCGGCGGCGCCCGCGCGGCCTCGCGCCGTGCGGATTGCGTCGCGCGCTACTCGCCCACCCAATCCCCGCGCAGATCGCTTTCCTGCAGCAACTGCAGCAGCGTGCCTGCCGGGCGGCTGAGCCGCTTGGCCGCGAGGCAGATGAATTCGACGTCGGGCAGCGGCGGCAGGCTCGCGATGTTCAAGGGCGGCGTCAAACCGCGCGCGGCCAGGTATTGCGAGCGCACCGTGACGCCGAGCCCGCCGCGCGCGGCGGCGACGCACCCCGCGTAGCTGGTGCTCGTGCACACCACTTGCCAGCGCACGCCTTTTTCCGCGAGCGCATCGAGCACAGCGGCGCGCGTGACGCTCGGCTCGGCGACGAGAATGAGCGGCAGCGGCTGCGTGAGATCGACGAGCGTGCCCGTCTTCGCGAGCCACTCCAGCCGCGACGTGAAAAGCGGCACGCCGCGCCGGCCGCCGACGCGCCGCTTGCCGACCATCAGGTCGATCGAGCCCGCATCGAGCAGCTCGTAGAGCTTGCCTGTCATCGCGATCGTGATTTCGAGCTCGACATCGGGGTGCGCGTCGCGAAACGCCGCCAGCACGGCGGGCAGGGGACCTAAGGCGACATCGTCCGACGAGCCGAGCCTCACGCGGCCCTTCAGCCGCGGCCCGCGGAACTGCGACTCGGCGCGCGCCATCGCCTGCAGGATCACGCTCGCGTGGGCGAGCATCGCTTCGCCGTCGGGCGTCATGGCGAGCGAATGGGTGTCGCGCACGAAGAGCCGCCGCCCGATGCTGCCTTCGAGCCGCCGGATGTGGTCGCTCACGCTCGGTTGCGTGAGGCCGAGCTGCCGCCCGGCCTCGGTGAAGCTGTGACAGGCCGCCACGGTCGCGAACGTCTTGAGCCAGATGGGATTGAGCATGCGCCATTGTCATCGGCAAATCCGATGACAGTCAACGACGCCAGTGGGGTTCCCGATTGACCAAGTTGTCAATAACATTACGGTGGCTGAAAGAACCAACGCCATGAACAAGGATTCCTCACAAACCGCGCTGCTTTGGATCGTCGCCACGGGCTTCTTCATGCAGGCCCTCGACACGACGATCGTCAATACCGCGCTTCCCTCCATCGCGCAAAGCCTGCACGAATCGCCGCTGGCGATGCAGCCGATCGTCGTCGCCTACACCCTCACGATGGCGCTGCTGACGCCCGCATCAGGCTGGCTCGCTGACCGCTTCGGCACGCGCCGCGTCTACTTCGCCGCCATCCTCATCTTCGTGCTCGGTTCGATCTGCTGCTCGAGCGCGCATTCGCTGAACCAGCTCGTGATCGCGCGCGTGCTGCAAGGCATCGGCGGCTCGATGCTGCTGCCGATCGGGCGGCTGGCGGTGCTGCGCAGCGTGACGAGCGAACAGTACGTGTCGGCGCTCGCGTTCGTTTCGATTGCGGGGCAGGTGGGGCCGATCGTCGGCCCGACGCTCGGCGGCTGGTTCGCGCAGGCGATTTCGTGGCACTGGATCTTCCTCATCAACGTGCCGATCGGCGCGATCGGGCTGGCCGCCGTGCATCGCTATTTGCCTCGCGACACGTCGGGCACGGCGCCGCCTTTCGATATCGTCGGCTGCGCGCTGCTTTCGCTCGCGATGATCGCGCTCTCGCTCGCCACGGATGCGCCGGTGCAGACGCATCGTGCGGCGTGGTCCGCAGGGCTCTTCGCGATCGGCTTGATTGCCGCGCTCGCGTACATCCCCTACGCGCAGCGCCGGCGGAATCCGCTCTTCCGGCTCGCGCTCTTTCGCGAACCGAATTTCAGCGTGGGCCTGATCGGCAATCTCGTGTGCCGCATCGGGTCGAGCGCGGTGCCGTTCCTGCTGCCGCTCCTGATGCAGTTGCAGCTCGGTTTCACGCCGCTGCATTCGGGCTTGATGATGCTGCCCGCCGCGCTGGCGGGCACCGTCGCCAAGCGCTGGATCGCGCCGCTCATTCAACGCTATGGGTACGACACGTTTTTGCTCGTCAACACGCTGATCGTCGGTGCGGCCATCGTGGCGTTCGCGCTGATCTCGAAGGGCACGCCGCTCGCGGTGGAAATCGCCGTGCTCGCCGTGTTCGGCGCCGCGAACTCGATGCAGTTCGCGGCGATGAACAGCGTCACGCTCAAGGGCCTTTCGCATGCGGATGCGGGCAGCGGCAACAGCCTGTTCTCGATGGTGCAGATGCTCGCGATGGGGCTTGGCGTGTCGATCGGCGGCGGGCTCGTGAACGTGTTCTCCGCGCAATGGGGCTCCGCCGCGATAGGGTTCCGGCTCAGCTTCGTTTGCGTCGGCGTGATCACGCTGTTGTCGGCGCTGGTGTTCCGGCGGCTCGATAACGAGCCGGCACCCGCGCAAGTCATGCGCCGCACGGCACAGGGCGCGGGGCGCTGATCGGGCGAGCGTCGGCCGCCTGCCGCTTCGGCTAGCTGCTGGACGCGCAGAAAAAAATCGAGGGATGACCGGGATTCGAAAAAATCCGCCACATTTCGATTTAAGGCATTGAAATTGTTGGGGATTCGCTAACTGCCGGCAAACAATGGCGCTTACAGCAGCTCATGCTGTTGAGCTAGACGCGCAGCTTCGTTGATCCGGGTTGTGCCTATGGGGCGCCGCCCTTTGCTTCGAGGGCACGGATTGCAGTTCCATCGATAGCGCCGCAGGCGCAATACGGTGAAAGAACGACACCATATAAGCCACGGTCGTAAGCCAGAATGCCGTCCATTGCGCAAGCCGAAGTCGTCGTCGTTCTTCCTCATGCATAGGAAGGCCCATCATTCCGAGATGGCGTTTGATGCTGCCGCCACCACGTGATCTTTCGCGTAGTAGTGAATCTCCAACAGCATGCAGCCGTTTTCGGACTTGAACGGACCATGAAATGCGCCAGGTGGCCGGCACGCGTAGGTATTTTCGCCAAATGGCGTTCCGCCGTTCCCCTTTGCGTCGTTCCCGACAGTGAGGTCGCCCTGCATGAGATAGACCTCTTCCCAATAGTCGTGTACGAACGGCGCGGTCGTATAGACGCCAGGGGCAAAGCGAAGCAATCGGGTTCGGCTTCCCGTAGCCGTTTTTGGTGAGAGTGAGCCACAAAGAACCTTCTCTTCGATTCCTTCCGGATAGCCCGGTGGGCACTCCAGCCTTCGTTCAAATCCAGCGAGAAAAATTCAAGGTGTGGCTTTAGCATCATCTTCTCCTATCAGAGCACTTTGGTCTGGTGTGTGAATTGATAAAGCATACTAAATAATTCTGTGTAAATCACCAGGTCGATTTGCCATTGACATGGCGCGCGTGCGGATGGTAGGCAATCTGAAATTTTTCAATAGGATAACAAATCATGTTTAGTCGAGGGGAATGCGGAAATTCGGTGCATCTTCTTCGCGCGACGCTTCGGAGTAAGCTTCGGCTCGTCGTCGGCAGCGTGTCACCGCTTTGCGAAACGCGTCGCGACCAAATCGTCACGCCATCATCATTCTGGTGCCTATAATCATCTGGACGCCGAAGTTTATGCTGCCGCTGCTATTTCCCGACGCCGCGTCATTGACCGCGCTACGCGCGCGGTGCTCTCAACTGGCTCGGGGACTATCCGCTGGATCTTCAAGGCCCCGTTCCACCGCTCGATCCGATCATCGATTTCGCTTTCAAATCAGCAGCGTAGGTCGAGATTTGGCGGGTATTGAACGAATCCCGGCCGTCCTTCTAATCGGCAGAGCGCGTCATGCGGCCGCCGCGTACGGCTCGCATCGCGCCGTTGAAATTGGCGTGAACGTGGTCTAATTATTGGGCATGTCCGCCGGAGGCTCGCAAGCTCCGAACACGCGGACGCGTTCCGACCCTCATCCATTTCTGCGGTTTGCCCGAAACCATGCGCCGTTACATTGCCGTCTTGCTGCCTACGCTGGTCTGCCTTGCTGCACCGGCGTTCAACGCTTCCGGCGAGGAGTCCGCGATGTCCTTGACCTTGACTTCTCAAGCCTTCCAACCGGGGGGCGAAATCCCCACGCGTCACACTTGCCAGGGCGCCGACGTGTCGCCGCCGCTTGCGTGGTCCGGCGTGCCGGCCAACGCGAAGAGCCTCGCGCTGATCGTCGACGACCCCGACGCGCCTGACCCGGCAGCGCCCAAGGTGGTCTGGGTGCATTGGGTGCTCTACAACGTTCCGGCGAGCGCGAGCGGGCTGCCGGAAGGCGCTGGCGGCGGGGCGTTGCCGGCCGGCGCGCTGCAGGGCGCCAACGATTGGCAGCGCGCCCAATACAACGGGCCGTGTCCGCCGATTGGCCGACACCGCTATTTCGTCAAGCTCTATGCGCTCGATACCGTGCTGCCCGACCTCGGCAAGCCCAACAAAGCCGCGTTGGAAAAGGCGATGAAGGGGCACATCCTCGCGCATGGCGAATTGGTCGGCACGTATCAAAAGCACTGAACGAAGACACCGGGACGAACCGTGGATGAAAGCGGCGGCTTCATCGTGCGCGCCATGTCGGCCGGCGAGCACGCCCGGCGAGGTCATCGTGCTCGACGTGCCGGAGACGAACCCGGCTGCGGTCGCGCTGGCGGAAAGACACGGCATGACGAGCGTCTTCGAAACCGCGCGCATGTTCACGAAGGACGCGCCCGCGATTGCCGTCGATCGCGTGTTTGGGGTGACGTCGTTCGAGCTGGGGTGATGGAGTGGATTCCGCGTCGACAAGCCGATCCTAGAGCTCGAGGCGCTGAACATACCCCGTCAGTTCGAGATAGCCGCGTCCGAGCGGCTTCACCGTGCTTGCGGCGCCTGCTGCGTCCGTCGTGGCAGCCCCCGCCCGAAACGCCGTCACCGCCCCTTCCCAATACACCGCGCCGGTGCTCGCGCGGCTGTCGAACTCCTGATCGTCCATCAGCGGCACGAGCGTGAGATGGACGTCCTGCGCATCGACGCGCATCGCCACCGGATAGTGCGCGCCGGTATGCGGCGAGCGCCACCGGCGCAGCGGCGTGAAGCTCACGCTATCGGGCGATAGCGCATGCGTGCTGCCGTCGGCGGCGCGCAAGGTGCCGCCTGCCCAAAACTTGCGGCCCGCCTTGTCGCGGATCTGAAAGGCCATCAGCGCGCCGCCGTCGTCGAGATCGATGCCGATCCAGTCCCAGCCGACCGCTTCGTCGGCAAGCGGCGCCGACGACCATTCGTGATCGAGCCACGCTTGCCCGCGCACGTGCGCTTGATTGCCGGGCGAATTGCCGTCGCGCTTGAGTACGCCATCGACTTGCAGCCATGGCTCGCTGTAGTAGTAACTCGCCTCGCCGGGCCGCGGGCCTTTGCGGCTGTAGCCGCCGGCGCCGTTGACGAGCACCGGTTGCGTCGGCTGCAGCGTGAACGCGAACGCGAAGCGGGGCGTGGCGACGTTCAGGCGATAGCGGCCGTCCGCGTTGCGTTCGAGCGACCAGTCGTCGATATGGACAGCGGTGTCCGTTTCGCTCGCTTGCGCTAAGCCGAAACCGCGCCGCGCCGCGCGCTGGTCGTGCTGCAGGCTGCCCGCGCGCGGGTCGCTTAGCGCGACATTGGCGAACAGCAATTGACTCGGCGCAAAGCGGCTGGGGTTCGCGTCGTCGAGGGCGGGGCGCGAGCGGAAGAAGGTCGCTTCGAAGCCGAGCGATGCTCCCGCGGTGCCTCCTGCATCCGTTTGCAGCCAGCCGGTCACGTACCACCATTCGGTGCGATAGCTCGAATGCGCGCCGTAGTCGCGCGGGAACACCAACGGCCGTCCGCTCGCGACAGCGGGAAAGTCCGGCATGCGCGCCCATGCGGGACGCACTGACAGCGTCGCCAACGGCAATAACAGGAACGTGCGCCGTTTCATCACGTCACCAGTCGTCGCGTACCGCGCGCACCGCATCCACCGACATCGCCGCGCGCGAACTCAACAGCGCCGTCAGCGCAGCGGCGGCGACGACCGCCGACGCCAGCGCCGCCAGCAACCCCCACGGCATATGCACGCTCATTGTCCAGTGGAACGACTGCGGATTGACCACATGCACGAGCACCATCGCGAGGCTCGACCCGAGCGTCAAACCGGCCAGCACGCCGAGCAGCGCGACGAGTGCGCCTTCCATCGCCAGCATGATGCCGATCTGACGCCGCATCACGCCGAGGTGCCGCAGCATGCCGAATTCGCGCGTGCGGGCGAGCGCTTGCGCGCCGAAGCTCGCGCCGATCCCGAACAGGCCCATGATCACGGCGACGGCTTCCAGCAGATACGTCACGGCGAAGCTGCGGTCGAAAATCCGGAGGCTCGCCGCGCGGATCTCGCCGGGCTGCGCGAATTCGAGCCGCTGTCCGCCGGGCACGCTCGCACGCAAGCGCGCGATGGCTTGCGCCGGCGGCATGCCCGAGGCGAGCCATAAGGCCGCGTCGGTCACGCGCGTGTCGTGCGCGAGCCGGCGATAGTCGCTCGCGTTGATCACGATTGCGCCGAACTGCCGCGCGTAGTCGCGCCAGATGCCGGCCACCGTGAACGGCAAGCGCTGTCCCGCGAGCGGCAGCGTGATACGTTGCCCCGGCTGCATCCCGTACAAGTCGGCGACCGCCTCGCTGATCCACACGGGCGGCGGGTCGCCGTCGCGCGGCACGAGCGGCGCAGCAGCGAGCGGCAGGCGCGCGGCGGGATTGTGCGGATCGATCGGCCGCGCGAGCAGGCTGACGGGCGGCAGGCGGGCGTCGAGCGAGATCTGCGTCGCGCGCAGAAACTCGGCGCGCGCGATGCCGGGCGTAGCCGCGATGGCCGCCTGGTCGCCCGGCGACAGAAACGCGCTGTCGCCGCCCGGCGACGCGCGCAGATAGAGCGGCGCGGGCAGCAGCAGTTGCAGCCAGTCGTCGACCGCGACGCGAAAGCTCGACACCATGATCGCCATCGCCGTCATCAGGCTGAAGCTCGCGACGATGCCCGCGAGGCCGATCGTCGCGCGGCCGGGGGCGTTGGCGAGCTGCGAGAGCACGAGTTGCGGCAAGGCATGGCGCGAGCGGGGCAGCGTGGCGAACACCGCGCGCGCGACGGCCGGCATCGCGAGCACGCCGCCCAAGAGCAGCAGCGCGATCGCGAGGTAGCCGAACACCGGCAAGCCGGCCACGGGCGGCAATAGCGCCGACCCGAGCCCGGCACACAAAGCGGCGATTGCGCCGGTGACGGTTCGCTTCGTGCGCAGCCGTCCCGCAGGCGCTTCCTCGTCGCCCGCTTTCAAAGCCTGCGCGGGACGCGCCCGCGCCGCTTCGAGCGCCGGCGCGAGGCTGCCGAGCGTGGCTGCGGCGACCCCCAGCGCGAAAAAAATCGCGGCGGGAAGCGCATCGAAGTGCACGCGCGGCTGGACGCCTTCGAAATAGCCGCCGCCGAGATCGCCGCCCGCGTAGCGAAGCACGGCGGCGGCGAGCGCGAAGCCGATCGCGAGGCCCGCGGCGGCGCCGAGTGCGCCGAGCGCCGCGCCCTCCGCCACGACGAGCCGCAGCACGCCGCGCCGCGTCACGCCGATCGCGCGCAGCAGCGCGAACTGGGCGCGGCGCCGCAGTGCCGCGAGCGCTTGCATCGTGAAGACGAGAAACGCGCCCGTGAACAGCGCGACGAGCGCCAGCACGTTCAGGTTCGCGCGGTAAGCGCGCGAGAGCATCGACGTGCGGTGCGCGTTGTCGCGCGGCGTCACGGCGGCGACGCCCGCGGGCAAGAGCGGCGCGACTGAGCGCGCGAACGCGTCGGCGTCGACACCGGGCTTCAGCTTGATGTCGATGCGCTGCAGCGTGCCGAGCCGCTGCAAGCGCCACTGTGCACCGCCGATATCCATCACGCCGACGCGCACGGCTTCACCCGACGCGGGCAGCACGCCCGCGACGCGCAACGCGACCGAATCGAGCCCGACTTGCACCGTCAGCGGATCGCCGGGCTTGAGCGCGAGCCATGTCAGCGCGGCGGGCGAGAGGAACACGGTGTCGGGGGCGAGCAGATCGAGGGTGCCGGCTTTGGCTTTATCCGTTTTTTCCGCTTGATCCACGCGCCCGACGAGATTCGGCGTGACGTAGCCCGCGCGGAACACGTCGACGCCCAGCAGCTTCAGCGGCGCATCGCGGCCCGCGACGCGCGCATCGACCTCGACCACCGGGCTCGCCGCCGCCACCTCGGGCAGGCGTGCGATGCGCGGGTACAGCGCTTCGTCGAAGCCCGCGCGCGGGCCGCGCAGCTCGATATCGGCGTTGCCCATCAGCGAATTGACGGTGGCCGACAGTTCGGTGAGCGCCGCGCGATTGATCAATTGCACGGCGTAGCCCATCGCGACGCCCGCGGCGATCGCGAGGATGCCGACCAACGTGCGCAGGGGGTGTCCGCGCATTTCGCCGATGAGGAGCGCGGCGCCGAATCCGCCCGCAGGCATGCGATTGCCCGAGCGGCGCGATGACGCGAAGTCGCGCAACGAACGCACGGCGCCAGGCCAGCGCATCGCCGGCTACGCTCCGCCTGCGCTCGGCGCATACGGCTCGAGCCCTTCGGGCGTGAGCCGCAGCACGCGATCGGCGGCCGCGGCCACGGCGGCCGAGTGCGTGGCGAGCAGCACGGCCGCGCCGTTCTTTTGCGTCAGCTCGCGCAGAAGCTCGAGGATGCGCATCGCCGTGTCGTGGTCGAGATTGCCGGTGGGCTCGTCAGCCAGCACGAGACGCGGCTGATGCACGAGCGCACGCGCGATCGCCACGCGCTGCAGCTCGCCGCCCGACAATTCGCGCGGCAACGCATGCTCGCGCCCGCCGAGCCCCACCGCGAGCAGCGCGAACGACACGCGCACCTGCGCGTCTTTCGCGCGCATGCCGTTCAAGAGCAGCGGCAGCGCAATGTTTTGCGCCGCGGAGAGATTCGGCAGCACATGGAACGCCTGGAACACGAAGCCCATTTTCTGGCGGCGCTGCAGGGTCGCGGCGTCATCGTCGAGCGCGGCGAGGTCGTGTCCGTCGAAGACGATTTGGCCCGCATCCGGCCGGTCGAGTCCGGCGGCGAGATTGAGCAGCGTCGATTTGCCGACGCCGGATTCGCCCATGATCGCCACGCATTCCCCGGCCCGCAGTTCGAGATTCACGCCGCGCAGCACGTTGCGCGCTGTCTTGCCGTCGTAGTGCTTCGAGACGTTCGCGAGCGTCAGCATGATGCGTTTCTCGCGTCGGACGCCGCCTATTCGGCGAGCCCCATGCCGCGCTGCGGCGACGTCACGGTCGAGCCAGGGCGGCGCAGCATCTTGTCGACCTCGCCCGCGTGCAGCTCTTCGACGTGGATCATCTGGCGCGCGAACTCTTCGAGCGCAACGGAGCGGTTTTCCACGAGCGCGAGCAGCTCGCGGTAAAGGCCGAGCGCGAGTTGCTCGGCTTGCAGCGATTCGCGCAGGATGGACGCGATATCGAACGTGTGGGAATCGAGGAGCGGACCGATTGCGAGCGACGGATACGCGCCGAGCGTCGTGATCCATTCGCCGGCCTGCTGCGCGTGGATGAGCGATTCGTCGGCCTGTTGCCGCAGCCACGACACGATCGGAATGCGGCCGAATCCGAACACCAGGAACGAATAGTGCGTGTATCGCACTACGCCGGCCAATTCGGACTCGAGGATCTTGTTCAGCACTGCCACGACCGGTTCCTTCTCGATCTCAGCCATGTCCGCCTCCGTGTCGCCGAAAGAGATTGCAAGCGCGCTGACGATTGTTGCACTTATCGGGGTTTGCCGCTGTACGCCCTCGTCAGTCGCTGGGGGCACGCTGAGCACGTCTGCCTGGATGCGCTCATAATTCAGGTTTTCGCCGTCATTTTCCTACGCAAATTTTTTCGCCAACCGAGCGAGCTCAATGTCAGGTAAACCACAAACTTCCCGGCCGCTCGTGGTGGCGTCCGTGATGGCCGCGAGCGCGATGGTCGCCATCGAAGCGACGATCGTCTCCACCGCCATGCCGCAAATCGTGGCCGACTTGGGCGGCCTCAGTCTATACAGCTGGGTCTTCGCTTCGTTCCTGCTTGCGCAGACCGCAACGACGGTCATGTTCGGCAAGCTCGCCGATTTGTACGGGCGCAAGCCCGTGATGCTCGCGGGACTCGTGATCTTCCTGATCGGCTCGGTGCTCGCGGGATTCGCGTGGTCGATGCCTGCGATGATCGTGTTCCGGCTGATCCAGGGCGTGGGCGCGGGCTGCATCCAGCCGGTGACGCTCACGATCGTCGGCGACCTGTATCCCGCGCGCGAGCGCGGCAAAGTGCAGGGCTACCTCGCGAGCGTGTGGGCGATCTCGGCCGTGCTCGGACCGATGGCGGGCGGCCTGATCATCAAGGATCTCTCGTGGGCGTGGATCTTCTGGATCAACGTGCCGATCGGCCTCGCATCGGCTGCGGGGTTCATTGCCTACCTGCACGAAGAGGAGCGGCACGAACGGCGTTCGATCGACATCCTGGGCGCGTCGCTCTTCACGGTCGCGATCGGCGCGCTGATGATGGGGCTCACCGACGTCAGCACCGGCGGCGAGCGTATGTGGCTCGCATTCGCGCTGTTCGGCGTGTGCTCCGTGCTGTTCGTCTGGCAGGAGCGGCGCGCGGCCGAGCCGATGATTTCGTTTTCGCTGTGGGCGCACCGGCCGATCGCGGCCGCGAACGCGTCGACGCTCTTTTGCGGCATGGCGTTGATGGGTCTGACGACGTTTCTGCCGATGTACGTGCAAGGCGTGCTGCATCGCTCGCCGGTCGTCGCGGGCCTCGCGCTGACGATGATGATGCTGGGCTGGCCCGCGGGGTCGACGCTCGCCGCGCGCTCGTTCCATCGCCTCGGGCTGCGGCGCGTCATGATCGGCGGCAGTTTCTTCCTGCCGATCGGCGCGCTGCCGTTCGTCGTGCTGAACCCCGGCAGCTCGCCGGTGACGGCGGGCGTGGGCTCGCTCGTGATGGGGCTCGGGATGGGCATGTCGAGCGTCTGCTGTCTCGTGCTGATCCAGGAGATCGTGAGCCCGCTGCAGCGCGGCAGTGCGACGGCGTCGAATCTCTTCGCCCGCAATCTGGGCAGCACGCTCGGCGCGACGATCTTCGGCGCGGTGCTCAACTACGGGCTGAGCCACGCGCAGGGCATGGCGGCGGTCACGGCGGATCAGTTGCGCCAGCTGCTCGACGCGTCGGCGGCGCGTGTCGAAGACCAATCGATCCGGCTCGTGCTGCATCAGTCGCTACATCAGACGTTTTGGGCCTTGCTCGCGATCGTCGTGGCGGCGGTCGTGTCCTTGCTCTTCGTGCCGGCGGTCCGCCTCGGCCAGCAGGCGCGCCACGTGTCCGCGAGCGAGGCGATCTAGCGCTTCCCGCGCGCAAAACGCATCCGTTCGCACGCGCTGGCGCGTATACGGCATCGAAGTGGATGAACCCGGCGCAGCAGCGGCGCGCCGCGTGCAACAGGTCGACCGCCTGGAACCGGTTGGGAGCGTCTCATGGCCACTGGCATCGATGTGCACGAGGAAGGCCGGCAGTTGCTGCCGTTTCGCGAGTCGGTATTGGCCATGCTGGGCGTGGCCTCGGTGTCGATGCTGATCGCGCTCGATCAGACGATCGTCGGCACCGCGCTGCCGCGCATCGTCGCCGATCTCAAGGGCTTCGATCTTTATGCGTGGGTCGCGACCGCCTACATGCTCGCGTCCGTCATCACGATTCCGATTTTCGGGCGCCTGGGCGACCTCTACGGACGCAAGCCGTTCATGCTGGCCGCGATCATCGTCTTCACCGTTGCATCGGTGCTGTGCGGGATGGCGACCAACATGCTGTCGCTCGTGCTCGCGCGCGGACTGCAGGGGATCGGCGGCGGCATCATGATCGGCACCGTGTTCGCGACCGTCGCCGATCTGTTTCCCGATCCCAGGCTGCGCCTGCGCTGGCTCGTGTTCGTCACGTCGGCGTTCGCGCTTTCCAACATGGTCGGGCCGATGCTCGGCGGCATGCTGACCCAGTACGGCGGCTGGCGCCTCGTGTTCTTCGTCAACGTGCCGGTGGGCATCGTGGCGCTGCTGTTCGTGCGCCGATTCCTACCGCACCTTCGCCATCGGCGCGAAGGCGAGCGCTTGCGCTTGGACTGGGTCGGCGCGTTCGTCGTCGCCGTAACGTTCGGCGCACTGCAGCTCATGATCGAGCTGTTGCCCAAGCAAGGCTGGAACACCCTGACGATGGGGCTCGGCACGATCGTGACGGTCTGCGCGCTCACGCTGTTCTTCTGGGAAAAGCGCATGGGCTACCCGATCATTCCCGTGGACATGCTGCTCGATCGCAAGCTCGGCGCGCTCTTCGCGATGTCGGTGCTCGGCGGCTTTGCGCTCTTCTCGCTGGTCTTCTACGTGCCGCTCCTGTTCCAGGGCGGGTATGCGATGTCGCCGCACGATTCGGGCACGCTGATCACGCCGCTCTTGCTCGGCACGACCCTTGGCAGCATCGTGAACAATCGCGTCGTCACGCGCATCCGGCGCGCGAACGCGATCATCTACATCGGGTTTGCGCTCGCCGCATTCGCGAGCCTCTCGGTGGTCGCGCTGAAGGGCAACGAACCGCATGTCGTGTGGATGTCGTGCATGGGCGCGAGCGGCCTCGGCCTTGGGCTCGTGGGGACGAGCCTGACCGTGTGTTCCCAGCAGATCGTCGCGCGCGATCATCTCGGCGCGGCCACGGCGCTCCTGCAATCGCTGCGCACGTTCGGCGGCATGCTGGGCACGGTGATGACGGGTGCGCTCCTGGGCCATCTCTACACGATGGGCGTGCATCGCTCGCTGGATTCCTATCAGGCCACACAGTGGTTCAAGTCGTTTGCGAGCCCCGAGTTGCTCATCGATCGCGCCGAGCAGGCCGCGTTGATCAACCGCCTCGTGAGCGCGGGCCATGCCGGCGACGCGATGATGAGTTCCGCACGCGGCGCGCTGGTGGATTCGATTCACGTGGGCCTGACCGTAGCCGCGGCGGCCGCGTTGATCGGGTTGTGCCTGGCGTGGTTCGTGCCGCCCGTGAAGGTGGGCTTTCTCGAGGCCCAACAACGGCAAGGTTGACCCGCTGTCAGGCAAATCTTTCGTCAGACTATTTCGAGCGCCCGAAAAGACAAACGTTTGCGCGCGATTTCATGTCTTTCGACGACGGCCAAAACGCTAAAGTCTGCGTAAGCCGTGTCGATATCCCTAGTAGTGAATGAGGACCGCGAGTGAGGGCCGTCAGCGATGATGGGCGTGTCTGCTGCGCGCGTCCGCAAAGTGCCGAACAGCCCATAACAAGATCCCCAGGGGAACATCGTGAAGCAGCAAAACTCGTCATGGTCGCGCACGGCGGCTCCGGGCGAAGTCATCTACTCCGAAGGCTATGCAGGCAAGCCGGTGATCTACGTGATCGCGGACGGCAAAGTCGAGATCTCCACGCGTTGCGACGAAAAGAAGGTCGTGCTGGCGACGCTCGGCAAAGGCGAGTTCTTCGGCGAGGCGGCGCTGCTGCCGTCGGAGCCGCGCGCGTCCACCGCGAAGGCGTTGTCCTTCTGCCAGCTGAGCGTCATCGACGTGAGCGTGGTCGAGGAAGAATTGGAAAGGGTTTCGCCGCTGCTGCGCCACATGGTGCGAACGATGATTCGCCGCCTCAAGCGAAAGGACGATCTGCTCGCGACCTACACGCATGCCGAATTCCTTCCGGGCGTGCTTTCGTATGCGCACGTGCTTTCGTTGATGGCGGGCGCCGAATACCGCGAAGAGCGTCTCGGACGTTCGCGCCAGGAAGAAGCCTCGGTGCCGCTTGCCGAAGTCGTCAAGAAGTGCCGCGCGATTGCCGGCCATTCGCGCCTGCACGTGATGGCGATGCTCAAGCGCATGGAGAGGCTCAATCTGATCTCGATGGAGGCCGGGCGCACGGAATACCTGGGCAAAGCATCGGCGTCGCCTCCCGCCGACGAGGGCGCGCTCAGCCGCCAGCTCGTCACGTTCGATCCCGTGAAAATTACCGACCGCGCGCAGCAGGTGGCCGACCAGGATCTCGACCTGGCGATCACGAGCGAACTCGAATTGATCGAGCTGTCCGATCTCGAAGCGCTGATCGGCGTGGAAAAGAAGGTGATTCTCAACAAGCTGTCTCATGGGGAGATCGCCGAGGACATCTTTGCGTTCCGCAAATCGAGCGTGCTGAATTACGTCGAAGAGAAGGGCGTTTCGTACTTCACGCGGCGCAACCGCCGCGCGGTCGCCGAGCTGGAGTCGCTCAGCGACCTCGAGTTCGTCGACGAGCGCGCGCTGTTCGATGCCGTCAGCGCATTCGACACGTACGATCTCGCGAAGCTGCTTGCCGCGATCGCGGATCCGTCGATCTCCGACCGGCTGCTCTCCGTCATGACGGAAGCGCGCAAGAAGGAGGTCTCGTGGATCATGCGGCGCGACATCAAGATCGATCCGATTGAAGTTCAGGAGATCGAGCAGCGGTTCATGGAAACGGTGAAGGCGATCAAGTCTTCGTCGGTCAATTCGTCGATGCCGCCCGCCTTCAAGGAATGACATGAAACAGCCCCCACGCTCACTTCTTGCTTTGCATGGGACCCGAGTAAGCGCTAAAGCGCTAACCCCGGATCGACACGCTGCCCCCCGAGGGGGTGTCAGCACTCTTGGGTCGGCCCGGCGAGTACTGACATGGACATCCTGACGCTATGCGGCGCGCTGCTCGGGGTGGCGGCGATCGTGTTCGGGTTCTCGCTCGAAGGCGGGCGCTTCGCTTCGCTGTTTCAGCTCGAAGCGCTCGTGATCGTGCTCGGCGGCACGATCGGCGCGGTCATGATCCAGAACACCTGGGCGCGGTTTTCCGATGGCGTCAGGCAGCTCGGCCTCGCGTTCACGAAGGCAAAAGCGGTCGACCAGGACAGCTTGTCCAGGCTGCTCGAATGGGGCGATCACGCGAAGCTGAACGGGATGCTTGCGTTTGAAGGGATGGACGTCAAAGGCATCGATCCGTTTGCGAGAAGGGGACTGGAGCTGCTTGCGAACGGCGTCTCCACGGCGGTGCTCGAAGATGCGTTGCAGCGCGAGCTGGAGGCCTACGAACGCAACCACATGGCCGCTGCGCGAATCTGGCTGCAAGCGGGAGGTTACGCGCCGACGTTCGGCATTCTGGGCTCGGTGCTCGGATTGATCCAGGTGACGGGCCACATTCTGGAGCCGTCGCAGCTCGGCCAAGGGATCGCGGTGGCGTTTGTCACGACGCTATACGGGCTTGGGTTCGCAAACCTGATGTTTTTGCCGCTGTACGGGAAGATCAAGGCGCAAGTGGATAGCGAGTTGCGTCTGCAAAAGCTCTATCTGGACGGCTTTCTTGCCATTTCCCGCCGGGAATCGCCGCAGACCATCGAGACGCGTCTGACCGGTGACGTGCGTCAGCGCTCGAAGGAAGTGCTGGCGTAACGCGTTCGCGCTCGAACCTGGAACCCTGAGAGATGAACGTCCGCACCGAGATCCGGCGCCTCGCGTCCGAAAAGAACGATGTGCACAAAGACGAGGATGCGGGAGGCGGCACCGAGCGCTGGCTCATTTCGTATTCGGATCTGATCACGACGCTGATGGTGCTGTTTCTCGCGCTCTACGCGCTGGAGCTTGCGAAATACCGGCAGCTGGAGACGACGGTCGAGTCGCAGCGAATCGTCAAGGCGGCTAAGCGCGTCGAGCATGCGGACCCTGCGAGCGGAAAGAAAGAGGCGGCGAAGAAGGAACTCTTGTCGCTGCTCGGCGCGCTTCGCGACAAAAAGCAGCTGACGTTGAGCGAGAATTCGCAAGGCGTGGAGATCGGAATCAATGCGAAGGTCTTGTTTCACTCGGGCGACGCGCATCTGCTGCCGGATTCGATGGATGTGCTGAGCCAAGTGGCGGATGTGCTCAAGACCTATTCGTCGAGCAATATTCTGGTTGAAGGGCACACTGACAGCGTGCCGATTTCCACCGGGAAGTACGAATCCAATTGGGAGCTTTCGTCGGCGCGCGCAGGGGCGGTGGTGCGGTTTCTCGTCGACAAAGGCATCGAACCGCACAGACTCGCGGCGATCGGCCGAGCCGACAATATTCCGCTCGTCATCGGCGACGATGAAGCGGCGCGCGCAGCGAATCGGCGCGTGACGATTCTGGTGCAGTATTGAGTCCGTCCGACCTGCATGAAATCAGCGATCCGCTTTGCTAGGATGGTAATTCCTTAACCAAATGGGGAAGGCGAATGGCAAACTTGTTTAGTCGCGGAGATGCAGCGAAGATCGCAGCGGAAATCGTTAAAGCGGCGGTGCAGAGTGGATCAATTCGTCTGATGGGAAGCGCATCCGAAGTCGGTGTCGCGGCAGCACATGCGAACAACGATGCCAAATACCTGGGAACATTGGTCGACAAGCTAGCCGACGAGCTGACCTACGTGGAATAGGGGGTGACGGGGCCCCGCTCGGCATCGCAGCGGGGCTGGCCGCAGCCTGAGCAGCAAGGGAGAGACACGCGGGCGTGCGGTGCTGCTGCGCATGGTGCCCGGTCGTCATGCCGATGTTCGCGTGCTTATCGCGCGCAAGCGAACTATCCTGAAAGATCACACTGAGTTGTTTATTCAATGCGATATCTGACAGGAGGTGTGCCATGTCAATGTGTGCAACCCTCGAGGATTGCCTGCGCAGCAAGGGCTCCCGGTACGAAATCCTGCATCACCCTTATAGCCATTCCAGCATGGAAACCGCGGCGGCGGCCCACATCCCGGGCGACCGCCTCGCGAAGACCGTGCTCTTCGAAGACGAGCAGGGCTACATTGCCGCTGTGCTGCCGTCGACCTATGCCGTAAAGCTGTCCGAACTATGGTCGAAGACCGGACGCCGTCTCGCGCTTGCGAAGGAAGTCGATCTGCGAGAACTGTTCAAGGACTGTGAATACGGCGCGCTGCCGCCCGTGTGCACGGCCTATGGCATGAAAACCTACCTCGACGAAAGCCTGGCCAGCCAGCCGGACGTCTACTTCGAGGCCGGCAATCACGAAGAACTGGTTCACATGGACGCCGATCAGTTCCTGACGCTGATGGACCGCGCAGAGCGTGCCCATTTCGGACGGCGGATGCAGGGAATGACGATTTGAACCGGAGCCGAGACCTGGTGTGCATGGACTGCCACATAGGTCTCGGCTGATCCGGCGTCCTCACCGAACGGCTGTGCGGCTGGCGTCGAAACCAGCCGCTTCTTTTTTCTCCAGTCGCTATCGATCATGCGGCCGGGGTCGGGTGTCCGCCCTCTCCCAACGCCCGCGCGTCGTCGTATTCCCGCGAGATGTCCTTGTTGGTGCGATCGCCCATCAGCGAAGCCGCGATCAGGCTGAGCACCGCGCATGCCAGGATGTAGTACGCGATTGCATAGCCGGAGTGGTAGTAAGCGAAGAGCGCGGTCGCAATGAGCGGCGCAGGGCCGCCCGCGATGACCGACGCCAACTGGTAGCCCAGCGATGCGCCGCTGTAACGCATTCGTCCCGTGAAGGATTCAGCGATCAAAGCGGCTTGGGGGCCGTACATCATCGAGTGCGGCACCAGCGAGAGCACAATCGCCACGAAGATCCAGATCGGATCCTTGGTATCGACCATTGCAAAATAGATGAAGCCGAATACCCCGGCGGCGGCAGCACCGATCAAGTACATCCGGCGCCGCCCGATCAGATCGGACACATGGCCAAAGAGCGGGATGGTGCCGAATTCCAGAACTGAAGCCGCCAGCACCGCCGTCAGCAACAGGTCGCGTGTCACGCCCAGGTTCCTGACGCCATAGGTGAAGACGAAGGCCGTGAAAATATAGAAAGGCGCCTGTTCGGCCATGCGGACAAAGGCCGAGAGAAGGATGTCCTTCGGCTGGCGGCGCAACACCTCGAGCATCGGCTTCTTCTCGATCCTGTGCTCGGCCAGGAGCCGCGCGAAGATCGGCGTTTCAAGAATATTTAAGCGGATATAGAGGCCGATCGCGACGAGCACGATACTCAGGAAGAACGGCACTCGCCAGCCCCAGGTGGCGAAACTGCTGCCGGAAATCCGGCTCATGGCCAGCACTGCCAGGTTAGCCAGGAACAGGCCCGCCGGCACCCCGAACTGCGGCCAGGAGGCAATGAAGCCTCGATGCGAGTTAGTGCGCGCCCATTCCATCGACATCAAGACCGAGCCGCCCCATTCGCCGCCGACGCCCACCCCCTGCATGAAGCGCAGTGCGGTGAGTGCAATGGCCCCCCAGATGCCGATCGTCGCATAGGTGGGGACGAAGGCCACGGCAAACGTGGCGAGACCCATCAACAACAGCGTGACGATCAGCGTGGCCTTGCGTCCGATGCGATCGCCGTAGTGGCCGAAAATGGCCGCGCCGACCGGCCGTGCTACAAAGCCGACGGCATAGATCAGAAAAGCCTGCAGTGTGCCGACGAGCGGGTTCGACTCCGGAAAATACAGCTTTGCGAAAATCAGGCCGGTCACGATGCTGTAGAGGAAGAAGTCGTACCACTCGATCGTGGTACCAATCGTGCTTGCGATGACGGCGCGGCGGAGTTGGCGCCGAGTCTCCTCATCGGAAAGGGGCATTGCCCCGGATGAAGTGGCAGCCATTTTGCATCCCCCCGTAAAAGGGACGTACACAATTAGACAATTTGCACCGTGAGAGATTCTGCAATGGCGCGCGGTGCGGCCGGCAAGAGCGCGTCCCGTTTGCCGGCATGGCAACAGAACCGGCACACCGGAGCGCACTGCTGCAGATGGAGGTTTGCAGTGTGAGATCGCTACATGTTCAGAATGCCTTATCGTGGTGAGGGGATCGCGTTCCGGACAGCGGGCGCCGTCGTTTCCTTGAGGCCCAGCAAGCGGCATGCCCGGGCTGGACACGCGACGCCGGCAGCCTGCTTCGGGCCGTTTCGAAACATCTCTGGGTTCTGAAAGAGGCCGGATGGGCGCGCGACCACTCTGAAAGACCTACCGAATAGAATCGAACCGGGACCAGAATTCGAGGCATCGCGAACTTGTGAAGTTACTGCGCCTGGCGGCGCAATGTTTTGGCGGCGGCCACCATATTCGTCAGCGCCGGAATGACTTCCGCCCACTGACGCGTCTTCAGGCCGCAGTCCGGGTTCACCCACAGGCGCTCCGCGGGAATGCGTTCAGCTGCCTTCTTCATGAGCTGAACAATATGTTCCTGGCTCGGAATGTTCGGGGAGTGGATGTCGTACACGCCCGGCCCGATCTCGTTCGGATACTTGAAGTTGTCGAAGGCATCGAGCAGCTCCCTATCCGAGCGCGACGTTTCGATCGTGATCACGTCCGCGTCCATGTCGGCGATCGATGCAATGATGTCGTTGAACTCCGAGTAGCACATGTGCGTGTGGATCTGGGTCTCGTCGCGCACGCCATTGGCGGTGATACGGAAGGACTCGACCGCCCAGTCCAGGTACCCCTGCCATTGCGACCGGCGCAGCGGCAGGCCCTCGCGCAGCGCGGCCTCGTCGATCTGGATCACGCGGATGCCGGCGCGCTCCAGGTCCAGCACCTCTTCGCGGATCGCCAGCGCAAGCTGGTGGCAGGACACCGGGCGCGGCTGGTCGTCGCGGACGAAGGACCAGTTCAGGATGGTCACGGGCCCGGTCAGCATGCCCTTCATCGGCTTGCTGGTGAGGGACTGCGCGTACTGGATCCACTCCACGGTCATCGCCTTCGGGCGGCTGATGTCGCCGAACAGAATGGGCGGCTTCACGCAGCGCGAGCCATATGACTGAACCCAACCGAACTGGCTGAAGACATAGCCGTCCAGCTGCTCGCCGAAATACTCGACCATGTCGTTGCGCTCGGCCTCGCCGTGAACCAGCACGTCCAGGCTCAGGGCCTCCTGTTCACGGACGCTGCGTGCGATCTCGGCCCGCATGGCGGCCTGGTAGCCCGCCTCGTCGAGCGCGCCGGCCTTGAACTGGCTGCGCGCATGGCGGATCTCGGCGGTCTGCGGGAAGGAGCCGATGGTGGTGGTCGGGAATGCCGGCAGCCTCAAGCGCGCGGTCTGCTTCGGCGCGCGGGCGGCATACGGGTTCTGACGCTGGCCGAGCGCAGCGTCGATGCGGCCCAGAGCCGCCTTGACGGCCGGGTTGTGGACACGCGGCGACGCACGACGGCTCTCGATCGCCGCCGCATTCGACGCCAGCTCCGCGGCAACCGACGCGCGGCCATGATTGAGCGCAGACGCGAGCACCTTCAGTTCGTCGAGCTTCTGCAAGGCGAACGCCAGCCACGAACGGATCTCCGGATCGAGCTTCTGCTCGCTCGAAAGGTCGACCGGCACGTGCAGCAGCGAGCACGACGGCGCGATCCACAGCCGCGCGCCGAGCGTCTGCGCAAGCGGTTCGAGCCATTCGAGGGCCGCGGTCAGGTCGGTCTTCCAGATATTGCGGCCGTTGATCGCGCCGACCGAGAGCACCCGGTCCGCCGGCAGTTCGCGAGCCGCCTTCGCGACCTCGTCGCGGGCATTGATGGCGTCGACGTGCAGGCCATCCACCGGCAGCGAGCACGCGAGCGCGAGATTGTCCTGCAACTGACCGAAGTACGTCGCGAGCAGCAGTTTGACCCTGCGAGTCTCAAGTGCCTCGTACGCGGTGACGAATGCCTGCTGCCATGCCGGATCGAGCTCGGTGACGAGCGCCGGTTCGTCGATCTGCACCCACTCGACACCCTGTGCGGCGAAATTGTCGAGCAGCGCACCGTACACGGGCAGCAACTTCGGCAGCAGCGCGAGGCGGTCGGAATCGTCTTTCGCCTTGCCGAGCCACAGGTACGTGACCGGGCCGATGATCACGGGCTTTGCGTTCATGCCGAAGGAACGGGCCTCGGTCAGCTGCGTCACGAGGCGTGACGCGTCCAGCGTGAAGCCGGTCGTCGCGGAGAACTCCGGCACGATGTAGTGATAGTTCGTATCGAACCACTTGGTCATCTCGCCCGCCGCGACGCCGCCGCAGCACGCGCCATGTTCTTCTGCGGTCTGCGCAGAACGGCCGCGCGCCACACGGAAGGCGTTGTCGAGCGCGTCGCCGTGGAAGCCCCGCACACGCTCCGGCAGGTTGCCCAGGGTGAAGCTCATGTCGAGCACCTGGTCATAGAACGCGAAGTCGCCGACGGGAGCCAGATCGAGACCTTGCTGATTCTCCCAGTGACGCTGACGCAACTGCGCGCCCAGTGCCTTGAGTTCGTCGCGCGAGGACTGGCCCTTCCAATAATTCTCGAGGGCGAATTTCAGTTCGCGTTTGGCGCCGATGCGCGGGAAGCCGAGATTGTGTGTCGTAACCATGGAAGCTGCCGTTCAGGAAGAGGGAAAGATCTGGCAGCAATGGTAGGATTTTCATCTCATGAAATAAAATGGCATTTTTTCATTGATCCATTAGATTTGTTCATGTCACTTTTTGCGAGTCCTTGCCATGCTGGAACGGTTTCATCTCGTCATCATCCGTGAAGTGGAGCGTCAAGGCTCTTTGACGGCAGCGGCCAACGCGCTGCATCTCACGCAGTCGGCGCTCAGCCATACCGTCAAGAAAATCGAGCAACAGCTCGGCACGCCGATCTGGGATCGCGAAGGACGAACGCTGCGGCTTACGCAGGCGGGGCAGTACCTGCTCTCGCTGGCCAACCGGCTCCTTCCTCAGTTCGAGCACGCGGAAGCGCGAATGAAGCAGTACGCAGACGGCGAGCGCGGTACGCTGCGCATCGGCATGGAGTGCCACCCGTGCTATCAGTGGCTGCTCAAGGTGGTGTCGCCGTATCTGTCGCGCTGGCCCGATGTCGACGTGGATGTGAAGCAGCGTTTCCAGTTCGGCGGCATCGGCGCGCTCTTCGGCTACGACATCGACGTGCTCGTCACGCCTGATCCGCTCATGCGGCCGGGATTGCGCTTCGATCCGGTGTTCGACTACGAGCAGGTGCTCGTGGTCTCGGAACGGCATCGGCTCGCGAATGTCCGTTATGTGACGCCGGAGCAACTCGTCGGCGAGACGCTGATCACTTACCCGGTCGAGACCGATCGGCTCGATATCTACACTCAGTTCCTGCGGCCGGCGGGCGTGGTGCCGCGCCGCCACAAGACGATCGAGACCACCGACATCATGTTGCAGATGGTCGCGAGCGATCGCGGCGTGGCCGCGCTGCCGCGCTGGCTCGCCGACGAGTATGCGGACCGTATGCCTGTGGCGAGCGTCAAACTTGGACGCAACGGTGTCGCGAAGCAGATCTTTCTGGGTACGCGAGAGGCCGATGCCGGCATCGACTATCTGCACGCGTTTGTAGAACTCGCGCGCGGCGCGAAGCATGGCGCGCCGCGCGCGAGACGGTAGGCGCGGCGACGGGCGGATGGCTCATCCGTCCGCGAATCGCCTGGATCACGTCTCCGGCAGCCGGCAATTCACCCGCCCAGCACTTCCGTCATCTGTGCATTGAAGCCGTTGACCAGCTCGTGTTCATCGGGACCCGGGTTGCCGCGGAACAGCTTGGCGCCTTCAACCAGAATTTCATCGGCATCGGTTCCGAGGACAGCCATCGTTTCGTCGATGTACGCTTCAAGCGGCATCGCCTGCTCGGCTTCGCGGCTGTTCATGAGGTCCGTGCGCACCCAAGGCGGTGCGATCTCGAGCACGCGAACCGTCGTGTCCCGCAGCATGA
Organism: Trinickia mobilis; assembly: GCF_017315705.1. GTDB lineage: Bacteria > Pseudomonadota > Gammaproteobacteria > Burkholderiales > Burkholderiaceae > Trinickia_A > Trinickia_A mobilis. The sequence goes on along the minus strand of NZ_JAFLRF010000002.1, from coordinate 163,750 downwards.
AGCGTTGCGACAGGACGTACGAATGAAGCGCCGCCTTGGTCGACGAGTACACGGCGGTCACCGCCAACGGCACGAAAGCCAGCACCGAGCTGGTATAGGCGACGACAGCATCGTTCCTGGTCTTGAGGTGATCGATCAGCGCGGACGTCATGCGGATCGGCCCCATGAGGTTGGTCGTGATGGTGGACACCATCAGCGCGTCGTCGATCTGGCCACCCGCCTGGTCGGGCTGCATGATCCCGGCGTTATTGATCAGCACATTGAGATCGGGATAGTCCGCGATCAACTGCGCCGCTACCCGGCCGATGCTGGCGGCATCGGAGAGGTCGAGCTCGACCGCGGCCATGCCAGGGTTCGCCGCCACCACCTCGTCCAGGTGGCTGCGCCGGCGGCCGCCGATGATGACCTTGTTGCCGCGCTTGTGGAGCGCCTCGGCGAGCCCGCGGCCAATGCCCGAACCGCCGCCCGTGATGAAGATCGTGTTTCCGGTGAGTTTCATGATCGTTTCCTTGTTGATGTATCAGGGGTTGATGGTTGCGCGCTCAGGCAGGGAACCGGTCGCCGAACATCGGCAGGCCGCTCGCGGATTGCGCCTGGGTCGCTTCGTCCTGGAGGACGTCCCAGTGCTCGGCGAGCTTGCCGTCCTCGAAGCGGACGACGTCGGCTGCTATCCACGCAGCGGACCTGCCGATCCCGGTGAAGCGGCCATGTGCGATGACATAGTCACCTTCGGCCACGATCAGCTGGTTCTCGTAGCGCGCGGTGTCAGGCAGCGCGCGAACCAGGTTGAACAGGCCGTCGCGACCCGGTGCAATATGGGCGCTGTGCTGAATGTAGCGATCGGACCAGAAGTGCTGTGCTGCAACGTAGTCGCGCTTGTTGAACAGGGTGTCGAATGCTTCCAGCACGAGCGCCTTGTTCTGTTCAGGGGTTGTCTTCGTCATGTCGAGGCCCTCTTTCAAGATTCGGGTGACGACGCCCTCAGGCGTCAGATAGCCGTTGTGCCCCCTGCTGCCTGAACGTTCAGGTAAAGAAGGCTATACTCATGACAATGGTGAGTGACATTGTCATTGCGACGGATTGTGGGCGCCCGCACGGGTAATGTCAATGGTGATCGACATTGTATTTTTCGATGGGTCTTATTGGGCCGTAGCCGGCCGAAGGGAGGGGAAGTGGGTGTTTCCAGGCAGCAGGCGGTTGAAAACCGGCGCGCAATCGTGGCCGCCGCCGAGAAGCTGTTTCGCGAGCGCGGCGTCGATGCGGTCGGGCTCGCCGAGCTGATGAAGGCGGCGGGCTTTACGCAGGGCGGTTTCTACAACCACTTCAAATCGAAGGACGCGCTGGTCGCCGCAGTGATGGAAAAGGCGATGGAAGAGGGTGGAGAGGCTTTTGCCTCCCTCATCGAAAACGCCAGGTCAGCTGACGCCGACCCGGTCAAGGAAAACATTCAGTGGTACCTGTCCCCCGAGCATCGCGCGAATGTCGATGCGGGTTGCCCCTGGTCGGGTTTTGTCGGCGACGCCCCCCGGTTCGACGGCGTGGCGCGCGGTTCTTACGCGCAAGGTCTTGCGACGAACCTCGAACGATTCGCCAAGGTCATCGAAGAGGCAGAGGGGATCAGCGAAGGCGGCCGCAGGAAGGCGATTACTTTGTTCACCCAGATGGTCGGTACACTGCTGCTTTCGCGTGCTGTTGCAGACGTTGACCCGGCGCTCGCGGATGAAATTCTTGACGAGGGCCGTCAGCATCTCCTCACCGCCGTGGACACGCAACCCGGAATTCAATCGCGCGCACGCCCGCGCCGACGGCCGTAACAAGCTCGATACTCAGCGGATACGGAGGTCCGCTCAGGGCCGGACTGCGCCTCCTGCGTTCGGCAGAGTCCAGGCACGTACCGCGACGAATTCTTCATCGACCCTATTGTCAAAGTCACGTTGCTGGAGTTCACACCATCATGAAGCCCTTTTGCTTCGCAGCGGCCCTCTTCGTGCTCACCGCCGGCTGCGCGTCGACAGGGTCGTCCACGAATAATCAGACCGCCCGGCCAAGTCCGGCCGCCACGGATACCTACATTCTGCATACTACCGAAGGTGCGACGCCCGGCAACTCCACGTCAAAGCCGCCGAGACTCAGCGTCGGTGTCAGCTATCCCGATACGCAATTGATTTTGCCGTGGTTCATCAACGACATCATCGACTTCATTAACTATCGCTAGTCCGACAGCGACTCCCCGGCGCGTTCGCACGGTCGTCGCCCTTCGTCAAATCCGTAGGCCGAATAGGTGCCCAGGCTCAGGCGTTCATCCCGCCATCCACCGTAAGATTCGTCCCGGTAATGTACGAGGCCTCCGGGCCGGCGACGAACGCTACCATTGCGGCGATCTCCTCGGCGCGCCCGTATCGATTGAGCGCTGTGGCGGCCTTCTGCGGCACCGCCCAATCGCCTGAGGCGGGATTCAAGTCTGTATCGATCGGCCCCGGCTGGACGTTGTTGACCGTGATGCCCCGGCCTCCCAACTCTCTGGACAGCGCCTGGGTGAACATCCTGACCGCTGCCTTGGTGGCCGCGTAGGGCACCAGCCCGGGCGCGATGGCACGCTCGCCCACCGCCGAGCCGATCATGATGATGCGGCCACCCTCGCTCAGGTGCTTCAGCGCAGCCTTGGTCGTAGCGAATACGCCGCGGATGTTGATGTCGATCACTTTATCCATCTCCTCCAGCGTCGTGTCTTCAAACGGTTTCGGAATGGCCGTGCCCGCATTGTTCACCAGCACATCCAGCCGCCCGAAGGTCGCAAAAGTTTTCTCGACCGCCGCCTCGACGGCCTCGACGTCAGCAGCGTCCGCCTGGATCGCAATGGCCCTTCCGCCATTGAGTTCAATCTCTTTGACCACGGCCGACGCCGCGCCGGCGTCCTTCGCGTAGGTAAAGGCCACACTCGCTCCATCCGCCGCCAGACGTTTCGCGATTGCCGCACCGATGCCGCGTGAGCCACCGGTAACGAGTGCCACTTTCTGAGCTAACTTGGACATGTGATTTCCTAAGGTTTCTGCAATCAAACCAACGAACTTCTTCGTAGCGCCACTTTTGATCCAAGGTGGTGCAACGACTATAGGTTTCCGTAGAGCGTGCGGCAAAGACCTTGTATGCAGGGGGGGCATGCCTCTCGGGCATAGCAGGAGGAGGCCGAACGACGCAAGGAACGGCCGCTATGGAGTCGGTGGAATGCCCGCCATATCGGGTCGATAGCGCGGATTCGTCGAAGCAGCAAACGGACCTCAGCTGCCGCTGATTGGCAAGCGCAACGTCCTGGCTCCCGGCAAAGCGCCGTCGATAGCGTGACTCTCAGGTTCTTGGACTGTAGTTTTTTTTACAATTCGGCCCACATCTGCGCGCGTGCGGCGCCGCTTGATTTCTGCCGCCTGCCTCAGCTCGCCGCGCCGTCGCGCATTCTGATCAGCGCATGCCGCTCGAGCAAGTCGAGCATCACGATCACGCGGTGTCGCTGCGTGGTCACCAGCTCGTGCGTTTTGACGAGCGCTCGAATGCGCTTTTCCCAGTATTCGAGATCGAACCGGTTTGACGCGCTGCTGGCGTCGGCGCGCGTGACGAGTTGGACCATGCGCTCGAAGTGGTCAAGCTGGCTGTCCGCCAGCTGGGCTGGCAGCAGTTCCCCGGTCTTGACCGTCGGTTGTTCGTTGGTGACAGTCATGTTGGTCTCTTATCGAGGCTTTTTGAGCCTCCACCCGTGCAACGATAGCGCGGTTTTTTTGCTACGCTTTACCGTGCGTCTCAATTCTCGACGCCGGCAGCGCCGCAATTTGCGGTTGCTGCAGCCGCCAACGGCGGCACCGCATTTTTCCCTTGTCGAAAGGCACCATGACCGAACGCTCGACGCCGAACGGATCCGCCCGCGACGCCGCACTTCGCGACGGCGTCGTGACGCACACCTTCAGCACGCGTTCGTTCACCGCCGACGAGCAATTGCTGGCCTGGCGCGGGCGGGTGGGGCACGTGGTCGACGTGCCGCCTTCGAAGCGGCAGCTGGCCGACGGGTTCGACGGCCATATCGACTTTTATGGAATTGGCGGGCTGGCTTTCACCGATTGCAGCACCGACGCGATGGTCCTCGAGCGCTCGGTCGCGCGCGTTTCCACCGACGCGAATCGGAACATCGGCTTTCATATGTTCTTGGAGGGCGGAATCGGCAACCTCATGGGCATGCACAAGAAGCGCAGTGCCGCCGATCCGCAGCAGGGCATCGTCGCGCTCGACTTGAACCAGCCGTTCAAGGTCGAACGTCGCGCCTGCCGCGTGCTGACGCTGTTCGTGCCGAGGCAGATCGTGGCCGCAGGGCTGCCGGACGTCGATTCGATTCATGGCCGGGTCGTCCCGCAGGAGTCGCAGCTTGCGCGTCTGATCCTGGATCACGTGGCGGCGATCGTCAGGGAGATGCCGACACTCGATCGCGACAGCGCAGCCGGCGCAATGAACGCCGGCGCCGAGCTTCTGATCGCGGCGTTTCGAGAGCAGTCACGCCTGACGGGGTCGAGCCGTGCGGCGCTGCAGACGGCGGTCATGGGGCAAATTCGGCGCTACGTCGAAGCCAACTTGCACCGGAGCGACCTGACGCCCGCGAGCGTCGTCGACGGCCTGTGCTTGAAGCGCTCGACGATCTATCGCTGGTTCGAGCACGAGGGCGGACTCGGCGTATACATTCGCAATCGCAGGCTCAGGGAAGCGGCGGACGAATTGGTGCGCTACCCGCATCTCCAGATCACGGAAATCGCCTACGGGCTCGGCTTTAACAGCACATCGGATTTCTCACGTGCGTTTCGCCGCGCGTTCGAGATGAGTCCGCAGGAAATGCGCGAACGCGCGCTCGTGCTGCAGCATGGCGGCGTATCGGCTTAGTCGGTCTCGCGCTCGCTTCGCGCACGCGCAGCGGTCGATCGGCCGGGCTCGGGAAAGCGGTGCAAGCCGATGAGCGTGACGACCGTCGCGGCCATCAGATACCACGCGGGAATCATCGGGTTGCGCGTCAGCTCGATGAGCCATGTCACCAGGAACGGCGAGAATCCGCCGAATATCACCACGCCTAAAGCGTAGATCACGGCAAGGCCCGCCGCGCGCCGATGCCGCGGAAACGCTTCGAGCATCATCGTCGAGCTCGCGCCGGCGTTGTTCACCGCAATCGCCACGTAGGCCGTGATGATGACGAGCGCGGCGACGTCGCCGGCACCGTGGGTCAGCGCCCAGAAGGTCGGGTAGGCCGCAGCCAGCGACGCCGCGAGCAACACGTACTGAAGCGTCTTGCGGCTCGCGTGCCGGTCGGCGGCGCGGGCAACGAGCGGTGTCGTCACCAGGATCGCGAGACCCGACAGGCAGGCGGTCAGCATGCTGATGGCAGGAGGGCGGTGCAGCGTCCGAACCAGGTAGGCCGGCATGTAGAACACCGTCAGGTAGATGCTCACCGAAGACGCGGCCATGTTCAGGATGCCGTAGACGAGCGTGCGCGGATGCTCGGCAAGCAAGCGCGCGGGCGTGACTTCGCGCGGCTGCCGATCCGCGCTCGCGGCCGGCATGCGGCGGCGCAGATACCAGCCGACCGGGCCGATCAGGCCGCCGAGCGCGAAAGGAACGCGCCATCCCCAGTCCTGCATGGCCGCGGGCGACAAGAGCGCGATGGTGAGCGCCCCGGCCAGCGCCGCCGCGAACGCCGCCGCGCCCTGACTCGCGCCGCGCCAGCTCACCATGAAGCAGCGCCGTTCCTCTGGCACCGACTCCATCAGCGTCGCGGACGCGGGCCCGATCTCGCCGCCCGCCGCGAGCCCCTGTATCAATCGCGCGGCCACCATGAGCACGGTCGCTGCGGGGCCGATCGACGCAGCCGTCGGCAAGCACGCGATCGTCCAGGTGCCGATCGTCATCAGCAGCAGGGAAACGGTCATGCCGGCTTTGCGGCCGCGCGTGTCGGCGATATGGCCGATCAGGATCGCGCCGAGCGGCCGCATCACGAAGCCCGCGCCGAAGGTGGCGAGCGAAAGCAGCACCGACGACGCGGGGCTGCCCGACGGAAAGTAAAGCTTGCCGATCAGGACCGCGGAGAAGCTGTAGACCGTGAAGTCGTACGCGACGAAGCCGTTGCCGATCACGATCGCGACGATGAATCGCGTGAAATCGGCTCGGGCCGGGACGGCTATCTTGTCGGCGACGTTGTGCATGAGCGGGGGCGGCGTGCGGCTCTCCGGGATGCCGGCGCGCGGCGCGCCGAATGGAACATGACGTGCCCATCTTTACGGCCGGCGGACGGAAATCTTTATGCCGCCTCGCCGCGAAACCCGCTGCCTGTGCGGCGGCTCGCGCTCAACAGGATTGGGCAAGAAATTCAGAGAATCGAACCAAGACAATCGTCCTCGATCGCGGCACACTCCACCGGTTCCGAGCACAACCCACGGAGCCGTCGATGTCCACCTCCTTCATTCTCAACGGCAAGCCCACCACGCTGGATGCCGATCCCAACATGCCGTTGCTGTGGGCCATCCGCGAAGTCGCGGGACTGCACGGCACCAAGTTCGGCTGCGGCATGGCGCAATGCGGCGCGTGCACGGTCCATCTCGAAGGCCAGGCCACGCGCTCGTGCGTCCTGCCGCTCGCGGCCGTCGCCGGCCGGCACGTGACCACCATCGAAGGCCTGGAGAGCAAGCCCGCGAAGGCCGTGCAGGCGGCGTGGGTCAAGCTCCAGGTGCCGCAGTGCGGCTACTGCCAGTCCGGGCAGATCATGTCGGCGTCGGCGCTTCTGGAGCAAAACCCCGCGCCCACCGATGCCGACATCGACGCCGCGATGAACGGCAACCTCTGCCGCTGCGCGACCTACGCCCGCATTCGCGCGGCCATCCACAGCGCCGCCGACTCGATCAAGGGATGAACCATGACGACCGACACGACCGATATCGTTGACGCCGAGCGTCCGGCGCGGCGCAGCTTTCTCAAGGGCGCGGGCACCGCGGCCGCGCTGGCGCTCACCATCGGCTTCGAATGGGCCGGCCCGGCGCGGCGCGCGTTCGCGGCCGCTGCCACTCAGGCGGGGGGCGCCTTCACGCCCAACGCCTTCCTGCGCATCGGGACCGACGACAGCGTGACCGTGATCGCGAAGCACGTCGAGTTGGGCCAAGGCGCCTACACCGGCATCGCGACGATCGTCGCTGAAGAACTCGACGCCGACTGGGCGCAGGTTCGCGTCGAGAGCGCGCCGGCCGATGCGAAGCGCTACGCGAATCTCGCGTTCGGCACGATACAGGGCACGGGCGGCAGCTCGGCCATGTCGAATTCGTGGATGCAACTGCGCCAAGCCGGGGCGAAAGGGCGTGCGATGCTGGTCTCGGCGGCGGCCGCGAAATGGCGCGTGCCGGCCGCGGATCTGCGCACGGAACGCGGCAGCGTCCATCACCCGGCGAGCGGACGCCGCGCGACGTACGGTTCGCTGGCAACCGCCGCGGCCAAGCTGCCCGTGCCGGATACCGTCACGCTCAAAGACCCCAAGGCGTTCAAGCTGATCGGCACGCAGGTCCCGCGCGTGGACGCGGCGGCGAAGTCGAACGGCACGGCGCAGTTCACGATCGACGTCACGTTCCCCGGCATGCTCGTGGCGCTGCTCCAGCGTCCGCCGCAGTTCGGCGCGACGGTCAAGTCTTTCGATGCGTCCGCAACCAAGGCCGTGCCCGGCGTGGTGGACGTCGTGCAGGTGCCGCGCGGTGTTGCCGTCGTCGGGAAGAGCTTCTGGGCGGCGAAGCAGGGACGCGATGCGCTCAAGGTCGAGTGGGACGACACGCACGCGGAAAAGCGCAGCTCCGCGGACATCATGAACGCGTACCGCCGGCTTGCCGAACAGCCGGGCCGTCCGGCGCACGTCGCGGGCGATGCGCCGCAAGCGATCGAGGGCGCCGCGAAGAAAATTTCGGCCACCTACGAATTTCCGTACCTCGCCCATGCGCCGATGGAGCCGCTCGACGCGGTCGTCAAGCTCACGGCGGACAGTTGCGAGATCTGGGCGGGCGACCAGTTCCAGACGGTCGATCAGGCGAACGCCGCGCACACGGCGGGCCTGCCGCCCGAGAAGGTGAGCATCCACACGCTCTATGCGGGCGGCAGCTTCGGGCGGCGCGCGAATCCGGGTTCGGACTACATCGTCGAAGCGGTGTCGATCGCGAAGGCGCTCGGCGCGAACGGCACGCCCGTCAAGCTGCAATGGACGCGCGAGGACGACATCCACGGCGGCCTCTATCGCCCGATGTACTTCCACAAGCTCGAAGCGGGCCTCGACGCCAACGGCCAATTGACCGGCTGGCATCACCACATCGTCGGGCAGTCCATCCTCGCGGGCACGCCGTTCTCGGCGATGGTCAAGGACGGCATCGATTCGACTTCAGTCGAGGGCGCCGCGAACATCGCCTACGCGATTCCGAACGTCTCCGTGGAATTGACGACGACGCAAACGGGGGTGCCGGTGCTGTGGTGGCGAGTCGTCGGCAGCTCGCATACCGCGTTTGCCGTCGAAGCCTTCATGGACGAAGTGGCGCACGCGGCCGGCCAGGACCCGTACACGTTCCGGCGCAACCTGCTTGCGCACGAGCCGCGCATGAAGGCGGTGCTCGAGCTGGCGGCCGAGCGCGCAGGCTGGAGCAGCACGCCGTTGCCTGCGGGCAAGGGCCGCGGCATCGCGGTCGCCGAAGCGTTCAATACCTACGTCGCGCAGGTCGCCGAAGTGACCGTCGACAAGGACGGCAAGGTCAAGGTCGATCGCGTGGTGTGCGCGGTGGATTGCGGCACGCCGATCAACCCCGACATCATCGCGGCGCAGATGCAAGGCGGCATCGGGTTCGGTCTCGGGGCCGTGCTGTACGGCGCCATCACGCTCAAGGACGGGCGCGTCGAGCAGAACAACTTCGACGGCTACCACGTGCTGCGCATGAACGCCATGCCGAAGGTCGAGGTGTATATCGTGCCGTCGGGCGAGGCGCCGACCGGCGTGGGCGAGCCGGGGGTGGCGCCGGTCGGGCCCGCGGTTGCAAACGCGATTTTTGCGGCCACGGGCAAGCGGTTTCATGCGCTGCCGTTCGAGGGGAAAAGCGAGGCTTGACGGCCAAGGCTGCGCTCGTCGCCGCGGTCGGCTCGCGCTGGGCGCTCCTGCTGAACGCTGCGTGGCGAAGCTTTCGGAAGCGCGTTGAACGCTCGCGCCGCATTCGCCGGACGGGGACCGGCTTACTCCCAGCCGGCGTACCCGGCCATTTGAACCGGATAGCCATAGCGGACCGCGTACGCGCGCCGGTAGCGCGGCGCCCAGTAGGCGGACCGATACACCGGATACGCAACCGGGCGCGCAATCGTCACCACGGGCTGCACCAATGCCTGAACCGGCGGCTGCGGCACATAAGCGGTCTGCGTGTAGACCGGCACATATTGATAGGTCTGCGGCGGCGGAGGCGGCGGCGGTTCGTACGCCTCTTCTTCGTACGCAGGCTCCTGATATGCCTGCGCGACTTCTTGATAGGCCGGCGCAGCGGCGTACTGAGGTGCCGCTTGATACCGCGGCGCTTGCGGCGGCGGTGCAGGCGGCGCGTACTGCGGCTGCTGATAGGCTTGCTGATACTGCGGTTGTTGCGGCTGCGGCTGCAACGCGCGCTGCGCAACCTGAGGCTTCTGCACCGGTCTGATCTGCGCGTTTTCCTGGCCCGGAGGCGCGCCTTCCGGCAGCGGCGGCATGAGCTGGGACGACGCTTGCTGCTGCGGCGGACGTTTCAACTGATCGCGCAGCGACGCATACGTTTCGGCGTCTTCTTTCGCGCGCGCGTTGTAGCCGTTGTGATACGCGTCGCTCAGGTCTTTGAGGCGCGCGTTGTTTTCTTCGTCGGCGGTCATGCGCTCTTCGCCCGGATCGAGCGACGCATCGGCCACGCCGCCATTGTCGTAAGCCGCTTTCGGACCATCGGCGAGCGCGGGCGCCGAATGCAGCACGCCCGTCAACGACACCAGTGCCATCGACACCCCAAGCGCCAATTTCATTCCCATGATTTCACCTCGATTCGCTATACGACGACGGGAAGGGTGACCGGCAACCGCCGGATGCCGCGCAGGCTTTTGCCTTAAGCCTTCGATTCCGCCGCGTCCCTGCGTTATCGGCGCCTTTCTTGAGTTCTGAAGGGGGAAAAATGCGTCTAAGGGAATGTCCGATGCGCGGTTATCGCTGAATCGTGAGCAGCACGAAAGCGGCTGCTTTCGTAAGCGCTTGACGAATGCAATGCTCGATCAACCGAGGAGAACCGAACCCACGGTCCGCGCCTGCCCGATGAGCTCGCCGACGCCGTGACCGGCGATGGCCTCAACCCATCAAATCCCGCGCTTGAACGCAGTGAACATCAAGCGCAGGCCCAGCGCGGCGATCGCCCCCGCCGCAATGCGGTCGATTCCGGTCTTCCAGCTCAGATAGAGTTCACGCGGCCGACGGCTCGAAAAGCACAGCGCGACCACCGTGTACCAGCCGGCTTCGATCGTGAACACGGCCGGTGGAAGAATGAAGTAAGCCCACAGCGGCGGATGCTGCGGCAGCAGCGCGGCAAAGATGCTGCCGTAGAAGATGGCCGTCTTCGGGTTGCTCAACTGCGTGCTGAGCCCGATCCAGAACGACTTGCGCGCGTCGCCGCGGCCCGAGGCGCGCTCGCTCGTGAGCGCAAGCGGCGTGGACGCGCCGCGCCAGATTCTCGCCGCCATGTAGACGAGGTAAGCGCCGCCCGCCACCTTGAGGCCGGCGTACAGCCACTCGACCGACTGCAGCAGCGAGTACAGCCCGACCAGCGCGAGGCTGCTGAAGCAGACGCCGCCGATTCCCATCCCCAATGCCGTCGCCAGCCCGTCGCGCCGCGACAGGCCGATGGCGTTTCTCGCGACCATGATGAAGCTAGGACCCGGGCTCATGGCGCCCACCAGCAGCGTGGCCAGGATGGTGGCGATCGCCGTTGTTGCGGTCATAGGTTGTCTCCAGGCGGATAAGCGGGAATCGAGCCGGTCATTGTGCGCTTGGCTGCCCGCATCGGGCGAGCGCAAACGGCCGTCGTAAGCGTCTAGAAATATTTTCTGCTGTTAATAATTCGCATTACCGATCTGCCGTTCGTGACGATCGAAGCGGCGCGCGAGTTCAGGTTCAGCGGACGGCTGGAGCTTTGAAGGGGCCGCCTAGGGCACTAAGTGCGGGCCGTTCCCGAAAGCGCTTTAATGTTCGCTTGACGCTTCCGTTTTGTTCAGCGATTCGGCAGCTTTCGCGTCGCGCTCAACCGTGCCAAGGAGGACCTCGACCATGCTCAACTATCCCGCCGCTTATCAAGTCACGAAAGGCTCCGCGCTCGACGTCGACCGCGACTTCTACCGCCGCATCGCCTCGCAGCACGACACGCGCACGCTCGTCGAATCGATCGTCGTGCCGATCCGTTCCGGGCAGGCATGGACGGTGCCGGCCGGCCACGTGTTCCGGATCGTCACGATCGAAGGCCCGCAGGTCGCCGACCTCAATATGTGGAACCGCCACGATCCGCGCGAGCGCTTCTGGGCGTCGCGCACGCGGCAATTGCAGCAGGCGCACGTGAGCACGTTCGACCGCCTGTGGTCGACGCTGCCGTTCCTGCGCCCGATGGTGACCATCACCGGCGACAGCCTCGCCAACTACGGCGTCGACGAGCACGGCGGCCGCGTGCACGACCTGCTCGGCACGCGCTGCGATCCGTACGTGAACCGGATGCTGACCGGCGAGGACTTTCATTTCCATTGCCATTCGAATCTGACGCGCGCGATCTTGCCGTATGGGCTCACCGAGTTCGACGTGCACGACGTGCTCAACGTCTTTCAATGCACGGGCCTCAACCTGGACGATCAGTACTTCATGAAGGCGTGCCCGGCGAAGAAGGGCGATTATCTGGAGTTCTTTGCGGAAATCGACTTGCTGTGCGCGCTCTCGACTTGCCCGGGCGGCGACTTGTCCGTGCCGATGTGGGGGCCCGATGCGCGCGATCCGCTCGACGTGTGCCGGCCGCTTGGAATCGAGGTGTATCGCCTGGCGCCTGAATTGCTCGAAGGATGGCATTCGCCGGAAGTGGCCGCGTATCGCGGGCTGCACGGGCTCAAAGTCGAGGTGCCCGATTGGAAGAAGTGCTGCTGAGGTTCGAATCTCGCGTCGAGCGCCTGCAATTGGCGGTAGCATGGCTGCGAAGTCCGACAACCCTCACGCGGAGCGACGCCCATGATCACGTTTGACGACTTGAAGCAGATCTTTCCCGAAGCAGGCCAAGTGCCGGAAACGGCCGGCATGCCGGCCCCGATTCATCAGCGCGTGTCGCTGGTCGACGGCGAATTCAGATCGTGGGACGGCCAATGCAAGACGGTGCTGTCCCCGGTCTGCGTGCGCGCGTCGTCCGGCGAAGTCGAGCAAGTCGAAATCGGCAGCTACCCGGTCATGGGCGAGCCCGAAAGCGATGCCGCGCTCGATGCCGCCGTGCGTGCCTACGACCACGGCCGCGGCGAATGGCCGACGATGACCGTCGCACAGCGGATCGCCTGCATGCAGGATTTCATCCGGCAAATGGCGGCGCGGCGCAAGGAGATCGTGAACCTCATCATGTGGGAGATCGGCAAAAGCGCGGCGGATTCCGCCAAGGAATTCGATCGCACCGTCACCTACATGGTGCAGACGATCGACGCCCTAAAGGACCTCGACAACAGCAACTCGCGCTTCGTCATCAACGAGCACACGATCGGCCAGATCCGCCGCACGCCGCTTGGCGTCGTGCTGTGCATGGGGCCGTACAACTATCCGCTCAACGAGACGTTCGCGACGCTGATTCCAGCGTTGCTGATGGGCAATACCGTGGTGTTCAAGCCGCCGCAGTACGGAACGCTGCTGTTCGAGCCGCTGCTCGAAGCGTTTCGCACCGCGTTCCCGAAGGGCGTGATCAATACGATCTACGCGCCCGGCGCCGTCGTGGTGCCGCACATGCTCGCATCGGGCAAGATCGACGTGCTCGCGCTGATCGGCTCGAGCAAGGTGGCCGATCACTTGAAGAAGCAGCATCCGAGGTCGCACCGGCTGCGCGCGATCCTCGGGCTCGATGCAAAGAACGCCGCGATCGTGCTGCCCGATGCCGATCTCGATCTGACCGTGAAGGAGTGCCTGCTCGGCGCGCTGTCGTTCAACGGGCAGCGATGCACGGCGCTCAAGATGCTGCTCGTCCATCGTTCGATCGTCGAGCCGTTCTTGAAGCGGTTCGTCGAGGAGCTGGGCAAGCTCAAGGTCGGCATGCCGTGGGAGGCGGGCGTCAACATCACGCCGCTGCCCGGCATGCACCGGACCGCCTATATGACCGCGGCCATCGACGATGCGAGGGCCAAGGGCGCAACGGTGGTGAACGAAGGCGGCGGCGTGTTCTGCAAGACGCTCTTCTATCCCGCGGTGGTCTTTCCGGTGAGCGAAGGCATGATGCTTTACCGCGAGGAGCAATTCGGGCCGCTCATTCCGGTCGCGCCGTTCGACGACCTCGAAACGGCGCTCGACTACGTGATCACTTCCGATCACGGCCAGCAGGTCAGCATCTTCGGGCAGAACCCGGAACAGATCGGCGAGCTGGTCGATCCGCTCGTCAATCAGGTGTGCCGCGTGAACCTGAACTGCCAATGCCAGCGCGGGCCCGATACGTTCCCGTTCGCGGGGCGCAAGGACTCGGCGGAAGGCACGCTTTCGGTGACCGATGCGCTGCGGTGCTTTTCGATCCGCTCGATGGTCGCGGCGAAGGAAACCGATGCAAGCAAAGCGTTGCTCGATTCGATCGTCAACAACCATCAGTCGAAGTTCATCAATACCGGGTTCATTCTTTGAGGGAAGGGCCGCCGTCCGTCGGCGGCCTTTCCGCTGCCTCTCATCTGAGCCAGGCGACATCGAGCGGGTGTTCGCGGCGTCGCCGCCTGATTCGCTGGCGGGCATCGAGGGACCGTTTGGACGTGTTTGTCTACAGGACCGAGGACAGTGATAAAAAAGCCGCTCTTCCTGCTGCCGATGTTGCTGATGCTGCCGATGCTCGCAGCCGCGGCGGGCTTCGATTGTTCGAAGGCGAAATCGCCGGCCGAGCAGCGCATCTGCGCGGACCCGTTGCTGACCAAGATGGACCGCGATTTGAGCGACGCCTACCAGCAAGTGCTCAAGCCCCCCGCCGCCGATGCCTGGAAAGCCGACCAGCGCGCATGGCTCGCCGATCGCAACCGCTGCGGAAACGACGACGGGTGCCTGCGCCGGCAATACGCGGAGCGCCTTACCGTGCTGCGTGCGGGCAACCAGCCGTTTCAATGGGACGCGCATTGGTGGCGGGTGGATTCGAGCGGCCTGTCGTCGTCGGAACTCATCGTTCGCGAGGTAACCAAGCGAGGATTCGAATTTGAAATCAGCGCGTGGGCCGGTGCGAACTCGGGCGAACTGCTGGGCAAGGCCTCGCTCGATGCCGCAGACGCCGCGCGCTACCGCGGCGACGAGGCGAGCGACACGCAAGGATGCGTGCTGACGTTCAAGCGCGTATTGAACCACCTCGAGGTGGATCAGAAAGGCGACGCCCCTATGTGCGGCGCCGGGCTCGATGTCTACTACGACGGCACATACGTGGCTGCGGATCGCGATCCGAACGCCAAGCCGGACTTGATCTCACGCGGGGTGCCGTGACGCGGTGCGCGATCCCTAAGCGCAGTTACGCCGGCGCAAAGAACTTCCGCGCGAGCTCGCAGAAGAGCGCCGTCGTTTCGCTTTGATCCTGGACGCGGCGGCTCATGATGATCGGCGAGCTCACGTGCGCGTCCGCGAGCGGACGATAAACGACGCCGCGCGCCCGCAATCCGTCGACACCCGCCGGCACGAGACTCACGCCGACCTGCGCGGCGACCAGCCCGAGCGCCGTTTGCAATTCACGCACCTCCTGCGTGCTGCCTGGCTCGAGCGCATGGTCGCGAAACGCGGAAAGCTGCTGATCCGCGAAGCTGGGCCTCGGCGTCGAGGGATACACGATCAGCGTTTCCGAAGCCAGCGCTTCGAGCGTGACCGGCGCGTTTGCCGCCGCAAGCGGGTGGCCCTCGGGCAGCGCGGCAATCAACGGCTCGTCGAACAGCACTTCGCGCGCGAGCTGCGGGTCGTCGAAGCGCAGGCGGCCGAAGCCGACGTCGATGCGTCCGCCTTTCAGCGCGCTTAGCTGCTCGATCGTAAACATCTCCACGAGCGAAAGCTGAATGTGAGGCGCGGCCGCGCGGAAGGCGCGGATGACCTCCGGCAGCGGCCCATACAGCGTCGACGACACGAACCCGATGATGATGCGCTCGGCAAGCTGAGCGAGCCGGCGCGTGAGCGGCAGCAGCTCATCGCTCTCGGCGATCAGGCGCTGGGCCTGTGCGTAGAAGATGCGGCCCGCTTCCGTGAGCCGCAACGGGCGCGAGCCGCGCTCGAACAGCGCGAGGCCCACGCTTTCCTCGATTTGCTGAATCTGGCGGCTCAGCGGCGGCTGCGTCATATGCAGACGCTCGGCCGCGCGCGTGATGTTCATTTCCTCGGCGACCGCCACGAAATACCGGAGGAGTCGGAGTTCCATGCATACCCGCAAAGTATGAAAGTAGATCGAATCGGTGTTGGACTGCGCCGCCCGCTGCTCTTAGTATGGTCTGCAACAGCAGGAGAGAGCCGCATGATAGCAAAGCCCCTAAAAATAGAGGCCGTCGAGACGATTCTGGTCGACGTGCCCACGATTCGCCCGCACAAGCTGTCCGTGGCGACGATGAATCGTCAGACGTTGGTATTGGTCGGAATTCGATGCTCGGACGGTATAACGGGCTGGGGAGAGGGAACGACGATCGGCGGACTCGCATACGGCGAGGAAAGTCCGGAGAGCATCAAGACCAACATCGACACATACTTCGCCCCGATGCTCGCCGGAACGGACCCGACGCGGCCCGGCGCGGCGATGAAGCGGCTGCGCACGCTGTTCCAGGGCAATCGCTTTGCGAAGTGCGCGATCGAAACCGCGCTCTACGATGCGCAAGCGCACCGGGCCGGCGTGCCGCTGTCGGAATTGTTCGGCGGGCGGGTGCGCGATTCGGTGGACGTCGCCTGGACGCTCGCGAGCGGCAACACGCGCCGCGATATCGACGAAGCGGAGTCGATGCTGGAGATGAAACGCCATCGCGTCTTCAAGCTGAAGATCGGCACACGCGCCGTCGCCGATGACGTGGCGCATGTCGCGGCGATCAAATCGGCGCTCGGCAGCCGTGCCGAGGTGCGCGTCGACGTGAATCAGGCGTGGAGCGAAGCGCAAGCCGTGTGGGCGATCGGGCGTTTGGCGGACGCGGGCGTGGATCTGGTCGAGCAGCCGATCGGCGCCGGCAACCCGCGCGGGCTCAAACGGCTCACGGCGCTCGCTCGCGTGCCCGTCATGGCGGACGAGGCGCTGCATGGGCCTGTCGACGCGTTTGCGCTCGCGAGCACGAAATCCGCCGACGTCTTCGCGGTCAAGATCGCGCAATCCGGCGGCTTGACGGGTGCGGCCGACGTCGCGGCCATCGCGCTCGCCTCGGGCATCGACCTGTACGGCGGCACGATGCTCGAAGGAGCGGTCGGCACGATCGCGTCGGCGCAGCTCTTCAGCACGTTCGACGAGCTTAAATGGGGCACCGAGCTGTTCGGCCCGCTCCTCTTGACCGAAGAGATTCTGACCGAGCCTTTGCGTTACGAGAATTTTTCGCTGGCCCTGCCCGACGGGCCGGGGCTCGGCATTCAACTCGATTGGGAGCGGATCGGCCGGCTGCGCCGCGACGCGACACGTGGTGCGAGCGTGACGGTCACCCGTTGACGCGACGGCCGTAACTGCAGCCAAGCATGGATATTGACTCTATCAAGGAGACACAGATGGACAAGAAAGCCATTGACGCATTGCTCGGCAAGATCGATGCAAGCGCCACTCATGAAGGCAATGCGCGCGCGAAGGCGATCGTCAATCGTATCGTGCGCGACCTCTTCTATACGATCGAAGACCTCGACGTGACGCCGAGCGAATTCTGGGCCGCGCTCAACTATCTCGGCGAAGCCGGTCCCGAACTCGGGCTGCTCGCCGCGGGCCTGGGCTTCGAGCACTTCCTGGACGTGCGCCTCGACGAAGCCGAGCAGAAAGCCGGGCTGGCCGGCGGCACGCCGCGCACGATCGAGGGCCCGCTCTATGTGGCCGGCGCACCGGAATCGACCGGTCACGCGCGGCTCGACAACGGCAACGAGCCGGGCGAAACGCTCGTGATGCGCGGGCGCGTGGCAGCCGAAGACGGCACGCCCGTCGCCGGCGCGCTCGTCGAAGTGTGGCACGCGAATCATCTCGGCAACTACTCGTACTTCGACGCATCGCAGCCGGAGTTCAACCTGCGCCGCTCGATCCGCACGAATGCGGATGGCACGTACAGCTTCCGCAGCGTGGTGCCGATCGGCTACAGCGTGCCGCCCGAGGGCAAGACGCAGCAGTTGCTCGATCTCCTCGGCCGTCACGGCCATCGGCCCGCGCACATCCACTTCTTCGTCTCGGCGCCCGGCTACCGGAAGCTGACCACGCAGATCAACATCGAGGGCGACCCGTACCTGTGGGACGATTTCGCGTTCGCGACGCGCGAAGGCCTCGTGCCGGCAGTGAAGAAGGAAGAGGGCGCGGCCGGCAAGTCGTACGGCATCGATGGACAGTTCTCACTGATCGACTTCGACTTCACGCTGGTGCATGATCGCCAAGGCCTGCCGTCGACCGAAGTCGAGCGCGTTCGCGCCGAAATCGCGTAAGGCGGGTGAAGCGCGCTGCGAGCCTTTCTCGAGGCCCGCGGCGCTGTCGAAACGAAGCGCGGTCCGCTTTCGCGGCGGATACGCGTTGGCCAACGGGGAATCCGATGCTATTTCACGTCAAGATGGTCGTTAAGCTTCCGCACGACCTGCCGCCCGAAACGGCGCAGCGCCTCATCGCGGAAGAGAAAGCGTTCGCGCAGAAGCTCCAGCGTGACGGCGTATGGCGGCATCTTTGGAGAATCGCCGGGCAATACGCGAACTACAGCGTGTTCGATGTCGAAAGCGCGGCTCAGCTCAACGAACTGCTGTTCCAATTGCCGCTGTTCCGTTTTATGGAAATCGAAGTGGATGCGCTGTGCCGGCATCCGTCGTCGATTCACGAAGACGACCGCTGATACCGTCGTCGCGACGAACTTCCGTAGGCGGCCCATTGCCTCCATGCGAGACAACGGGCCTTCTCGCATCGATCAGATCAAATCGACTACGCTCGCGGCGAACGACAGCACAGACACCGACAGCGGGAGTGAATCAAAATCAGCGTCGGCATAGTTCGGAGTGCGAATCGCAGGCGCACGGGAAGCCGCTTGCTGCGCCTGATCGATCGATACGGCCGCGCAGCCGCCCTAAGCACGGATGCCAAGTGGGCGGTTCATCGTGTTTGCTCCAGAGCAGGGTAGTCGACGTAGCCTTGGGGGCCGTCGGAATAGAACGTGTCGCGTTCCGGCGCATTGAGCGGTGCACCGGCGGCGAAGCGTTGCAGCAGGTCGGGATTCGCGAGGTACAGGCTGCCGAATACGGCGGCGTCGGCGCCGCGCTGCGCGATCAGCGACGCCGCGCTGTCCCGGTCGAGTCCGCCGCCGAGAAGCAGCGTGCCGTCGAACAGCGGCCGCA
Organism: Trinickia mobilis; assembly: GCF_017315705.1. Lineage (GTDB taxonomy): Bacteria > Pseudomonadota > Gammaproteobacteria > Burkholderiales > Burkholderiaceae > Trinickia_A > Trinickia_A mobilis. Next base: position 144,984 of record NZ_JAFLRF010000002.1, on the reverse strand, counting down.
GCAGCGCGCGGTAATCGAACGCGCTGCCGGTCCGCACGAGATGCAGGTACGCGAGCTTCAGCATGCCGAGCCGCTGCGCGAGGTACTGGTAGGTTTCCTGCGGCGCCGCGTCGGTCACGCTGTTGAAGCCCATCTCCGGCGAGATCTTGATGCCGGTGCGGTCGCTGCCCGCTTCGTCGATCATCGCGTTCAGCACTTCGACGATGAAGCGCGCGCGATTCTCCGGCGATCCGCCGTAGCGGTCGGTGCGTCGGTTGGTCCCGGACGACAGGAACTGTTCCGGCAGATAACCGGAGGCCGCATGCAGTTCGACGCCGTCGAAGCCGGCTTGCAACGCGTGTCGCGTGGCGCGTCGGTATTCGTCCACGATGCCGGCGATCTCGCCGGTCTCGAGCGCGCGCGGCACGACGAAGTCCTGGGGTCCTGTCGCGGTGTACACCTGGCCAACGGCGGCGATCGCCGAAGGCGCGACGGGCGTCGCGCCGTTCGGCAGCAGGCTCGGGTGCGAGATGCGTCCGGTGTGCATCAACTGCACGAAAATCAAGCCGCCCCGCGCGTGGACCGCGTCGGTGACGCGCTTCCATCCGTCGATCTGCGCGGCGGAGTGGATGCCCGGCGTGCGCACGTAGCCTTTGCCCATCGGCGACGGGAAGGTGCCTTCGGCGATGATCAGGCCGGCGTCCGCGCGCTGCGCGTAGTACTGCGCGGCGAGGGCGGAGGGCACGCCGGTCGCGTCGTCGGCGCGCGAGCGTGTCATCGGCGCCATGACGAGACGGTTGCGCAGCGTATGGCGTCCGATGCGCACGGTTTCGTTGAGAGCGTTCATGTCGATTCCTCGAAAGGTTGAAGGAGTATCGACACGATGAACCGATTCACCAGTGGGATAAAGATCTAGAATTGAAAACACTGGTCCATCAGTGGAGTAATCGACGTGGAACTGCTGAGCTACATGCGTCTGTTCGTGGAGGTCGCGCGCACGAAGAGTTTTCGCCGGGCGGCGGATGCGCTGGACATGCCGAACTCGACGCTGTCGCGTCACATCGCGGAGCTGGAGAAGGCGATCGGACTGCGGCTGTTGAATCGCTCGACGCGCAAGGTCGAGCTGACGGAAGCGGGTGAGGTGTATTTCAAGCGCTGCCAGAGCATCGTCGAGGAAGCGCGGATCGCGCACGAGTCGCTGCTCGACGTGGCCGAGCGTCCGACCGGCACGCTGCGGGTGTCGATGCCCGCGGACCTCGCCACCGGTTATCTCGCGCCGATCATCGCGGATTTCGCGAAGGCGTACCCGCTGATCGCTTTCGAGTTCGACCTGTCGCCGCGCCCTGTCGATCTGCAGACGGAGCCCTTCGATCTCGCGATCCGCATCGGTCCGCCGCCCACGGCGCCGTCGACGCTCGTCGCGCGGCCGATCTCGGTACTGCCGCGCTATCTGTACGCGTCGCCGGATTACCTGAGGAGCGCCGCGCCGCTCACGCACCCGAACGATCTCGACCGACACGTGGTGTGCATCGTGGAGGGGGCGGCGAGGCTGGGGCAAGTTGCGAGGACGTTCTATCGCGGCGACGAGTCGGTCGACGTGATGATCGGGACACGCTTTGCAATGAACAGTGTCGCGCTGAGCCGCGCGCTGGCGATGCGAGGTGTCGGGCTCGCCGTGCTGGACAACGTGCTCGCGCTGGACGACGTCGCGTTGGGGCGCCTCGTTCGCGTGCTGGTCGACTGGAGCCTCGCGCCGCTTCAGGTGCACGCCGTGACCGAGACCCGTCTGCTGCCCGCAAGAACGCGGCTGTTCATCGATTTCCTGAAGGCGCGGTTGCGCGAACCGTAGAGCGCGTGTGAGCGCTCGTCGTTTCCGTCGCCCCTCGGCCCCGCATCATTGTCGAGCCGTGCCGACGCGACCCTGTGCGGCGAGATCGCGACCGATGCGGCGGATCTCGGCCTCACCCTGTGCAAGCGCGTCCGGGCTCGTGTGCACCGAGTAGTAGCCGAGCACCAGTGGGTGGGGGTGCTTGATGGCTGAGCCGATGACGAACGACGTCGCGCCCTCGGCTTGCAGCTCGATGGGCGCGCCGTCGGATTCCTCGAACACGGCGAATTCCCCTGCCTCGATCGGCTCGGATGCGTTCAAGCGGCCCTTGTCGATCGCCAGCCACGCGACGTTGTGTCCGGCAGGCGGCACGTATCGCCACGACTCCCCAGCGTTCAATTCGACATGGAAGTAGTTGATGCCCTCAGGCGCGCGGATAGCGCTCGCCGCAGAACCGTAGCGGCCGAGGACTACGCGGACCGGCCCATCCCGCTGGACCTGGGCTGGCGAGATGTACTGGCTTTCCGGCGGCGAATTCTCCAGCGAGGGCGGAAGGGCGACCCAAAGTTGAAAGAGGCGTACGGTTTCGCCTGGCAATACGTTTCCGTCGTGCCAAACACCATTGCCGGCCTTCATCCATTCGAGGCCGCCGGCTGGAAGTTCGCCATGCTTGCCGGTCGTGTCTCCATAGGAGATGCCGCCGCTCAGCACGGTTGTGAGGGTTGCGATGCCCGAGTGCGGGTGCATCCCGAACATCGGCTTGCCGGTCGGCACGACCACGGCGTGGTCAAGGAACACAAAAGGCTTGATCAACTCTCCGATGTCGGAAGGACTGACCAGACGAGTAATGCCGCCGTGCGCCCTGCCAGCGGTGCGAAAAGCAACCCGGCGCGGCGCAACCCTTGTTTCCGGAATCGGGGTGCGTACGGCTGTTGAGATGTTCATGGCTCTGCCCTCAAAAAAGCACAATGCACGTAATGTAAGAGCTCGCTTTCCATCTCGAAAGCCTATATATTTGGATATAACCTATCGTCAGGAGCGATGGATATGCTTGATGGCGTGACGTTGGACCAGCTTCGGACCTTCATCGCGGCGGTCGATGAAGGGAGCTTCTCGGCAGCCGGGCGAAAGCTCGGGCGCGCGCAATCCGTGGTCAGCCAGACGCTCGCGAATCTCGAGGCGCAGCTAGAGGTGAAGCTGTTCGATCGCGCTGCCCGCTACCCGCAGCTCACCGACGCAGGCAGGAGCTTGCTGCTCGACGCCCGCTCCGTGGCCGACTCGATCGATGGCTTCAAGGCGCGAGCGCGCGCGATGCGAGACGGTCTGGAGCCTGAGCTCTCCGTCGCGATGGACGTGATGTACCCAATGGACAGCCTGACGAGCGCGGCGGCGCAGTCCAAGAAGGATTACCCGCACACGCCGCTGCGGCTCTATGTCGAGGCGCTGGGCGGCGTGATGAAGCTGGTGGCGGATCGGACTTGCAACATCGGTGTGATCGGCACGCTGCCGATCGTCACGGACGAACTGCAGGTCGAACCTTTGCGCGAGCTCGACCTGGTGACCGTCGTAAGCCCCTCTCATCCGCTCGCAAATCGCCGCGGCGTCGTTTCCGCGGCCGTCATCAAGAAGCACGTGCAACTCGTCCTCAGCGACCGAACCGCCCTGTCCGAGGGACGCGACTTCGGTGTGCTGTCCCCCTTGACTTGGAGGCTCGCGGATCTGGGGGCCAAGCATGCCTTTCTGAAGGCGGGCCTGGGCTGGGGGCATATGCCCCTGCACATGGTCAAGGCGGATCTCGAAAGTGGCGCGTTGGTGAAGATTCGCACGGAAGGCCTGCCGGGCGATGCGCAGATGGCGATGAAGGTTGTGTACCGCAAGGACGCGCCGCCGGGGCCGGCGGCGCGCGCCTTCATCGCACAGCTCAGGAAGTAGGCTGCTTACCCGACACTTCATCGACCTATCCGCGCAGCCATGCCGTGCACCGTCACTCGCGGGGCTTGCCTGCCGTCGCCAGATAGGTCGGGACTGGAATCCGCCTGCGCTCGCTCGTGCTGCAATAGTGGGGCCCGCCCAGCCGGCCGACCGGGAAAAACCGGTCGACGTTGACGCGCAAGCGTTCTTCGTCGAGAAGATCGTCGCGAAAGTTCATCGCCACGATCTCGCCAAACACGATCGCACGCTGCGCGGAAATGTCGAGCATGCGGAACAATCTGCACTCCCAAGAAATGGGCGCCTCGGCAATGCGCGGCACGAGCACGGTGGTGGACGGTTCGAGCGTCAAACCGACGGCTTCCGCCTCCGACACATGCGCGGGGAAATCGCTGCCGCACTGCACGGCTTTGTCCACGATCGATTCGTCGACCATGTTCACCACAAATTCCTCGCGCCGCCGGATATTGGCCAGGGTGTCCTTCTCCTCGCCGAGCCGATGACTTTCCTCACCATAGCGCACCACTGCAATGGCAAACAGCGGCGGATCCTCGCCCATGTAGTTGAACGCGCTGAACGGCGCGGCGTTGCACAAGCCATCCGGGGCGAGGCTCGTGACGAGCGCGATCGGGCGGGGACCGACGCTGCCGGTAATCAGCCAGTACCGCTGCATTTCGCTCAGCCCGGCCATCGGGATATGCTTCATCGACGACTCCCTCTCATGGGTGTTTCTCCCTCTCCGCGCTCACTGCGTCACGTCGAGATCCTTGGTTTCGCGCATGAAGCGTGCACCGATCAGCACGGCGGCGCCGCCCACCGCAATCGCATACCAGATGCCGTAGTAGACGTTTCCCGTCTTGACGGCGATTGCAGTCGTCATGAAGGGCGCAAGGCCGCCAAACACCGCCGCGCCGATGTTGTAGGGCACCGAAATCGACGTGTAGCGGATCCTCGCGGGAAACAATTCGACGTAGTACGCGGACATCGGGCCATAGGCCATCGCGCCCCAGATCATCAGCAGCGCGATCAAGGCGAACATCAGCGGCCGGTTGATCTTCTGCACGTTCGTCGTGCCCGGGTAGCCCGCACCGATCAGCGCTGCCTTGAGCGCGCCCGCGTCGAAGCCGTCGAGTACCTTCTCTCCGACGCGAATCGCGAAGCTGCCCCGCTCGCCGCCCGGTTCCACCGTATAAGACAGCCCGGCCTGGGTGAGATAGTCGCGCGCGTGGTCGCAGGCCGTAGCCGGCGCGCCGAACAGACCCGCGCTGCAGTCGTTCGCTTCGATACGGATCGGCACGGTTTGCTGGAACGCGACCAGATCAGGATTGACCGCTTCCGACAACCGCGAATAAATCGGGAAGAACGTCAGGACCGCCAACCCGCACCCCGCCAGCACGATCCACTTGCGCCCCACCTTGTCGGACAGCCAGCCGAAGAACACATAGAGCGGAAGGCTGAGCGTCAGCATGATGGCGATGTAGCCATAGGCCTGCGCGGGCGGAACCTTCATCGTGGCGGTGAGAAAGTACAGTGTATAGAAATTGCACGTGTACCAGATCAGGCCGACCGCCGCCTGGGCGCCGAACAGCACCGCGAGCATCTTGCGCACGTTCGCCCACACGAACAGGCTTTCCTTGATCGGCGAATCCGCCAACCGATGCTCGGCCTTCATCCGCGAGAACACCGGCGATTCGGATAGCGTTGTGCGGATATAGGTGGAGATGGCGAGCAGAATCAGCGAAATGAGGAAGGGCAGACGCCATCCCCAAAGAGCAAACGCATCGCTCGAGATGAACGCCCGGCAAAGCAGCGTGATCCCGAGCGATAGCAGAAAGCCGAAGGTAGCCGTCGTCTGAAGAAAGCCCGTGGCAAAGCCGCGCCGGTTGGCTTGCGAATGTTCGGCGATGTAGGTCGCCGCGCCGCCATACTCGCCGCCGAGCGCGAGGCCCTGAAGCAGTCGCAGCGCGACGAGCAGTATCGGCGAAGCCCAGCCGATCGACTCGAACGACGGCAGCACCCCGATGCCCGCCGTGGACGACCCCATCAGGACGATCGTGACGAGAAAGGTGGCCTTGCGGCCGGCCTTGTCGCCGAAACGGCCAAACAGGACGGCGCCCAGCGGCCTGATTACGAAGCCGACGCCGAACGTGGCGAGCGAGGCGAGATACCCTGCCGTCGAACTTCCAGCGGGAAAGAAGTGCCCGCTGAAAAAGACCGCCAGACTGCCGTAGACAAAAAAGTCGTACCACTCAAGGACGGTGCCGACGGAGGCACCCACCACCACCTTGATTTCCTCGCGCCTGGAAACAGTCGGTGCCGCGTAGCCGGCAATCGAATCGGCATTCATCTGGTCTCCCCGCTCCTCGAAATGAGTCGGCATGCCGTTCGGCGAGCCCGGCACACGCCGGGAAAGGCATGGGCGAACGCGCGAATTGGCCGTGCAGTCGATACTGATGCCGAGTCTAGAAGCGCCAAATTGGCGGGGGTAATCAAACATTCAAGCGCTTCTATTCGAAACAGGAATACCAGCGATGCGCTCGCAGGCGACAAGCCGATGATGCAGCAACGGCTGCGTGCGACGTGAAAACGGCGTCGCGACTTACGCGACGCCGTTTGTCCTTCAGCCGCCGCATTGCAGCCGGCGGCGATACCCACCTCACTAATTCGCGGTAGCGATTTGCGTATTGATCTTGATCGGCGGCGCGTTGAAATTGAACGGGGGCTTCGGCACGAAGCGCTGAATCACGCCGGGCCGGAAGATCAGGCAGTGCGTCGAGCCGCCATACTGGAAGTAGCCGATCTCGTCGCCCTTCTTCACGTGCGTGCCGGGCAATGCCTCGACGACACACGACGAAATCTCCGCCATCCCCACGAACACGCAGCCCACGAGTCCGATCGCGGGATCGTCGCAATCGATGACGAGCACCGCCCGCGCGGCGACCGCCGTGATGTAGCCCTGGGAGTCGTTCGGGCCGGCGGGATCGAGCCCTTCCGATTCCGCATCGGAGTAGTAGGTGCCGTCGACGAGATAGGCCTTCACGACCGTGCCGCTCACGGGCGCATGCCAGCGGTGATAGTTGTACGCGCTGAGAAACGCCTGATAGACGTCGCCGCCGACGAACTTCTGCGCCAGATCCTCATGCTGCGCAGTGAAGATGTCCTGCAGCGAATACGGCTGCGCCTTGATCCAGAAGCGGTCCTGCAGCTTCACGTCGTGCCTTAGGTGATAGGGCGTCGATTCGCATGCGTTGACGATCACCTTGTGGTTCGACGGGTCCGCAACGGGCCGCGCGCCAGGCAGAAACTCGCGCGTGAAGAAGCCGTTCCATGAAGCAAAGCCCCAGTACGGTGCCGCCGGATCGCTGCGGAACTGCGACATGTCCGTGGCCTTGAGCGCTTCGGGGCAGAACCAGCCGTTCGGCGCGGTCGTGTTCAAGTACGTGCGCGAATAAGGTCCGCTCAAGAACGAGCACCAGAAGTTCAGCACGCGCTTGAACTGCGCATTGAGCGCGGGCGAACGGAAGAGCGCGAATCCGGCCGGCATGCACATCGGCCAGTCGAGCAGCGCGTTGAGCGGGCAGCCGACCAGCTCCGTCGTGTCGAACGGCGGCGCATAGGTCATCACGTGGTTGATCAGCACCATCAGCTCGTCGATCGTCGAATAGTGCAACTTGTAGCCGCGCGCGAGCGCTTCGTCGATGGCCTGCGTGAAGCCCATGCGCAGCACGGGGTCCTCGTTGACGAGCGTGGCGAGTTCCTGCACGACGGGCAAGAGCGGCGTGACGACCTGCTTGTCCTTCGCCTGCGCCGCAATCCGCTTGCGGAAGTTGGCGACGACGCTTTCGTCGGCAGGCAGCCAGTAGCCGAGACGGCGCCGGGTGTCGAGCGGCGGGTTCGATTTCGCGTTCATAGGGTCCCCTTCTTTGGCGTAATGAGGCCGCCGCGTTGCGACGTTGGGCACCCGCGGCGATGTGGTGCCGCGGCATGCGCCGCCGCGGCGGGCGGCTCGTCTATTCGTTGAACAGCGTCCAGGGCTGGTGCGGGCGGCTCGCCAGATAGCCTTCCTGCCAGTTCCATTGCGGATGGATGCGCAGGAATTCATCGGCATCGAACGGTGCGCCGTCGGCGCGTCCGAAGCGTGCGCATAGGCCGAGCTTGCTCGCGAGCGCCGCCGTCGTGACCTTGCCGTCGACCGAGCCGCCCGGAAAGTACGGCACGTTCCAGACCGCGTTCGGATCGCTCGCGTATTCCATCGGGTCGGTGTCGTAGTGCGCGCAAATCGTGCGCGAGCACGGGTTGATCCGCATGAGGTACACGTCGAACGTATCGGCGAGCATTGCCTGGCCGGCGCTCGTGTCGATCCTGCCGTCGTACTGCTCGAGCACTTGCGGCCAGCGCATGCGGCGCGCGCCGGTTTGCTGGCGGATGTCGCTATAGCCGACATCCGTGCATTCGAGGTTGCGGATGCGCGGATCGTCGGGCGCGTTGTCGCCGTAGAACCAGCCGTGTTTTTTCTTCGCGAGATTCTGGTACGTGAGGCCTTGTTCGTATTTCGCGATCTCGTTCGTGTTGATATCGCCGACGAGCCACATGTTCGCGTAGCCGCCGTTGTTGCCGGCGTCCATCAGCGCGATCCACTCGTCGATGGTCGAAGCGCGCTGGCACGCGCGGCGCGCGCGGATGTATTCGGGCACTTTCTGGATGTCGTAGCCGCTGTAGCCGACGATCGTCGTCTCGGCGACGACGAGGCCGCCCCCCGTGACCCAGAAGTCGGTCATGCTGGCGATCCAGCCGGGGCAGCTTTGCATCACCATCCGGTGGCCGTCGTCCGGCTCGATATCGAGGATGGTGTTCATGTACTGACCGTTCCAGAACTCGGTGAAGCTCTCGTGACCGAGCACGATGCGGCCGTCCGTAGTGGACGACCCCGTCGCGATGAACGCGCTGCAATGGCTCTTTGCCTGCGAGCCCGCCGTGACGGGTGCCGACGCATAGTTCTGCGCGACGGTCGGCCACCAGTAGCCGGTCAGCTCTTCGTAGGCGTTCCAGCCGATGATGTCGGCGAGCGACGACGGCACGCCCGCCTTGGTGAGACCCGCCGCGATGCCGCGCATTTCCTCGAGCAGATCGGGCGCGACGCGCTCGATGATCGGGCCGTGATATTTGGCGGCGGCTTCGACGAAGAACGAGTAGTCCATGCCGATCGTCTGCAGCGTCATCGCCTTGTAGACGCGCAGCGCCTCGGCGTATTCGCGTGCGGCGAGAAAACCGTGCTGGAAACCGCGCTCGAACGGCGCGCCGCGCGTTTTCAGGTGAACCCAGCCGTTGATGTCGTTGCGGCTCGCTTTGGCGAGCCAGGCGCGCTCCTGCGCGTTCAAGTCTTCGAGGCCTGCACCTCCCGCTACCGCTGCCGTGTTGGACGTTGCGTTGGACATGGGCGTCTCCTGGTGGCATGTCTCGACCGTCTTGCGTGCGCGGCACATGCTGCCGCGCCGGCGGCGAGGGTCACAAAAAATGTAGCAGGCGTGCCATCGAGTAAAAGCTGTCAACCATGACAGTGAGGGAGACTACGTGCTGGCCCGGGCACGCTCTATGCGATTGCATTCGCTATGTAGAAGAAATCGCGCGATCAAGCGTGATCGGCAACAACCCGGCCTGTCATCTCTAGCAGGTATTGCCGCGGCGCAATCAGTGCTGCAATGGCCGCGATAAAGAATTAGGAATATCTCTCTATCGGACTGCCCCGATCTCGTGCAAAAGCAAATTCTCTGAAGCCAGTTGCATTGCCTCAGCAATTCGTCGCTTAAACAGACGGCGTACCGTCGACCGGGGGAAATCATGAAGCGCATCTTCTTTGGCGCGTTGTTTTTCGCGCTCGCGAATACGGTGCAGGCGCAAAGCAGTGTGCAGCTTTACGGCATAGTCGACGACGCGCTGACTTACGTGAGCAACGAAGGCGGCGGCCATGCGTGGGCGCAATTCAGCGGCGTCGGCCAATCGGATCGCTGGGGTTTGCGCGGCACAGAAGATCTTGGCGGCGGATATCGCGCGATATTCCGGCTTGAAAACGGTTTCACCCTCAATAACGGCCAATTGGCTCAAGGGGGATTGGAATTCGGCCGGCAGGCGTTCGTGGGTTTGGAGAGCGATCGTTTCGGAAGCCTGACGATGGGCCGTCAATACGACTTCATGACGGTCTACCTGACGGAGTTTTCGGCGGGGTCGGTCACGCCTTCGGTCTTTGCGTTTCATTTGGGCGATCTCGATCGCCTGGGCGGCGAGCGGCTCAACAACGCGGTCAAGTACCAGACACCGGAGTTCTATGGCCTGCGCCTCGGCGCGCTGTATTCGTTCGGCGGGGAGGCCGGAAACTTCTCGGCCAACAGCGCGAACGCGTTCGGCCTCCAGTACGCGCTCGGCCAATTGCATCTCGCGGCGGCATACGTGGCGATGCATAACTACGTGCAGACGTTCGGCATGGGCACCTCGGTGCTCGGCGAATCGCTGCGAGGCACGGGTCAGCTCGGCTTGCTGGCCAAGCCGGCGAGCTTCGGCAAAGTCACCGTGGCGGGATTCGGCGCCGGATATCAGCTCGGCCCGGCTTATTTCCACGGGTTGTTCACGCTGGTCGATTTTCAGCAAAACGGCGAATCCGACGTGTTGCGCACGGCGGAAGGCGGCGCGAAATATTACGTGACCTACGCGTGGTCGCTGGCAGCCAGCTATGCGTATTCCAAGCTCGGGGAAAACCATTGGAATCAAGTGGCGATCGGTACGGATTACTCGTTTTCGAAGCGCACCGATATCTATTTGAATGCGGTGTATTTACACGCGAGCAGCGGAACGCAAGCCGAGTTATTCCTGTTGCCGGCGTCGAGCACGAACACGCAGACGGTTGTTTCGCTCGGGTTGCGTCATCTGTTCTAGCCCTTTTGCATGACCGAAAGCAATCGCCTTGGAATTAACTGTTTACACGAAACCGAGCATAGGAATGGCCTTTTTCGCGCGATTTAAAAGTACGCTCGTTTTATTAATGGTGCGGCGGTTTCGAGGCGGACGCCAATTCACCGACTTGCGGGGTTTTTGTTAGGGAATTCGCCTGATTGAATCGGGCCGATCGCCGATACCATACTAAAGAAAACAAACCGATTGACGTTTTGCCTCCCTGAAATCCGGAACAGCGAGAGGCCGCGTTGCATATTTTCGGTTCGCTTCGGCGAAATAGTTTTACTTTAAACCGCTGAAGCCGAACGGTTAAACCGTGCAATTCGTGCAATTCGTTTTTTTTTAAGCGATACAAGTTCGGCATTTGCGTTTTTGGTGCGTCTAAGACGCGCTGAATCGGGGCATGCATTGACGGCGCGCACCAGCATGAGCGCGAGGTTCATCCGACACGGCTCGGGGGAGGTATGCGCAAAACACTCGGACTCATGCGCCGGCTGATACGAAACCGGTGCTCCACCGGTCTTGCATTCGGTGTGCTGATGCTGGGCATGGGCGCAACGGTGACGATGTATCTCGTCAGCTCCGAATTGGTCTATCGCGAATCGAGGCTGCGCTTCGACAACGATACGGGCGACGTCGAGCAAAAGATCGCCATGCGCGTGCGGCTCTATTCCGATGTGCTCGTGACGATGCAGGCGCTGTTCGGCGCGAAAGACGAAGTGGCGCGCGGCGAGTTTCGCGATTTTGTCGACGGCCTCGATTTGCCGGGCCGTTACCCGGGTTTCCAGACCTTGAATTACGCGCCCTATGTGCGCAGCGAGGACGTTGCGGCGTTCGTCGCGCGCCAGAAGCGCGACCCGGTTCTGCAGAAGGCTGGAATCGATTTCTCGATTCGCCCGCCGGGCGCACGTGCCGGATACTACGTGTTGAGCTATGTCGAGCCGCTTGCGCAGAATCGCGTGTCGCTCGGCATCGACATGGGTTCGGACGCGCGCCGGCTCACGGCGCTCGAGCGCTCGCGCGACAACAATGAAGCGATCAGCAGCGGGCGCCTGATCTTCGTCGACGGCGGCGGTCAGCAAGTGGGGCTTGCGGTGCGCATGCCGGTGTATCGCCGCGGCCTGCCGCTCGCGACGGTGGACGAGCGGCGCCGCGCGTATATCGGCTCGGTCGGCGCGGGGATTCGCGTGAGCGACCTGCTGGCCGGCTTGCTCGGCGAAGAAACGCAGCGCCTGATCCAATTCCGCATCTACGACGCTGGCTCGTTCCGCGTGCCCGCGGTGCCGCCGACGCCCTCGACGCTGCTGTACGACAGCATCGCGGGCGTTTCGTCCGCGACGAGCGCTCAACGGACGGCCACCGGCGCGAGCGCCGGCGCGCGGTTGTTGCCCGCCCGCGCCAAATCGGCCGATGCGGTGTCGGCGATCGATCGCGACAACCCGCGCCTGGAGCGGCGCGCCGTGCAATCGTTCGGCGGGCGCCGCTGGCTGATCGTGTTCGACGCGGACCCGATGGCCTTGAGCGGTCCGCAGCGCTTCTTGCCCGCGCTCGCGTTCGCCGTGGGCGCGATCATCACGATGCTGCTCTCGGGACTCGCGTATGCGCTGTCGACCTCGCGCGTGCGCGCGGTGAAGCTCGCGAACCAGATCACGCACACGCTGCGCGAAAGCGAAATGGCGCGCGCCGAAGCGCAGCGCATCGCGCATCTGGGCGACTGGCGCGTCGACCTCGATCGCCGCGTCGTTCATCTTTCGAACGAGATGGCGCGGCTCATCGGCCGGCGCAGCGGCAAGCCGACCTTGACCGCGCTGATGCGGGCCATCGAGCCGGCGGACCGGCCCGCGCTGATCGAGCATGTGAAGCACACGTTGCTAAGCCGCGCCGCCTTCGAATTCGAGTGCCGCTACCGCTCGAAGCGCGGGCGGCGCGGATGGCTGCGCATGATCGGCTACGCGTACGGCTCGGCCGATCAGCGCGTGCTGCGCGGCACCGCGCTCGAAATCACGAAGCAGAAATCGGCGGAACGGGTGCGCGAACTCGAGCACGCGATCACGCTGCAGCTCGCGACGGCAACGAACGAAATCGAAGTCTTCCAGCAGGTGACCGCTTCGCTCGCGCAGGGCATGGGCTGGGAAGCCGGCGCGTTCTGGCCGTCGCGAGCGGGTCTCAAGCAGTCGTTGCGGCCGACGTATGTCGCGTCATGCCGCGATCTCGAACCGTGGCTCGCGTCGCGCTCGCCGATCGCGCCCGACAGCGACGACCTGCCTGGCGTGCCGTCGTGGTACGCGGGACACCAGGTGACGCAGCTCGCGCACGCGCGATGGCTGGCCGAAGCGGGCATCCTGACCGTGTTCGCGTTCCCGCTTCGCACGGGCTCGGTGGTGCTGGGGGTCGCGGAATTCTATTCGCGCGAGCGGGGCCACGCCGAGCCGAATGCGCTCGCGATGGCGCGCTCGATCGCGAGCCAGCTGAGCCACTTCCTGCAGCGCAGGCAGGCCGAAGACAATCTGCACTTCCTCGCGAATCACGACGCGCTGACCGGCTTGCCCAACCGGCTGATGTTCAAGGAGCGCCTCGACGACGCGCTCTCGCACGCACGCGAAGACGGCACGACGCTGCGCGTGCTGTTCATCGATCTCGACCGCTTCAAGGACATCAACGATTCGCTCGGGCACAACGTCGGCGATGCGCTGCTGCGTGCGGTCGCCGATCGTCTGCGCGACGAAGTCAAGGATGCCGAAATGATTGCGCGCTTGGGCGGCGACGAATTCACGGTGCTCGTGAAGCAGCACAGCGATCACGCCAACGTCACCCGCACCGTCGATGAGATCCAGGCCGCGCTCGCGAGGCCGGTCGTCGTCAGCGACATGCAGCTTCAAGTGAGCGCGAGCATCGGCATCAGCTCGTTCCCCGACGACGGCGACGACGCGCAAACGCTCCTCAAGCACGCCGATATTGCGATGTATGGCGCGAAGCAGCGCGGCAAGAACACCTATCAGCTCTATATGCGCCAGATGAGCATGTCGCTGCAGCGGCGCGTCGAGATGGAGGCGCATCTGCGGCAGGCCGTCGAGAATCGTGAGTTCACGCTGCGCTACCAGCCGCGCGTTTGCCTCGCGACGAACCGCTGCACGGGCGTCGAAGCGCTGTTGCGCTGGCAGAGCCCCGCGCTCGGTCTCGTGATGCCTGCGGATTTCATTCCGCTCGCCGAGGAGACCGGTGTGATCGTGCCGCTCGGCGCGTGGGTGCTGCGCGAGGCATGCCGGCAAAGCGCCGAATGGCGCGCGGCCGGCATCGGCCAGATACGCGTGGCGGTCAATCTATCGGCGGCGCAATTCGCGACGCCGGATCTCCTCGATCACATTCTCGAAGCGCTCGACGAAGCGCATTTGCCCGGCGATTCGCTCGAACTCGAGCTGACCGAGAGCATGGTCATGCGCCAGCCCGAACAGGCGTCCCGGTGGCTCTCGAGCTTGAAGAGAACCGGCGTGCGGCTGTCGATCGACGACTTCGGCACCGGATATTCGTCGCTCGCTTATTTGACGCGTTTCCCGATCGACGTCGTGAAGATCGATCGCTCGTTCATTCGCGACATCCCGGACAGCCGCGGCGACGCGCAGATCACGAGCGCCGTGATCGCGCTCGGGCACAGCCTCGGGCTCAGGGTGATCGCGGAGGGGGCCGAAACGCAGGCGCAGGTGGATTTTCTGCGCAACGAGGGCTGCGACGAAGTCCAGGGGTACTTCTTCAGCCGACCGATTCCCGCCGGCGAGGTGGGCAGCTTTGTCGATCGCCGGCAGGATGCCGGTCCCGCCGAACGGCGCAGACCGGCTACGTTGCGCGTCCAGGACGAAAGCCTGGAACGCGCGTATCACACCTGAAAGGAAGGAGAAAACACCATGAAACAACGGGGGCGAAACGTTACAGCGATGTGGCAGGCCATCGACGAACTGGACTTCGACCGCATGAAGCAGAAGATGCTGCACGGCGAGCGTTGCACGTGGACGGCCGCGACGCTCGCGCACGCGGAGGAGGGGTATCGGCGCTTCTTGAAACTCGCGGCGAAATATCCGCGGATGCCCGTCGTGCCGAGCGAGGCTGTCGACGACTTCTGGCACGCGCACATTCTCGACACGCAGCGCTATGCGGCCGATTGCGGGCGTATTTTCGGCGGCTTGCTGCATCACGATCCGTATGTGGGCATCGACGGGCCGCAGGACGAAGCGCGGCTCATGAGCCTGGCGGAGGAGACCAACAAGCTGATGGCGTCGGAGTTTTGCGCGGACGCGGCGGATGCGGGCGCGTATTGCGCGAAGCCGGTGGTGGAGCCGGCGGCGTACTGCGCCGTTTCGGCGGCGGGGAAGGCCGCGTACTGTGCGGTTTCGGCTTCGGTTTCGGCTTCGGGCGAGGCGGCGTATTGCGCGGTGTCCGCATCGAGCAAACCCGCCTATTGCGCAGTAGCCGCATCGACCAAGCCAGCCTATTGCGCAGTCGCCGACGCCCCTGCCTATTGCGCCGTCCGGACCGTTGCGGTCACGACGATCGAGCCGGCGGCTTTACGGGCGCTCGACGCTTGATCCCGCACGCCACGGGAAAGGGCATCGACCCACGTTAGCGGCGGCGACGCCGCAACGGCCGGCCAGCGAGACTCAACGCGAGCTCAATGCGAACCTTACGCATGCCGCTCGCTTCGACGCCGAGGCCGGATTCTTCCTGCACGCGCGGGCAAGCGCAGGTCCGCCGTCGACTCAGCTCTTTTTCATCCCCGCCGCAACGAGCACCGACAACAGGCAGCCGATCGCGAGATAGGCGGCAACCGGATCATCGAGCAGCAATTCCCGTCAGTACGTGGACACTGGTTGCGGCAGCCGACGAAATTCCTCGGCGTCGTTGAGTAGCAGGTCGGGTTTGCGGTTCGTTTTCCAGCCTCAGACCCCAAAAACGTCACCGGGATATATGATCATACGAGTGCGGCTCGAGCCGCGACCCGCTGAAGGGCGCGCGTCGCGGCAGGCACGTATCCGGGTCTCACAGGGGCCAACTCCATGCGCCGTCTCTCGCTGATCTCCGCTTTCGTTGCCGTCGCGTGCGTGGCGACGCTCGCGCCCGTTCTCACCAGCCTCTATGTCGCGAATCGCGAAGCGGCGCGCAGGGAGCAACGCGATCTCCAGGAGTACGCCGAGAAAGCCGTGATCCGCTCGGAACTCGTCACGAGCCAGGCGTTGTCCGCGATCGGCGACATGGCGGCGCTGTCCGGGCAGCGATGCACGCCGGCCTTTCTCCAGCAGTTGGCCCGCATCAGCTTCACCTACCGCTACGTTCAGGACTCCGGCGTCTTTGGCGACGGCGAATACCGGTGTTCGCCGCTGCTCGGCGACGTCAGGCTCAAGCACCTGAGGCTGCCGCCGCCCGATTGGCAGAGCAAGGACGGCTACCTGGAGTGGTTCCATCAAAAAAGCCCGCTCGACGTGGTGCGCGAGGATGTCATGATCGGACGCAACGGCGAGTACGTGTCGATCGATCCGCGGTCTTACGTCGATGTCGTCGATCAGGGCCGGCGGCCGGTCGCCGCGGTCAATGCCGAGACGAACGCGATCTTTGCGCTGTCGCCCGGCGCGGACAGCGCCGAGATGCTCGATGCCTGGAAGCGCCAGGGCAAAGTGGCGAGCCGTGATTGGCTGTACGCGGTGGCGCGTTCGTCGACGCGACCGATGGGCGTAGTGGTCAAGTCGCCGCGCGTCGGCTTGCTGGCCGGCTGGGCCGGCCTGCTGGCGGCGTGGCTGTCGGTGGGCGTTCTGGCGGGCGCGCTGGTCGGGTGGCTGGCGTTCCGGCTGCTGTCGCGCCAATTGTCGTTTCCGGCGTTGCTCGAACGGGCCATCAAGCGCCGGGAAGTCGACGTGCACTACCAGCCCATTGTCAGGCTGTCGGACCGGGAATGCGTCGGGGCGGAAGCGCTCGTCAGGTGGCAAGTCGACGGGCGCGACATCTCCCCCGACATCTTCGTTCCCGTCGCCGAGGAACAAGGCCTGGTTCAGCCGCTGACCGATCTCGTCCTGCAGAAAACGCTTGCCGAATTGGCGGCGCTCTTGCGCTCGCGTCCTGCCTTCTATGTGTCCATCAACGTCGGCGGCGCGGATCTCCAGACCGATCGTTTCCTGCGCGTGTTGACGTCGAGCTTGACGGGCACGGGCATCCTTCCCGATCAGGTCCGCATCGAAGCGACCGAGCGCAGTTTCCTGGATGCCGACGCAACCCGCAAAACCATCGAGGCATTCAGAAACGCAGGACACCCCGTCTATATCGACGATTTCGGAACCGGTTATTCGAGCCTGTCCTACCTGCAGAACTTCAGGGTCGACGTGCTCAAGATCGACAAATCGTTCATCGATACCATCGCTCAGGACGCGGCCACCAGCATCGTCGCGCCGCATATCATTTCGATGGCGCATGCGCTCGGTCTGGAGATCGTCGCGGAAGGCGTCGAGCACACGTCGCAGGCCGACTATCTCGAGCAGCGCGACGTTCGGTACGGCCAAGGCTGGCTGTTCGGTGCGCCGATGCCGGCAAGCGCGCTCGTCGAATACTTGCGCGCCCGCACGGCGTCTTCCATTGCGCCGGCGCCGTCAGTCGACCTTTTTCATCAGCAGTAGCAGCAGCACCGGCAACAGCAGCAGCACGAGCGGCAACTGCACGATCAGGCCGGAAATGATCGCCACCGCGAGCGGCTGCTGCATCGCGGAACCTTGTCCCAGCGCGAACGCGAGCGGCAGCAACGCGAGAATCGCGGCGATCGTCGTCATCGCGATCGGGCGCAGGCGGTTGCGGCCCGCGTCGATCACCGCCTGCCTGAACGGCACGCCTTCGTCGCGCACGAGCCCCTGCAGCTCCGACACGTAGAAGATCGCGACCTCGGTCACGATCCCGATGATCATCGTCATGCCCATCATCGCGGAGATGTTCAGCTCGATGCCCGTCAGCCAGAGGCCGACGAAGACCGCACCCGCCGCGAGCAGCGGCATCGCCATCACCGCGAGCGCGACGCGGAAGCGCTCGTACAAGAACAGCAGCAGGCCGAACACGAGCGCGACCGCCGCGCCGAACACCGTCAAGAGGCCCTTGAACGCGATCTGCTGCTGCTGATAGAGGCCGCCGAGTTCGTAGTAGACGCTCGCGGGCAGGAGGCCAGGTTCGCCGAGCGCTTTCTGGACATCGGCGATCGTCGAGCCGAGATCGCGGCCGTCGATGCGCGCCGTCACCGCGACCATCCGCTTGAGGTTGTCGCGGCTGATCTCCGGCTGGCCGGTCACCTTCACGAGATCCGCGACGCGGCGCAGCGCGAACAGGTGGCCGTCCGGCGCGCGGATCTGCAACTGCCCCAGTTGCGTATCGGTGAGCTTCATCGCATTCGCGACGCGCACGCGCACGCCGACCGTCTTCGGCCCCGTCTGGAACTGCGTCGCGACGTTGCCTTCGACCATGTCCGACACGGCTTGCGCGATCGACTGCGGGTCCATGCCTTCCGCCGCGGCGGCGTCGGGGCGGATGTGCAGTTCGAGCGCGTCGCCTGCGGGGTTGATGCCGTTGTCCACGTCGACGATGCCCGGGATCTTGCCGATGCGCGCCGCAACCTTTTGCGCGGTCGTGTCGAGCGTGCCCTGATCGTCGGAATAGATCTTGATCTGCACCGGCTGCGGCACGGCGGTCAAATCGCCAATCAGGTCTTCCATCAACTGCGCGAGTTCGACGTTGACGCCCGGCACCTGCGTCTCGATCTTCGTGCGGATTTCCTCCATCACGGTCTCGATCGGTTCGCGCTTGCCCGATTTCAGCCGCACGAAAAAGTCGCCCCGGTTGGGCTCGTTGAGGTCGCCGCCGAGTCCCGCGCCCGTGCGGCGCGAATAGGTGGCGACGTTCGGATTTGCGCGGATGATCGCTTCGATCTGCTGCATCAGGCGGTCGGTCTCGGTGATCGAGGTGCCGGGTTCGGTGTGGTAGTCGAGCACGAAGCCGCCTTCGTCCATCGTCGGCATGAAGCCGCTGCCGACCCGCGTGAACGCGAGCGCCGCGACGATGACGAGCGGCACGAGCCCGATCAGCACGAGCGCCGGCTTCGCCGTCACATGCTCGATCAGGTACGCGTAGCGCCGGTTCATCCACAGCGCGAAGCGCGATTCGGTGTGCTCCTCGGCGTCCTTCGCCTTCAGCCAGTGGTCGCACAGGATCGGCACCGCGAGCCACGTGACGAGGAACGAGATGAAGAGGGCGCTTGCCATCGTCACCGAAAGCGCCTTGAAGAACGCACCCGTCACGCCCGACAGAAACGCGAGCGGCACGAAGATGATCAGCGTCGCCGCCGACGAGCCCGCGAGCGGACGCGTGAATTCGAGCGCCGCGCTCATCACGCGGCCGTGGAACGCGTGCGCGCCCGCTTCGCGCATGCGCCTCACGATGTGCTCGATCATCACGATCGCGTCGTCGATCACGAGGCCGACTGCGGCGGCCATGCCGCCGAGCGTCATGATGTTGAAGCCCATGCCGAACACGTCGAGCAGCAGGATGGTCGCGGCCATCACGACCGGCACGAGCGCCACCGCGATCGCGGTGATCTTCCAGTTGCGCAGGAACGCGAACAGCGTGAACGCGGCGAGCACGACGCCGATCATGATCGCGTCGCGCACGCTGCTCGCCGACGCGACCACCAGCTCGCTCTGGTCGTACCAGTTCGCGAGATGCACGCCGGGCGGCATCTGCTTCTGGAAGCCGGTGAGCTTGGCGCGGATCGCCTTGGCCATCGCGACGCTGTTCGCGCCCGGCTGCTGATAGATGTTGACGAGCACCGCGTCCTGACCGTCGGCGGTCACGCGCATCCATTGCGGAATCGCGCCCTGGCGGACCGTCGCGACGTCGCCGAGGCGGATCTGCGTCGTGCCGTTCGTGGAGACGACGACGTTCTTCAACTCGTCGAGCTGCGTAATCGTGGTGTTCGCGATGACGAGGTAGAGCTTGTAGTGATCCTCGATGCGTCCCGTCGCCAACAGCACGTTGCTCGCGCCGATGGCCTTCGACACATCGGCGGGCGTGAGCTTGTACGCGGCGAGGCGCTCGGGATCGGTCTCGACTTCGAACTCGTCCTGCGCGCCGCCCATCACGTCGACGCGCGCCACGCCCCCCACCGACGACAGCAGCGGCCGGATCTGAAACTGCGCGAGATCGTGCAGCGCGGAGAGCGACTGCGCTTTCGACGTGAGGCTGTAGGCGAGCACCGGGAACACGGTCGGGTCCATGCGGCGCACCTGCATGGTCGTGCCTTGCGGCAGCGACGCGAGTATCTCGCTGATCGCCGATTGCGCCTGCAGCGTGGCCTGCGCCATGTCGGTGCCCCAGGCGAAGTTGAGCGAGATCTGGGCGGAGCCGCGGCTCGTGGTCGATTGCACGTCGAGCACGTTCGGCACGCGGCGCAGCGCCTCTTCGACGGGCATCGTGACGAGCGTCGCCATTTGTTCGGCGGGGCGGTCGCCGGCATCGAGCGAGACGACCGCGCGCGGAAACGCGACGTTCGGAAACAGCGAGATCGGCAGACGGAAGGCGGTCAGCGCGCCGGCCATCGCGGCGAGCGCGATCACGAACAGCAAAGACCGCCGGTGCATCTGCATCCATTGGCCGAAATTCATCGTGCAGCGCCCCCGGCTGCAACGCCCTGCGCGAGCTGCACGGCCATGCCGTCCTTCAATTCATAGTTGCCGCTGACGACGAGCGGCTGCGATGCGTCGAGCGTGCCGTCGACGCCGTAGCGGCCGCCGTCCTCGACTTTCGTCGAGACGGAGACGCGGCGCGCTTTGTGATTCGGCGTGATCTGGTAGACGTACTCGCCTTTGTCGTCCTGCAAGACCGCCGAGCGCGGCACGACCCAGTGCGTGCCGGTGAGCGTCGCGATATCGGCGGCCACGCGCGTGCCCGGGATGAACGCGGTCTGGTCGACCGGCACGCTGGCGCCGACGTCGACGAGCTGGCTTTGCGTATCGACCGAAGCGCCGACGATGACCACGCGGCCCGTCACCGCGGACTTCGCGAGCGCGGTGGAGAGGCCGTGCAGCGTGACGGTGTCGCCGACATGCACGGCGGCCGCGTCGGACGGCTCGATGCCGAGCATCACGTTCGCGCGCGCGTCCTTGCCGCTTGCCGCGGCGCTCAACTGCATGAGCGGAGCGCCCGCTTGCACCTGATCGCCGGGCGCGACCGACACTTGCAGCACGACCGAGTCGAACGGCGCGACGATCGTCTTGTCGCCCGCGCTGATCCCCATCAGGTCCTGTGCGCGCAGTGCCTGCCGGGCGTCGAGCAGCGCCTTCTGCGCGGCGGCGAGCTGCGATTGCGTGGCGAGGCCCTTGTCGTACAGCGATTGCGTGCGGCCGAGTTCGCCTTGCGCGAGCGTCAGCGCGCTCTTGGCTTGTGCGGCGGCCAGCACGGCGGACGGATCGGCCTCGACGACGGCGAGCGGCGTGCCGCGCGTGACGGCCTGCCCCGGCTGCACGCGCAACTGCGCGATGCGCGCGACGTAGGGCAGATTCACGGTCGTCACGCTCGATGCGGAAGCGGCGACGACGCCGTACGCGCGCACCGGTTGCGCAATCGCGCTGCGCGCCACGCGCACGGTCTGGACGGTGGCGACGGCGTCATCGGGCGCATCGTCGGCGTGGGCGCTGAGGCTGACGCCTGCCGAGGCGGCGAGCGCGGCGGTCGCGGCGGCAGCGATGAAGCTTGCTGCCGCGCGCCGCGATTGCATGAGGTAGCGGCTATTTCGCATGGTTGTCGGTGTAGGTCTGATCGGATGAGAAGGCGTCGGGAATCGCGCTGCCGAGCAGCGCCTGCAGACCGACGCGCTGCTCGGCGAGCGATTCGCGCAGCGTCGCGACATCGACGCGCTTCACCAGCAGCGCGCTTTGCGCATCGGTATACGCGCCGAGCGTGAGGTCGTGCCGGGCGTAGGCTTGCCCGGCATGCTGCGCGCCGCTTTCGACGCCGGGCATCGCGGCCTCGGCTTGTTCGAGCTGACGCGCGAGGATCGCGGTGTCCGCGCGCAGGTGCGCGACATCGGCATAAGCCTGGTTCAGGCGGTTCTGATATTCGTCGCGCAGCCGCGCCCGCGTGGCCTTTTCGATCGCGACGTTGCCCTGATTGCGGTTGAAGATCGGCAGGCTCAGGTTGATCTGGAAGCCGCTCGAATAGATTTCCGACGTGTCGCGTGAGCGGACGAAGCCGACCGACAGGCTCGGAAACTGGCTCAGGATCGCCGCGCGATATTTCTGCTCCTGCGCTTCGTAGCCCGCTTGCAGCGCGATCAGATCGGGACGCCGTTTCGGCAGAGCGGCGACGGCGTCGTCGATGGTCGCATCGGCTAGCGGGGCCGCGTCGCCGCCGCCTTTTAGCTGTAGCTGCACCTCGGGCGCAAGGCCGAGCAGTGCGTTGAGATCGTGATGCGTCTGTTCCGCTGCGCGTTGCGCGTCCGTGTATTGCTTGCGCGCGTCGCTGTAGGACGTGAGCGCGGCGGTCAACGTGTCTTCGGTCAAATTGCCTTCGCGCTGCGCTTCGGCCATGCGCTCGTAACGCGTGCGCGTGAGGTCGCGCTGCTGTTGCAGCAGCGGCAGCGTTTCGTCCTGAAAGCGCGCCTTCAGAAACAGTTGCTTCGCCTGCGCGACGACCTGCCATTCCTGCCACAGCAGGCCGAGATCGGTCTTGGCGACGGTCGCGTCAGCCGACTTCTTGTTCGCGCCGCGCGTGACGATCGCCAGCACGTCCATGCTCAACCCGTAGCTGAACGCGCGCTCGAAGCCCACGGCGCCGGGATAGTCGCTCGAAACGCTCAGTTGCGGATCGGGCAGCAGGCCCGCGGAAAACGCCTGCGCGCGGGCGATGCCGAGATCGTCGCGCGCGAGTTTCAGATCGGGATTGTTCGCGACCGCGAGCATCGCGACGTCTTCGATATCGAGCCCGTTGGACGGATCGAAACGATGGGCGGCGAGTTCGGGCAGCGGCATCGTCGACGGATCGATCCGGATGCGCTCGAGGGAGCGCGCCGACGTCGACGTATCGTTGAAGGACAATGGCTCGCGGTGATACCACGTACAGCTTGCTAACAGCAGCACGCACGCAGGCGCGAGGACGCGCAGCGTCGTGCGGCAGGCGGTGGGAAATGCGCGCAAATTCGGGCTCCTGGCAGGCAACGGCGTGCATGCGCAGGGGCCGCGGGACACGCATTGGGACGGGTGCCTATTATGCAGGCACTGGCTTAGATAAGCCTTAGCGGGGCGCTAAGGCAGGGCTATGAAAGCTGTTTGTGTGATTTCCACGACGGCTTCCATGATCAAGATGACGGGGCCTCGAGCTTCAAAAAATCGACGAACGCCCGCAACGGCGCCGGCAAGTGGCGGTGCCCGGGGTAGTAAAGAAACGGCCCCGAAAAGCACTGCCACCACGGCTCGAGGATCGGCTCCAGCGCCCCGCTGTCCAGATGCGGGCGGAGCATGTCCTCGAACAGCCAAATGACGCCTACGCCGGCCAGCGCAGCGCCGATCACGAGATCGAGTGCCGCGCCGGGCCTGACCAGAAGCGGCCCCGGCGGGTCGAGCCGCACCACCTCCCCGTTGCGCTCGAAATCCCAGGCAGGCATGGCGCCTCCGGCGAATTGGACGCGCAAGCACGCATGAGAAAGCAGCTCGCGCGGATGCTCGGGCCTGCCGTGCGCATCGAGATAGCGCGGCGCCGCCGCGGCAGCGAAACGCTGCACGCGCGGCCCGATCGGGATGGCGATCATGTCCTGCTCCAGCCGCTCCTCGTAGCGAATGCCCGCGTCGCAGCCGATCGAAAGCACGTCGACGAAACCGTCTTCCACCACGACTTCGACGCGAATGTCGGGATACGTCTTCAGAAACTCCGCGAGGATGGACGGCAAGATGGTGCGCGCGGCGTTCGCGGGCACGTTGAGCTTGAGCGTGCCGGTGGGCTTGTCCCTGAACACGTTCAGGACGTCGAGCGCCGCTTCCATTTCGCTGAACAGCGGCGTCAGCTTTTCAATGAGGCGCAGCCCCGCTTCGGTGGGGGCGACGCTGCGCGTGGTCCGGTTGAGCAGCCGCAAACCGAGCTTCGCTTCGAGGCGCCGCACGGCGGTGCTGAGGCTCGACGCGGAAACGCCGCTGATTCGGGCTGCGTCACGAAACCCCCCGGCACGCGCGACTGAAACGAACGCGGCAAGATCATTCATTTCCATAGCATTGTTCACCTTTTTGCACAGCCCGTACGATCTAGGCCGGATTATCTAACAACGAAATCGCGGCCATACTCGCTCTCAACTTTGATTGAGGAGAGCGCCATGTCGAATTTCATTCCTGTCAGCACGTTTCCGTTTGCCGGCCATACGGTGCGCCGCATGGGGTACGGTGCGATGCAACTGGCCGGGCCCGGCGTATTCGGGCCGCCGAAAGATCGCGACGCGTGCATCGCCGTGCTGCGCGAAGCGGTGGCGTCGGGCGTCAATCACATCGATACGAGCGATTTCTACGGGCCGCACGTGACTAATCAGATCATTCGCGAGGCGCTGCATCCTTATCCGGACGGCCTCGTGATCGTCACCAAGGTCGGCGCCGTGCGCGGCAGCGACGGCTCGTGGCTGCCGGCGTTCGAGCCCGAAGATATCGAGCGCGGTGTTCACGACAACCTGCGCAACCTGGGTCTCGATGGGCTCGACGTCGTCAACATGCGGATCATGGGCGACGTTCATGCGCCCTCTGAAGGATCGATCGAAAAGCAAGTGACGGCGTTGGCCGAGTTGCAGCAGCGCGGACTCGTGCGTCACATCGGTCTGAGCAACGCGACTTCGGCTCAGGTCGCCGAGGCGCAGCGCATCGTGGAGATCGTCTGCGTGCAGAACCATTACAACCTGGTGCATCGCGCAGACGACGCGCTCGTCGACGAACTCGCGAGCAAGGGCATCGCCTACGTGCCGTTCTTCCCGCTTGGCGGGTTCACGCCGATTCAATCGTCGGCGCTGTCGAGTGTCGCTCAGAGGATGGGTGCGACGCCGATGCAGGTCGCGCTCGCGTGGCTCCTCCATCGCTCGCCGAATATTCTGCTGATTCCGGGCACGTCGTCGCTCGAGCACCTGCGCGAAAACATGAAGGCGGCGCAATGCGTGCTGACGGATGCCGTGCTCGCCGAACTCGACGCGATTGGCCGGAGCAATGGAGAGCAGTGAGCGTCGTGTAGGCCGACCCGGCTGCACGATGAAACGGCTCACAACAGCGCGACGAAGTTGCCGAGGGCGTTGGACCGGTCGCCCTCCCGCCAGCCAAGCGCGAGATGGGCGCTGAGCGTCGACCCCTGCACGTCGATATAACGCACGCCCTTCACCAGCACCTGTGCAATCGAGAGCGGCACGATCGAAACGCCGAGCCCCGCGGCAACCAGATTCACGACCGACGAGACCTGCGGCGCAGGGTGAGCGAGCTGCGGACTGAAACCCGCTTCGCCGCATGCACGGATGACCTCGTCGTAAAGCGCCGCGCCGGCAGGTCCGGGCACGAACACGAATGCGTCGTTGGCGAGCGCCGTGAGCGGCAGACGCTTCTTTGCTGCCAACGGATGCGTGGACGGCAGCACGATCTTCATCGGTTCGTCGGGAAAGCGATGCACCTGCACACCGTCCGGCGGCACGAGTCGCGGACGGAAGAACACGGCATCGAGCCGCTCGTCGAACAACCCTTGCAGCAAACTTGGGGTATTCGCTTCTTCGAGCGTGACGTCCACGGCGGTGTACTTGCTCTTGAAGCGATGGATCAACGCGGGGACGACAGGATTGAACGCCGCTGAGCCTATGAAGCCGATGCGAAGGCGACCGGTTTCGCCGCGTGCGGCCCGTTGCGCCGCGCGTGCCGCGCGTTCGGCGCCGTCCAGTACGCGCCGCGCCTCGACCAGAAAAGCCTCGCCCGCAACGGTGAGTTCCGCCCCGTGCGCCATGCGGCGAAATAGCTCGACGCCGAGTTCGCGTTCGAGACGCTTGATCTGTTGACTGAGGGGCGGCTGCCCGATGCCGAGCTTTTCGGCGGCGCGCGTGAAGTTGCCTTCGGCTGCGACCGCAACGAAATAGCGCAAATGACGGAGTTCCATGCTAGTGCTAAAACGTATCGGGTTAGCTAGCTCTATATATTGGACAGTATAGCTGCGGTGCAGGACAATCGATCGCATCGAGGTTGAACGTCCAAGGCAACGCTATTCACCATGAACTCAGATCCCGCCGTCGTACAACGAAGCCGTGCCCCGTCGCCATCCGTTCGTCCGCGGGCGGACGGCGCCGGCGGCGTGAGTCCCGGCTCGTCAGCGTATCGCCGTATCAGCATGGCGCTTTTTCTTGCGGGCTTTGCCACGTTTTCGCTGCTGTATTGCGTGCAGCCACTCTTGCCCGAATTCGCGAGCGAGTTTCATATCGGCGCTGCGCAAAGCTCGCTGGCGCTTTCGATGTCGACGGGTTTTCTGGCGTTTTCGATTCTTTGTGCGGGCGCGCTCTCCGAACGGCTTGGGCGGCGCGGCTTGATTTTTGCGTCGATGACGCTGGCGGCGGTCTGCAACTTGTGGGCCGCCGTCGAACCTACCTGGCACGGCATTTTGGCGGCGCGCGCGTTGGAAGGCCTTGCGCTCGGCGGCGTACCGGCGGTGGCGATGGCGTATCTCGCCGAGGAGATCAATCCGCGCGGGCTGGGGCTTTCGATGGGGCTGTACGTTGGCGGGACGGCGTTCGGCGGCATGATCGGCCGGGTCGGCATGAGCTATTTGAGCGATCACTTGTCGTGGCGCACCGCAATGCTGGCGATCGGCGTTGTCGACATCGCTGCCGCCATCGCGTTCGTGCTGCTGTTGCCCGCATCGCGCAATTTCGCGGCACGCCGCGACCTGAGCCCGGCTCATCACCTCGCGCTGTGGCGCAAGCATCTGACGGCTTCGACACTGCCCGCCGTCTTCGCGATCGGCTGCTTGGCGATGGGCGTGTTCGTCACCGTCTATAACTACGCGGGCTTTCGCCTGATGGCGCCGCCGTTCGATCTCAGCGCCACGCAAACCGGCCTGATTTTCTGCGCGTATATTTTCGGCATCGTGGCGGCATCCGTTGCAGGCGCGCTCGCCGACCGCTGCGGGCGCGGACCGATCATGACCGGCGGCGTCGCGGTGGCCGCGCTCGGCATTGCGTTGACGATGATGCACACGCTCGTTCCGATCGTGCTCGGCATTGTCGTGCTGACCATCGGCTTTTTCGTCGCGCACTCGGTTGCGAGCGGCTGGGTGGGGCAACTGGCCGACGGCGCCAAGGGACACGCTACGTCGCTGTATCTGCTTGCGTATTACCTCGGGTCGAGCGTGCTCGGGTCGTGGGGCGGCTGGTTCTGGCAAAACGGTGCGTGGCCTTCGGTTGCCGGCTTTGCGTTTGCGCTGCTTGCGGTGTGCGGCGCGCTGGCGATATACGTCGCGCGAGTTCAGTCGCGTAACAAGCAAGGAGGATGAAATGACAATGATCGATCATCTCGACCATCTGGTAGTGACCTGCGTCGACGTGGAAGCGACGAAGCGTTTCTATACCGAGGTCATGCAAATGCGGCTGGAAACGTTCGGTGCCGGGCGCATCGCATTCCGCTTCGGCAATCAGAAGATCAACTTGCACGTGCGCGGCAGTGAATTCGAGCCGAAAGCGCATCTGCCGGTGCCGGGCGCGTTGGATCTGTGCTTCATCGCGTCACTGCCGTTGGATGACGTTATCGCGCACCTCAAGGCGTGCAACTGTCCGATCGTCGTGGGGCCTGTGGAACGGACCGGCGCGACGCAGAAGATTCGCTCGGTTTATGTGCGCGACCCGGATCTGAATCTGATCGAGATTTCGGAGCTGATCGGTTGAGCGCTGGCGAGGGCGGCATTGGGTTCGAAGGAGGCCACGCGATGATCGCGCTATTTACCGATTTCGGAGCCGACGACATCTACGTCGGCCAGATGAAAGTCGCGTTGCTGCAGCACGCGGCAGCCGGCACCACGCTTATCGACGGGCTGCACAGCGTGCCGAATTTCGACCCGCGCGGCGCAGCCCATTTGCTCGCCGCGCTGCGAGGCTGGTATCCCGCGGATACGGTTTTTCTGACGGTAGTCGACCCGGGCGTGGGCAGCGCGCGCAACGCCGTCGTGCTGCAAGCCGATACGCAATGGTTCGTCGGACCGGACAACGGGCTGCTCTCGGTCGTGGCGGCGCGCGCAGCGCGCACTCGAACATGGCGCATTACGTGGCGTCCTGAAGCGCTTGCCGCCTCGTTTCATGGCCGCGATCTGTTCGCTCCGATGGCGGCCTGGGTCAGCCGTGGCGACTTGCCCGCCGACAAGCTTGAAGAGACCGCGGGCTTGCAAGTGCAGCTCGGCGCGGACGATTTGGCCGAACTCATCTACATCGATCACTATGGCAACGCACTGACGGGGCTGCGGGCAGGGACCGTCGCAAAGAGCGCGACGCTTGGCATTGCGGGCATACAGGTCGCTTATGCGCGGGTCTTTGCCGACGCCTCGCCCGGCCAGGCCTTCTGGTACGAGAACTCGATCGGGCTCGTGGAGATTGCGGTGAATTGCGGGAGTGCGGCGGTGGAGCTTGGGGTGAGGGTGGGGGATGCGGTGCGGGTGACTTTGTCGGCCTAAATGCCTGTTCGATAAATGCGAGTGCTCGAGTTCGAGAAGCAGCTCGGTGTTTATCGGCATGCCATGGCGAAGCAAACCGTGACAATCGAGGCGGCGCTCGTCGCCATATGGGGTGCAGAAATTTAAGGCGTTCTCGGGTCAAAAGTAATATAGGAATAAGTCTATATACCAATGCGTTGCTAATTTTGGCGCGATTCCGAAAGGTAAATATCATATTGTCGATAGGCCGACTGGCGGCCGGCTAGGCCCAGTCATGGATTTCATTAAAGGCAAGGAAGATTGGTTCGCCTTATATGCCAATGATGGAAAAATCGACGATTATACGTTTTGCAATAAAGTGGAGCGCGGACATTTTCGATTGCACCCGAAGGGGCCAAACGGACTCAGTGAGGGATGTGTAACGATCGAGGAACGGAGTGATTTTGTGATAATTAGGAGTATGCTTTTACGCTCGAGTATGATTGACGTTCCGGGTTCGAATATGAAGGCTTATGGAGTTCTTGTGGTGAAATGAAAAAAACAATTGCTATTCTTTGCTTTGCCGTTTTCATACCGGGCGGTATCGCGAATTTCAACGGAAAATCTCATATCACGCCGCCTAGCCCTGAAGGAAACGTTATTGTCAGCAATTCGAGGAACGATGTCGAATGCCCAAAGTTGGCCGCACTCCGCCTGTTTCAAGACCGCCACAATCTGCTCGACACGGAAGCGTTTGCGTTTCATCGCACGGCTTCTTTCCCATCGAAAAGTCTGCCGAAGACTCGCTTACATCATGGCACTGTTTACCGGGGGGCCGCTCAATTAGACGGCGCACATAGTGGCTCTGAAAATGGGTACACAAGGAAATGCGGCATGGCATCCCTCTCGGTACCCATTTAGGCCGCTTCACATCCGCACTACGTCAAGCAGGATCTTCTTGCCATCCTTATACGAGAACACCGAAATTGCGCCATGCTTCAGATCGCCTTGTGCCGTGAAGCTCGTCTCGCCGATCACGCCCTTGTAGTCCGTTGACGGCATCGCCGCGAGCACTTTCGCTGCGTCGGTGGAGTTCGCCCGCTTCATTGCGTCGACGATGATGTACACGGCGTCGTAGGAAAATGGCGCGTAGACCTGCAGTGGCTGGTGAAAGCGAGCCTCGTACTTTCGCGCGAACTCCGCGCCGCCGGGCATCTTTTCGAGCGCCATGCCGGCCTCCGAACAAACGATGTTGTCGGCTGCGGGCCCAGCAAGTTTCACGACATCGGTCGAGCAGACGCCATCGCCGCCGAGTATTTTCGCTCGCACGCCCAATTGCCGTGCCTGCTTCGCGAACGGGCCGCCGGTGGCATCCATGCCGCCGTACAGGATCGCATCGGGGTTTTCGCCCTTGATCTTCGTGAGGATGGCGCGGAAGTCGACCGCCTTGTCATTCGTCGCGTCGCGCGACAACACTTTCATGCCCGACGTTTCCGCCGCTTTCCCGAACTCGTCGGCAAGCCCCTGACCATATGCCGTGGAATCGTCGACGATAGCGACCGTCTTCACACCAAGGCTTTTCGCTGCATAAGCCGCGAGTGCCGGCCCCTGCTGGGCATCCGTGGCAACGACCCGGTATGTCGTATTGAAGCCTTGCTGCGTGTAGGCCGGATTCGTTGCGGCCTGCGAGATTTCAACAATGCCGGCATCCTTGTAGATTCGCGATGCAGGAATCGACGTACCAGAGTTCAAGTGTCCGACAACGCCGAGCACCTTGTCGTCGACCAGCTTCTGCGCAACCTGGGTGGCAGTCCGTGGATCGCCTGCATCGTCTTGAGAATCGAGCCGCAGCGTCACGCGCTTTCCCCCAATTGACAGGCCACGGGCGTTGATCTCTTCGACCGCGAGCCGCGCACCGTTCTCGCTGTCCTTCCCCAGATGGGCTGTCCCGCCGGTGAGCGGCGCCACGTGACCAATCTGCACGATCTCGTCTGCCTGTGCTGCAAATGAAAGAGCCAGGGCCGCTGCTGCAACCAGGCCGCTCCGGTAACTTTGCTTCATTTCGTGTCTCCTTGATGGGCGCTTGCGAGCACCCGTTTGTGCCTTCTATTGACGAATGACGGTTTCGGCCCGCACGGCCCCTGCCGGCCGCACAAGTTCGTCCTGGCAGACGCCCGCTGCCAAACCGAAGAGATCCTTCGGATCGTGCGGCGCGGGAATGAGGTCCAGCTCGATGCCGATGTCGCGTTCGCGCGCGACAGCATGCAGATAGCGCAGCGCCGAAAAATCTTCGAGCGCAAAGCCGACCGAGTCGAACACCGTAACCTGCGTGGGAAACTCGCGGCCTTTCTGCTCGCCGGACAGCACGCGATGAAACTCGACCACGGGAAACTCCGGCCCGAGCTGCTGGATATCGCCTTCGATTCGCGTTTGCGGCTCATACTCGACGATCACGCGCGCGCGCCGCAGCACATCCGCGTGCAGCTCCGTTTTGCCGGGGCAATCGCCGCCGACGGCATTGATATGCATCCCGTCCTCGATCATGTCCGCCGTCAGAATGGTCGCGTTCGTCTTGTCCGCAGTCACCGTCGTCACGATGTCCGCGCGGCGCACCGCATCCGTCGCAGACTTGCAGCGAACGACCTGAAGACCCTTCAGGTGCGCCAGGTTGCGAACGAGCTTGTCGGTTGCCGCCGGGTCGACATCGAACACCCGGATCTCGTCGATTCCCAGCATTTCGTGGAACGCGATCGCCTGGAATTCGCTCTGTGCGCCGTTGCCGATCAATGCCATGGAACGCGAGTCCGGTCGCGCCAGGAAGCGGGCAAAGAGCGCCGATGTCGCGGCGGTTCGAATCGCCGTCGTCATCGTCATCTCACTGAGCAACAGCGGATAGCCTGTGTCCACATCGGCAAGCACGCCAAAAGCCATCACGGTCAGCAGATCCGCTTTGGTGTTCTTGGGGTGTCCGTTCACGTACTTGAACGAGTAAAGCTTGGCGTCGGACGTCGGCATCAGCTCGATGACGCCGCCGGTCGAGTGGCTTGCCAGCCGCGCCGTTTTCTCGAACGTGTGCCAACGGCGATAGTCCTGCTCGATGTAACTCGCCATCGAATACAGCACTCGTGTAATGCCTGCGTCCTGAACCAGTTTTGAAACATCGTTGACATCGATATATCGCGTCATCACTCTTGCTCCTCTCTTTAAGCAATTGCCGAGTTGCGCTGCCATGCATTGGAAAGACGTGTCACGCACGTCCTTCGAAGCCCAGCAGAACGTTGACAGCATTGATCCCGATCTCGTCGACCATGTATCCGCCCTCCATCGCAAACAGTGTGGGGACGTCGAAACCCGCGATGATCTCGCCGATGCGCAGGTAGTCAGCCGTACGCAGGCGGAAGTGACTGATGGGATCGTGTTCGAACGTGTCGACACCCAGGGAAATGACCAGCGTATCGGGCGCATGTCGGCCGATCGCTGCGCCGGCGCGATGCAGCGCCGCCTCGAACGCGTTCATGGCCGTTGCCTTCGGCAGGGGCAAATTCAAATTGAATCCCTCGCCGGCGCCTACGCCCCGCTCGCGGGCATACCCCGAGAAATACGGATATGAAATGCTTGGATCACCGTGAATCGATACGAACAGCACATCGGATCGGTCGTAGAAGATGTCCTGCGTGCCGTTTCCATGATGGAAATCGATGTCGAGAATTGCCGCGCGGCTCGCGCCGCGTTTGATGCCATGGTGCGCCGCGATTGCGGCGTTGTTCAGATAGCAATAGCCGCCCATGTACTCGCGCCCGGCATGATGTCCGGGCGGACGGCACAGCGCGAATGCGGCGCGCGCACCGTCGCATACGGCGTCCATGCCCGTCAGCGCCGCGTTGGCGCTCGAGCATGCCGCATCCCACGTACCCGAGTTAATCGGTGAACCTGCATCCATCGAGAAGAAGCCCAGCTTGCCGTCGATGAATTGCGGCAGGTCCGTGCCTGGCAACCCGCGCACGGGCCACACGAGAGGAAGCGCCTGGGAGTTGCGGCCCGTAGCGGACCATTCCCTCCACGCTCCCGCCAGGAAATCGATGTACCGCTGGCTGTGTGCGCCGACGTAACTTGAGGGTGCATGGGACTTCGGGCTGATCACATCGCCCAGTGCAGTTGCCTTGACTCGCGCGAGTACCGTTTCGGCGCGAAGCGGCTTCTCGAACGATTCGGAGATCGCGCCGTCCTTGAGTTCGATGCCGTGATGCAGGCTGTGATCGCTGCTGTAGATGGTAAGCATGGCTGACTACGCTATTGAGGGTAGCCAACAGTCTAGCGACGCACCGCTGCAATGATTTTGCTTTCGGTTGCATCAAAGCCTACACTATTAGAAAAATTGCCTATGGATCATTCGCAATGAGCACAAACCGCCCAAAAATCGAGATGGATCCCGTCGATCGCTCAATGCTGCGCCTTCTGCAGGAAGACGGCGCGCTGTCGAATGCCGCTCTCGGCGAGAAGCTTTCGCTCAGCGTGACGCCTTGCTGGAGACGCCGCAAGCTCCTGGAAGACCAGGGTGTGATTACGGGGTATCAAGCGAACATCGACCGGCGCGCGATCGGACTAGACCTGCTTGCATTCGTGCACGTCAGGTTCAACATGCACTCGGACAAGACGGCCGACAATTTCGAAGCGGTCATTCGCAGTCGCCCCGAGGTTCTCTCTTGTCACAAGATCACGGGCGACGCGGACTATATCCTGCAGGTCGTCGCCCGCGATCTGGATGCCTACGGCGATTTCGTCGAGCGCGTGTTAAGGCGGCAGGCGGGCATCGCTTCGATACAGTCCAGCCTTGCGCTACGCGAAGTGAAGTTTTCGTCACGTTTTCCGATTCCTGACGGAGGCTGAGTGCTTCCTCTTTCACCCGGGGGCAAGATTGGCACCGGCATGCCAAAGCGGATCGGCAAAATCGATACAGAGAACGGACGACGCTTCATGTCATATCAGCTGCCGACCACGCTTAGGAAGGAATCTTCAGGTCAGTTCGAGATCGAAGCGAGACCTCCTGTGTGGTTCTGCTCGAGCGCCGCGTCCGTACGGGCCTGTTCCCGGGCACTAACAATATAGAGCGCACCGGAGTCTGGTGAATTCTCCGCACCGTCATAAACGATCGTGATTCGTCCCGGCCGCTTCCAGGCCGCCTTGAGCACTTCAAATCTGGCCCCCGTCTGGCTTTTCATGGTGACCTTCCATTTGAATGCCGGTCGACCAAACCGGGCCTCCAGCAACCTGTAATTGCGTTGCTGGAGTGCAAACCCTCGGGTGCTCATACGGATGCCCTCGACGATGCCGTTGATGATGCTGACGCACATGCTGTAGCCGTTGACAAGGTCAGGCTGCTTGCCCGCCGGCCATTTGACGTACAGCGTCTCAGTGCCGAAGGGCGCAAAACCGTAACGCCGCGCGTCGGCGTGCTGGAAACATGCATAGGCAGGGGCGTCATTGTCGGCAGGCACGGCAACCTGAGTCGGGCACTCCGGAAATCCCCCTATCGGCTTGGCAATCACGACGCCGTACAGTCCCGTGTCCTCCGTGGTCTCGACGGGTGCTGGAGCGGCGGGGGCCGGCATGGAGGGACGCGTCGATGATTGCGGCTCGCTACCCTGATGGGGCACCGTGCAACCCGAGACCGCGCCGGTCAGGAGCACTAAGATAACGGATGCACACCGACGATTCGCTGAAGACCTGATTCTTACCGCGATTTGGCTAGCCATGGTTCGTCCCCGGTTGTTTGTTCTCCCCTTCTTTATGTGGACAAGATTTTTGCCAGCGGACAAGAAGAGTCTGTTCGCCAGAGAACAAAAAGAGGCAGTGAGGACCTCGTAGTCAGGGCAAACCCCGAGCGCAGCTCCATAGTGAAAATCGATGTTGTGATCGTCGACGAGCAGCACCATCACCGGCATGTCGTCGGTGAGCCGAGCCCGGTTGTATGGAATGAGCGCCTGTTTCGCAGCGAGTGATCCGCTGTCGATGCTTCTTACGCGCTGCGGCGCATCCTCTTGCTGCGCGACGCGGCCTTGAACTCGTCGACGAAGAACTGCAAGCCGCCGAGCTGCTGCGCGAGGTAGCCGCCGGTCGCCATCGATTCGGGCGCGCGCTTGTCGCCCGTCGGCGGATACTCGGCCGAGAAATCGGCCGTGCCGAAGATCATGTCCCAGATCGGGAACACCGCACCGTAGTTGCAGGAGTTGCGGCCGGCTGCGCGCAGGCCGTGATGCAGGCGATGAAAGCGCGGCGACACCAGAATCCGGTCGCCCGGCCAGCCGAAAGACAGCTTGATGTTCGCGTGGCTCAAGCTCTCGATGAAGCGCATGAACAGGAACAGCAGCGGAAACTGCAGAGGCGGAATGCCGATCGCAAGGCCCACGATGCCGAACCAGATCCCGGCGACGAGATCGTCGAGGAGGTGGTTGCGGTCATCGGACCAGAAGCTCATTTGCCGCTGCGCGTGATGCAGCGCATGAAGCGCATACCAGCTGCGGAACGAATGCGAGAGGCGGTGACGCCAGTAATCGGCGCAATCGAGAATCAGCGCGTAGCAGATGAACGTGACGATCGGGTGTCCGAGCAGCGGCGGGATCAGCGTTTCGAGCGTCGGCGGAATATAGCCGTGATCGACGAGAAAACCGTTTACCCACACCTGGACCTGATAAAACAGCAGAAAGCTCACGACAGGCAGCACGCCGACACGGTTGAGAATCGTATAGAACGCGTCGGTCAGCACCGCTTTGCGGTCTTCCCACTTCTCGATCGGAAAGAACGCTTCGAGCGGCCAGCACACGGCATACGTCGCGATCACCGCAAAGAGCCCGTAGACGCAGATCAGCGCCCAATCGAACGAGAGTTCTTCCCACTCCATCCAGCCGAAGTGATAGAGCACCGGCAAGACCAGGTATTGGTCGATTTCGCCGGCGAGCATGTTGAAGAATCGGTCGAGAAATACCAGCATGGCGCTTGAGCCTCGTTATAGCGTTTCCGCGGTGAGCAACCCTTGGCGGCTCATTTCGGTCGAGAGGAAGATGCCGTGCGGTGAGCGCCCGACGTCGATCGTCTCGTACTGGCCGCTCGCCGGGTCCAGCACCGCGACCTGCTCGCGAAAGCGCAGCGTCACCCACAGCTTGCCGTCGGGGCCGATGCCGATATCGTCGGGCCCCGCCGCATGGAACGGATACGTGCGGCGGATTGCGAACGTGTTGGGATCGAGCGCGACGAGCGAGCCGCCGATGCGGTTGGTCACATAGAGCGTGCTGCCGTCCGGCGTGAGGAACACGTTGTGCGGACCCACGCCGGTTTTCACCCGGCGCAGCACGTTGCCGTTCGCCGGATCGACCTCGGCCACGTGGTCGGCGCCCATCACGCAGACGAGCACCTTGCCGTTGTGCCAGAGCACGCCAGCGGGCGTCGGGCCCACTTTCGAGGTCCAGCGCGTCGTCATGTTGGTCAGGTCGAACGAGACCAGCGTGCCCGACTGCTGCATCGAGTTGAAGCTCCAGCGCGAGTCGGGCGAGAAATCGAGGTGGCTCGGCATGCCGCCCGGCGAGAAGCGCTTGACGAGCGAGAGATCGTCGGCGCGGTAGATATCGACGTAGTTCAGGCGCAGCGCGTTGACGACGAGGTAGCGATGATCGGGCGTGAAGCCGAGCTGGTACGGATCGGCGATCGTCTTGTGGCCGAGCGCGGTGCCGTTCTTCGGATCGACGATGAAAAGCGCGTTGCCGCTCGCGTCGGCGATATACAGCTTGCTGCGGTCCGGCGAGAGCGCCCAGTGGCTCGGCTCGCGCAGCGTCGGCAGATTGCGGACGACTTGGTGCGTTGCCATGTCGATGACCGAGACGCTCGCTTCGCCGGAATTCATCACGATGGCGAGCGAGGGTGCCGAAGCGGATGCGGCAGCGCCGGCGATACGAGGGCGAAGCGCGAGAATTGGCGACAGACTGAGACTGAGCGGAATGGCAAGACTACGGCCAAGCAGTTCGCGACGGGAAAGCTTCATGGATGTGTGCGGTACGGAGGGCGGCGGCGTCTTCTACGGGAAGGTCTGCAGCAAGGGCCAAGCCAATAGAGGGTGAAGCGGTCGCACGTCACTATACGCATCGTTTCTTTCATTTACGTCATGGGATTCAAGGTTTCGGTCGAATTGCGCGGAAGTGCGCCAGCCCGCGCTGTTCGCGCCGTTTCAGGGCAGCGGGAGCCGGCCGTAGCCCTCAAAAATCGCTGCGGCACAGCAATTCCTTTGAATTTTCCACCTTCCCCCCCTTGCGCCGGTCCCTGCTATCGCAGGCATTGAAAATGCCTATTGGGAACCGGCGTTCCACCTCCTAGATTTAAAAGCACGGTGCCCTCTGGCGGGCGCCGCGGCGTGCATCATCCCTACAAGCGTTGCAGATCCGAAAGGGCGCGTCCCCACGGCGCCGGATCAACAGGAGGTTCAGATGACACAACTCAAGGGTACGAAGACGGAGCAGAACCTGAAGGATGCGTTCGCAGGCGAATCGCAGGCGAACCGGCGGTATTTGTACTTCGCGGCCAAGGCGGACGTAGAGGGACAGAACGACGTCGCGGCGCTGTTCCGTTCGACGGCTGAAGGCGAAACGGGCCACGCGCACGGGCATCTGGAGTATCTGGAGGCAGTGGGCGATCCGGCAACCGGATTGCCGATCGGTTCGTCGCGTCTGAACCTGCAATCGGCAGTGGCCGGCGAAACGCACGAATACACGGACATGTATCCCGGCATGGCGCGGGTGGCCCGCGAAGAGGGCTTCGACGAAATCGCCAACTGGTTCGAAACGCTGGCGAAAGCCGAACGCAGTCACGCCAATCGCTATACGAAGGCGCTCGACCAGCTCGTCGATTGACGTGGGCGCAAAGCATGCCGGTAAGCACCGGCATGCGCAGCATCGTTTCAATGAGCGCGCGGCGCCCAAGGGGGCGCTGCGCGCTTTAGGGCTGTCGCACGCGTGTGCAGCCCCTAAGCCTGGCTCCGCACTTCGCTCATCGCTTTGAAGGCCGATACCGTCAAGGAGTGTGATGTCATGCCACATAAAGAAGGCAGTCTCGAGGCGCCCACCCGTCACCCGCTGGATTGGCGCTCGGAAGATTTCTACGATCAGGCTTCACTCGATAAAGAGCTCGCGCGCGTGTTCGATATCTGCGCCGGCTGCCGGCGCTGCGTGTCGCTATGCGGCGCGTTTCCCGCGCTGTTCGATCTCGTCGACGAGACCGATTCCGGCGAAGCGCACGACGTCAGCCCGAGCGCCTATCCGAAAGTGGTCGACCAGTGCTACCTGTGCGACCTCTGCTACATGACGAAATGCCCGTACGTGCCGCCGCATCCGTGGAATGTCGATTTTCCGCATCTGATGCTGCGCGCGAAGGCAACGCGCTACCGGCGCGGCGACGTGAGCCTGCGCGACAAGTTTCTTTCGAATACCGATGCGCTCGGCCACTTTGCGGGCATTCCGATCGTCACGCAGACGGTCAACGCGGTGAATCACACGAAGCTTGCACGCGGTGCGATGGAATCGGCGTTAGGCGTCGACAAGAACGCATGGCTGCCCGACTTCGCGCCGCGCAAGTTCAGAAGCGCCGCACAGAAATCGCCGGAGCATGCCGTGCGCGACGGCGAGCGCACGGCGGGCAAGGTCGCGATTTACGCGACGTGCTACGTGAATTTCAACGAGCCGGGCATCGGCCACGACCTGCTCGCGGTGCTTGCGCACAATGAGATTCCGTATGTGCTCGTGTCGAGCGAAGCGTGCTGCGGGATGCCGCTGTTGGAACAAGGCAATCTCGAAGGCGTGGCGGCGAAGAAGGCGCAGAACATGCCGGTGCTCGCCAAATATGCGCGCGAAGGCTATGCGTTGATGTCGGCCATTCCGAGCTGCGTGCTGATGTACAAGCACGAGCTGCCGCTGATGTTTCCCGACGACGAAGAGGCGCGGTTAGTCAGCGAGGCGTTCTGGGATCCGTTCGAGTACTTCGTGTCGCGTCATCGCGATGGCCTCTTGAAGACCGACTTCAAAAACGAACTCGGCAAGATTTCGTATCACGTGCCCTGTCACGGGCGCGTCCAGAACATTGGGCGCAAGACATCGGAGACGCTGTCGCTCGTGCCGGGCACCGAGTTGAACGTGGTCGAACGCTGCTCGGGGCACGCGGGCACTTTCGGCGTGAAGAAAGAGTTTCATCGCATGGCGATGCAGATCGGCACGCCGGTGTTCAAGGCTATGGCGGGGGCGCAGCCGGACTACATTGCGTCCGATTGCCAATTGGCGGGACACCACATCGCACAAGGCATCGAGGAAAACGGCTTGA
Source organism: Trinickia mobilis (assembly GCF_017315705.1). Classification (GTDB taxonomy): domain Bacteria; phylum Pseudomonadota; class Gammaproteobacteria; order Burkholderiales; family Burkholderiaceae; genus Trinickia_A; species Trinickia_A mobilis. The sequence continues at coordinate 106,280 of NZ_JAFLRF010000002.1, read as the reverse complement.
AGGAAGCGCCGCTTGCGCATCCGCTGACGTTGCTGCGCAAAGCCTATGGCGTATGACGGCATGACGCTTACATGACGTTCGAGGGCTGGCTCGCTTAAGGCCGCTCCCATTCTTTTATGCAAGGAACGCGCAATGATCATTTCCAGGAATTCGCTGCTGACGCTCGAGGCCTATTCGAAGGTGCGCATTGAAATGCGCGCAAGGGTAATCGAACATAAGAAAACTCGCGCCGTGCATCTCGGCAACCATCTCACGTTCCTGTTCGAAGACGAGACGACGATCCGTTATCAAATTCAGGAAATGCTCCACATCGAAAAGATTTTCGACGAAGAAGGGATCCTCGGCGAGCTGAACACGTATCTGCCGCTCGTGCCCAACGGCGGCAATCTCATCGCGACGATGCAGATCGAATATGAGCACGTGATCGAGCGGCGCGCGGCCCTAGGGCGCCTGATCGGCATCGAAGACCGCGTGTTCATGCAGGTGGACGGCGAAGCGCCCGTCTTTGCGATCGCCGACGAAGACCTCGAGCGCGAGAACGACGAAAAGACCTCGGCCGTGCATTTCGTGCGCTTCGAATTCACGCCGCAAATGAAGTCGAAGCTGAAGCAGGGCGCCGGGCTTTCGATGGGAAGCGACCATCCGAATTACCCCGTGCCGCTTACGCCGATTGAGCCTGATGTGCTGGCCTCGCTTCTCAAGGATCTGGCTTGAGCCTTTAGGTCCGTGTCACTTGGCTTGGGCCGTTTGGCCTGAGCGTCCCCCTCTGCAGGCGGCGTGCGCGACACGTGCCGCCGTGCTCTTCTCGCTTACCCCTCCATTTCATTCCTCCGTAAAGGCCGCTTAGCAAAATTCAATACACCTTTACATCGTCTTTGCAATTTCTTACCGGTTGTTCGCTATTGATTTACGCCTTTTCCTGTATCGTTCAAGGCCCGCCTCCACAGGCTTAGCCGCTAGCGCTTGAGGTCTTAAGCCACATGCCTTACGGTTGCTTTCATGTCGGCTAGATAACAGTCGAATAAAAAAAATCAATTCATAATTCTGTAACGAATTGCCGCCAAGTTGTTTCTGTACGTAACATAAAGAGGATCAGATATTCAGACAAACCCTAGCGATGGTATGCTTCCTGCACAATTTTTCCCATGCACGAGTGAGACCGAGTTTTGTGCGTCAAGCGAGGGAAATTCTGCACTGCATACGTGCGAAATTGACCGATGCGCCCAACGAACCAGCAATTTGTGCAACCTGATGGCGAATGCGCATGGTCCGCCAACAATTGCCGATAGTCGCGGCTCGGCCTGGCCGCGTGGAGAAAAAAAGCATGTTCTTCGATGAGTTGAACAACGACGAATGGGGGCGACTATCCCCGCTGGTGGCCGATGAACCGGTGCGCCTGAATCGTCGAGGCAGGCCGCGTGCCGAAACGCGGGTAGTGGTGAACGCCGTGCTGTGGATCCTCACGACGGGCAACCCCTGGTCGAAGCTGCCGGGACGCTATCCGTCCGGGCCCACATGCCGGCGCCGTTTCGAAGAGTGGCTGGTCGACGGCACGATGCTGGAAATGATCCGCTTGCTGAAGGAGTTCGGCCGCTCGTTCGCATATATTCCTGAGCCGCCTGTGCCCGCTGCCGCGCCGCGCCCGGAGCCCGCAGCCGATATCGACCGTCTGCGCGGCGTGTTCTGGAAAAATCCCGAATCGTGGCAATCGTCGCCGGTCCACGCAAACGTTTGCGCGCCGGGCGACCCGATTGCCGCGATGACGCGCCAGCTCTCCGGCGGCGAGGCGCTGCTGTCCGCACCCGAGGCCGACGACGCTCTGCAAGGCCTGCGCTTGCGTGCCGATGCCTGGGCTGCGACGCAACTGGGCCGAGCGACGCCATCCGGCCCTGCGCGGGCCTCGGCACCTTTGCCCGGCGCCGGCCTGCTCGCTGCGCCCGGCAAGGCGGCCAAGCGCGGCCTTCCGCGCGGCACGCCCTGGGTGCATTTCGGGTCGAGCGACGCGCAGGTCGACAACTACAAGGGCTACACGATCTACGCGTCGGCGCAGCCCGTCGCGAAGCTGATGTATCGCGCGTGGACGGAAATCGTGAAGGACGGCAAGCGCACCGAGCGCTCCGGGCTGATCGGCCCTCGCTTCACCGACGCCGAAGCGGCTCAGCACTACGCGCTCGATTGGGGCCGCGACTGGATCGAAGGTCAAAGCCGCACGGAAGCCGTCGACCGCGTTGCGCCAGCCGCCGCAGACGGCAGCGCCGATGAAGCCTCTGCCGTGCCGTCCGCGCCGTTTGCTCCTGCGCCTGCCTCCGCTTCTGCCGCAGCGATGCCTCCGGTCCCGACCAAGCCTACGGTGACGAGCGTCACGCGCCCGCTCGAGCCGGTGGTCAAACGCACCGCGCCCGAGCGGCGTGCCGCCAAAGACAGCCGCCCGGATGCTAAGTCATCCGAACTGCTTTACCAGATCGGATGAGCGAGGGGGCGCGTTATTCGCGTCCGTACTTGTCGTCGAAGCGGACGATGTCGTCCTCGCCGAGATAGGCGCCGGATTGCACTTCGATGATTTCGAGCGGCATTTTCCCGGGATTTTCGAGCCGGTGCGTGACGCCGAGCGGGATGTAAGTCGATTCGTTCTCGGACAGGATGAACGACTCCTCGCAGCGCGTGACGAGCGCGGTGCCGCGCACGACGATCCAGTGTTCCGCGCGGTGGTGGTGCATCTGCAGCGACAGCCGCGCACCGGGCTTCACGACAATGCGCTTGACCTGAAAGCGCTCGCCGTTATCGACGGAATCGTAGTGGCCCCACGGGCGATGCACCTTGCGGTGGCTCGCCGCTTCGGGGCCGCTTTCGGCCTTCAGGCGGCCGACGATCTTCTTGACGTCCTGCACGTGCGATTTCTCGGCGACGAGAATCGCATCGGCCGTCTCGACGACGACGAGGTCCTGCGTGCCGACGCAGGCGATCAAGCGGCCTTCGGAGTGAGCGAGCGTCGATTGTGCGCCTTCGAACATGATGCGTCCGCGCGCGACGTTTCCGTTGTCGTCCTTCGGCAGAATCTTCCAGATCGCGTCCCACGAGCCGACATCCGACCACCCCGCGTTCAACGGCACGACCACGCCGCCGCACACGGACTGATCATTGCTCAATGGCTCCATCACCGCGTAGTCGATCGAGTTCGAGGGCGAATCGGCAAACGCTTGGGCGTCGATCCGGAAAAAGTCGCCGTCGGTTTTGCCGCTTGCGTGCGCGCGCACGCAGGCTTCGTGAATGGCGGGCTGGAAATACTGGACGGCCTTGAGCCACGTCGATGCGCGCACGATGAAGATGCCGCTGTTCCACCAGTACTCGCCCGAGGCGACGTACTGCTGCGCGAGTTCGACGTGCGGTTTTTCGACGAAGCGTTCGAGCTTGCGCGCCGCGATGCCGCCCGCTTCGCCGACCGGCTGGCCGAGGCGAATATAGCCGTAGCCCGTTTCCGGACGATCGGGCACGATGCCCATCGTCGCGATCATGCCTTCCGACGCGTAGTGCACGCCTGCCGCCACGGCGGCCTGGAAGCCTTCGAGATCGGCGACCGCGTGGTCCGCGGGCATCACGACCATCAGCGCGTCGCCGGCATCGGCGGCGATATCGAGCGCCGCGATCGTCAGCGCGGGCGCCGTATCGCGCCCGAGCGGCTCGAGCAGAATGCGCGAGGCGTGGCCGCTCGCGCGCAATTGTTCGGCGGTCGTGAAGCGGTGTTCCTCGCCGCAAACGACGATGACGCGCTCGGCGAGTGCGTAGCTGCTCGTCAGTCCTTCCAGGCGATGCGTGGTCGATTGAAGCAGCGACTCCTCGCCTAGCAAGCCGATGAGCTGCTTCGGAAAGTGCTCGCGCGACATCGGCCACAGGCGCGTGCCTGAGCCGCCTGCCAGAATCACGGGGTGCACTTCGAGCCGCACGCCCGCCGTACGCGGACGTTCCTGCGTGGCGGCGAGATCGATGTCGGCCACGGCAACCGGAGCAATCATGGTGGTACTCCTTGGGGCATGAAAAGGAATGCCTCAAGTTTTAGCACGACGTAAATTCACAATAAAAGATTGTGTTTCCGCAATTTGAAGCGCTTGGAATAAAAAATAGAAAACAATTGAGAACCTGAATTGCGCGTGACCAAGGCGTCGAGCGGCGTGTTGCGCGCTCGTCTGCCGAGGCCCGTGCGAAATCGCGTCCGTCCCCCGCCGATTTGCCCGCCAGCACTGCCTTCCCACTCCGAATTCGGAAAAACATTCCACACGAAATCGGAAAAAATTCGGCAATTCTTGCTGAATAATTTTCGAAATATTGCTGCACTTGCAGCATGTTTTTTAATGCCGCTTCATTGTCGTCAAGCAAGGGTTTCCACGAATCGCGGCAGGCATTCGAACCCTGGCGACACCGAATCAATACGCGGAACGTGACTGACGAACTGGGGTGTATCGGATGCTGAGCGTTCTATCGAGAATCATCGACATCGCAATGGCCGCTCTAGGCGCGCTCATTGCGGCACGGCTGCACGAAGGCCGCTTCGTATGGCTCAACGATATGGAAACCATCGCCGTCGCATTCAACGGCGTGCTGGTGATCGTGTTCTTTCCGGCGCTCGGCATCTATCAGTCGTGGCGCGGCAAGCCGGTGCGCGAGCTGTTGTGGCGCGTGGCGTTCGGCTGGCTGATCGTCGAGGGCACGGGCATCCTCATGAGCTTCAGCGCGCATCGCGCGGAGGAGCTGTCGCGCTTGTGGCTCGCTTTTTGGGCCGTAGCGACGATTGCGCTTTTGCTCATTACGAAGACGCTCGTCTACGCGATCCTGCGCCAATTGCGCCGCGAGGGCTTCAATCAGAAAGCGGTCGCCGTGGTGAGCGGCCGGCAGTACGGGCAGTTTCTGGTCGAGCAGATGCACAAGCGTCCCGATGCGGGATTCAGCCCGGTGTGCATCTTCAATGAGGACCCCGGCGAGGATGCGGGCATTCAAGGCGCCGGAGCCCCAGCCGCTGCAGCGGCGACGGTGGCCGGCGTGCCGATCGAGCACGACTTCGCGAAGCTGACGAAGCTCGTGAAGAGCCGCGCCATTCGCGAGTTGTGGCTTGCCTTGCCGATTTCTCAGGAGCGCACGATTCACAAGATGGTGACGGAATTCAAGAACGACTTCGTCAACATCCGCTTCATTCCCGACGTGCGCAGTCTCTCGCTGTTCAATCATGCGGTGGTCGATCTGCTGGGCGTGCCCGCGATCAACTTGGCGGCGTCGCCGATCACCGACGTGCGCATCCTGCCGAAGTTCGTGTTCGATCGCCTCTTTGCACTTTGCGCGCTCACTGCGCTCTCGCCGCTGATGGCCGCGATCGCGGTAATGGTCAAGCTGTCCTCGCCGGGGCCGGTGTTCTTCCGGCAGAAGCGCAAGGGCATCGACGGCAACGAGTTCGAGATCTACAAGTTCCGCTCGATGAAGATGCATGCCGAGAAGGCCGGCACCGTGACTCAGGCGACGAAGAACGATTCGCGCGTCACGACGCTCGGGCGCTTCCTGCGCCGCACGAGTCTCGACGAGCTGCCGCAGTTCATCAATGTGCTGAAGGGCGAGATGTCGGTGGTGGGGCCGCGTCCGCACGCGCTCGAGCACGACGACATCTATAAGGATCTCGTGCGCGGCTACATGCACCGCTACCGGATCAAGCCCGGCATCACGGGCTGGGCGCAGATCAACGGCTACCGCGGCGAAACCGACCGCATCGAAAAGATGATGGGCCGCGTAAAGCTCGATTTGTACTACATGCAGCACTGGACTTTCTGGCTCGACATCAAGATCGTCGCCCTGACTCTGTGGAAGGGCTTTGCCGGCAGCAACGCATATTGAAAGCGGGCCGGTGCGCATCGCATGCCGGCTTCGCGACACTTTTCTGCTCAGTTTCCTGTTTCTAGGAGTAACGGATGAATCTGACCATCATTGGCAGCGGTTACGTGGGTCTCGTGACGGGCGCATGCCTTGCCGACATCGGCAACGACGTGTTTTGCCTCGACGTCGACCAGAAGAAGATCGACGTGTTGAATGGCGGCGGCATTCCGATCCATGAGCCGGGCCTGCGGGAAGTCATCGCGCGCAACCTGGCGGCGGGCCGCCTCAAGTTCTCGACCGACGTGCGCGCCGCGGTGGCGCACGGCGACGTGCAGTTCATCGCGGTCGGCACGCCGCCGGACGAAGACGGCTCGGCCGACCTGCAATACGTGCTCGCGGCCGCGCGCAACATCGGCCGCCATATGACCGGCTTCAAGGTGATCGTCGACAAATCGACGGTGCCGGTCGGCACGGCGCTGCGCGTGCGCGAGACCGTGGCGGCGGAGCTGGCCGCGCGCGGCGAGGAGCCGATGTTCTCGGTCGTGTCGAATCCCGAGTTCCTGAAAGAGGGCGCGGCGGTCGAAGACTTTACCCGGCCCGACCGCATCGTGCTCGGCTGCGACGACGACGTGCCGGGCGAGAAGGCGCGCGAGCTGATGCGCCGTCTTTACGCGCCGTTCAACCGCAATCACGAACGCACCCTGTGGATGGACGTGCGTTCGGCGGAATTCACGAAGTACGCGGCGAACGCGATGCTCGCGACGCGCATTTCATTCATGAACGAACTCGCGAATTTCGCGGACCGCATCGGCGCCGATATCGAGGCCGTGCGGCGCGGGATCGGTTCGGACCCGCGCATCGGCTACGACTTCTTGTATGCGGGCTGCGGCTATGGCGGCTCGTGCTTCCCGAAGGACGTCGAAGCGCTGATCCGCACGGCGGCCGATAACGCGCACGAGCTGAAGATCCTGAAGGCGGTGTCGGCCGTCAACGATGCGCAGAAGCAAGTGCTGGCACAGAAGATCGTCGCGCGCCTCGGCGACGATTTGTCGGATCGCACGTTTGCGGTTTGGGGGCTGGCGTTCAAGCCCAATACCGACGATATGCGCGAGGCGCCCAGCCGGACCTTGATCGCCGCCTTGCTCGCACGCGGCGCGCGAGTCGTGGCTTATGACCCGGTTGCGATTCGGGACGCCAGGCGCGTCATCGCTGCCGACTTGCAGGATGAGCCCGAGTGGCTGGAACGGCTGACGTTTGCCAACGAGCAGATGGAGGCCGTCAGGAACGCCGATGCGCTCGTGATTCTCACCGAGTGGAAGGCGTTCAAGAGCCCGGACTTCGACAGCCTCAAGAAGGCGCTCAAGGCACCCGTGATTTTCGATGGGCGCAATTTGTACGAGCCGGACGCGATGCGCGAGATCGGCGTGGAGTATCACGCGATCGGACGCGGCGGCGCGGTTGTCGGCGCTGGGGCGGGTGCGGTTGCCGTCGCGGCGCGCTGACGCTGGGTTTGTTCGAAAGCGGGCCAACGAGCGAGACAACGGCTTATGTTTAAAAACATCCTGGTGGTCTGCCACGCCAACGTTTGCCGAAGCCCCGCAGCGGAGCTGCTCTTCAAGGCGCGGCGCCCGCACAAGGGCATGGAGTTCCGGTCGGCGGGCCTGAGCGCCCAAGACGGCGCATCGATCGACCCCACGATGCGCCGTCTGCTGGCCGGTCACGGGATAGACAGCACGGAACACCGCGCCAAGCGCCTGAACCTGCGGTACATCCGCGACGCCGACCTGATCCTCGTCAGCGAGCGTCAGCAAATCGCCGCAGTGGAATCGCTCGCGCCCACCTCGCGCGGCAAGGTCCATATGCTCGGCAAGTGGGAGGACTCGGACGTCGACGACCCCCACGGCGGCCACGAAGACGCCTATCGCCGGAGCTTCGCCCTCATCGAACATCTCGTCACCGGATGGCTGAACAAAATATGCTGAAACGTTGCGCTGCGACTTCTCTTTTGCTGGCGGCTTTTCTGTCAGGCTGCGCCTGGGCACCCGGCTACGACCTCGATACGTCGCGCCTCAAGGACAACGACCCGGCGCCGACCGAGACCTATCCGGTCCATCTGATCACGCCCACGCTGCTCAGGGACGAAGCAACCGCGCAAGCGGCCCCGGCACCGTTGCCGCAAGCGCGCTTTGCCGACGCCTCGAAATATGTCTACCGCATCTCGCCGCAAGACATTCTCGGCATTACCGTCTGGGACCATCCCGAGCTGACGACGCAGCAAGGCCAGTCGTTCTCGACCGGCGGCAACACCACGCAATCGATCGCCGGCGCGCTCGCGCAGCCGTACACCACCGCGTTGCCGGGCCAGGCCGATCCGTTCGGGCAAACGGTGTCCGCCGACGGCACGATCTTCTTTCCGTTCATCGGCCGCTTCAAGGCGGCGGGCAAGACGACGGAGGAAGTGCGCGACCAGCTCTCCGCCGCGCTTGGGCCGTACATCAAGAACCCGCAGCTCGACGTGCGCGTGCTCGCGTATCGCGGCCAGAAGATCCAGGTGACGGGCGATGTGAAGACGCCCGGTCCCCTCGCGGTCACCGATGTGCCGCTTACGCTCGTGGATGCGGTCACGCGCTCCGGCGGCGCGAATGCGGATGCCGATCTGCAGCGCGTGCGCCTCACGCGCAACAAGCAGTTCTATCAGATCGACCTGAACGGCGTGCTCGATCGCGGCGACGTGAGAAACAACGTGATGCTGCAAGACGGCGACATCATCAACGTCCCCGATCGCTCGGACAGCCGCGTGTTCGTGATGGGCGAAGTGAAGACGCCGATGCCGGTGCCGATGATCCGCGGAAGCCTGACGATCGCCGATTCGCTGACGAACGCGGGCGGCATTCTCGATACCGATGCGAATCCGCGCCAGGTCTACGTGATCCGCGGCTTGAAGGGCAAGCAGGGCACGCCCGACATCTACCGGCTCGACATGACGCAGCCCGATGCCTTGCTCCTGTCGGCGCAGTTCCAGTTGCAGCCGTTTGACGTGGTCTATGTCGGCACCGCAAGCGCAGTCCAGGTCAACCGCGTCATCCAGCAGGTGCTGCCGGCACTGGAGACGGCGTTCTATCTGAAAGAGCTGACGAAGTGACCGAAGCGACCGAAGTGACCGAAATGAGTTTAGGGCCCCTAGGCCGCTGCCGCTCGGCGGCGGCCGTGACCAGAAACGGGAACGAAGCATGAGCACAAGTTTGAGCACGCACACCCATACCGCCCCCCTCGCGGCGATCAAGACCGAGGAGGAGGATCTCGTCCTCGGCCAGTTGCTGCAGGTGATTCTCGACGACATCGGGTGGCTGATCGGCATTGCGCTCACGATCGTCATGATGGCCGCGCTCTATACCTACCTCGCCAAGCCGATCTACTCGGCCGACGCGCAGGTGCGCGTGGAGGCGGGCGACAACACCTCGCAGGCGCTCACGCAGACGCAAACCGGCGCGGTCATCAGCAGCGGCCCGCCGACGCTGCCGACCGACGCCGAAATCGAAATGATCAAGAGCCGCGGCGTCGTCGCGCCGGTGGTCGAGCACTGGAAGCTGAATTTCTCGGTGACGCCGAAGACGATTCCGCTCTTGGGCAGCATCGCCGCGCACCTCGCCGAACCGGGCAAGCCGGCGAAGCCGTGGCTCGGCCTCAAGTCGTACGCGTGGGGCGGCGAAATGGCCGACGTCGATTCGATCGAAGTGACGCCGTTGCTCGAAAACGAAAAGCTCACGATGACCGCGCTCGGCGACGGCCAGTACACGCTGCAGACCGCCGACGGCGGGCTGCTCCTGCGGGGCCGCGTCGGCGAGCAGGAAAAGGGCGGCGGCGTGACGATCACGGTCAGCCGGCTCGTCGCGCGCCCCGGCACGCAATTCAAGGTGATGCGCGCGAACGATCTCGACGCGATCACCGCGTTCCAATCGGCGATCACGGTGTCGGAGCAAGGCAAGCAGACGGGCGTCATCGAAATCTCGCTCGAAGACAAAGATCCGGCGCACGCGGCGGAAATCGCCAATGCGCTCGCGCAGTCATACCTGCGCCAGCACATCGCGAGCAAGCAGGAAGAGGCGAGCAAGATGCTGAGCTTCCTGCAGAGCGAAGAGCCGCGCCTGAAGTCCGATCTCGAACGCGCCGAGGCGGCGCTCACGCAATACCAGCAAAAGTCCGGCTCGATCAACGCGAGCGACGAAGCGAAGGTCTACCTCGAAGGCAGCATCCAGTACGAGCAGCAGATCGCGGCGCTGCGCCTGCAGATCGCGTCGATGGAGCAGCGTTTCGGCGCCGAGAACCCGGTCATGCAGACCGCCAAGCAGCAGCTCTCGCAGCTCGAAGGCGAGCAGCAGAAGTTCTCCGACCGCTTCCGCGACCTGCCCGCATCGGAAGTGAAGGCGGTCGCGCTGCAGCGCGACGCGAAGGTCGCCGAAGACATCTACGTGCTGCTGCTCAACCGCGTGCAGGAGCTTGCCGTGCAGAAGGCGGGCACCGGCGGCAACGTGCATCTGATCGACGCCGCGCTGCGCCCCGGCGAGCCGGTCAAGCCGAAGAAGATGCTGATCCTGTCGGCGGCGGTGTTCCTGGGGCTCATCGTCGGCACGGGCGTCGTGTTCCTGCGCCGCAACCTGTTCGCGGGCATCGACGATCCCGAGCGCGTCGAGCGCAACTTCGGCCTGCCGCTCTATGGCCTCGTGCCGCTCAGCCAGGAACTCGTCAAGCTCGATCTCCAGAACGAGCGCGCGAATCGCGTCGACCGTCCGATCCTCGCGCTCTTGCGGCCGAAGGATGTCTGCGTCGAAAGCCTGCGCAGTTTGAGGACGTCGATGCAGTTCACGCTGATGGACGCGAAGAATCGTGTCACGGTGCTGACCGGTCCCTCGCCCGGCATCGGCAAGAGCTTTTTGACCATGAATCTCGCGGTGCTCCTCGCGAACTCCGGCAAGCGCGTGCTGCTGATCGACGGCGACATGCGGCGCGGCTCGCTCGAGCGCTATATCGGCGGCCGGCGCGAAAACGGCCTTTCGGAGTTGCTGAGCGGACAGATCTCGCTGGAGGAAGCGATTCGTCCGACCGTCGTGACGGGCCTCGATTTCGTCTCGAGCGGCACGCGTCCGCCGAATCCGTCGGAACTTCTGATGTCGCCGCGTCTGCAAACGTATCTGGAGGGCTTGAGCAAGCGCTACGAAGTGATCTTCGTCGACACGCCGCCGGTGCTCGCCGTCACCGACGCCTCGATCTTCGCCGAGCTGGCCGGCTCGACCTTCCTCGTGCTGCGCTCGGGCATGCACAACGAAGTCGAGATCACCGATTCGCTCAAGCGCCTGAGAGCGGCCGGCATCCAGGTACAAGGCGGCATCTTCAACGCGATGCCGCGGCATCAGCGCGGCTACGGGCGTGCCGGCTACGCGGCCGTGCAGGAATACCTGAGTACATGAGGACCGCATGAAGCTATCCGTACTGGTTCCGACCTACCGCCGTCCCGCCGACCTCGCGCGTTGCCTGATCGCGCTGCAGCGGCAGACGAAGCAGCCCGACGAAGTGATCGTCGTCGCGCGGCCCGAGGACGACGCGACGCATGAGCGGCTCGCCGACCCTGCGGTGCGCGGCATGCTGCCGCTCTGCGTCGCGCTGATCGAAGTGCCGGGGCAGGTTGCGGCGCTCAATCGCGGGCTCGACGCCGCGTCGGGCGACGTGATCGCGATCACCGACGACGATGCCGCGCCGCGCCCCGACTGGCTCCTGCGCATCGCCGCGGCGTTCAAGCTGGACCCGCAGCTCGGCGCGCTCGGCGGACGCGACTGGGTGCACGAAAGGGGCCGCATTCTCGACGGCCGGCGCGAGTGCGTCGGCAAGATCCTGCCGTCGGGCAAGATCATCGGCAATCACCATCTCGGCGTGGGCGCCGCGCGCGAAGTCGACATGCTCAAGGGCGCGAACATGAGCTACCGGCGCGCCGCGATTGCGAACCTGCGCTTCGACGAGCGTTTGCGCGGCGCGGGCGCGCAAGTCCACAACGACATGGCGTTCAGCATGGGCGTCAAGCGCGCGGGCTGGAAGCTCATGTACGACCCGCACGTGGCCGTCGATCACTACCCCGCCGAGCGTTTCGACGACAACAGGCGCGACGTGCAGACGATGGCCGCGGTGCGCAACGCCGCCTACAACCTGCATCTCGTGCTGCGCGAGCACTTGCCGCCGCTCAAGCGCGAGACCGCGTGGTGGTGGTACACGCTGGTCGGCACGCGCGTGTATCCGGGCTTCGTGCACGCGGTGCTGTCGGCGGCCTCGAAGAACGGCGCGGCCGTCCGCTCGCGCTGGCGCGCGGTGCGCCTCGGCGCGCAAGACGCGCGGCGGGTGACGCCGTGACCGGCGCTCGGCGCGCTGCAGCCGATGCGCGAGCGGCCCGCCGCAGCCCGCCGCCGGCGAACGACCACGCGCCCCCCACACCGGCTCACCGGAGTTCAAGCATGCAAGCGACCAAAGTGCACGTGCACCTCTTCTACGGCGCCGACCCGCGCGTCTACCGCAAGGGCGAAGACTTCGGCTGTCTGTACGGCTATCACCATGCGGAGTCGGACGAGTTCGCGCTGACCTATTCGTGCGACGCGAAGGAAAGCAAGCCCGTGAGCGTCGCGCGCCGCGCGCTCAAGCTGGTGCTCGGCTTCGATCTGATCCACACGCTGCGCAATCGCGATGAGATCCTGCGCTCCGACGTGATCTGGACGCACACCGAAGCCGAGCATCTGGCCGTCGCGCTCGTGCTGCTCTTGGCCGGCGAGCGCGGCAGGAAGCCGTTGCTGCTCGCGCAAAGCGTGTGGCTCTTCGACAAGTGGCGCGGCTACGGCGCGCTGCGCCGCTGGGTCTATCGCAAACTGCTCGCGCGCGCCGACGTGCTGACGACGCTCGCGCGCGACAACGCCGAGCTGTGCCGCCGCTATTTGAAGCGCGATGCGATCCGCGTCCACTACGGCCTGAACATGACAGACTTTCCGCTTGCGGAGCCGCACACGTGGCAGCCGCATGCGCCGCTGCGGATCGCCGCGATCGGCAACGACCGCGACCGCGATTGGACCACGCTCGTCAAAGCGTTCGGCAACGATCCGCGCTATACGGTGCGGCTTGCGACGCGCCGCAAGATCCCGCAAGCGCTCCATGCGCCGAACGTGCAGATCGCGCCCGCTTCCGGGCTCGCGAAGCAGCGCGAGCTGTACGACTGGGCGGATCTCGTGGTGGTGCCGCTGCGGCCGAACTACCACGCCTCGGGCATCACGGTCGTGCTGGAAGCGGCGGCGCTCGGCAAGCCGGTGATCGCAACCGACGTAGGCGGCCTGCGCGACTACTTCACCGCGCAACAAGTGAGCTACGTGCCGCCGCACGATGCCGCCGCGCTGCGCCGCGCCGCCGACGCTCTCGCGGCGCATCCCGAGGCGACGCTGAGCCGCGTGTGGGCAGCCGGCGCGCAATTGACCGCCCGCCGACTGACGACGCAGCACTTCGCGCAGCAGCACGTGCAGATCACGCGCGCGATGCTCAGCGAGCGCGGCGCACCTGCGGTTCGCGAGCGTAATAGCGCTCGCGACGTACGGATCGCCGAGCGCGCCGTCCCGATCGAGCGCCGCTAAAGTCCGCATGAGCACTCCCGACCTCGTACGCAACTTCAGGGCTGCATCGGCCGAAGCGAAAAGCGCGAAGCGCGGCCTCTTCAGCACCGACCCGAAGCACTGGGCGGCGCAGGCGATCCTGTGGTTCATCACGCTCGTCCTGATCGCCGCGCATCAGGGCACGGTTCTCACGCTCGCCTTCCCGGTCCTCGCGACGATGGCCGGCCTCTGGCTCTACTTCAAGAGCCCCGCGCGCTATGTCGGCTTCATGTGGTGGATGTGGTTCCTGAGCCCCGAGGTGCGGCGTCTGGCCGACTTTGCGAAAGGCGCGTTCACGCCGACGAGCCTGATCCAGATCGCACCGCTCGCCGTGACGATGCTGAGCGGCCTCACGCTCCTGCGCCACTACCGGATGCTCGCGCAGCGGCGCGGCCTGCCGGTGCTCCTGGTCCTGCTCGGCCTCATCTACGCGTTCCTCGTCGGCGTGGTCGCGAGCGGCCCGCTCGCAGCCGTCTACGACCTCGCGAACTGGGTCTATCCGATCCTGATCGGCTTTCACATCATGGCCGACTCGCGCAACTATCCGCAGTATCGCGAGGCGATCCTCTCGGCGTTCGTCTGGGGGATGCTGATCATGGGCGTCTACGGCATGGTGCAGTTCTTCGTGATGCCGCCGTGGGACGCGCTGTGGATGCTCGGCTCGCAGATGAATTCGCAAGGCGACCCCGTGCCGTTCGGCGTGCGCGTGTTCAGCACGATGAACTCGTCGGGACCGTTTGCGTTCGCGATGATGGGCTCGCTCGTCTTCGTGCTCGCGGCCGCGCAGCGGATTCGCTGGCTCGCGGGCGCGGCGGGCTTCATCGCGTTCTGCTTGAGCCTGGTGCGCTCGACGTGGGGCGGCTGGGTGATCGCCGTCGTGATCCAGCTCGCGAAATCGAGCAACCGCGTGCGCGTGCGGATCATCATGAGCGCCGTCTTGCTCGCCGGATTGAGCGTGCCGCTGCTCGCGGTGGGGCCGGTCGCCGACCGCTTGTCGACGCGCCTGCAGACGGTCGGCAATCTCCACGACGACCAGAGCTACGAAGCGCGCAACCAGTTCTACGCGACGTTCGCGCAGACCGCGTTTACCGACGTCTCCGGCGAAGGCATGGGCGCGACGGGCACGTCGACGAAGCTCTCGAACGACGGCGGCGAACTCGGCAAGTACGGCAACTTCGACAGCGGCGTGATGAACATCCCGTTCGTGCTCGGCTGGCCGGGCACGCTGCTCTATCTCTCCGGCATCGTGTGGCTGCTTGCGCGCGCCGTGCGCGCGTCGTTCGCGCTCGGCGACGACAAGTTCGCCGCGGCCTGCCTGAGCCTCGCGCTCGCGGTGTTCGCGATGCTCGTCTTTACCAATTCGCTCATCGGCACCGGGGGCCTGCTGCTCTTCATGAGCGTGTTTTTACTGCTGTCCGCCGCGCACTGGCAGAAGATCCAGCGCTTGCGGCTTTTACGGGGGAGTCCGTCAAATTGAGAGTCGCCATTGTTACGCACGTGGTACGTCATAACGACGGACAAGGCCGCGTCAACTACGAAATCGCGCGCGCCGCGCTGGAAGAAAACATCTCGGTGACGCTGATCGCTTCGCACGTCGCGCCGGAACTGCTTGCGAACCCGCGCGTGCGCTGGGTGCCGATCCGCATCGGCCGCGGCTGGCCGTCGAATCTGCTGCGCCAGCAGGTGTTCGCGTTGAAAAGCGGACTGTGGCTGAAGCAGCACCGCGACGAATATGACGTGCTGCACGTGAACGGCTTCATCTCGTGGGCGCATGCCGACGTGAACACCGCGCACTTCGTGCACGGCGGCTGGTTCGCGAGCCCGTACTACCCGTTCGGCTTGGGCAAGGGCCTGTGGTCCGGGTATCAGTTCGTCTATACGTACCTCAACTCGCGGCTCGAACGCTGGGCCTATCGGCGCTCGCGCATGGTCGCCGCCGTCTCGCAGAAAGTCGCCGCCGAAATCCGCCATACCGGCGTGCCCGCGCAGAAGGTCGGCGTGATCTACAACGGCGTCGATACCGAGACGTTCGCGGCGGCGCTCGGCGATCGCCGCAAATTCGGTTTGCCGCCGGATGCGTTTGTGCTGCTGTTCGTCGGCGACTTGCGCACGCCGCGCAAGAACCTCGGCACCGTGCTGCAAGCGCTCACGCGTCTGTCCCAGCACGTTCATCTCGCCGTGGCCGGCTATTTGCCGGGCAGCCCCTATCCGGACGAGGCGCGCGCGCTGAAGATCGAATCGCGCGTGCACTTTCTCGGGCTCGTGAAGGAGATGCCGGCTTTGATGCATTCGGTCGATGCGTTCGTGTTTCCGTCGCGCTACGAGGCGATGAGCCTGTCGCTGCTCGAAGCGATGGCGGCGGGCTTGCCGGTCGTGACGGCGCGCACGGCGGGCGGCGCCGAGATCATCACGCCCGAATGCGGCATCGTCCTCGACGATCCCGACGACGCGCCTGCGCTCGCGAACGCGATCGCGGGACTCGCGAGCGACGACCGCACGCGCTGCGCGATGGGCGCCGCCGCGAGCCGGCTCGCGCGCGATTTCGGCTGGTCGCGCATGGCGATGCAATACATCGCGCTGTACCGGCAGATGGCCGACGCGAAGGGCGAGCTGCGCGCCCGCACGAATTCGAATCTCGCACCGGCGCAGTTTGCGCCCAACGAAGGAGCGAAACAGTCATGAGCCAAGCTGCTGCGGCACGAATCCTTGCTTTTCGCGCGACGGATGCCGCCCCCGGCGGCCGGCCCGCGCGCCCGATCAAGTCGCTGCAAATCGGCATGCACTGGTTTCCCGAGCGCGCGGGCGGCCTCGACCGCATGTATTACTCGCTCGTCGGCGCGCTGCCCGGGGCGGGCGTCGCGGTGCGCGGGATGGTGGCGGGCTCGCCGCGCGTCGCCGCCGATACCGGCGGCGCGATCCAGGGCTTCGGTCCGGCTGCGCGCTCGCTGCCGCTGCGCCTGATGGCGGCGCGCAAGATGCTCGCGAACGTCGTGCGCGAAGAGCGGCCCGATGTGATTTCGTCGCACTTCGCGCTGTATACGTTTCCCGGCCTCGACGTGCTGCGCGGCATTCCGCAGGTGTCGCATTTCCAGGGGCCGTGGGCGGACGAGAGCCACGTCGAAGGCGCCGATTCGCTCGGGCAGCGCGCGAAGCACATGCTGGAGCGCACGGTGTACGCGCGCTCGTCGCGGCTGATCGTGCTGTCGGAGGCGTTCGGGCAGATTCTGAGTTCGCGCTACGGCATCGCGCCGGACCGCATCCGCGTGGTGCCGGGCTGCGTGAACGTCGCGCAGTTCGATCTGGATATCACGAAGCGCGAGGCGCGCCGGCGCCTGCAACTGCCGCAGGACCGGCCGCTCGTGCTGGCGGTGCGGCGGCTCGTCAGGCGCATGGGGCTCGAGGATCTGATCGACGCGATCAAGGTGGTGAAGGAGCGGCACCCGGACGTGCTGCTGCTGATCGCCGGGAAGGGGCGGCTGCAAGACGAGCTGCAGGCGCGCATCGACGCGAGCGGGCTCCAGGACAACGTGAAGCTGCTCGGCTTCGTCCCCGACGAGCATCTGGCCGCGCTGTACCGCGCGGCGACGATCAGCGTGGTGCCGACGGTGGCTTTGGAAGGGTTCGGTTTGATCACGGTCGAATCGCTTGCTGCGGGTACGCCCGTGCTGGTGACGCCGGTCGGCGGTCTGCCGGAGGCCGTGGCGGGGCTGTCGAAGGACCTCGTGCTGCGCTCGACCGGGGCCGGGGCGATCGCCGAAGGGGTCGGGGCGGTGCTCGACGGGGAGATCGCGCTGCCCGACGCGCAAGCCTGCCACGCCTATGCGCGGGACCATTTCGACAACGCGGTGATCGCGCGGCGGGTGGCCGAGGTGTATTCGGAGGCGATTGCGGCGGGGTGAGGTTGGAGATGGAGTGGCAATGGCGAGCGCGGCGCATGGGGCTGGCCCCTCGGGCCGTCAATGTTTGCGCAAACGGCCGACACTGATCGAATTGAGGCAGTCGGGTGCCTTTTCGGCAAAGCCGAATGTATAGGCGTAACCGTCGACATCGACTTGAAACAGCGTTTGCTCCTCTAAGCTGCCGCCGCGCGGGGCTTCAACCACACGCCAACCAGGATAGTGTTGCTTGACCTCGTCGCGGGAAATGCAGCGGTTCGAAATCTCGAAGCCGGCGCCGATTCGCTTTCTGTATCGATTTTCGGATATCGAGATTGCTCTTAAGCGCTCGCCGGACGGCAAGGTTATCGGGTCCGCGGTGTAAAACGTTACGTATTCGTTTCTCTCTTCTTCCCGAATGCCGCTCAATAGTTCGGCGAACACGTCCATGTTTTGCGATCGGACCACTTGAATAAAAGCGGTAGTGAAGCTCCAGATATCTGTGGGAGCGATGTTGGGGGAGCTATTTTCCTGCGTTGCTTTCACACCAGTCTCCGTAGTATTTGCCATAGGTTTGATTGGTACGGGACGTGTATTCGCCGTTCCCGTAGATGGTCCCGATGTCGCTGCGCGCTTGGCTTGCGTTGCCGGACTGGAGATAGCTGTCGTAGGCTCGATTGTAAGCGGCATGGTTGCGCGGATCGCCGGCGATGCCAATGTCAGGACCGCCATTAGCCAATATTTCACGTTGTACCTCAACAACCTGCCTCAGGACTCGGGCTTGCTCAGCCGGCCTACACCTATTGAATTAAGGCAATCAGGCGCCTTTTCGGCAAAGCCGAATGTATAGGCGTAACCGCCGATATTGACTTGATAGCGCGTTTCCTCTTCCAAGCTGCCGCCACGAGGACCCGCGACTATGCGCCAGCCTGGGTAGTGTAGTTTGACCTCATCGTGCGAAATGCAGCGGTTCGAAACTTCAAATCTAGCGCTGATGTTCGTTCCGTTTCGATCCGAAGCGATCGAAAACGCCATGACGCGTTCGCCCGAGGCCAAGTCCACGGACTTGGCTGTGTAGAACGTGAAGAACTCGTTTTGTTGGCGAATGCGAAGATCGCCCAGGAACTTCTTGACCTCGTCGAGTTGCTGCGTGCGGATAACCTCTACAAATGCGGCGGTAAAGCTCCAGATATTCGCTTGAGCGGCGTTGAAGGACTTATTTTCCTGCGTTGTTTTCACACCAATCTCCATAGTAGCTGCCATAGGTCTGACGAGTATTTGAGGTGTATTCGCCGTTTCCGAGGATGGCTCCAATGTCGCTGCGAGCTTGCTTGGCATTGCCGGATTGGAGGTAGCTGTCATAAGCTCGGTTGTAGGCTGAGTGGTTGCGTGGATCGCCGGCGATGCCAATGTCAGGACCGCCATTAGCCAATATTTCACGTTGGACCTCGATGTTTTTTATCGTTGCGGCCCCTTCGTCAGATAAAAATGAATTGACGCAAGCAGCTTTGTTGGTCGGGTCTACGGCGTATGTGTATTTAGCGTGTCCGACTTCGTGCGCCAAGGTTTGAATTGCGCCGCGCGGATCATTTTTATAAATACCGTCCAGTACGATTTGAGATGGCGAATCTGAATCGTCAGAGACGCGATTGGCAAAAGAGCCCTTGCCTGATTGTCCGTAAGAAAGCTCCCACTTTTTCGCTGCCAGCTCTTTCAAATCCCGCTGCAACGTCGGTGATTTCGCCAGGATCGCATTGGCTGACTGGCCCAACTCAGGCACTTCCACAGTAGTCTGAGGCTTCGGCGCCTTGGGCATCGGCGGAGCGACCCGCCAAGCAGCCGCCGCAACTTCCCGCTCCACCTGAGCGCCGCCGTCTTTCTCTTGGTTGGCACCCGCCCGCATCGACCGCTGCCGATACACATAATCGAGCTGCCACCGCAGCGCCCCGCCGATGCTCGAGTTGTGCCCCTTCCGATTGACCTGCCAGCGCCCGCCATCCGGCATCTCAAGATCGTCGACCCAATCGACGAGCCCTGTGCCGAATTTCGTGCTCGCCAGCTTGACCCATGTGCCCTGCTCGATTTCACGCTGCAGGCGATCGAGCATCGCCCGCCAAACCATTTCGTTTCTCACCGGCGCACGGCGCCAGTCCGAGCCGAGCGTGTCGTCGAGGAATGCCGTCAACTGGTGCTCGCCGACATGTGAGGGTTCGTAATCGACCTCCATGTGAACCAAAGCCGACTGAGCTTGCCACGCGAGCGGCGGCCACGCGAAGATCGGCAGCTCGACGCGAAACGCTTGTTCCGGAGTCAGGTCGCGCATGCGCAGCAGTTCAGGTATGCCGAAAAAGAGCGGTCGGTCCCGCATGGCTTGTCTCCCTGTTGTTTGTCTAATGAAAGAGACGAAGCGTAGCCGACAAGGCCGTTAGGACGCTATGAGACCATTCTCATTTCTGATCGGTTGGCTATCGGACTATGGCAAAACGTCGACGTTGCGCTGATCAGCGTAGTCTTCCTGTGCCGGCGAAGGAACGGGCGTATTCGCTGACGTTCTCGCGGAGCTTGCCCCTGGAAAGCGAACTGCTGCACGGCAACGGAGACTGATGCCGGAAGAAGGGCGGGATCAACCCCGTGTATCATTCCGGGTTGCCCCAAAATCCCCGAATCGCCGACCAACATGCCCGTATCTGAACTCAAACGCCGCCGCACGTTCGCGGTCATTTCCCACCCGGACGCCGGTAAAACGACGCTGACCGAGAAGCTCCTGCTGTTCTCGGGCGCGATTCAGATCGCGGGCACCGTCAAGGGCCGTAAGAGCGGCCGCTACGCGACCTCCGACTGGATGGAGATCGAAAAGCAGCGCGGCATTTCGGTCGCGAGCTCGGTGATGCAGTTCGAATACGGCGACGCCGTCATCAACCTGCTCGACACCCCCGGCCACGAGGACTTCTCCGAAGACACCTACCGCGTGCTGACCGCGGTCGACGCGGCCGTGATGGTGATCGACGGCGCGAACGGCGTCGAAGCGCAGACGCTCAAGCTGCTCGAAGTGTGCCGCAGCCGCCGCACGCCGATCGTCACCTTCATCAACAAGCTCGACCGCGAAGTGCGCGAGCCGCTCGACCTGCTCGACGAGATCGAGCAGCACCTCGGCGTGTCGGCCGTGCCGTTCACCTGGCCGATCGGCATGGGCAAGGAATTCCACGGCGTCTACGACGTCGAGCGCGATCAGGTGCGCGTGTTCCGCGCCGGGCAGGACACCGCGGGCGGCGACGTCGAGACGCTGCAAGCCATCGACGACAACGAAGGCGAGCGCCGTTTCGGTTTTCCTTGGAAGAAGGCGATGGAGGAGGTCGAGCTGATCTCGGGCGCGACGCCGACCTTCGACCGCGAAGCGTTTCTCGCCGGCGACCAGTCGCCCGTGCTGTTCGGCTCGGCGATCAACAACTTCGGCGTGAAGGAAATTCTCGACGCGCTCGTCGACCTCGCGCCGCCGCCGTCGATGCGCATGGCGGTCCAGCGTCCGGTGCAGCCGGACGAGCCGAAATTCACGGGCGTCGTGTTCAAGGTGCAGGCGAACATGGACTTGGCGCACCGCGACCGCGTCGCGTTCATCCGCGTGTGCTCGGGCCGCTTCGAGCGCGGCATGGCGCTCAAGGTGTCGCGCTCGGGCAAGACGTTCCGCGCGAACAACGTCGTGACGTTCCTCTCGCAGCGTCGCGAAACCGTGAGCGAAGCCTATCCCGGCGACATCATCGGCATCCCGAACCACGGCACGCTGAGCCTCGGCGACACGCTGACCGAAGGCGAGACGCTGCAATTCGTCGGCCTGCCGTTCTTCGCGCCGGAAATCTTCCAGACGATCGAGGTGGTCGATCCGATGCGCGCAAAGCAGCTCGGCGAAGCGCTGAAGCAGTTGGGCGAGGAGGGCGCGATTCAGGTGTTCCGCCCGGCGCACGGCGGGTCGACGATTCTCGGCGCGGTCGGGCAACTGCAGTTCGAGGTGGTGTCGCACCGGCTGTCCGCCGAGTACAAGGTCGACGTGCGGATCATGCCGGCGCGCTATCGCATGTCGCGCTGGGTCACCTGCGACGATGCGGGCGAACTGCGGCGCTTCATGGACGCCTACGCGGCGCGGATTGCGCTCGACGCGTCGAACGCACCGACTTATCTCGCGTCGCACATCTCGGAGATCGAGGTCGCGCAGAAGGCCTGGCCGAAGATCGTCTTCAACGAGTTGCGCGAGCACTCGGGCGCGCCGTTCAGAAAGAGCATGTGATGGGCTGGGCTGTCCGATTCGAATAGAGTCGTCATTTTTAAAATAAAGTTGTCATTTGGGTTCGGATCACGTTGGCGTCACCTGATCTGAACTTACTCTATTAAAAACTAAGATTTAGGCGTTTTTCTCCTGGGTTGGCCCACGCGAGCTTGCGCCCGTAACGACGACGACTTTTCCGGCGATATTGCTGTTCATGATGTCGGCTCCCTGATTGAATTGCGAGCTATCGTTAAAAGTGGTGTACGCGGCGTAGGGAGGAGGCAGGAGAAGGCGGTGGCGCTTGAAGGAGAATGTTGCTTTCCACGGCGTTGTTGCATAAAACCGGCCGTCGCGCAGTCGCCTGACGTTTACGCGCAACAACCATGGAGGAAACGCAGCGGCTATCACCGTCGCTCGCTGCCCGAAAATGCGATGTACCGGTTCAAGACGCTCACCGGCGCATGCCTTTGGGCTCGACGTATCGACTCGCAGGCGACCGAAGTCGCTGTGCGCGTGGGCGTGCTTATCCGGATGATCGAGCTCGCGCGCCCGCAGTCCGTCCGCATCGCCTGAAATCGTGAACAAAGGCACCGCTTCGTCCTCACGCCGGATTTATGCAACAACATCGGCGAGAAGTTTGCTATCGGCAGGGCGCTTTATCGATGGAACCGGACAGCATTCTGTACAGCAGGCGCAGCGGTATCCTCGAGGCCGAGCTTCGCGAGATCGAACTGGGCCTTGCGAATTCGCTGCGTCTCTTGCCCCGCCGATCTGCGCGCCAGCTCGGTCAAATTCCCATGCAGATGTACTTGATCACGAGATAGTCATCGATGCCATAGCTCGAGCCTTCGCGTCCGAGCCCGGATTGCTTGACGCCGCCGAATGGGGCGGTCTCAGTCGAAATCAGTCCGGTGTTGATCCCGACGATGCCATATTCGAGTGCTTCGGCTACTTTCCAGACCCGCGAAACGTCGCGGCTGTAGAAGTAACCGGCAAGCCCATACTCAGTGTCGTTCGCGAGCTTGATGACGTCGTCGTTCGTCGAGAACTTGAAGATGGCGGCCACAGGTCCAAAGGTCTCTTCCCGGGCAAACCTCATGTCGGATGTCACCCCAGTAATTACCGTGGGCTCGAAGAAGCTTTGGCCAAGTGAATGCCGCCTACCCCCCGTCACAATTCTTGCACCCTTCCCGACCGCATCTTCGATGTGGGATTCGACCTTTTTGACGGCGGCTTCGTTGATGAGCGGCCCGAGCGCGACATTCGCACTGATTCCGGGGCCGACTTTGAGGCGCATTGCGGCAGCTGCGAGCTTTTCCGCGAACAGATCGTGGATCCGCTCATGCACGTAAAAGCGATTAGCGCAGACGCAAGTTTGTCCAGAATTACGATACTTGGAGACAAGCGCGCCTTCTACGGCGCTGTCGATATCCGCATCCTCAAAAACGATAAACGGTGAGTTTCCACCGAGCTCCAACGAGACTTTTTTGACTGTCGGAGCACACTGGGCCATCAGCAAGCGCCCAACCTGGGTCGAGCCCGTAAAGGAAAGTTTCCGGACGGTGGGATTCCCGGTCAATTCGGCGCCAATGTCCCTGGGTTCGCCGGTCACGATACTCAAGACGCCGCGAGGGATGCCTGCTTGCTCGGCAAGCACGGCCATTGCCAGCGCCGAAAACGGAGTTGATTCAGCAGGCTTCACGATGATCGGACAGCCTGCGGCGAGGGCGGGCCCAACTTTACGGGCGATCATCGCCGCCGGAAAATTCCAAGGCGTAATGGCTGCGCAGACGCCAATCGGCTCTTTCGTGACGAAGATTCGTTTGTCAGGCGCATGTGTCGGCAGGGTGTCGCCCGCGACACGCTTGCCTTCCTCCGCGAACCATTCGAGGAAGGACGCCGCGTACAGGACTTCGCCCCGCGCTTCGGCCAGTGGCTTTCCCTGCTCGCTTGTCAAGATCAGGGCAAGGTCATCGGCGTTCTCGAGCATCAAGGTGTGCCACTTCAGCAAGATTGTCGCACGTTCCTTGGCGGTTTTGGCTCGCCAGGCAGGCCAGGCCCTGCTGGCGGCGTCAATGGCCCGCCGGGTCTCCGGTGCACGCATCCTGGGGACTTTACCCAGCATGGTCCCGTCAGCCGGATTGAACACATCGAACGTGCCGTTGTCGTCGGCACCTTGCCATTCGCCGGCAATGTATGCCAGCTCCCGGAAGAGGGCCGGATTCTTCAAATTCATGTCTGGTTCCTTGATTCATGACCGGAGTGACTTCTGCGCTGCCCGGTTGCTCGACGAAGATTCTCACCAGTGGCCGGGCGCGCAACGAATAGTATAGGAATGCTTAATATTATCGCAGCGAGGATGAACCGGGACATCGGCCGCCACAGCTCACCAGAAGGTCTCTCAGGTGTCAGGTATCCGAAGTTGCCATCAGCGTTTCCTGCCTGGCGGCATACGACCGCAGCTTCGGCATGACATCGAGCGCCAGATGTCGCATCGTTTTCAGTTGACGCTCGAGTTCCGGCCCCGACCCATCAGGCGACGACATGAGCAAACCGCCAAAAGGACCGACACGCTCGCGAAATGCAGCGAGCTTCTCCGTGACCGTTGCCGGAGATCCATAGATCGTCATGCTTCTGATGAGGTCTTCCGTGGTGAGCGAATCGTCTTGCGAGTTTGGGTCTTCCTTCATCACGACCGTATAGTTGGCCCGTTTCATGACCGTCCAGAGATAGTCAAAGTAGTAGTAGAGGCTACCCTTGGGATCGAGTACGGCGTCGAGCGCTTCCTGCTCGCTGTCGGCTATGACGATGTTGCGTGCCACGAGCCAGTCCTTTCCGTCTGGTGCGCGTCCCACGGCTTCAAATCCTTTGACGTATTTCTTGAAATGGCTCGCCACGATGTACTCAGGGCAGAAGTTGGCGCTGATCGGCATCCAGCCGCGTTCGGCCGCCGTTTTGACGGTACTCGAATACGGCGACATCGCAGACATCGCGATCGGCGGAAGGGGCCGCTGGTAGGGCTTCGGCATGTAGCCGATTCCAAGCGAAGGAACAATCGACTCGGTGATCTTGACCTGCCAGTACTTGCCCTGAATGTCGTAGGGCGGGTCCTGTTGCCAGATCCTGGTAATGATATCGATCGACTCCAGGAGCTTTTCGGTTCGCACCTTGCCGTCGGTATTGCCAAACAGTTCGTGGTCGCTTGACAGGCCGGACGGACCGATGCCGAACATGAAGCGCCCCTCCGACATATGGTCGAATTGCGCGGCTTCAGCGGCAACGATTACAGGATTGTGATTCGGCAAGGCGACAACCCCCGTACCGAAAACGATGTTCTTGGTCTGCGGCAAGAGCGAAGCCATGAACATCATGGGCGCTGCGATGGGTTCCGTTGTCGCGGAGAAGTGTTCGCCTACCCATGCCTGATCAAACCCAAGCTTGTCGGCGTAAATGATTTTCCGGGCGTTCTCCTTCAGCGTTTCGTGGAAGGGACGATTTGCCGGATGGAGCGGCATTTGGAAAAGGCCGAGTTTCACAGTAGTCTCCAGAATAGATTGATGATTTACGCAGCGGTCTGAATTTCAACCCGGGTGCCGTTGTGCCAGACAAAGGGACCCGTCGTGTTGCCCAGGGCGACTTCGAAGACCCGGCCGATGAACACGGTGTGCGTGCCGTATCTCAAGGAGCCGTCTTCCTCGCAAAAAATGGACGCCTGTGCCGTACGGAGGTAAGGAAGACCTCGCGTCCCCCGTACCCACTGTTGCGACGCAAAGCGGTGTTCGCGCATTGCGGAACTGGAAAACGCCTCGACGACCGGACCATGGTCGGACGTCAGGACGTTGATGCAGAATGCTCTTTTTGCCTTCAGCCGCTCAGCAATGCTTGCCGAATCGTTGACGGCAATGAGCATCGACGGCGGATCGAAAGATACGGAAACGACGGCCGACGCAGCCATGCCGTGAGGCTTGCCGGCCTCGTCGCATGTTGTGATCACACATACCGAGCTTGCCATGCCCCGCAGGGCGGCCTTGAATGCGGGAAGGACATTCGAGCAGTCGATAACCGCTCGCTTTGCTTCAAAGATTTCGGACATTTTCAGTCACCGTCGTAAGAGGCTTGTTGCAACGTGCGCCTGCCATCGATCAGGTGGTCCGAGCCACTTCTGATGCCGCATTGCGCGAGGGGAGCAGCGGCACTTCTTCAGGGATGAGTCGGCGTTCCTTGAGTTCGTCCCAGAACGAAGCCGGAATGGGTGCCGATAGCGCGGCGATGTTCTGAGTGACTTCGCCGACGTTTTTGGCTCCAAGCGCCAGGCTGGATACGGCTGGGTGGGAATAGACGAACTGAACGGCGGCTTGCGGCAAGGCTACGTTGTGCTTCGCGCAGACCTCTTCAAGAGACCGAACTCGGGAAAGAATGTCGTCCGGTGCTGCCTGATAATCGTAACTTCGGATTACCGCACGGGTGCCGGCGCCCAGGATCCCCGAGTTAAAGACGCCTGCGCCGATCACCGAGATCTTGCGCCGGATACATTCCGGAAAGAAGTGCGTTAGCGGCTCGTGATTGAGCAGGGTATATCGGCCGGCGAGCAGGCAGCAGTCGAGATCGAATTCATCAGCCATCTCGAGAACGGCCGCTGTTTCGTTCACGCCGATCCCGATTGCCTTCGTGCAGCCACTGCGGCGAAGTTCATCGAGCGCGCGCAAGCCACCACTCGTCAGCTGTTTCCAATAGATTGCGTTCTTTTCGCCGTGGGCGAGGCGACCGATGTCGTGTACCAAGATGACGTCGATAAAGTCCAGTCCCAGTCGTTGCTGACTGTCTTCGAATGAACGCATGATTCCGTCGTATGAGTAATCGAACTCTTCTGCGAACGGCAGCGCGTCTATCCAGTCGATTCCAAAGATGACGTCGCCCTTCGTCGCCCGGCTGACGGGCTTCAGCAAGCGACCGACCTTTGTGCTGACAACGACATTTGATCTGATGCCGTGGGTGCGAAGAAAGTGACCGAGGAAGTGCTCGACCTTCCCGAGGCCATACATCGGAGCACAATCGAAATAGCGTATGCCCTGCTGGTACGCGCTCAACAACGTGCTCTCGAACTGCGCATAGTCCACGCCTACGCCAAAGCCAGCCAGAGGCACCGTTCCCAATCCGATCGCGGTGACATTCACGCTGGACTTGCCAAGTGCGCGTGTTTCGAGGTTTCTCATCTTCGTCTCCTTCATGTTCTCGCCGGAGCGGTTGCAGTCAGGACTGCGGTGTGTTGATTCAAAGTCGCTTACATGATGGCGAGGCACTGCGCTGCGTCAGGCAGTTAAAACGAGCGTCTTCCCGTTCACCGGTTCGATTCGGAATGCGGCAACGCGATCGAACCGTGTGCGCCTTGCCTTCGCACACGACATCCGCATGCATCGTGCCAGCGCAAATAATCGACAGATAATCAACCACTTAGGGTTTTGCGCCAGGGTGTGGCGCGACACTAGCGCGACACTGGAACGTCGCAAGTGCGACAGCAGTCCGAGGCCCGGACGAGGTCATCCGCTCGTCTGGCCCCGCCAGAAAGGCTGATGAGGGCAATTCCGGATTGCGTTTCACCACGCCGATGCGAAAGTCGGGCCTTTGCGCTTGGATTTTCTGGCCCGCAGTATTCAGAGGCATCGGCAGCCGAAACGGCGTAATCACGGAATCGATTCAATGAACACGTCTTCCCACGCAATTGGCGTGCTGACTCAACTGGCTCGGCCGGCGGCACTCGATGGGGTGCACACGTTTCCAGACACGGTCCGCTCGTCCTGGGAACGGTGCATTACGAACTATGGGCTGCAGCCGGACCGGGTGCCGGAGGCGAGAATTCTGGAAGGCGACGCGTACAAGGACGTGCTAGGTCCTTTGGACGAGCTCCTTATGGTGGCCCGACCGGAAGTCGACCGCCTGTATTCGCGGCTCGAATCTCAGGATTATCTGGTCTCACTAGCCCAACGAGATGGTGTACTCGTTGCGTTGCGTTGCCCCGAAGCGCTTCTGAGCCGCGTGACGAGTCATCATTTGATTCTTGGTAGCGTATGGGGCGAGTCTCACCAGGGAACCAATGGAATCGGCACGTGCATTCAAGAAAGGCAGGCCGTGTCCGTCGTGATGGGAGATCATTTCGGCAGTCATCTATAGAGGCGAACCTATGATGCCATAAAAGAGTGATCGCTCCAATATTGCTGTCCGAATGAAAAGTGGATGGCGGTGCAGCGAGCTCGCTCAAAAGCGCACCCACGACACCAGTCGAGCGTCGCCGCGCAAAAACTCGTTCGCAGATGCACCACGAAGCGACGGGCAATTGTTTTCCCGCCTCTCAGGGGGGAGACATTGAGGGCGCGTAGCTGGTCGGCTGGCAATTCGAACTTTGTACCCGTGTAATGCCGAGTCTGGCAAACCGCTGAAGTTCGTGGACACCCAGCGCACGTTTTACTGAACAGACCGTTTTCCAGGAGCCATGCTCCTATGCGGGCATGGTTTTATCGAGTCAGATTGCCGAACAGGAGTCGACATGAAGATTGGTTTCATTGGAGCCGGCGCTGTAGCGCGGTCTATTGCCAAAAGCGCCATTCAGGCTGAGCACGAGGTTCTCTTGAGCGCGCGGCGTGGACCGCAGGGTTTGCGCGATATCGTGGGCGTACTCGGTACGAAGGCTTCGGCAGTGTCAGTGGAGGAGGCGGCTCGGCTCGAAATGGTCGTGCTTGCCGTTCCGTGGCTTCAAGTTCCAGCAGCTCTAGAAGGTTTGCCGAATTGGGAAGGCCGCATTCTGGTGGATACAACCAACCCTTTTGCGCAGGTCGAACCTGAGCTCGTACTGGCGGACCTGGGCGGTACAGGTGCTAGCGAGCTTGTTGCGGCACTCGCACCTGGGGCTCGGGTAGTCAAGGCGTTCAACGCCATCCGTATGGAACACTACGACAAGGGCCCGCAGTTTCATGGGGGAAAGCGCGTCATCTTTGTCTCGGGTGACGACCAGGACGCAAAGGCCGTGGTGATTGGCCTCGTCGAACAGTTTGGCTACGCGTCCGTGGATCTTGGCGGTCTCGTTGCCGGCGGTCGCATGCAGCAAGCCGGTGGTCCGATCGCTGGTCGCGACTGGGTCGTGGCTCCGTAGATCGCTTTACTCCTGGGAATTCGCGGGATAGGTTGGAATCGGACATCTCGCTTCAATGCCACGGCGTGGGCGCCGATTATCTAACCGCGCGAGTACGGTCATTCTGGGACAGGAAGATTGTGCGTACTCGCTGATTCTGTGATTAGAGACGTGGCATGCACTGCGCGTAACTTTTCCGTCCGCAATTGTCAGTCATAGTCCCATCCAGACGTTTTATTTCGACGATAGATTCCTGATGCGTCGCCAAGACTACACGCTGGATATTGCGGGCGGTGTAAACGTTGCGAATTACGCATATGATTTGTCGAACTCGAACGGCCTGTTGATTCCGAATCGGAGAAGAGCGTATCTCTGCGACGATAGTTACCGGGTAATGGAAGACAGGCTTCTTATCTGGATCGACTATACGGACATCGAATTCAGCTAGCGCCCACGGTATGCTGAGGTTGCGGCAATCATAGTGGGAATGGTGCCGGGTCCTTGCGCGACCGGACCGAAGTCATCCAACTGGCTCGCCCGGAGCGCGCAGTCGCCTTCTTCGTGGATCAGGTCCACAGGCGGGTTCCTGAAAAGGCAGCTTGAGTTCAACGTTGGGTATCGCTCACGGCACTCTATACGTGTCATGACAAGCACCCGCCCCTATGCATATCGACTCTGAATTTGCCGCGAACACCCGTGGCTCTACTGGTTAGCCTTTCGTTCGTCTCATCGATATCGATGAGGGTACGCACACAGCGCTCGTAACATTCCGCGCCATCAGGTGCAGCTTGATGTGGCGCGTCGTCCGTTGCACGAGACGAACAGGCAGAGAGCCTCCAGCTTCTGCATGATTGTTGCGGCCAACGCGTGCGGAATTCCTTGAGCCTCCGCCGAGCATGCGAAGCCGTTCATCTCCACGACCTTGGTGAAGACCTGCATCGCCAGGTGCCTGTCCATATTCGATTACCCCATACAAACTGGCCGCATATCCCGGACGTGCGGAAAGAATAGCTCGCGGATGAAGCTGATTCTTCGGTTGGCGTGAATTGTGTTCTGAATTACAACCATTTATCTGTTTGCGGTCCGCAATCACAATCCACCCTATCGAAACATCCGGGAAGGCACTAGGCCTGAAAGGTATGAAATCCAATGTCGAACAGGTAATCGAAATTCGGGACGTGGAACTGGACGGCCACGTAAAGGCGATCCGATTGCGTACGTATCGTCTCCCAATCAAGCGCGGCGCGACGCCTGTCATCTTCTTCTTTCACGGCGGCGGCTTTGTTAAGGGGACGCCCGAGCAGGCCGACACGATTTGCTCCCAACTGGCTACGGAAGCGCAGGCCCTGGTGGTATCCGTGGGTTATTCGCTGGCGCCTAAATTCCCATTTCCTACCGCGCTTTGCGACGGATACTGTGCTGCACAGTGGGTTGTGGCCAACGCACGTCCACTTTCCGCAGACGTAAAACGTATGGCTGTGGCTGGACATGACGCCGGCGGCAATCTGGCTGCGGGCCTGGCGGCCATGGTGCGTGACCAAGCCGAATTCCGGTTTTCGGCTCAAGCGCTTCTTGCACCACTGCTCGATCCGAGCATGACGCGCATCGCCGATCTGGGTGGCGATATAAATCCAGATATGTATGTAGAAGAGTGTGCGTATGGCTACAGGGCATATCTGCCGTTCATGTCTCACCGGCTGCATCCGTACGCCGCACCGATCGAGTCCCGCCGCCTGAAGGGCCTGCCTGCTGCATTCATTGCCAGCGCGGAGAACGACCTGATGCACGTGGAAGCAGAGAAGTACGCTGCAGAACTGATCTCCGCGGGCGTACCCACGACGGTTACGCGCTACCAGAACGTCGCGCACAACGAACTGGCGTCACGACAGGAGGTGCTCGCTGACGTTGCCGCGTTCTTCAACAGGATATTCGGCGCGACTTCAGAGCGATCCCGATCCTGATTCATATCACCAGTAAATGGGAGTTTGAAATGGTCTTCAAGCGCAAGCTGGTTGCCGCCAGCGCGATTTCCCTGGCGGTCATCGCCGGCGTTGGCGCGATGTATCACACGTCCGGTGGCGCACCCGTCCCCGAGGCGGCCGCCGCTGCAGCGCCGCCCGCAGCGGAC
This sequence comes from Trinickia mobilis, assembly GCF_017315705.1. Lineage (GTDB taxonomy): Bacteria > Pseudomonadota > Gammaproteobacteria > Burkholderiales > Burkholderiaceae > Trinickia_A > Trinickia_A mobilis. The sequence continues at coordinate 75,376 of NZ_JAFLRF010000002.1, read as the reverse complement.
GTTGATGTTGCGACTGTTGTCTCGCGGTCCATCACCGACTATCAGGAGTACTCGGGTCGAATCGAGGCCATCAACGATGTAGAGATTCGGCCCCTCGTTTCGGGAACGATCGTCGCCGTCCATTTCCAGGACGGCGCGATGGTCAAGAAGGGAGACCTGCTTTTTACCATCGACCCGCGTCCGTATCAGGCGGAGGTCGATCGGGCAGCAGCGCAACTCGCTTCGGCGGAGTCCCGCAGCGGATATGCCTCGACTGATTGGGAGCGTGCCCAGAGACTGCTGACCGACAATGCAATCGCCAAACGCGACTATGACGAGGCGCAGAACGCCAACCGTGAAGACATGGCAGGTGTGAAGGCCGCGAAAGCAGCGCTTGAAGCGGCACAGATCAATCTGGGCTACACGGCAATTACGGCGCCCGTGTCCGGGCGTGTCTCTCGTGCGTTGCTAACAGTCGGAAACGTGGTTTCTACAGGGACGAACGCTCCCGTGATGACGACCTTGGTTTCGATGTCACCCATCTATGCGTCGTTTGACGTCGACGAGCGGACGTACCTGCGTTTTCTCAGCCACGACTCGAAGGTGACGGTTCCGACCTGGATTGGCCTGGCCAACGAGACGGGCTATTCCCGACAGGGCGTGATCGATTCCGTGGACAACCGGCTTGACACTAGTTCCGGGACGATTCGTGTGCGCGCGCGCTTTGACAACGCGGACGGCGTGCTGGTACCGGGGCTCTATGTTCGGGCTCGCGTTGGTGGTGGCGCGCCGCATCAAGCAGTGCTGGTCAGTGACGCAGCAATCCAGACCGATCAGGAAAAGAAGTTCGTGCTGCTGGTGGACAAGGAAGACAAGGTCCAGTACCGGGAAGTGAAGCTGGGTGACCAGCATCGGGGCTTGCGCGTCATCACCAGTGGGCTGCAGCCGGGTGACCGCATTGTGGTGAACGGCATGCAGCGAGTCCGTCCGGGCGACCCCGTCAAGCCGAACCTCGTGCAGATGTCGGGCGACGCCGCTTCCGCGGCGGGCGCTTCCTGAGTGCGCACGTTCCACAACGCGCTTCGTACCTAGCCAGAGACTGTCATGAACCTCTCCAAATTTTTCATCGAGCGTCCGATATTTGCGGCGGTCCTGTCAGCAGCGATTCTGCTGGCGGGTCTGATCGCCATGGTCAATCTGCCCATATCGGAATATCCCAATGTCGTACCGCCGTCCGTCGTGGTGACGGCGCAATACCCCGGCGCTAACCCCAAGGTTATCGCTGACTCGGTTGCTTCGCCGCTTGAAGAACAGATCAACGGTGTCGAGAACATGCTGTACATGCAGTCGCAGGCCAATAGCGACGGCACGCTCACGTTGACAATCACGTTCAAGCTTGGGACGAATCCTGACCTTGCACAGCAGCAGGTAGAGACCCGGGTGAACCAGGCGTTGCCTCGCTTGCCTGAAGACGTGCAGCGCCTTGGGGTGACGACCGTCAAGTCGTCCCCGACGCTTACCATGGTTGTCCACCTTATTTCGCCGAGCGAGAAATACAACGGCACGTATCTGCGGAACTATGCGCTCATCAACGTTCGTGACCGTCTGGAGCGTATTCCTGGCGTTGGTCAGGTCACCTTGTGGGGTTCCGGCGACTACTCCATGCGCGTCTGGGTCGATCCGCAGAAGGTGGCCGAGCACAATATGACCGCAAACGACGTAGTGACGGCGATTCGGGCACAGAACCTCCAGATTGCTGCCGGTCAGATAGGCGCGTCTCCGTCGACTCCGGATGTACCGCTGCAGCTTAACGTGAATGCACAGGGCCGGCTTCATACGGAAGACGAGTTCCGCGATATCGTCCTGAAGACATCACCCGATGGCGCCGTGACGCGACTCAAGGACGTCGCACGCGTCGAATTGGGCGCGTCTGAATACGCACGCCGCTCGCTACTGAGCAACAAGTCGGCAGTCGCGATGGCGATCTTTGAACTGCCGGGCGCGAACTCTTTGGATATTTCGCAACACGTTCGGGAACAAATGAAGGCGCTCCAGGCCGATATGCCGGAAGGCGTGAAGTATGAGATCGTCTATGACCCGACGCAGTTCGTGCGAGCGAGTATCCATGCGGTGATTCACACGCTGCTGGAAGCTGTCGCACTGGTCGTGCTGGTGGTCATCGTATTTCTGCAATCATGGCGCGCATCGATCATCCCGCTGATCGCCGTACCTGTGTCGATAGTCGGGACGTTCTCGCTGATGCTTGCTTTTGGCTTCTCGGTGAACGCTTTGTCGCTCTTCGGCATGGTGCTCGCCATCGGCATCGTGGTCGACGACGCGATTGTGGTGGTCGAAAACGTCGAGCGCAACATCGCCACGGGCCTGTCTCCAAAGGAGGCAACCCACCAGGCCATGCAGGAGGTGAGCGGGCCGATTATCGCAATCGCTTTGACGCTGATTGCCGTGTTTGTGCCGCTCGCGTTCATGAGTGGTCTGACGGGCCAGTTCTACAAGCAGTTCGCGATGACCATTGCAATTTCGACGGTCATTTCTGCCTTCAACTCGCTCACGCTTTCACCGGCTCTTTCCGCTTTGCTGCTTAAGGGGCATCACGAGCCGAAGGATTGGCTCTCGCGCGCCATGGACAAGGTGTTCGGACCGTTCTTCAACGCGTTCAACAACGTATTTCACCGCGGCTCTGAATCGTACAGCCGAGGGGTAGCCAGGGTTGTCAACCGCAAGGTCATCATCCTCGTCATCTACGCCGTCTTGCTGGGATTGACGGTTCTCATGGGAAAAGTTGTGCCGGGTGGGTTTGTTCCGGTCCAGGACAAGCAGTACCTGGTCGCAATCGTGCAACTGCCCAACGGCGCCTCCCTCGACCGGACCGAAGAGGTCGTGCGACAAGTTGGCGACGTCGCGCTGAAGACGCCAGGCGTCGAGGCAGCCGTGCAGTTCCCGGGCCTGTCCGTCAACGGTTTCACTAACTCGTCGAGTTCGGCGGTCATCTTCTTGGGCGAAACGCCCTTCGAAGAGCGTAAGAGCAAGTCACTGACCGGTCTGAGCATTGCTGCAGAACTGAACAAGCGACTCTCGGGGATCAAGGGGGCGTACGTCGCAGTCTTCCCGCCGCCGCCGGTTTTGGGCCTGGGCACGCTTGGTGGCTTCAAGCTTCAGATTGAAGATCAGCAGGCCCAGGGCTATACCGCGCTCGACAACGCTACCCAGGCTTTCCTCAAGGAGGCAGCGAAAGCGCCGGAGCTCGGTCCGTCGTTCTCCACGTATCAGATCAACGTGCCGCAGGTGAATGTCGATATTGACCGCGTGAAGGCCATGCAGCTCGGCGTGTCCGTACCCGACATCTTCGAGACTATGCAGGTCTATCTCGGTTCGTTCTACGTGAATGACTTCAACCGTTTCGGCCGTGTGTACCAGGTGCGGGTGCAGGCGGATGCACCATTCCGCGCACATACGGACGACATCGGATTGCTGAAGACGCGTAACGATAAGGGTGAGATGGTGCCGCTGTCGACTCTTGTGAAGGTCACCCCGACCTATGGTCCTGATTCGGTCGTCCGATACAACGGCTACACCTCTGCTGACATCAATGGCGGTCCCGCACCGGGTTACTCGTCGGGGCAGGCGCAGGCCGCCATCGACAGGATTGCCGCCAAGACGTTGCCGCGCGGCATGAAGTTCGAGTGGACTGACCTGACTTATCAGCAGATTCTTGCTGGCAACGCTGCTCTCTGGGTGTTCCCTATCAGCGTTCTGCTTGTCTACATGGTGCTGGCAGCGATGTATGAAAGCCTGACATTGCCTCTGGCCATTCTGATGATTGTCCCCATGAGCGTGCTTTCAGCGCTGCTCGGAGTCTGGTTGACTCGCGGAGACAACAACATCTTCACGCAGATTGGCCTCATGGTGCTTGTCGGATTGTCGGCGAAGAATGCGATTCTCATTGTCGAGTTCGCTCGCGAGCTGGAGATGGAAGGGCGCTCGATCGTCCAGGCCGCCATCGAGGCTAGCCGGCTGCGTTTGCGGCCAATCCTGATGACATCCTTCGCGTTCATCATGGGCGTGGTGCCGCTGGTCGTCTCAAGTGGCGCAGGTTCGGAGATGCGTCATGCCATAGGTATCGCCGTGTTCTTCGGGATGCTTGGGGTGACCTTGTTCGGGTTGCTGCTTACGCCCGTCTTCTATGTGGTTCTGCGAAAGCTCGCAAGGACAGAGCACATCGTGGACAAGCACGGACATCACCCGCACGTGCGCGGTGTCGATGCCTCGGTTGAAGCGTGAGGTCACCATGTCGACAAATAAAGTGAAGCGCGTTCTTTGGGGTTCGTTGACGCTTTTGAGCGCAGCACTGCTGTCAGCAGGCTGCTCACTTGCGCCGGCGTACAGAACGCCAAACGTTGCTGACTCATCGGCGTTCAAGGAGGCACCAGCCACAACGGCCACGGCCGAAGCGGAAGGCGAGGCGGGAACCTGGAAAATCGCGCAGCCGTCCGACCAGATTCCTCGAGGAAAGTGGTGGGTGATTTTTGATGACGCCACCCTCAATGAGCTTGAAGACCAGGCGCTCGCCGCAAACCAGAACCTGGCTGCGGCAACTGCGCGGGTCAAGGAGGCTCGCGCGATCCAGCAGGCCACCCGCGCGGGCCTGTTTCCGACTATCGACGCAGGCTTTGGTCCAACACGAGAAAAGGTCTCGCCCGCGTCGCAATTCCAGCCCGATGGTGGAAATGTTCCGGCTCAGACGTTGTGGCGCGCTCAAGCAACCGCGAGTTATGAAGCGGACCTTTTCGGACGGGTGTCTGACGCGGTCAAGGCGAGTCGTGCAGAAAGCGAGGAATCGGAAGCGCTCCTGCGCTCGGTACAGCTTACCCTGCAGGCAGATGTCGCCGCGAACTACTTCAAGGTCCGCGAGTTGGACGCGGAACTGCAGGTCTATGCGCAAAACGTTTCGCTTCGTGAGCAGCAACTGAAACTCGTGCAATCGAAATTTGCGAATGGCGACATTGCCGAGCTCGATGTGGCCAGGGCTCGGGCCGAACTGGCAACTGCGCGCTCTGACGAGATGACGGCACAGCGACAACGGGCGACCGCCGAGCATAGTCTCGCGGTTCTTTTGGGCAAGGCGCCGTCGGAATTTTCGATGGCGTCGAGCCCGTTGCAAGCTGTTCAGATTCGGATTCCCCCGGGACTGCCGTCCGCGCTCCTTGAGCGGCGGCCAGATATTGCTGCGGCCGAGCGGGCAATGGCTGCAGCCAATGCGCGAGTCGGTGTAGCCAAGGCGGCCTATTTCCCGTCGCTATCGATAACCGGTAATGCCGGATTCGAGTCGGCGACGTTGGGAGACCTTTTCAAATGGTCCAGTCGAGCCTTTCTCCTCGGCCCTCTGGCTGGCACTGCCTTAACCGTGCCCATTTTCGACGGGGGCCGTCGCAAAGGAAACCTCGCAAACGCACGAGCCGTGTTCGACGAAGACGTTGCGAACTATCGTCAGCAGGTGCTTCAGGCGTTCCAGGAAGTCGAGGACAACCTGTCGGACCTGCGGATTCTTGAGCAGCAGACGCAAACCGAGAACGAGGCAGTACAGGCGTCGACGCGCGCTGCAGAGATTTCGCGCACCCAGTACAGGGATGGCGCCGTCAATTATCTGGACGTGATCGACGCTGAGCGCACGGTACTTCAGTCGCAGACGACGGCCGTTCAGCTTTCCGGGCTTCAGGCGGCTGCTACGGTAAACCTTATCCGCGCACTGGGTGGCGGGTGGGGCGATGCCGTAACCGTCGGATCTGCCGATACGCAACAACAGACCAAGTAGGTTTCGTGTTGCGTGTGTGCGCGGTGCATCAAGCATGCGTAGCGCACACGGAGCTTTTAATCAGGAGATGCTATGTCATCAAATCAGAAAGAAGCTGCAGATGTGGGCGTTTTCACTGCGATTGAACATGCGGAATATGGTAACCCCACTTCGGTCTTGCGCCTTGTCGCGCGTCCGATGTCCGAGGTTGAACCCGGGCCGCACGACGCACTTGTGCGCGTCTCAAAGCGCCCAATCCATCCGGGAGACCTCCTGATGATTGCCGGCGACAAACGCGGTGGAAGGGCGGCCCCGATCGCGGCGGAAGCGCCACGTACGCCGGGTTTTGAAGGCGTTGGCGTGATCGAAAAACTTGGGAACAATGCCGCGCAGCAAGGGCAGTTTGCTGTTGGGCAAAGAGTGATGTTCCTTTCCGGAGCGGCGCGAACATGGGCAACGTATTCAAAGGTTCCTGTCGCTTCTCTGGTCGCAGTTCCGGACGAAGTGAGCGACGGAGTAGCGGCACAAATTCTCATCAACACCATGACCGCTCAGGTCGTGCTTCGCGCCGGACACAACGCCTTGCCGGTCCCCGAATTGCCTGTTACGGTAATCCAGACGGCGGCAGGCTCATCGGTGATGCGTATCGTGACGGCCTTCGGACAGAAGATCGGCCTGACTTTGATTCGGCTTGTCCGGACAGAGGAGGGCGTCGAACTTCTCGAGGCGTCTTTGCCAGGCTCGCGGGTGATTGCGACAGAGGCGAGCGAGTGGAAGGAGCAGGTGCACTCCGCGATTGGGTCCAGCCCTGTGCACGTTATCTTCGACGCGGTCGGCGGAGCGATGGTTGATGGCCTCGTTTCGTTCCTCTCAGACGGGGGAACGTTCGTCAACTTTGGCTGGCTGGGCAATGGCGCGTCGGATCTGTCTGAGTTTGCGCCGAGAGGGTTGGCGTTTAAAGGCGTGGTCTTTACCGAATGGATGAACTTCTCTTTAGAGGAGCAGAAGCAACATCGCGACATGGCCATCCGGCTCGCCAAAGAAGCTCCTCACGTTTTCGCGATTGCGGGCGAGTATCCTCTTGTCGATTTCAGAAAAGCAATTGAACATGCGAGTGGACCAGGAAAGACTGGTGTGGTCCTTCTAACAAGCTAGGTCGGACCATAGCTCGATGCGATCGGCAGGCTGCATGGCCTGCCGGAACTTATCGGCATGAATGTCGGAGCTTGCCATCACCGAAATGAAAGATCAGCCGCCGAGCGGCTCTGTCGCGAAGCGCGCGTAATCAAGGCGTTGAACCACGCAGAGGTGGAGGACTTCTCAGCGGGTCCAAACGTTGGCGCACGGCGACGCGCTTCATTCGTTTCGGAAGACGACGTCCAGGCGAAACAGTTCGTCAAATGAACACCCGATCAGGCACAGGCTATGCGGTCATTGACTTGGGCAGACTCGAGGGGGCGGCTGAGTCCAGCTGGTTCGCGATTCGCTCGAGAGGTCGAACTTCGGCCGCTTTCCAGCATTGGCGTCTTCGACGGCGGGCGGCCGAAAACCCTGTCAAGGAATCCCTTCTATTTCCGACTGCGCTTCGTCGAAAGCAACTCGAGGACTTTCGTCAAAGTACCATCTAAAATCTGCTTTGAGAGTTTTGGGTCGGAGGCAGCACGGGAGAGCGTAATCGAGCCGACACATGCACTGAATATAAGCGCGGCTTCCGAACGCTTGCTTGCACTGTCTTCCGCAGGATGTACCTTCGATATCTGCTCAAGAATGTGCCTGACGCGGTTTGTGTAGATTTCGCGGGTCTCGTCGGTACTGCGGCTCATGTCGTTGGCCAGCGCCGAAATCGGGCAGCCGGTTGCGACAGTATCGCGGTGTGTTTCTGAAATATAGGTCCGCATCGCTTGGCGCGGGGCTGTCGCAATTGATGCTTCCCATGGGTCGATGTCACGCAGCGCATGCTCGAAAGCCTCAGCCACCAGCTCTTCTCTGGAGGAAAAATGCTTATAAAAACCACCAACGGTCAAGCCAGCTTCCTTCATCAGGTCAGCTATGCTGATACCCTCGATTCCAAGCTCGCGGAAACGCTTGGCGGCGACGTCGACAATACGCTGATGCGTGGCGATCTTGTCAGCTTGAGAATGTCCCATTATCTCGGCTCGATGCTTCAGGAGCTGCATTGTAATCCTCAGCGAAACAAAAGTCATTGAATTGGCTGAACTCTTGCGTTGATCACTGTGTTTTGGGAGCAGCGAGCCCGCGCTGACCGGTCGGACAACCGTGCCGGTGCCTAGCACACTCCAGCCCTGTCGCGATGCATACATCACCGCACCGATGGCGGTGTGTAGGCCGGATCAATCAGGATCAGTTCGGCACCAGACTTTGCGCCAGCCAACCTCCCTTCACATGCCGGGCGTCATGTCGGTCTCATTTCTGGAGGCGAGGTTGGCGAGCGGCGGTAGCGACGTCAGCGCGCGGCCGTTATCATCGACGCCGTCAACGACTTTTTTCTTTCTGTGGACGCAACTGGGATTGATCGAAGATTTCCGCTATCCACTCGACGAAGACCCGAACTTTGGGGGCAAGGTGCCGGTTGTGTGGGTATACGGCGGATAACGGCATGGAGCGGGCCTTCCACGGTTTCAGGATTTCCGTAAGCTCGCCTGAGGCCAGGTGTGACACGATCATGAAGAGAGGTGGCTGGATGATGCCTGCTCCGTGGAGTCCGCACATTACGTAGGCGTCAGCGTCATTGACAGAGAGGCTCCCGCCCATCTTGATTTCGGTGCTTTTGCCATGCGCTTCGAAGTTCAGTTCGGTAGTCCGGCCAGTACGACTTGAGAAATACTGTACTGCGATGTGTTGCTGCAGTTCTTCCAGCGAATGTGGTTCGCCATACCGCGCGAGATAAGACGGGCTCGCAGCAGTTACCGTGGAGAGCACGCCTAGCCGCCTCGCAACAAGGCTGGAATCTTCCAGCTTGCCGACCCGGATAGCGCAGTCCACACCTTCCTGAATCAGATCCACGGGACGGTCACCAAACCCAATCATGAGATCGACGTGAGGGTACTTGTGTCTGAACTCTTCAATGCGGGGCATCACCACGATACGACCGAGTGAGCTCGGCATGTCGATTCTCAGTTTTCCGCGGGGGCCTTTGCCCGCGTTGGCAAGACTGTGCTCCGTCTCGTCAATGTCAGCGAGGATACGCACGCAGCCTTCGTAGTACTCCGCGCCCTCGGGAGTAAGGTTAAGCCGGCGAGTGGTCCGTTGCATCAGGCGTACTTGCAGGTACGCCTCCAGGTTCTTAATGATGGTGGTTGCCGACGCATGTGGGATTTGCAATGCATCTGCCGCACGGGAGAAACTGTTCATCTCGACGACCTTGGTGAAGACCTTCATAGCCAGGAGCCTGTCCATATTCCCTTGCCTCACGCTCAGCGACATACCCCCGGGAAATCAAGCGGGGACGCAGTTGATACTTCTGCTGCCGTCAATATCCAGCTCATCTAATTGCTGTTTCTTCGGCGGTCTGCCCATTGTTTTCAATCCAAAAAATTTGCACCCTATAGGTACCGCTGGACGAATAAACCGAGCTTTCAAAAATACTCTACTTGCTTGCTTGGAACAATCAAATTAACGGTGAATGGTTCGTGGGCGCCCGTGTGAGTTTGAACAATGTGCACGCTTTCGCCGGCCTGTTGATCGATGGAAAAGGATCCGGAGTAACAGCGTCAATGCGTTGGTGTTACCTCGTGTATAGCCTATAGCCTTGGCCAATCCTTGTAGTGGGACGGGCTTCCACAATTCAACTTTACTTCGCGTTCATACTGGGTAGCGTTTCCAGTGAAGCTTCGTGAGTAGTCGCCGCCGTCCGGGGAAAACGCTGCCTCCCGGCGCGAGATTCACTTGGGTCAAAGGCCTTCGCTGGCGCTTGCCGGTGGATGATCTGGCGGCTGAGGGCTTGGTGCAAGCGAGCGCTTCCCGCGCTATCCTCATACACTCCGAACCGATTGACATGCCACGCCAAACGACAATCTGCCTGATTGCGGCGTGTATTTCCGCTTCGGTGACGCCACTGTTCAGAGCAGACCTGACTGCATTGGCGAAGTCATGGAGGCGTCCGGGTACTGCAGTCATCCCTAAACTCAGCCGGCTGCGCTCACGATAACCCAAGGTTTCGTCAGACCAACACTCTCATCAATAGTGTGCGGTAGCAAACTCTTCAAACAGCTGCACGCAGGGTCTGGGGGTCATCGAACGCCTCGTCGAGTTCCCGTTGGCTCGAAAGTTTCCGTTTTGTAGCCAGTCCTCGCACCAATAAATCATCGCTCATCGATAACTCTCCATTGACACTTTCGTCGGAGGAGATGTCGGACCATGTAACCTGCATGCCTGCGACGTTGCTGGCACTGCCGCTCGCGCTTTTATTCGTTCCGGACACTGGCCGTCGGCCGGCGATTGGTGAATGTATTCACCCACTTTGTCTCAATGTAACGATTTGCGAAAAAGCTGTTGTTAATCGCTCTCAATTCAGATTATGCAAGCAATTGAGCGTATCCGGTGTCGATTGTTCATTGCTCGGGCCGGAGTTGGTTGATCACACGGTCACTGCGACGGAACGACCTCTGAGAGGTATGCGAAGCGAAGCTCGGCCGAGACGGCGCCGAACAGCATCTGAGCCAGATTCCTGTCGGACGTTCCTCGTGCAAGCAGTGATGCGCCCACAAGTGCAGAGAGAATCGCAGCTGCCTTGCTAGCGCGAGAACGCCACGGACACCGCTTCCGCGATCAAGGCCTCTCTGGAGGGGAAATGCTTGTAGAAGCCTCCAACCGTATGCCGACTTCTTCCATTATTTCGGAGATGCTAACACCTTGGATTCCACGCTCGCGAAACCGTTTGGCCGCTACTTCGAGGATGCGCTTGTGGGTCCGCAACTTATCTGACTGAGAATGTCCCATGATGGCATTGTCGTCCTGTAGGCGTAAATCTGAATGATGAGTGTACGCCAGATAGATGGAGAATTGTCAATGGACCGACGGTGCATAGGCATAATGCTGTTTCTGCCCCTACCGGTTGAGTGGAGGAATTTCGTTGGGCAGTGGCTTGAGCAGGCTCGGTAGCCGCTGGACGTCACTGATGTCACCTCGCCAGCAGGCGATCGGAGAGGCGTCGGAGGCGAGCGCAGCGCCGCGGCGCATCAAGCCGGTTGGAATTCCCACGATTGTGATTGGCGGTGTCGCGTTCTCTCGCGCCGTAGAGAAATCCGATCCCGAACTGTCGGGCGAGACTCTTTCTTCGGTACGCGAACTCGCCGCCAGCAGCGTAGGAGCGTGAGACGCAGCGTTGCGCCCGACAACCGTGGCATCAGCACGAGCGGATTCGTGCGCGAACGGGGCGTTGGGTGGGGCACGGTGCACACGATGCACACGGATGCGGCAACTTATAAAATGGGTTCAGGCTTGTCAGTAAAACCGGCGACCCCGTCAAAGATAGTAGGAACGGGTTTTCTATTCCTTGCGGAGGGGAGATGGCTTGTTCGGTATTGCTGGGAGCAGGGTTCACCCGTAATTGGGGTGGCTGGCTTGGGTCGGAGGCTTTCGAATATTTGCTCGGATGTCCCGAGGTTGGATCGTCACCGGCCATCAAGGAGTTGCTTTGGAGCTTCAACGAAGTTGGTGGATTTGAATCGGTTTTGGCGGAGCTGCAAGGTAGGGCAAGGCTCGATCCCGAAAGACACTCCGCCGATTTGCGAAGCTTCGAGACTGCGATTCGAACTATGTTCAGCGCGATGGACTATTGCATATCCCGCCTTGCAAATTTCGACCTCGGTCTCGGGAACGGATCAGTGCGCAAATTGCTAAGTCGCTTCGATGCAATCTTCACCCTGAACCAGGATCTCCTTCTGGAGTATCAGTATCTCCAGCGGTGGGACGGGGTCGAGCTACCTGGGATGCGATTGTCTTCGAACGTGGGCACTGGTCCGTGCGGAATTCCTTGGACGGACCAATGGGTTCCTGAGAATGAAAGCGAATTTCGCACCACTGCGAATCGCCAGCCATGTTTCAAGCTACACGGGTCCTGGAATTGGCTTGACAGCGTAGGCGGCTCGCTGCTTATCACAGGAGGCGAGAACGCTCGCGCGCGTGGACTCCCTCCCATTCTCGACTGGTATCACCGGCAGTTCGCGCGCTATGTCTCTCAGCCTAACCATCGACTTATGACTATTGGCTACGGCTTTCGTGACATCTATATCAACGATGTAATCGCGAAGGCAGTGGCTGAAAACGGATTGCAGCTTTACGTCATAGCGCCGGAGGGTTCGGACGCAGCCGCGAATGCGCCATTGTCGTCCGGCGACGAACGCGGGGGGCGAGCCCTCGTCGAGAATGCTTTCCGTCACGGACTCATAGGAGCGTCGCGCAGGCCGCTAAACGAAATATTTGGGGAACGCGAAACGCTCGAACTAAAGAAGGTCTTGCGATTCCTCGACTGCTAGATGGCCTCTAGCGCCCGATCGGACATGTCTCAACTGCTCACTCGCATGCCGAGGCGGCTAACGTTAGAGGAGGGCATCGTTAAGCATGACGATGCCTTGTTCTTCAGCATGCGCACCGCGACTCCAATTGCGATCGGTTGACGCGCTTGTTGAGATTATTCCGGTGATCCGAACAACGGCAGGAAAGTATGCGGGTGATTCTAGAAATAGCTCAATTGAACAAAATTGAGTCACGCACGGGAACCTAGTTGGCGTATTTTTTTTTACCACTAAACGCTTCGCTTACGCCAAGGTTACCCGGGAGCCCACGTGTGAATGATTTTCGTGTTTGGCTTACGAGCCTATTCCGTGCGCCACACGATGGTATGAAAGTCGATGGAAACCGGCAGCGGGTTGTCGACGTTTCGACCCGAACCGTCGTAAGCGTACACGCGACGCGCCATCGGAACCTTGATCCCCCTACATCACGGTAGAAGTTGGTGACGTTTATCTCGCGGGTACCGCTCCCCCCTCAACCATGCGAAGCATAGGCAGAATATTATCGATGATCGGCATGCTCCTGTTGACAGGCGGTGTCTCTGCTCACGCATCGACGGCAGACGAACCAATCGAGTCAGCACATCGGGCGAGGCCGCACAACCTTGAAGGATGGACAGAGAGCTTTCCGTTTGCGGGCGGTCTGAACTACCCCACTACCTTGGTTATTGCCCAGCGGAGGCACGTTATTCGTCGAATCGAAGGAGATCCATTTGTGTGGAGATGGATATTTCGGGAAAACGGAAAACAGGTCGCTTATCAAACTGGATCATTGCACTTCAACATGGCGTGCACGCTGGTCGATATCGCAAGTGGTCGACGACTGGCTAGCCTTGACTGCTGTCGCGAACTCCCCGAGGGCGCCCCAGCATGGGAGAGGGCATTGCAGGACGCAAAGTAGATTGACGTCGCACAGTGCGTTGAAACCACCGCAATTCATTAGGATCTCGACTATCGCTCCTTAGCGGCGAACTAGGCGTTCCGAGCGACTGCAGTCGGGCAAGTTGCTCTGCCTGCGGAAGGCCCGGAGAGTGTCGACGAGCGGTCGTTCAGTCCGAAGTTGGCGATGGTCGATTCCTTGCCTCTTCGGCGTTTCAACAACCAGCAGCCAAGTGGCCGAGAGGGGTCATCAAGCGTGTCTGTCGCGTCGCTCTGAAGCAGTCACTCGATCCGCGCGAGCCTGCTGCCCCGTGGCGGTCGTCGTATTAGCCGTGACGCTGCGCACCGCGCGGACTTCGCGCGCGTGCTTGTCGTCAGGAAGCAAGCGCGGTCGGCGTGTCCGACACGATGACCGTCAAATATTCACCTCGGCAACGCGGGAAGGGCGGCGGCAGTAGACTGGGACCTCCACATCCGTCTCCGGAGGCTGACCATGACCTCGCAAACCTGCAACCGCGTCGCCCTCGCACTCGAGCAACTCGAGATGGCCCTTGACGCGTTTCTGGAGCGCCACCGCTTCGCGTCGGCCATCACCCTGGCCAGCGCGGCCGAGCGCGTACTGGCGCAGGCGCTGCGCAACAATGGGCAGCAGGCGGTCCTCGACTGGAAGTTCGATGCGACCGACCTGGCGCACACGAAGCTGCATGGCCGGCCGCTGGATCCCACGGCCTTCGATGACGCGGAGAACCTGGTCGCCAACGTGGTGCGGTACTTTGACAAGGCCGATGCGCCGGACTTCGAAGCCGACCTCGAGGAGGCTGCATGCTGGATGCTGGTGCGGGCCTGCGAGAATGCGCACCGGCTCGGGTTGACCGTGCAGGGCTTCGACGCGTTCAACGACTGGTTCTACGAACATGTCGTCGGCCTTATGCGAAGCGTTCCATAAAGCCGAATCCCGGCCGACCCTCAATAGCGACCGTACGCGTTCGCCTGCCATATCTCCAGCTTCGCATCGCGCTCGGGCTCTCCCCTGATGTTCAGGACACGTCCCATCACATTTAGAAGCTGACACGTGGCCTGCCCCGGCTTGCCGGGCAGTTGCGTCAGGCCGGCGCCCGGGTCAGGCGTTTTCCCCACCGGGTAGAAGGGGCCGAGGATCTCGTCGGGGGTGCGCAGCAGCGTCGACTGCGCAAGAGCGAATCTGAGCGGAGCGCACGCGCCGATCGCGCCGAAGACTACGGGTATCCTCGGCACATCCCGACGATGCTATGTCCCGTTTGTGCTCATCGTTGTGCCGCTCGCCATGGTCGTTCTGCCGCCCGGCGCGAGTCCTGTCATTCTCCCGGGCTGTGGCCCCTCGCTCCAATCTTTGGCGTCGTCTCCCGGGACGCTGTGCGGCGCGCACCGTACGGCATCCCGTGCATCTGCTCACTGCCCGCCGTAAAGCGCATTCAAGCGCTCCTGCGTGCCGTCCTTCTGGGCCCGCAGCAATTCCTGATAGACCTCCGCGCGAGTCTTGCCACTGGGGGCACCGCTCATGCTGCCGCCCCCTGACGTGCCGCCGACTGCGTCCGACGTCATAGCTGCGTTGCTGTCGGAGGCCGTGCTGGATGCGTCACTGTTGTCACCCGCATAGGCCAGTGTGGTGCACAACGTCAATGCGGCAATAGGGATTAAAGTCAGAGTGTTCATCGTATCCTCCAGCATGATGCATGACATACCCGACGCCAATCGAATCATGCAGTTTGCGCCGGGATTTCGTGCCGCTTCGAAAGGCATTAAAAGTTCTTGCGAGGACTTGGCACGCTCTTGCAATACCAATGCAGAATTTCCTTTATCCCCGAGTTAGCTCTTTTTGTGGTATCACGACCGCTCGAGGATGGGCCTCGGGCATCCAGCCTGGAACTATTTTTCTTACCTGCAACTTACTCCCTTGGTGTTTCTGGATGCTCTGCTGGTTGTTCCAGTCGGAACAATATTGGAATTATTTTTCTGCTCTGAAAGCAGAGCGTCCGCATAGCCCACGCAAGCCAACTCAAGGCTGTGTCTGGATGGGCAAGTCCTATCTCCCGCGGTCCATCCATAGGGCCACGACAGTGCGGAAATCAGAACTACAACGGTTCGCTGGAATTTGATGTTCGTGGCGGCGACCCCGATGGAGCTTTTGGGTTGCGCCTGCCCCCCGCCCAACGATCGCGGCACGCCGACAGGCATGACTACACTGTATGCCCCGACCGCATGCGCATGAATAAGGCGCCGTTGCTAAAAGAGGCTAGGGGATCGCCCTATTCAGCGGTTGAGCTCCGACAGGAAGCGCTTGTACGGAGTGCCGCTCCAGGTCTGATCAACGAATGGTGGCGATTTAGCGCTGCGCTGGTGGTGGTCGTATGGACGATTCTTGCCGCGGTCTCGTTCACACGCGGCGGAAGAGGACATCCGCACAACGTGATGTCTACGCTAACCGGTTGTTCGCATAGACGACAGAGCAGTCTTTCGTGCGATGAATTCGAGCCTCTGGATTGAGCCGACAGTGACTATTCGTTTTCTCGATAGGGGACGTTCAAGGCGAACTTGATCCGCGATCTCGCGAACGGCGACTTTGGGTTTGCGGACCGGACCTTCGAGCAGATATCAGCCGATTGGATCATTGGGAAACGTCGGCCGGCAAATGGTTAAACTAGAGCCTCTGGACCCTTCGAACCTAACTTGGCTATGCCCCTGTCAGTCGAGTTGCAGTGCTTCATATCGCGCTCCGCCTGGTCGGCTAAACTGACACAGGAGCAACTCGCTCGCGTCCAGAAAGATGCCTTTCAACGGTCGTATTCTGCCGGCGCGCTGGTCTGTCATCGCGGAGCCCCTGCCGATCATTGGATAGGCGTGATCGAAGGGTTAGTCAAAGTCGATACGGTCTCGAAAGGTGGGCGGGCCACGACCTTCGCCGGCGTGCCGGCGGGTTCTTGGTTTGGCGAGGGAGCCCTATTAAAAGATGAGCCTCGCCCGTACTCGGTGGTAGCGCTGCGCGATAGCGAAGTCGGGTTTATTCCGCACAGCACATTTGAGTGGCTGCTTGACAATAGCCATTCGTTCAGTCGGTTTGTCATCGATCAGCTCAATGCACGGTGTGGATACTACGTCGGTCTGGTTGGAAACCTCCGTTTGCAGAAAGCGTCTGCAAGAGTCGCTTTCTGTCTCGCTGAACTGTTCAACCCGCAACTCTTTGGCGTCACTGATCTGACGCTGGGTCTTTCGCAAGAAGAAATTGGACGTTTGTCCGGCCTTTCGAGGCAGAACACCAACCGGGCGCTTCACGAGCTCGCTGGTGCGGGGCTTTTGACGATCGAATATGGCTCAGTCCGAATTCTTGACCTAACAGGACTTCGAGATTTTGCGCATTCCGAAGATTGATTAGGCCGCGTACGTGACTACGCGTCAGACAGCTTCGTAATGGCTTCCCGGCTGCCAGCCTGTGCTCGAAGTCGAAATTTCTGAATTTTTCCTGTGCCTGTCTTTGGCAGCTCGCCGTACACGATCCTCACAGGACACTTGTAGTGAGCGAGCCGCTCTCGACAGAACGTAATCAGCTCTCGTTCAGAAGGTGCATCGATACCCTGCCTCAATTCGACAAATGCGCAGGGCACTTCGCCCCACCTGGCATCGGGCTGCGCCACCACTGCCGCGATGAGTACAGCCGGGTGCTGGTGCAATATTTCCTCCACCTCTACCGATGAAATATTTTCGCCACCCGAAATGATGATGTCTTTGCAACGATCCGTGATCTGCATGTATCCGTCCGGGTGTACCACGGCAATATCGCCGGTGTGGAACCAGCCACCCTTGAAGGCGTTTCGCGTAGCTTCCTCGTTCTTCAGATACCCTTTCATCGTGACATTGCCGCGCAGAAGTACCTCTCCCTCGGTCTTTCCGTCCGCAGGAACTGACTCAAGCGTGGTGGGATTTGCTACTCGCACGGCTTCCAGTCCAGAGGCCCGATAACCTTGCCGCGCCTTCAGGCGCGCCTGCTCCTCGTTGGCCAATGCGCGCCAGTCTGCCTGAATCAAGCAACTGACCGGCGTGCCGGAGGCTTCGGTGATGCCGTATACGTGCTCAACCTCGAATCCCATCTCGCTTACCGAATTCAACACGGTTGCCGGGGGCGGCGAACCCGCCGTGCGCACGCGAACGACGCGAGGTAACGGGCTACGCTCGCTGGCGGGCGCGTCTGCCAGCGCGGCCAGGACGATAGGCGCCGCACAAAAATGGTCGACGCCGTACTCGCGGATGGCTCGAAATATCCCTGCGGCATTGACTTTGCGCAGGCAGACATGGGTGCCACCCGCTGCCGTGACTGCCCAGGCGAAGCACCAGCCGTTGGCGTGGAACATTGGGAGGGTCCAGAGATACACCGGCCGGCGAGGCATGCCCCAGTCAATCAACTGGAGCATGCTCATCAGGTGAACCCCACGGTGACTGACCACGACCCCTTTCGGGTCGGAGGTCGTGCCGGACGTATAGTTCAATGCGATAGCGTCCCATTCGTCCGTGGGCCATACGCCTTCGAAGTCCGGATCCCCCTCTCCGAGCAACTGTTCATAGTTGAGGTTACCTATCGATGCCCCCGGCGGCGCTTCGAGATCCGCAATGTCAATCACGAGTGGCCTGTCTGGAACATGCTCGAGTGCGTCCGCAGCAAGGGCGGCAAACTCGCGATCCACGAAAAGAACCTTACATTCCCCGTGAAGCAGGATGAACCGAATGCCGTCGGCATCCAGCCTGCAGTTGATCGTGTTGAGCACAGCGCCGCTTAGCGGCACCCCGAAATGTGCCTCCACCAATGCGGGTGTATTAGGCGCGATGATCGACACGGTGTCGCCGCGCTTGACACCTCGCCGGACGAGCCCACTGGCGAGCCGGCGGCAGCGGCTGCGCGTCGCCGCCCAGGTCTGACGCATCTCGCCGTGCACGATAGCAATACGCTCCGGAAACAGATCGGCGCATCGGTCCAGTGAGTGCAGCGGTGTCAGCGGCACATGGTTGGCTTCGTTTCGATCGAGTCCGCGCTCGTAGATTGGGGTTGGCATGTCGTGTCTCCTCGCGTGAATGTGAAAGTGTTCCGGGCATCAGTGGTGCGTAGGTGCAACCTCTGAATCAGATCGCTCAAACCTTGCGATGTCACATCCAATCTATACGTTGCGC
Source organism: Trinickia mobilis (assembly GCF_017315705.1). Classification (GTDB taxonomy): domain Bacteria; phylum Pseudomonadota; class Gammaproteobacteria; order Burkholderiales; family Burkholderiaceae; genus Trinickia_A; species Trinickia_A mobilis. The sequence goes on along the minus strand of NZ_JAFLRF010000002.1, from coordinate 56,983 downwards.
TGGCCTGGAACTGTCTCGAACAGGACACTCCTCGGGTTCGTAGAAGACGACCGATTACCGGATGTCAATTGTCATGTTCGAGACAACACGCCCTGTACCGCCCGGCTAATCTTGCTTGCAAAAGCAATGCTGCCGTGCAGGGAAGTTGCTTGAGTTTGCTGACGTTGGAGACAGATGGAGTGACTGATGAAGAGAAGTGACACACCACCGGCAATGGATGCCGATGCGCTGCGCAAGGCCATCGAATGGGCCATCCTGTCGCGTCGCAGCGTCAGGGCGTTTCTGCCCACGCCGGTTCCTCGAGAGACGGTTGAATCGATATTGGACATAGCGCGGTTCGCCGCTACGGGCGTCAACATCCAGCCTTGGCGCGTCCATGTCGTCACGGGGCACGCCAAAGACCGCATCTGTGCCGCGATCCAGCGGGTTAACGAAGATTCGGCACTAGACGAGACATGCACGGACGAGTGGGACTATTACCCGCGCGAGTGGATATCGCCATACCTTGAAAGAAAACGGACTGTGGGTTGGAAGCTATATGGGTTGCTTGGAATCGAAAAGGGCGACAAGGAACGGATGCAGGCCCAGCACAGCCGCAACTATCAATTCTTTGACGCGCCCGCCGGCCTGTTTTTCACAATCGACCGCGTTATGCAGCAGGGTAGCCTGCTCGACTACGGCATGTTTCTGCAAAACATCATGATCGTGGCTCGTGCCCATGGCTTGAGCACATGCCCTCAAGCGGCATTTATGAAGTACCGCAAGATCATTGCCGATCAACTTCGACTGGAGGCAGGTGAGAGGTTCGTCGTCGGCATGAGTCTCGGATTTGCGGATGCCTCACGCATCGAGAACACCCTCGTCACGGACAGAGCGGAGGTTGGCTCGTTCACCACGTTTTATTCTGAGTAGCGGCGCGCATCGGAAGCGAATCCAGACGCGAGTCAGCGGCCCGCGTGCCGAATGTATCGGCGAAGCGTCACATGAAAGGAACACGGACATGCAGATAAGAGACAACGTATTTGTAGTGACTGGGGCTGGTTCCGGCTTGGGAGCGGCCACGGCGAAGATGCTCGTCGAGCGGGGCGGCAAGGTGGTCCTGGCGGACCTGAACCCCGAAGCGGGTAAGGCCATCGCCGCACAGCTGGGGCCAAATGCCCGATTCGTTGCCACCGACGTCGCCGACGAACAGGGCGCCAAGGCAGCTTTTGCAGCGGCCTTGGAAATGGGGCTTCTCAGGGGACTCGTCAATTGCGCAGGCGTTGCTCCCGCCGAAAGGGTCATCGGCCGTGAAGGAACCCACAAGCTGGATTCGTTCGCTCGAACGATCAATATCAACCTGGTGGGCAGTTTCAACATGATCCGCATTGCGGCGGAGATGATGAGCGCCTGCCCCCCAGAGACCTCCGGCGAGCGCGGCGTCATCATCTGCACAGCGTCGGTGGCCGCGTTTGAAGGACAGGTGGGGCAGGCAGCCTACGCCGCTTCCAAAGGCGGCGTCGTCGCGATGACGTTGCCACTCGCGCGGGAACTCTCCCGCTGCGGCATCCGGGTCATGACAGTTGCGCCAGGCATCGTGGAAACGCCGATGCTGCTCGGCATGCCCGCCGAAGTACAGGAGGCGCTGGGCAAAACGGTGCCGTTTCCAGCGCGGATGGGCAAGCCAGCGGAATACGCTGCTCTGGTGGAGCACATCCTCTTGAACGAATACTTGAACGGCGAGGTCATCCGCCTCGACGGCGCCATCCGTATGGCCGCCAAATAAACCGCATCCATCTTTTCAGCGAATGAGCCATGCCCAAAGATCCCATAGTTATCGTATCTGCCGCCCGTACTCCTATTGGCAGCTTCCAGGGGGAACTCTCCAGCTGCACAGCGCCCCAGCTCGGTGCCGTTGCCGTCAAGGCCGCTATTCAGCGAGCCGGCGTTAGTGCCGACGAGGTGCAGGAACTCATCTTCGGATGTGTGCTGCCTGCCGGCCTCGGCCAGGCCCCGGCACGCCAGGCGGCAATCACCGCCGGGCTGCCCCTGTCGGTGGGGTGCTCCACTGTCAACAAAGTGTGCGGTTCCGGCATGAAAGCAGCTATGCTGGCCCATGATCTGCTGATGGCCGACAGCAACGAGGTCATTGTCGCGGGTGGCATGGAATCCATGACTAACGCTCCATACTTCGTCCCGAAGGCACGCGGGGGCTTCCGCCTTGGTCACGGACAGATCCTCGACCATATGTCCTTCGACGGCCTGGAAGATGCTTATTTCGATAAGGGCCGTCAAATGGGCACCTTCGCTGAAGAGTGCGCCGAGGCTTACGGTTTTTCCCGAGATGATCAGGATGCCTATGCAATTAGATCAACAACCCGTGCCAAGGCCGCTATCCAGTCCGGTGCCTTCGAATGGGAAGTCGCTCCCGTTATAACCTCCAGCAAAAAAGGCGAAGTCCTGGTCGAGCACGACGAGCAGCCGTTCAAGGCCAAACTGGACAAGGTCAGTAGCCTGAAACCCGCTTTCAAGGTCGATGGTACGGTGACTGCGGCCAACTCCAGTTCGATTTCCGACGGTGCCGCCGCGTTGGTGCTGATGCGCCTTTCAAGTGCCGACAGACTCCGGATCAAGCCTCTGGCCGTTATTGTCGGGCACGCCACCCACGCTCAAGAGCCGAGACTGTTTACCACCGCTCCCGTGGGCGCGATGAAGAAACTGCTGTCCAGGATTGGATGGGCGACGCCGAGCGTAGATTTGTGGGAAATCAACGAGGCATTTGCGGTCGCTGTCATGGCCGCTATGCGGGACATGGCTCTCGATCGCGACAAGGTCAACATACACGGCGGCGCCTGCGCCATCGGTCACCCTATCGGCGCTTCCGGAGCACGCATTCTAGTCACCTTGCTTGCGGCCCTCAGATTAACGGGCGGACGCCGCGGAATTGCCAGCCTTTGCATCGGCGGTGGCGAAGCGACGGCCATGGCCATCGAGATGATTTAACGTAAGCGTCGGTCAGCCGGCGCACACTGTCGAGCCTGCAAAGGGATGTAGCGATAAGTCATTTATCGCGCTTCGCCGTTTCGACTCGCATCTGGAGCTCTGCGTGGACATACTCTGGATGATGACTTTATTTTGATCAGACATGGGCGGCGGTTTTCAATCAAGTCTTCATGCGATGCTCCGGCCAGGCCCGGAGCATGCGATAGTCGATGCCGTCTCACGGGTGGTGCACCGTCTGAATGACGAACTCACGGAACCAGCGGTTTCCTTCGTCGCCGTCATATAAATCGTGCCAATGAATCGTGGACTCGAAGTGAGCAATCTCGACGGGTAGCGGATAGATCAGAAACTGCCCGGATTCGTTAAAAATTTCGGCCACTCCGCGCGGCAGCGTAACCATCCAGTCGGTGCGCTGAAGGATCTGCGGTACGACTGTGAAGTGAGGCACGCGCAACGCCACACGCCGATAGAGCCCGCTGGCGCGCAGCGTTTCATCGATCAACAGATGGCTGCTGTCGGTCGAAGCCACGGCGACATGCAGCATGTCCTGAAACCTCTCTCGGGTGATCCGGCGCGCTGGAAGGCCGGGACGTTTGCGCGTCATGCACGCGTACTCTTCGTTGAACAGCGACGCGTACTTTGTGATGGGCTTCAGCGCAGGCAGGTTGCCGATCGCAAAATCGAGCTGCCCCAGACGCAGCTTTTCCTCGACACCCGTAAGCGGCACCGGCTCGGCGGCAATCCGCACTTGCGGCGCCAACTGTTGCAGCTTCTCGCAGATCGCCGGCAGAAAAACCTGTTCGCCGATATCCGACATCGATAGCCGAAATTCGCGCGAGCTTGTCGCCGGATCGAATGGTTCGCCATGACGCAGCGCCTCGCGTGCCGCGGCGATCGCGCGGCCGACGGGGTCTGCGAGCCGCTCGGCCGCCGACGTCGGCGCCATTCCTTCAGGCGTCCGAACAAATAAGGGATCGTCGAACAATGCGCGCAGGCGTCCTAGCGCATAGCTGATTGCCGGCTGCGACAGGCCGAGGCGTTGCCCTGCGCGAGTCAGGCTCTTCTCCTCGAGGACCGCCTGGAACACGCGCAGCAGGTTCAAATCCACTTTGTTGAAATCCGCCATATTTATACGAGTCATATTATTTATGAATTTGACGGATAGGATACGCGATCCTAGACTCGGCCACGTCACATAAGAGGCACGAGGGCTTTTGATCATATGAATACGATCGCCGAGGCGCCTATGGGCGTGCAACGAGACACCCGGACACCGCGCACGTTACCGGCCATGCTGAAGGCGCGAGCCGCCCGCAACGGCGCCGCGCCCCTCTTCTCGGATCGCACGACGACCTGGACCGCCAGCGACGCCGCTGCAATCGCCGCGCGTCGCGCCGGAGCGCTTGCGGCTCAGGGCGTCAAGCGCGGCGACCGCGTCGCGATTTTGTGCGGGAACCGCGCCGAATTCATGGAAATCGTGTTGGGCTGCGCCTGGCTTGGTGCCGTCGCCGTACCCATCAACACCGCGTCACGCGGCATGCAGCTCGAGCACATTCTCAGAAACTCCAGTGCGCGCTTGCTGGTCGCGGAGTCGCATCTGGTCGAAGCCGTCCATGCGCTCGCAACGCAAGACCTTCCGCTGGCAACGATCTCGGTCATCGGCGAGCCGACGATTGAAATGAAGCGCTCACCCCTCTTTCAGATTCCACTGCCTCCTCTGGGAGAGCCGATCGAAGCCGCTGCCATTTCCGACGGCGATCCGTTCGTCATCTTGTATACGTCCGGAACGTCGGGCGTGTCGAAGGGCGTGATTTGCCCGCACGCGCAGTTCTATTGGTGGGGCGTGAACACGGGCGGCGATCTGGAGATCGTGCCCGGCGACGTGCTTTATACCTGTCTTCCGTTATTTCACACGAACGCGCTGAACAGTTTCTTCCAGGCGTTGATGCACGATGCGGAGCTGATCGTCGACCGGCGGTTCTCCGCGAGCGGCTTTTTCGATTCGCTGATCGCGACGCGCGCCACCGTGACGTACGTGCTTGGTGCGATGGTGCCTATCCTGCTCTCCCGCCCCGTCACGCCGGGCGAGCGCGAACACCGGGTGCGCGTCGCTCTCGCGCCGGGCGTGCCCGAGCCATTCCAGGAAGCGTTCACGAAGCGCTCCGGTATCGGTCTCGTCGACGGATATGGCTCGACTGAAACCAACTCGGTGATTGGCGGCCGGATCGGCGCCCGGCGCACGGGATACATGGGCAAGCTCGCTGCTGGCTTCGACGCTCGAGTCGTGGACGAAAACGACCGCCCCGTACCGGACGGCGAAGCGGGAGAACTGATTCTTCGTGCCAACGAACCCTACGCCTTCGCGAGCGGCTATTTCGGCATGCCCGACAAAACGGTCGAGGCTTGGCGAAACCTCTGGTTCCACACCGGCGATCGGGTCGTGCGCAGCCCCGACGGTTATTTCCGTTTTCTCGATCGCCTGAAGGACGCGATCCGTCGCCGCGGCGAAAACATTTCCTCGTACGAGGTCGAACAGGTACTGCTGAGCCACCCGTCGATCGAACTGGCCGCCGTCTTTGCTGTGCAGTCCGAACTAGCCGAAGACGACGTCATGGCCGCCGTCGTACTGGGGGACGGCCATACGCTCGACCCGCTCGACCTCATTCGATATTGCGAACCGCGTTTGCCGTACTTCGCCGTGCCGCGCTATCTCGACTTCGTGCCGGATCTGCCCAAGACCGAGAATGGAAAGATCATGAAGTACAAGCTGCGCGAAACGGGCCTCACGCCGACCACGTGGGACCTCGAGGCGTCGGGATACCGGGTGGGGCGCTCGTGATCTGAGCGCTCGACCCAACGTCGACCGCGCCGGTCGACGGCAACGCAGTCCCATTGTCACCATTCAGTGCACCGCCGGTGCGCATCATGGAGTCAGAGATGACAAGCACGCAAACTTTATCCGCGGCAAGCCCGGGCTCCAATGGTGCGATCGATGCAAAGGCCGGACCTGTCGACAAAAAATCGCTTCGCCGCATCGTGCTCGCATCGGTGGCCGGCAACGCGCTCGAGTGGTACGACTTCTTTCTTTACAGCACGGCCGCGGCGCTCGTGTTCGGCGAGCTGTTCTTTCCGAAGGGCACCGATCCGCTCGTCGGGACGATGGCCGCCTTCGCCGGCTTCGCGGTCGGCTTCGCCGCGCGGCCGCTCGGCGGCGTGGTGTTCGGGCACATCGGCGATCGCTTCGGCCGCAAGGGCGCTTTGGTGTGGACGCTGTCGATCATGGGCGCGGCCACGTTCCTGATCGGACTGTTGCCGACCTATGCGCAAGTGGGCCTCTGGGCGCCGGCGCTGCTGCTGCTCCTGCGCGTGCTCCAGGGCGTCGCCGCAGGAGGCGAGTGGGGCGGCGGCGTGCTGATGATCAGCGAGTCGGCGCCACCCGAAAAGCGCGGCTATTACGCATCGCTGAGCCAGCTCGGCGTAGGGGGCGGCTTCGTGCTGTCAGCAGCCGTATTCTTTCTCGTACAGTTGCTGCCGAAGGATGCATTCATGAACTGGGGATGGCGCGTGCCATTCCTGCTGTCGATCTTCATCTTCAGCGTCGGCGTCTATGTTCGCTCGAAGCTTCCGGAAAGCGCGGAATTCGCCAGCGCCCGGGCGGCGGGCAAGAAATCGCACATGCCGGTGTTGGACGTCATCCGCCGATACCCGAAGGAAATATTGCTGGCGATGGGCCTGCGCGTGGCGGAGAACGGTGGTTCGTACATCGTGATCGCCTTCTCGCTCGCGTATGGCAAGTTCATCGGCGTGCCCAATCAGGTGATGCTCGCGGGCGTCATCGTGTCGATGACCGTCGAGCTCTTCACCATGCTGATGTGGGGTCGCCTGTCGGACCGCGTTGGCCGCAAGCCCGTGTACATGATCGGTGCGGCGGGTCTGGTCCTGATCGCGTTCCCGTTCTTCTGGCTTCTCGGCACGAAAGTGCCCGCGTTGATCTGGCTGGCTTTCCTGCTCGGCAACGCCATCTGCCACGGCGCGATGATCGGCACGCAGCCCAGCTTGATGGGTGAGCTGTTCAGCACCGAGGTGCGTTACTCGGGCATGGCGCTTGGTCACGAAGTGGCGTCCGTGTTTGCGGGCGGCTTGTCGCCCTTGCTGGCGACCGCTCTGCTCGCGCACTATCGCGCGGCATGGCCGGTGGCCTTGCTGATGATCGCGTTGGGGCTGATCACGGTGATTTCGCTGCTCTTCACGCACGAAACCGCGGCGCGGCGTGCGAATCGCCGGTGAGCTTGCGAGGCACGCCGATATGCACACGAACGATTTCGGCAACGTTCTGATCGCGGCCGGCGTGGAAGTGCCCTACCGCCGGCACGCGACGGCTGCCTCCACCGGCGACCTGCTGGCCCGGGCATTCGGCGCCGTGCTCGCGCAGTCCGGCGTGTCCGCGAAAGAAGTCGACGGCCTCGGCGTGGCGTCGTTCACGCTAACCCCCGATCACGCGATCGATCTCGCGTGGCAACTGGGCCTGAGCCCGCGCTGGTGCATGGATGACTGTCACGGCGGCGCGAGCGCGATCAATCTGCTGCAACACGCGATCCGTGCGATTCAACACGGCGACGCGAACGTCATCGCTCTCGTGTCCGGGGATCGCTTCGACGCAGCCGATTTCAAGCGTCTGGTCGAGAACTACAACCTGACGACGCGCACGTACTTGCGTCCGCTGGAAAACGGCGGCCCGAACAGCGTATTCGCGCTGCTCACGCAGCGTCATGCCAAGCGTCACGGTCTTACGCGCCGAGATTACGGCGCGCTATGCGTCGCGCAGCGCGCATGGGCCGCGTTGAATCCGAACGCGGTCTATCGCACGCCGATGTCCCTCGACGACTACCTTGCCGCGCCGAGCGTCGCCACTCCGTTGGGGCGATTCGATTGCGTGCCCGTCGTGAGCGGTGCGAACGCGGTGCTGGTGATGCGCAGCGATCTGGCTCGCACACGGTCGAACGTCGGCGTGCGAGCGCTGAAATGTCTGTACAACGCGGATCATCAGGCGGGTGATGGCCTGCATACCTCCTTGCAGCAGCTCGCCGCCGATCTGTGGCGACAGGCGGGTGTCACGCCCGACGACGTCGACATGGTTTCCGTCTATGACGACTACCCGGTCATGGCGATCGCGCAGCTCGCGGATCTCGGCTTCGCTCCGGACGGGGATTTGCGCAGGCTCCTGTCGCGCATCGTCTCGCGCGAACTTCCTGTGAACACGTCGGGGGGGCAGTTGTCCGCCGGTCAGGCCGGAGCAGCAGGCGGCATGCATGGTCTGGTTGAGGCGATCACGCAATTGCGCGGCGAAGCCGGCGAGCGGCAAGTGAGAGACGCCAAGCTGGCCGTGGTGAGCGGTTACGGCATGGTCGAGTATCGCTATGGCATGTGCGCGAACGCCGTCGTGCTGGAAAAGGCAGGAGGGCATGCCCCATGACGCTCGATGTCTTTCAGTGCAGGCAATGCGGAACGACGCTATTCCCGGCGCGCTACTATTGCCCCGCGTGCGGCGCAGGCGACTGGGTCGAGCGCGCGGTCGAGCGCGGCACCGTGACGGAATCGACGGTTGTCCGGCCTCGTGCTGGCGAGGCCCAGGGCCATGACGTGTATCTCGCGAGCGTCCTGACAAGCGAAGGGCCTGTCGTCATCGCGCGGCTCGACGGCGTCATCGCGGACGGCGCGGCCGTACAACTTGAAATCGACGACGCACATCGCATCGTCGCTCGCGCAATGGAGAGAATCATGAGCGGTGAATTCATCGACATCGAATCAGACGATGGGCAGCAGTTCTCAGCCTATCTTGCGACGCCGAAGCAAGGATCGGGACCGGGCCTCGTGCTCTTGCAGGAGATCTTCGGCATCAACGCATACATGAAGGCCATGGCCGATCGGTTTGCCGAAGAAGGCTATGTGGTGCTGGTGCCGGACCTGTTCTGGCGCATGAAACCGGGCGTCGACCTCGGCTATGGCGGCGACGATCTGGCCCAGGCGCTGAACTTCAACGAACGGCTGGACCTGGGACTGGCGGTGCGGGACATTGCGTCCACGGTCAAAGCATTGCGCGGCAATCCCCGGCATGCCGGCAAAGTCGGCGCCGTCGGCTATTGCCTGGGGGGCAAGCTGGCGATGCTGGCGGCGGCTCGAACGGATTTGGATTGCGCCGTGAGTTACTACGGCGTTGGACTCGATGCTTTCCTCGACGAGGTGCCGTCGATCCGATGCCCGATGGCCTTCCACTTCGCCGGCAACGACAGGCTGTGCCCACAGCCGATACGCGAGAAGATTCAGTCGGCGCTGTCCGCCAATTCCGCGATTGAACAATACGTCTACCCCGACTGCGAGCACGCGTTCGCCACGCCTGAGCGCGCACATTTCGACAAGCCCGCCGCGACGATGGCTTATTCGCGCACGATTGCGCTTCTGCGCAAGGTTCTGGGGCCCGTATTCGACCTGAACAGCCTGTGGGAGCGGCACTGCTACTACGAGTTCGCCACGCGCGACGTGGACGCGGTTTTGCCGACGATGGTGGCCGAGCCGTATGTGAACCACGTGCCGACCATGACGGGCGGCGTCGGCCACGACGAGCTCAAGCGCTTCTATAAGTATCACTTTGTGAACGCCAACCCCGCCGATACGCGGCTCATTCCCGTGTCCCGGACGATCGGCGCAGACCGGATCGTCGATGAGTTCGTGTTCTGTGCCACCCATGATCGGGAAATCGACTGGTTGCTGCCGGGCCTCGAGCCTACGGGGAAGTACTTCGAAATCCCGATGCTCGCTGTCGTGTGTTTTCGCGGCGACAAGTTGTACAACGAGCACATCTACTGGGATCAAGCATCGGTGCTGGTGCAGATCGGGGTTCTCGATCCCACGGGCCTGCCGGTGGCGGGAGTTGAAACCGCCAAAAAAATGGTGGATGAGAGATTGCCGAGCAACGCACTGATGCGCAATTGGGCATCCAGCGAAAGCAAGCCGATCTGAAGCGCCTTCGGACGAATGGTCCTCGCCCGGTGCGCGGCGCCAGGGCCTGCCTAGCGCGTGCCGCCGCCTTCGTCGGACATTTTCAGTACCTCCTCCCGCATCCAGCTCGCGAACGCCTGCACGTGCTCCAGCGCCGCATGGTTCGCGCCGATATCGAGCCAATAGCCATACGGTCCCATGACTTCGACATCCGAGATACGGATCAGCGACCCGTCCGCCAGCTCCTCGGCGATCATGTTGCGATCGACGACAGCCAGTCCGACGCCCTTGCGCGCCGCATGAATCGCCTGCTCCAGATTTGAAAACTCGATTCCGTTCTCCGCGTGGCGCGCGGGCAGTTGCGCCTTCGCGAGCCAGTTCGGCCAGAGTTCGAGCCGCGTGTCGTTGTAGAGCACGTGGAGCGCCGGCACGCGTTCGAGCAAGGTTTCGAGCGCTTCGCTGGCGAGTTTGGGCGCGCAGACCAGCGTGTGCCGCTCGATCATCAGCAATTCCGATGGCCCCTCGGGCAGCGCTTCGCGGCCGAAGCGGATGTTGCAGTGGCAATCGTCGCTGGGCCCCGTGCGCACCGACAGTTCCACGTCCGGCAGCTCGACCGCCAGCGACCCGAGACGCGGCGAAAGCCACTGCGTCGCGAACGTCGGCGGCACCGACAGCACGAGCCGCTTGCGTCCCGTGATCGACGCGAGCTGCCGCGTGCCGCGCTCGATCGTGTCGAACGCGTCGGAGACGCACGGCAGCAACTGGGCGCCCGCGGGCGTGAGGCGGATGCCCTTGTGATCGCGCTCGAACAGCTTGGCGCCGAGCGAGTCCTCGAGAATCTTGATCTGGCGGCTTACGGCGCCTTGCGTGACGCACAGCGCGGCGGCAGCGCGATTGAAGCTCATGTGCCGGGCCGTCTCTTCGAAAAAGCGCAACGCGATCAGCGATGGCAAGCGCCGCATGGTCTATGTCCTTCCGTCGTACTTGTTATTGCGCCTTCGGCGCGCGGAGTCGTTCATCGAAAAACCGGTGGGTCGCCGCTGCCGGGCGCACCGGCGCCGCTTGCCGCGAGCGCCGGTTTGTAGAGTTTGCGATTATGCCCATATTTGGCCGCGGCGCCGAGTCGCGCGGAGGCCCTGAACGCGCCGTGGGGCGGGCAAAACGCGTCGCGCGAGCCGGCGCTTTCGCCTATCCTAGCGATGTTTCGGGTCCGCCCGCGGCGCCTCGCACGGCCCGGCGCCAATCCCAGCTTTGCATGGTCGACAGGAGCATCCATGACCGTTCGCAATCTCGACGCGTTGTTTCGGCCGGAATCGGTCGCCGTGATCGGCGCTTCGTTGCGGCCGCGCAGCGTCGGCGCGATGGTTTGGGCGCGCGTGCTCGAAGGCGGTTTCGCGGGGCCCGTCTGGCCGGTCAATCCGAAATACGCCGAGCTGAGCGGATTCGTCGCGTTCGGCGACGTCCGCGATCTGCCCGAAGCGCCGACCGTCGCGCTGATCTGCACGCCGCCCGCCACCTGGCCCGCCATCGTCCGCAAACTCGGCAAGCTCGGCACGCGCGCGGCGATCATCCTCGGCGAGGCCAGGCGCAGCGACGAATGCACCGCGCTCGCCCAAGCGCTCGCGGCGGCGCGGCCGTATTTGCTGCGCATCGTCGGACCGGGCAGCGTCGGCGTCATCACGCCGGCGCTCAGCGCGCGCTTCAGCGCGTCGCCGTTTCCGGTGAAGGAGGGCGGCGTCGCCTGGGTCTCGCAGTCGAATGCGATCACGAACGCCGTGCTCGGTTGGGCGCACGCGCGCGGGCTCGGTTTCTCGCACGCGATCGCGCTCGGCGACGAAGCGGACGTCGACGCGGGCGACGCGCTCGACTATCTCGCCAGCGACCCGAACACGCACGCGATCCTGCTCGAACTCGAGACCGTGCGCGCGGCGCGCAAATTCATGTCGGCGGCGCGGGCGGCGGCGCGCAACAAACCGGTGCTCGCGCTGCGCTCGGGGCGCGCGGATCCCGACGACGCGCTCTACAGCTCCGCGTTCCAGCGTGCCGGCGTGGTGCGCGTCCATTCGCTCGACGATTTGCTCGACGAAATCGAAACGCTCGGCGTGGGCCGCGTCGCGGCAAGCTCGACGGCCACGCTGATCACGAGCGACCGCGGGGTGGCGACGCTCGCCGCCGACGCGTTCGCGGCCGCCGGCGACGCGCTCGCGCAATGGCCGGGAGACGCCGCGCGCGCGGTGGCCGAAGCGCTGCCGCATTTGAGCGCGTCTCGCGACGCGCGTCCCGGGTTGCCCGGCACGCCGCCGGGCGGCGCTTCGCTGGGCGGCAACCCGCTGCTGCTCGGCGATGACGCGCGGCCCGAGCATTTCGCGCGCGCGCTCGAAGCGCTGGCGCCGCATCGCGACACCGGCACGGCGTTCGTCGTGCATGCGCCGACGCACAGCGCGCCCGTTGCCGAAGTCGCGCGCGTGCTGATCGAGAGCCAGAAGTTCGCATATCGCGGGCTGCTGGCGTGCTTCTTTGGCGGCGTGGACAACGCGACGCGCGACGCGTTGCATGCGCACGGCATTCCCGTTCATACGACGCCGCAGCGGCTGGCGCGCGCGTTCGCGCGTCTCGTCGACTACCGGCTCGTGCGCGAGCTGCTGATGCAGACGCCGGAGGGCTTGCCCGCGCAGGTGCCCGAGGCGATCGACTGCGCGCACGCGCAGGCCAAGCGCGCGGTGGCCGCGGGGCAGACGGAGCTGTCGGGCGAAGCGGCGGCGCGCATCTTCGAATGCTTCGGGCTGACGGTGCTGCGCGAGCACGCTTTGGACACGGCTAGCGTGCATGCGTACCGAGGCGGCGTCACCGAAGGCGGCATCGTCCAAACGCGCGATGCAGGCGATTGCCCCGATCCCGCAGCCGCCGCCGCCGCCGCCGCCGCCGACGACGACGACGCAAAAATCGTCGACCTCGCCGTCGAACTGCGCGACGACGCGAACTTCGGCCCCGTGTTCCGCTATACCGCGCCGTCCGCCGACGGCGTGTCGGCGCCGGTGTGCTTCTACAGCCTGCCGCCGCTGAATCCGATTTTGTCGCGCGAAGTCATCTCGCGTTCGCCGTATGCGCGCGCCGTGTCGTCGATCGAGCCGGTGCTTGCCGCGTTGACGGCGTTGTCGCAAGCGGTCTGCGACGTGAAGGAGATGGCCGGCTTGACGGTCACGCTGCGCGTGACGCGTACGCGCGCCATGCTCGTCGCGCCGCGCGTGACGGTGGCCGCGACGCGCAGCCGGCTCGCGATCGTCCCGTATCCGCGCCGGCTCGAAGAGACGATCGACTGGCGCGGCGCGCGCCTGACGATCCGCCCGATCCGCCCCGAAGACGAGACGGCGCACAACGCGTTCATCAAATCGATGACGTCCGACGATTTGCGTTTGCGTTTTTTCGGCGCGGTGCGCCGGTTCGATCATTCGCAGCTCGCGCGCATGACGCAGATCGATTACGACCGCGAGATGGCGCTGATCGCGACGGCCCGCGATGAGAACGGGATGGAATTGACGCTCGGCGTCGTGCGCGCGATCACGGACCCGGACAACGAGGCGGCCGAATTCGCGCTCGCCATTCGCTCGGACCAGAAGGGCAAGGGGTTGGGGCGACTCTTGATGACGAAGATCATCGAATACGTGCGCTCGCGCGGCACGAGATGGATCGTCGGGGAAGTGCTCGCCGAGAATGCGGCGATGATCGGGCTTGCCAAGGCGATGGGGTTCGCGGTGTCGCGAACCGACGATCCTGGCGTGGTGGGGGTGCGTCTTGCGCTGGGGGAGCGCGCTTCGGCATGACGGCGGCAGTTGCGCTTGGCTTGAGCGCGCGCAACCGCCGGCCGTCTTCAGTGCAATCGAATTGCGGCGGGCGGCTTACGCCGCGAGCTTGGCCGCAGCCTCGTCGACCTGCGCGCGCGACACCGACAACTCTTCGAGCCACGCATCCGCGTAGACGGCGCCCGTTTCGCGCTCCAGGCGCGCGATCGTCGCGGCGTTGCGATTGGCGTCCTTCGGCGTCGCGATGAAGCCCTTCACGGATTGGCCTGCCTTGAAGGCGTCGAAGAGCGGCACGCGGATGTCGTCGGGGAGCGCGCGCGACGTCCATTGGTACGGCTTGCCGTTGAACGTCAGCGACGGCGGCAGCACACGCTCTTTCTTTGCTGCGGGAATCAGGCCGAACGTGCGCGCGGCGTCGCCGATCTGCTCGGCCGAGAAAAGCTCTTCGGGCGAGATGTCGAACTGGCTGATGTAGGTTTCGATGGCCTGCATCGCGGCCGCGCGGTCGTCACGCGTTTTCTGTGCGCGCGCGACGATGTCGCGCAACTCGTCGGCCTCTTCGGTCGTGATCGTGAAGCTCGCCTGTTTCTGCTGGAGTTCGGAAAAGCGCTGGAATTCGGAATCGGTCAGAAGTTTCGCCATTGCGTGTACTGGGGCATCCGCCGCGTGGGGCGCGGCGGATGCGGGTTTTGAGAGGGGCGCTATTCTAACCTAGGTGGCCGGGTGATCGGGGTTTAACACGTATTCGGCCGGCTTTCGAGGGTCAATAATTGGTTTGTTTGGTCATGACGCCAATTCGAATCAACTTCTTGCGTCCGTTCTGCTTTGCCGTATTCTGCTTCGCCTTGTTCACGTCTTTCGTTCGCGCCGACACCCTCACCGATGAAGGCACCGCAGCCGGACTCCAATGCGACGGCAGCGCGGTCAACGACAGCGGGATCGTCGCGGGCAGCTGCCTGAGCACAGCCGGGGTGCAAACGGCTTTCGTCGCGAACGCGCCCGGTACTGAAACCGTCTTGCCGCCGCTGGTCGCCGGACGAGATTGCGCGCCGCTCGCCATCACCAACGCCGGGCTCGTGATCGGCTCGTGCGAGGACGCGAGCGGGCGCAATCAGACCGTCACCTGGCAAGCGAATCAACCTTCCGCGGCCCCCCTCGTGCTGAATTCGTCGGGCGGGGTCGCCACCGTCGTGCTCGGTGGCAACCATCAGGGCGCGCCGCGGTTGGGGCCAGCATCAGCGGCTCAGAGATCGCCACGCCCGTGATGTGGGCGGCCGGACAGGCCAATCCAACGACGCTGCCAGGGCCGGGACTGCTGGGCTTGGGCAATACCAATTGCATCGCGCTCGATGCCGCGCCCGGCAACGCAACCACGCCCGCGATCCTCGGCGTGTGCCCAGACGGCGCCGGACACCCGACTCCCGTCGTCTGGACGCCAACCGGGTTGTTGGGCGCGTATGTGGCATCGGTGCCCGGCCCCCCAGCTAACAGCGTGTCCTGCGCGGCGAGCCAGATCAATGCCACCGGGCAGATTCTCGGCACCTGTGATTTTGGTTCGGGGATCGGCACTAAGACCGTGCGCTGGCCCAGTGCGAACGGCGCGGCGGTCGTCCTGTCAAGTGTGGCGGGGAGCCCCCGCAGTGTCGGTGTTGAGATGAATGCGTCCGGCGCCATCGTCGGCCAGTATCTGAGTGCAGGCGACGTGTCGCTGCCGTTCTATTGGAACCCGGATGCGAACGTCGTGCAGGCGATTCCTGCGTTGGCCAGCGGGGCGGCCGCGGCGGTCTCGGGCATCAGCGATACCGGGGTCGTGATGGGCGACAGCGAAATCGATGCGGGAACGTCTCATGCGTTCAAATGGACAGCGGCAAGTGGCGTAACGGACCTCGGAACGCTGGCGGGAGGAAATAACAGTTCTGTCTCGATGACGTCAAACAACGGCTGCTTTGCGACGGGCAACAGCGAAGTTGCCGGGCATGCCAATCATGCGTTCGCCGATTCGCTTTGCGTCCCCAGTTCAGCTGAGCGCGCGATCTCCACGCTTGCCTCCCTACAATTCCCAGGTATTGGGGCGAAGTATTTCAATTACATCAATGGATACATCGAACACGTTCTTGCGCTAGTGAAATGCCCTAAAAGAAACGATCCGGTGTGCGAGACGGGGCGGTCTCTAAAATCAAGTGCAACGTTTAGCTAAATCGGCTTTTTCCAGTTCCTTCGCCATCGCTTCTTCAGGGGTGTCCCAGCCGAGCGTCTGGCGGGTCGACCGTTGAGCAAATTCGCGATGTAGTTGAGTTGGGTCTGGCTGAGTGTCGAAAGGTCCATACCCTTCGGTAGGAGTTGGCGTAGCAAGCCGTTGGTGTTCTCGTTGCTGCCGCGCTGCCAAGGTGCGTGCGGATCAGCAAACCAGATATCAAGGTTCAGGCGCTCGGCGAGTTCGACATGACAAGTCATTTCCGTGCCGCGGTCGTACGTCAGGCTTTGACGCAAAAAGGCCGGGAGAGCCTTCATCTGCCGAGTGAAACCTTCAAGGGCATCCTTGGCCGTGCAACCGTCCATTCGGCACAGCACCAGATAACGCGTCTTGCGCTCCACGAGATTGAACGCCCCCTTGATCAGGTCGCCTTCCCAGTGGCCTGGCCACCGCCGCAACGCAATCTCCTCAGGGCGATGGACGATGCGCAATTGCTCGGGCACAAAGCCCGTCTGCGCAAGACTGGTGCGCCGACGTCCACGCGTGGGCTTTTCCTGGCGCAAGGCATCGATCATCGACTGCTTCAGCCCGCCACGCGGATGAGCATAGATCGCAGCGTATATCGTCTCGTGGCAGACGCGTTGGTCAGTGTCTTCAGGATGCATGCTGCGCAGTCTGGCAGCAATCTGCTGGGGCGACCAGCGCCAATAGATCAGATGGTCGTGAACATGTTGATACAACGCAGTGCCGGCAACCACTTTGCGCCGACGCACGCAACGCCGACGGCGAATTCGGTAAGACGCCCCCGCGTCTCTCGCATGGTAGCTCGACACCGCCGCTTCCCGGTTGCGCGCCACTTCCCGCGAGACCGTCGACGCGCTACGCCTAAGCAATCGCGCTATCGTCCGTATGCCGCTGCCCTTGCCGTGTTCGATCATGATGACCGCGCGTTCCTCCGCGCTCAGATGCTTGTAATTCTTCTTCATCGCAACACCCTACCTCATTTGGGGTGTTGCACTTGAAACTAGAGACTAAGCCCTTTCCTCCTCTTCAAGAAAGAGGCTTTGCAAATCTCCACTTAGCTTCTGCTGGGAGTCACATACCAACTCGAACTCTGCGGCAACGCCGGGAAACGTATTCACTACGTCGACAATGCCTAAAACATTCGACACCGTATCGACCGAAATTTGACGAATAATTTCGAAGAATATCGATTTCTGATCCGGCGAAAAGCTGTCGAACAATGTCTGCGCACGCTTCCAGTACGGGTCTGATGCGTCTCCCACTGACGTGCTTGCGAACAAATCGCGATATGCCGCAACGTTCTCGTCAACGACGTCGGCTTTGAGATGGGCCACAAATTCTTTCGGCGTCACATTTACCTCCTTCACTTCGAAAAAGCATCAGGGTAGACGTCTTTGTTCACTCGAATCAGTTCCTGTAATTTCTGGTTCGGATCTCGCCATACGGGCCGACAGCATAACTTCCCAATTGCGCCGGTCGTACGCTTGCAAGCGACGCGGTTCGTCCAGCGCCCGGAGCCCACAACGCATCCAACGGCCCAGCCACGTCAGCCACCGCCGTGGCATACGCGGCATTACCCGTTGCCTGCAGCGCCGCGTTCGCCATCAGCCCACCCAGCGGCTGCGTACCTTGCGTCTCCTTGAACCGCAAGAACGCGCGCCTGGGCGGATTCCTCGCTCGCAAAGGCGACGGCGAACTCGGCGCGCAAACCATCTGGAAGGGGCTCACGAAAGTTCATATCGCCGCAGAAACAATGCGTTTGTTACGCGAAGACGGTGGCAACGACACTTGTGTATAACGAGATGCCCTAAAACACCGAAGGCCGTACGATCGGCCTTCGGTGCTATCACAACTTTCCGACTGGCTCGCTCTATTGAAAATCGACATCTAGCCGCTCGATTTTCCATGTAATCATCTTTCCATCCAAATATCCGAATTCACTATTGAGCATATCGTCCTCGAAGGAAACAACGCCTGCATCCACCTTGCCGGCGCTTAATTTCCCCGACACGAGATAAGAAAACGAATCCCCGATTCGTTCGACGGCCGGCGTTGATAAAGCCGAAATTTCCTTCACCTCGTATTCACCGAAGACCATGGGCATCAGTTCAATCGGGCGCACTGTTCCAATTGCATCCATGGCAGGAGGCATATTTGAGAAACATACCATCTCGAAGCCATTTACTTGCAACGTCACTTCGCCTTCTATTTCCTGGTTGATATCTTTAACAAGAGCAGAATAAATCATTGCATTGGCCTGATAACTTTGTCGGCTGGATTGCCATTCAACATCTTCCAAAAGCTCTTTCCACTTTCGGTGTGGATCGTAGTAATAGCACCTTCTGCGTTTGTCCCTACAAAACCAAATTTTGCGATACCGTCCGATCGGTTGCCCATGAATCGGACGTACCCTGTACGCATCTCGCCGGCAGGTCTGTAGAAGTATTCGACAGCGACCCCTTTCTCCATGATGTCGCGTCCTATCTGCAAATACTCTGAAGCTGATGGGGCACCGAATTCCGCGCCGTGCTTCTCGAAATGCGTCATAAGTTTCGCTTCGCTCGCAAAGCTAGCGGAGCGCTCGAACGTGGCATTCATGCCAGCCACCGGGACCATTTTCGCCGCCGCAGACCTCACCGCACCACTCACCCCTGTCAGCGCCAGGGCGGCGTCACCAATCGACTGCAACCCCTTCGCCGCAGCGGCTGAATAGTTCCCAGCCGCGACATTCGCCAGCGCAGCATCCATGCTTGTCGCTCCGGCCATGTCACGCGCAAACTGCTTCAGGCTCTGCGCCGCATCGCCTGCTACTTTACCCGCGTAGGCGGCGCTCTGACTCGGATCGAGCACGCCGGCATAGCCGCCAGTGGCGCCACGCTTGAATGCATCGAGTGGCGTTTCGCCCGCTCCAGTCCCCGCCACCAATACCCCCGGCAACGGCTCACCGAACTGCGCACGAAACGGCTCACCCGCCAGCGGCGTGCTTGCCGCTCCCGCTTTCATCCTGCGTTGCCGAGACACCTGCTCCAAGCGTGACAGCAATGCACTGCCGTTTTCCGCGTAGCGCGCTTTCGGACGAAGCTGCCAGCACCCACCCTCGGGCAACTGGAGATCCTCCGCCCACTCGACCATCCGCTCTTCCCACCACCCGAGCACGGCCCAGTACCCACGGTCTATCTGGCGTTTGAGCGCTTCCAGCTGATTCCGCAATATGGCCTCGTCGTACACCGGCGCACGACGCCAGGATGAATCGAAGGTGTCGTCCAGGAATTCGGCAAGCTGGTATCCATTGACGTGGTTCGGATCAAAGTCGACGAGGTTTCTGTGCATCAACGCCAAGCTCGCCTTGATCTCGATCGCGCTCCACGCAAAAACCGGAAGAAGAACCCAGGATGCGTCGTCCAACTCGACCTCGCGCATGCGGATCAATTCTGGCTGTGAGCCGAACGTGCGGGTGTGCAGCCTCTTCGTCGCACTCATCGGGCACCACCCAGGCGCGCCAGGTGCCTTACCACATGTCGACGTCGCCCTCCACTCGTTAGCCGCATCGCGGGCCCATCGTCCGTACGTCGTCGTGCGCAACTCGACATCTGCATCGTTTCTCTCCTGTGTTTGTTTTTTGGAGAACGAAACGTAATCGAGTGGTAACGCAGCGCGATATAGGAATAGTCCGAAATAAGACGTTTATGCTTTTTGGCTGATTCGCTTGAATATCGCGCACACATTGGCACTGTATGGTTCACCACGATTAACCGCCTACTCCCGCCCCTCCCGAAACACCGAAACCGCCTGCACCGTCTCCCCCAACATCGCCGTCACCGCCTCGATCGACGGCGCGACATACTCATCGATCCGCCGCAAATACGGACACGTCAGCGCCGCGAGCGCATGCCCCGATGGCCCGAGAATCGGAAACGTCACATCCGTTACGCCGAATATCTGCTGACTGTCTTTTTGCGAATGCCCATCGGCGCGAACGCGTTCGCAAACCTGCTCGAGCTCGTCGACATCGATCGTCACCTCGCCCTTCACCTTCGTATGCTCGGCGAGCATATGCGCGCGGTGTTCACGCGTCTGAAACGCGAGCATCACGCGCCCCGACCCGGTATCGATCAACCCCACCCGCGACCCGAGCCGCACCGACATCCCCCACGTCCCAGGCCCATCCACCTGCGCGATCACGAGCAGATTGCCGCGATCGTAGACCGCCAGGTGACACGACTGCTCCGCCGCATCCGCAAACCGCTGCATCAGCGGCAACGCTTCCGCGATCAGCCGGTGGGTCGGCGGATGCCGATGCGCGAGCGCAAACAGCTTCAAGCTCAGCGAATAGCGATCCCCCGCCGCCGAGCGCACCACATATTGCCGGGCGACGAGCCGCTCGAGCATCCGATACATCTCGCTCGCATTTCGCCCGAGCCGCTTCGTGATCTCGGCGCGCGTCAGCCCCTCTTTCTGCTCGGCGAGCAGTTCGAGGATGTCGAGCCCCTTGTCGAGCGCGGGGGCGCGGTAGCGGTCGGCGTCGTCTTTTTCTTCCTGTTCTTTGGTGACCGGTTCCATGGTGATCGGGCTCCCTTGCGAAGTTTGCATTTTGCTTTTCCGTAGCGGGCGCAGACGAGTGTAGGGCCTGCGTTGCTCCAAGCCGCTAGGGAAAACACGGACCGCTTTGTGCAGTCCACATCCTTGACTTCAAAAAGTTCGTATATGAATAATACGTTCACTGATGAATGAGATCGCGGTCGAGAAGAAAAAGCGCAGGACAGTCCTTCCAGGCAGTTCAACAACGCAATCAGGAGACAACGCATGACGTTCATCCAAGGGCCGCGCGAGGCCCGTCGCTTCATTCGGCGCATGCTCGCGCTAAGTGCCGGCGCCGCCTGCGTGGCGGCCCTTGCCTTGAACGGGCCGGCGCGTGCCGCCGAAACCGGCAAGGTCGGCCTGGGCCTGCCGCTTCTGACCTCGCCGTTCTGGCAGTCGTACGACAACTATCTGACGCAGTACGCGAAGCAGATGGGCATCGCCGTCCTCGCGCCCGTCAATTCGAACGGCGACCCTGTGCAGCAGATCACCGACATGAACAACCTGCTGAATCTCGGCGCGAAGGGGATCGTCGTCGGGCCGCTCGATTCGGCGGCGATCAGCCGCGCGCTCGATGCCGCGGCGGCGAAGAACGTGCCGGTGGTGGCCGTCGACGTTGCGCCGACGCAAGGCAAGGTCGCGATGGTCGTGCGCGCCGACAACCGCGCCTACGGCGAGCAGGCGTGCAAGTACATCGGCGAGCACGTGAAGGCGGGCAAGGTCGTGCAGATCATGGGCGACCTCGCATCGGTGAACGGCCGCGACCGCTCGGAAGCGTTCCGCGAGTGCCTCAAGCACTACCCGAGCCTGTCGCTGCTCGAAATCCCGGCGAGCTGGAAGGGCGACGTGGCCGCGACCGCGCTCGACAGCCTGCTCACCGCGAACCCCGGCGTGAAGGCGATCTACATGCAGGCGGGGGGCGTGTACCTCTCGCCGACGCTGCAGACGCTGCGCCGCAAGCAGCTGCTGTTTCCGGCGGGCGATCCGAAGCACATCGTGATCGTCAGCAACGACGGCATACCGCAGGAATACGAAGCGATCCGCAAGGGCGAGATCGACGCGACCGTTTCGCAGCCCGCCGACCTCTACGCGAAGTATGGTCTCTACTACATCAAGGCGACGCTCGACGGCAAGACGTTCAAGCCGGGCCCGACCGATCACGGCAGCAACATCGTCCAGTTGCAGCCGGGCGTTCTCGAAGATCAATTGCCCGCGCCGCTCGTCACGAAGGCGAACGTCGACGACAAGAACCTGTGGGGCAACACGATCAAATGAGCGTGCCGACGACACCAGCGGAGCACGCGCTTCCCCCGGTCGTCGAAGCGCTCAATGTCACGAAGCGCTTCGGCTCGACGGCCGCGCTGCAGGACGTGAGCCTGCGGGTGAGGGCGGGCGAGTCGCATGCGCTCGTCGGGCGCAACGGGGCGGGCAAGTCGACGCTGGTGTCGATCCTCACCGGCCTTCGCAAGCCCGATGCCGGCGAGGTGCGCTTCGGCGGCGTCGCCGCGCCGCCGATTGCCGATCGCGACGCGTGGCGCGAGCGCGTCGCGTGCGTCTATCAGCATTCGACGATCATCCGCGACCTGAGCGTCGCGGAGAATCTGTTCGTCAACCGGCAGCCGGCGCGGCGCGGGATCATCGATTGGCACGCGATGCGCCGCGCTGCGCGCGCGCTGCTCGACCACTGGAAGATCGACGTGCGCGAGGACGCACGTGCGGGCGATCTGACGGTGGAGGCGCGGCAGCTCGTCGAGATCGCGCGGGCACTGTCGTACGGCGCGCGTTTCATCATCCTCGACGAGCCGACCGCCCAGCTCGACGGCGACGAAATCAAGCGGCTCTTCAAGCGCATTCGCGAGCTGCAGGCCGAAGGCGTGACGTTTCTTTTCATCTCGCACCATCTGCAAGAGGTCTACGACATCTGCCAGGCGGTGACGGTGCTGCGCGATGCGCGGCATATCGTCAGCGCGCCGGTCAGCGCGATGCCGCGCGACCGGCTGATCGAAGCGATGACGGGCGAGCGTGGCGGTCTTGCCGTCGCCGATGCGGCGTCGCGCGAGGCGCTGGCCGCCGGCGCGCCGGTCGCGCTGGAGGTCGCGCAGCTTAGCGGCCACGACTATGAGGACGTGTCGTTCGCCGTCAAGCGCGGCGAAGTGGTCGGCCTCACGGGCGCGACGAGCAGCGGGCGCACGAGCGTCGCCGAAGCGATCGCGGGCTTGCGTGCGCAGCAGCGCGGCGAGATCCGCGTCGACGGCGTCGCGCTGCCGCCCGGCGACGTACCCGCGGCCCTCGCGCGCGGCGTCGGCTGCGTGCCGAAGGATCGCCATCACGAAGGGCTCGTGTTGACGCAATCGGTCGCGGAGAACGCATCGATGACGATCGCGCGTCTCATGGGCAAGTTCGGTCTCGTGCCGCCCGCGAAGAAGAACGCGTTCGGCCGCTCGGCGATCGAGGCGCTCGGCATCGTCGCGCAAGGGCCCGGGCATGTCGTGTCGGGCCTCTCGGGCGGCAATCAGCAGAAGGTCGTGATGGCGCGCGCACTCGCGACCGATCCGAACGTGCTCGTCCTGATCGACCCGACTGCCGGCGTCGACGTCAAATCGAAGGAAGCGCTGCTGTCGGTCGTCGATCGCGTGCGCGACGAGGGCAAGGCAGTGCTCGTCGTGTCCGGCGAGCTCGACGATCTGCGCACCTGCGACCGTGTCCTCGTGATGTTCCGCGGCCGCGTCGCAGCGGTTTTCCCCGCGGGTTGGCAAGACAACGACCTGATCGCATCCGTCGAAGGAGTCAGTGAATGAACTACCCCCACGCTCACATTCGTTCGCTGCCCCCCGACGGGACCGATGCCGCGCTCGGCCGCCGGCCGCGCATCGAGATTGCGCGCCTGCGCGATCTCGCGCTGGTGCCGGCGCTCGTGCTTTTGATCGTGATCGGCGCGTTCGTGAGCCCGAGCTTTCTGACGAAGGCGAATCTGATCAGCGTGCTCGGCGCATCGGCGGCGCTCGCGCTCGTCGTGCTCGCCGAATCGCTGATCGTGCTCACGGGCAAGTTCGATTTGTCGCTCGAATCGACCGTCGGCATCGCGCCAGCGATCGGCGCGATGCTCGTGATGCCCGCAACGTCCGCGGGCTTCGGCTGGGAGTGGCCGACGTTTGCCGGATTGCTCGCGATTCTCGCAGTCGGCGCGCTGATCGGCTTCATCAACGGGTTTCTGGTCGTGCGGCTGCAGCTCAACGCGTTCATCGTCACGCTCGCGATGCTGATCGTGCTGCGCGGAATGCTGGTGGGCGCAACCAAGGGCGGCACGCTGTTCGACATGCCGTCCGCGTTCTTCTCGCTCGCGACGACCATCGTGCTCGGCTTGCCGGTATCGGTTTGGCTCGCGGCGGCGGCGTTCGCGATCGCGGCGTTCATGCTGCGCTATCACCGGCTCGGCCGCGCGCTGTACGCGATCGGCGGCAACCCGCAGGCCGCGCGCGCGGCGGGCATTCGCGTCGAGCGCATCACGTGGGGCGTGTTCGTGCTCGGCAGTGTGCTCGCCGCGCTCGGCGGGCTGATCGTGACGGGCTATGTCGGCGCGATCAACGCGAACCAGGGCAACGGGATGATCTTCACGGTGTTCGCCGCGGCGGTGATCGGCGGCATTTCGCTCGACGGCGGCAAGGGCACGATGCTCGGTGCGCTGACGGGCGTGCTGCTGCTCGGCATCGTGCAGAACCTCTTGACGCTCGCACAAGTGCCGTCGTTCTGGATTCAGGCGATCTACGGCGCGATCATCCTCGGCTCGCTGATGGTGGCGCGCATCGCGGGCGGCGCAGGGCAGAACTAGAACTGGAGGTTTAATGAACCACCCCCACGCTCACTATCGTTCGCTGCCTCCCGAGGGGGCCGATGCCTCCCTTGGGGGCGGCCCGGCGCCCCGAAGGAAGTCCCCTTGGGGGACGGGAGGCATCTTGAGCAGTGAACGTCAACACCATACCGATGCGCGGCTGATCCTGCTGAATCCGGGCGACAACTGCCTGATCGCGGCCGCGCGGCTCGAGGCGGGCGAGACGGTCGAAATCGAAGGCGAGCGCGTGACGCTCGCGACGACGATCGAGCTCGGCCACAAGGTCGCGCGCCATCCGATCGAGAAGGACGCCAAGGTGCTGCGCTACGGCGCGGTGATCGGTCACGTGACGGTGCGCGTCGAACGCGGCGAGCACCTGCACACCCACAACGTCGAAAGCGACTACCTGCCGACTTATACGCACGACGCGGGCCACGCGTTCGTGCCTCGCTGAAAGCCCCGCAATCACGCGGCCGCTGGTGCTGTCGCTGTTTCAGGAAAGATCATGACTGCTTCTACTCACGCTGCTTCGAACGGCAACTCGGCGCAGGCAACGGTGCCGGCGCAACCGGTGCTGCGCGGCTACTTGCGCAGCGACGGCCGCAAGGGCATTCGCAACGTGGTCGCGGTGGCGTATCTCGTCGAATGCGCGCATCACGTCGCGCGCGAGATCGTCGCCGAGTTTCGCGAGCCGCTCGATGCGTTCGACGATCCGTTGGCGCCCGGTGCGCAACGCGAGCCGCCCCGGTATCGACCGCCGCGGCGTGGGCCGCCCGTCCATCTGATCGGCTTTCCCGGCTGCTATCCGAACGAGTACGCGGAAAAGATGATGCAGCAGTTGACGACGCATCCGAACGTCGGCGCGGTGCTGTTCGTGTCGCTCGGCTGCGAGAGCATGAACAAGCACTATCTGGCCGACGTCGTGCGCGCGAGCGGGCGGCCGGTCGAGGTGCTGACGATTCAGGAAAAGGGCGGCACGCGCAGCACGATTCAATACGGCGTCGATTGGGTGCGCAAGGCGCGCATGCAGCTCGCCGCGCAGGAAAAGGTGCCGATGGCGCTCGGCGAGCTGGTGATCGGCACGATCTGCGGCGGCTCGGACGGCACGAGCGGCATCACCGCGAACCCGGCCGTGGGCCGCGCATTCGATCATCTGATCGACGCGGGCGCGACCTGCATCTTCGAGGAAACGGGGGAACTGGTCGGTTGCGAATACCACATGAAAAGCCGCGCGGCGCGGCCGGAGTTGGGCGATGCGATCGTGCAGTGCGTGGGCAAGGCGGCGCGCTACTACTCGATCCTCGGCCATGGCAGCTTCGCGGTCGGCAACGCGGACGGCGGGCTCACGACGCAAGAAGAGAAGTCGCTCGGCGCGTATGCGAAGAGCGGCGCGTCGCCGATCGTCGGCATCGTGAAGCCCGGCGACGTGCCGCCGACGGGCGGCCTCTATCTGCTCGACGTCGTCCCCGACGGCGAGCCGCGCTTCGGCTTTCCGAACATCAGCGACAACGCCGAGATCGGCGAGCTGATCGCGTGCGGCGCGCATCTGATTCTGTTCACGACGGGGCGCGGCTCGGTGGTGGGCTCGGCGATCTCGCCGGTCATCAAGGTGTGCGCGAATCCGGCGACGTACCGCAACTTGCCGGGCGACATGGATGTCGACGCCGGCCGCATTCTCGAAGGCCGCGCGACGCTCGACGAAGTCGGCCGCGAAGTGTTCGACCAGACGCTGGCGGTCGCGGCGGGCGGCGCGTCGAAATCGGAGGCGCTCGGCCACCAGGAATTCATCCTCACGTACAAGTCGTTCGAACCGGTCGGGCCGGCATGTCTGCCTTCGAGCGCCGTGCCGCACGCGCATCGCGTCGTGGAGATAACATCGCATTGAATACGGAGACACTGGCCATGACGGATGCCGTTCAATCGAAGGTGACGCAGCGCCGCCGGATCGGCTCGCGCGATCTCGAAGTCACGGGGCTTTCGCTCGGCACCGCGCCGCTTGGCGGGCTGTATCGCGATTTGTCAGACGAAGACGCGCACGCGACGATCGACGCCGCCTGGCGCGCGGGCATGCGCTATTTCGATACCGCGCCGCACTACGGCAACACGCTCGCCGAGCACCGGCTCGGCACGGCGCTGCGCCGTTATCCGCGTGACGAATACGTGCTGTCGACGAAAGCCGGCCGGCGTTTCGTGCCGCGCAAGACGCCCTTCGACAACACCGAAGGCTGGCAAAACCCGTTGCCGTTCGAGGCGATCTACGACTACACGCACGACGGCATCCTGCGTTCGTTCGAAGACAGCCAGCAGCGGCTCGGCATCGTCGAAATCGACATCCTGCTCGTCCACGATATCGGCCGCGTGACCCATGGCGAGAACGACGCGCACTATTGGAGCCAATTGACGCAAGGCGGCGGATTTCGCGCGCTCGGCGAGTTGCGCGCTTCGGGCGCCGTGAAGGCGGTCGGGCTCGGCGTGAACGAAGGCGCTGCGATTCTCGAAGCGATGGACGCGTTCGACATCGACTGCGCGTTGCTCGCGGGACGCTACACGCTGCTCGAACAAACGACGCTGGCCGATCTTCTGCCCGCCTGCGAAAAACGCGGCGTGAGCATCCTGCTGGGCGGCGCGTTCAATTCGGGCATCCTCGCGCGCGGCGTCGAAGGGGATCTCAAGTTCAATTACGGCGCGGCGCCGCCCGAGGTGATCGAGCGCGTCGCGCGCATCGAGCGGGTATGCAAGGCCCATGAAGTGCCGATCGCGGCGGCGGCATTGCAGTTTCCTTACGCGCATTCTGCGGTCGCGACCGTGCTGACCGGCGCGCGCAGCGCAGACGAATTGCGCGAGAACGTCGCGTCGTTCGAGCGGCCGATTCCGGCTGAGCTGTGGTCCGCGTTGCGCGACGAAGGATTGCTCGACACTGCCGCGCCGGTGCCCCGCTCATAAACCTGCCACGTCAATCGGCGACTCACGATGCGTATCGACGCCCACCAGCACTACTGGAATCCGCGGCGCGGCGACTATGGATGGCTCACGCCGCGTCTCGGCACGCTCTACCGCGAGTTCGGTCCCGCCGACCTCGCGCCGTGGCTCGCACGCGCGGGCATCGATCGCACCGTGGCCGTGCAGGCCGCGCCTACGGTGGCCGAAACGCACTATCTGCTCGATATCGCGCGTAACGAGGCGTCGGTCGCGGGCGTCGTCGGCTGGGTGCCGCTGGCCGAGCCGGACGCGCCGTCGTTGATCGCCGAACTCGCCCGCGAGCCCAAATTCAAGGGCGTGCGGCCGATGCTGCAAGACCTGCCCGACGACAACTGGATCGCGAACCCCGCGCTTGCGCCCGCCATCGAGGCGCTCGTTGCCCACGGCCTCGCTTTCGACGCGCTCGTCTTCGCGCGTCACGCCGACGCCCTGCACACGTTTGCGACGCGCTTTCCGGCGCTGCGCATCGTCGTCGATCACGGCGCGAAGCCGCCGATCCGCGACGGCGCGGCGGGCTGGCGGCCGTGGGCGGACGGCATCGCGCGCCTCGCCGCGCTGCCGAACGTGCACTGCAAGCTCTCCGGCCTGGCGACCGAAGCCGCGCCGGGCTGGACCGAGGCGACGCTCACGCGCTACGTGGCCCACCTCGTCGCCGAATTCGGCCCGGCCCGCCTGATGTGGGGCAGCGACTGGCCGGTGCTCAACCTGAACGGCGACTATCTGCTTTGGCACGCGTGTGCGAACGCGCTCGTCGCCGATTTGTCCGACGCGGAGCGCGACGCGATTTTCGGGGCCAACGCGAGCGCGTTTTACCGCCTGTAAGCTGCGCAATCCGTATTGCGCAATAGGCGGGTGTCCACTATGTATTGCGCGTTCGTTGAGCGCGTACTGCAATATTCGTTATGTCTCAGACACCATTTCATCGGGAGCCGCAGATGGTACAAAGACTGGCCGGGAAGACGGCCTTGATCACCGCCGCCGGACAAGGGATCGGCCTGGCGACCGCCGAAGCCTTTGCGCGCGAGGGTGCGCGCGTGATCGCGACCGATATCCGCATCGACGGCCTCGCCGGCCGCACGTTCGAAGTCCGCAAGCTCGACGTGCGCGACGGCGCGGCGATCAAGGCGCTCGCCGCCGAAGTCGGCGCGATCGATGTGCTGTTCAACTGCGCGGGCTTTGTGCACGCGGGCTCGATTCTGGAGGCGAGCGAGGAGGATTGGGACTTCGCGTTCGATCTGAACGTGAAGGCGATGTTCAGGATGATCCGCGCGTTCCTGCCGGCGATGCTGGAAAAGGGCGGCGGCTCGATCATCAACATTTCGTCGGCGGCGTCGAGCATCAAGGGCGTGCCGAACCGCTGCGTGTACGGCGCGTCGAAGGCGGCGGTAATCGGCTTGACGAAGGCGGTCGCGGCGGACTTCATCACGCGCGGCATCCGCTGCAATGCGATTTGCCCGGGCACGGTCGAATCGCCCTCGCTCGAGGAGCGCATCGCCGCGCAGGCAAAGGTGCAAGGCGCGACGATCGAAACGGTGCGCGCCGCGTTCGTCGCGCGTCAGCCGATGGGGCGCGTGGGAAAGGCGGAAGAGATTGCCGCTTTGGCGTTATATTTGGCAGCCGACGAGTCGGCGTTCACCACGGGGCACGCGCACGTGATCGACGGCGGCTGGTCGAACTGATGAATCACTCGAGGGGCGTCACCGGTCGAACGCAAGCGGGCCGTATGCGCGAACGTTCGATAGGAGAATCGAATGAATCGGTTCGTTTTTACATCAACTGAACGAGACGTGAGGAAGTGCAACGATGAAACTGCTTCGTTATGGGCCGAAGGGCCAGGAAAAGCCGGGTTTGCTCGACGCTGACGGCAAGATTCGCGACTTGTCGGGTGTCGTGCGCGATATCGCCGGCGAGGTGCTGACCGATGCCGGTCTCGCCAAGCTGCGCGGCGCCGATCCGAAATCGCTTCCGCTCGTCGCCGGCAATCCGCGTATCGGCCCATGCGTGGGCAACGTCGGCAAGCTGGTTTGCATCGGCCTCAATTATGCGGACCACGCGGCGGAATCGAATCTGCCGGTGCCCGCCGAGCCCGTCGTCTTCAACAAGTGGACGAGCGCGATCATCGGCCCGAACGACGACGTCGAAATTCCGCGCGGCTCGAAGAAGACCGATTGGGAAGTCGAGTTGGGCGTCGTGATCGGCAAGCCCTGCAAGTATGTCGACGAAGCGCGCGCGCTCGATTACGTGGCGGGTTACTGCGTCGTCAACGATGTGTCCGAGCGCGAATGGCAGACCGAGCGCGGCGGCCAGTGGGACAAGGGCAAGGGCTTCGATACGTTCGGCCCGATCGGTCCGTGGCTCGTGACGCGCGACGAAGTTGCCGATCCGCAGCAGCTCGACCTGTGGCTCGAAGTGGACGGCCATCGCTACCAGAACGGCAACACGCGCACGATGGTGTTCGGCGTCGCGAAGCTGGTGTCGTATCTGTCGCAATGCATGAGCCTGCAGCCGGGCGACGTGATTTCGACCGGCACGCCGCCGGGTGTCGGCATGGGCGTGAAGCCGAATCCGGTGTTCCTGAAGCCGGGGCAGACGATGCGCCTCGGCATTCAAGGGCTCGGCGAGCAGCAACAAAGAACTTACGCAGCGGAATAACCGCGCGTGTCATGGATGCGCCGCCTCGCGCGAGGCGGCGCCTTCCCCTCCGTCTCCCCCATCTCCTCCATCGCCCACGCGATTGATCGTGCCTTGCGCGATCGCGATGAGTCTTTCCTTATCGCCGTCGATCACGAACACGCTGCATTGGCAGGTCGCATGCCCGCGCCCCGCGTAGACGAGTTCCGCGCGCGCGACCAGCGTGCCGTTCACGGCCGGCCTCAGGTAATTGATCTTGTATTCGACGGTGACGACCCGTGGGCCCAGCGCCAGCGCCCCCGCGAACGTGAGCGCATTGTCGGCGAGATAGCTGATCACGCCGCCGTGCACGAAACCGTACTGCTGGCGCAGCTCGTCGCGAATCGGCAGGCACAGCGTCAGGTCGCGCGTGCCGATCTGCATCAGTTCGGTGCCGAGCAGCATGCTGAACGGCTGGGCGTGCAGCGCGCCGCGCGCGAGATCCACCAGATCGGTCATCCTTGGTTCCCCCGGTTATGGTTGGCTTCACTCTAGGAAGCGCCAGTGTGCCGAGTCAAGGCAATTCGATGCCATTCACCGGAATTGTTGTGCAAATTGATAGGAATGCGCCGTAAGCATCCCTTCCTTCCGCAGTTTGCGCAAATCGCGCGAGCGGCGCTCAAGCAAACGTTTTGCGTGCCGTAAACGAGCGCAGTGGTTCTGTGCTTTGGTTTTCCTCTAGGCTTTTTCAGGTATTCACGATGTTCAGCAAGATCAAGCTCGCTTCCGGCCTGCTGTCCGTACTGGCCGCATTCTGTCTGCTTCAGCTCGTCACCGCGGGTTTGGGTTTCTGGTCGCTCACCAGCACGCACGGCGACGTCGACGATCTCGCGAACGTCGCGCTGAAGCAGGTCGACGCGGTCAACGAGACGACCCAGCATCTGATGGACGCGCGCATCAACCTGTCGCGCGCCGGCACGCGCATGGTGCGCGGCGGCACCGAGCCGGCCGACATCGTCCAGCACGCGCGCGACCAGCTCGCGCTCGCCGACCAATCGTTCGCGAAGTTCAGCAGCGCGACGAAGACGAGCGACGAAAACAGCGCCCGCGCCGCGGCGCTCGCCGAGAAGTATCAGAAGCTGCATACGGCGTTGGGCGAGCTGGTCCAGTACCTGGACGCCGGCAACGTTCAGGCGTTCCTCGACCAGCCGACGCAATCGTTCCAGGACGCCTATCTCGCCGAGCAGCACAACTTCGCGCAATTCGGCGACGCGGCGAGCCAGGCGTCGCTCGATTCGATCGATTCGCGTCTCTCGGCCTTTCGCATCGTGAGCATCGTGATTCTCGCCGCGCTCCTGGCGGGCACGGTCGCCGTGTATGTCGCGCTCAAGCGAGGCGTCGTCGCGCCGCTCGAAGAGGCCGGCCGCCACTTCGACCGCATCGCGCGCGGCCGGCTCAACGAGCCGGTCGACGCGCGCGGCACGAACGAGATCGGCCGGCTGTTCCACGGGCTCGCGAGGATGCAGGCGAGCGTCGCGCGCACCGTGAAGACCGTGCGCGACGCGGCCGATTCGATCCACCTCGGCGCCGACGAAATCGCCACCGGCAACGCCGATCTGTCCGCGCGGACCGAGAGCCAGGCCGCGTCGCTCGAAGAGACGGCGTCGAGCATGGAAGAGCTTACCGCGACGGTGCGCCAGAACGCCGACCACGCGCACACCGCGAACGCGCTCGCCGACGACGCGCTGGAGGCGACCTCGCGCGGCAGCGGCGTCTTCGACGGGGTCGTGCAGAAGATGAGGGCGATCGCGCAAAGCTCGGACCGGATCGCCGAAATCATCTCGGTGATCGACGGCATCGCGTTCCAGACCAACATCCTCGCGCTCAACGCGGCGGTCGAGGCAGCGCGCGCGGGCGAGCAGGGCCGCGGCTTCGCGGTCGTCGCGGGCGAAGTGCGCGGCCTCGCGCAGCGCAGCGCGCAGTCGGCCAAGGAGATCAAGACGCTGATCAGCGAATCGGTCGCGCAGATCGAAGGCGGCTCGGAGCTCGTCGAGCGCGCGGGCGAGGCGATGCAGCACGTGTCCACGTCGATCTCGCGCGTCGCGCAGATGATGTCGGAGATCAGCGCGTCGTCGCTCGAGCAGAGCACCGGGATCGAGCAGGTCAATCAAGCGGTCGTGCAGATGGATCAGATGACGCAGCAGAACGCGGCGCTCGTCGAGGAGGCGGCGGCTGCGGCTTCGTCGCTGCACGATCAGACGCGGCAGTTGAAGGAAGCCGTCTCGGTGTTCGAGATTTCGAACGCGGTGCTGGACGAAGCGCGGTTCTCGATCGACGGCTTCGAGCTGGCGGGCGTCGCGCAGGCAGCGTACTGATCGCGGATCGAGTTTTTGGGGGTAGGAGTTGGCGCCGGCTTTCGTGCCGGCGTTTTTTATGGGGGGCGCGTGCCGATCGCTTACCGATCGGTTTTTGATCAATTGGACGGCAAGGACGCGTAGGCCGTCGCCAAGTGATAGGGCGTCGTCGACGGCATGTCGGCGCGCGCGACCGCCCCCTCCGGCGTCTTGCATTCGTACCAGCCCCGCGCGTGCAGAAACCGCGTGCGAAAGCGCTCGATCTGCTGCGGCAGCGCTTGCAGCGAGGCGCCGTCGCCGCGCGTGGCGAGCGCGCGCAGGTATTCGGTCTGCGCCCAGATGCGCTGGGTCGCGTCCTTCACCGCGCCCCGTTCGTCGAGCGCCGCGCAGACGCCGCCTGTCGTGCGGTCGACACCCAGCTCCTGCGCGAAATCGAACGCGCGCTCGAGCGCTGCGTCGAGACCCGATGCGGCGATCGCCGCGCCCGCGCGCTTCACGAGATAGAACCATTCGAATTGATGGCCGGGTTCGAGGCGATTGTCCGCGGCGCCGATCGGCAGCTCGGCGATGCAGCCCGTCGGCGCGTGCACGAAGGCGCCAGCCACCGCAAGCGCGAGGCGGGCGAGGGCGTCGGCGAACGCGGTATCGCCGGTGGCTTCGCTCGCGGCGAGGTAGGCCTCGGTCAAATGCATCAGCGGGTTTTGCAGCAAGCCGCCGCGGACCGTGTCGAAGCCGGCGTCGAGCGCGGCGTGAAGCAGGCCGTTCGACACCGGCACGGCAAAGCGCGCTTCGATCAGCGCGGCGGTTTCGTTCAGCGTGGCGAGCGCATCGCGGTTGCCGAACGCCGCGAAGTATTCGGCGCACGCGAAGACGATGAAGGCGTGCGTGTAGAGATCCTTGGTGGTGTCGAGCGGCGCGCCGTTCGCATCGACGCTGTAGAACCAGCCGCCTTGGCGCGTGTCCGCGAAGTAGCGGGTAAGGGCTTCGAACAGGCGGTGCGCGTGCGCCGCGCCGCCCGCCTGCGAGAACACGAAAAGCTGGCGGGCGCAGGCCATCGCGCGATAGCGGGTGACGGGCAGCGGCTGGTGGTCGTCGGCGCTGACGGCTTCGAACGGCAATTGCAGCGCCGCGTTGAAACCGGGGCCGCGCCAGATCGGCAGGATCGTTTGCGTGAAGTGCTCGCGGAGCGTGGCGGCCTGGACCGCGGTCGAAACGTCGGAGGGCATGTTGCGCGCTGCATCGGAAAATGTGGGTAAGCTCGCGGCGCGAAGGGCCGGGCGATGCGCAAGGATAAAGCAAATGGGCCCTGGCGTGGCCTGCGGAGCCGGCCGTCGCAGACGCGCAATAGGGCCCGCAATTAGCGGCGGCAACGCGCGTTGAGCATGAGACAATGCGCTCTCGCAAAACGCAGACAATACCAACGAGCGGCGCCTGACTGGCGGCCGCTCCTCGACGCTATGGCAGACACCGCAGCCCCCCCGACTTCCCGCTCCCCCCGCACTGCTACGGCGAAGCGCCGTTCAGGCGCCGTGTCGTCCGATACCGAAAACAAGCTTGCGCGCGCCGCCGAGTCGGCGCAGCGCCTCGCGCAACTCAGCGACGTTTCCGGCGACGCCGGCACCGGCGATCTGTTTGGCGACGATCCGGCGCGCGCCGTGCTGGAAGCGCTGAACATCGATGCTCGGCAAGGGACGCTCGCAGGGTTCGAATTGCCCGGCGAGGTGCTGGCGCCGTCGTCGGCGGCGGTCGCTTCGGCGATACGCAGCGTCGCGTCGGCGCGACGCCAGAGCGCAGCGCGTTCGAGCGAGAGCACGATGAGCGGCACTCCGCGCCCGGGTGAGGGAGGGGGGGCGCCGGACGAGACTGCGGCGGCCTCGGTGGAAACGGTTCAGTCCGAAGGGCCGCCGCAGGGCGCGCGATCGGGCGCCGCGTCTGCTGGCACGGCATCCGCGGGTGCATCCGCACGCGCAGGCGAAGGCGCGGCAGAACCCGCGCCGGCATCCGCCCAGCAGAGCGCCGCGCCCTCCCACGGCAAAGCCTTCGCCCGCGAGGCCGCGCCATACGCCCCGGCTGGCTCCCGCCGCGCACCGGACCTCGACTGGGCACGCGCCACCGCATTTGCCGATACGGTCGACGCGCTCTACGGCGTCATCGCCGACCAGCGTCGGGCGGCCGGCGACCATTCGCGGCGCATGAAGTGGCTGCTCTCGATCGTCGTGGCGGCGCTCCTGGTGACGATCGCAATCGGCATCACGCAGACGGCGCTGCTGATGCGGCTCACGCACGAGAGCACGGCCCGGCAGCAGCGCATCGAAGACATGCTGCGCGGCCAGCAGGCAACGCTGACTACGCTGGTCGACGCCGCCGCGTCGGCCAGCGCCCGTGCACCCGCCAACGAGCCTGCCCCGGCCGCGCCCGTTGCGCCGGTCACGCGCCGGACGCCGCAGGCGTCGGCTGGCGTGAAGCACGCGAAACCGCAGCAGCATCCGCACAAGCCCAAAGCGGTTGCCACGCGTTGATAACGCGGCGCGCGACGATCCGTCGTGCGCCCCGTCCGCCAGTTCCATCGCCGATTACTGCGCGCGCTTCCTTCGCGCTAATCCTTGAAGAACCTAAAATTTGCGATTGAGTTCATACGCAGGGAGGAGTCAATGAAAGACGGATTCGAGCGCCGCGCACTGTTGCTGCATCTCGGCGAGGTCATAGAGACGGTGGCGTGTCTGTTGAAGCGCCAGGGCGGTCCGGGCTCCGTGCATCAGCTCGCGGAAGCCGACACGTCGCTTGCGAGCCTTCCGCTGCTCGAACAGGTGTCGCCGCGCATGACGCCGGTCGAATTCGCGCAACGCGCGAGCGCCGCGTTCTGCACGTGGCCGAGCGAACTGCTCGAAGCGGAGTTGAATCGCGAGGAGCTGGCCTCGACCGTGCAGCGGCACCTTTTTGCCGGCAACCCTGATGGATGGCGCGCCTACGTTGCCGAACTGCGCGCCGAGGTGCCTTGGTTCGGCGAGGGCGTGCCGGTACCCGAAGCGCTCACCGAGGCGATTTCGGCGGCCGTAGCGGACACCCCCGAAACCGAGGCGCCCGAGGCCGGCGACGTCGAACGCGCCCGGAATTCGGAAGCGAGCCCGCGCGAAAGCGTCGAAACCAGCGAGCGCATCTATCCCTCCTGGCCCTGGAAATCAGGCGCCTGACGAAGAACGGTGTGAGCAGCGGTTTGTTGTATTGTTGCGACGCACAAGCCGCACCAAGACTGTGCGGCAGCGTGGCGCATCGAAAAATTGCTGCGTTGCACTGGAAATGAACTGGGGAAAACCCTATCATTCGTCTTAAGGGAAAACCCTAGTTCATTGTCCAACAGGAGTCGCTCATGAGCTTTATCCTCGCCCTGATCCAGAAGGCCAGCGACCTTTTCGCATCGCCGCACCTGCCGCTCGATTCCGATTATTCCTACGAAGCGCGCCACCTCGAAGCTGAGCGCATTCGCCGCTCGCAGATCTCGCTGGTCGGATTGATGGGCCGCTGAGTGCGAGGTTTGAAGTGGCCCCCAAAGATTTCCTGTCCGTTACGGATGTAACGCGTTGCGTGCCGATTTCGACGCGGAAATAGGGCTGTTACGCCCGCCGCGCTGCGTCCGTGCTGACAATCCCGTCTGCTTCCCCCTCCGGGCGGTGCGTTTCGCTTGAAATCTCGGCTTACAACCGCTCACGTGTTCTCTGCCGCGAGCCCGGTACATTGATTCCCAAGCGCACGGTTTGAAGCGCGTCGCCGGAAAGCCGCCACGCGAGCGGCAGGCGCCGCGCCTTGATACGTTTCCTCGTAGGCACAAGCCGTGCTGCGTAACCGTAACCGGATATCTATTGGAGAACGACGATGAAACACATGAAGATTTCGCACTCGATCGCTGCCGCGCTCATTGCTGGAGGCGCGCTGCTCGCCGCAGGGTCGGCATCCGCCCAGATGGTGCGCGGTGTCGCGCCGCAACCGGCGTACGACGCGCCGCACGCCATTCCCGTCGACGTGAACGTCTCGCTCGGCTGGCACGGCGACCGCTACTGGGACGGCCATCGCTACTGGGAACACGACGAATGGATGCGCCACCATCCGCACGATCACGATCCGCACCGTGACCACGGCGACCACCGCGATTACCACGAATAAGCGTCACGTAGTGAGCCCCGCGTCTTGGCACGCGGGGCTTTTTTATTTGCCGCTATGCCAGGCCTTCAGCAATAGCGCGTTGGTCACGACGCTCACGCTCGAAAATGCCATCGCCGCGCCCGCGAGCATCGGGTTGAGCAGGCCGAACGCGGCGAGCAGAACCCCCGCCAGGTTGTAGACGAACGCCCAGAACAGGTTCTGGCGGATCTTGCGGTACGTGCGCCGCGAGATGTCGATCGCGTCGGCGACGAGCGCCGGATCGCCGCGCATCAGCGTGATGCCGGCGGTGTGCATCGCGACGTCCGTTCCGGTCGACATCGCCATGCCGATATCGGCGGCGGCAAGCGCCGGCGCGTCGTTGATGCCGTCGCCGGCCATCGCGACGATGCCGCCCGTGCGCGCTTTCAGTTCGCGCACGATGCGCGCCTTGTCGGCGGGCAGCACGTCCGCGTGGAAGTCGCGGATGCCGAGCGCCGCGGCAACGCTCGCCGCGCTGCCGTGGTTGTCGCCCGTCACGAGCACGCTCGTCACGCCGCGCGCGGCGAGCCGTTCGATCGCCTCGCGCGCGCCCGGCTTGACGGTGTCGCCGAACGCGATCAGCGCGAGGGCGGCGGCGGGCGCACCCGGCGTCGCGACGCTCATCAGCCAGGACACCGTGTTGCCGGCCGCTGCGAATTCCTCGGCTCGCGCCGCGATGGCCGGCGGCAGATCGATACCCAGCTCGGCGAGCCAGCGGCTGCTGCCGATCGCGAGCGTGCGGCCGTCGACTTCCGCTTGAACGCCGCGTCCCGGCACGGCCAGCGTGAGAGCGGCCTTCAGACGCGCGCCTTGCGCAGCCGATGCTTGCGCGCTTTTCGCGCGTTGCGCGCCAACCGTGCCAACGCCGTCCTCCAAGCCGTCCACGTCCGACTCCGCCGCCGCGACGAGCGCCCGCGCGAGCGGATGATCGCTGCCGCGCTGCACGGCCGCGGCCAGCGCGAACGCTTCGCCGCGCCCGATGCCGACCGGCTCGAACGCGACGACCGACGGCTTGCCGGCCGTCAGCGTCCCCGTCTTGTCGAACGCGACGACGGACACGCGCTGCGCCAGCTCCAGCGCTTGCGCATCCTTGATCAGCACGCCATGGCGCGCCGCGACGCCGGTGCCCGCCATGATCGCGGCGGGCGTCGCGAGGCCGAGCGCGCAAGGGCAGGCGATCACGAGCACCGATACCGCGTTGAGAATCGAAGTCTCGCCGGACGCGCCCGCGAGCAGCCAGCCGATCAGCGTGACGAGCGCGATCGCGAGAATCGCGGGCACGAAGACGGCGCTGACGCGATCGACGAGCCGCTGGATCGGCGCCTTCTCCGCCTGCGCGGTCTCGACGAGCCGGATGATGCGCGCGAGCGTGGTTTCGGCGCCGGTCGCCCTCGTCGTGACGGCGATCAGGCCGTCGCCGTTGATCGAGCCGGCGGTGACGCGCTCGCCCGCCTCTTTCGCGACCGGCAGGCTTTCGCCGGTGATCAGCGATTCGTCGATGTGGGTGCGTCCTTCGAGCACGACGCCGTCGATCGGCACGCGCTCGCCGGGCCGCACGACGACGACCGTCCCCACGCGCACCTGCGCGAGCGGCACGTCGCGTTCATGGCCGTCGCCGCCACGGATGCGCGCGCGGTCGGGGCGCAATGCGTTGAGCGCGCGGATCGCGTCGGTGGTCTGGCGCTTCGCACGCGCTTCGAGCCACTTGCCGAAGCGCACGAGCACGATGACGACCGCCGCCGCCTCGAAGTAGAGATGCGCCATATCTCCGGGGTGCGCGGCACTCTGCCAGACGGAGAGCCCGTACGCGGCCGACGTACCCAGCGCAACGAGCAGGTCCATGTTGCCGCTCTTCGCGCGCAGCGCCCGCCACGCGGCGGTGTAGAAGCGCGCGCCGAAGCCGAACTGCACGACGCTGGCGAACGCGAGCTGCAGCCAAACCGGCAGCGCGAGCGGTGCGCTCGACCATTCGGTGAGCATCGGCAGCATGAGCGGCAGCGTGAGGAGCGCCGCGACGATGAGCGCGTTGCGCTCGCGGCGGTCCTGGCGGCGTTTGACGGCTTCGGTATCGGTGGTGCTTGCGCCGGGCTGAGCGGCGGCTGCGTCTGCATCAGGTGCCGCGACCGGACGTGCTGCGTAGCCGGCCTTAACCACGGCGGCGACGAGGCCGTCGACGTCGAGCGGCGCATCCGACGCGACGGTGGCCCGTTCCGTCGCCAGATTGACGGCGGCGCGCGTGACGCCGGGCGTGCGGGCGAGCGCCTTTTCGACGCGGGCTGCGCAAGACGCGCAAGTCATGCCGCCGATATCGAGTTCCGCCGTCAGGGACTGGCGGGCGGCAATGGGTTGGGACAAGTCGGTCATGATGAAGAGGGCTCGAAGGCGGCAATTGCCGCTGACGAATTCAGTATCGAGCCTCCCATGATGGGAAGGTCAAGGGGTGCGGTGGGTCCCGGGGCGCTTTGCGAAGCTGGACTATGCGCTGGATCTCGTAAGGCAAGATCGCGGCCTATCTCACTCGATTACTCCAACCCCGGCTTCGCCTCGAACATCGCATCGGCAACCTGACTGCGCGCATCCCCGCCGCGCTCGCGCAGCGCGGCGATTGCGCCGCGGCGGTCGCGATCCTCTTTCTCCTGGCCGAGCTTCCATTTGCCGACGAGCTTCGTCACCTCGATCTCGATGCCGACGATCATCGACAGCATCTGCGAGAGGTAATCGGCCGGCGCATCGCCCATCTTCCACGGCACGGGCTCGCCGGCTTCCATCATGCGCGTGAGCCGCGCAACGAGGCCGCGCACGAAAGCTTCATCATCGTGGACGACAATCCGTCCGTGTGCATGGACCACCATGTAGTTGTAGGTCGGCACCTTGCGGTGCTCTTCGTGCTTGCTCGGGTACCAGTTCGGCGAGATATAGGCGGTCGGGCCCTGGAAGATGACGAGCGCCTCGGGGCGCTCCGCCACTTCGCGCCAGACCGGGTTCGCGCGGGCCACGTGGGCGCGCAGCGTGCCGTGCGCTCCGCCGCCCCGCACGAACTCGAACGGCAGATGGTTGGCGTCGAGCCCGTTCGGTCCGACGGTGACGAGCGCGCCGAGCGGATGATCGGCGATCAGGCGCTGCAAGACTTCGGGCCGGGCCTCATCGTATTGGGCTGGCATGTACATGAGGGGGCTCCTTGGGCAAATCGTTCGCGCACGAGGCGGACAGCGTCAAATAGTGCAAGAACCCGGTTACGGCAGCGATTTCGTACCGTTCCAGCCTTGTTCTTGCTTAGCCGACGAGGATACGATAAAACGCGTTTTCAAGATCAAGAAGGACAGCGTGCGCGGACCGGACCGGGGTCTGCGGGAAGCGCTGCATCGCTGGCCGCTCACGGCCAGCTGCCCGGCACGCGTCGCCTACCATAGCCCAATGATAAGAAAATCTCTGCTTTCGACGGCCTGCGCATCGCTCGCAGGCTTGGCTTTCCTTGCGGGTTGCGCCGTCCGTCAGCCCGCGCCCGCAGCGGCGGACAACCACGGCTGGATCAAAGACGAAGTCGCCGATTCCTACGTGTTCGGCTATCCGCTCGTGCTGATGGAGGCGGCCCGCGACGCGGCCGTCGGCAGCGACGGCACGCAGCCGGGCCAGGCGCCCTTGAACACCTTGCGCCACGAGCAGGCGCAGCCGCCCGTCGGCGCGGCCAATCCGCCGACGCCCGATGTCGACACGCTCGCCTCGAACGGCTGGCTCGACCTGTCAGCCGAACCGGTGATCGTGACGCTGCCGGACGCCCGCGGCCGTTATCTCGGCGCCCGCGCGCTCGATATGTGGAGCAACGTGATCTGGTCGACGGGCCCGGATGCCGACCCGCGCACCGGCTCGGCCGAGGCGCAAACGATTGCTTTCGTCGCGCCCGGCTGGGACGGCACGCTGCCGAAGAACGTGCAGCGGATCGACGCGAGCTCGGCGAACGTCTGGCTGTCGGTGCGGATCCAGTCGAACGGTCCGCACGACCTGACGGCCGTCAAGAAGCTGCAGCGCGCGATTCGCGTCGTGCCGCTGTCGGTCTACACGGGCGACACGCGCGGCTCGTCGATGGCGACGCGCGGCGGCCCCGCCGACACCGCGCCGGAAGCGTCGCCCGCCGCGCGAGTCGCCGCGCTCGATGCGGACGCCTTCTTCAATCAGCTTGCCGATGCGCTGCACGACAACCCGCCGGCGCCGGCCGATCCGCACGCACTGAAGCTCCTCGCCGAGCTCGGCGTGAGGCCGGGCGAGCCCGCGAAACTGCCGGACGGCGCCGCCGACGCGATCGCCGCCGGTCTCGCCGACGGACGCGCCCGCGTCGCCGCGGTGCCGGCGAACGCGCTGACGGCGAACGGCTGGAGCTGGCTCGGCGACGACATCGGACACTACAGCAACGACTACGCGCTGCGCGCCTACGCCGCCCGCGTGCAGCCCGGCAGCGGCACGAAGGACGACGAAGTGCGGCCGGCGGTGACGATCGACAGCGACGGCCAGGCGTTGAACGGCGCGAACCGCTACGTGATCCGCTTCGACGCGAAGGCGCTGCCGCCGGCGCGCGCGTTCTGGACGATCACGCCGTACACGACGGATGGCGCGCTCGCCGACACCGGCGACGCGCGGCGCTCGATCGGCTCGCGCGAGCGGCTGCGCCGCAACCGCGACGGCTCGGTCGACATTTATGTCTCGGCGAATTCGCCGGGCAAGGCGCGCGCGTCGAACTGGCTGCCGGTGCCGCGCAGCGATTTCAAGCTCGTGATGCGCCTGTACGCGCCGAAGCCGCAGGCCACCGACGGCAGCTGGCAGCCGCCGGCGGTCGAACGCCAGTAATCCGGCTGCTGTCGTGAGCGGAGTCCGCCGCCTATACTTCCGAGCGGCGGGCTCTTGTTTTTTGCGCGGCACGTTCGTGCCGCATCAATGGCAATAAAGCATGGCAAGTCCAAACAAAGCAGTTCTGATTTCCTCGTTGCAGACCTTGCGATCCGCGGCGCAATCGCACCGTGCGAAGCGCATCGCGATAGGGCTCCTCGTCTTCATCGTGCTGTTCGGCCTGCTCGGCTTTTTTGCGGCGCCGCCGCTCATCAGGCACATCGCCGAGCAGCAATTGAGCAAAGAGCTCGACCGGCCGGCGAGCATCGGGCGCATCGCGCTCAATCCCTACACGCTCAACCTCGAAGCCGATCGCATTCACGTCGGCGAGCGCGGCGGCGCGGGCGATTTCGTCGATATCGAGCGGCTCGTCGTGCGGCCGTCGTGGTCGTCGCTCTTTCGCCTCGCGCCGATCGTCAACGAGATCAAGATCGATTCGCCGCGCATCCACATCGTTCGCTACGACGCGCAGCACTTCAATTTCACGGACCTGATCGAGAAGTTCTCGACCCCGAGCAAGCCGGAGAGCAAGCCGACGCCGTTCTCGATCTCGAACATCCAGATCGAAAACGGCAGCTTCTATTTCGACGATCGATTGCTCGGCCAGAAGCACGTCGTCGACCAGTTCGCGCTCGGCGTGCCGTTCATCGCCACGCTGCCGTCGAAGACCGACATCTTCGTCGACCCGCGCCTGCGCGCGCGCATCGACGGCAGCCCGCTCGCAATCGACGGCAAGACCAAGCCGTTTGCGGCGTCGCGCGAATCGGAAGTCGCGCTCAAGTTCGACGGCATCGATGTGCCGAAGATGCTGTCGTACGTGCCGGCCAAGCTGCCGGTGACGGTGACCTCGGGCAAGCTCGCGAGCGACTTGAAGCTGCGCTTCGTGATGGAAGGCGAGACGCCGACGCTCTCCGTGACCGGCACGACCGACCTCACTGAATTGCAGGTCGTCGATCCGGCGAAGGCGCCGCTTTTCGCTGCGAGCGGCGTGCATGTCGCGGCGGCGGAGCTTCAGCCCTTGAAGAGCGTGTTTCATTTCGACGACATCCACATCGATCAGCCGGTTGTGAATCTTGCTCGCGAGAAGGACGGCACGCTGAGCATTGCGCGCGCGCTCACGCCGGCGGCGCAGCCCGCCGCGAGCGAGGCGGCTGCGGCGTCAGCCCCGGCGGCGTCTTCGTCCGCGGCCGAGGCCAAGCAGCCGGCCGCGCCGCTCGATGTGTCGATCAAGCGTTTCGCGATCAACGACGGCACGATCCATCTCGACGACCGCGTGCCCGCGCAGCCGGTGTCGGTCGGTCTCACGCATCTGGCCGTCGGGCTCGACGATGTGTCGACGCTTGCAAAAACGCCCGCGCGCTACACCTTCAGCACCGATCTCCAAAACGGCGGCTCGATCGGTCTCGCGGGCTCGTTCGGCCTCGCCGCGAAGACGGCCGGCGCGAAGGTGACGCTCGCCTCGATCCCGCTGCCGCTCGCCCAGCCGTACCTCGAAGGCGTGACGTCCGCGCGCGTGACCGACGGCACGCTCAGCGCGACGGTGAACGCCGCCGCCGACTGGTCGAAGTCGCCCGTCGCCGTGCAGGTCGGTGACAGCGAGCTGAATCTCGACTCGCTCAAGATCGCCGGCCCCGATTCGAAGACGCCGGCCGTGGCGCTCGCCGACGGCCACGTCGCGATCAAGCGGATCGACCTGAGCTCGCGCACGGCCGACATCGCGAGCATCGAAGCGACCGGGCTCGCCGTCAGCGCGCAACGCATGAAGGACGGCCGCATCGATCTGCAGACGCTCGCCGCGCCGCGCGAGGCCGCGCCCGAGCGCAAGGTCGCGCACGGCGCGCAGCAGGCCGAGCGGCAAGGGCCGGCGTGGCACTACCGGATCGGCTCGTTCACGCTGAAGGATGCGTCGGCCGATTTCCTCGACAACAGCACGCCGCGGCCCGCGACGCTGAGCTTCACGCCGATTCAGCTCTCGGTGCAGAACATCAGCGACGATTTGAGCAAGCCGCTGCCCGTCACGCTGCAGGCGACGCTCAACAAGAAGGGCTCGGTCGACGTGAAAGGCGACGTGACGGCGAGCCCGCTCAAGCTCGCGCTGAACGTGAACGGCAGCCGGCTCGACGCGGCCGCGTTCGAGCCGTACTTCGGCGGCAAGCTCAATGCGACGATGGCGAGCGCGCTCCTCAACCTGAAGGGCGACCTCGCGTTCGCGCAGACGAACAAAGCGATGAGCGCGTCGTATCGCGGCGATGCGGCGCTCGTCGACGTGCGCTTGCTCGACCGCGTGAATTCGACGCCGCTCGCGGGCTGGGGCGCGCTGTCGCTCGCGAACCTGAAAGCGCGCTACGACGAGCACGGCACCGATGTCGAGGTGGGCCGCGTGACGTTTGCCAACTTCTACGGACGCGTGCTGCTCGATGCGCAGGGCAAGCTCAATTTGAACGACGTGCTCGCGCAGCAGCAATCGGCGGCGCAGGGCAAGGCCGCGCCGGTTCCGCTGACGCCGGGCGCGGAGGCGGTGCCGGCCTCGGCGGCGGTTGCGCAGCAAGCGCCGGCGGCAGCGGCAACGGCGGCGTCCGCAAGCGCGCAAGCCGCCGCGCCCGCAGCGGCTTCGGCGGCCACGGCAAGCGCGTCGCCGAGCGCGCCGGTCAACTTGCGGTTCGGCCAACTGGTGCTGCAGAAAGGCCGCGTGAACTATACGGACGACTTCATCAAGCCGAACTACACCGCGAACCTCGTCGACATCACCGGCACGATCGGCGCATTCGGCACGCAATCGACGAAGCCCGCACCGGTCGACGTCGGCGCGAAGCTCGAAGCGAACGGGCCGATTTCGATCCGCGGCACGGTGAACCCGCTCGCGAAGAAGCCGCAGCTCGACTTGACGGCGACCGCGCACGGCATCGAGCTGACGAACCTCACGCCGTATTCCGCGAAGTACGCGGGCTACCCGATCACGAAGGGCAAGCTCAATGTCGATCTGCACTACCAGCTCGACAACGATCAGCTCTCCGCGAACAACCACATCTTCATCGACCAGCTCACGTTCGGCGATCACATCCAGAACGACACGGCGACCAAGCTGCCGGTGCGGCTCGCGATCTCGCTCCTCAAGAATTCGCGCGGCGAGATCGACGTGAACATTCCGGTGTCGGGGTCGCTCGCGAACCCCG
The DNA here is from genome assembly GCF_017315705.1 of Trinickia mobilis. GTDB lineage: Bacteria > Pseudomonadota > Gammaproteobacteria > Burkholderiales > Burkholderiaceae > Trinickia_A > Trinickia_A mobilis. The sequence continues at coordinate 12,410 of NZ_JAFLRF010000002.1, read as the reverse complement.
AGTTCAGCATCGGCGGCGTGATCTGGCACGCGTTCGTGAATCTGATCGAGAAGGCGGTGACCGCGCCGTTCTCGCTGCTCGCCAACGCGTTTGGCGGAGGCGGTGAGGATCTCGGCTACGTCGAGTTCGATCCGGGCTCGGCCACGCTCACCGATGCGGCGACCAAGAAGCTCGACACGATCGTCAAGGCGCTCGACGACAAGCCCGCGGTGAAGATCGACGTTGCGGGGCGCGTCGACCCCGCGGTCGATACGCCCGCCCTGCGCGTCGGCTATGTCGATCGCCTCGTGCGGCAGGAGAAGGTGAAGGATGTCGTCGGGCACGGCGAGAGCGTCGATACGGCGACGGTGAAGGTCGATCCGAAGGAGTACGCCGACTACCTGACGAAGGCGTACAAGGATGCGGACTTCAAGAAGCCGCGCAACTTCATCGGCCTCACGAAGAGCATGCCGGCCGACGACATGAAGACGGCGCTCGCCGAGCACGCGCCGATCGACGAGGCGAGCCTGCGTGCCCTCGCGCAGCAGCGCGCGCAGGCGGTGCAGCAGTATTTCGAGGGCAAGGTCGATGCGAGCCGCGTGTTCATCGTCGCGCCGAAGCTCGATGCGCAAGGCATCAAGGACAAGGGCGCGACGACGCGAGTCGATTTCGGATTGAAGTGAGCCGGCTCACGGGCGAACGCGCTTTTCGAGGTTTCTGAACTTGCCGGTCGACCGGTAGTGCTGAAACCAAGGATTCGTGTGCAGCTCGAACAGGCGCGACGAGCGTTCCGCCAGCGCGATTTCGAGCCAATGGAACATGGCGTCCGGTTGGCTGAGCCGTGCGTAAGTTTCCGCGAGCAGCAGCGGCGACAGGTAGCCATTGCGATGCCGAGCGAGCAGGTCGTCGAGATGTCCGCGCAGGACCGCATCGTAGCCGCCCGTTTCCCAGCGGCTGCGAATCGTAGCCGCCTTAGGGGGCTCGGCGCAGCGGATCAGCGCCTCGACGGTCGCGTCCACGGCCTCCTTGAACAGTCCCTTGACCTCGAATGCCGTCGCGAGCAATTGATAGACGAGCGGCGGGCGGTCGTTGCGGCTCGGCGAGAAGTATTCGCTGACCACTTCTTCGTGCTTGCCGGACAGCACGAGCCCATATGCGCGCGAGCCCTGAAAGCCGAGCGGGTCGATCTTCTCGGCGCGCGCCATCGCCGCCTGGCCTTCGGATTCGCGGCCGATCGCATGCAGCATTCGGGCGTAGAGACGGTGGACCTCCGGATAACTCGGATTCAAGCGCAGCGATTGCAGAAACGCGGCTTCCGCCTTGCGCCAATCCCAATCGAAGAAATAGTGAACGGCGCCCATCGCGTGGTGCGCCTCCGGCAGATCCGGTTCGAGTTCCAACGCGCGTTCGGCCATCGCGCGGGCCACCGGCCAGCCTTCTTCCGGCGGAACAAAGCCGTGCACCACGGTGGCGCCGTAGTAGTTCGACAGCCCCGCGTAGCCCAGCGCGTAAGTCGGATCGCGTTCGACAGCGGTATCGAAGTAACCGCGGCTGCGAAAGAAGTCTTCGCCGTTCAACGCGTGGTGCGCGGCAAAGCAAGGGTCGAAGTGAACACGGCGATACCAGAAGTACCGGCCGCGCAGATAGGCATCGTGCGCCGCCGGATCGATCGGCATCCGCCGCGCGAGCACGATCTCATGCTGCTTCGTCAAGGCCGGTGTGATGTCGGCCGCAAGTGCCGCGCCAACTTCCCTTTGAATGTCGAGCGCGCCCTGCGCAGCCGGCTCGTGGGCGCGGCTCCAGATTTGCACCTGGTCGGCACAGCGAATCAGCGTCGCGAGGATGCGGACGCGCCGGCCGTCGCGCGCGAGCGAGCCTTCGATCACGTAGTCGACCGCCAATTCGCGCGCAATCTCGGCGATGCTCTTCCCGGTGCGCCGATAGCGTGCGGCGGTCGTTCTCGCGATGACGACCAACTGCTCGGGCTTCACCATGCCGAGCGTGGCGGACGTCTCGTTGGCGAGCGCGTCGCAGAAGTCGTCCTGCGCGGGATCGCCGGTCATGTTCGCGAACGGCAGCACGAGCACGCGAACCGCCGGAGCCTGAGCCGGGCTTGCGTCGAGCGCGGGGGGCTCGATGCCGTCCAGCCGATAGCCCTTGCCCTTGATCGTCTTCACGTACTGCGGGTTCGCCGGGTCGTCGCCGAGCGCGATGCGAATCTTCCGTATCGCCGTGTTGATGCCGTTATCGGTATCGCGGAAGACGTTGCCGCCCCAGATTGTTCGGATGATATCGGCGCGTGAAATCAGCTCGCCCTGGCGGGATGCCAGCAGGATCAGCAATTCCATCGGCAAGTGTTCCAGGCGGACCTCGTGGCCGGCTCGCCGCAATTGGTAGCGTTCGATATCGAGCTCGAAGTCGGCGAACCTGACGAGTGCGTGCGTCCCCATGTGCCCTCCGACGGTTGCGCAATGCTGTTCGCTTCCCCAATCACTATAGATGTCCGTCCGCCGCTCGGTCTGAACTGGCGGTTCTGGAAAGGATTTTCGGCAATGCGGGACGTCATGCGTCCCGGAGAGCGGTCGTCGGAGCGATGCAATGAGCCGCGAGCGAGGTCGCCCGGCGCCGGCAACGCTAATCGAGCGTGCGGCGATAAAAGCGCAAGGCGATGGCCATCATGACGGCCATGAACAGCGCGACGGGCCACACGGACGGCCACAAGTCAGTCCATCCGTTGCCCTTGAGCAGAATGCCGCGCACGAGCCGGTTGAAGTAGGTGAGCGGCAGCACGTTGCCGATGTATTGCGCCCATTTCGGCATGCCGGCGAACGGGAACATGAAGCCCGAGAGCAGAATGCTCGGCAGGAAATAGAACACGGTGAGCTGCATCCCTTGCAACTGATTCTGCGCGAGCGACGAGATCGTGATGCCGACCGTCAGATTAGCGGCGATGAACAGCAGCGCCGACAGATAAATCGCCAGCACGCTGCCGACGAACGGCACCCCGAACACGAAGCGCGCCGCAGTCAGGATGATCGACACCTGGATCAACCCGATGAACACGTACGGCACGATCTTGCCCGTCGTGACTTCGACCGGCAGCACGGGCGTCGCAAGCAGGTTCTCCATCGTGCCGCGCTCGCGTTCGCGCGTGATGGCGAGGCCCGTCATCATCACCATCGTCATCGTGAGGATCACGCCCATCAGGCCCGGCACGACGTTGTATTGCGTGATGCCCTCGGGGTTGTAGAGGCGGTGGACTTGCACGTCGAATGCGGCGGGGCTGCCGTTCAAGTGCGCGAGCGGGCCGGTGACGTCCTTGTCGATGACGGGCTGCACGAGCCCGGTCAGCGCGCCGAGTGCGGTGGTCGTGGCGAGCGGGTCGGTGGCGTCGGCCTCGACGAGGAGCGACGGCCGCTCGCCGCGCAACAGCTTGCGCGAGAAATCGACCGGCACCGACAGCACGAACTGCACCTCGCCGCGCGCGAGCGCGTGGCGGCCCGCGTCTTCGTCGGGCAGGGTCTCGACGATGTCGAAGTAGTCCGAGTGCTTCATCGCCGCGACGAAGCTGCGCGAGAACGGGCTTTGATCCGCGATGATGACGGCGCTCGGCAAGTGCTTCGGATCGGTGTTGATCGCGAAGCCGAACAGCGTGAGCTGGATGATCGGCACGCCGATGATCATCGCGAACGTCACGCGGTCGCGGCGAAGCTGCAGGAACTCCTTGAGCACGATGCTCCACCAGCGCGTGAAGGAAAACCTTGCGGGGTCGTTCACGATACCTCCCCGTAGTTGTCCGAGGTGCGCCCCATCATGTAGATGAAGACGTCTTCGAGACCGGTTTCGAGCGGCGCGGCGGAAAATGAGGTGCCTTCGGTGACTTGCCTGACGGTCGCTTCGAGCGCGCGATGATCGCGGCCGCTCACATGCAAAGCCGATCCGAACACGACGGTCTGGTCGACGCCGGGCATCGTCCGCAAGCGGGTCGATAGTTCGGCGAGGCGGTTTCCCGAAATCGTCCACGTCGCCAGGTCCTGCGATTTGACGACTTCGCTCGCGGTGCCTTGCGCAAGCAGCTCGCCATAAGCGATGTAGGCGAGCTTGTGGCAACGCTCGGCCTCGTCCATGTAGTGCGTGCTGACGAGCACCGAAATGCCCTGCGCGGCGAGCGCATGCAACTCCTCCCAGAAGTCGCGGCGCGCGGCGGGATCGACGCCCGCGGTCGGTTCGTCGAGCAGCAGCAGCTTGGGCTCGTGCAGCATGCAGGCGGCAAGCGCGAGACGCTGCTTCCAGCCGCCCGACAACGCGCCCGTCAACTGATGCGCACGGCTCGCCAGGCCGAGCGATTCGAGCGCGCGCTGCACGGCCTCCTTGCGATTCGGCATCTGATAGACGCGCGCGACGAAGTCCAGGTTCTCGCGTATCGACAGGTCGTCCCAATACGAAAAGCGCTGCGTCATATAGCCGACGCGGCGCTTGATCTGCGCGCTTTCGGTCAGGATGTCGTAGCCGAGGCAGGTGCCGCTGCCCGAATCGGGCGTGAGGAGGCCGCACATCATGCGGATCGACGTCGTCTTGCCGCTGCCGTTCGGGCCGAGAAAGCCGAAGATCTCGCCGCGCGCGACTTGCAGCGATACGTCCTTCACGACGTGCTTCGTGCCGAAGCGCTTGTTGAGCTGATGGACGTCGATGGCGTACTCGCAGACCGGCTCGCTCATGGCGGCCTCCTCATAGCAGCTTCACCTCGACGGGCTGGCCGGGGTGCAGCTTGGGCGCATCGGCGACGGACGGGTGCGCCTCGATCATGAACACGAGCTTCGAGCGGCTTGCGTTGCTGTAGATGACGGGCGGCGTGTATTCGGCTTCGCTCGAGATGTAGGTGATCTTGGCGGGCACGTCGGCCGCGCAGCCGTCGCAATGGATCGACACGGCGCGGCCCGGCGCGAGCGACCCGACGACCGTCTCGGGCACGAAGAAGCGCACCTTCACGTTTTGCGGCGGCAGCATCTGCACGATGGGGTTGCCCGCCTGCACCCATTCGCCGACGCGGTACAGCGTGTCGTAGACGAGCCCCGCATGCGGCGCGGCCACGCGCTTTTGATCGAGCTTCCATTGCGCCTGCGCGACCTCGGCTTGAGCGGCTTTGACCTGCGCGGCTTGCGCATCGATTTGCTGCGCACGTCCCGGCAGATTCGCGACGTCGACCTGGTTCTGCATCTCCCGCATTTGCGCCGCGGACGTTTGCGCATTCATGCGCGAATCGTCGAGCTGTTGTTGCGAAATGCCGCCCATGCGGAACTGCGCTTCGTCGCGCTTGAGTTGCTCGGCGGCGTGGTTGGCTTGCGCGATCGCTTGCACGAGTTGCGCCTTCGTGACATTGACTTCGGGCGGACGCTTGCCGGTCAGCAGGTCGGCGAACAGTGCCTGGGCCGCAGCGAGCTGATGCTGTGCCTGCTGCAGCGCGGCGGTTTCGTCGACGGATTCGAGCGCGAAGACTGGCGCGTTTTCGGCGATGGTCTGCCCTCGCTGCACGGACAATTGCGTGAGCGTGCCGGATTGCGACGACGAGAGATAAACGAATTCGCCTTCGACGTAGCCTTGATACGTGGGAGGCGAATCGGCTTGCTGTCCGCATCCGGGCAGCGCTGCGATCGCACAGTACACGGCGAGGGTAGCGACGTACGCACGGCGCGCGCGCATCACGGCTTTCTCCGCAACGCGCTCGCGTTCGCGTTCGCCTTTGCGGCGGCACGCGCAGAAGACGCTTCAGGCACCTGCATCCCATACGCCAGCAACGCGCGCACATGCCGATGCAGCAAGTCGCGGTCGAGCCGTGGCAGCCCGCGCGCGCTTTGCCAGATCTTCGACGTGGCGAGCGGCAGCATGACGAGCGCGAGGATCGAATGAAACAGATACACCGGCTCGAGCCCCGGATTGACCGTGCCGGCCTGCTGCGCCTCCTGGACGCGCGCAGCGAACCGCTTCACGTGTTCGAGCGGAATGCGCTTGAGCATCCGTTCGCGCAGCAGGCCGCCCTCGTTGACGATTTCGCGCATCCAGAGCGGCGGCAGCCACGGCATGCGCGCGGTGACGTCGAAGAGCCGCTCGACGAGTTCGAGGGCGTTCGCAAACGGATCGTTGCCGGTTTCGTGCTCGACGGGGCGCCAGACAAACTCGACCACGCGCGCGAGCCGTTCGTCGACGACGGCATCGAGCAGTTGCTCGCGGTTCGTGAAGTAGTAGTGGACCATCGCCGACGTGACGCCGGCTTCGCCCGCAATCTGCGCTACGGTGGTCGCGGCGATGCCGCGCTCGGCGAACAGGCGTGTCGCCGTGTCGAGCATGTGCTCGCGCACGTCGAAATCTTCCACCGACGGGCGGCGCCCGCGCGGCTTGGGGGCCGACAGGTTGGGCTTCATCAAAAAAGGCTAATTGACGAGTTAGTTAAATTCAAGCAAGGGTTTTGCCGGAGAAAGGCGGCGGCAAAGGGTGGTGGTCAGGGTGGCGGTCAGGGCGGTGGTCAGGGGGGGTGGGGGGGCTGTGCCGCTCGCACGTTGACGCTCCACTTTCACGGACGTAAGCTGGCCCTCGTTCCAATCTTGAAAAGCGAGCCAGACGTGCGAAAGCTCAATCGGGCGTTTCTTGCGGGACTTGTCGTGACGTTTGTGACCACCTTCTCGCATGCGCAGCAGCAGCCGGCGGCGAGCGGCGCCGTCGCAGCGGGCGCGCCGGTCATGTACGTAAAGGACTTTCAGGCCGTTCAGGAAAGCAGCGGTTCCGGACGCCTGCTCTCGCGCTTGCGCGAGGCGGCGCACGAAAGGTCGGCCGGTCAGAATGCCGGCGCCTTGGCGAAGGCGATCGTCAAACAGCTGAGCAGCGCGGGCATCACCGCACGTTATCTCGCGCCGGGGGAGCCGTTGCCGGCGCCTGCGTCGGGGTGGCTGATCGGCGGCGTCTTCTATTCGCGTGACTCGGGCGGGCGCATTCAGTCGCTGCTGCAGGGCGGCGGCTCGAGCGGAAGCACGCCCAATACGGAAGTTTCGGTGACCATTGCCGACGTGGCTGGGGACCCCAACGTGCCGTTCGCGGCGATCGGCGCCGAGGACGCGATCAAGGGGCAGGGCTCGGTGGCGAGCTGGAACCCGTACATCGTCGCGGCGAAATTCGTCTATAAGAAAGTCGAAGGAACGACCGCGGTCGACGGGCTCGCGAAGGATATCGCCGATCAGATCGTCGGCAACATGACGGCACTGCAGCAGAAGGATGTCGTGGCGCAGCCGCACTGAAATCCATCGCTAGGACGAAAAAAAAAGCCCGGCATAGCGCCGGGCCTCATAAATTGCCGCATCCCTGACGGAGGGATGCGGCACCTGCAAAGCCGCTACGCCGTCGCGATTACGCCGCGAGCAGCGAGCGCAGCACGAACGGCAGAATCCCGCCGTGCTTGTAGTAGTCGACTTCGATCGGCGTATCGATACGCAGCAGCGCCTGCACGCGTTGCGACTTGCCGTCCTTGCGGTTGATGACGAGCGTGACTTCCTGTTGCGGCTTGAAGTCGTCGCCGAGGCCTTCGATGTCGAACGTTTCGTCGCCGGTGATGCCGAGCGACTGGATGCTGTCGGCGCCCTTGAATTGCAGCGGCAGCACGCCCATGCCGACCAGGTTCGAGCGGTGGATACGCTCGAAGCTGCGTGCGACCACGGCCTTCACGCCGAGCAACTGCGTGCCCTTCGCGGCCCAGTCGCGCGACGAACCCGTGCCGTACTCTTCGCCCGCGATCACGACGGTCGGCGTGCCGGCGGCGATGTACTTCATCGCGGCGTCGTAGATCGACAGCTGCTCGCCGCTCGGCTGGTGAATCGTCAGGCCGCCTTCGACGCGCGTGCCGTCCGCCTTCGGCGGGATCATCAGGTTCTTGATCCGCACGTTCGCGAAGGTACCGCGCATCATCACGTCGTGGTTGCCGCGGCGCGAGCCGTAGCTGTTGAAGTCGGCCTTCTGCACGCCGTTTTCCTTCAGCCAGCGGCCAGCCGGCGAATCTTCCTTGATCGAGCCGGCCGGGCTGATGTGGTCGGTCGTCACGGAATCGCCGAAGATGCCGAGCGCGCGCGCGCCCTTGACCGTCGGGATCGAGTCAGCCGGCTGCATCGAGAAGTCATCGCCGAAGAACGGCGGCTCGGCGATGTAGGTCGACTTCGGCCAGTCGTAGACCTGGCCTTCCGCGCCCTCGATCTTGCTCCACAGGTCGCCCTTCTTCGTGAGCTGCGCGTAGTTCTTCTGGAACGCGTCGGCGTCGAGCGCGAACTTGAGAAGCGCGTTGACTTCTTCGCTCGTCGGCCAGATGTCGCCGAGGTAGATGTCCTTGCCGCCCTTGCCCTGGCCGACCGGCTCGGTCATCAGGTCGCGCGTGATGTTGCCGGCGATCGCGTACGCGACGACGAGCGGCGGCGAAGCCAGGAAGTTCGCGCGGATGTTCGGGTGGATACGCGCTTCGAAGTTACGGTTGCCCGACAGCACCGCAGCCGCGACGATGTCGTTCTTCGTGATCGCTTCGTTGAGCTCGGGCGTGAGGTCGCCCGCGTTGCCGATACAGGTCGTGCAGCCGTAGGCGGCCAGCTCGAAGCCGAGCTGCGACAGGTACGGCAGGAGGCCCGTCTTCGTCAGGTACTCGGTGACGATGCGCGATCCCGGGGCGAGCGACGTCTTGATGTGCGGCGCCACGGTCAAACCGGCTTCGACAGCCTTCTTCGCGAGCAGGCCGGCGGCGAGCAACACGCTCGGGTTCGACGTGTTCGTGCACGACGTGATCGCGGCGATCAGCACGTCGCCGTTATGCACGTTCACGCCGTTCGACGTCGTGTACTCGGCGTTCAGATCGTCAGCCTTCTTCGCGAAGCCGTTTTCGCCGACCGGCTTCGAGAACAGGTCGGTGAAGGTCGACTTCACGTGGCCGATTTCAATGCGGTCTTGCGGGCGCTTCGGACCGGCGAGCGACGGCGCAACGCTGCCGAGGTCGAGCGTGACGACCTTCGTGTAGTCGATCTGGCCGGCCTTCGGAATGCCGAACAGGTTCTGCGCCTTGAAGTAGTTTTCGAAGGCGGCGATTTCGGCCTTGGTGCGGCCCGTGCCCTTGAAGTAGTCGATGGTCTTTTCGTCGACCGGGAAGAAGCCCATCGTCGCGCCGTATTCCGGCGCCATGTTGCCGATCGTCGCGCGGTCCGGCAGCGTGAGCGAGACCGTGCCTTCGCCGAAGAACTCGACGAACTTGCCGACGACCTTCTCCTTGCGCAGCAGCTCGGTGATGGTCAGGACCAGGTCGGTGGCCGTCACGCCTTCGCGCAGCTTGCCCTTGAGCTCGACGCCGACCACGTCCGGCGTCAGGAAGTACACCGGCTGGCCGAGCATGCCCGCTTCCGCTTCGATGCCGCCCACGCCCCAGCCCACCACGCCGATGCCGTTGATCATCGTCGTGTGGCTGTCGGTGCCGACGAGCGTATCCGGGTAGTAGACCGTATCGTCGCCGTCGGCCTTCTTGTGCACGCCGCGCGCGAGGTATTCGAGGTTCACCTGGTGGACGATGCCGACGCCCGGGGGCACGACCTTGAACGTGTCGAACGCCTGCATGCCCCACTTCATGAACTGGTAGCGCTCGTTGTTGCGCTGGAATTCCAGCTTCATGTTCAGGTCGAGTGCGTCCTTCTGGCGGAAGTAGTCGATCTGCACCGAGTGGTCGACGACGAGATCCACCGGCACGAGCGGCTCGATCGCCTTCGGGTTCTTGCCGCTCTTCTTCGCGACGCCGCGCATCGCGGCGATGTCGGCGAGCAGGGGCACGCCGGTGAAGTCCTGCAGCACGACGCGCGACACGACAAACGGAATTTCATCGACGCGCGCCGCGTTCGGCTTCCAGTTCGCGAGCTGTTCGATGTGTTCTTCGGCGATCTTCTTGCTGTCGAAGTTGCGCAACACCGATTCCAAGACGATACGGATCGAGACCGGCAGGCGGTCGATCTTGACGTTCAGCGCACGGCCGAGCTGCGGCAGCGAATAGAACTTGCCCTTGCCGGAACCGCTGTCGAATTCCTTGAGCGTTTTGTGGAGATTGTGGGCCATGGTTGTTCCCTAGGATTGATTCGAGGAAATGACGTTGCTACGTTTCTGAACCGAGTTTTCGCACATAAGTCACGGGTGTTTCTTATATGACGTACAAATCGACGTATTCATTGACCGGCATCGCTTCGAGCTTTGCCTGGTCCAGCGACACATCGAGAATCGCTTGACGTTGCTTCTCTGGAAAGCGCCGCGCGAGATTGGTCTTGAACTTCTCGACCAACAGAGGTATCCCGTCGGCGCGGCGGCGCTTGTGACCGATGGGGTATTCGACCACCACTTCTTCGAATTTCGTGCCGTCGACAAATTCGACGGTCAGGGCATTGGCGATCGAGCGTTTATCCGGATCGTGATAATCCTTCGTGAATTGCGGGTCTTCGACGCACTCCATCGTGTCGCGCAGCAGGTCGATGCGCGGGTCGGCGGCGATCGAATCTTCGTAGTCGGCCGCGCTCAGCCGGCCGAAGATCAGCGGCACCGCGATCATGTACTGGATGCAGTGATCGCGATCGGCCGGGTTGGCGAGCGGGCCCTTCTTGTCGATGATCCGAATCGCCGCTTCGTGCGTGCGGATCGTGATCTTCTTGATGTCTTCGATGCGCTTGGCCGTCGCGGCGAGCTGGCCGTGCAGCGTCATGGCCGCTTCTGCCGCCGTTTGCGCGTGGAATTCCGCCGGGAACGAGATCTTGAAGAGCACGTTCTCCATCACATACGAGCCATACGGGCGCTGGAACTTGAACGCATTGCCCTTGAACAGCACGTCGTAGAAGCCCCATGTCTTCGCGCTCAGCACCGACGGATAGCCCATCTCGCCGGTCTTCGCGATCAGCGCGAGGCGCACGGCGCGCGCGGTGGCGTCGCCGGCCGCCCACGATTTGCGCGAACCGGTGTTCGGCGCGTGACGGTAGGTGCGCAGCGAGTGCCCGTCGACGAACGCGAGCGATACCGCGTTGATCAGTTCGTCGCGCGTGAGCCCGAGCATCTGGCCGACCACCGCGGTCGACGCGAGCTTCACGAGCAGCACGTGGTCGAGCCCGACCTGGTTGAAGGAATTTTCGAGCGCGATCACGCCTTGAATTTCGTGCGCCTTGATCATGCCGATCAAGACGTCTTTCATCGTCAGCGGGGCCTTGCCCGCGGCGATGGCGTTGCGCGACAGCCAATCGGCCGTCGCCAGGATGCCGCCCAGGTTGTCCGACGGATGGCCCCATTCGGCGGCGAGCCAGGTGTCGTTGAAGTCGAGCCAGCGAATCATCGCGCCGATGTTGAACGCGGCTTGCACGGGATCGAGCTGGAACGGCGTGCCCGGCACCTTGGCGCCGTTGGGGACGATCGTGCCCGGCACGATGGGTCCCAACAGCTTGGTGCAGGCGGGGTAGGTGAGCGCTTCGAGTCCGCACCCGAGCGTGTCGATCAGGCAGTTGCGTGCCGTCTCGAGTGCGAGCGTGCTGTCGACCGAAAAGTCGAGCACATAGTCGACGATATCGATTAGCACTTTATCCGGGGCGGGCCGGACGTTGGAGATCGGGGCGGACATCGAGCGATGGTTCCTGTGGGTCCCTGTCTGGGGACCGGTTAGTTGACGGTCTTGTTCAGCTCGTTGGACTGGGTCGGAGCCGGCGAGCCTTGCACCATTTCCGCGGTCTTGCACTCGTCGGCGAGACGCGAGCTGTCCTTGTCCGAGAACAGCATGGCCTTCGTCGGGATCACGACGAGATCCATGCCCGATGCCGCATCGTGGAAGCGGTCGGCGCCGGTCGTGGTTTGCTCGCGCGGCAGCTTGTAGTTTTTCTCGCCCCAGTGCACGGTCACGATCTGGTCGCGCTTCATGTCACCTTGCAGCATGAAAGACAGGCCGTCGTTGCACGACCACTTCACGGAGTTGTCCGGAACCGGATCGACCTTCGCGGCGGCGACGCTCGGCTTGCGCTTGATCAGGCGCCGTTTCGGCGCCGGCGCCTTCGGCTTGGCTTGGGCAGTGGAAGTGGAGCCGGAAGCTTGAGCGAACGCGTCAGTCGCGGCGAACAGCAGGGTGGTGGAAAGGGCGCCGGCGACGGTGGCGATCAGCAATTTCTTCATGGAATCAAGACCTTTTCGAATATCAGTTGAACAGTGGCGCGGCCGCGAAGCGGGCAGCCGCCAGGGTTGAACTGCACGCGCTTCGAGAACGCACAGCGGACGCTATTTTCTCCTATTTAGCGCGACAAATTTCAGGTTTTCCGGGCCGGTGTAGTTCGCGCTGGGCCGGATGATCTTGTTGTCGATGCGCTGCTCGATCACGTGGGCGCTCCAGCCCGAGGTGCGGGCGATCACGAAGAGCG
>NZ_JAFLRF010000019.1 GCF_017315705.1 Trinickia mobilis | reverse complement strand
ACCCATAGACATAGCCGGTGCCCCGCCCATGGGGCTGGCGTTGGGTTCGAAAATCGCACTTCGCGCCGGCGCGCCCTCGACGCGATTGCGGCGAGCCTCAAGGGCGTGGCGCGGAATTGGCCGATGGCGCTCGTGTACTTCGTCGCGATGACGCTCGCCGTGTGGCTCGCGCCGATGATGCCGCCGACGGCGTACGCGCTCGTCGTGACGCCGGTGCTGGCGGCCCTGATGCTGCTCTCGATGTACGGCGGGTATCGGGATGGATGTGTTCGTCGAGCGTCGAGCGATCGACGCGTGTCGCGTCGGCGGCTCAGCCAGGCGTCATCGCACTCACGCCCGTCACGATCAACAGGATCTGGAGCGCGCTGAGGCCTGCGATCACGATCGTGCCCGCGAGTGCCACGCCGCGCTGCCATCGCTCGAGCTTTTGCCCCGTCACCCATTTCAACGTGACCGCGCGGCCGCTTTGCAGCGCGTAGCCGAGCACGAAGACCGTCGCGGCGACACCGAGGCCGATCGCGAGCGCGGCGACGATACCCAGCCAGTACACGTGATAGCGGGCCGTGATCAGCAAGATGAACAGCGCGCCCGCGCACGGCCGCAACGCCGCGGCAAACGCAAGCCACCCGGAACGTCGCGGCTGCGCGATATCCGCTTCGAATAGCGGGCGCGAGCGGCGCTGCATCGCGAGCCTGGCGCCGAGATAGGCAGTGCGTCCGGTGTCCGCAACGGCTGCGCTGCCTGCTGTCCCGCGCTGATTTGCTGCGACGCCGAAGAGCGGCACCGGCGCGCAGCATTCTTGCCGGCGCAGGATGCGCGCCGCCGTCAACGTCGCCACGCCCAGCACGGCGATCGCGCTGATCAGCTCCAACGGCGCCGCGGTATGCATGATCGCGTTCGCGGTCCCTTCGAACAACGCGAGCGCGCCGCTCACCAGCACGATCGCGGTCAGCGACTGGCCGAGCGCGGTCGCCAGCGTGAATGCGCCAACTTGTCTTGCCGATGCGGCGCGCGAACCGAAGTACGTCGCGACGATCGTCTTGCCGTGCCCCGGCGCAAGCGCGTGCAGGACGCCGTAGGCGAGGCAGAGTCCGACGAAGGCGATCAGCTTCGGCCACGCGTCCCGGCCCGCGTCCCGGCTCGCGTCCGGATCGCCGGCGCCGTTGCCGCTCGAGCCGAGCGAACGCAGGCTGAGCACGTCGTCCTGCATGGATTCGTTGAGGCGAGTTTGCGCAACGATGACGACTCGCACAGCGTCCCGCACGAAGCCGGGCAGCAGAAGAGGATGTTCGCCGGCTTGGGCATGCCGGGCGATCGGGCCGTCCGGGCGGCCGAATACGTCGGCTCGCGCGTAGCCGCCGTCCATCAGCACGGCGCCGATCAGCGAAATCGCGCAGACGGTGCGAATGACCCGAAGCGCGCGCATGTCAGCAAACCACCGTCGCCGCGAGCGGCGGATAAGTCCCGTAGTCAACAGCATGATTCGGGTTCTAATCGATCCCCCGGTTATTGCGTCGATTATGTCTGCCGCTGCCATACCGTCTCTTTATCTCAATCGCCGCCGAATTCTACAAAATGTCCGTTGGATCGGCACTCGAATACGCGCCTCGATATTGCGGCAGTGCATCCGGCAACTGAACCCAGGGAAGCTTTTGCGCCGTCCAGGTGTGATGCTTCGGCGGAACCTGTTCGGGAACATCGAGACTGCACGTCGAAATGTCGATCTCATCCGCGAAATCCGCGTGCCGATACGTCAGGTGCGTACCGCAGTCGGCGCAAAACGCGCGCAAGACGGCTTGACTGGAGGCGATGGTCTTGGGTTCGCCATCGACGAATCGGAATCCCGAGCGCTTCACGGTCAACCAGCCGACGAACGGAGCCGCCGAAATGCGGCGGCAATCTACGCAATGACAAATCGTGGAATCGACAACGTCCCCGAACACCTCATAACGAACTTTTCCGCAAAAGCAGCCGCCTGTGAGCATCGCCCTCTCCCTGAGACGTCGCGAATGCAACGATCATAAGCGAGCGAGCGCCGGCTTCGTCAAAGCCGCGCTGAAGGCATCGCCTCAATACATCGCGTACACGAACTGCGACACCGCTTCGCTCGCTTCTGCCGGCGCGCGAAGCGCCTTGGCCATCTTGCGCAGGTCCGGCTCGAGCGCCACCAGCGCGTCGAGCCCCAGCTCGCGCCAGATCTCGATCAGCGCGTCGATCATGTCTTCATGCACGACGATCGGTTCCGGCTCGAAAACGTGCAGGAAATACGAGGTGCATGCAGGGTCGGTGTCCGCCAGCACGAACGGCGCCACTTGCCGCTGCGCGGGCGCGAGCTTCGTGCGGAAGAATTTTCCAAGGTCGGCGTCAGTCAAGTTGATACTCCTTCTTCCATGAGTCGTCGGTTTCGACCGGGGCTTGCTCGTCGCGGTACAGAATGAAGCTGCCCATCACGAGCGCGTCGATTTCCGTGCGCATGAAACAGCGATAGGCGTCCTCCGGCGTGCAGACGATCGGCTCGCCCCGCACGTTGAACGACGTGTTGACGAGCAGCGGACATCCCGTCAGCGCCTCGAACGCCTTCAATACCGAGAACATCCGCGGGTTCACGTCCTCTTCCACCGTCTGGATGCGCGCGCTGTAGTCGACGTGCGTGATCGCCGGAACAGAACTGCGCACTGCGTTGACGATCTCCAGCATGTCCTCGGGGTCGGTTGGCGCGTCGGGAACCTGCCGGTGCGCTTCCCTCACCGGTGCGACAAGCAGCATGTACGGGCTGTCCGCGCCGAGCTCGAAATACTCGTCGGCACGGCTTTTCAGCACGATCGGCGCAAACGGGCGGAACGATTCGCGAAACTTGATCTTCAAGTTCATGCGCGACTGCGTCGACGCCGAGCGCGGATCGCCGAGTATCGAGCGGGCGCCGAGCGCTCTCGGGCCGAACTCCATGCGGCCCGCGAACATCCCGACGATTTTTTGCTCGGCCAGCAGGCCCGCGACCCGCGCGGCGCCCGCATCGGCGTGGTCCAGCGGGTGGTACGCGGCGCCCGAGTCCGCCAAGAACGCGACGATCTCGTCGTCGCTGTACTCGGGGCCGACGAAGCTCCCCTGCTGCGAATCCTTGGCGCCGGCAAGCGCGGGGCGGCTGCCGCCCAGCACGTTGAAGTCGGCGAGATAGGCCGCGCCGATCGCGCCGCCTGCGTCGCCGGCGGCCGGCTGGATCCAGATGTCGTCGAAGAGGCCCGCGCGAAGAATCTTCCCGTTGGCGACGCAATTCAATGCGACGCCTCCCGCAAGACACAGGTTCGCTGCGCCGGTCAGCTGCCGCACCGTACGCGAGATTTTCAGCATGACTTCTTCCGTCACGGCTTGAATCGACGCTGCCAGGTCCATTTCGCGCTGCGTGATCCGCGACTCCGGCACGCGGGGCGGTCCATCGAAAAGCCGATGGAATCGCTCGTTCGTCAGCGTCAGCCCTTGATGAAAATCGAAGAAGTCGAGGTTCAGCCGGAACGAGCCGTCCTCCTTGATATCGATGAGGTGCGCCTTGATCTTGTCCGCGTAAGCCGGTCTGCCATAGGGCGCCAGTCCCATGAGCTTGTACTCGCCGCTATTGACCTTGAATCCGCAGAAGAAGGTGAACGCGCTGTAGAGCAGCCCGAGCGAATGCGGGTAGCGAATCTCCCTCAGGATTTCGAGGTGGCTGCCGCGCCCGAAGCCGAGGCTGGTCGTCGACCACTCGCCGACGCCGTCGACGCACAGCACCGCCGCCTCTTCATACGGCGACGGAAAGAACGCCGAGGCCGCATGCGAATAGTGATGCCGCGCGTAGTAGATCGGCACGTCGCAGGCCAGCATGTCTTCGATCAGTTCCTTGAAGTAAGGCTTGACGCCGAAGAACGAGCGGGCAGCCCGCGCGAAGAACGCTTCCGCATCGGGCGCGAACGCGATCGACGAGCGGATGATGCGATCGGCCGTCAGCGCCGGGTCGTCATAGAACGCGATGGCCGACAGATCGCTGCCGTCGATCTCCGCTTCTTCGAGGCAGTAATTGATCGCGCCGCGCGGAAAACGCGGGTCGTGTTTCTTCCGGCTGAAGCGCTCTTCCTGCGCTGCCGCGACGATCTTGCCGTCTTTCAGGATGGCAGCAGCCGAATCGTGATAGAAGGCCGACACGCCTAGCACATACCTGGTCATTGCTTTCCCCCGCGACGATGAAAGGTGGGTCGTCGTGAAATTGCCCGCCGAAGCGGCACAGCGGCACACCGCTTCATTCTCTGCGCGTTGCCGGCGAGCGAATGTGCGCTATGGCACCGTGCGCGCTTTGCGCCTACGCTTGTTCCGGCTCGCGCACGATCGCACCGTCGAGCACCACCGGAGAACCGTCTATCAACACGTCACGCGGCTTCCTGTCGGCCAGAAGCTTGAGGAAGCCGCGGCTGTCGCCGTTTTCGGCAAAATCGTCCGGCCGCTCGAAGAGGCAAAGATCGGCCTTCATGTCCGCGGCGATCGCGCCGACGTTCGCGATGCCGAGCGCCAGCGCCGCGGAGCGCGTCAAGGCGTCGACTGCCACGTCGCACGTTGCCGCGGCGTCGCCGGCTTGATGGATCAGCGCCATCGACAAGCCGACCAGCGATTCGTATCGATCCGCATCGGTCGCGGCATGGCGGCTGATCGAAAAGCCCAGCGCCCGATCCTTCAGCGACAATCGCGCAAAGTGCTGCTCGAGCAACGACTCGTTGACCGCCCCGGGCGCGCACACCAGGTTCGCGGCGGAATCGTTCAGCATCCCGACATCGCGGCGAGTCAATTGCGAGAGGTTGAAGATCGTCACTTGCGAAAGCAGCGACAAGTAGGACAGCAGCCCCACCTCGGTGAAGAAGCGCGTTTCCTTGTAGCGCTTTGCGTCGCCGTGCGTCGCGCTGAGCCGGACACACAGCCGCCTGCCCAGCCGCTCGGCAATCGACGCGGCGGCGAGCAGCGTCGCCGCGGACCAGATTTCGCCCGGCACGACCGCGGGAAATAGCTCGCAGCGGCTCGGCCTGAACGAAGCCGCGACGCGCACGAAGCTCTCCAGCAGGGGCTGGCACGCCGCCGCGCTGTCCTTCGCCCCGCTGCTGTCTCCGAGTTCGACATAAAGGAGCCGGCGCACGCCTTCGAATCCGGCGAATGCCGCGCATTCGGCAAGGCTCCCGCAGAACACACCGGCCGTCGTGACTCCACGCATGACGAGCTCGCGCGAATACGGGTTCCAATCTCGATGCCCCGGCCCGGCGTCGGAATCGATCAGTCCGGGGAGGCACACGGTCGCATCGCCGGCGAACGTCGACGCGCGTCGCGAGGTTCGAGGCGGCAACACGCGCGCGATGCGCGAAGCGTCTATTTCGATGTCGCCGCGTACGAAGCGATGCCGGAGTGAATCGAAGTACAGCGTATCGACGATCGCCCATCGAGCCGATTCGCAAGCGCCGATATCGACAATGCTCATATTCCCCTCATGTGCTCACGCTTTCGGGCCATCGCGCCTGCGCGCCGCCATGTCCTTTCCGCCTGCACTCACTGCCTGCATCGCTTCTTTGCATCGCCCGCTCGTTTTATCTGCCGTGCATTGCAATCGCGCTGGCGGAGGGGGGCATCGCATTCACATCGAGCGACGGGCCTGCGTCCAGCAACGGCGCCACGACCTTCGCCAACGCCTCTCCCACCAGCTTGTGCGCGAACGGCGTGAAGTGGACATCCGACTCGAATCGAAGCAATCGTCTGACCTCGGCCGGGTGACGCACCAGGTCGTCGACGAGGTGATAAACGGGCACGTCGATCGACTGGGCGAGCTCGTCGAAACGCCTTCTGACATCCTTGTAGCTGGCCGTTTCCTCGACGTACTGATACACGGGGACGACCGCGATCACCGCCGGCACCTCGAGTTCCGACACCCACTTCCTGAGGATCGCCTGCATGAGCTTCCAGCTAGGGTTATCCGCCGAGCGGTACTCCGGAAGCGGCTGGAACTTCGTCAGCTTCTGGCACAAGTCCTTGCATTCCGGCCCGAGGCGGCCGGCCATCTTGTGAATGCTCGAACGAACCAGCGCCTTGATGCCGCCGTGCGCCGCGACCCCCGGATCGGCCTTGTACGGCTGCGGAACCGGCACGCCTTTCAGGGTCAGCGCGTCGTCGGCAGAAAGTTCGAACCAGGGCTTGGGCACGCGGATGGCTTCACCCGCGCGGTCCTCCCACCCTCGATCCTTCAGCACATTGCGCTGGATGTTCTCGACGAGCACGCTGATGACCACGGCGTCATAGTCGATCTGGCCGGCGTACTGCTGATAAATCAGGTACTGCTGATCCGTGCCGCTTCCGCTCAAGCCGAAATTCAGCACCTCGGTGTCGGGCAGCTTTTGCTCGAGCACGTCGGAGTAGCGCTTGCCGTTGCTCACGCCGTCGCCGGCCGTGTAGGAATCGCCGAATACCAGCACGCGATGCCGGCGGTTCTTCCGCGGCGTGACTTCGCGATCGCAGCGAAAGCCGTCTCGGTTGCTCTTCACCAGATAACCGCCGCCCTCGTGCGGTATCCGGACTTTGAGCCCGGCCGCGAACCGGTAGCCCAGGAGCGGGTCGTGTTGCATCAACCGCCTGTGCAACGCAGGCGCTTCCGTGCGCGCATTCATGGTTGTCTCGGTCTCCTGGTTTCGATCGCCGTTCATCGGGTGTTTCGTCACAACAATGGACAAACGCCTTCCATAGTCATCCTAATGAACGATGCGATCCCGTCTCGTTTTAATGAATCGCGCGCCCGGCAGCGTGCCGGCCGGCCCGCCGGCCGACGGCTTGCTTACATGCGCGGCATCAACCGCCAGAACAACGGCATGTACCGCCAGTGATTGAGAAGGTAACGCGGCGGCATCGTGACGAAACGCCATCACCTAGTTGATATCGGCAATGCTGCGTGCGGGCGCCCACCGTTTTTTTTGCCAGAGATCGGCAGGCTTGGCGGATTGATCGGGGTCCGAGTACGCGCGCGCCGTGCATCCGCGATGAGCCATCAGAGCCCGGCTGCTTGCCCGATCAGAAACACCCCCGCCGCGACGGCAACGGCGCCGATGACCCGCGCGACACGCTGACCGTTCGGCGCGAGACGTTCCGCGGTGATGGCCGCTGTGACGACAGCCATCGCACGCAGGTCCATGACGCCGACGACGAGGAGGATCACCGTCAGGCCGGCACAGCAGCAGCAGCAATGCAGTCCGAGGCGCAGGCCGTGCCGCACGGCTATGGCGGCGCCTGCGGGCAACGTGCGGCCGGCTCCGGGCGACGCCCGGCAGCAATCGAGGTGATGCGCCTTCCACGCCGTGAACTGGAGCGCGCCGGCGATCAGGACGACCGCCCCGACCGCCCCCGGCACCGCGCGCGCCAGCGCCGGCAACTGCATCTCGGCAGCCGCGAGCGCCACGCCCACGGGAAACGCGGCCATTCCGAACACGGTCCACACGACGAAGTACCCGAGGCCCGCCAGCGCGGTCAGCCAAGCGAGGCGCGCCGCCCCTGCCCTGACGACCGCCGCGCGATAGCGCCACAGCATCGGCATCAGCGACGGCAGCATCATCGCCACCATCATCACGACCCACATGCGCAGGAACGACGCCGCGGCGCGGGGCCCCGACTGCCCGGGCAGCAGCATCCACGTCATCGACATCGTCCAGCCGCCGGGCATCGGCATCCCGTGCATCGCCGGCATCGACGCACACCAGACGATCGTCGCCGCCGTGCTGGCGGCGAACAGCAGCGACAAAACGCCGATGAAGGCTCGCTGCGAGGTTCGCTCGGAAATCATGCTGCGTCTCCCGGTTGCGTCGATGACGCCCTTGACCTGGCCGCCTGGCTCAGCGCTTGCCGTACTCGTCGTGGCGGCGCCACCAGAGGCCCGCCTCGTTGCGCCCCTTGGGCGCGCGGTCGAGCCACTGGTACATGCCCCAGAGGCCGTCGAGTCCGCGCGCGTAGGTGGAATACGCGTGGTAGACGACGCCGTCTTCGAGCACGAACGCGCTCATGCCGGGCCGATCGCGCGAGTAGGTCGCCGCATCCGTGCCGCACGTGGCCGCCATCTGAGCGACGGGTTCCGGGGGCGGCGTCATGTCCATCGCGTGGCCGCCGCGCTCGTAGTTGTATTCGACTCCCCCTGCGCGCTGCTGCTCGTCGGTGTACGCGACGTTGAAGTCGAAGTTGAAGTCGCTGCCGGCCGAGGACGCCCAGGGAAACGTCCAGCCCATCCGCTGCTTGTAGGCCTGCAGCTTCGCGAACGGCGCGCGCGACACCGCCATCAGCATGACGTCGTGGTTCGCGAGGTGGACGGCGAAGCCGTCGAACCCGTCCGCGATCGACGAGCACGACGGACACCCCGCCGTGTAGTCGGGCCCGAACATGAAGTGGTAGACGAGAAGCTGCGAGCGCCCTTTGAAGAGGCCCGCCAGCGAGGCGCTCCCTTCGCCGGTCTCGAACCGATAGTCCTTGTCGACCCGGACCCACGGCAGCGCCTGACGCCGCCGCGCCAGCTCGTCGCTGCGCCGCGTGAGCTCCTTCTCCGCGGCGAGCAGCTCGATCCGTGCGGCCAGCCACGCTTCGCGTGTTCCTGTGAGGTGAGTCGTCATCGTTCGTCCCTCCTTTGAAAGTCCTTCGTCGACCGGTTCGTTCAGCGCCCGGCGCGGCGAGTGGGTTGATGTTGTGAGATAGACTAGTTCCGGACCTCGGAACGGAGGGAGTGACAAGTGTGGCGGGATTCGGATGGACTCGCTGATCACGGCCGCGGCGCGCGCGCTTGCGGCGGGTGATCCCCTCGGCGCGCTGAAGCGCGTCGCCCTGCGCGACGACGCGCCCGCGCTCGCGCTGCGCGGCATCGCGATGGCGCAGCTCGGCGATTTCGTGCGGGCGAAAGCGCTCGTGCGAAGCGCGGCGCGCGCCTTCGGCACGAAAGAGGCCGTAGCCCGTGCGAGATGCATCGTCGCCGAAGCCGAGATCGCGCTCGCGTCGCGCGACCTCGGCTGGCCCGCCAAGACGCTCGACGCCGCGCGGGCGACGCTCGAAGCGCACGGCGACCGCGCGAACGCCGTGCATGCGAGGTATCTCGCAGTCCGGCGCCTCCTGCTGGTCGGGCGCCTCGACGAGGCCGAGCGGACGCTCGACGCGCTCGCCCCCGCGCCTCTCCCGCCTGCGTCGCGAGCTGTCCACGAACTGGTCGTCGCGGGGATCGCGATGCGGCGTATCCAGACGAAGACGGCGCGCGCGGCGCTCGAACGCGCCGAGTTCGCCGCGCGTCATGCCGGCATCCCCGCGCTGAGCGCGGAGGTCGAAAACGCATCTCGCGTTTTGAACACGCCCGCGGCGCGCCTGATTGCGCGCGGCGAGGAGCGGCTGATCCTGCTCGAAGAGGTCGAAGCGTTGTTTGCGACGAACGCGCTCATCGTGGACGCGTGCCGCTATGTCGTGCGCGACGCGGGCACGGTCGTCTCGCTCGCGAGGCGTCCGGTGCTGTTCACGCTTGCACGCGTGCTCGCGGAAGCCTGGCCGCAAGACGTGCCGAGAGACACGCTCGTCGCCCGCGCCTTTCGCCTGAAGCTCGCCGATGAATCGCACCGCGCGCGATTGCGCGTCGAAGCCGGGCGGCTGCGCAGCGAGCTGCAGGCACTGGCCGGCGTGAGCGCAACGCAGCGCGGGTTCGCGCTGGAGCCCTGCGACGCACGCGAAGTCGTCGTGCTGGCGCGGCCCGTCGAAGAAAAGCATGCGGCGGTGCTCGCCTTCCTCAGCGACGGCGAATCGTGGACGAGCTCGGCCTTGGCGCTCGCGCTTGGAGCCAGCCAGCGCACCGTGCAGCGCTCACTCGACTCGCTGGCGGAGGCAGGCAAGGTGCAGTCGTTCGGGCGCGGACGGGCGCTCCGCTGGATGACCCCGCCCGTGCCGGGATTCGCGACGACCTTGTTACTCCCCGCTCCGCTGCCGGGCGATTAGGATGAGACGCTTCACTAGGGAGGCATCATGAAACGATCAGCGGCGGAAGTCGTTCGCGAATATGGCCCCTTCCCGGGTGTTGAAAGGGTGAATGGGGTCACCTATGACGGACAGCAAGTCTGGTTTGCCACCGGCGACAAGCTGGAGGCCCTCGATCCCGCGAGCGGAAAGACGCTGCGCTCGATCGACGTCGCCTCGCATGCGGGCACGGCCTTCGACGGCCAGCACCTGTTCCAGATCGCCGAGGATCGCATCCAGAAGATCGATCCGACAACCGGCCAGGTGCTCGCCACGATTCCGGCGCCAGGTGGCGGCGGTGATTCGGGGCTCGCATGGGCCGAAGGGACGCTCTGGGTGGGAGAGTATCGCGAGCGGAAGATCCATCAGGTCGATCCGCAGACAGGAGCGGTGCTTAGGACCATCGAATCCAACCGCTTTGTCACCGGGGTCACCTGGGTCGAGGGCGAACTCTGGCACGCCACTTGGGAAGGCGACGAGAGCGAATTGAGGCACATCGATCCGCGCACCGGGGAGGTGCTGGAGAGTGTCGAGATGCCGTCGGGAATCGGTGTGTCGGGGCTCGAGTCGGATGGAGGGGATCAGTTTTTTTGCGGGGGTGGGAGTAGTGGGAAGGTGAGGGCTGTGCGGCGGCCTAGGTGAGGCGCTGCGGCGAGTGGCGGTGCCGGGCGGGCTGCTGACTTTACGAGCACGTGATCGAAGCGGCGGTGTCTGAAGCGGCCCCGACGATTTGAACGGCGGTGTGTCGATTTCGATCCGCGACGTTCGTCGTGTAGGATCAGAGGGCCGTTCCTCTGCTTTCGGAGATCATCACCATGTCTACCAACACTATTCGGCATCATCGTGTCTTGCGTTCGACGCCCGAGCGCATCTACCGCGCGTTCCTGGACGCCGACGCCATGGCCAAATGGCTTCCGCCGAACGGATTTACCTGCAAGGTTCATCACTTGGAGGCGAAGGTGGGTGGCAGCTATCGGATGTCGTTCACGAACTTCACCACGGGCAGTGGACACTCGTTTGGCGGGGAGTATCTCGAGTTGGTGCCAAATGAACGCATTCGGCACACGGATCGATTCGATGATCCGAATTTGCCGGGGGTGATGGAGACGACGGTGGCTTTGAGGCCGGTGGTTTGCGGGACGGAGTTGACCGTCGTGCAGGAAGGGGTGCCTGAAGCTATTCCGGTCGAGGCCTGTTATCTCGGGTGGCAGGAGTCGCTGGCTTTGCTCGCGTTGCTGGTGGAGGCGGAGATTCGAGAGTAAAGGCTGGCTAGTGCGCAAAAATTGAATAGGGTTACAGGTAAAACACCTGTGACCCTATGAATCCGTTGGGCGGAGGAGGATCGGACAATCCTGCAGAGGCTTGCGCGACGGGCCGAAGAGTTTTTCCTCCTTGTGAAAATGCCCCCACAAGGAGGCTTTAGGCACACACACTTCAATGTGCCATCAAACTCTAGACCCAACGGCAACTGAACGATAGTCTTTCTTGGATCATTTCGGACAGTTCGTTGAGGTACCCCTGCGAGACAGGTTGTCGAGTCCTGCCCGCCTGAAAAAACCAATGCGTTGGTTTTCACGGTGCACCTCAATTACGAGTTGGTAGCTTCGCGTGGCTTGCGCAGCGCGCGCTTCATAGAGCGAAGGAGGTAATTGGTCAGCAGGCCGATGTCGCTCGGCGTATTCTGGATTCCGTTCCACGGCCGCTCGTCATACGGCGCCAGGCGCCACTGACCGCTCGTCCACGCAGTGAATTCCTTCAGCAGCTTGAGACCGCCCTCAAATTCTGCTCGGGTCGTCGCACCCTCCTTGGAATAGAGAAACTCCATCACGAATCCCATTGCCACGATGCCAGCACCGTGACGCAAGCGGGACGTCTTCGGGCTCATACCAATCCATTCACATCCAAAGACAACCGCTACGGCCTCGAAGAAGGCATTAACAAATTTATACGCTCGATCTTCAAATTCGCCATCCTTGATGAACTCGCGAATGGCGCCGTCAGAGGTCGAGTTCATCACAAGCTTCTGCATTGCCGTATCGCTCAATAGGCCTTTGGGATTGGTATGCTGACGAATTTCGCCATATAGCGCAGAACCGCGAGTGAAGTTCAGGCGATCGACAATGCGTGCGGCAAATTTTCGTGCGGTAAATCGTTCCGGTAAGCCCCCGACGTTTGGCAGCAGTTCGTAAATAAGTGTCTTAGGCAGCGGACGGATGTTGTTGATCAACACAAACTGCTGACGCAGTTCGTTGTAGTCCTTGCAGATAAGTGCGGAGACGAATACCTGGAAGCCAGGCTTCGCAATTCCCGAAAGCGCACTTAGCCGCTGCTGGCCATCCACTACGAAACCGGGTTTGCCACCGTCGACCTTTATCTCGATGTCCACGACACCATCGCCCTTGTCCTTAACCTTGACACCACCGATAAAAGCCACAAGGAGCGCGTTCGGTAGAAGAGCGTCATCACGCCGCAGATAGTCTCGAATCTCTTTGATATGCGAGGCGATCTGGTGGCGTTGGAATCCACGCAGCTGACCGCCTTCTTCTCGGCCCGCGCGCTCGATTTCAGCGAAACTCCAGACCTGTCCGGGAGTCGCCGCAAACGTGAAGACATCACGCTCGGGGGCCTGCGATGCACGAATCGCCTTGAATCGATAAATACTCACCGGTGATTCTCAAGCGTCCGTCGTACGTGTTTGTGATAAACGCCCAAATTGTGAAACCCACGACGCTTGTTCCGGTTGCTCGACCGGAAGATGATGACTTCGACACCTGCTTTGCTACAGATCGGGCAACGGCAACGTTTCCAAGGGGCCTCATCAAGCGTGCGCTCGACCAACGCACGCATTTTATTGAGTTCCATTTCATGCTTTTCAATGGGGAGGCCGTCTCCTAGCGTAAGAAACTGCTGGTAGTCAATGATTGCGTCGAGAGCCCGTATGGCTTTTCCTCCGCCGCTATCGAACTTTCGCAACGCACTCAGCGCCTTCTGCTCCCGCTTCTGAAGATCTTCAGCATTAAAAATTCCGCGTTTGATACCCTGCATTAGGCGCGGGTTCGCGATAGCGTTTGGAATGCGGATGGCAGCGTAATAGTCCAGCCCCCCTTTGGGCGACTCGATGTAGTAGTTCGCCTTGGCATCCTTGAATGCCCGAATGAGCGGGGACGTCGAATCGAAACTGGTAATGCCGAAATTGATGAACTGTCCGATCGTGTCGGCCTTCGCAAACCCGAGTAGATGTATGTTTGTTTCTGGCTTGATAGCATCACGCAATGCTTCAAGCACCTGCTTGATGGCATCAACCTTCAACGGAACGAGCCCCCCGATCGCCAGATAGCGATAACCCATTTTTTCGAGTCGCACAGCGGCTTCAGCCATGCTCACAGGGGACCAGCCCTGGACAGCCCCTAGTGGTTCAAACGGATAATTTTCTGCCTTCGTCAGGCGCAAAAACTCTTCGGCATTTGCGAGTGTAATGTCAAAGCGTTCCACAACTCCAGGTGCCACTGCACTGGACGGCGGATTATCCGTCAGGCAATCGAAGATGATATGGTCAGGCGATACGCCGTGGGTGAAACCCGCCTCCGAGTAGAACTCAACGACCTCCTGTGGCGGATAGGCAGGAGTCTTACTGTTGGCATAAGCAAAGGCACCGCAGTCGCCGAGGACCATCGTATCCTTAAACTTTGGCCCGCCGTATCGAAGAAACTTACGGACGCCATCTCGCAGCATGCGCTGCTCCTCGGCTGTCGTATATTTCACTTTGGAGTTGTCTACGCCGGCTGCATGCCGGACAGCACTCATCGATACGAGCAGTCCGTCATACGGCGAAGGCGTCATGAGTTCGTGCGCGTACATGTCGTCCCAGTAGCGCCGCCGACCGGGAGAATATGCATCGTTTATAAAGTCGTACCCCGGATCAACGTAGTCCTGGGTATCGGAATAAAGAAATTTCATCGTTTGATAGTACTGCTATACACTTGAACCAATGCGTCCTGAAGCTTTCGGATATCCCGGCGCGTGTTCTGGATTTCGTTCCAAGCGAGTCCGGGCGACTCCCAGGTGCCTTTAGTCCAGCGGCACGCGGACGCCACTTTTTCGAGCTCCCTGCGCACTGTCTTATAGTCTTCGCCGTGCCCCGACAGACGGGCGTAGATTCGATCCATCAGCACACCCATTGCCTCGATGCCAGCCGAGTGCATCAAGCGACTGCGGCGCGGATCCGCGCCCCATGCTTCCGGAAATACGTCGCGCACAGCGGACCAGTAAGTTATAAGGACGTGGTACATGCCCTCAACATCTACGCCATCCCGGCCACTCGCTTTGTAGGGGGCGAGCGCACCCAGTGGATTGTTCATGCTGTTCCGGATCATGGCGATGACGGCCGTATCGGTGATCACGCTAGTCCTGCTGCCTTTCTCCGAGATGCGCTTGATCAGCTTGTGAAATGGAGATTCGGGGTCGCGATTGAGCAGGTTGCAGATCTCCGACGGTACCTTACGCGCGCTCAATTCACGGGGTAGAAAAATACTGCGGGGCTCGGGCAGCAGTTCATTAATTACCTGCGCCGGAAGCGGCTTGGCATTGTTGACCAGAATGAACTGCTCGCGCTGGATTTCCAGGCTGTCAGATACAAAACCAATAACCGGCACGGGAATGCTTTTGCTCCCTGTCTGCACCAAGGCAAGCGACCGCTGCTGGCCGTCAACAATCCGGGCAACCCGTTGACCTTCATCATAAACAGGAATCGTCAGGGTACCCGCTTGCGCAATTTTTTGGTCACCAGCCGGCTTCGCGCCATGAGCGGCGGCGAAATGAACCGCGGGCGACATGGCCAGGATGATCGCGCTCGGAAAAAGCACGGTCCCCTGGTCCAAGTAGTCGACGATGCCTTTCACATGCGAGCGGATCTCGGGACGCTGAAAGCCCTTGAGGTTACCTGACTCGTCGCATTCCACCCGCGAGATGTCTGCGATCTTGACGATGTCCGAGCCCTGAATGAAAAAGGCATAAACATCCAGTCCTTCGGCTTGGATCGTGCGCAACGCACGTATCACGATCTCTTTTCCGGCCATGGTGGTGTCAGCCCTTGTTGGCCAGATCTTGTTGAAAATGGCGCCACGGATTGCGGAACCGTGATCGCTCGCAGGCAACCAGTGCCTCGTCGCGCAGATATCGAAGCAATCGTGATGCTCCGTCAAACCGATCCCAGTTTTTCCGCAGAAGAGCCAGAATCTCGTTGTCAGTTTTGCGTTCACGCACGGGAATAACTGGCTTCTTTAGTGCAAGCATTGCTGCCAGCACGGCAGTCCTCGCATCTTCAGTCGAGAGTTGATGCGCGGACAATGACTCAACGAAATGGCAGAGGGCGCTCGGGGAAACTCGGTACCCGTAACCTCGTGCGCAGACCTGACACTCGATACCATGTTGCGTATGCACAGGGAGCGTTGATAGACTCGCGGGCCATGAACTTGAGCGTGCGCACACCGTCAGACCGACCATCGTCTTTGCCCAGTATGCGTCATCGTTGAACACAACCTAACTCATGCCGGGTTCAAGAGCGGCTTTAATCCAAAGACAGCCCCGGACCTAGTCCTGATCTCCAATTCATACGCCTGTTTGCTCGTATCGACGAGGGCAAATTGATATTCGAAATGGCGATGTATGTACGCCTTGGTAAGACGATCCAGCGTATTTTCACCCGTAGCAAATTCCCGCAATTCTTCCAGCCCCAACCTTGGGAAGACCGTTGGAAGGATCAGTCGATTGGCAACATATACGCAAAACTGATTGCCACTTAATCGCCCAGACGCGTGACTTTCTAATCGGGTAACTAACCCATACCTCTTCTTTTGTGCCAATTGTACCTTCTCAATCTCTCTTCCTGACATACCAGCATATATGAACGTGTCGTCATGCCAAATAGCATATACGCCGGCAGCGACCGGAGGAATTCCAGGATTGGGCCAATCCGAGAATCTGTATCGCCGCGAGAATTCGATATTGTTTTGACGCGGGCTCATACAGTTGCCTGCCCCCCGCACTCCTGCAACGGAACACGAAAGGTAAGGTAGTGAAATGGTATCCGTTGCGCGGCCTGGATCATGGTTTTCGTCCCATTGTTATCACAGTGTCTCGCACTTCGCCGATCTTCTACGCCCTTGAAAACGCTGAAGTAACAGAGGAAGTACGCTGCCAATGTGTTATCGACCGGCGTCGGGAAAAGTTAAGTGCAGCTAGAAAAATCCGAGCGTATTCGGCCACATGCCTGCAAACACTCTCTCAGGTGAAGCCCTTCCAACAAAAATTGAGCCAGCCTCCAACTTATCCGGACGCGCACAATTTGTAAGGATTGGAATGTGAAGCGCGAGAGACCACCTTTGCGCTCGTTTCAGTTGCGAGCGTCGGCCGGGACATTCTCAAGGCCGGTTTTTCTGGCTGAGACGGTCATTGAGCCGGCGTAGAGGTCACACCTCCGCCACGATCCTCTCCTACCTTGAATGTCCACGGCTTTTGATGTACCGATTCGATTGTCAGCCGAGGAACCATCAAAGCATTGTCATGCCGAACATGAGTGTGCTAAACCAGATGGGCACAATTGCTGCGCCAGGATTTCAGGATCGGTACGAGGGGCTAGCCCGTCCAGCACGCGCTGGAGTCTGCGCAACTGTCCGCGCTGAATGCCCTGGGTCGACGCAACCTGCAGCACGCGGTAACGCCAATACGCCGCCCCCATCACCGGCGCCCGACACTCGGCGGCGACGGCAACTTCAAGATGCGCAATAGCTGCATCGAGGTTCTGGATTGTGTATGGACTCGCGCTTCGGGTGCCTAAATCAGTCTTCGCGTTCGGCGTCCTCACGTCGCTTTTCCGCCTTGAACCAGCGGCCTTTGGGCTGCCGCCGGCCGTCAAGACCACGTCGGCCCCCAACAGCACGCAGACGACAGTTCGATACGAATGCCATCGATCTCGAGCAACCGGTCCCAATTGCCATTCAGACAGCCTTCGTGGAGTTCACGAAAGAGTCGGCTGCCGCGCAAATCGGAAAGCGGGGGCGGCAGTGAGACGGACGTTCCGTCCTCTGTCGCGCCTGAGACGGTCGGGTCGCTGCGCAGCAGTTGGCCGCAGTTCAACACCGCGACGACCGCTTCGTCATCCGAGGCATGAGAGCAGCAATAGACAAGGACTCGTTCACGCACGCGGCGGACCTTGCCCACCCCACGCGCCGAAGTTGACGTGTGGTGGCTTGAAAGGCCATTACGACAGACGACTGGGTTCATCTGGCTGGCAACCGCGCTGATCCACCGTTCTGCGCGCGCCAGCCGGACATACAGCGTTCGAAGCCGTGCAAGTTCGCGCACGTTCATAGCGCAAGGTGTCCGGCTTTGACATATCGACTCGGTCATTCTTATCTCATGGGGTACGCACGATGCCGAGATCTTGCGAGCGCATTAGGACATTCCGTGTCCCGTCTCGCGGACCTTCACAACCCACGTGAGCGCTCTACCCCTTACCCTTAGTCGGACACCAAATGTCCCAAAGCTAATTTATTTTTCTGATCGGTGCCGGCGAGTCACGCCAGATGACCAGCCCGTGCCGAACCCTTGACCAATCCATATGGAGTCGCACCAGCATGCTAAGCAACAACTCACCGCTCGAAAGCCTCGCCGCATTCGCCATTACGTTCGCGGTTGGCGTGTTGTCGACCGTCGCATTGGGGAAATACATCGAGAAGGTACGTCGTGACGCAATCACCGAATCGACACGTGCATCGTGATCGGGACGCATGACAGCCCACCAGTACAAGCTGTTTATCGACGACCTCCGCGAGACCCCGTCGCCGGGCTGGGAGGTCGCTCGCACGTCAGCGCAAGCCATTGCGCTGTTAGAGAGGCGCGGCTGTCCGTCTGAGATTTCGTTCGACCACGACCTCGGCGGCGAAGATACGTCGATGGTTGTGGTCAAACGGATGATAGAAATGGACCTAGACGCGGGTGGTCAATTCATTCCCGAACACTTCACATTCGCGGTCCACAGCGCGAACCCCGTCGGCAGAGACAATATCAATGGACTCTTGCTCGCCTATTTGCGCCACCGTGCGCGACGCAACGAGCCACCGCTTTGACGGAGTCGATAATTGACAGACTGGCGCTCGAATCGATGACGCTAGAGTCGTGCCGTCACTTCGCGTGCTGCGCGCTCCGACATGACGAGCATCAGCTTCATCGTTGCACGAGTAGCCCCGACGAACAGGCGACGCAGTATTCCATCGTCCATCGTTTCAAAGTCGATCTCGGTCAGCACGACACAAGGCGCGCACTGCCCCTTGAAGCGATAGACGGAATCGAACAGGAGATCGCCGACACGGTACACGGGCAGTCCTTCATTGTCGTAACGTCCGGTGAAGCTCCTGAGCCGATATTCGCCGATGCGCTCGAGCGCGGCCAGCGCCGATCGCTCTCGCCCCTGTAAAGTCAGCACGGCAATGTCGGCGGGACGAAAACCCGCTGCCAGCGCCGCCGAGATGGCCTCCCCCGTCGCATGCTCCGCCGTGTCGGCAGCGTAAGAGAAACCCTCGACACCCGAGTCGGCGAACGGGCTAGCCGCCTCGGCATTCAATGTGCCGCCCGCGAGCAGTTCGATCACCTTCAGGATGTCACGCGGTGTGCGATAGTTGGCCGATGCCCGCACCTCCACCCACCCGGGCAGCGTCACAGGGGCCCGCAGATAGAGGTTTTGCATCGGGTCTTCGAGCCACCACCAGCGGGCATCGGGAGCCAGCAGCCGCTCAAGCGCGATGACCCATTCCTGCTGGAAGTCTTGCCCTTCATCGACGATCAGCACGTCGTATTTCAGATGCGCCGGCACTTCGCAAGTCGCAAATGCCGCTTCCAGCCGAGAGAATGCGCCGGGTTCGCTGAAATCGACGTCCGTGCCGAGCGCCTTCAGCGACGTGGCGCAGAGCTGGTGGTAGCTCATGACCGCGGCGCCCTCAGGCGCAATCGCGCGCAGATGATCGGCCAGGGGCCGGTTGAAGCAAACGTACAACGTGTGTCGCCCCGCAGCCACTGCGTCCTGCATCACGCGAATGGCAAGCTGAGTTTTTCCCGAACCAGCCGTGCCAATCACCCGCAGCCGGAAAGGCTGGAATTCGATGTTGCGCGCCCAGGTCGCCAGCCCCTCGGAAATGCGGGTCGTGAGCTTCGCCGACTCGCCCACCATCGCGCCAACATCGGGCGTGAGCGACAGCTCGTTCGAGAAGAAAGCGTGCAACTTGCCCGCGCAAGGCAACGGCGGCTCGTCTGCCGGCAACGCACGTTCGATGACCGCCGCCAGGCTGGCGCGACGTGATGCATCGACGATCCGTGCCGGGTTGACGCCAGCAATCGACGGATTCCGGATCGTGTAGTCCGGACAATACAACAGCTCCTCGATGCGGAATCCGTCCGCGCCGAATACGGCGGACAACCGGCCGTAAAGGCTGGAGACGGTTCGCTGGATCTGCGCGCCCACCGCCTTGCGCTTGTTCGAATACGCCTTGACGAGACCGTCTGCGGTCTCCTCCAGAAAACCGGACTTCTGTTCGATGACCATCACACGCCCCGCGGGGCTGACGACCACGAAGTCGGCTTCGCCAAAAATCGAGAACCCGCTGCGAAGCCGCGTCCAGTGCACGCCGTGATAAACGCAATAGGCATCAGGCAAATTCTCGCGCAGCATCTCGAGCGTTTCGATTTCGCGCTGCGCGGCGCCGGTGACCGCCGTGTGCGTCCAGCCGCTGGGAAAGATCTGCGCCATGCGTGGGCCAATGAGGAAGAGAACGGCGGGTGCTTGGCCCCCGCCGCACGGGCAGACGGATTCTAAGGGATCGAAAGTGATCCGTGTCGCCCGGCATGCCCCTCGTCGGCTCGATCGATCCGCGTCTACTCCCGCATACCGAGTCCCGCAAGCAGCCCGCTTGCCCGCCGCACCTTTGCGTTTACGGCCTGCTCCAGGATTGCCTTGCCCTCGGGAACAGCCAGCGTCAGGAATTCACGCGCGCGCGTGATGCCCGTGTAGACGAGTTCACGCGTCAGAATCGGACTGAACGTATCGGGCAGAATCAGCGCCGCATGCGTGAACTCGGAGCCTTGCGACTTGTGCACGGTCAGCGCAAATACCGTCTCCACCGCCTGCAGACGGCTTGGCAGCACCCACTTGATACCGTCCGAGCCGTCAGCGGCCGGGAACGCGACGCGCAGCGCCCCGCGGCCGTCCGCACCGCCCGGCACTTCGAGAGTGATCCCGATGTCGCCATTCATCAGCCCGAGCTCATAGTCGTTACGTGTCACGAGCACCGGCCGGCCCGGATACCATTCGTTGCGCGCGTCGATCAGACCCGCTTCGTGCAGATGCCGCGCGATCTGTTTGTTGAGCCCCTCGACGCCCCACGGCCCGCGGCGCACCGCGCACAGCAGTTGGAAGGCGTCGCGAGCCTCCAGCACTTGCGCGGCCCACGTATCGAACGCAGCCGGACCGGCGTCGCGAGCCGGCTCGCGCTTGTGCATCGTCTCGAGATAGTGGCGGTAGCCGCGTCGCTTCTCGCCGGCTGCCGGGCCAGTACCGCCGTGGCCGTCGATCACGAGCGTCTTGAACGACGCGTCGTACGGTGCCGGACAGGTCACCCAAGCGAGGTCCGCGGGCTGCTTACCCAGTACTTGCGCGACGCGGTCGGCTGCGCCTTCGTTGACGCATGCGGCCAGCTCGCCGATGCCGCTTGTCGACGAGAACCGGTAGCTTCGCCGTAGCATCGCGGTCGCCTGATCGAGGTCCGTGCCGTCCTCATCGAGCAGCGCTTCATCAAAGCGCTCGCCCGTGGCCGCCTGCAGCCAGTCGCGCGTCGCCGGTGTGTAGTGCCCCTTAGTGGCGCGCTCGCATAGTTCGCCGAGAACGGCGCCCGCCTCAACCGACGCGAGCTGATCCTTGTCGCCGAGCAACACCAGACGTGCCGAGGCCGGCAGCGCGTCGAGCACCGCCGCCATCATCTCGAGATCGACCATCGATGCCTCGTCGATCACCAGCACGTCGACCGGCAGCGGATTGCTCGCATTGTGGCGGAAGCGCCTACTATCGGGGCGCGTGCCGAGCACGCGGTGCAGGGTCGTCACGACCGTCGGAATCGCCGCGCGCACCGCCGCACCGTCGGGCAGGCTTTTCACGGGCAAGTCCGCCACCGCGCCCGCGATCGATTCGTTCAAGCGCGCAGCGGCCTTTCCCGTCGGCGCAGCAAGCTTGATCCGCAGCGGCCGCGCGCGCCGCGTCCCTTCGACACTGCCGGCGCCGCGCGTCAATGCGATCGCCTGGAGCAAGGCGAGCAGCCGCACGACGGTGGTGGTCTTGCCCGTGCCCGGGCCGCCCGTGATGATGCTGAATGCGCTGCGCGCGGCCAGCGCGCACGCGAGCTTCTGCCAGTTGGCACCCGAGCTGCCGGCGTCCCGCGCAGGAAACAACGCATCGAGCGTGGCCCGCACGGCGTCGGTGTCGAGCAACGCGGCCTGATCTCCCGACGCGCGCAGACGCTGCTCAATGCCGGCGCACACATCCTGCTCGTATTGCCAGTAGCGGCGCAGGTACAGGCGCGTTCCTACGAGCACGAGCGGCGTGTCGCCTGCACCCGAGCTTACCAGCGCCGCATGGTCGAGCGTCGCGAGCCATTGTGCGAGATTCACGTCGGCGAGAATCTCGGCGGGGGCGCGCATCGGCGCATCGGTGAGCCCGTCGAGGGTGCCGTCGGGTGGCAGCGACAACGCAAAGGCGGGATCGTCGAGGGTCGCCCGCAGATCCAGGCACGCATGCCCACGGCCGAGCTGATGGCTCGCCAGGGCCGCCCCCAGGATCAGCAGCGGAGCGGCGTCCGGCGCCTCCCGCGTCAGGAAGCGGGCGAACGCGGCATCGAGCGCGCGCAACCAGCTGTGCTCGACCCAGTCGTCGAGCATGCCCAGCATCGGCTGTGCGTCAGCAGCTTCGTTCGTGCGGCGCGCGGTCGTCGCGGCGACAGCTCCAATCGGTTCATTGACACGCGTCGTCATGCCGGATCTCCCACGATTTCCTCACCGCTCTCTCGATGCGAGAAGCGCACATCCAGTGCTTCGATCAATGCGCGTGGCGGCCGTTCGATATGCGACCCCTGACTGGGGGCGTGGCTGCCGCGCAGGAACAAGTAAACCGCACCGCCCACATGGCGGTCGTAGTCGTAATCGGGCAACCGCGCCTTCAGCAATCGATGCAGCGCGAACAGGTACAACACGTACTGAAGCTCGTAGCGCGAATGGAGGATCTGCGCGCGCATCCGTGCCGGCGTATAAGCGGCATCGTCGGGGCCGAGCCAGTTCGACTTGTAGTCCGCGACGTAGTAGCGGCCATCGTGCTCGAAAACGAGATCGATGAAGCCCTTGAGCATGCCATTGAGCTGCGCCGGCTCGAGCGCGGGGCGCGCGGAGCCGTCGAGCGTCATCTCGCAGACAACGCGGTCGAGCGCCTGCGCATCGACTTCGTGCGCCGCCACCCAGAACTCCATCTCGGGCGTGTATGACTTCAGGTCGGAGAGGATGACGGGCGCGGTCGGCTCGCCATTCAGCGCAGGCAGGCGCAGCGGATCGCGTAACAGCGCCAGCAGCCATTCGGTCAGCGGCTCGATCCAGCGTGCCCAGCCGCGCAGGCTGCAGCGGCGCGCGATCGTATCGCGCGCCAGTTCGGGGTGCGCTGCGAGTGTGGCAAAGCCCTCGTTCGCGGCCCATTCCATCAGCTCGTGCAGGAAGCTGCCGGCATCCGCGCCGCGCGGGAAGCCGTGCAGCGTCTGCGCCGCCGGCGCATTCCCGAATGCTGCGCTTGCAAGCTCCCATGTCGCGCCATATCCATCGGTTGTCTCGGCGTCTGCGAGCTCGCGATGGACATCCTGGGCCCGAGTGTCCGGCACGCGTTGCTCATCCGTCTGCGCCGCGGCGAACGTGCTGGCGACCCCATGAGCGGCATCGCCGCCGATCACACCGTCGACCTTGCGCAGGCTCGAGTAGCTGGCGATCCACCAATGCTCGCGCACGCGCCGCTCCAACGTCCGCGCGGCACCGCGCTCGACTTGCGCATCGCGAGCTGCAAACGTCTCGTCGCTTGCTGGTGGAGCCTCGCAGACGTCGATGCAGGTCAGGTCGCCCCGCAACGCACCGAGCAGCTCGCCCAGCGCGTCCGGTGCGATCGCCTCGCCGCCGGCGAGCAGATAACCGAGCGCGCTTGCCTCGACGCCCTGGATCGGCGCCAGGCCGATCCAGGTTGCGAACTGAGCCCGTGTGAGCGCCACGTAGAGCTTGCGCAGGTCTTCGGCGAGTCGCTCGCGATCGACCTGCGGCAGAACGGACGCATCGTCGAGCGTCACCTGCAACTTGCCAGTCTCGTCGTGCCACTTGAGTGGCATATCGGTCGCCTTCGCCGGACGGAAGTTGCACGCGAACGGCAGGAACACCAGCGGGTATTCGAGCCCTTTCGATTTGTGAATCGTCACGACCTGCACCAGACCGGCGTCGCTTTCGAGCCGGACCTGCTGGGCATCGCTGCCCGCGCTGGCGGAGCCCTCGGCAAGCGCCTCGTCCAGGTAACGAATCAGCGCATGCTCACCGTCGAGCTGCGTGCTCGCCTGTTGCAACAGCTCGGCCAGATGGAGCAAGTTCGTCAGCACCCGCTCGCCGTTCACCGCGGCGCCGGCGGTGCGTCCGATCAGGCTTTGGGGGATTTGAAAATCGTGAAGCAGCTGGCGCAGCATCGGAAGCACACCCTTGCTGCGCCAGTAGTCGCGATAGCCGCGGAACTGCAGGACGCGGTTTTCCCATTCAATTTCGTCATGCGTGAGCGCATCGAGATCAGCCCAGCTAAGACCGAGCGTCGCCGTCGCGAGCGCGGCACGCACGAGGCGCCCGTCATCGGGCTCCGCGCACGCGGCCAGCCAATGCCGCAATTCAAGCGCCTGCTCGGTCGCGAACACCGAGTCGCGGTCCGACAGGTAGACGCTGCGCACGCCGCACTCGGCAAGCGCCGCTCGGATCGCGCGCGCTTCGCTGCCGTTGTTGACGAGCACGGCCATGTGCGCAGGTTGCAACGCCTTCGCGCCACGCGTGCCGACGAAGCCCGCCTCGCCTTTCTGACCGAGGTTCAGGAGTCGCACCATCTCCGTGGCGCAACTCGCTGCCATCCCGCGCAGGTACGCGTCCTTGGCGAGTGGCTTGCCGCCTTCCACCGGCGGCTGCCACCAAGCGGTCAGCGCGGGCAACTCGACACCCTTCGCCTTGAGCGTCTCCTTTCGGCCTTGCGCGTCGGCAGCGACGAACGGCAGCGGATTCTCATCGTTACCGCCGATGCGGAACAGGAACGCCCCCTGCCCCTCGGGCCTCGCTTCGGCGGCCGCGAAGCAGCGATTGACGGCGGCCACCATCGCAGCCGTCGAGCGAAAGTTCTTCTTCAGCGTGAAGAGCCGACCCGCACACGCGCGGCGGGCCGCCAAATAAGTGAAGATGTCGGCACCGCGAAATGCGTAGATCGCCTGCTTCGGATCGCCGATCAGGACGATCGCCGTCTCTTCGTCGTTCTCTTCAATGCGATAGACGGCATCAAAAATCTCGTACTGCACCGGGTCCGTGTCCTGGAACTCGTCGATCAGCGCAACCGGGTATTGCCGGCGGATGATCTCGGCCAGGCGCGTACCGTTCGCGGAACGCAGCGCGTCACGCAGGCGAGTCAGCAAATCGTCGAAGCCCATCTGCGAGCGCTTGCGCTCCTCTGCCGTGAAACGCGCCGCCACCCAATGCGCCGCGTGGCAAAGCAGGTCGTGGTATGCCGTCGGCTGCGCCGCCAGCGCCGCGGGCAACGCCTCCATGGCGTCGAGCGCCGGGTGCGTCGGCGGCTCGCCCGTCTTCCAGATCTCCGCGAGCCCGGCGTAGGTCAGGCGGGTCCAGACCGCCGCATCGTCGGCGAACGCAGGCCTGACCATCAGCGGATCGCCTGCCCAGGCGCGCAGCTTCTCGAGCCAGTTTTGACAGTGGGCGCGATTCAGGCGCTGCGCATTGAACAGCTTCTTCTCTCGCGCATCCTCGAGAAGTGCGTGAAGCTCGTCGCACCATGCGGTCCAGTTTTGCTTCAGGTGAGCCAGGTGCGCGCGTTGCGCTTCACGCGCCGTCTTCAGCGACTGTTCGGGCGCCGGCGCCTGCGGGAGCAGGTCTGCATGGCCGATCAGGCCGCCGATGTTGGACTGCAGCGCATGCGGGCTCCTGAACCATTGGCGCACCTCTTGGGCCGACTCGGCATCGAGCGGCGCCAGAAAGGTTCGCCAATAGTCGCGCACGACCTCCGCGCGCAGCGCGCTCTGATCCGTTTCGAGAGTCTGCGAAAACAAGCTGTCGCTGTCGAACGCGTGCTCGCTCAGCATCCGGTTGCACCAGCCATGAATCGTGGAGATTGCCGCCTCGTCCATCCATTCGGCGGCCAGCTCCAGCCGGCGCGCACAGGCTGGCCAATCGTCCGGCGCATATTCGGCGCGCAAGTCAGCCAGCAGGTCGACGCCTGCCTCGCGCGCGTCGGTCTCGTTCGGATTGGCGCGGAACGCCTCGGCGGCTTCCACCAGGCGTGCGCGGATCCGCTCGCGCAGTTCCTTGGTCGCCGCATCAGTGAACGTGACGACAAGGATTTCCGGCGGCGTCAACGCACGCGCGCTGCCCGCCTCGCCGTCGTGTCCGAGGACAAGGCGGACATACAGCATCGCGATCGTAAAGGTCTTGCCGGTGCCCGCGCTCGCCTCGATGAGGCTGCTGCCGCGCAACGGAAAGCGCAGGGGATCTAGCGCCGCGATAGCGCCGCCCGTGGTTGTCGTGAGGTCTTCGCTCATTGGGCCTCTCCCCCCGTTTTTGAGCTGTTCTTCGTCTTGGTCGACGCCGGAATCGCAAGATGGAGCGGCAGCAGCAGTTCAATCGCAAGCTGCTCGAATTCGCCGCTCGCGGCCAGCGCCTCGAAATCCGGGTACACGCGATGCAGATAGGCGTTCGATGCGCACTCGCCCGATTGCCAGGCCGTGCCCTCGTAGGTGGCGCGGGCCGCCTCGCGCGCCTCCGCCAATGCGCCGGCATCCGCCCTCCAGTGGTCGTTGCCGGTCTCGCCGTCAGCGACATCCACGCCGGCGCTCGCTTGCGGCCGCTTGCCGAGCCAAGCGAATGCGGCGTTCACCGCGAGCGGCAGCGGCCTGCGCACGCCCTCATCCCAGGCGCGCAGCAACGCAAGCAACGCTGCACGCGCGTCTTCCTCGGTCAGTGGCTCCAACTCGACGCTGCCCACCTTACTGACCACCACCGTCGTCACCGGGCCCGCAGCCAGTTGCGCGGCCAGATGGGCGACCCAATGCACGATCACCTTGTCGCGACGGTACTTGTTGTCCTTGACGAGCGAGCTAGCCTCCAGGATCACGCGGCCGCGCGCGCCTTGTGCATCGGTCCGCACGTCGACAATCCAGTCTTCGAGCGAACGCTCGCGTCCGTCGATCGTGGCATCGAGACGTAGCTCGTGCTGCGCTTCGTCGGGCGTTTGCGGCCAGCGTGCGAGCGCTGCGCGATAGCGCTCGAACAGGTCGGACATCGGCTCCATCAATGCGTCCCCGAGCAGCTCGCCGAATCCGCCGGCCGCAAGGTCGCCGCTGCGATGCATGCGCGCCAGTCGGGCCTGCGCGGCCGGCAGCACATCGTCAACGCCGCGCTCGAGCGCCGCCGTCTGCGCGCGGATCAGCTCGCTTTGCAATTGCCACGACGTGAGGCCGTCGAGATCGAATGGCTCGTCGTTTTCGCTCGCCATCGCATCGGTCTCGAACGCCACCCGCAGACGCTGCCGGAAGAAGGACTTGATCGGGTCGCGCAGGAAGTCCGTCAGCTCCCGCACCGACAACGGTTCGACGCGCTCGAGCGGCGAAAGCGGACGAAACGCGGCCCCCATTCCGGGTTCAGCTTGATCGCCCGCGCTCGCTTCGCGCCATTCGCTTGCGAAGGTGAAAAGCTTCGACTCAGCAGGATCCGCAGGGAAATATTCGGCGCTGAACGGCTGCAACCGGTGCACGACCGTCAGCGCGTCGAGAAGCGCATCGGGCTTATCACTCTCGTCCCCCGCCAGATGCCAGCCGGCCGACAGATGCTCGCGCAACTGCCCGACCAGCACCGACGGTGGGCGAGGCGTGTTGTCCGTGACGCTGCGCCCGACCCACGACACGTGCAGGTGCTCGCGCGCCGACAACAGCGCCTCGAGGAACAGGTAGCGGTCGTCCTCGCGGCGCGACCGGTCGCCGGGCCGGTAGCTCTGTCGCATCAGGTCGAAGTCGAGCGGCATGCGGGTGCGCGGGTAGTCGCCGTCGTTCATGCCGAGCAGACAGACGTGACGGAACGGAATCGCGCGCATCGGCATCAGCGTCGCGAACGTCACGGCGCCCGCGAAGAAGCGTTGCGACAAGCTACCTTCGTCAAGCTGCGAGAGCCAGTGATCGGCGACGATCGACAGCGGCAGGGCGTCGGTCAGGGCCGCGTCGTCGCAGGCGTCGTGCCAGGCTTCGAGCGCAGCATCGAGACGGTCAAGCGTGTAGGCATCGTCGCTGTCGACGGGCGCGAAGAACCGATTCTTGAGTTCGCGCAGTCGCCGGCACCATGCCTCGACTGTCGCCGGCCCGCGCAGTGTCCGCCACGTCTCGTCGAGCGCGTCGACTAGCCGAGTCAGCGGCCCCAACAGCGCC
Source organism: Trinickia mobilis (assembly GCF_017315705.1). GTDB lineage: Bacteria > Pseudomonadota > Gammaproteobacteria > Burkholderiales > Burkholderiaceae > Trinickia_A > Trinickia_A mobilis. The sequence continues at coordinate 89,054 of NZ_JAFLRF010000019.1, read as the reverse complement.
GCGTCGAGTCCGCCGATTTCGGCGAAGGGCTCAATGCCCTGCCAGGCGTCGGACTTGTCGCCCACCGCGTAGCCGAGCAGCATCCGGCGCAGGCCGAACGCCCAGCTGTTCGGCGCGTCATCGTTGCCGGCCCTCGGCAGATCGAGGCTCGCTCGCTGCTCGCCATGCAGCCCCCAACGGATGTTGGCGCCGCCTATCCAGTTGTGCAGCTTCGGGAGATCGTCCGCGGCAATGCCGAAGCGCGCGCGTAACGCCGGCACTTCGAGCAGATCGAGCACGTCGCTTGCCGTGACCCGCGATTGCGGCAACGCAAGCAGCGTCTCGAGCGCGCCGAGCAGCGGATCGAAGCTGCGCTGCCCCCGGTCCGCGACGCTGAACGGGATATAGCGCGGATCGCTGATGTCGAGCAGGCCGAACACTGCCTGGATATGCGGTGCGTACGTCTCGATATCCGGCACCATCACGATCACGTCACGCGGACGCAGCATCGCATTGCCAGCAAAGGCGGCCAGCAACTGATCGTGCAGGATCTCGACCTCGCGCTGGGCACTGTGCGCGATGTGAAAGCGGATCGACCGGTCCTCGCGCGGATCAACCGCGGGCCAGCGTTCGCGCGTTTCGACGAGCGTCCGTAGGTCGCGAATGTCGTCCTGCAGCTGCTGGAGCATCGTCGCCGTGCTGTCGCTTTCGAACAGATCGATGCGCTGGCCGATGCTCGCGAAGCGCGACGCGTAGTTATCGCGGGCCGCATCGCTGTCGAACTCATCGAGCAGGCCAATGAAGTCTCGCCCCTGCTTGCCCCAAGCCGCCAGTAGCCGGTGCGCATGCAGGTGCAGTTGCGCCTCGTCCACGATCGCTGGCGCTCCCTCGCGGCGGCGCTGGCGCGAGCGTGTGGCGCGCAACAGATCCTGATCGGCAACGATGTCCGCCCAATAGTGGGCGCACGGGTTGTGCACGCACATCAGCACCTGGGTAAAGCGCGCGAGCGCGGCCAGCACCTCCAGCGATTGCAGCGGCAGGCTCGAAATCCCGAACACGATGACCCGGCGCGGCAGGCCTCGCGGCTGCTCCCCCTCGGGCAAGGCGGCGGCGCGCCGCATGAACTCCTGATGCACGGCCGCGCGGCCGGCCTTCGATGCGTCGATGCCAGCAGGTCCATGCAGGCCGACATCGTCGAGCAACGCGCGCCACAACGCCGCCTGCCAGCGATGCTCATCCGGCAGCAGGGACTGCGCGTCGCGCGCGTCGATTAGCACGTCCTCGCCGCCAGACCAGCGCGCGAGCCAGTCCGCGCGATAGACCTGGTACTGGTCGAACAGGTCGGCCACACGCTGCGCGAGCTGGAAGCGCTTGCGCTGATCGTCGTCGTGCGCCATGAAACGCCTGAGCGGGGCGAACTCAGGCTGGTCGAGCAGCGACGGCAAGAGGCGCGTCAGCCGCCAGACAAGGCGCGACTTGTCGAACGGGGAGATGTCCGGCACCGCGTCAGCGCCCAGGACCGCGCGATAGACCTGCCAGAGGAAGCGCGCCGGCAGCGACAGGTCCAGCGCCGCTGAAATGCCGCAACCGCCGTGGCCTGGGTCGGCCGCGAACGCTAGCTTCAGCCACTGCGCGATGCCGTTGCTCTGCACGAGGATCACTTCGTTCTCGAGCGGCGCCAGCGGGTACTGCCTGATCCATTCAAGCATCAGGTCGCGCAGGCGCTCAGGCTGGTTGCCGTGGATCAGCATCAGCCCGGCGGGAAGCGGTTGTGTCGTCAAAGGAAGCTCCGTCAATCAGCAATCGAAGGCAGGCCGTCGGGGCGGACCAGCGCGCGTATGGATAGGTATGTTATGGGTAGCGTCCCAATGCGTCGTCGAGAAGCGTCAGCCCTTCAAGCGCGCCGGTTTGAATGCCGATGCCCAATGACGGATCGATTTGCGGCTCGCGCGGGTTGATCCGGATCACGCGCGGGCCGTGCCGCGTGCTGAAGCGCCGGACGGTCGACAATGCAGTGCCCGCGCCCAGTTCGACGACCACCAGCCGCGTAACCGATGCGAGCCAGCGTTCGAGACGTGCTTGCTGCGCGTCCGCGCGCGACGAGAGCCACTCGGCATCCCAGAACATCAGGATGTTCGGCCGCGCAACGGCGCCGCAAACCGGACATCGCGGCAGCTCGCTGGTGAGTCGGCACACTTGCGTGTCGACCTGCGGCACGAACGGGGCCGCCGACCAGATGGACGGCGAGCAGGGCTCGCAGCATTGCAAGTGGTGGATTGAACCGTGGCATTCGACGATTCGCCCCTCGGGGAATCCGGCGCGCTGGAACTGACCGTCCACGTTGCTGGTGAAGACGAAGGCACCGTGCGGCATGGGCTGCGCCCAGCGGATCAACGTCGCAAAGCCGGCGTGGGGGCGCGTTGCCCGATAGAGTTTGAGGCGATGGCCATAGAAGCCCCACGCCAGGCGAGGGTCCTCGCGAAACGTGCCCGGATTGGCCATCGACTGGAAATCGCGCTGGGCTGCGGCGAGAGCGGGATAGGCGCGCCAGAAACCCTCGTTGCCGCGAAAGTCCGGCAGACCCGAATCAACGCCCATGCCGGCGCCCGCTGTGATCAGCAGGCCGTTGGCTTCGCGCAGCCAGGTGGCGGCGGTTTGCAGGTCCGCCGGTTCCATCGGCATCATGTCGCCACTCCGGGTTCGTGGTTGGATGAATACCTGATCATCGCGGCCCCGCTTGATGAATGGATCGGATCTGTCGCGCAGTGTAAATCCCCATTGGGACAGAATATGTCCGATCAGGTGCCGGGGACATGACAGGTCCATTTCAGCGATGGATCACACTCTACGCCGTCGATAGAGGTCATGGAGCGCGCGCGCTTCCTGAGCCAATTCGTCACGCAATTCCGACGGCTCGATCACCTCGACTTGCGGCCCGAACGAGCGGATCCACCACCGCAGGCGCTGGCTCAACATCACGGTGCCCGTCACCTCAAGCACATCACCCGTACGCTCGACCTTCTGATCGTCGGACAGCCTGGATTCCAACAGGTGATCGCCAGCACCGTCGCGGAAACGCAACCGAAGCCTGATCTGGCCGTTCGGGAAGAAATCGAATTGGCGTTGGTGCTTCACATAGTCGTCGAGCGAGAACGTGCGCGGATAAGTGAACGATTCGTCCTGCAACACGGCCGCGGCCATTCGGTCGAGCCGGTAAAGCGTCGGATCGCGCTTGCCCTCGGTGCCGCCGACGAGATAAACCAGGCCCCCGACTTCCACGAGACCGAGCGGCAGCAAGATCCTTTCGCTATCGGACTCGTCACCGCGCTTGCGGTATTGGACATGCAGCTTGCGTTCGTGAAACAGCGCCTGCGACACGGCCGCGAACACTTCTGGCTCGATCGTCGGGTGCTCGAGCGGAAAGGCGCCGGGCTCGACCGCCACCTTCGACAGCCACTTCCCGTGATGCTCCTGAGTAGCGGCATGAGCGCGCGCAAGCTTGTCTTCGGCGACCTCGAACATCCCCGAAAGCGATTGCGCAACGAGTACCGGAATCTGACGTGATGAGAAGCGCTTGAGCACCTGCAAGGCCAACGCCTCGTCGAAGCGCATCATGGCACCGGCTTTTGCCGCCATACCGCTCGCCCCGGCCCGCTTCTTCCAGTAGAGCGCGCGGCCACGCGACTCGCAATACACAAGGCCCTGATTCTCCAGCGCCTGCAGGCCTCTCAATGCTGCCTTGTCGTAGCGGAATGGCAGACCGGCGCGAGCCAGCGCATCGCGCACCTGGGGTGTACTCATGCCCTCGACGCCCGGCCCCTCGGTCGGCAATACGGCAATGATCTCCGAATCGTGTTTCCCCATTCCCCGAGCCCCGATTGTTATAAACGCGGCGAGTCTGGCATGGGCAATGGCGCGTTTCAAGTGGTTTCGCCTCGCGCGTACTTAGACGAAGCCGATGGGTGCCGCGCCGCGCTGCTTGACGTTGCATTCCGCAGCCAGCGCGCGTGCGAAATCAGCAGGCGAACGCAACGGGCTCAAGCGGTGGCGCCGGATAACGGACGCGAATTCTCCCGGGGTCAAGGTATCGAGCCGCGCGAGCTGCCGCTCGCACTCCGCGTCCGGCACACCGAGGCCGAGTGCGCCGCAGCGATCCGCAAACAGCGCGCGCCGTTGCTGGGTCGACAGATAGTCAAAATGCAGCTTGACGTCGAAACGCCTCAGCGCGGCCTCGTCGAGCGCGTTCAGCAGGTTCGTCGACATGACCAGCACGCCCGTGAAGTTCGCGATTTGCGTCAGCATCTCGTTGACGGCCGTCACTTCCCAGCCATACCGGCTCCCGGCGCGATCGCGCAGGAAGCTGTCGGCTTCGTCGACGCAAAGCAATGCGCCGTCGCGTGCCGCTTCCTCGAAGGCCAACGCGATGTTGCGCTCGGTTTCGCCAACAAAAGGCGAAATCAGGTCCGACGCGCGCTGGGACAACAGCGGCACATCCATCTCGTCGGCGAGCCACGCGGAGAAGGCGGTCTTGCCGGTGCCAGGCGGCCCGTAAAGACAGAGACGCGCGGATCGCGTCCGAATCACACCGCGAGCGAGCTCAGGAAGGTCGGCGTCCACATTGACGTAGGCAAGGTCATAAGCGCCGGTCGGCGGCGCCGCGGTGATCTGCGACAAGCTCGCATGGCCTTGCGCCTTCAAGGTGCCGCTGACGAGCCGCTCGAGCGTCTCGTTGAAACGTTCCGGCGGCCAGTCGTCGGCCACTTCAAGGAGCACCGCCGCTGCACGCGCCACGACGCCCGGCGTCAACGCACTGTGCCTCGAGATCCGGTACGCCGTGCTGTCGAGCAGATGGCTGCCGCACGCGGCGTGGATAATGCGCTCGCGCATGCGCGAGGGCGGCAGCGGCATCTGCAGCACCATATCGAAACGGCGTACAAAGGCCGGGTCGAGCCCGGCGACCGAATTGGACAGCCACAAGGTCGGAACCGGATTGTCTTCGAGTGCCCGGTTGAGCCAGGCTTTGCGCGTGCGCGCAACACTGCGCTCGTTCGGTCCGCCGTCGGAAAACACGTCCTCCGCCTCGTCGAACACGATCAGTACCGGCTGCTCGGTGAAGAACGCCTGTGCGGCACGAAACGCCCGCAGGCGCTGGTCGCCGAGCACGGCGTCGCCCTCCTCATCTCCGCCGGTGACCTCGTAGAGGGAGAGGCGCAATGCCCGGGCCAACATTCGCGTCAACTCGGTCTTGCCGGTACCCGGCTCGCCGTAGACGAGCACGTTGGCGCCGCGCCGGCGCGTGAGCGACACACGTTCGAAATACGACCGCATCAACGTCAACTGCTCGCCCAGGTGCGCGAAGTCCACCATCGACAGCGTGGCCCGCGGTGCGAGCGTGACCATGCCGCGCAGCAGGTCGACCGGGTCGATGACGTCCGATACGACCTGGTCGGCAAAGCTGTCGGAAAGCAGGTCGAGCTTGGCGGCGACGTTCCAGCGTTGTTTGCGGTCGACCGTCAGCAGCCCGGAGCGGGCCAGCGCACCTTGCGGCGACAGCGCGGCGCGCACCGTTTTCTCGGAGATGTCGAGAACCGCGGAGAGCACGTGAAAAAGCTTGGCCGAGGTCAAATCGCCAACCCAGTCACTCATCAAGTCCAGCACCCGATCGGTGTGGACCAGCGCGCCAAATGTCAGGATGCGAGTCTCGGCGTCCGACAGGCCGACCAGCGCCTGAAGGCGTTGCATGTTGACGGCGAGGATTTCAGGCGGCGCGGCGTCCCCGGCGCTCTCTTCGGCTTCGGTCAGGCGCTCGCAAAGGAGCTGCACGGCGGCATCCTCGTCGAATGCCGAGCCGGGCGGGACGCTGGCATTGTCAGCGTGGGGTTCGACCGGAATCGCATATCCGTTGTCTTCGTCCTCGCCCTCATCCTCGTCGTCCTCGGAAGGGTCTGCCTGGGCCTTCGACTGACTATGCAAGTGCGGCAAGGTCAGGGCGCGCGCGACCAGGTCGCTGGCCCATCCCCGCGTCGCGCAGGTACTCCGTGCTCATGTCGTTGCTCGTGTGGTTGGTCTGCAAGCTTTGGCTTGCTTGGCAGAGTTGGTGTTATAGGGACTCTCAGGTTCGTTGTTTATGCGGTACGGCACGCAACGCTCGTTTCCGGAAGGCAGTTGCTCTTCTACGATGAACCAGACGAAGGGCATCGTACGACCGCTTAGGGACACTTCCCGTCTCGATCGCGCGGGCACCATTCAGCGCGTCGGTCGTACCGTAACGACCCGGCGTGGACCAAAAATGCCTGGAGACGTCGACGCTCCTCTCCTCGCGAGAATTGATAGCAACCACGAGGACATCATTTGTCTCAATGGGCACCGACAATAGTCGGTCTCCGTCTCGCAGCCGATCAATGACCTAGTTGATTGGTCAGAGGCGTCTGGCGCAGTTTTTACCGTCGGAGGATTGGATGCCGCAGTTGATCGAGCATATTGACGCGATCGCGCGTCGCAAGCAGCGCGACGCGCTGTTCGTCACGTTCTTCGACGCCCCCGCCGGCGAGCGTTCGCCGCACCACTGGGAGGCGCACCCCGCGCGTGCGGCACTCATCGCATGGCTCGATGCCCATGGCTACGTGTGGGAGTTCTGTGGGGAAGTCGCGGATGAAAGGGTGATGCGCAGCTATCGCGGGTCGATCTATATCAATGTTCCATTTGATCGCGAGGATCCAGGGTATCGCGAACTCGAAGCCTTCCTCGAGTATCCGGACGGGTCGCTGCGCTTTCCCCATATGCGCTTCCTCGTCATCAGCCTCGAGTACGCTCGAAAGAACGCTCACCACGACGAACCGGGGTTTTGGGAACGATGGGCTGAGGATTTTTGAACGGAAACCATCTACCGCGCCAGGACCATCCCGAAACGCGCGGCAGTTCTGCGAACGCATCGCGCCGCCAACACTTCAGAAATTGAAAACACTGCCGATAAGTCGATGGCGAGAGCGAATGGGCACGTGGCAGTCTAACAAAGCAAAAACGCAAAATGCCAATAGAAATCAATGACATCCCAGACTTGTACAAGCGTTATCGGTGGCACAACCGGCACAGTCTGTGGGGATATGACACCGACCAGTTCCCTAGCTTTGAGTGGATTAGTAGCCTTGAGCGTCGGTTTGCACGCGTCGTTGCTGTTCCTCCGGCTGAGACGCCCGTCTATCTGATTCGCGAAATGATCCACTGGGGTGGCAGCCAGAACGGCGTGCTCGAGAAATTCGAGTTGCAGTTGGGCAGCTACGACCTCGGACAGGCCTTCTGGAAGGTATGCAGCGCACTCGACGACACCGAAGCCGCTATCGATGCAGCCTTGGACATACCCGGCATGGGGCTTTCCTACGCCTCAAAGTTGCTCCGATTCTTGCGGCCCGAGACTTATGGGGCACTCGATAGCCAGATTCGAAGGTACCTGGCGAGCGCCCAGCTTGAAGTCCCGTTTCGTCGCGTCTTCGATGGCAACCGAAACAGCATGCGAGAAGGGTACAAATCGTTCATTAGCATCTTGTCCAATCTGAAAGATAGGCTTGAGACCTCACAAGCTCTGCGTCCTGGAGAAGACAACAAACCGCTGCCGTGGAGGGCCGCCGATATCGAAATGGCACTCTTTCAGTTGGCCCTCGAGGGGGGAGCCGGACGATCGCAAGACGCGAACGACGAATTGGAACGTTAACCTGCACACGATCGTGACCTCGACCTACACGCAAGTCGAGTGCTCAATCCCGACGTAGGGATGGACAGGATCGGATGCGTCAGCGATCCGCTAGTCTGCATATTTGCGCGAGGTGGATAGCCAAATGCAGCGTCACACACCGCGTGCCTAAAAGTTTCCGCTGAGGAGTCGATATATCGACTAGCGACATCCTGGCAAAAACGTGTCGAACACAAACCACCATGGATTCAAACGAGACCACATCATTCAAGACGTTTCCCGAGACTGGATTAGCCGGCGTCTTGGGCGAACCCTCGCCCGCTAGCCTTACAGTGCCGGCTGACGTACGGAATACGCCCTCCATTCCGAACGCGCGTCAACTACGGGAACAACGTCTGGACGAACTTATGACGAGTTGCCGCGAACAGGTGCTGCAGCAGATCATCGGGCCGTTCGGTCTAACGCCAGCGATGTTCGACGACAAGCTCGGTGGCAATGTGACGACCCAGCATAATGCTGAGCGGGACATATTCGCGAAGGAGTCAGAGCAGTACAAGCGAACGGACTACGATTACTCCACGGCAAAGAAACAGAAAAAGCAGCAGATGGTCAAGGACGGGACCATGAACTCTCAAGAGTTTTTGGATGCTTACACCAGCCAGAAAGCTCCGACCAAGCGCGTCGACAAAGACGGCAAGCTCGTGATGGACGCCGAACTCGACCACACTGTATCGATGAAAGAGGCACACCAGCAAGGCGGCTGGATGAAAGACAAGACCGGCCGCAAACAAATGAGTTCAGAACCGGACAATCTGACCTATACGACCCACGCGACCAACAATGAGAAGCGCGCGCAACGACCGGAGGAGTATCTGTCCACCGAGAACGGATTCGACGAATCGATCACAAAGCCAATTGTCGAGAAGGCTCGAACCGCGATAGACAAGCATATGCCGACAGCGAAAGAGCGCGTGGTCTATCACGGCAAGGAATTGCTGGTGACCGGTGCGGCGGAAGCAGGAAAGAACGCCCTGCGGCAAGCAATTGGCGTGCTTATGTTCGAGTTCGTCAACGGGTCGTATCTCGAGATTGCAACGATCGTCAAACAACCTGCGCAAGAGGCCAAACTCGTCGATCGCATTGTAGATGCGATGAAGCGCGTGCTCGAAAGAGTCAAAAGCAAATTGCGTGATGCGTTCGACGCATTGGTGTCGGGTGGCGTTCAAGGCTTCATCAGCAACTTCCTCACTTTCGTCATCAATAACGTTATTACCACGTCGGCAAAAATCGTTTCCATCATTCGCGAAGGCATCAAAGGCATCTGGGCTGCATTGAAGTTGATCGTGTCACCGCCACCAGGCACGACGGGCATGGACGTCGCGCGCGCGGCGACCAAACTCATCGCAGGCGTCGTGACTTCCGGACTCGGGATGATGTTCGAGCAGTCGGTCCGCGGATTCATCATGTCGCTCCCCCTGTTGGCACCGCTCGCGGAAATGCTCGCACCGGCAGTCACCGGCATCCTGACGGGGCTGATGACGGCGCTGACTATCTTCAGCATCGATCGGCTGTTCGATTGGGCGTCGGACAAAGGAACGCAATTCCTCGAAGCGCAACTCGGGAACGCCGACGCGGATGCGGCCCTGATCGGCCAAATGGCCACGCTGATCGATTCGCAGTTTTCCCAATCGCAGGTGTATGAACAGGTTGCGCGTGAGAACGACACGATCGCGTCGACATATATTCAGAACGAGCGAAGCATGGTCTCGGCTCTGGAACTGGCACGAACGACTGGTGGACTTAGAGTCGACACGGCTGCAATCATCGAGGAAGCACGAGCACTCAGAAAGGAAACCGATGACGCGCTCGAAAATCTTTTGATTCAATACTCACTGGGCTAAAAAAGTGGCAGACATCATTGAACAGATGGCGCAGCTTGACGTACCACAAGAGTTGCTGGGGACCGTCAACGTCGATGAGGTGCTCAATAGGTTTCGGCGCATCTTTCGACAACTCGACGACCTGAAGAAGTTCCGCACTCAACACGAGGAGCGCAACGCGTGGTCGCGCTGGTGGAACAGCGACCAACTCGAGACCGCTCAACTCGACGCACAGCAGGTACAGGCGGAGTTCTCGAAGACGCTGGGGCAACTGATGGTTATCAGCATGTTCCAGGCGCGAAGGCTGGAAAGCCAGCAAGGACAACTTCTAAACCAGCAACGCGAGATCAAGCACTTATCGGAGAGCATCGAGCGAAATGCTAAGGAATTGGCGGACGAGCACTCTAAACTGTATGAGCAAGGCGACGAACTAAAACGCCTCGTCCGAGATTCATTTGACATCCAGTATACGCTCGAGACTGAGCGCAAATTGCTCGTGCTCGCATCTCAAGTCGCAAAAAGTAAAGACCATCTGGTTGCTGCCTTCGACGAAAGACTGACGGAGGCTCGAAAGCTATCCGAACAGACGGAGCGGATTGCAGTTGCATCTATTGAGCGCCTCACTGAGAGCTTTGATCAGCGCGTGGCTGAACTGGATGCTCACGTTCGCGCGGAAATGGAAAACTTCATTCATCAATGCCGCGAACTGGAGACCCGTTGGACAGGACGCGTAGACACCGTACAGAAAGACGTTGCAGCGCAGTTGAATGCGGTGACGGAGAGAGTACAGACATTTGAGCTGGATTTGAAGGCGGTAGCGATGGAGCGAGCAATCGATCGACAGACTACCCAGCAGGCGGTTGGTAACCTCCATCATGAGTTAAACGAACTTCGCGAAGTGCTAGCGGAGCAATCGACGGCACTGCAGAAATCAAAGGAGTGGGCGGCAGGAAAGGTGCGCCGAATTCACTTGTCCATTATCGGGACAATTGCAGTCTTTACAGCGGTTTGGTTCGGCGTCGGGTATATGGTCCTCAACCACGTTTCCGCGACTCAATAACCCGGTGGACGAGACATATATGCGAAAGTACCTTGTTTTTGAGGAACGCGATTCAGACATCACTCCACTATCTTGAAGGTCGCCTTCCTGACTTTCGAACGTTCGGCAAGGGTCGTGCAAACTCGACATTCGCGTGCCTGTCCGCAGCGACGATTTCGGCTTACCTAGTCCACTCCGCGATACCAACAGTTACGTCAATTGCGTCCTTCCACGCCATGAATCCGATCGCCGCCCGATGACTGAACTCGACCGAAGCATCACCGCCAACGCCGTCGCCATCGGCTTGCCTTACTTCACGGAACCTGATCCTGCGTTAAGCCGCTCCTCCGGTGGCCGCGATCCACTTGGGCTCTTGCCTGTATGGAGCGCGTTCGGACGAAAGCTCGTTCCTCACGTGGCGTCACCTGTCGGGCAAGTCAACGGTATCAAAGCCGTGGTTCTAATTCAGTGGCTCGCTCACGAGCAAGAGAAACTTCGACCCTTGCTTGCCGATGACGATGCGCCCCGCAAGTTCTTTCGGCTGATGGAAGGTCTTGTCGAGTACTGGCTTTATCACAACGATCGCCCTTACTGCTTCGGCAGCAACACGCTCGCCGCCGAACAGAGGGACTTTTATGTGACGACTAAATCCGGCAAGACCGTCGCGAACGGCCTGTACCAGTACTACCGCGGCACCAGTCGACGCGCCGGTCTGGTCGACGACAACTGGAAAGTCAAGCCCGAAGTATGCAGAGAACTAGATCGTCACTGGACTCCGAAAGCCACGGATGAACTGCTCCGTGCGCTGACGGGCCCTCTCGCGCATGCGAAGACCCCTCTCGTACCGCAACGCCACCTTGATGGCACAGCGCTGTCGAAGGCGCTCGAGCGCACTTTCGACGACGACACACTGCTGCCCACACTACAGGAGAGTCTTTTCGGCCAAGACTTCCAGCGAACCCTCGCGCGCGATTTCCTAGCGCTGAGAAGAGCATCGAAGACGGAAGGCCTGAGCTTCGAGCAGCGCATCCGCCTTCTTCAGTCAGAAGAACTGGTGCTCGACATCGAATGCGTGCTCCGTTGCGAGCCGTTCCTATTAGTGATGCAAGACGTGTTCGACTTCGTGCGTGGATCGCCCGGCAAGAAACTTGAGCAACTCGCAAGCGACCTCGAAGCAATGTTCTCGCAAATGCGCGAGCGTGCTGCGGCTTTCCAGCATCTCGGAAGTGAACTAGAAACACCTCGGATGAAGCAGATGCAGGTCCTCGCCGGTATCCTCGCGGCTAGCGCGCCCACCGCCAGTTCCGCCGCGCGCCGAGCGTGTCTGATCGCGTTCACGCGCGAGTTGGTGGACTATCACAAGCGATGCATGGCTGAGCGCGGGCGCGATTCGCTGGCGCTGATCGAAGGCGACGTCATCGTGCTGCCGGTCGTAGGCGACCGCAATCCACAGGACGCAAAAAAGCGGCTCGTCGACGGCTTTCCGTGGATGAACGATTACTATCTCAATACCGCGTCGAATCTTTACGCGCAAGTTTTCGGAGAGCCGGCATGAGCGCAGCGCCACCCAAAATTGATCCGGTGATGCGCGGTACGCTCGAGCATATTCGCGACCGCTTTTCAGCGGACCATCCACGCTATGTCCTCTTCACGACTTTCAACTTCGCGTCGCAATTCTTCGAGGCAAACGTGTTGCCGCTGCTGGTGGGTGATACGGTCGATGAACTGAAAGGGACATCGGAAACACGTTATGTGATCAACGAAGATTTGAGTGTCATTAAGTGTCTGGTGGCATGCGATCGCTCGACGTGCCCCGAGCCCAAAGGCGATATGCGTTACGGCCTACTGCCAGTCGGACTCCCCGAAGGCCGCTTCCATCCAAAGCTTATGCTGATGGCCGGCACGCTGAAGCAAACGCAGGAAAAGGGTTTGTGGCTGTCCGTCGGCAGCGGGAATCTCACACTGTCCGGTTGGGCGGTGAATCGCGAGGTCGTGGGCATGACCGTGGTCGCACGCCAACACGCTGATGAATTGCGCCCGTTACTGGTCTGGCTCGCAAACCAGGCGGAGCGCCACTTCACATCAGCGGATGGCGAAACGCTCGAAGAGGAAGGCGATGTGCGCGCGATCCTCACGGCGCTGCTCGAAGCGCTCTCCGACGCCAGCCAAGTCGCGTCAGACACCGCGGACATGCCGACGTTACATCTGTCGCTGCCGTTTGAACGCGATACAAGACATTCTTTGCTTGACGCATTAAAGGGACCGCGGTCTTGGCGCGCGGCGACGGTCGTGTCTCCGTATTGGAGCGGCGTCGAAACGCTCGTACAAAAACTCGGAGTCGGCGAATGCCGCTTCGTGCCGTCGCTCAACGCCGACGGCAAATACCGGTTCCCAGTCGAAACGCTCAGCGCGTCGCCGGGCTATCGGCGTGGATTTCGCAAATTCTGCACGGATGGCGAGCGCTACACGCACGCTAAGGCGCTGATGCTCGAGGACGGTACCGAAGCGCGCGTGCTTTGCATCGGCTCCGCGAACTTCACAGAGGCAGCGATGCTCGCGCCTCAAGGCCAGTCGCTCGCGAACGTTGAGGCGATGTTTCGTTACGACCTAAAGAATGGTACCGATCCCTGGAACGGTCGCTTTCACCCGCTGGACGAAAACGAATTAGAACCATCCGAGGCGAGGCAAGATGAGGACAACGCGCCGCCTCTTCCCCCTTTCGATGCCATCGTACTGTGTGACTGGAGGGCACGCGTCTTTTGCGCTCAATTGACCATTACGAGCAACCAATCGATTCGTGACATTGTTCTGCGAGTCGATAGTTTCGAGTATCAGTTTGCCGCGACGCCGGCAGGCGAAATGCAGACGATGCCTCCCCTGCCGTTCAAGGGCGCACAACCGGTGCGTTCGTTCTCGGTCTCATACACGTCTGGGAAAGACGGCACGGCAACATTTCGAGGTCTCGTCACACAGGTTAACGCCTTGCCCGACGAACTGGGCTACCAGCCTCGTCCGCGCTTGAAGAAAGTTCTCGAACTATTGCGCAGTCTCAATCCCGATGCCCCAGATGGCAAGACGCGTGAACGTGCCGCGCTTGGCCTCGGCGGTGGCGACGGCGAAGAGGAGTCGGCGGAGCCAACTTTCGATTTCTTTGGTCTGTTCCAAGGTACGTGGAAGTTGCGCGAGTTCTACCAGAGGCCGGACAGCGCGGGTAAGAACCGCGATCCCTATGACAAGCAGGCACCGTACGGCGCGGCGAATCTTTACCGCGCAATAACCCTACAACCCGCAACGACCCCCGAGGAAAAGATCGGCCGATATATCCAACTGATGGAAATGCGTGACGTCGTGAATCGACTGGATGGAACCGGCCAATATAGGTCAAGCCCGTTGTTCCTGAAGGATATTGACGAGAAGATCGACGAACTCCATGGCGACATGGTGTCTCTGATTGGCAACTCACCTTCGTTCATCTCGATGTTCGGGACGGCAACACCCGAACGGATCAATGACTTCCTCGGATGGTTCCGCCGCGAGATCACCAAGGAGATAAGTCAGAAAACCGGAGCGCCGCATGCCGAATAGCAAAAACCTCATCCCCGCCCAACTGACTGCGGGAATGGTGCGGTCGTACATCGATTTCGACGGACACGATGCAGCGCGCTCGGCGAAAGCCAGTCTGCAGGCCAAGCTGCAGAGCCAAGGTGTCGCTGGCCTCTGGCATCTACTCGAGCTAAAGGGCTTCGCCTATCTATCCGACGAAGTCGGCATGGGAAAAACGCGCCAGGCTATGGGCGTGATCGCGACTCAATTCCTGCGCAAGCCGGATTCGCGGGTGGTAATCGTCTGTTCGAGCGCGACGCTGCAGCGCCAGTGGCAAAGCGAGTGGTCGGAGTTCCTGCGCACGTGTTACACGCTGCTCGATGATCGGCTCCTCAGTTCCGCCGACGCCAGCCAACTCGAGGAATTGCACCTCCACCATAACCTGCGTGACTTCATTAAGGCGCTGCAACTCGGCGATGCACGAATTCACCTGCTGAGGTATTCGTCTTTCAGCCGACCGCTCACGTTCAAGGGCACCGATCCCGAATCGATATTGGCAGAATATGCGGCGCTCGTCGGCGTGCCGGACACGGGGGATCTGGAGGAGGACGAAAGGGCAATTGTAGAGAGCTTCTCTGAACGATCGGATACGTGGAAGGAGGACGCGACACACGCGCTCGGCGCGGCTTACTGCCGGCGCATTGGAGTGTTGCTAACCAACGGCACGACGATCGACGAAAACTGCGAACCGATACCTAACCAGCCGCTCGACCTCGTGATCTTCGACGAAGCGCAGTACTTGCGGCACACGGGTAACTATCAAAATCGGCACATCAACCAGATCTTTCGGCGGCATGTCGAGCGCTGGCTGTTCCTGAGCGCCACGCCATTACACTCCAGCACGCGCGATATCCGGAGCCTCGACACCTATCTTTGCCGCAGAGTGTCGGTCGCTGAGATCGGCGGTCGCGAGCGCGCCGTACAAATCCCGCGCGACTGCGTTGATTGCGAACATCAGGCTCGCTGCGGTCGCATCACGTGGCAACTTGATTCGCAAGCAGGCACCAAGCCCGACGTGGTGGAACTGCTAGGCCAGATGATGGTGCGTCGCACGCGAACCTATGCCGATAGCCAGGACAATCGTTACGGCAAAATCCAGTACCGGAAATACGAGCGAGTGCGGTATTCAGGTGCCGACGATCCGTTCCTCGCGCTGACTATGGCACTTGTCCAGAAGCAACTGGTCGGTGCGCTTGCGGGCAAACAGAACAAGTTCCGACAAGGCGAGTGCGCGTCGTTCGAGTCGCTCTCAACATCGGTAGGGCGGATCATTGGCCGCAAAAGGGCTGCAATGTCTGACCCTGAGGTGGCGCGCGAGTATGAAGCGGCTCGCGACGGCAAGCAAAGCAAGCAGAACGACGAACCGAACATAGCGCTGGACCGCACCGTCATCGACGATCTGAATCACAGTTTTGTGAAAGCGATGACGCGCCTGAACCGGTCGCTACCAATCGTATCGCGGTCTGTTGCGTTGCCTCACGCCAAACTCAACCGCACCACTGACGAACTTTTTGAGCGCAGTCTGAAAGACGGTAGCAACGACAAGACGCTAGTGTTCGTACGTCGCATCGACACAGTCGAGGAGATTCGCGATCTGCTGAACGTGCGGTTCCAGCAGCAGGTCGATCAGCGGATCGCCGCATGGCGAACTTTGCTTGTCAAGCCAGAGTTCGAGGAGCGGAGCAAGTCATTATGGGATTCGGGTGGATCTTGGTGGAACCGAGCGGATGACTCGGGCGACGCGCTTGACGAGGAAAGCGTCGAAATCCCCACGCAGGCGCTCGACAGTCACGAGGACAACGATTTCGGAACATCAGGAGAGACAGGGAGTGGCAGCCCGTATCGCGACGCGGTCAGCCTGCCTTACTTTGATGCGTTGAAACGGGCCTCGGGTATCAAGGAGCACCATGGGAAGCTCGTCTCATTTGGCTCGCGACTTCTGAGCGCGAAGGATCCGTCTCAGAAGCCCCTTCGCGGATTTCTCTTGAAACGACCCGAAAGCAGCAGTGACGAGGCCGTTTACGCGCATGAAGCAATTTGGGTAAAGAACGGTGAACGCTGGCTGCGTTTCTTGACGGCCATTCTCGGCGTAGAACGCCTGACCCAACTTCGCGCCGACAGCACGCAGGCGTGGCTTTTCGCAAACACCACGCATTCGTCCCCGGATGCATGGAAGCTCGCCGCCTTGCAACTATGCCTACTGCAGTCGATGCGGCAGACCGACTTTATCGTAGATCTCTATATCCTCAACACGCACGTCTCAAGCACACCCGATGGCGCAACTGAACTGCCCGACAAACTCCTGTGGATGCTCGAGAATGCCCAAGCGTCGGTTTTGCGTGAACTGGCGACGTATATCGCCAACTGGAAGGAAAGGTTCCGGCGCTGGATCGAGCACTTCGACCTTATCGTCGATAAATGTTTGCGCAGCGGAACGGCTGTCGGCTGGGAGCAAATTTGCCTCGAACGCGTACACATGGCGTTTCGCCTGATGTCGCCGGTGATTGGACGATCGAGTCGACTGGAAAACCAAAACGCCGTTACGCAGTTTAAGTTTCCGACCCACCCAAATGTACTTGTTTGCACGGACGTGCTAAAGGAAGGCGTCGACATGCACCTCTTCTGCGACAACATCGTACATTACGGTGTCGCGTGGACGTCAGGCGACCTTGAGCAGCGTATCGGACGGATCGACCGTCTTGGGAGTCTAATCGGAAGACGAATCGAAAACTACGCGAGTGCGCAACAGGGAAAAACTGAAGGGCTGCCACGCCTCGGTGTGACATTCCCCTATCTCGACGGTACGCTTGATCGTTATCAGGTGGACCGCGTGATCAGGGAAAAGATTGCCAGCGACCTGCGGATGGATCTTGGCAAGCGTAAGGATGAGATTGGCGAACTTGATGTCAACTCGCTTGATGCTGATGATTCGATACTCGCCACTCCCATCACGAGCGAAAAGCGTGAAAATGCAGTCTTTTTTCCCGACACCGCGAAGTTTGTGCAGGACGGCGACGCGGCAGTGCCGATTGCATTGCCGCTTGAGGTCCGGCCCAAACGTGCGGGCGAGAACGTGCTACCCATACAACTTGCCGCAGAAACTTCGCTGGAATCGAGCGCGTACTTGCCTGCGTTCGATTGCACGCGTGTACGACAAATGGTCACTAGTGGATCGAACGTTCTGAGGTTCTCGAGAGCATCTGCGAAGGATCCGCAGATCCAGAGCACGGAGGAGGTTCTGGTTCCGTCTACGGCTGATCTGGACGGGTCTCCAGCCACGGCGCTTCGTGACGCCGGCCCGGCGGGCGTGCGCCACGTACCCGACAGCCGGTTCGTATTCGATCGTTCGCACAACACGGTTGCGTGCGAGGTAGACGTGTCGTTCGCCATCACTGCCGGCGGGAGCGTGAACCGCAAAGTGCTGCTTGAGTCGATCGGCGGCAAGTTTTGGTTGCTGCGTACGGCTATATGTGCAACCGAAGCGGTGCGCAAAATCCAAGATGGGAAAAATGTGCCGCGATGGCTTGCGGGGCAAAACCGCGAGCGGCGCTGGGGTTATTTGATTGAGGATGCGGGCATCGTCTGGTTCGCGGTGATGGTGCGCGAGGCCGGCGGCGCCGAATGGCGCCCGCTCGCGCAACTCGCTGGGCACGCCGGACGGATGGCGCTCTTTTACCGAAGTCTGATTACAAACGCAGCGGGGCATACAGAGGCTGCGTATCGATCGCGGAGTGCTTTTCCTTCTATCGATACGTTGGGTGCGGCCTATTCTGGCAGCAGTAACGTACGCGCTTCGCGGCTACTTAACAACGTTATTGACGGTGCCGTCTCCAATATGAAACACGAAGATCTGCTTGTTTGTGGACAGGTGCTTGCTGGGATTCGAGACTGGTTTTCGGAGGCGTTCAACTCGGTCCTGGAAGCTTTATATGAGGCGGACGGGGAGCCCTCAACACGCCGACTGACTGTGGCCCCCCTCAAGTTTCTAGAAGGCGGTCTCCTGCATTTAGGCACTGATGGGGCCGAACATTTCCGCTTGCAGGCATACCTGGACCTGAACGATGCAATGTCGGGCGGTAGGGTGTTTCCAGGACCCAAAATGCTGTGGGAACTAGCTGCAAGTCCGATTTCGAAAGGGCAGAGACCGGTTTTGCCACTATCGGAACTTCATGAGTTTCCTCACGCCTGGATGGATGCATGGGAAGGAGATCCGTCCGATGGGTGCAGCGTGTTCACGCACAAAGGGGACAAGTACCGTTTTATTGCGGTGTATCACGCACCTGGGTCATGGGACAGCTCTCGGGCTGGACTGCTGGACGCGTGGCAAGTAGTTCGAATGAAGATGCAGGCAGCCGCCAACTTCCAGAGGAAAGGCTGTCGCGATGCTTTCGTCGACGCTATCGGTGCAGTGAAAATGAACCTGTGAGTGGAAGCATTTGCCACGTCGCAGTCAACCGGGCCAACTGACTTGTCGCCGGATCGCCACGTGCTGGCCAGTGCGCCACCGCCATCAGCCTATGGTTTCAGTCAATCCGCTATCGTAGGAATCGCCCAGCCGTACCGGATTTGATCCACCGCCGCATTGATCGCCAGCCTCCTCAAATGGTCAGTCCGTGACTTGGCCGCCAGTCGGCTTCCTGGCACGGTGAAGTCCAAGCGCCGGGAGGCTTCGTAGTCGGTGGTCCGCTGACCTGCGTCGGGAAAATCACCACGTCGTACGAAGCGTCGCCCGCTTGCACTCGCAAGCGCGTGAATTGCTACTGAGACGCACCTTCTGATCTGTGGTGAGCAGAGGAGAATCGAACAATCCTGCTAGGACTAATGTGGCAAGCCGTAGCGATTTTCTTACTTTTGAAATTGCTTCACGAGGAGACTTTGAGCGCAATCACTTCAAATTGCTATTCAATTCGGCACGGTGGAGACGAAACCTTCTCACATTTTTCACGCGAAAAAGAAACCCGGTGGGTCCAATTGGCAATTAGATAGTGTCAAGCAGCATGGCCGGCCGAAATGATTAACGCGCCCCAGGCAATATCGTGGCGCCTCTTTCACCTCGTGTTAGATACCTGAAAAAGTCAACCATCTTTGAATTGTCCGCGGGCAACTGCACTCACCCGCAGACCACACTTCTCATTATGCGTTGCGTAGATACTCACGGATCAACCCGTAGGTGAACAACCCCCAGTGAGAGCGCAGCTCACCGTACGCCTCTTCCGGATCAGTGTGCATGTTCTCGGCCTTGGCGTATCCTAGGATCAACAGATCAATCGCGGATGAAAGTTTCTTGAGAAGCTCAGAGACTTCTTGTGTGTCCAATTCCTCCGGCTCTGCTTCGGACATCGCTTTGAGCGGCGTCACTATCTCGGCGAAAAACGGGTGCCGACTGTTCACCTTGACGATTGCTTTACCGGTCAGGTGCACAATCTCGAATAGCTCCTTGCCCGGCCACCCCGCATCAATTACGGTCAACGCTCGCTGATTGAAACTTTCACGGATCCATTTGGCCTTGGCGGCATCCTCGGGTTTGTTTCGGTCCAGCTTGAGATCGTGGAATAGATTGTCAAACGCCCCTTCTACTCCGTTGTCGCCATTGCCGGTATATCCAGCCTGTCCATGTGGCGCCGTGCGGTCAAACCCGTCAACTGCCCCGTGAGCCGCCAAATGGCCGTCACCGTTCGCCAGGCTTTCTTCGCGGAGAACCTCGCCCCAAAATCTGCGGATCTCTCTTCGCGCTTCCTCGACCGGCTTCTTGATTGCATTTTTAAGTTCCTCGCGGAGCTTACTGACCGGCTCGGCGCCGCGCTTTACGTTGCGAACTTGGAAATACTCATCGAGCTCAGCAGGAAACGATATCTCGACACCAATGTAGCGATCGACCTTGTCCTTTCCGCCTGGAAGCAGACGAGGAACTAAATCATAGTAGATTTCTCGTTCGTTCCTCAAGATGCTAATTTTGCTTGCGTTGTCGGGAATGTAGAGGTCAGCGAATTCTTCTCGCCCCTTGGTTGCGCGACCGCCCGCACCCCTGACGCGCCTTAATTTCTCTGGCAAAAGCGTCACGATCCAGTGGACGCTATGTCCATCGATTAGGAACGTCCCCTGGTCGACTATCGTTGCTCGAAGATCAACGCCAAACTTCTGCACCACTCTCGGGTTCTGCAAAAGAAAAAGAGGATCGTGTAGATTCACTGGTTTGCCCTCAAGCTCGATACGCAGGCCTTTGTCGATAAATTTCCTATACGCACGGGCCAAAAATCTAGTCAGATCGTGCATACGTTCGTCTGTACTGGCGCCATAGCGACCACCGCGAGGCAGCCGGTCGATCTTTCTTATAATGACAAGCGTACCCTGATCGAACGGCACGTCGTCCTTCGGATTCACCATTAGGTCTACGAACTTGTCAGGCCAACCTTCCACTTCTTCGATAGCGAGATCCTCCTGGACACCATTTTTGACGTCATCGAGGTCGAGCGCCGTTTTATAAACCTGCTCTCCGCCACGTGCCCTACTGTACACTTCCGCGCGGCGCCCTTGGCTAAGGGCCGCGAGCTTCAACCCCATGCCAAATCGACCGAGTCCCTTGCGGGAGTTATAGCGCGAGGAATAGCCCACAGACAGAACGTTCGGAAAGATCTCAGGTGAAATGCCCGCGCCATTGTCTGCGATCGCGATGTCCGTTATCGACCTATCCGAGTCGCTCTCAATTGCCTTTATGCGGATGACCACCCCGCCCGCCTCCCATGAGTTATCAACGGGTTCGCCTATTGCTGCGCTCAGGTCGAATCCGGAGTCGCGTGAGCTCTCGAGCGTTTGGTACGCCTGAGTCAAAGGGGCGCGTTGTTCAAGTACGTTCATACGTTTCTCCTCTTTGTTGAGGTGGTCACAGATCCGTCTCGACGGTTGAATCTGCAAAGTCGTTGCTCAACCGGATTCGTGCTGTTTAGGGGCATGAGACTGCAATCAATTGCACGTCAGGTCGTCCGGAATGGTCCATTTTTCAGATGCCGTATTTCCGTGCAGACGACACAGATTCGGCCACTTCCTTTGGGAGATGCCGGATGTATGAGGTTGGTGGTACATGGCTCCAAGGCATGGAACAATGCGCATTCGATGTCGAATGCGCGCGACGCATCGGAGTACAGGCCAAATCCAAAGTATTCCGCTCGCTTTACCGATGCGTGTGCCACGAGGCGGCTACGCAGGTCCTCGTCTGAACGCCCAGCGTAGACTGGCTTACCCGAAATGTAGAGCACGTAAACGCCAATTTTTCCCTGTGGAATAACGGCACGCACGAGCCAGGGCTCTAGCTTGAACAGCCGATGGTGGGTGCAGATCATACGGGCTCCTTCCACAATGCCCGAGCCCGAGCACGAGCTCGACTGAGATTCTCACGCGTCCGCGGCACAGGAAGGGACAGTCTTTCGGCGATTTCTGTTGCATCCGATCCGTCGGCGACCGCCTCGATCAGAACCTTGTCGGCGACGGCGAGCCGGGCGGTCAACTTCCCAATATCGTGCAAGACATCGAAGGTATGGCCGCATATGGAGCAGTCGACCCCGAAGTCGAGTGTCGGGAAGAACTCTTCCATGAGTTGTTGCCGACGTTTCAATTTCTTGCTCGCGTTGGAAAGAGCGTTCCGAACTTGGTGCGGTGCTGGCTCGGTGCGATGTGGATTGCCGACGAGCTCATTGAGGGCCTCTTCGGCACGGTCTGCCAACCAGAAGTTATACCCCTGGTAGCGCGCAACCTGCTTTTGCAGCATGGCGCACGCCTTAACGACGTTGGCATGCATGGGCATGATGAACTCCGTTGCTTAGCTACGTGCGCCGAAAGGTCGCGCGCGGCCGCGTTTGGAATCGACATTGCATTTGGGGGCTGGCTGAGAATGGCCACCCGATTGCTATAGGGGCGTGAGGGTGACCTTTGTTGCAAATCGCGTATCAGCCACTTTCGACCCCGTATGAGGGCTCATTTTTATTGTGCGAAGAGTCGCGGTCCGTTCGTCACCGAACAAAACCGAGGTCTCCTCAGAGTCCCCCTCAAGGCGGCAATTCTTAAGTATGACGAATTGCTCGCATACTTCACGGGGCGCCAAGAGACAGATGGCCTTGGCCGACGACCGCCGAGACTCATGAATTCGCACTCCGGCGGAAGACAGCTCGCGCGAGTTCTATTTCGAGTCGCCGGGCTCGTGAACGCCGAACGACGGCAGCGGGCTTGCGCGGATGCGTCCATTCGACTGGCTCACCTGGATGGACGCGATGGACGCCAGCTAGCCCCCCATTCTCGCTAATTGAGTTGGGCCGCTCCCTTCACGCAGGATCGGCGCAGCAGCAAACATGAACAGATCGTGCAGGCCCAAGGCACGAACTGCAACGCAAGGCGACGTTTCATGCGTCGGTGTGGGCCACAGTGTCATCCTCCCAATCGTCGACATCGAGTAATTTTCATCGGCTTTACAGGCGCACTAAGTGTGTAACCAGTCGCGTAACATGCACTTCGGTGTCGTCGCGACAATGGCATACAGGAAAGTCAGATCATGGGAAAGCTCGAACTTTCGCCCCTACTCCTTGGCTTCGGCAAGCGAGTCATGGACGATTGGTATATCCATCGAAACTGTATCGAGTTCTTGGAGGAGGAGCTCAGGACGATAATTACTGCCGCGCTGGAATCTGCCCCCATGTCTGCGTACGAACAAGCCAACGTAGTAAAGCTGAACCTCACATCCTCGCGATTGTCGCTGCTCCGATACAACGACTTTTTCGACGCCCCATTTCCAGTGCTTTTGGAATCATGGAGTCTCTCGGCAGCAGGCGAACAGACGGTTAAATACCGCTCCTATCTTGACTCACTTAACCCTCCGATTCTTCATCGTAAAGAACTGCTGCTTCTGCCGTCGCATCCACTTCGACCGAAATTTGAGGAGATCACCCGCCAAGCCGAGGCGCTTGGACTGTTTGACGAAGCAGCAACGATCGGTTTTCGGGAAGGTTGGATCCGTTTGATCGCCGACAAAGGGTACAAGATTGTCGGCTCGGACTTCGTACCTATTGGCAATGCCGAGCCTGATTCAGTCCACTCTCCTTCTGATATTTCGGAGCACGCTCCTGTATTTCGGCATCTAACGGCTCTAAGTAGGGGGAATCTATCAGCCCCCGTTCAGCTGCTGCTACGACATGCCCTGCTATCTCTCGGCAAGGAAATGTTCGACTACGGTTGTGGCAAAGGCGACGATATTGCGACCCTGAACGCCCAAGGCTACTCAGCTAGTGGCTGGGATCCGTTCTATGCGGCCGATAGTACGATAACCCGAGCCCATGCGGTCAACCTCGGATTCGTTCTAAACGTCATTGAAGAGCCTGAAGAGCGACGCGAAGCGCTACATCGGGCGTTCCATGTTGCAGATGAAGTTCTGGCCGTTGCTGTCATGTTGGGCAGCGGTGCAACGCCAGGATTTCCTTATCGTGATGGCGTACGCACCTCGCGGAACACTTTTCAGAAGTACTTTTCTCAGGCAGAGCTGAAGCAGTACGTCCAACATGAACTCGGTGAGGAGGCGTTCCTGGTTGGACCAGGTGTGTGTTTCGTGTTCAAGGACAAGAACGTTGAGCAGCGGTTCATCGCCAACCGATACCGTCGACGAGAATTGGCGAACCGCATCCTTAGGCGGCCTCACCAGGAAGCTCGCATACGAACTCGTGAACCAGTCAATGCTCTCGGACGTTTGGCAGACGACGCTCGTGCTTGGCTCGGGCGCCTCTGGGAGGTCGTCCTGGATCTGGGGAGAGTGCCTGACCGCGACGAAGTGTCATTTCTTCCGGACCTTGAAAACCATGTCGGCTCTTTCCGGCGAGCTCTACGATTTGTTGATACCGCGTTCGACCGAGACCAGTTGACCGCGGCATCCGCTGTTCGTGCCGATGATCTTCGTCTATTTTTTGCAATGGGGCACTTTACAAAGCGTCCTCCGTACAGAAGCCTCGAAACCAGGCTGCAGAGAGACATAAAGGCGTTTTTTGGCGATTACCATGCAGCGCAGGCAGAGGGCTTGCGGCTGCTAAGGGAGGCGGCCAGCCCGGATGCAATTCGCTTGGCTTGTCTGGCAGCCGCAGAGCAAGGCATGGGATGGCTCGACAAGGAGGGCGCTTTGCACCTGCATGCGACTGCGGTAGATAGGCTTCCCGTAGTCCTCCGCACATACGTCGGATGCGGTCTTCTAATATACGGGGAGGCTGGCGAGGCTCAACTGATCAAAGTCCATGCGTCATCTGGAAAGCTCACCTTGCTTGAATACGAGGAGTTCGATACATCACCTCTACCTCGCATGGCCAGGCGCATCAAAATCAACATCCGGATGCAGGACTACGATATCTTTGAATACGGCGGTAAATACGAAAAACCGCTTCTGTACTACAAGTCGCGGTACCTGAACGAAGAGTATCCGGGATATGCCGAACAACTGGCATTTGATAGCGAATTGGCACGGCTTGGACTCTTTGATCCCGATGGGCATGGGCTTACTGCACTCGCGTTCGCTGACTCGCTCGAGCTTCATCGGCGATCCATCTGTGGCTTCTCGCTTCTGCGGAGCGACAGAATCCCGCCGCTGGACCAGCCATGTGGAAAATATTTCCGCTACCGTGACTTCGTTGAGTGCGGTGAAACCCAGTTGAACACTGGCGTCGAAAATGTTCCCCGACGACCTGAATCGTTCAATGCGTTGCATGATCTGGCAAGTAAAATCCTGGACCCGATCATCGATTACTTCGGGGGCATCAAACTAACTTATGGATTCTGCTCGCACGCGTTGAGCAAACGCATAAAGACGCGCATTGCCCCTCAACTTGACCAGCACGCTGCCTATGAATGTACCTCGACAGGGAAGCTGTTTTGCGAAAGAGGCGGGGCTGCCTGCGATTTCATTGTCCCGGATGAAGACATGGAAGAGGTCAGTCGCTGGATCATGGAGAACTTGCCGTTTGACCGACTGTACTTCTATGGGAAGGGGCATCCCATACACGTCAGCTATGCGGAGGAGCCCCAAGGTGCTGCATATGAGATGCGGGAGACAACTAACGGGAGACGCATCCCGCGCCCCATGCCCCTGTACTGACCTCGCTCGCTTACTTTCGACCGTGTCGCCTATCACGACAGGGAACGAGTCTTGGTCAAAGCCCATGCGGCCGCGTCAACAAACGTTTGTGTATCCATAAACAAACTGCTAGTATTGTCTGTATTATGGCGGACAGCTTCTCATACGTTTTCCCGGCGATTCGCGGGGTGCAGGCGGGACGTGAGTACTACGTCTCCATGTGCCCTATGCGGCTATTACCCCGCCTTTTCCAGTTTGACAATGAAGAACTCGTCCCGGAGCTCAGGGCTCAGCGCACGCTGAACAAAGCCCGTATCCCGGAAATCGTCCGGTACATCGTCGAGAACAAAGACAGCTATACATTCTCGGCAATCACTGCCTCGGTAGATGGAGGGGTTGCGTTCGCCCCGCTGGGCTCCGACTCCACAACATCTTTCCGAATGGGAACACTGTCAGTTTCGATGGACGCCAAATTCATCGTGAACGATGGGCAGCATCGGCGTGCTGCGATCGAGCAAGCGCTTGCAGCCGCTCCCGAACTCGGTGATGAAACAATTGCTGTTGTTCTCTTTCTAGATCGAGGGCTGGAGCGATGCCAGCAGATGTTCGCTGACCTGAATCGCTACGCGGTCAAGCCATCTGCATCGCTTGGCATTCTCTACGACCATCGGAGCGCCGCTGCGAGCGTCGCGCGGCATCTCAGCCTAACCTCCGATGTATTCAAGAATCTCATCGAGACCGAGCGCTCATCCCTGTCGGAGCGGTCGCGCAAGCTTTTTACCCTGAGTGCCCTGCATTATTCGATCATAGAGTTGCTGACCGAGCATGAGCTGGAAAATTTCTCATCGGCCACAAAAAAGTGTCTCGAATTCTGGGAGCTTGTGGGGCAACAGATCCCTGAGTGGATCTACGTCCGGGAATCGAAGATGACCGCAGGTGAGGTGCGGCGCGACTTCATTCACTCTCACGCGATCGTATTGCAAGCCATAGGAAGAGCGGGGAAGGCCATCTTCGAGTTACCCAAGCCGGATATGGCGAAACGAATCAAAAGGCTTCGTGCTGTTGACTGGTCCCGAAAGAATGCCGCGACCTGGGAGGGTCGTGCGATGGTAGGTGGCGCAATGGCAAAGTCAGGCCAAAACATCACTCTCACGACAAGTGAGCTCAAGCGTGTACTGGGTCTTCAGCTCTCGGAAGACGAAGCTGCAGCGGAGCAGGCATTAATGGCCGCCCGGCAGGGGCCCCAACGCAAAAGACGGATAGCGAAAGGTACAACGTGACAACTTCAGCGTCTGACATCATCAAAGAGATCCAGGATCTCTATATTTCGGATCCGGTGCCCTGGATTATTGGGTACAGCGGAGGTAAGGACTCGACCGCGTCACTTCAGCTCGTCTGGAGCGCCATCGCGGCGCTTCCGAAAGAACGTCGGCACAAGACGGTTCATGTAATCAGCACGGATACTCTGGTCGAGAACCCAATCATCGCCGCGTGGGTAGAAAACTCACTTCTGCGCATCAAGCTGGCAGCAGCCAATCAGGACCTGCCCATCAAGGCCCATCGCCTTACCCCTACTCTGGAAAATAGGTTCTGGGTCAACCTCATTGGGAGAGGCTATCCTGCACCACGACCGAAGTTTCGATGGTGCACCGATCGTCTGAAGATCAGTGCATCGACGCAATTCATCCATGACCTCTCGGAATCGAGTGGAGAGGCGATTCTCGTCCTTGGACAGCGACGCGGCGAGAGTGCCGCTCGTGACAAAGTCATGGACCATTACAGCGGTAGCACGCGCGAAAGGCTAAGTCGGAATAAAGATCCCAAGCTGGCGCGGGTCTGGGTCTACTTGCCAATTGAAACGTGGAGCAGTGACGATGTTTGGGAATACATCATCACAGAACCCAACCCGTGGGGCGTAGACAATCAGGAGTTGTTTAGCATCTATCGTGGGGCCACGGCCGACTCGGAATGCCCGGTCGTAGTCGATAAATCGACTCCCAGTTGTGGTGACAGTCGCTTTGGGTGCTATGTCTGTACGATGGTCACGCAGGACAAGTCTATGCAGGCCATGATTCAGAACGATGATCAGAAGCGTTGGATGCAGCCGATTCTTGACTATCGAAATCGCTATCTGGCGGTGAAGGATCGCCCGTTGCGCGACTTCCGCCGGATGAATGGTCGTCTGACGGTCTTCAAAGACGAGCTTGTTCACGGTCCTTACACGCAGGAATACCGGGTGAAGCTTCTGCGTGAGCTCTTAAAGACCCAGAAGGATGTTCAGGAAGCAGCCCGTAGCCAGGGAAGCGGTGCAATTGAACTCATCTCGCTGGATGAACTCGATGAAATTCGGCGTATCTGGCTGGAGGAGAAGCGAGAAATTGAAGACTTCGTACCCAGCATCTATGAAGAGGCCTACGGTGAGTGTTATCCAGGTCGAGATCTCGAACCGCTACCGCTTGATCGCTCTGATCTATCCATCCTGAGGGAAGTGGCTAGTGAGCTGGATCCGGACGCATCGGACGAGCTCTACAAGCTCACCCGCTCGTTGCTTGGAACGCAGTTCCAGACTATGCAGACTCAGAAGCGCTCTAAACACCTCGATCGGCTAGAGGGCATCTTGCAGTTTCATGCTTTCCGCGATGAGGACGAGGCGCTTGAATTTGCACTGTCTGACAGTGAGGCACGCATAGACCGAGCAGAGAACAACGCATCACAAGAAGACATGGAGCCCGAGATCGCATCTATCGAGGTGGATGCTCCTGAGTTTTTGGATGAGTCCGCCGAGCAGGCGTCTCCTCGCACGTAAATTTTCTGTCCATGGCAAAAGTAACTTTTTCGAGCATTTCAATTGAGAATTTCGGACCGTTCCGGGATCGACAGACGCTCGAGCTATCGGTTTCCGCATCGCGTCCAGTTATTCTCGTCAAAGCGCTCAACGGCAGCGGGAAAACTACCCTGCTTACAGCCCTTCAAATTGGGCTCTACGGTGCCGGAGCAATTAGCTCAGGCCGGCGATCGGAATACGAGCAGCTGGTTCAATCGTTGCAGCGTGCAGATGCTGTAGGCAGTGCGGCGATCAGAGTTGATCTACTCATCGACATCGGTGGTGGCCGACAAAAAGTAACTGTCTGTCGTGAATGGGTACAACGCGATACCTTCGCGGAGCGCTTCGCCGTGCTGGTTGACGGCACTGAGGATATGGAATTCACCGCTGAGTGGGATCGTTTTATCGGCGATATCCTTCCTGCCGAACTGGTTCAATTGTTCCTGTTCGATGGAGAGAAGATTGAAGCCCTCGCGAACCCCGAGCGGCTTCCGGATCTGCTGCGGCGCGCCACTGAGGTGTTCCTGGGGATCGGTGGCATCGACGTGCTGAGCAACGATCTCAAGGCTGTAGAGCGGAGGTCCGCACTGCGCAACAAAGACGGGTCGTCCCAATACGAGTCGGCTAAAGCGAGTTTACTGGAACTGGAAAGCCAACTTGAATCGCTAGAGCATGCTCATGCCGATCAATTGCAGGAGCAAGCTGCTGCACGAAATACCTTGGATCA
Organism: Trinickia mobilis; assembly: GCF_017315705.1. GTDB lineage: Bacteria > Pseudomonadota > Gammaproteobacteria > Burkholderiales > Burkholderiaceae > Trinickia_A > Trinickia_A mobilis. The sequence goes on along the minus strand of NZ_JAFLRF010000019.1, from coordinate 60,223 downwards.
AGCCAGGTTGACACTGGAGCGCTACGTCGCAGAGGCCAAGAAGAATGGTCTGTCTGCATACGAGCAGGCTGCGAAAATCCGGAGCGATGCTACTAACGCGCGTATGCAGGCGAAGGCAGCTCAGCATACGGTGATTGAGGCGATGTCCGACCCGTTGCTTCCTATCGCGTGGCTTGGGGATTTGTGGGTGCGGTACCAGCAGGAATGGAGTGTCGACGAACAAAGTCGGCATGCCACATTGCTCAACGAGGAATTCAGGAAACGCGACCGCCGTATACTCGCTGCGCTAAACTCGGAAATACCTGCGACGTCGCTAGATGTTTTGAAGAATCTCCTGAAACAAGATTTGACGCAGGCAAAGAGTAGTCAGCGGAGGAAAACCGTTCTTGTTGCCGACGGCAACCCTGTGGACATAGGCGCGCATGTTGAAAACGCTCGAGTCCGTGTTCGTACTGCGGTCAAGGAACTGGATGCAACCCAACGAGCGTTGGATGTTAGTGAACGCGCTTTGGGTGAAATCCCTGCCGACGAGCAACTGGCCGATGTGCTCGTTGCTATGAAGGACAAGTCACACGCCGTAGCGAATGCAGAACAGCGCTTCGAAAATATCACCGCCGCTTTAGCGGATACACAGACTAGCTTGACTCATGTTCAGACCCGCTTGAGTGCACTTCGGTCACGAATGAACACCGAATTCAAGGATCGAGCGCTCGAAACGAAGGGGCTGGAAGCAGCAACACGTGCACGACAAGCACTTGCGCTCTTCAAAGAGCGCCTCCTCGCATCCAAGGCACAGTGGCTGTCCGGCGTGATTACGACTGAATTCCGAAATCTTCTGCGAAAGCGGAAGCTCGTATCGCAAGTAATCGTGGATCCGGTCACGTATCAGGTAGCGATCGAGGATGGAAAGGGCCAGGAACTTCCGATGGACCGCATGTCCGCGGGTGAGCGACAGATGCTTGCTATTTCGGTGCTGAGTGCTTTGATCAAGGAGCGAAAGGGCCGATTCCCTGTTGTTGTCGATACCCCGCTTGCGCGCCTCGATGGACAGCATCGAACGTCGTTGATCAAGCGGTTCTTCGCAACCGTATCGCATCAGGTGCTGGTCTTGTCGACCGATGAAGAGGTGGAAGGAGCGGCATATGATGCGCTTCGGCCCCACATGAATCGGGAATACATCCTGCATTTCGACGATGATCTGGGTCGCACGAACGTTTTGGGAGCTGATACCCGCTTGAATTCGCTGGAGGCTGCATGAGCGTCATTGAACGGGTAAAACTGACAGCAATCGCCAAGAATCAGCTGATTGCACTTAAGCGCAAGACTGGAATCGAGCACAACAATGTGCTGTGTCGGCATGCACTGTGTCTTTCGCTCGCGAACCCATCCGTTCCCCCAGAGGAAAGCTTTAATTTTGCGGGCGGACTCGAAATAGATTGGCGTACATTCACTGGGGGCAACGAGGCTGTTTATCAGAACATCCTCGTTGCGAGGTTATTGCGCGACCAGATCCAAGTCACACCAAATTCGATCAGGCAGGCCCTGCCTCTCCACGTTCACCGAGGGCTTTCGTATCTTGCGAGCCGCCGCGAAGATGACCTGCTAGTTGAACTCGCTCGGGCACTATCGAACTAATTTTCTGTTGCTATGGTAGCGGGGCCTTTTGGAACTGCGGCGTGGGAGTCGGCCGACTCGGATACTATGCTCAACACTCTGTAGCACTTCCTCGCGAGCGCGGCTTTGAGAGGGTAGGCGTCTATACACGGATAATTTCACACGCTGCCCTCAAGCAGGTCGAACTGGGCATGCCGGTGGCCGACCTAATTCGGGAACTGTGAAGCTCTGAGCAGACGTACTACCGCTGGAAGGAACAGTATGCGGGTCTGGAATCGAACCAAGTTCGCGAACTGAAGCAGTTGCAGGGCGAGAATGCCAGGCTCAAGAAGCTGGTCGCCGCCTCAGCAGACTGACGCGCCGCCGGTCGCCTCGCGCAAGCCCCCGTGGTTTATTGTGCGCTTACGAAAGTGCCACATAGAAGCGCAGTTCCGGGGGCGTCACGGGTTGGCTCGGACCAGCGCTAGCTGCGCTGGTTTGCCGATCCATGCTGTTTTAGCAAACGGTCTGGTACAACTTTGCGGCGGCCCTGGCAATGTCGATGTTTGAGCACGCTTTCTTCCGCACGTTCTCTGGTACATTTGTGCAAAGCTCCACTGCGGAAATCATAGTTGACCGCGTTCTCACGGTCTGACATGACGCTAGATTGCATTTATAAAAATGCGTACACGACCATATACTCCCGGAAAAATCACTACCAGAGAAATTCACTTCACGCAATTCTGCGTCATGAAGCGCCGCTCTTGAAAAATTGCAATTAAGAACCGAGGAATTAGATATTTTTACATCGTAGAGTTTTTTCCTTTCGAAGTTCACCTGGCGGAGCTCACACCTATCGAAAGAGATTCGTTTCATACCGGCAGCACTTGAGAAGTCAACGTCATCCAATTGGCACTCCTCAAAAATCGCGTCATTGAGGCAACAGTTCTTGAAATCACTGGACCCATCAAATTTGCACCGAAGGAATTTGCAACCTTCTAGCCCCTTTGGCATATTGTGGCCGTGAAATTGGCTTTCGATAATCAGTTTTTCTTCAACCTGTACTTTCATGTCTTCCATCTTAAGTAGTTATGCTTGTTTCACGTGACAATGTGAGACACACTCCATATTTGCCTACAGGCAAGCGGGCAGATCTCCTCACTCAGTTATCCGACGATGAGATAGAGGGCGCCGAACATGGTGCGTCGAGGTAGTAACTAGTCTTGCCAAAGTGGTAGTTGCGTATCTTTCACTGCTTCGAAATCGAGCGAGGATCCGGCGTCGAGTATGCGAAGCAACGGTTGATCCCAAGAATCAAACCTCCCATGTGGCAGAAACACCGCGACTTCCCCTTCCTGGCCGGCTCTAGCCCCCTCCGAGAACTCGGACTCAGTATCGTTGGGGCCCGTCAGATGCTTCGCTAGTGGAGGCGCTGAAATCGCAACAAAGTGTCAAGGAACAAATACCTTCAACGCCATGTCCAAAAGCCGTTCTTTATGAGCGTTCAAAGCCGCCACGTTCCAGTGGGTGCTGTCGGCAATAGTTCGATTTATCGAAATATTTGATTTTCCAAACACTGCCTTTTTCATCGAAAAATCTTGGTTTCCGATAGCGCCGTTGTCCCCTGGACCTAGGATGGTAAGATTACCCAGCGAATCAATCAAAGGCTCGAGAGCGGCATCCTTTAGAGCTGCATTCGCAGGATAGACGTGCTCGATGGTTCCATTTGAGAAGTCGAAAATTCGTGACTTGTCCATGCAGGCCGGTGATTTCTTCGCGCCTGCCGAATACCAGGCAGCGTAGTGCTCCAAGGTCATGAGAAAGTATTTGAGCGGTTTGTTACTTGTTGCGCGAGAGTATTCAAGCTCGCTCAGGCGGGTGCGGAACTTTGAGTCGTCAGCCTCAAGAGCCAATAGTTGCTCGAGTGCTTGTCGGAGCAATTTAGTTTGATAAGCTTTTGGGTTGTTGCGGATTTCCAAAGCGTGTTTCTGGTAGACCGATGTCGCTGGTCCGATATGCGCGTTAACAATTGCCTTATAACGAAAGACAAATCGCTCAAGCATTTGAACTATTTCAGCGAATTGCTTTTGTGTCAGCTGACATGCTGATACTAACAGCGGGATGCAATTCGTATGTTTCAGCTCAACCACCAGAAGCCGAAGCCGATCGGCGTCCCATTTCGACACGGGTGCCGCGAGTGTGTACGGCCAAGAACCCTCTAAGATTTTCGTCATTAACCGAAATTCAGTCTGTATTTTCAAGACAGTGTCAGTTAACTTACTTGCAGACGCTTTGCTAAGCGGCGTCTCACGGTGCATTGGAAAAAAGAAATCCAAACAGTCATCGAATAGTGTGGTCTTCCCAGGTCGAGAGCCTTTGTGAGACGAAAATAACCAGCGGAGCCCTTGCTCAATTCGCTCGGGTTCCGTCCCCAAAATATCATCCCAACTATTTTCGACGGTTTGCTGCTGAGTCGCGGTTCCTCCACTGTCCAGTACTTCCAGCGTCTTCGCCCTGAGCAATTCACCCTCTGTCAGGCCCATGCCTCGATCATTCAAGACTTGGAACAGCATGTACGCTTCTGTCCGGGTGTGGGTGGCCATGTGAATGACGGTCCAATCCTCCTCGAGAACTTCCGCTATAACTGCCAATGCCTCCGCACGCTTTTTGTCCGAATGCTCGGTCGCAACGACTTCATCCAGATGCTGCCCTATTCTTTTGTAAGCCTCCGCTAGCAATTTGTGAGATTCTCTTGTGCTGGTCGCGTGCTGATCACTTAATAACTCCGTAAAGAAGTCCTTGTCGGGCTTCGACAACTCCAAGCGAGGAATGGGGACCACTTCGAGGTTGATGGTATCCATAAACGTCTCGTATTGACTGACGAGTGTGTTAGCTTTGGCCTTCAGAAACTTTTTTAGTGGCTGGGAGCCGCTGTTGACCGATGTCGAGAGCTTTTCCATAGCTCGTCGAAGCTGGACCACAAGCATCACAAAGGACGCCAGTCGCTGCTGCCCATCAATAACCTCGAGGTTCTGGCGAGCGCTGCCGGGAAAGGGTTTCGACACGGTGACCAGTCCGCCGAAGAAATGTGGACGGGGTGTTTGCGCTTGGCGGGCTTTTCGACAAGCGTCCAAGTCCTTCAAGAAGTCATCTATTTCTTCGCTCGCCCAAGAGTAGTATCGCTGATACTTCGGAACACGAAATATTAAATTATGCGAGAACAGCTGACCTACCGACAGATGTGTGGGCTTTATATTCATTTTGTTTGTCATTTGAATGAGTTAAGTTTTTGCTTTTAATTTTGGCACTGGTCTCTACGGCCGGAAGATCGGATCACGTCAGCTCGTATGCCCTCACGCACTGGCATCAAAACAAAGGATAAGCACAGAGTCCCGTGCGGGTCCGCGCACCCGCTTATATCTAGGAGGACGCGATTAGTTGTTCTTAATACGATGCGTGAGTTCCTAGATCCTAAGTCTCGATAGATCGAGGACCTGCGTATCAGATTCCGCACGCTTTCGAAGGGAAGAGATCATCAGTAAAACCGCTTGGCTCAGGTTCACGTCTCCCCGGGTCTCATTGGCAATAATAGCCAGTCCGCCATTTGCATATTCTTCAAAAATCTCTGAGCGCCTTGCGATCATTTCTTCAGAATCCTCAAGAACAGCGGGACTTTTCTCAGCCTCAACCGCGACTAGGCAGATCAATGTGTCATATCCTTGACGATCGAACACTTCTTGTCTGATTGGCTCTCCGAGAGCTTCAGGCAACGGCTCACGTCGCTTGCGGTGCGCTCCCAACGACGCAGCAAAAGCGAGTACATCTGCCTGCGTTCGAAAGGGGCCAGTGCCGTCTTCCGACGAAAGGAGGCGTCTCATGAGTTCTTGCTTCTCTTTGGCGTATCGTATTCTTCTCTCAGCCACGATCGACCTCTCGAATTGTTGAATATTCAAACTCATTGGGGCTGCTGGTTACCAATTCGTACCGACTAGTGCCAATGTCTAGAGGTTCGTTTGGAACACCGTCACGAGGCGTCGAATATTCGACGACATACGACTTACCGATCCTAGCCCCCAACGCCGTTTCGACTTCCCCGAGCCACTGCGTGTTGGTCACCATAAGCACAACTTGATCGGCAAGTGCAGTAATATTCTCGGCCACCTGGGTTCTGTAGGTTGGCCCCAGGCTACCGAACGGTGAGTCCATTACAACGGGGTAGGTGCTAGCTTCCGGTCCAGGCAGTCGTTCCTTGCTTCTTGTGAACTCCCGCGCGACGTCTATCACGGCACCAATAAATGCCAAGCTAAGGATTTGGTTTTCTCCTTGAGAGGCCGCAACAGGGAGCATCGAGCCACCAGCGCCTTCCAAGAGACGCAAAGAATAGCCTTCAGTGATCTCCGGGACGTATGGCGTGTAGGAAATTTTGCCAAAAATGCTGCGAACCTTGTCTGTCAGCGTGCGCCGGAACGTCTCTTCAAACCGGCCCTTCGACTCCGCCAGTCGCGCGACTGCATCGGTCGTGGCGTTTAGTCGTCGTTGAGCCAAGCGTTGCTTCTCTTCGTTTTGCTGGCTCTTTCTCAACGCTGCTTCGCACTCAGCAAGTTGATCTTCCAGACCTCGCTTTAGGGTATTCGAGCTACCGATTGTTTGGTTAGCTCGCTCAATATTTTCGCCCGCTTCCGTGTGCTGCCGCTCAAGATCCTGAACCTCCTCACGAGGGCTGCCTTGGAGACGAAGATGAATTGCCTCCAATTCCGACTCGATTCTTTTGATCTGCTCGCGATCTCCAGCGATTCTCTTTTGAAAGGCTTCACTTTGATCCCAAAACGTATCTTGGTCTAAGCGGATTCGTCGCACTTCCCCGCCCATCCGGATCGCCTTGTCTTCAACATCAACGAGCCCCGCGCGCTGTTTCCACCTCTCGACGGCGCAGTGCGCTATGTGATCCACAGAGGGATTGAGCGTTCGCTCACAGATGCATTCGCCGCGATTCAAAAGATCATCCACAAATTGCCGCTTAATTCCCGCAGGTAGTTCCCCTTTCTGACGAAGATTCTCGATTAGGTTCAAATATGTGTCAGATACATCACCGAGAAACACCTTATATCCATCAGCGTTCACCAACTCGTTCAACTGCTGCTTTGTCGTATCCAGTGCGTCGGAGTATGTCCTGTGCTCACCATTTAGGTGATCGCGACGAGCTTGATCACTCTTAATGTCCTCGAGTTGTCCAAGGCGCTTTGATAGCTCTCGCTGTCTAAGGCGAAACCCTTTCAAGTTGCGCTCTGTCTGCGCAAAGGTCTCTTCGACCGCCCTTAATTCCTCTTCGATCTGGCTCTTCTTCCGAAGAATTCCTTTTGTTGTTTCGTCGCCAACGACTTCGAGCTCGCGCTCCAGGGTCTTCTTCGCGGACGTCAGGTGACGTATTGCCCGCTCAACAACTTCCAGGCCGAGAATTTTTTTCGTCGCATTGGCGATGTTAGCTTGATCTTCAGCAGACGGCTGCACAATGCGTTCGATACGCTCGCCATCGAAGAAAAAATATGTATGGAGATCCTGAGGCAACACCCTTCCGATGACATCGGCGATGTTCGTTTCTGGACGCCACGTCCCGGATTCATCGGTCCACATGAATTCACGACGCGGTTCACCTTTTGACACGACCTCGGTGTCACTATCGCCGCGTATTGCGTCTACCATCTTGCGAAGTGAATACTCGCGACCCAGATGTTCGAATTTCAGATGAACCCACGCGTTAATGGTCGAACCCGGCGCAGCTTCACGGATTGCTCGCTTATTTATAATTTGATCCGGAAACAAAAAACCTTTGCTTACCGCATCGTATAATGTCCATGTAAACGCGTTAAGGAAAGTCGTTTTCCCCCCTCCGTTCGTAGCATGTATAACCGTGACGTTCTTCTTGCCTTGTGAGAATTTGATTACCGGAGACGATCCAAAGAATTGACGGAAGTTGTGCAATTGAAGCTCGAGCAATATCATTTCACAATCTCCTTGATAATTTTTATTATATCGTCGTTGATATGCGGCTTCTCCTGATAAAGCCGCTCGGCCTCGATTGTTAATACCTGAGCAATAATTTCGCGCACGTCCTTCGGGTCACGTGTCAGTGGTTCCATGGGATCCGGATGCATTTTGGCCTCCAAGCTTATTTCAGATATCCATCAAATCGAACTTTTTCTGAAGTTCTAATATAGCCACCCTCGTCTCGCCACTATTAATCGCAAGATCGGCAAATTCAGCGAAACGAGTCAGTTCTTTGCGAAGCAAACTTCGCTCGGCGTCCGTTGGATCAGAGCTGTCTGGCGGCACAACAATCATGTCGTATATTGTCGCGTTTTCCTTATCCGGCGCACGCCTAAGCACGCGCCCGCGTCTCTGGATAAACTGACGAGGATTCGTACTGCTCGCAAGGATGACTGCCGTGCGCACTGACGGGATGTCTACGCCCTCGTCGAGACACCGAATTGCAACAAGCCCCTGAAGCTGCCCCGAGGTGATCTGGGTTCGGAGAGACTCGCGCTCGGCGACAGACTCGTCGGATGTATATTTCGCAACTCTGATTCCCGCCTCATGGCCGAGTATGCGTGTCACCTCGTCCACCTGCCGCGCAACACCATTACTTACTTCGGATTCGACAGATCCGTCGCCGCAATAAAATAGCATTTGCTCATTTTTTACCAATTTCTGTGCTAGATCACGCAATGCATGCAACTTGTTTTCCGCGGAGGCAACAAGGCGTGCTCGCTCCAATAAAAGATATTTGGATGCCTCTGTCAATTCGCCATCGACACCTGCTTTCTTGGCGATTTCAGCACTCAGCCGGAGGTACTCCTCCTGCTCTATATCTGTGAGTTCGATCAGGATCGGGAAATAGAAATACGGCACAAGCACTTCCAGTTCTAACGCCTTTCGAAGCGTTAGGCGCGGTTCCAAGACCTGCCCGAAGTAATCGAAGAGTCGGTTCGTTCCATCTGGATCAAACCAACGTTCGGGTGTTGCGGATAAGCCGAGGCGGAGGCTAATTTGCGACGGGAGTGCATCGCAAAAGACTTTGGAACCTAGATTGTGAACCTCGTCAGCAACCAATAGCGATCTTGTTGGAAAATAGGGAAGTAAGCTCTGAAAGGTGAGCGAAGCAAAAGTTGCGTTCGTGGTAATAACGCAAAGAAATCCACCTTCGCCCACCGATATATCGTTAAGTTCGGCCTTGAGTGTTTCGGCCCAGCTTTGTGCCGATTCGAAGGCCAACAACGGATCAAACCCAAGCTTGATGGCCTCATCACGCCATTGCGTCACCAAGTGCCGATAGGGGCAGATGACAACCAATACCTTTAGCCCCAGTTGCTCATACAGGCTAACTGCAGCCGCCAAAGCGGTTAGAGTTTTGCCGGTACCGGTGGCCATCTCGAGTATTCCGCGGCCGTTCGCGGATACCCAATTGCGAATTGCTTCAAGCTGATAGGAACGCAGAGTAAGGGTGGCGGGGAGGCGCGGCTTGTTTCGAGCGATTCTTCGCGAGCGAGGACGCCACGACACTTCCTCTGGGTCCACTGTCGGTGGCTCACTTGTTTTATATTTCTCCAGTACTTCCTTCGCAATCTGCGTGAAGTCTTCCACGAGGACGCCGGACTCGACATCCCCCCCCGCCCACAGCGCTTCAAAATCATTTACTTTGCCAGCCGCTCGCCGATGACTGTCGTCCCAAGACCAATAGACGTCGATTGATTCGAAGTTTGAGACAAAGCCGCCTGCAGTTTCGTTTTGGGACCCGGTAAACGCGACTCGGTTACCTTCTTCATCTTCAAAGACACCAATTTTCTCGTGGTAAAGACCACGGGCGAGACATCCAGTACTTGGGTCTACTCGAAAGGCGATCCGTATCTCAAGGCGCCCTAGGGAGATAAGCCACGCCAGGGCACTCAACCGTTGCTGAATGAGTTCGGACTCCACTCGTTCCATCTCAAGAACGAATAAGCGTTGTGCCACTCGCGACCTGGCCTCATACCCCCTCTCTATTGCTTCGATATCTTCTTCCGATAGATTAGGCGAGGTAATCAGTTGAATCTTTCCGCCAGAAGCAATCAGGTGAGCCGCACCTCTTGCAGCTAAGCTTAGACCTGCGCTAGTAAAATAACCGACGGCGCGTCGATAAAGCACCGACCTCTCCATGCACGGCACATAGAAGTCGTCAACAACATTTGAAGCACCTGATCTGTAGCAAATCTTGAACGCCAGCTCTCGAAGACTGTTCATTTTTAGCTTTTTTAAGGTGCCTTGCGGTAGTTTCGGCCCGTCGCGATCGCACAACAACTAGCGTGGTGCCGCCGACGCAGACACAAATCTCACCAGCCAGGAATTTTGAAAGTATTCGTCGCCGCTTTGAAAGAAATTTCACAGAATTAGAGGGCGTGTGCTAGATATTGAAAGTTTTGACGTAATACGTCGCCGCCTTGCAGGATTTGTGCACATTTTTCACCTACAGTCTCACTCGATATCTATTTGGCGGCTTGCAAAAAAAACGCCATTCTGCGTCGCCCCCCCGGCTAGCAGCACAGCCGACTCGACAAACGTCACTTTCGACCGGCTAAATTCCCACCAGCCGCGAAAGGACCCCGTCAGACGCGATCGCATCTTACTTACCCCGGCAGCACGCTTTTCTCATAAATATTGTTTGAAGTCTAGCAGGGGGAATCCTCCTCTGGCGAGTACAAAATGGTGTTGCTCGTGCAGGGCAAATCTTCACGATTGGGATCGCCGTCCCCGACTTGCACTTCCAGGTCCTTCTTTGATCGTCAGGATTTGGTTGAATTCCCTTGCCGCGGTGTTCCAGCGCACACCACCGCTCGGCTCTAAGGGAGTGGCTGTACCGGACAGCGATCTGCAACGGAGTGAGGAAGAGCCATCGCCGCTCCTTGTTAGCTTGGGAACACGGCAAAAGCCTCCGCATTGTCGATTACACAATCGATCTAGTGCGGCGAGAGAAGTTGGGACCCAGCTACTCTCACTTGGCGTCAACTCTTTGAGATCAATTGAATACGTTTGCTCTTGAAGATCTGCCACTCCCTGCCTTGGCAAGGTCCGGGTGGCTCCGGTACACAGTCCCATCATGTGAGCCGATTTTCGGGGGACTTCTCAATGGAAAGAAGCTGTGCAATGAAGACCAAACGCTTCGACTTCGAGCTGACCGTGGCGGTGGCTTTGCACCGGTACTTCCGAACACTGCATCCAACTCTGGATGATGAATCGGCTCTCCGCCGGAATTCTTCTTGGCGCGCGAAATTCCAGCGCGCTAAACGTGTGTTTCTCGCTGTAGTGCTTGAACGCGTTAGCGCGTTTGTTCGAGCCCGTCGCTGCGTCGGGCTTCGGCACGAAGAAAATGTAGTCGCGCTTCATTGTCATCACGAAGCTTTCCGCCGTCGCGTTACTCTGCTGGCCGCAGACCCGGGGCATCGACCGTCTACGGTCGATGCCCGCGCCGAAAGCGCGGGGTTTCTCACCTCCGTAACCCAAGCCGTTGTTCGTCAGCCATTCGATTTTCGTACAGCGCCTTCTGACATTGCCAAGGCGCTTTTCGACGGCTTCTGACATCACGTCGCCGCTGTGGATGCTGGTCATTGCCACATAGCTCATCGCCTCGCGCTCGCAACGGTCCGGCACGAACATCACTCGCGGCGGCTCGCTGCCAATGTCGCAACGAAACTCAAAGCCGTCCGAGGATCGTCGCTGGTTGCGATTCAGCACGGCGACCTTGCCGTCATGCCGGCGCTCCGGGCTAGGCGAGATTGTCTTGTGTAGAAGCGGTAAGGTCGCGAGATCCACTTGACATTGACGGGAGCCATACTTTGGAATTCGCATTCCCTCCCATTCTGCGGCACACATGCAGGCAACCCCAGCTCGGCAAGTCGGCAATCACGCGCCGGATTTTTTGGCCAGTTTAGCGTTGTCGAAGGAAGACTATTTGCTCACACGGCGCCCCAAACCGGCGGAAGCCAATCCTGCAATACCCTAATTTGCTCCTATTTTTAGCGCACACTTTCAAACGCCATTGCGACGCTGCCAAATGCTTCCGAATCGTCACCGAACTTAATCACCCATTCCGCCGCCTGCATGCGCGTTGCGATCGTTTTCGAATTGAAATGCAACGCAGTTACCCAAGGAACCGCGCCGAGCGCGTCGTGGACAATAAGCGCATCGGTAAACAAACCGAGCTGCAAACGAAACCGAGACGGGAATCACGGACAGAATGTGTGATGCGCGATCCAACATAAAATTTGCGCTGGACGGCTAAGCCATCGCGTTAAACCTCACACCGAACTCTGCGGAAACGCACGTCCCAAAGACTACCCTACCGTTGCTCCGATGCGACGAAACGAAAAGACTGCGTTCTTCCCGAGCGTCCCGCTACGGGCCAAGGCGCTCTGCAAACGTCCACAACGCTCGCGTAGACGACGTTGACGGGCTATCCAACGGCATGCACGATCAGTTAGAGACATCCGATACAAACGGAGGGTCACGATGCCTGCACCGAAGACCTACACGAAAGCCCAATGGGACGAGTTTGCCCGGCTACTCGACGCGTTACCGGAAAAGCCACCGTCGGAACGACGCATCACTGTGCGCGACGCGATGCCAAACGTTCGCGTCCACATCGACGCGGCTAGGGCGAAAGGTTATTCGGTCGAGCAACTGATCGATCAGGCTAAGCAGGCGGGTATCGACGTGACTGCCAGTGCGCTTCGATACGCACTACAGGAAACGAAGAAGCGAAGGGGCACGGCTCATCGCATGGACGGCACATCCCGGTCCCGTGGGAGCACGAACACTTCTCGCAACCAATCGACACAGCGTACGGCCGGTCAGCGGACCAGTCTTGCATCTCAGGCAAAAACGGCACACGAGAACAGCAAACCCGGCTCGACGGTCATCCAGGATGCGTTCAGCTTCCAGATTAGACCCGACATAGAAGACCTTTGAACCAGATAGCGACGCGAACGAATCAGCAGGATAGGCGCCTTCAAAACGCGGTAAAAGTCGATCAAACGAAGCGAGATCGAGGTAGAAAAAGTGCTGTTTCGCGATAGATGGGCGGCGACAAAGGTCCATTCTCAGCGCAGACCTCTACCTCGGGCCGTCGATGGCGCAACATCTGCCTTCGCCGGGATTGGTTGCGACACAGTCCACTTATGAAGCTCAGCACGTTAGGGCCTTCGCCTCAAACACCCCGCGGCCGAATCGGCCCTACCTCGGCCCCCGCTTTCAGTCGATCCAGATAGTTGGCCCACTCCTGCATCATCACTATGCGGTCGTCGATAAACCGGGTGCGGTTGTAGGCGGTGCCGAGCGAATCAGGCACTCGGTGGGCCAGTTGATGCTCGATGACTTCCGCCGGAAACCGAAGCCGCTCGTGCAGGATGGTCCGAGCCATCGCCCGGAATCCGTGTCCGGTGATCTCGGTTTTCGTGTCGAAGCCCAACCGCTGCAGCGCGGCATTGATCGCCGCTCCGCTCATAGGCTTTTTGCGTTCACGGCCCGGAAAAACACAACGCCATTTGCCAGTCTGCGCTTGCAACTCTTTCAGAATCTCCACAGCTTGGGTGGCCAGCGGCACGAGATGCTCGGTCTTCGTCTTCGAGACAGTAAAGCGCCATTCGCGCCGTTCCAAATCAATCTGCGCCCACTCAGCCTGTCTCAACTCTCCGGGCCGCACGAACAGCAACGGCGCCAACTGCAGAGCTGCGCGCACGACCAATGTACCGGAAAAGCCGTCAAAGGCTCGCAGCATCTCCCCGACCTTCTCCGGATCTGTGATCGAGGCGAAGTGCGTATGCCGGTTGGGACGCAGCGCGCCACGCAAGTCGGTGCTTACATCACGCACGGCGCGTCCAGTCGCCACCGCGTAGCGAAAGATCTGCCCGCAGTTCTGATGCAATCGGTGTGCGGTGTCGTGAGCACCACGCTTCTCGGCACGACGCAGCACTTCGAGCACTTCGGGCGGGGTAATGTCGGCGATCGGACGTGACCCGAGCCATGGAAACAGGTCCTTTTTCAGTCGCCCCATGATCTTCTCGGAATGGCTGGTTGCCCAGCCGGGCACCTGCTGCTCGAACCACTCGAGCGCGACTGCTTCGAAGGTCGTGGCTGCGTTGAGCCGGGCGAGGCGCTTCTTCTCTTTCTTGGCCTGCCCTGGGTCGACGCCATCGGCCAGTAGCGCACGCGCCTCATCGCGCTTCCTGCGCGCGTGGGCCAGCGTGACATCGGGATAGACGCCCAGCGCCAACTTCCGCTCGCGGTCGTTGAATCGGTATTTGAGGCGCCAGTACTTGCCGCCGGCAGGAGAAATCTCGAGATACATGCCGCGGCCGTCGGAGACTCGATACGTCTTCTCCCGTGGCGCAGCCCGGCGTACTTCCAGATCGGTAAGAGGCATGGGACACCTCCCGTGGCGTGGGGGCCTAAATTTCCGGTGGGCTCTAAAAATGAGCCGATGCCCCCAAAACTGCGCTGAAAAGCCTCCGGCTGTCAACGGAAACCACAATCCCGAAGTGGAAACAAAAACCCCGCGAGCCTTACGGGACGCGGGGTTTGCGGAATGCTGTGGAACTTCGTGGAATACTTAATGGTGGAGCGGAGGAGGATCGAACTCCCGACCTTCGCATTGCGAACGCGACGCTCTCCCAGCTGAGCTACCGCCCCAACGAAGCGCTAATTCTAGCACAGCGCCCGAACCGTTTGCCAAGCCCCTGACCGCCGCAAGGCGTCACTTCGACGGCGCCCCCGCCAGCACCCACGCAACCACCGTGCGAATATCAGCATCGCTCATTTGCGGATGCGACGGCATCGGAATCGCGCCCCAGACGCCCGAGCCGCCGTCGCGCACTTTCAGCGCGAGCTTCGCGGGCGCCTGCGCGTCGCCCTGGTACTTGCCCGCGATCTGCTGAAACGACGGCCCGACGAGCTTCCGATCGACCGCATGACACCCCATGCACGCATTACTCTTTGCGATCGCGAGGCCATTCGGCGCATCGGCAGCGTAGGCATGCGCAGACGCCACCCCAAACACGACCATCACGCCCGCCGCAACCACCCCACCCAACGTCCGACTCACCAAACTCATTGCATTGCCTTCGGATTGCCGGAGTGGACCGCATTCGAATTGGTGACCGGCGCGGGCGGCTGCTGGTCGAGCGGCTGCGAGCTGATCGTCGCCGACTGCACCGCCCCGACCGTAGGCTCGCTCGACGCCGCCGCCTGTGCCGCGCCCGGCGCGCTGGCCGCCGCCGCCGCGGACGCTTCGAGCGCCTGCGCCTCTTGCGGCTGGACGTACTGGAACACCTTCACGACCTGCAAGACACCCGGCACGCGGCTCGCCGCATCGCCGCCGGTATCGCCTTCAGCCGTCGTCACAAGCCCCATGAGGTACACGTTGCCCCGCTCGCTGACCACCTTGAAGTCGTTCGCCGAAATGCCCTTCTCCGCGATCAACGCAGTCTTCACGCGGCCTTCGAGGTACGAGTCGTTCGCCCGCGACGAGAACGAGCTCTTCGGCTGGACCGCCAGCTCGTTGATGATCCGGTTGACGTTATTGATGCCGCGCACGATCGTCTCGGCCTGTTGCTTGTCCTGCTCGCTCGGCACCTCGCCCGTCAGCAGCACGCGACGGTTGAAAACGGTGACGTTCACGTGCGCCTCGTCGGGCAGCGAACTGCTGATTTGCGACAACGCCTTGACCTGGATCTCGCGGTCTTCGGTCTGCGCGCCCACCGTGCGCCGGTCGGTCGCGATCAGCGCGCCGCCTCCGGCCGCGCCGGCCAGCGCCAGCACGCAGCCCTGCAACGTTGCGGCGAGCCCCGCCGTCAGTCCGACCACGAGCGTGGTCCTCACAAGCGTCTTCTTGACGCGGTTTCCGCTCATCAACGCACTCCCTTTCGTGGTCAATCTTCGCCGAGCAGCATCGCATCGATGCCGTCGCACAGACAATGAATCGTCAGCATGTGCACTTCCTGGATGCGCGCCAGGCGCTCCGACGGCACGCTGATATGAATATCCATATCGGTCAGCGCCTCGTTCATTTTTCCGCCGCCGTGCCCCGTCAGCGCAATCACGACCATCTCGCGCTCGTGCGCCTCGGCGACAGCCGCAATCACATTGGCCGAGTTCCCGGTGGTGCTCAACGCGAGCAGCACGTCACCCGTGTGGCCGAGCGCGCGGACTTGCTTCGAGTAGATCTCGTCGAACGCGTAGTCGTCGCCGAGCGCCGTCAGAATGGAAGAATCGGTGGTGAGCGCGATGGCCGGCAAGCCAGGCCGCTCGCGCTCGAAGCGGCCGATCAGCTCGGCCGCGAAGCGTTGCGCGTCGGCGGCAGAACCGCCGTTGCCGCACGCAAGAATCTTGTTGCCGTTCGCCAGCGCGGCGAACATCGTGTCGACCGCTGCGGCGATCGGCATCGACAGGGTTTCCAGTGCTTCGAGCTTGACTGCCGCGCTGTCGCGGAAGTGCTGTTGAATGCGTTCGACTGACATCGATCTCTGACTAATACCAAGGTTGTCGCGCAACCTCGCTGCTGCATCCATGGTGCGCCTTTCGGCGCTGATTGTGGAGCCCTTTGGTGACGGCCGCGTGCATCAGCCGGCAATTCGCTTCGCCCCGTGCATCGCTTCGGGCGGCATCGCTGCGCGCAAGCGATGCGCCGTTTCGGCCAAATCGCCAGCGCGCAAGTTTAACGCACTCGGCAAGCGCCGAAACACCGTTCATACATCGTCGGCGCGAAAAGCGTCCCGCAACCACACGAGCCGGGGGCCATCGAACGCGACGACGTCGAAGCGGCACGCGCCCACCGCCCCGCCGCTCGTCGCGAGAAAGTACTGCGCCGCATGCACGAGGCGCCGGCGCTTCTGCCAACCGACGCTCGCCGCCGCGCCGCCGAAGCGTTTGTCCGCACGCGCGCGCACTTCGACGAACACCAGCACGCCATCGCGATCGCGCATCACGAGGTCGATCTCGCCGCGGCGGCAACTCACGTTGCGGGCCACAAGCCGCATGCGCTGCCGGCGCAAATACTCGAGCGCACGCGCCTCGAATGCCGTTCCGACGCTCTTCGACCCTGCCCGCCCAGAAAAGTTGTCGCTCGCCGCGTGGCACAATGTCGGCCTTGTTCCGCTTGTCCGCGTTTTCTGCCTCATGACTGATCTCCTCGAACTCGCGCAAGGGCAGCAGTACCCGGCCGGCGCTCTGTATGTGGTGGCAACGCCGATCGGCAACGTCGCCGACATCACGCTGCGCGCCCTGCACGTGCTTGGGGCCGTCGACCGCATCGCCGCCGAGGACACGCGCAACAGCGGCCAGTTGCTCGCCCGCTACGGCATCGCCAAGCCGCTCATCGCCGTGCACGAGCACAACGAGCGCGCCGCGGCCGCGCGCGTGATCGAACACCTGCGGGCCGGCGAGCGGATCGCGTATGTATCCGACGCAGGCACGCCCGGCATTTCGGACCCCGGCGCGAGGCTCGTCGACGCCGTGCGCGAAGCCGGCTTGGCCGTCGTTCCGCTGCCGGGCGCCAGCGCGCTGACCACTGCGCTCAGCGTGGCCGGCGACTGGGCCGGCACATTCTCGTTCCTGGGCTTTCTGCCGACGAAGGCCAAGCAGCGCGCGGCCCAGCTTCAGCAATTGGCCGGGCACACACAGGCTTTGGTCTTTTACGAGGCGCCGCATCGCATCGTCGAAACCGTGCAGGCGCTCGCCGATGCATTCGGCGGCGCGCGCCGCCTGTTGATCGCGCGCGAGTTGACCAAGTTACATGAGGCGCTCCACCGCTGCCCCCTGGCCGAAGGGCCAACGTGGCTCGCCGCCGACGCCAATCGGCAGCGCGGCGAGTTCGTGCTGGTGGTCGAAGGCGCGCCGCAAGCTGAGCCAAGCGCCGGCGATCACGACGCACTCCTGAATATCCTGCTCGAAGAACTGTCTGTGAGCGGTGCGGTGAAGGTGGCCGCCGCGGTGACCGGGGCGTCGCGCAACACGTTGTACGCACGCGCGCTCGAGCTTAAGAAAAACTGAAGGGCCGCACGCGGCGGCCCTTCGAGTTTCGAATCGATTCGGTGCGACGGCGAAGCGGACCGCGCACAGCACGGCACGGCACCGTCAGATCCGACGCTTACTTGCTGATCGAATTGTCGGCCAGCATTTGGGCCTGCTCGGACTTCGCTTCCTGCTGCGACAAGCCTTCGATATTCACTTGCGCCGTGCCGGCTTTGCGCAAACCAAGCACACGAGCCGCGGCGTAAGACAAATCGATGATGCGCCCGCGCACATACGGCCCGCGATCGTTGATCTTCACGACGACCGACTTGTTGTTGGTCGTGTTCGTCACCCGCACGTAGGACGCGAGCGGCAGCGTCTTGTGCGCGGCGGTCAGCGCATTCATGTCGAAGCGCTCGCCGCTCGCCGTCTTGCGGCCGTGGAACTTCATGCCGTACCACGAGGCGCGGCCGCTCTGACGGAAATCGGAAACATTCGGGCCTGCTTCGAGCGGCGTCGCATCAGCGAGGCTCGCCTTCGAATCGGCAGCGGGTGTCGACGTGTTCAAGGCGTCGTAGCCGACGGGCGCGGATGCGGCGCTTGCCAGGGCGCCCTGCGTGCGCATCGGCGAGGCGCTGGCTTGATCAGCCGGACCATGAGGAACCGCGCAGCCCGCCAAGGCAAAAAAGGCAAACAGACTCCCCAGACGAGACAATCGAGATTTCATAAGACGTAACTCAGCAGTGTCGAGCCGCAACACGTCAATCTTTCGTGTAGCTTGCGGCTCGGGCGACCGAGGCAAAACGTGGCTCCGCTCGCTTTGGCGAGTCGTGCACATGCACTCGGGTGCGGCCATTCGCCGCTTTCCGCCCGGTTAGCTTTCACGTCTGGCGCAACCTGTCCCCGGCAGCCTGACCAGACCCCACATGCCGCCATCGAACGTAAATTGCACGTTCTATGCACGTCGCAAGACGTACAGGAACAGCGGCGTAGGCCCCACCCAGCGTCACGGCAGCAAGGCCGTAGCAGGCGCGCGGCGCCTGGCTGGGCAAGACGTGTGCATCGAATAACCTATCCGACGCAAGGTTTGTGCCGTCGTAACCGACGGCCTTTCACTTGACGGCGACCCGGCTCTATTCGCCTGCGAGCGATGCCGGATCGTCAATTGGCAGCGTGGGTGCTCCACGCACAACGGTGCGGATTATAGCAAATCCACATTCAAAGCACCTGTCAACCTACATAGCCATCATTGATTTTCACTATGGGCGTAAAAATCGGGATTTGCCGTCGTCCGTTCGGCCAGCCAGCGACGGCTTCGCGCCGCCGGTACAATCGAGCTTTTCGCCGTCTTGCCGCATCGCCGATGAAAGTCTCGATCATCCCCGTCACGCCGTTTCAGCAAAACAGCTCGCTGCTCGTCTGCGAGGCGACGGGCCGCGCCGCCGTCGTCGATCCGGGCGGCAATCTCGAGCGGATTCAGGATGCGGTTGCCCGGCAAGGCGTGAGCGTCGAGAAGGTGCTGCTCACCCACGGGCACATCGACCACTGCGCCGGCGCGAAAACGCTCGCGGCACATTACGGCGTGCCGATCGAAGGACCGCACCGGGACGAGCGCTTCTGGCTGGACCAACTGCCGCAGCAAAGCCAGCGCTTCGGCTTTCCGGAGGCGGAGGCGTTCGAGCCCGATCGCTGGCTGGAAGACGGCAATACCGTCCAGTTCGGCAACGAAACGCTCGACGTCTACCACTGTCCGGGCCATACGCCGGGGCACGTCGTGTTCGTGAGCGATGTCCACCGGCTGGCACTTGTGGGCGACGTGCTGTTCGCGGGCTCGATCGGCCGCACCGATTTTCCGCGCGGCAACCACGCGGACCTGATCGCGTCGATCCGCAGCAAGCTGTGGCCGCTCGGCGACGATATGACGTTCGTCCCCGGCCACGGCCCCACGTCGACTTTCGGTGCCGAGCGGCGCACGAATCCATACGTGGCGGATGGAGTCGGCGCATGACAGCCGAGATCTACGTCAGCACCGATGTCGAAGCGGACGGCCCGATTCCCGGTCCCCATTCGATGCTCAGCTTTGCGTCAGCGGCCTACACCGCGGACAAGCAACTGATCGGCACGTTCTCCGCCAATCTCGAAACGCTTCCGGGCGCGGAGGCGCATCCGATCCAAGCGGCCTGGTGGAAGACGCAGAAGGAAGCTTGGGCGGCATGCCGCGCGGATCTGCAAAAGCCGGAAACGGCACTGGTCGCGTACGTCGAATGGGTTGAATCGCTGCCAGGCAAGCCGGTGTTCGTAGCGATGCCGGCCGGCTTCGATTTCACGTTCATGTTCTGGTACATGATGCGCTTCGCGGGGCGCTGCCCGTTCTCGTGGTCCGCGCTCGACATCAAGACGCTCGCGTTCGCCATGACGGACCTGCCGTACCGCAAATGCATCAAGCCGCGCATGCCGAAGCGCTGGTTCGACGACCATCCTCACACGCACGTCGCGCTCGACGACGCCATCGAGCAAGGCGCTCTTTTTTGCAACATGCTGGCAGAATTGCGCAGCCAGCAAGCCGCCCTCGGCATCATCTCGAATTTGCCCTCGCCGGACCCGTCAGCTGGGGACAACACAGGACAAAACGCCGCGAGCAACCCGGCAAATTAGGGAAATTCCCTCGCTCCTGGGGTCTCACATTGCCTTTCTTTTCCGCCACCTCTAACATTTAGGAAAGTTGCGGCCGAACTGGGAGGCGCGCGTGACACTCGATACGTTTTCTCAAAAAATTCTGCGCCTGCTGCAGCTCGACGCGCGCCGATCGGTGCAGGAAATATCGGATCAAGTCGGCTTGTCCAGCACGCCTTGCTGGCGGCGGATCAAGGATATGGAGCAATCAGGCGTGATCCAGCGCTATACGGCACTGCTCGATCGCGAGAAGCTGGGGCTGCATGTCTGCGCGCTGGCCCATATTCATCTGATGAGACACACGGAAGGCGGCGTCGAACAATTCGAGCGCGAGATCGCCACTTGCCCGGAAGTCACCGAGTGCTACAGCACGACCGGGGAAGCGGACTACATTCTGAAAATCGTCGCCCCCGACATCAAAGCGTACGACTCGTTCCTGCACGAGCGCATCTTCAAGATCCCCGCCGTGGCGCAGGTCCGCACCAGCGTGGTGCTGCGCGAGATCAAATTCGATACGCAATTGCCGCTCTAGCAGCGGCAATCTGTTCCCGCTCAACTGATGCGCGCCGCCTTCTGATCGGACGAGCGGCCTGACGTTTCGAGCAAACGTTGCACGGTAATCTTGCGCGCGCCGAGCCGGGCGGCCAGATCCGTCAAGTCCAGGCGGCTTGCAAGCTCGGCGTCGTGCTCGGCGAGCGCGTCCGCCGCGAACGTCACCTCAATATCGAGCCCGCTGCTCAGGTAGTGGAGATTGAGACTGGCGGCACGCAAGCCGCACTTCGCCAGTTCGGCATCGAGCGCCTCGATCACCACTTCTCGCGGCGGCAAGTTCGCGGCGGGGTGTCTTACCGCGTCGTTCTCCGGATCGACATGGATCAGCGCATCGAGCACGCGCTTGTCGGTCAGCACGCGCGAGCGCGCTGACTCGGCGATGTAATGCCCCTCCGACACCGAAATCAGCGGATCGACCAGAATATGCGCATCCACGAGTGCGAGGTCGCCCATCTTGCGCGTGCGCAACTCATGCACGTCGCGCACGCCGGGCGTCGACATCAGCAGCTTGCGCACGTCGGCGGTGGCGTCTTCATCGAGCGCGCGGTCCGACAAGTCCTGCAAGGCGTCCCAGCCAAAGGTCCAGCCCATGCGGGCCACCATGAAACCGACGATCGCGGCCGCGATCGGATCGAGCAGCCGCACCCCCGCGAGACTGCCGACGATGCCGATTGCCACGACCAGCGACGACGCCGCGTCGGAGCGCGCGTGCCACGCGTTGGCGATCAAGAGCGCCGAGCGCACGCGCTGCGCCTCGCGCAGCATGTAGCGAAAGAGCCCTTCCTTCGATACCAGAACGAGTATCGCGACAGCGAGCGCACTGACATGCACGGCGGGAATATCGTCCAGGTGAGCAAGCCGTTGGCCCGCGCGCCACAGCATGCCGACGCCGACGGCGATCAGCAGGCCGCCCAGAAAAAGCGACGCCACGGTCTCATAGCGGTTATGTCCGTAATTGTGATCGGCATCGGGCTTCGCACCGCTCGCTTTATTCGCGACTAATACGATGAAATCCGATACGAGATCGGCAAGCGAATGCACGCCGTCGGCGATGAGCGCTTGAGAATGAGCGATGACACCGATAATGATTTGCAGCGTCGTCAGCACGAGGTTCAGCACGATGCTGACAAACGTGGTCTTGCGCGCGACTGCTTGCTTCTCTGCCGTGTCGGCGTGGAAACTGTCGAAACTTTGCGACATAGGAAACCGGAGCGTAGAGGGTTTTGAATGCCCGGATTCTAGCAGCGCAACTGTGACAAGTCGTCGCAAAGCCCTATATTTTCGTTTTAAATCATATGCTTATGCAAACACGAAGTATTCGTGTTTCGATATCCGCGCGCCCGGCGTGAGTGCGCGCGATGGTTTCGCGCCGCACGCAAAGCGATGAAGTCAGACTTTCTGCGGACATTAAAAAACCGCGCACTTTTGAAGTGCGCGGTTTTTTGTGTTGGACGCCGCGGCGTGAAGCAGGCCGCTCGTGCCAGGACGTTTCCAACAATTACTTCTGAATCAGAAATCGATCGCGATCTTGGCCGGCGATCCATTTCGGAGGTTTGCCGCGACCCGACCAGGTGCTGCCGCTTTCAGGATCGCGATATTTCGGCGCAACGCCCGCGCGCGGACGGCCAACTTTTGCATGCTTGCCGCGAATTACACCGAGTTCGGCGAGCGTAATGCCGTAGTCGGCCATTTTCTGTTTGATCTCGTTAAGCACTTCCGCGTATTCACGTGCCTTCGCCTCTTCGATCTGCTTTTCCAGCTTTTCTCGTTGGGCGAGAAGTTCCTTGTAAGAAGACATACATTCCCTTGTGGTTTCGATAAATGACGCAGGTCTGTAGCCGGCTTGCCATTTCACTGCGTGGTGCCTCGGATATTTCGCAGGGAGATTAGCACAAACAAGAAACCGAAGAAAAGACTGAAAAGCAAAAAAATAAAAACGCTGATTTGAATCCATTGATTAGGTTGCATCACGCATGACGCGGGCGGCATTTATACCCCCTTCGAGTATCTCGAAATCTGATCGGCTGGCCTAGTCCAATGGGCATAATTCCCAAAGCATGATATTAATATCGACCGTCTCACAAAAACCTATCATGCGATGAGAGGTTTCAGGTTAAACAAAGATGGGCCTTCGCTCATCTTTGCTAAAATCGAACTAATCAGAGTTTTCCCGATTAGGAAAAGCACGAAACTATTTTGACGCGCGGCGCTCGATGCAATCGGCCAGCGCCGTTTGGAGTTTCGGAATCGTCCGTTTCGGTTCGTCAAAAGAATCGCGTTCGAGCACACCGTCGACTTTCAAGTCTGCTCCGTAGCGATCCACCCCCGCCAATCCGAGCCGCGCCGGGCGCTGCGGATGACGCTCGAAGAATGCCGTCAGCGCCGCTTCTTCTTCGGACGGCAGCGGGGCGAGCGGGTCCAGGTCGGCGGCATCGAGCCACCCCATTGCGCCGAAACCGCCGATATAACGCAGCCGCTCAATCGCCATGACCCAATACGAAAAATCGCCTAGCGCGAGATAACGCTCGGCGTCGGCGTGATAGCGCAGATAGCGCGTCGCGGCAGCCGAAGCGGGCTCGAGCGGCTCGAAGCTGCCGATCAGCGTGACACGCTCTGCGTTCAACACGTCGCCGCCTGGCGCGTGCACGACGAGAAAACCGGCGCGCGGGTCGGCCTGCAGATTGCGCGTATGTTCGGCGAGCCGGCTCACGAGCACGACCGGACGATGCCGCGCGTCCGTCGCGAACGGCAGCACGGTCGGATAAGGGAAACCTTGCGGCTCGCGCGAATGCGTCGCGAGCGTGCCGACGCCGCTCCGGTGCAGCAGGTGAAGCGGGGCATGAGCGGGAATTTTCAAGTCGATGTCCTCGAATTGAACCGGCCTGGAACTGGAGTATGCGCACGGCCGGGACACGAATCGGTGCTTGGCCTTGCCCAAACATCTTAGATTACCGCGCAAGCGAGACAGCAAGCGCTCCGATAGAATCGACCAGGGCGCGCTAGACCACGTCGAGGCTCACCGACGCATCGCTTGCCCATCACCCTCCATCTGTGCCCTCGATATACCCGCAACCCGCTGTTTGACGAGCCGACCTGTGCCCGACCACTCCCCCGAACTCGCCCCGCTCCCCGCCGCGCATCGCAACCTCCCGGCGGCAGCGCGCAACCGTGCACGCAATGCGACGATGGCACTTTTTTTCATTGCCGGCATGGTGTACGCGTCGTGGGGCGTGCACGTGCCGACCGTGCGCGACAAGTTCCATTTGAGTCCGGCGCTGCTGTCGATCGCGTTGCTCGCCGTCGCCGGCGGCTCGATTGCCGCGATGGCGACCAATGCCAAATGGATAGCGCGCGTGGGCACGCGCCGCGCGTGTCTGGCGGGCGGTCTCACGATGTCGGTTTGCGCGGCGCTGATTCTCGTCGTGCCGTTCTATTGGCTGCTGCTCCCGGTGCTCGCGATCTTCGGCATCGGCCTGGCCACACTCGACGTCGCGATGAACGCCGAAGCGAGCGCCGTCGAGACCGCGCTCGCGCGGCCGATCATGTCGTCGCTGCACGGCATGTTCAGCGTCGGCGGGATGGCGGGCGCGGCCATCGGCGGCGCGCTGCTCTCGCGCGGCATGGCGCCGGCGCTGCATCTCGCGCTCGTGGCGGCGGTGAGCACCCTCGTCCTGCTGCTCGCGTGCCCCGCCGTGCTGCCGCACGTGCCGCATGCCGACGATCCTCGCCACGGCGGCTCGCGCGCCAACCGCTGGCGCTCGCCCGTGCTGTGGGCGCTCGGCGCGGTCGCGCTGATCGCGCTCATCGCCGAAGGCGCGATGTACGACTGGGCGACGGTCTACATGCGCGATGTCGTCGCGGCGACGCCCGCGCTCGCCAGCGCGGCGTATGCGGCGTTTTCCGGCGGCATGGCGGCCGGCCGCTTCGCCGGCGACGCCGTGCGCGCCCGCTTCGGCGCGCCGCAGCTCGTGCGCGCGAGCGCAACGCTCGCGTGTGCAGGGATGATCGGTGCGCTGCTGCTGCCGTATTCGTTTGCCGCGTTGACCGGCTTCGCGCTGATGGGCCTCGGGCTCGCGAACATGATGCCGGTGCTGTTCGCCGCGGCGGCGCGCGTCAAAGGGATTCATGCCGCCGAAGGTCTTGCGCACGTTGCCGGCCTCGCTTATTTCGGGCTGCTGTTCGGGCCGGTCGTGATCGGCGGCGTGACGCAGGCGACGAATCTGTCGATCGGCCTTTCGATCGTCGCACTGTGCGCGGCGCTCGTCGCTTTCGTCGGGCCCAGGGTGCTGGGCCGGCTGCGCATCTAAGGCCCACGAGGCCCGCGAAGCCGACGCCAGCCATGCATGGGACCGCCCTGCATGGGACCCGAGTAAGCGCTGAAGCGCTAACTCGGGTCGACCGCCTTGCATGGGACCCGAGTAAGCGCTGAAGCGCTAACTCGGGTCGACACAAAAAAAGCACGCATGCCGTGAAGCATGCGTGCTTTCTTGAAGCAGTCGAAACAGAAGGAACATCCACGCCCGCCTGGTCCATCGCGAGGCCGCGGCAAAGCGGCCCGTCGATGCGCTAAGCGAGCGTCGACATTACATCTTGACTTCGTTCAGGAACGACTTCTTGCCGCCCTTGTAGTTATACAGCGTGATGACGCCGTGCTTCAGGTCGCCATGCTCGTCGAACTGCGTTTCGCCGATCACGCCCTTGTAGTCGGTGGCCGGCATCGCGGCGAGGATCTTCGCCGGATCGGTCGACTGCGCACGCTTCATCGCATCGACAATGATGTAGACGGCGTCATACGTGAACGGCGCATAGATCTGGATCGGCACGCCAAAGCGCTTTTGGAACTTCGCTTCAAACTCCTTGCCGGCCGCGCCCATTTTATCGAGCGACCTGCCTGCTTCCGAGCACACGATGTTGTCGGTCGCGTCGCCAGCCAGGTCGGACAGCTTGTCGGTACACACGCCGTCACCCGCGAGCACCTTCGAGCGCAGGCCAAGCTGCTTGGCTTGCTTCGCGAACGGGCCGCCGGTGGCGTCCATGCCACCGTACATGATCGCGTCCGGGTTTTCGCCCTTGATCTTCGTCAGAATCGCGCGGAAGTCGACGGCCTTGTCGTTCGTCGCATCATGCGACATCACGTTCATGCCCAGCGACTTGGCGGTCTTCTCGAACTCGTTCGCAAGACCTTGCCCGTAAGCGGTCGAGTCGTCGACGATCGCGACGCTCTTCAACTTCATGTCCTTGGCAGCATAGTTCGCGAGCGCCGGACCTTGTTGCGCATCGGTCGCCACGACGCGGAACGTCGTCTTGAAGCCTTGCAGCGTATAGGCCGGGTTGGTCGCCGACGGCGAGATCTGCACGATGCCCGCATCGCTGTAGATCTTCGAAGCCGGGATCGACGTGCCCGAGTTCAGGTGGCCCACCACCGCGACGACCTTGTCGTCGACGAGCTTCTGCGCCACTTGGGTAGCCGTACGCGGGTCGGCTGCGTCGTCTTGAGCGTCGAGTTCGAGCGTGACCTTCTGGCCGCCGATCTCGAGACCCTTCTTGTTGATTTCCTCGACCGCGAGGCGCGCACCGTCTTCGTTATCTTTGCCGAGGTGGGCGATCTGCCCAGTCAGCGGTGCGACGTGGCCGACCTTGACGACTTGATCCGCCGCGGCGCCCGTCGCCATCGTCGCAAACAGCATGGCTGCAGCGCTGATCGGCAACAGCTTTTGCATCTTGATATTCATATAAGTCTCCAGTTTCGGTCCCAAAAACAACGTAATCGTCCTGTGCCCCGCTTCAGTCTTATCCGTCTAAATCCCGTGGACGACCACGCCGGATGCATCGTCATGCACTTGGCTAAGCACGTGAGCCAACTCGTTTTTGGCAGGTGGCATCCCGTACTTGCGCGCAAGTGTAGGGCATCAAATTAATTTAGGGGATTTTTTTGAGAAAGTGGGACGACTACCAATAGCGCGATCGCTCGCTGCCTAATCCGCAGACTTGAAGACTGCCCGGAAACGTCCGGCCCATGCGGCTTTCGGCAAAAGCAGGGTTTTTGCTGATGCCTGTGATCCGTGCATCCGAAAGCGGCCTAGGCCATTGGCCGCGATGAATACGACTGCTGTAAGTCGACGCTTCCGGTCGGCTTTCGTTGCCTTCGCGCTAATGAATCAGTCCGGCTAAGCGCGCTTGTCGCGCGACATAAATAATTGGCGGGCAAAACGCGCGGAGCATTCGTTTCACTCCATGCGCCAAGCAGTTTCAATCCATGCAACCAGCACGGCCGCGCGGTGCCGCGCCTGCAACCGTTTTCGATTGGTGGCACACTGACGGCCCGATTTTCTCCCCCACGTTTTAATAGGAGAGCGACGTGAGCGTCACATCCCGCTGGATCGACATTCCCATTGGCAGCGACAATTTTCCAGGCTATCTGGCATTGCCTAAAGGCGGCAAGGGGCCGGCCGTCATCATCATTCAGGAAATCTTCGGCGTGAACAGCCATATCCGCTCGGTCGCGGATCAATACGCGCTCGACGGCTACGTGGCGCTCGCACCGGACATCTTCTGGCGCACGCAGCCGCGCATCGAACTCGGCTACGAAGGCACGGATCGCGAGAAGGGTATCGAGATCCTGCAGAAGACCGACGTCGATCTCGCGGCGGCCGACATCGGCGCGGCTGCACAGGCGCTGCGCGCGATGCCTGAAGTGGCGGGCAACGTTGCGGCGATCGGCTATTGCTTCGGCGGACGGCTCGCCTATCTGGCGGCGGCGCAGGGTTCGATCGACGTCGCTGTGGCTTACTACGGCGGCGGTATTCAGAACCTGCTCGAGCACGCGGCGAAGATCAAGGCGCCGATTCAATTCCACTACGCTGAGCTCGACGCGGGCATTCCGCTAGAAGCCGTCGGTCAGGTGAAGGCGCGTTTTGCGGGCCGCGACGACGTCGAGTTCCACCTGTATCCCAACGCGCACCACGGTTTCAACTGCACGGACCGCTCGGCATACAACCAGCACGCCGCCGCGCTCGCGCACGGCCGCACGCTGACGTTCCTCGGCGAGCATCTGTAACGTCCGGGGGGCGGCTTGCCCGTTGCGCGGCAAGCCCGCCTGGCCGCGCAGCGCGAAGCCGCGCGGCCGTGCTTCGGCAGGCGGCCGCTGCGTGCGGCCCCGCAGGCGCGAATCAGGCCTTCTTGTTATAGGCGCTGCACCAGCCCTTCGACGACACTTGCTTGCCGCCGAATATGGAGCACGGCGCCCACGCATCGGTCGGCTTGCCCTGGAAGAAGCTGCAAGTGCCGCAATCCTGGCCGGCGGCGTACTTCGCATACTTGGCCTTATCGACTTGGGTCGCGTCTTGCTTGTAGCCGAGCCCCTGTGCGGTGGGATCGGATTCGGCAACCTTCGGTGCGTCAGCGAAAGCCGCCTGGCGGGACAACGCGAGCGTCGACGCGACACCGATGCTCGTAATCAAGAACGTCCGACGAGATGATTTCATTGGGGATTCACTCCACGTTATATGAACTTGAACGCTGCTCTAACGGCAGCGGTTACAGAGCATAGCAACGAAGCGGCGCGATGTGACACCCGAAATGATAGAGATAAGCGATTGTTTAGCTCGCGCGGCGCGGCCTCGCTTCAGCCTAATCATGCGCGCCCCGCCACCTCGCACACCCTTTGCGCGATCGCGAGCGACGCCGTCAAGCCAGGCGATTCGATCCCGAACAGGTTCACGAGGCCGCGCACGCCATGCGCGGCCGGCCCCTGGATGACGAAATCCGCCGCCGGCTCGCCCGGCCCCGAGAGCTTCGGACGAATCCCCGCATACGCGGGCTGCAGCGCGCCGTCCGGCAGCGCGGGCCAATATTCGCGGATCGCCGCATAGAACGAATCGGCACGGTGCGGATCGACGTCGTAATTGATCGCATCGATCCATTCGACGTCGGGACCGAAGCGCGCCTGGCCGCCCAGGTCGATCGTCAAATGCACGCCGAGGCCGGCTTCGTTCGGCATCGGATAGACGAGCCGCGAAAACGGCGCGCGTCCCGACACGGTGAAATAGTTGCCGCGAGCAAGATAGAGCGGCGGAACGTGGCGCGGATCGAGCCCGTGGATCTTGCGCGCGATCGCATTCGCATGCAGCCCCGCGCTATTGACGACGCAGGCGGCACTGATCGTCGTCGGCGACGCGCCGCCGACGCTCACGATAAAGCGCCCGTTGCGGCAATCGATCGACTCGACCGGCGCATGAAACACGCACAGCGCACCGTCGTTCTCGGCATCGCCCTGCAGCGCGAGCAGCAGCTGATGGCTGTCGACGATGCCGGTCTGCGGCGAAAACACCGCGGCGACACACGACAGCGCGGGCTCGAGTTCATGCGCCTCGTCGCCGTTCATGCGGATCAAGTCCAGCACGCCGTTTTCCTTGCCGCGCGCCTCGATCACCTGGAGTTGAGGAATCTGGTTACGCGCCGTTGCGACCAGCAGTTTGCCGCAGCGCTCGTGCGGCACCCCGCGCGCCGCGCAATATTCGTAGAGCATTTCGCGGCCGCGCACGCAGAGCGTGGCCTTCGACGAGCCGCGCGGATAGTAGATGCCCGCGTGGATGACTTCGCTATTGCGCGAACTCGTGCCGGTGCCGATGGCCTCGGTCGCTTCGAGCACGATCACTTCGCGTCCGCGCGCCGCCAGCGCGCGCGCCACCGCAAGACCGACCACCCCTGCGCCGATCACTACGCATTCGATCTGATCCATGTTTGTGTTTGTCCTTGCGGCGCCATGCACCGCGCCTCTCCACCCGCGTTGGACATAGGATGCGCCCTCGCAACGCGCACCGTTCGCTTTAGCGCTTCACACAAATTGTACGACGTGGACGAGCACGCAAACGCCCGCTCTCGTACAAGTACTGCGGGCGGCGTGACAGGAACGTGACAGAAACACGGGGATCGTGCGCAAACCGGCTTTGGCGTCGGATCGCATTTGCGTTGCGGCATGCGTTCGTGCGCGATCGGAAGATTGGTCACACTAATTTGACGCGTGTGCGCAATGCCGCCGAAAACACGATGCAGACGACGCGCCTCAAAAACCAATCGGCTTGCGGCGCGTGCCGAATTCGAGCCGGATGTCGACGGGGCGCACTTGATCGCGTCCGGCCACACGCGCAGCGCCGAAGCCGTTCAGTATCGCGCGGCGCATGTCGCGCGGCGAAGCAAGCGCGAGCGCGTCGAGCGTGTCGTCGCCGAGCGCTGCGGGAAAGCGCCGCCCCCACACGTGCGCCGAGCGGATCTCGTCGTAGATCGACTGCGCGATGCGCCGCGCGCCTTCGCGATCGGGCGCCGCGATTTCGTAGACGCTCATCCGGTCGAGGATCGGCTCGGGAATCGCGCGCTCGTCGTTGGCGGTGGCGATCCAGATTACATGGCCGGCGTTGATCGGAATCTCGGCGAACTCGTCGATGAACGTGCGCGCCGTCTCCTGTTCGAGCAGCGCGTACAGCGCGCCGAGCGGATCGTATTGCGAATCGCCGCTCGCCTTGTCGATCTCGTCGATCGCGATCACGGGGTTCGCGTAGCTGCCGTGCACGAGCGCATCGAACACCTTGCCGGGCTTCGCGTTCTTCCATTGCGACGACGCGCCCGACAAGATCCATCCCGCCGTCAGCGAGCTCATCGCGACGTATTGATACGATGTGCCAAGCAAGTGCGCGAGCTGCTTGGCGAAATGCGTCTTGCCGATGCCGGGGTCGCCGAGCAAGAGGATCGGCATCAGCTCGAGCCGGTCGTCGGTTTCGAGGCACAGCGCGACTTGCTTGCGCACGTCATCGAGCGGTTCGGAGAAATTGGGCAGCGCGCCGATCAGATCGTCGATCGACGGCATCCGGTTCGGCTTCACGCAAAAGCGCAGGTTGCCTACTTTCAGCATCTTTTCGTACGTGACGCGCAGCGCTTCGTTCGCGCCTTCCCCGAGTTCGTTCAGCGCGGTCTCGACCTCGTCGAGATCGTAGACCTTGCTGAACGACGCCAACGCGATTTCCTGTTTGACCATGGCTGTTGTCATCGCTCACCTCGCCTGGACGTGCTTTAAGCCGTGTGCCGACTGCGGCTCCGATTGTGCGCCGGCATCGCGCGCGATACGCGTGCCTGGCGCACATTTCGTCCCGCAACGATTTCAGTGTAACGGCGCAATTTTCGTGCGCAAGCAAGCAGCCGACGCGCCGTGCTGCTGACACGGACCGATGTCCCGCCGGCTCCCATCGCGCTCGCGCCGACTGAACCCCTCGGCCGAGGCATAGTCTGAAAACCGTAATTTCGATAGAGCGTAAGATGGGCCCCTGTGCTTTTTTTCCGGGCGCCCTGGAGAGGATCTGCATGTGGAACACCCGCGTCGCCGTGCTGTCAGCCGCCTTGTTCACCGTATCGATTGCCGCGCACGCGCAAACCGCGGCGCAGCCGCCGGTGCACTGGGAGGTGCAGGTCGTGCGCGACGGCCAGCAGATCGATGCCTTCGATGCCACGACGACGCTCGGCCAGGCGCACACCGAGACACATCATCATGACGTCGTGCATGACGTCGGCTGCAAGGACAGGCCCGCGGGCAATATCGATTTGACGCGCACGCTGACGGTCTCTCCGACGCAAGCGAGCCCCGATTCCGTGACGCTCGCGATCGACGCGCAGGAAACGCTCGAAGACGACAGCGCGCCGCAAACCGTGGAAGGCTGCAAGCTGCCGCCGCAGCCGCGCGAGATCACCGCGAGCCACCCGGGGCTGACGATACCGAACGGTCAATGGGCGACGTGGACGATCGTCGACAAGAATCCGACGCTGATGTATCGCGTGCGCGCCAGCGTTCCTCCTTTGAAAACGAATTGAAGTGGAAACGACGCGGCATGCGAAATCCCGAAGAATTGAAACGTGAGAGTCCGCTGAAAAAGGACTTCATCGCGGTGAGCTGGAACCTTCACAAGGGCCGCTCGCCGCTCGGCTTCACGGCGTGGAATGCGATGCAGCGCTGGGTGGAATCGACGCACGCCGACGCCTATTTCCTGCAGGAAGCGATGGCGCGGCGCATGCCCGGCCCGATGCTCGCGACGAGCTTCGGCTCGCCTGTCGTCCACGATCCGCTTGAAGACGTCTGGCATTGCCAGGCAACCGAAATCGCCCGCTCGCTGGAGCTCGACATCGCGCTCGGGCCGAACGTCTTCAAGCCGTCGTGGCGGCACGGCAACGCGATTCTGTCGCCGCATCCGCTCGATCTTGGCGGACGCTGGGATATCTCGGCGCACCGCTTCGAGCGCCGCGGGCTGCTCGTCGCGCGGGCGGCGTTCGCGGGGCAGTCGGTCACGCTGCTGTGCGCGCACCTCGCGCTCACGCGCGCCGCCCGGCTGCGCCAGATGAACTGGATCGCGCATTGGATCGCGCGCGAGGCGCCCGCCGGGCCGCTCGTCCTCGCGGGCGACTTCAACGACTGGCGCAACGATTCGGTGCCGCTCTTCGGCGAACTCGGCCTGCAGGAAGTGGCGACGTGGCTCGGCGAAACGGGCCGGACGTTTCCGGCGTTCTCGCCGGCGCTCGCGCTCGACAAGATGTTCGTGCGCGGCATGCGGCCGGTCGAATGGATCCAGCCTGCGCAGGAAACGGCTTGGCTGTCGGACCATCTGCCGTACATGGCGCGGCTGCGGCTCGAATGACAGCGGGACAGTGAACAGCGGCAACGCTCGCAGAGGGGATTTGCCGCTCGCGCTTTTCGGCAAACGGTTACATTAACGGCTTCACGCTACCGCCCCTGTG
This sequence comes from Trinickia mobilis, assembly GCF_017315705.1. Classification (GTDB taxonomy): domain Bacteria; phylum Pseudomonadota; class Gammaproteobacteria; order Burkholderiales; family Burkholderiaceae; genus Trinickia_A; species Trinickia_A mobilis. The sequence goes on along the minus strand of NZ_JAFLRF010000019.1, from coordinate 27,598 downwards.
AGTCACGCCATGGTGCATTACCTGCCGATCCTGCTGCAAATCGCCGTCGTCTATCTGATTGCCGCCATTAGCCCGGGACCGAATTTCTTCATGATCACGCAACTGTCGCTCGCCGGCCGGCGCGGGCTCGGCGCCGCATCGGCGCTCGGCGTCGGAACGGCTTCGGTGACCTGGGCGGCGCTTGCGATGCTCGGTCTCGCCGCGATCCTGCAGCAGATCGGCTGGCTCTATACCGGCATCCGGATCGCGGGCGCGGTGTACCTCGTCTACTTCGGGCTCAAGCTGCTGCGCTCGAGCGCGAAAGCCGAACCCGCGGCGGCCGCCCCGGACGCCGCCGAGCCCCAGGCGCACGACGCCGCCGCCTACTGGCGCGCGTACCGCTCGGGTCTCCTGACCTGCCTGACGAACCCGAAATCTTGCGTATTCTGGACCAGCGTGTTCGCGGCGATGTTTCCCGCGCATCCGCCGCTTTGGTTCTACGGCGTGGTGCTGGCGATGATCGGCATGCTGTCGGGCGGGTGGTACGGCGGCGTCGCGCTGATGTTCGCGTCCGAGCGCACGCAGCGCGGCTACCGCAAGCTGCGCCGGCCGATCGACGGCCTGTGCGGCGCCGCGCTGGTGGGCCTGGGGGCGAAGCTCGTCGCCGAGCGATAAAGCCGGTTGGGGCGACCCTAACCCGTTTCGCGCTGTTCCACAGCGCAGCCGGCCGCCGGCAGCGCGCCGCCCGGACAGCGCAACAGCAGCCACCCAACGGCCACCTTTTATTGCCGCTTTCCGCACCCGCGCTCGTTCCCGCTCGTTCCCTTATGCACTCGAGTTATTTCGATATGTAATGGGTGTCGAAGACGCATAAGGCGCGCCGCGCTAAAATGCGCGTTTTCCGTCGTTTTCCGGCTCCCTGTCTGGCGCCTTCGGCGCCCCAGCACAGCGACGCCCGATACCGCCGCCTCGCCACGATGACCCAGGCCGGGATGGCCCAGGCGTTCTTGTCGGACGCCCGGCAGCCTCGTTTTCTGAAATATCCAAGAAGCCATGAGCAACCTGAATTCTCAAACCGTTCTTTCCGTCCATCATTGGACCGATACGCTTTTCAGCTTCACCTGCACGCGCGATGCGGGGTTCCGCTTCGAAAACGGCCAGTTCACGATGGTCGGCCTCGAGGTCGAGGGCAAGCCGCTGATCCGCGCGTACAGCATGGCGAGCGCCAACTATGAAGAAAACCTCGAATTCCTGAGCATCAAGGTCCAGGACGGCCCGCTGACGTCGCGCCTGCAGCACCTCAAGGTGGGCGACCAGGTGCTGATCGGCAAGAAGCCGACCGGCACGCTGATGTGCGACAACCTGCTGCCGGGCAAGACGCTGTGGCTGCTGTCGACGGGCACGGGCCTCGCGCCGTTCATGTCGATCATCAAGGACCCGGACGTCTACGAGCGCTACGAGAAAATCGTGCTGACGCACACCTGCCGCTTCGTCGACGAACTCGCGTACAAGGAATACATCACCGATCACCTGCCGGCACACGAACACATCGGCGAGCTGGTGAGCGAAAAGCTCGTCTACTACCCGACGGTCACGCGCGAAACGTTCCAGAACCGCGGCCGGATCACCGAGCTGATCGACACGAAGAAGCTGTTCGAAGACCTCGAGCTGCCGCCGTTCTCGATCGAGAACGACCGCGTCATGCTGTGCGGCAGCCCGCATATGCTGCGCGACACGCGCGAGCTGCTCGACGGGCTCGGCTTCCAGGAAGGCAGCAACAACGCCCCGGGCCACTATGTCGTCGAAAAGGCGTTCGTCGGCTGATCGAGACCGCTTAGTGCACGTTTGGCCTGACGAATACCTTAAAAAAGCCGGAGCCTCGCGCTCCGGTTTTTTTTCGACCCGAGTTAGCGCCTCGGCGCGCCGCCGCGATCATGGGCGCGGTGCGCCAAACGCTCGACAATCGTTACAAATCGATTCCTTACCGCCGCCTCCCGTGTCGGTATTTTTCCTACGAGAAAACCCGTACCGAGTGTGAATCTTTGATGGCAAGCAACACGGGGAGCCTTGTTACATCAGACTTTTAAATTGTTTTGAGATATCATCGCGGCGCGGCGAGGGCGTTTTGAAACCATCGTGGCGTGCGCTCCGATGTGTTACGAAATGTAAAAATCGTTACGCTGCGCCGTTACCGTTTGTCCGTCGCGCCTTGCCTTATTGACCGCATTTGCGGCGACTTTTGAGACGCGCCGGAAGTCTGGTCGTGTCACCCGTAGGAAAGCTCATGGATACGTCGATTGTCGTACCAATCAACGCGACCACCTCGTTTGCGCCGTCAAGCGAGACGAGCCGCGCGCACGGCTTCGACCCGCTTACCCACGCCGAACTTCTCGCGGCCAGGCTTGCAGCCGAGCGGGAGGCCGAACAGTTGCGCAAGCGTCTGCGCGAGCTCGCAGCCGAACTGACCGCAGTCCAGGAAGAGGCGCGCGCCTATCTGGCGCAAGAGCTGCACGATAGCGTCGGCGCCGAGCTGACCGCCGCCCGCTTCGCGCTCGCCAACGCCGAGAATCGCTTGCCCGCCGGAACGGACCCGCAATGCGCGGCGGCCATCGCCGTCGCTCAGCAGTCGCTCGACGCCGCGAGCGACGCGAGCCGCCGCATCGTCGAGCACCTGCACGCGCGTCCGCTAGAAGCCGGCATCGTCAGCGCGCTGTCGCAATGGACCGAAGGCTTTGCCGCCCGCACTCGGCTCAAGACGAGCTTCATTTGCGCCGCCGACGTCCGCCTCACCCAATTACCCTACGGCGCGGCGCTCGCGATCTTCCGCGTCGCCCAGGAAGCGCTCTCGAACGTCGCCAAGCACGCCGGCGCGTCGTGCGCCGGCGTGCACATCGAGACCGACCGCCGCCACCTGACGCTGATCGTCGAGGACGACGGCCGCGGCATCGGACGCCGCGCCCGCAAGGACACGAGCGGCTTCGGGCTCGCCGGCATGCGCGCGCGCTGCGACGCGCACGGCGGCAAGCTGCACATCGTGTCGCGCAAGCCGCGCGGCAAGCAGCAGGCAGTGCAAGCGAGCGGCACCATCGTGCGCGCGCGCTTCGCGTGGCAGTCGATGCTGGCCGCCGACGCGCCGTGCCGCAGCGTATCGCTCTCGTGAGGCCGGACCGATGACGCTGCGCATCCTTCTCGTCGACGACCACGCGATCGTGCGTCAGGGCGTGCGGCAATTGCTGCTCGATCGCGGCGTCGCGCGCGACGTCGTCGAGGCCGACAGTGGCGCGCAGGCGCTCGCGAGCATCGACAAGACCGTGTTCGACACGATCCTGCTCGACATATCGCTGCCGGACATGAACGGCGTCGAGGTGCTGAAGCGCATGAAGCGCAAGGCGCCGCGCGTGCCGGTGATGATGTTCTCGATGTACCGCGAGGATCAGTACGCGGTGCGCGCGCTGAAGGCCGGAGCGGCCGGCTATCTGTCGAAGACGGTCAACGCCGCGCAGATGATCGAGGCGATTCAGCAGGTCGCGGCGGGCCGCAAGTACGTGAGCCCGGCGATGGCCGAAGCGCTCGCCGACTATGTGTCGTTCGACGGCGAGCAACTGCCGCACGAAAAGTTGTCGGACCGCGAATATCAGACGCTGTGCATGCTCGCGTCGGGCAAGCGCCTGACCGATATCGCGCACGCGCTGTCGCTCTCGGTGAAGACGGTGAGCGTGTACCGCTCGCGGCTCCTGGAAAAGATGAAGCTCAACAACAACGCCGAGCTGACGTTCTACGTGATGAGCAATCGTCTCGTCGACCTCAATCCGGCGATGACCGCATAAACGCCACGGGGGGCGCTAGAAGACGCTGGCAAGCAGCGCGACGATCAAAAGCAGTCTTCCGAAACGGCTCCCGCGCCCGGCGCAGGGAGCCGTTTTTTTAAGGCCTTTTTGAAGAAGCCGCGCTGTCTGGTCGGCGCAGCCTTGCTCTAGTTCAAATCGCGGCGTGCCGCAGGCGTTGCCCCTCCCCGGGGCGGGGGCAATGCTCGTGGAGCGACGCGAAATCAAAGTTTTCACGCAGGCCTTGGCGAACACCACAACACCGGGTCACAGCGCGAGCGCCTAACTTGTGCTTTACTTCCCGGTGCAACATCAAAAAAAAGCGCATCATGCCGGGCGAACGACACCAATAGCACAACAAGTGCAGCGAGTGCCAAACGCCCAAAAGGAGACAGTTCATGGCAATCAGCGTCAGTCTGACGGTCAACGGCGCGCCCGTGACCGCCGATGTCGAATCCCACACTCTGCTCGTCCAGTTCATCCGCGATCACCTCCGCCTCACCGGCACCCACGTCGGCTGCGATACCGCCCAATGCGGCGCCTGCACCGTCCATCTGAACGGCCGCGCCGTCAAGGCCTGCAACATTCTCGCGGTCCAGGCCGAAGGCGCCGAGGTCACCACCATCGAAGGGCTTTCGAAAGACGGCGCGCTGCACCCGATGCAAGCCGCGTTCCGCGAATGCCACGGCCTCCAGTGCGGCTTCTGCACCCCCGGCATGGTGATGAGCGCCGCCGCCCTCGTCGCCCAGCAGCCCGATCTCACCGAAGACGACGTGCGCCGTCAGCTCGACGGCAACCTCTGCCGCTGCACCGGCTATCACAACATCGTCAAGGCCGTCCTCGCCGGCGCCGCCGCGATGAAGGAAGCCGCAGCCGTTACCGCCAGCTAAGGAGGCATCATGAACGCACCCGAAGAGCAGCGCTTGATCGGCGCGCCCGTCAAGCGCAAAGAGGACTTTCGCTTTCTGACAGGCAACGGCCAGTACACCGACGACGTCGTCCTCCCGCAGCAAACCTATGCCGTGTTCGTGCGCTCGCCGCACGCGCACGCCCGCATCAACCGTGTCGACACCGAGGCGGCCAAGCGCGCGCCGGGCGTCGTCGCCGTGTTCACCGGCGCGGAGCTCGCTGCCGAGAACGTCGGCGGCCTGCCGTGCGGCTGGCTCATCCACAGCATCGACGGCTCGCCGATGCACGAGCCGCCCCACCCCGTGATCGCGCACGACAAGGTCCGCCATGTCGGCGATCAGGTGGCGCTCGTCGTCGCCGAATCGGTCAAGGAGGCGAAGGATGCGGCCGAGCTGATCGAAGTGGACTACGACATGCTGCCCGCCGTCGCCGATACCGCGCACGCTGCCGACGCGGGCCAGCCCGCGGTCCACGACGGCGTGCCCGACAACACCTGCTACACCTGGGGCCACGGCGACAAGGCCGCGACCGACGCCGCGTTCGCCAAAGCCGCCCACGTCACGACGCTCGATATCGTCAACAACCGCCTCGTGCCCAACGCGATCGAGCCGCGCGCCGTGAACGCGAGCTATTCGAAGCAGGACGACAGCTACACGGTCTACGTCGCGAACCAGAACCCGCACGTCGAGCGGCTCTTGATGGCCGCGTTCGTGCTGTCGCTGCCGGAATCGAAGCTGCGCATCGTCGCGCCCGATGTGGGCGGCGGCTTCGGCTCGAAGATCTTCCTGTATGCCGAGGACGTCGCGCTGACCTGGGCGTCGAAGAAAGTCCGCCGCCCGGTCAAATGGACCTGCGAGCGTTCCGAATCCTTCCTCTCCGACGCGCACGGCCGCGATCATGTGACGAAAGCCGAGCTCGCGCTCGACGCCGACGGCAAGTTCCTCGCGATGCGCGTCCATACGATCGCGAACATGGGCGCGTATCTTTCGACGTTCGCCTCGAGCGTGCCGACGATCCTCTACGCGACGCTGCTCGCCGGCCAGTACACGACGCCCGCGATCTACGCCGAAGTGAAGGCGGTGTTCACGAATACGGTGCCCGTCGATGCGTATCGCGGCGCAGGGCGGCCCGAGGCGACCTATGTCGTCGAGCGGCTCGTCGAAACCGCCGCGCGCGAGCTGAACATCGATCCGGCCGAGATTCGGCGCCGCAACTTCATCCGCCAGTTCCCGTACGCGACGCCCGTCGGCCTCACCTACGACACCGGCGACTACGAGCCCTGCCTCGACCGCGCGCTCGAACTCGCCGACGTCAAGGGCTTCGCCGCGCGCCGCGACGCATCGAAGCAAAACGGCAAGCTGCGCGGCCTCGGCTACTCGTGCTACATCGAAGCGTGCGGGCTCGCGCCGTCGAACATCGCGGGTGCGCTCGGCGCACGCGCGGGTCTCTTCGAAGCGGGCGAAGTGCGCGTGCATCCGACCGGCAGCGTGACCGTCTTCACCGGCTCGCACAGCCACGGCCAGGGCCACGAGACGACCTTCGCGCAAGTCGTCGGCGACCGGCTCGGCGTGCCGATCGAGAACGTCGAGATCGTGCACGGCGACACCGGCCGCATTCCGTTCGGCATGGGGACGTACGGGTCGCGCTCGATTTCGGTGGGCGGCTCGGCGATCATGAAGGCGCTCGACAAGATCGAAGCGAAGGCCAAGCAGATCGCGGCGCACCTGCTCGAAGCGTCGGCCAACGACATCGAGTTCAAGGACGGCGTGTTCCGCGTCGCCGGCACCGACCGCACGAAGACCTTCGCCGACGTGTCGCTCGCGGCCTACGTGCCGCACAACTACCCGCTCGACAAGCTCGAACCGGGTCTCGACGAAAACGCGTTCTACGACCCGAGCAACTTCACGTATCCGTCCGGCGCGTACATCTGCGAACTCGAGGTCGATCCCGAGACGGGCGAGACGTCCATCGAGCGCTTCACCGCCGTCGACGACTTCGGCAACGTGATCAATCCGATGATCGTGGAAGGCCAGGTGCATGGCGGCCTCGGCCAAGGCATCGGCCAGGCGATGCTCGAGCAGTGCATCTACGACAAGGACACGGGGCAGTTGCTGTCCGGCTCGTACATGGACTACGCGATGCCGCGCGCATCCGACCTGCCGAACTTCACCGTCGAGACCGCAAAGGGCACGCCGTGCACGCACAACCCGCTCGGCGTGAAGGGCTGCGGCGAAGCGGGTGCGATCGGCTCGCCGCCCGCGGTGATCAACGCGATGCTCGATGCGCTTGGCCCGCTCGGCGTGAAGGACCTGCAGATGCCGGCGTCGCCGCATCGCGTCTGGAGCGCGATCCAGGCCGCACAGAACCCGAAGAATTGAGCCGAGGAGCCCACATGTACTCGTATTCATTCGACTATCAGCGCGCCGCCGATCCGAAATCCGCTGTCGCGGCGCTCTCGGCGAACGGCGACGCGAAATATCTCGCGGGCGGCCAAAGCCTGTTGCCGACGATGCGCCTGCGCCTCGCGCAACCGGCGCAATTGATCGACGTGACGCGCATCCCCGAGCTCAAGAAGATCGCCGTCGACAGCAAGACGGTGACGGTCGGCGCGGCCGTGTGCCATGCGGACGTCGCCGAGAACGCGGACATCCGCCGCGTGCTGCCGGCGCTCGCCGCGCTCGCCGGGCAGATCGGCGACCGGCAGGTGCGCGCGCTCGGCACGATCGGCGGCTCGATCGCGAACGACGACCCCGCCGCCGACTATCCGGCCGCGCTGCTCGGGCTCGGCGCGACCGTGGTGACGGACCGCCGCCGCATCGCCGCCGACGATTTCTTCGTCGGCATGTACGAGACGGCGCTCGCGCCGGACGAGCTGATCGTCGCGGTCGAGTTTCCGGTGCCCGAGAAGGCCGCGTACGAGAAGTTTCCGAATCCGGCGTCGCATTTCGCGCTGGTCGGGGTGTTCGTCGCGAAACGTGCGGACGGTGTGCGCGTCGCGGTGACGGGGGCGGGGCCGTCGGTGTTTCGCGCGCCGGCGCTGGAGACCGCGCTTTCCGCAAACTTCAGCGCAGCAGCGGCGCGCGGCGTGACCGTCGCGCCGGACGACCTCAACACCGATCTGCACGCGAGCGCCGCATATCGCGCGCATTTGATTCCGGTGGTCGCGGGGCGTGCCATTGAACGGGCGGCTTAGCCCGGGCAGCACTCCGCGCTTGGCCATGCCGCCCGCTTCGATCGACGAAACGCTCGCCCAGCTCACCGCTCACGGCTACTTCGCGAGCCGCGAGCTTGCGACCGCGCTGTTCCTCGCGCTGAGGATGGAGCGGCCGCTCTTTCTCGAAGGCGAGCCGGGCGTCGGCAAGACGGAGCTGGCAAAAGCCGCCGCGGGGATGCTCGGCACGACGCTATTGCGGCTGCAATGCTACGAAGGCCTCGACACGGCGAGCGCGCTCTACGAATGGGACTATCCGCGCCAGATCATGGCGCTGCGCCTCGCCGAAGCCGCCAACGAACGCCCCGGCAACGAAACGCTCTATCGCAGCGAATTCCTGTTGAAGCGCCCGCTGCTGCAAGCGCTGATGCCTGACGAGCATCACCCCGGCGCGCGGCGCGTGCTGCTGATCGACGAAATCGACCGCGCCGACGAGCCGTTCGAAGCGTTCCTGCTCGAACTGCTGTCGGACTTTCAAGTGACGATCCCCGAATACGGCACGGTGCGCGCGGAGCACGCGCCGCTGGTCGTGATGACGTCGAACCGCACGCGCGAAGTCCACGATGCCCTGAAGCGCCGCTGCCTCTATCAGTGGATCGGCTATCCCGAGCGCGACCGCGAACTCGCGATCGTCGCGGCGCGTGCGCCCGAGGCCGCCGCGGACTTGCAGCGGCGCGCCGTCGATTTCGTCCACCAGTTGCGCACGATGGATCTCTTCAAGGCGCCGGGCATCGCCGAGACGATCGACTGGTGCCGCGCGCTCGCGGCGCTGTCGGTGGCGGAACTCGATCCGCAGTCGGTGCAGGACACGCTGGGCGTGCTGCTCAAGTATCAGGACGACCTCGCGCGCGTGGATGCGGCGCGGATCGCGCAGTGTCTCGCGGCGCCGGAGTGACGCATGTCGACGATCGCCCCCGCTTCGACAACCGGCCCGCTGCCGATGCTCGCGCGCAACGTCGTGCACTTCGTGCGGCTGTTGCGCGGGGCGGGCCTGCCGATGTCGCCCGCGCACGCGGTCGATGCGCTCGCCGCATTGCGCCTGATCGGCATCGAGCGGCGCGACGATGTGCGCTCGGCACTCGCGGCGCTGGTGGTCGGCGCGCCGGACGAGCGCGAAGTGTTCGACGCCGCGTTCGATATCTTCTGGCGCGACCCCGATTGGGAAGGCAAGCTGCGCGCGCTGATGCTGCCGAAGGTGAAAAGCGGCATGCCGCCGCCCGTGCGCAACAACCGTCTTGCCGACGCGCTCGCGGCGCGGCGCCGACCAGAACCGCATTCCGAGCACGCGCAACCGCCCGAACGCTCGCCGCGCGAACTCGTCGCGCGCGTCACGTTCAGCTCGGAGGAGCACCTGCGCCATCGCGATTTCGACACCCTCACCGCCGACGAATGGCGCACGCTGCGCCACCTGATCCGCGGCCAGCGCGTCTCGCTCGCGACCGAGCCCACGCGCCGCCTCAAAGCCGCCTCGCACGGCACGCACGCGGACCTGCGCGCGAGCGCGCGCCACGCCGTGCGCGCGGGCGGCGACTGGACCGTCTGGAAATATCGCGCCGCCGTGAAGCGCAAGCCGCCGCTCGTCCTGCTGCTCGACATCTCCGGTTCGATGAGCAGCTACTCGCGCGCGGTGCTGTACTTCTGCCACGCGCTCTTGCAATCGCGCGAACGGCTGCAAGTGTTCCTGTTCGGCACGCGGCTCACGAACGCGACGCGCGCGCTGCGCGAGCGCGACCCCGACGTGGCGATCGCGACGCTCGCCGAACAGGTCGTCGACTGGTCGGGCGGCACGCGCATCGGCGCCGCGCTCGCCGAATTCAACCGCCGCTGGGCACGGCGCGTCCTCGCCGGCCGCGCGACCGTGCTGCTCGTCACCGACGGGCTCGATCACGAAGCGATCGACGTCCTCGACACCGAGATGGCCCGCCTCGCGCGCTTCGCGCATCGCCTCGTGTGGCTCAACCCGCTCTTGCGCTTCGCGGAATTTTCGCCGCGGGCGCGCGGTGTGCAGGCGATCCTGCCCCATGTCGACGCGCACCGCCCGGTTCATAATCTGGAAAGCCTCGCGGCTTTCGGCCGGGATTTCGCTCACTTGACGCGCGCCCCTCGCGGCCGCGCCCCGGCCTTAACCTCCTTAACCTAAAAGGAGCCATGAGATGGAATTGACGGAAAGCTATACGCTGCCCGTGCCGCAACGGCGCACGTGGGAGGCGTTGAACGACACCACGATCCTGAAGGCGTCGATTCCCGGTTGCGAGAACATCGAAGCGGACGGCGAGAACGCGTATTCGCTGTCGATGAGCGCGTCGGTCGGTCCGGTGAAGGCGCGCTTCAAGGGCCGCATGCTGCTGACCGACATCGACGCGCCGCACACCTACACGATCGTCTTCGAAGGACAAGGCGGCGCGGCCGGCTTCGGCAAAGGCAGCGCGCGCGTGACGCTCGAGCCGGAAGGCAACGAAGCGACGAAACTCTCGTACACGGCGCAAGCGCAGATCGGCGGCAAGCTCGCGCAGATCGGCTCGCGGCTCGTCGACGGCGCCGCGCGCAAGATCGCGGGCGAGTTCTTCAAGCGCTTTTCCGAGCAGGTGACGAGCGACGCGGCAGAGGGCGACGCGGCACTCGCCGCGCGCAGCGATGCGGACGAAGACGACGAAGCGGACGAAGACGACAGCGCTCGCGCCGACAAAGCCGAAGAAGCCGGCGAATCCGCGCATACCGGAAAAGGAAGCAAGTCATGGAAAGCGTGGATCTCGAAGTTCTGAAGTCGAGCGCGCGATGGCTCGACGAAGGGCATCGCGCGCTATTGGTGACTGTCGTGAAGACCTGGGGTTCGTCGCCGCGCCCCGAAGGCGCGATGCTCGCGGTGCGCGACGACGGGCTCGTCGTCGGCTCGGTATCGGGCGGCTGCATCGAAGACGATTTGATCGACCGCGTGCGCAGGCTCGGCATCGAGCAGAAGCGGCCTGAATCGGTGAAGTACGGCATCACGGCCGAAGAGGCGCATCGCTTCGGGTTGCCGTGCGGCGGCACGATCCAGCTCGTGCTCGAGCCGTTGACGAAGGCAAGCGGCATCGCCGAATTGCTCGCAGCGGTGCAGGCGGGCAAGCTCGTGGCGCGTACGCTCGACATGGCGACCGGTGCCGCGCGCCTCAGTCCGGCGCAAGCGACCGACGGCGTCGACTTCGACGAAACACGCCTTCTCACGATCCACGGCCCGCGTTACCGGATGCTCGTGATCGGCGCGGGGCAGTTGTCGCGCTACCTGTGCAACATCGCGGCCGGACTCGACTATCAAGTGACCGTGTGCGATCCGCGCGAGGAGTACACCGACGAGTGGGACGTGCCCGGCACGACGATCGTGCGCACGATGCCCGACGACACCGTGCTCGACATGAAGCTCGACGAGCGTTGCGCGGTGATCGCGCTCACGCACGACCCGAAACTCGACGATCTCGCGCTGATGGAGGCGTTGAAGACGCCGGCGTTCTACGTCGGCGCGCTGGGGTCGCGGCGCAACAACGCGGCGCGGCGCGAGCGGCTGAAGGAGTTCGATTTGAGCGAGCTGGAACTCGCGCGGCTGCATGGGCCGGTCGGCATCTATATCGGCAGCCGCACGCCGCCGGAAATCGCGGTGTCGATCCTCGCGGAGGTCACCGCTGCAAAAAACGGCGTCTCGCTGCCGATGATCCTGCAGGTGGAAGGCGCAAAGGCCGCGCGGGAGATGGCGGCCGGGGGCGGCTCGGCGTGTGAGGTTTGAGAACCTGACGATGCTGCGTCTGTTCGCGTCCAATTCGGCTTTCGCAGCCCGCTCTCCGCGATATTCGGCCTCGCACGCAATCCAATCGACAGTAGTGATCTGATCGATCAACGCCACGCACCGCTTTGACAATCAGGCAATCGGGATTTCGGTTGCAAATCCCCTCATCTTCGTCGTGCACAGCACACCGGTGATCCGGTGAGATGGGCCGTTATGAATCTCGTGCGTGAGAAGCCCGAGCACGGCTTAGAAGAGTCTGTCTTTTCCACTACTCAGCCCACACAAATCGTCGTGGTTGCGCCGTATCCGCTCCGGTACGGGAAATGACAACACGGGCGCTTTCCGTCCTCACGTAACCATTCGGGTACGAAATCGGTAGCTGAGCCGTCGAACCCGTGTTCCGTACCCTAGCGGTTACGGAACCCAGAGAAAATCTGACTTGCGTGGCATAATGTTTCCGAGCGGGTACGAACGCGAACAGGAGAGAGCGGTGCAGGAATCGGGCGTTTTCATCGGCAGCATGGTGACGTTAGGCAATCTTGTCCGGGCCGCACGACTCGCACAAAGCCTGACGCGTGATGACGTTGCCAACGCGACTGGCCTGTCTCCCAAATTCATCACGCATCTTGAGGCAGGTAAGCCGACAGCCCAGATTGGCAAGGTGTTGCACCTCCTTGCCGAGCTGGGCATCACGCTCCATGCACAGGTTTCCGTGGACATTCCCCCGGCCTTGGCGACCAAGGCCATGCATCGTCGACGGACTTCTCATGGCAGCTAGAACGCTTGTCGCATTCGCGAATGGCCAACGAATGGGCGTTGTCAGCGATGAGAGCGATATCTGGTCTTTTACCTACGACAAGCGCTGGATCGGTCGAAACGACGCGTTCCCACTTTCGCCGGCATTCCCGCTGGATGCCGGACCTTTCGTGGATGGGTCAAGCCAGCGGCCGGTGCAGTGGTTCTTCGACAACCTGTTGCCTGAGGAGGAGATGCGCACGGCGCTCGCTCGAGAAGCTAAAGTCAATGCGAGCGATGCTTGGGGTTTGCTCGCCTACTACGGGCGAGAGTCGGCCGGAGCCCTAACGCTCCTTTCTGAAGGTGAGCAGGAGGAAGCCGGCGGTCTGCAACCGCTGTCGTATGCGGAACTGGAGGCGCGCATACAGGCAATGCCACAGCGTGCGCTCACGGCCACCGCACCCAAGCGCATGTCTGCGGCGGGTGCTCAACAAAAGCTCCTCCTGACATTGCGCGGCACCACTCCGGCTTACGCACTCTTTGAGCCTGTCGGCAGCGAACCGTCGATGCACCTGCTCAAGCCCGACATGCGAACAACGGGCTACCCCCATTCAGCAGTCAACGAGTTTTTCTGCATGCGCCTAGCGCAGGCGATGGGCGTCCGCGTACCGCCTACGCACTTTCTGCGCGTGCCCTCAGCCTGCTACGTCATCGACCGCTTCGACCGCGATACGACAACTGAGCCTGTCCGGCGTCGGCATACCATCGACGCAATGCAGCTCTTGAACTACGACCGCAGCTTCAAGTATCAGAACGCGAATGCGGAGGTGCTTCGGGACGCCATCGAGAAGACGAGCACGCGGGCAATGGCACGTCTTGAGGTATTTCGATGGGCCCTCTTCAACGTGCTCGTCGGGAACGCGGAAGCCCACCTGAAAAACGTCTCTTTCTTCGTCACCCCTCGAGGCTACATGCTGGCTCCGTTTTACGACCTGGTCAGCACAGTCGTCTACCACACCCCGACATACCAACCTGAGAGACAAGACCGCTGGCCCGCTTGCGACCTGACAATGCCTGTTGGCGAAGCCACGCAGTTCTCGCACATCTCCAGGAAGAATATGCTGGCATTCGGCGAGCAACTCCGCCTGCCGGCAAAAGGCGCAGAAAAATTGCTGGACGATATGCTGGCCGTCGTCGACGACCGGGTCGCCGACACCAGACGTGCTGTCGACGAGATTGCGCAGCCCGAGGCGGGCGAAGTCCGGTTGCTGGACTCTATCGCCGCGATGCCGCTCGCCGAGATGAGTCGGGCATTGCGCAAGTGACCTTGCCGCCCTGCTTTAGAAGAGACGGCCCAGTCCAGTCATATCAAGCTTCGCAGGCCCAAGCCGTAACACATAGTCACCTTTCTACTATGTGAAGACATGGACACCCGGACCTCGACCCAAACCCGCTACACCCTGTCCATCTGCGTGTTCTTCGCGCTTCTCCTGATCGGCACGTTCGTCGTCATCCGCTTTTTCGTCACGCCGGAGCTCGCGCAGCTCGAAGGCAAGGTGATCGCCCGCGAGGTCGATCAGATCGCCGTCCGCGTAAGCGAGCAATTGCGTCAGGTAGAGGCGCAGCAGCGCAGCATCACGCAGACGGTCGCGCTCCTCGATAGCGACCCGATCGACAAGCTGTTGCCGGGACTCGTCGACCAGTACGGCGACCCGAACGTGTTCGGCGGCGGCATCTGGCCGCTACCCGGCAAGCGCGACCCGGCGCGCGACAAGGACAGCACGTTCTATGCGCGCGACGCCGCGACGAACCAGCTCGCCATCAACACGCACTGGAACTCGCCCGAGTCGCTCAAGTACTGGGAGCAGCCCTGGTACGAGAACGGCCGCACGGCGCCGAAGGGTCATTGCAAGTGGGCGAAGGCGTATCAGGACGACGCGAGCCCGCAGCCGCGCACGAACTGCGCGATGGCGATCTACAAGGGCGACGAGCTGTACGGCGTCGCGACGATCGACGTGACGCTCGGCTTCTTCAATCACCTCGTCGCGGACATGGAAGAGAAAATCCACGGCCAGATCCTGATCATCGAGGGCGACGGCAAGATCGTCAGCAACAGCACGAAGATCCCGAACAACATCGTGTTGAAGAACGTCTCGGAGCTCGCATCGAGCTCGGCGATGGCCGCGGAAATCCAGCGCCTGTTGCCCGACGTGCAAGGCGGCGGCGAAACGTCCGGCGAGTACGACGGCCCCGACGGCGCGCAAACGCTCTTCCTGAAACCGATCCCCGGCAGCCCCTGGTTGATCGCGACGAGCGTGCGATCGTCGATGCTGATGGCCAACAGCAATCGCATCCTGCGCGAGCTCGCGCTGGTCCAGATCCCGATGGCGCTCGTCTTGCTCGCGATCATGATCGCCGGCATCCGCATGTTCATGAAGCGCCTTGCGACGCTCAAGGAAAACATCGACGTGCTCTCGAGCGGCGACGCGGACCTCACGCGCCGCGTGCCCGAAACCGGCGGCAAGGAATTCGCCGAGGTCGCCGCGAGCCTCAACCGTTTCGTCGCCCGCCTGCAGGACGTGGTGCGCCAGGTGGTGAGCGGCTCGACGTCGCTCGCGGCGGCCTCGCGCGAGATCACGAGCGGCAACCAGGACCTGTCCGCGCGCACCGAGGCGCAAGCGGCGTCGCTGCAGCAGACGGCGGCGTCGATGGAAGAGATCACCGGCACCGTCAAGCAAAACGCCGACAACGCGAACCACGCCAACCAGCTCGCCAACGACGCTTCGCAAGTCGCCTCGCGCGGCGGCCGGGTGATCGGCGAGTTCGTGCAGACGATGAACTCGATCAGCGACTCGTCGAAGAAAGTGGTCGACATCATCGGCGTGATCGACAGCATCGCATTCCAGACCAACATCCTCGCGCTGAACGCGTCGGTCGAAGCGGCGCGCGCGGGCGAACAGGGCCGCGGTTTCGCGGTGGTGGCCAGCGAGGTGCGCAACCTCGCGCAACGGGCGGCGGCTGCGGCGAAAGACATCAAGGGGCTGATCGCCGATTCCGCGGCCAAGGTCGATTCGGGCAGCACGCTCGTCGGCGAGGCCGGCGCGACGATGAACGAGATCATGGCCACGACCAACAGCGTCGCGACCATCATGAGCGAGATCATGGCCGCGAGCCAGGAGCAGACCCGCGGCATCGAGCAGGTCAACCAGGCGATCACGCAGCTCGATTCGACGACGCAGCAAAACGCGGCGCTCGTCGAGCAGGTGACGGCGTCGGCGCGGTCGATGCAGGACCAGACGATGACGCTCTCCGACGTCGTCGGCGCGTTCAAAGTGTGAGCGCTGGCGGCCGGGCGAGCCGCCATCGATGAAGTGCGAGACCGCATGCGCGTTCTGATGCAAAGCGCGCGTGCGGCGCGCGCATCGCGCCGTTACACGTCAGACCAGCCCGGCCAGCAACGCCGCGCCCACCGACCCCGCCACCAGCACGACCCCGAACGTTCTCCGCTTGTTCAGCTCGGTCCACAGCAGCACGCCCGTCAGCGACAGCAGGATGATCGCGCCCGCAAGCGTATCGATCAGCAGCACCCAGCCGATGCCCAAACCGACGCCCTTGTGCAGGTTGTTGAGCGTCGCAAAGAACGCGTTCTGCGAGCGCTTGACCGACACGAAGCCGTTGCCCACCCAATACTCGGCCTGGACGCCGTTGCGCGGCCCGGCAATGTTGAAGGTCCAGAACTCGGGCTGAACCGTGCGGCGATCGCCCCACGCGACCGGATGCGCCGGCTCCTGCTTCACCTTGCCGACCCGGCCGTCGAATTGCAGCTCGCTTTTGAGCCAGTCGGCCATGGCGTCGGGCGACGCCGGCACGGGCTGCGGCAGCGCGATCTGCAACTGCTCGACCTGCGGCTTGCCCGGCGAAATCTGCAGCGGCCCGGCGCGGTGATTCAGCAGAAAACCCGTGGTGCCGAACAAGAGCCCCAGCACCGCGCCCCATAGTCCGACCCAGCCATGCACCTTGCGCAGCCATTTGAGGAACGTCGCGCGGCGCGAACGGCGGCGGCGTTCGGCTTGCTGGGCGTCATCGAAATGGGGGACGGCGGGGGGACGGTTTGCGTCGCGCACGTCGGCATGTGCAGCCGGTTTCAGACCGATCGTTTCAGGTGCGTTCAAGGGCAGGCTCCATGCGCTCGTCTGCGTTGGCCCCGTGCACCGCCGCTATCGCGCGAAAGCCGTCACCAAGCAGAAATTACAAACAGAAAGGCTGGCCATTGTACAGCCTCGCACGGATAACGCGAACGATTCTTATTTGCAGGCCTGCAGCGACATCAAGCGTTCTCGCCGCTGTCCTCACCGAACACCCCTTCCGCCGCCTCGACGACCGGCCCCGGCGCGCTGTCGTCCGCGCCGCTTTCGAGCCGGTAGAGCCAGGCGAGCAATTCGGCGACCGCCTTGTAAAGCTCGGGCGGAATCCGCGAATCGAGATCGACCTGCATCAAGAGCGACACCATCTCGGGTGCCGTATGCACGTAGAGCCCGGCTTCCTGCGCGCGCTGCACGATCATCTCCGCGACGACGCCGTAGCCCTTCGCGACCACGCGCGGCGCCGCGTCGCCGTTCGTGGTGTCGTAGACGAGCGCCGCCGCGCGCTTGCGCCTCGCGGGGCTCATGAGCCGCCCCATTCGAACGGATCGTGGAAAAGGCGCTCGAGCGGACTCGTGCTCGCCGGCTTCGCGGACGCGTCCCGCGCCTTGAACGGTGCGAACGCGTGGGCCGAGGCCGCGGATTTGTCGATGACTTCGGCATCGACCACGTCGTTGGCGCCGACGCTCGCCGCCGAGCGCGCATACGCAAACGCCGCCGACGCCGCGCTCGCGCCTCCCGCCGGGCTCGTGCCGCCGATCTCGCGGATCGAAAGCCCGGAGAGTTCGATGCCGGCCGCCTGCAGCCGGCGCCGGAACGCCTCGCCCTGCGCGGCGAGGCGCGCTGCGCCGCCCGGGCTCGCCTGCACGCGCGCGACGAGCTGCGTGCCGGTCAGCGTCAGCTCCGCATCGACGGTGCCGAGCGTCGGCAGCGACAGCGTGAGGCGCGTGCGCCACGGCTGCTCGTAGTCGGACGCGTCGGCGCCGCGGCGGCTCGCGTGCTGCCCGCCGTCGGGCTCGATCGTCCAGTCGAGCTTCGCGCCGGGCCAGACTTCCCCGGTCCAGCGAAACTGGTCGGTCGCGAGCAAATCGAGTTGCTGGCGCACGAGCGGGATCGTCGCCGGGTGGATCGAGGCGGCAATCGAAGAAGGCGCGGTCTGGGCCGCGCTGTTCGCCGGCGAAGCGTTGTTGCTCGTCGGCTGCGAGGAAGCAGCGTGAGCGGACGGTGCGTCGCTCGCCGGGTACGCGCCGAAGGTGCTTGGCGCGAACGTCATCGGCGCGCGCGACACCGCCGCATAGCCGGGCATCGCCGCGCTATTGGCGGCACTCGCGGACGCATTCGGCGCGTTCGATGCATTCGGCGCGCCGCGCGCCGATGCGCCGCCCGCCTGCGCTTGTCCATCGCCGCCGCCGAAGATCGACGAAAACTGGCCGTCGAGCCAGGAACTCAAGGTAGCGTCGCCGGCTTCCGCGGCGCCCGGGCTGCCGCCCCAGGCCAGCGGCAACTGCACTTCTCCGGCGGCGAGGCGCGTTTGCGGCTCGCCGGCGAGCGAATCGACGGTGCGCGAGCCCAAGAGCCATTGCGCGAGATGCGATTCGTAGAAGAGGCCGCTTTCGGACACGGCCTGCGCGAGCGCGGCGGCGAGCAGCGCGACGGGCACCGTCGATGCGGAGAGTGCAGCGCCCTGGGTCTGCTGCGCGGCAGACGCGGAAGCGGAAGCGCTGCCGCCCGCAGCCGCGGCGGAATCGAGCGATGGAAACAGCTCGGCGCTCGCGCCCGCCACCACGTTGATCGCGGGCGGCGCAGGCCAGATCGGCGCCTCGCCGACCACGGCGGGCGTCGCCTCGCCGCCGAAGCGCGAGATTGCGTCGAGCGTGAGCGCGACTTCGGACAAGACGGCCTGCGCGGAAGCCTGCGCCGCGGGAATCGCGCCGGTCACGCCGGCCGCAGCGTTGGACGTATCGACGCTCAGCGCGGAAGCGCCCGTCTGCGCGGTCGAAGGATTGGAAAACGAGCCGACGCCGTTGGTCAGCAAGCTATCGACGCGACTCGCAAGCACAGACGCGATGGCAGTGTCGATTCCGGTCATGCCGAGTCCTTTCGCGCCAAAAAGTCGTGCTGCTTACGAGGTTGAATTGAGTGTGGCTTGAGGCAGGGTATTGCGTGATTGTGCTTGCGCCAAAAAACCATAGCGCTCAGCGCGCGCCGTACAGCTCTTTCAGCACGCGCGCCGGCCGCTCGGTGGCGAAGAGCGCCGACAGGCGCGCGACGCTCGGACTCGCCAGGTCGCGAATCGCCGCGTCGTCGGCGAGAATCCGCCGGATCAGGTCGAACTTGCGCGCGCGCTCGCCGTCGTCGAGCATCACGTTCGACTCGGCGTCCTTCAGCCCGTCGACGAGCGCCAGGTACTCGTCCTGCAGCCTGATCAGATCGCTCCACAGCGCGCGGCGCGCGGCCGACAGCATCCTGTGCGACACCGCCGCGATCGCTTCGTATCGCGCAAAATATTCTGCGTTCTGGTTCATCTAATGCGTTCCGGCGATGGCTGTGCCGCCATCTTCGCGATTGCTGGGGCAATTCCGATCCAGGCTTCTTCGAGCGTCGCGATCAGACGGTGCGGATTCGCGCCCATGACCCCGGTCTCGACGCCGACGCGCGCATCCGCACTCGCTCCAGAGTGTCCTGGGGAATACATCGGCGCTCCTCCTGTGCTCTTCGGTTGGTGGCCGGCAGCGCAAATGCCTGCCTTATACCGGTGTTATCGGATCGCGCCGCGAAAGCTTTAGGTGATTTTTGGGGCGCTCACACCGACATTTGCATGATGTCGTTGTAGGCCGAGACGAGCTTGTTGCGCACCTGCAGCCCGAACTGAAAGCCGATGTTGGCCTTTGCCCCGTCGATCATCACGTCGTTCAGCGAAACGTTCGGCGCGCCGAGCTCGAAGGCCTTGGATTCGCCGGCCGCCTTTTGCTGGTTATCGCTGATTTTGTCGAGCGACGCCTTGAGCGCCGCCGAAAACGTACCCGCCGTCGCAGCGCCGTTGCTTTGGCTTTGCACTTCGGCGCTGTCCGCGGCTTGGGCCGCCAGCGCCTGCAATTGCTGCAGGGCCGAATTCATCGCAGTGACAGTCATGGTTTCTCCACAGCCGGGAAAGTGGAAATGGACCGGCTCGAGCGCTCGCGCCAAGCGTAAACCGCTTGTAAGCAGCACGCGCGGGACGTGCCGATCCGATTAAAAGAACATAGCAGCGAGCATAGCAGCGGCCATTTCGCGAAAGCCGTGAAAGTAGGGGGAAAACCCTGTTCTATTCAACCAATGGAGTTGCGCTCCCCTGCGGATAATCCCCTTCGTGAAAGTGTCCGTAAGTGGGCGTCAAAGCGCGTCCCGACAGGACCTACCCGCATTCCGGAGAACCCAGACGCATGGATTCGCAGGCCAACTCTTTGATCAACCCCGACACCCGCATCGGCCTCGCGGGCGCGCAACCTGCCGCGGCAGGTGCGGGCGGGCTGCCTGCCGGCGGCGGTGCCGAACTCGGCGGCGGCAACGGGTTTGCACAGCGCCTGCCGACGCTCTCGCAAATGCGCGGCAACCCGCGCGCGCCGCTGATCATCGCCGTCGCGTTGCTCGTGGCCGTCGTGGCCGCGCTCGTCATGTGGTCGCGCACGCCGGACTACAAGGTGCTGTACAGCAACCTCTCGGACCGCGACGGCGGCGCGATCATCACCGCGCTGCAGCAGGCCAACATCCCGTACAAGTTCGCGGACGCCGGCGGCGCGATCCTCGTGCCTTCCGACCAAGTGCACGAGATGCGCCTGCGCCTCGCTGCGCTTGGGCTGCCCAAGGGCGGCTCGGTCGGCTTCGAGCTGATGGACAACCAGAAGTTCGGCATCAGCCAGTTCGCCGAGCAGGTCAATTACCAGCGCGCGCTCGAAGGCGAGCTCGAAAAGACCATCGAATCGATCTCGACCGTGCGCGAAGCGCGCGTCCATCTGGCGATTCCGAAGCCGTCCGTGTTCGTGCGCGACCGCGAGGCGCCGTCGGCGTCGGTGCTCGTCAATCTGTATCCGGGCCGCGCGCTCGACGAAGGCCAGGTGATCGCGATCACGCACATGGTGGCGTCCGCGGTGCCCGACATGCCGGTCAAGAACGTGACGATCGTCGACCAGGACGGCAACCTCCTGACGCAATCTTCGTCCGCCACCGGGCTCGATCCGTCGCAACTGAAATACGTGCGGCAAATCGAGCACGACACGCAGCAGCGCATCGACGCGATCCTCGCCCCGCTCTTCGGCGCCGGCAACGCGCATTCGACGGTCAGCGCCGACATCGACTTCTCGAAGGTCGAGCAGACCGCCGAATCGTACGGCCCGAACAGCAGCCCGGCGCAAACCGCGATCCGCAGCCAGCAGACGAGCTCGTCGACGGAAGCGTCGACCGGCGCCGCGCAAGGCGTGCCGGGCGCGCTGTCGAACACGCCGCCGCAGCCGGCTTCCGCGCCGATCAATGCGCCCGCGAGCGGCGCGAGCGCGGTGTCGGCGACGCCGCTCTCCGAGCACAAGGATTCGACGACCAACTACGAACTCGACAAGACGATCCGCCACACCGAGCGCGAGATCGGCAGCATCAAGCGTCTGTCGGTGGCGGTGGTCATCAACAACGTGCCGGTCACGGACGCGAAGGGCCACATGACGATGCAGCCGGTGCCCGCGGATCTGCTCACGAAAGTCGATCAGCTCGTCAAGGACGCGATGGGCTACGACGCGCAGCGCGGCGACTCGGTCAACGTCGTCAACAGCGCGTTCACGAAGATCGACGACCCGTTCTCGAACATCCCGTGGTGGCGCACGCCCGACATGCTCGCGCTCTACAAGCAGATCGCGACGTGGCTCGGCATCGGCGCGGTGGCCCTGATCCTCTACTTCGTGATGGTGAAGCCGGCGCTGCGCCGCGCATTCCCGCCGCCCCTGCCGCCCGGCGAGGCGACGGCCGCCGTGGCGATCGGCTCGGCGGGCGAGCCGGTGCTGCTCGACGGCATCCCGGCCGAGGGCGCGGACAAGGCCGCACTGGACGACGACGGCGTGAACGTGAACCTGCTGTCGTTCGAAAGCGAGAAGCACAAATTCGAACGGAACCTGGACTACGCGCGCACGATCGCGCGCCAGGACCCGAAGATCGTCGCGACGGTCGTCAAGAACTGGGTGGCTGAATGAACGGCCCCCACGCTCACTATCGTTCGCTAGGGGCATCATGAACACTGAAGGTCTCACCAAGAGCGCGCTCTTGCTGATGTCGATCGGCGAGGAAGAGGCCGCGGAGGTATTCAAGTTCCTCGGGCCGCGCGAAGTGCAGAAGATCGGCTCCGCGATGGCCGCGTTGAAGAACGTGACGCGCGAGCAGGTCGAGGGCGTGCTGCAGGATTTCGTCAAGGAAGCGGAAAGGCACACGGCGCTGTCGCTCGATTCGAGCGACTACATCCGCTCGGTGCTCACGAAGGCGCTCGGCGAGGACAAGGCGGGCGTGCTGATCGACCGCATCCTCCAAGGCAGCGACACGAGCGGCATCGAAGGGCTCAAGTGGATGGATTCGGCGGCCGTGGCCGAGCTCATCAAGAACGAACACCCGCAGATCATCGCGACGATCCTCGTGCACCTGGACCGCGACCAGGCCTCCGAGATCGCCGAATGCTTCGCCGAGCGTCTGCGCAACGACGTGCTCTTGCGGATCGCAACGCTCGACGGCATCCAGCCCGCGGCGCTGCGCGAACTCGACGACGTGCTCACGGGCCTCTTGTCGGGCAGCGACAACTTGAAGCGCAGCCCGATGGGCGGCATCCGCACGGCGGCCGAAATCCTCAACTACATGTCGAGCACGTTCGAAGAATCGGTGCTCGAGAGCGTCCGCCAGTACGACGCGGATCTCGCGCAGAAGATCATCGACCAGATGTTCGTGTTCGAGAACCTGCTCGACCTGGAAGACCGCGCGATCCAGCTGCTGCTGAAGGAAGTGGAGTCGGAAGGGCTGATCATCTCGCTGAAAGGCGCGCCGCCCGCGCTGCGCCAGAAGTTCCTGTCGAACATGTCGCAGCGCGCGGCCGAACTGCTCGCGGAAGACCTCGATTCGCGCGGACCGGTGCGCGTGTCGGAAGTCGAGACGCAGCAGCGCCGCATCCTGCAGGTCGTGCGCAACCTCGCCGAGAGCGGTCAGATAGTCCTCGGCGGCAAGGCGGAAGACGCGTATGTCTAATGTTGACCGCCCCCCGCGTTCGCTTCCCCCCCAAGGGGGGAGTCAGCACGCTTGGGGCGGCCCGGCGGGCGCTGACGTGGACGGCCCGGCGCATGCCGGCATGGATCGATCGAAAGAGACACTCTCGGCGTATCAACGCTGGGAGATGGCTTCGTTCGACCCGGCGCCGCCCGCGCCCGCGCAGCCGTTCGACGATGGCGCGTTCGAAGCCGAGCTGCAGCGTCTGCGCGATGCCGCGCATGCGCAGGGCGTCGCTTCGGGCCACGTCGCGGGCCAGGCGCTCGGTTATCAGGCAGGCTTCGAGCAAGGCTATGCGCAGGGCTTCGAGAAGGGCCGCGTCGAAGCGCTTGCCGAGGCCGCCAAGCTCGCCGACCTCGCGCAAGCGTTCAAGTCGGCGCTGACGGGCGTCGAGGCGCATCTCGCGGAAAACCTCGTCGAACTCGCGCTCGATATCGCTCAACAAGCCGTGCGCCATCACGTGACGCACGATCCGTCCGCGCTGCTCGACGCCGCGCGCGAAGTGCTCGCCGCCGAACCGGCCTTGACGGGCACGCCGACGCTGATCGTGCATCCCGCCGACCTGCCGATCATCGAGGCTTACCTGCAAGAAGAATTGAAGCGCGGCGGCTGGCACGTCCGCACCGAAGCGACGGTCGAGCGCGGCGGCTGCCGCGCGCAGGCCGCGAGCGGCGAAGTGGACGCCACGCTCAAGACACGCTGGGAGCGCGTCGCGGCCGCCCTCGGCAAGGTGAGCACATGGTGAAGCCGACCGTCGACGAGATCCTGACGAGCGGCCTCACGCCGCTGGAACAGGAATTGGCGCTGGCGTCGTTCGGCACCTCGCTGCCGGGCGGCGAGCCCGCGGTGCCGGCCGGTCTGGCGGCGCCCTCGCTCGACGCATTCGCGACGAATCACCTTCATATCGGATTCGACGACTCGGCGAGCGCCGCCACGGCTGGCGTCGCCGCATCGCCCGCTCCATCCGCCGACAACCCCCATCTGCACGCCTGGCGCGCGCGGCTCGACGCCGCGCGCCGCCGCAACACGCTCGCACGGCCGATGCGCGCGTGCGGCCGCCTCACGCGCGCCGCAGGCCTCGTGCTCGAAGCGGTCGGCTTGCGCCTCTCGGTCGGCGCCGAGGTGATGATCGAGCTGCCCGCGGGCAGCACGCGCGACATGGCCGAAGCCGAAGTGGTCGGCTTCTCGGGCGAGCGCCTGTTCCTGATGCCGACGACCGAAGTCGCCGGCCTCCTGCCCGGCGCGCGCGTCTATCCGCTCGAAAACGCGCCGATCGCCGATCCGCTCGCGGGCGCGAAGCGCCTGCCCGTGGGCTGGGCGATGCTGGGACGCGTCGTCGATGCGTCGGGCCGTCCGCTCGACGGACTCGGCCCGCTCGGCAACGCGGCCGACGCGCCGCTCTCCGCCCCGTCGATCAACCCGCTCAACCGCGAACCGATCCATCAGGTGCTCGACGTCGGCGTGCGCGCGATCAACGCGCTGCTCACGGTCGGACGCGGCCAGCGCATGGGCCTCTTCGCGGGCTCGGGCGTCGGCAAATCGGTGCTGCTCGGCACGATGGCGCGCTACACGAGCGCCGAAGTGATCGTGATCGGCCTGATCGGCGAACGGGGCCGCGAAGTGAAGGAGTTCATCGAGCAGATCCTCGGCGAGGACGGCCTCGCGCGCTCGGTCGTCGTCGCCGCGCCCGCCGACGTCTCGCCGCTCTTGCGCATGCAAGGCGCCGCGTACGCGACCTCGCTCGCCGAATTCTTCCGCGACCAGGGCAAGCACGTGCTGCTGCTCATGGATTCGCTCACGCGCTACGCGATGGCGCAGCGCGAGATCGCGCTGGCCATCGGCGAGCCGCCCGCGACGAAGGGCTACCCGCCGTCGGTGTTCGCGAAGCTGCCCGCGCTCGTCGAGCGCACCGGCAACGGGCCGCAAGGCGGCGGCTCGATCACCGCGTTCTACACGGTGCTCACCGAAGGCGACGACCAGCAGGACCCGATCGCCGATTCGGCGCGCGCGATTCTCGACGGCCATATCGTGCTGTCGCGCGCGCTCGCGGAGGCCGGGCACTATCCGGCGATCGACATCGAAGCGTCGATCAGCCGCGCGATGACCTCGCTCATCGACGAGCGCCACCTCGACCGGGTGCGGCTCTTCAAACAGATGCTGTCGCGCTACCAGCGCAACCGCGACCTCATCAACGTCGGCGCCTATTCAAGCGGGCGCGACGCGTTGCTCGACCGTGCGATCGCGCTGTATCCGCGCATCGAAGCGTTCCTGCAACAGCATTTCCGCGAATGCGCCGAGTTCGAGCCGAGCGTGACGGCGCTCGACGCGCTATTGCAATAGGGAGGCTGACTGCCTATGTCCAAGCACTTTCCGATTCAAACGCTGATCGATCTCGCGCAGGACGATCTCGACGCCGCGACCAAGCATTTGGGCCGCGTGCAGCGAGAGCGCGCCGATGTCGAAGCGCAGCTCGACTCGCTGGTGCAATACCGCGACGAGTATCACGCGCGCTTCACGAAGACCGCGCAGTCGGGCATGCCCGCCGGCAACTGGCGCAACTTCCAGGCGTTCATCGACACGCTCGATTCGGCGATCGAACAGCAGCGCCGCCTGCTGGCGACGGCAACCGCGCGCGTCGAGGCGGCGAAGCCTGAATGGCAGCAGCAAAAGCGCAAGCTCGGCTCGTACGAAATCCTGCAGGCGCGCGGCGAGGCCGCGCAGGCGCTGAAGACCGCGCGCCGCGAACAGCGCGAATCTGACGAACACTCGGCGAAGGTGCTGCGCATGCGCGCGGACAGCGTCGAGTGACGCCTTGCAAGCGCACGTAAAAGAAACGCATGTATTTCGACGCCCAACCCTCTGACCGACCTTAAGAGGCCTCGCATGACGTCTCCGCTCTCCTTCCTCGGCCCGCTGTTCGGCGCGGCAAGCACGTCGACCGACGCATCGAGCGCAGCGCCGCTGCCCTCCTCGCAGCCTTCGACGCCGTTCTCGCAGACGCTCGCCCAGGCGCAGCAGCAACAGGCGGGCTCGTCCGGAGGCGCGTCGAACGCATCGTCGAACCCGGCACAAAGCGCGAACGCGTCGTCGAACGCGGCACAAAGCGCGAACGCGTCGGTGAACGGCTCGACGGCCAACGCCGCGAACGGCTCGAACAACGCGAATGCGAACGCGGCCAACGCCGCGAACAACAACGCGTCGCAGGCGCAAGCGTCACCGCAAGCCTCGGCAAGCGGCAGCGGTATGAACGGCACCAGCAGCACCGCATCGAACGGCAAGAGCGGCAAGACGAACCACTCGACGCCGGACGCCAATGCAACGAATGCGGCGAGCAACGCAGCGGCACAGGCGGCGGCGGTTGCCGCGGCCGTTCAAGCCCAACTGCAGGCGCAAGCGAACGCATCCAACCCGAACGCCGCCGCAACGGCAACGGACGCCTCGATCGACGGCACGGCCGCAACGGGCGTGAGCGGCACGACGACGGCGGGCACCACGGATTCGACCAAGGCCAAGACGCTGCAACAAGCGCTGGAGGCCGCGCTTGCCGAAGCGACGGGCCAGAGCGCGGCAAACGCGCCCGCAGCGGGCACGCCGGGCAAGGCAGCCGACGCGACCGCGTCCAAGGCGGCGACCGGCTCGAACGCCGCGATCACGCCGAAGAATCTCCCGAATGCGGCGGCGTTGGGCCAGGGCAAGTTCGGCGCCTCCGGCACGGCGGCGCACGCGGCGGCGCAAAACGCGAGCGCAACCGCAACGACGGTGGTCAACTCGCTGGCGGCGAACAGCCTGTCGGGCAGCAATACGCAAGACGCGACCGCGACGCTGCAAGCGACGGCGAACCAGACGAGCGCGACGCTGGCAACCCAACAGTCCGCCGCAGCGGCCCAAGCGGCGGCGCTGGCGCCGAACGCGACGGCACTGAGCGCAAGCGCGGCCGCGGGCGCGTCGGCGGCTGCGGCGTCGCTGTCGCCGCAAGTCGGCACGCCGGACTGGGAAGACGCCTTGAGCCAGAAGGTGGTGTTCCTGTCGAACGCCCACCAGCAGACGGCCGAATTGACGCTCAACCCGCCTGACCTGGGTCCGCTGCAAGTGGTGCTGCAAGTCGCCGACAACCACGCGCACGCGCTGTTCGTCTCGCAGCACCAGCAGGTCCTCGACGCCGTCCAAGCGGCGCTGCCGAAACTGCGCGAAGCGATGGAATCGAACGGGATCGGCTTGGGCAGCGCGAGCGTGAGCAACGGCTTTGCAGGACAAGCGCAACAGCAGGCGCAGCAGCAGGGCGGGGGAGGTTCGCGCGGCGGAAACAGCGGCAACGCGACCGGCGCCGAGGCGCTCGCGACCGCCACGTCGGCCACAACCAGCGTCCAACGCACGGTCGGGATCGTCGATACGTTTGTTTGAGGGCGGGGCACTGCTTCGGCCTAAACCCGGGGGTAGGTCACGAATGTTTGAAGGCGGAACGCGAGCCCCAAACCGGCGCATTCAACTGTCGGAGGGCCGAAATCTGAGCCTCAGACCGACGACTTCGACTCTTTGAGGGCGGAACGTCAGCCCCAGACCGAGGACTTCGGATGTCCGAAGGCGGAACGTGGGCCTCAGACCGTGGAGTTGTCCACGCTTTGAGAGTGGAATGCGAGCCTCAGACCTCGGAGTTCGACTGTTTGAAGGCGAAGCACAACCCTCACACCTTGGAATTCGAATGAGTTGTGTGCGTCAAGTTGTGCAAAAACGGCTGACCATAGTTTCAGTTGATTCTTTTGCGCGGGGCTCGGCGCGA